>NZ_CP066370.1:1462110-2924220 GCF_016406325.1 Shewanella putrefaciens | reverse complement strand
CGAGTTTAGGTGAGGCTAAAAGTTTGCGTGGTGGCACGCTATTGCAAACGTTTCTCAAAGGGGTCGATGGTAATGTATACGCCATTGCCCAAGGGAGTTTAGTGGTGAGTGGTTTTAGTGCAGAAGGTTTGGATGGTTCTAAAGTTATTCAAAATACGCCTACAGTAGGCCGTATTCCAAATGGTGCGATAGTCGAGCGTAGTGTAGCAACGCCATTTTCAAGTGGCGATTATTTGACGTTTAACCTGCGCCGTGCCGATTTTTCAACCGCTCAACGAATGGCTGATGCCATTAATGATTTACTTGGGCCTGATATGGCGCGTCCATTAGATGCAACATCAGTACAAGTCAGTGCCCCAAGAGATGTCTCACAGCGGGTATCCTTTCTTGCAACTCTCGAAAATTTGGATGTTATTCCAGCAGAAGAATCAGCCAAGGTGATTGTTAACTCACGTACAGGAACGATTGTTGTCGGACAAAACGTAAAATTACTGCCTGCGGCAATAACCCATGGTGGTTTAACCGTAACCATTGCAGAAGCAACGCAGGTATCTCAACCTAATGCATTGGCTAATGGTGAAACGGTTGTGACGGCTGACACCACAATAGGTGTCAGTGAAAGCGATCGCCGTATGTTTATGTTTAGCCCAGGAACCACTTTGGACGAGTTAGTTAGAGCCGTCAACTTAGTGGGTGCGGCCCCTTCAGATGTACTTGCTATCCTAGAAGCGTTAAAAGTGGCAGGTGCTTTGCATGGTGAGCTTATCATCATCTAATTTCTGTCGGGAAAACTATGGAAAAGCTTTCAAGTTCATCACATTTTCTTGACCTGGGAGGCTTAGATTCACTTCGCGCTCAGGCACAGAAAGATGAGAAGGGCACTTTAAAACAAGTTGCCCAACAATTTGAAGGCATTTTTGTGCAAATGTTGATGAAAAGCATGCGCGATGCTAATGCGGTATTTGAATCGGATAGTCCCCTCAATAGCCAATACACTAAGTTTTATGAACAAATGCGTGATCAGCAATTGTCAGTGGATTTGTCAGATAAAGGAGTATTAGGACTGGCTGACATGATGGTGCAGCAACTCTCGCCTGAATCTAGCCAGCTTACACCAGCCTCAGTATTACGTAATGATGGTGGTGAAAAACTACAGCGAGGTGATAAAGCATTCACAGCTCTTGCACAAAATACATCAACCCAAGATGTACTTGATGCTTCAACACCACCTGTGAGTACTTCAATACAGATCCCGATTTATATCGCTCGTCCAACATTTGAGTCCGATAGACCCGAGGCTGTGACATCATCATTGGATATCGACACTCCAATACCTTCACTCGCGATAAATACGCCCAAACCTGCGTGGTCAGAGCAACCATTATCGCCGATTGAGCCCGTCATCAGTGGCCAGATTTTGCCGACTGTGGCATTTAAAGAAACTCAAAAGACACTCAAGTTTGGTAGCCGAGAAGAGTTTTTGGCGACCTTGTATCCCCATGCTGAAAAAGCGGCTAAGGCTTTAGGTACGAAACCAGAAGTGCTACTTGCACAATCTGCACTCGAAACTGGTTGGGGACAAAAAATAGTACGTGGCAGTAATGGTGCGCCTAGTCACAACTTATTCAATATTAAAGCTGATCGCCGTTGGCTTGGCGATAAAGCTAACGTGAGTACCTTGGAATTTGAACAGGGTATTGCCGTGAGACAGAAAGCCGATTTTCGTGTTTACACCGACTTTGAGCATAGTTTCAATGATTTTGTCACCTTTATTGCTGAAGGTGAGCGTTATCAAGGTGCTACAAAAGTCGCCGCTTCACCAACCCAATTTATTCGTGCATTGCAGGATGCGGGCTATGCCACTGATCCTAAATATGCTGAGAAAGTCATTAAAGTGATGCAGACCATAAGCCAAGAGCTTAAGTCGATACTGCCAGGAGAAGACAAATGATAAATCTTCATAGGATATTCGTTCTGAGGAGTGTCGGCTAATGGCGATTGACCTATTAAATATTGCACGTACTGGTGTGCTTGCCTCTCAATCGCAGCTAGGGGTAACCAGTAATAACATTGCTAACGCGAATACCGCAGGCTATCACAGACAAGTGGCAACTCAGTCAACGCTGGAGTCGCAACGCTTTGGTAATAGTTTTTATGGTACAGGGACTTACGTTGATGACGTAAAGCGTATCTACAATGATTATGCGGCAAGAGAATTACGCATTGGGCAAACAACCTTAAGTGGCGCAGAAGCAAGCTACGGCAAACTCAGTGAGCTCGATCAACTGTTTTCTCAAATCGGTAAAATGGTTCCTCAGAGTTTAAATTCTCTGTTTACTGGATTAAACAGTCTCGCGGATTTACCCGCTGATTTAGGTATTCGTAGTTCAACTCTAAACGATGCTAAACAATTGGCTAATAGTTTGAATCAGATGCAATCGAGCTTAAATGGCCAACTGACGCAAACCAATGATCAGATCACTGGGATGACTAAGCGTATCAATGAGATTAGTAAGGAGTTGGCTAATTTAAATCTCGAGCTGATGAAATCGCCAAATCAAGACGCCATCTTACTTGATAAGCAAGATGCACTCGTTCAGGAGCTAAGCCAATATGCTCAAGTGAATGTTATTCCTCAAGATAATGGTGCGAAAAGTATTATGTTGGGCGGCTCGGTGATGTTGGTCTCTGGTGAGATTGCCATGACGATGGATACTAAAACCGGTAATCCATTCCCCAATGAGTTGCAGTTGATGTCAAGTATTGGTTCACAAAGTGTCTCTGCCGATCCGAGCAAATTAGGTGGGCAATTAGGTGCGCTGTTTGAATACCGTGATCAAACGTTAATTCCTGCAAGTCACGAGCTCGATCAGTTGGCCCTGGGGATTGCTGATAACTTCAACAAAATGCAGCAACAAGGATTAGATCTAAATGGCCAAGTGGGAGCGAATATTTTTAGAGATATTAATGATCCTTTAATGTCATTGGGTCGTGTTGGTGGCTATTCAAACAATACTGGTAACGCAACCTTAGGCGTGAATATTGATGATACTCGTTTATTAACGGGTGGCTCATATGAGTTATCTTTTACTGCGCCGGCCTCCTATGAACTAAGGGATACAGAAACAGGGGGAATTACACCACTGACGTTAAATGGCTCGACCTTAGAAGGCGGTGCAGGATTTTCTATTAATATTAAAGCTGGGGCAATGGCTTCTGGTGATCGATTCGCTATTCGACCAACTGCTGGCGCAGCTAATGGTATTACGGTTGAAATGACGGATCCTAAAGGTATTGCCGCCGCTTCGCCAAAAATAACTGCTGACGCCGCGAACTCAGGTAATACCCAAGTTAAGTTGACGCAAATTACGAATCGCAGTGCAGCGAATTTTCCTATTACTGGCAGTGAATTGACGATCCAGCTCGATACCACCGCGATACCTCCAACCTATGAAGCATTTGATGCCTCCGGAACCTCCCTTGGCGCTGCCGCTCCTTATACTCCCCCAAGTATAAGTGCCTTTGGTTTTACCTTTGAAGTTGATAGTACCGCAGCCGCCAGTAATGACAGATTTACCTTTAACTTAGCCTTTGCTGAAGGCGACAACTCTAACGCCGTTGCTATGGCCAAATTGAGTGAAAGTAAAGTGATGAATGGGGGGAAGTCAACCTTAGCGGATGTATTTGAAAATACAAAAATTGACATAGGCAGTAAGACAAAAGCGGCCGAAGTGCGTGTAGGGTCTGCAGAGGCTATTTACCAACAAGCCTATGCCAGAGTAGAAAGCGAATCGGGCGTCAACTTAGATGAAGAAGCCGCCAATTTAATGCGTTTTCAACAGGCTTATCAAGCCTCAGCCCGTATCATGACTACGGCACAACAAATTTTTGACACCCTATTAACTTCAGTGCGTTAGGAGATTTAATCATGCGACTATCATCCGCGCAGATCTTTAATCAAAGCATTACGAGTGTACTGCAAAAGCAAACGGCAACTAGCAAGATCCTCGAACAGCTCAGTAGTGGCAAAAAAGTCAATACTGCAGGTGATGATCCTGTCGCGGCGCTAGGTATCGATAACCTGAATCAACGCAATGCCTTAGTCGATCAATTTATGAAGAATATTGACTACGCGACTAATCGATTAGCAGTAACTGAAAGTAAGTTGGGGAGTGCCGAAAATCTGGCATCTTCCATACGTGAACAAGTTATGCGAGCGGTAAACGGCACACTCGCGGATTCTGAGCGGCAAATGATTGCCGATGAAATGAAAGGCAGCTTAGAAGAGCTCTTATCTATTGCCAATAGTAAGGATGAATCTGGCAATTATATGTTTTCTGGCTACAGCACGGATAAAGAGCCTTTTGCTTTCGATAATTCTACACCACCCAAGATAGTTTATAGCGGTGATTCTGGTATTCAAAATAGTTTAGTGCAGTCTGGTGTTGCACTGGGAACTAATGTCCCTGGCGATAGTGCATTTATGAAAGCACCTAATGGACTTGGCGATTATAGCGTCAATTATTTGGCCAGTCAGCAGGGGGAATTTAGTGTTAAAACGGCAAAAATAGCTGATGCATCAACTTATCTAGCTGATACATATACATTTAACTTCATTGACAATGGCTTAGGTGGCACAAATTTACAAGTGCTTGACTCTGCCAATAACCCAGTGGCTAACATCGCCAATTTTGATGCGACTACCCCCGTTAGTTTCAATGGAATTGAAGTTAAAGTGTCTGGGAAACCCAGTGCTGGCGATAGTTTCACCATGGAGCCTCAGGCTGAAGTCAGTATTTTCGATACTATCAGTAGTGCAATCGCATTAATCGAGGATCCTAATTCTGCTAACACTCCGCAAGGTCGTGCGAAGTTGGCACAGATATTGAATAACATCGATAGTGGCGTCAATCAGATCAGTTCTGCCAGAAGTGTGGCGGGAAATAATCTGAAAGCCGTTGAGAGTTATAAAGAGACTCACACAGAGGAGAAAGTGGTGAATACATCTGCTCTATCTCGACTTGAGGATCTTGATTACGCGTCAGCGATTACGGAATTTGAAAAGCAGCAGCTTGCATTGAACGCAGTCTCTAGCGTGTTTAGTAAGGTGGGTTCTGTTTCCCTGTTTGATTATATTTAATCGTGATTTTTAGGTGTAATAGCCTAAATGCACTGGTAGTTTCAAGATTGGAAATGGCCAAGCTTCGAAGTCTTGGCAAGATACTTAGAAGAGGAAAATACTATGGCTATTACAGTTAATACCAACGTGACTTCGATGAAGGCACAGAAAAATTTAAATACGTCTAGTAGTGGTTTAGCAACCTCTATGGAACGTTTATCAAGTGGCCTGCGCATCAATAGCGCCAAAGACGACGCCGCTGGTTTAGCCATTTCAAATCGTCTAAACAGTCAGGTACGTGGTTTAGATGTGGGAATGCGCAATGCTAATGATGCGATCTCCATTGCCCAGATCGCTGAAGGTGCAATGCAAGAGCAGACTAACATGCTGCAACGTATGCGTGATTTGACTGTACAAGCTGAAAACGGTGCAAATAGCACCGATGACTTAGATGCAATACAAAAAGAGATCGATCAATTAGCTGAAGAGATTACTGCCATTGGTGACAGTACCGCTTTTGGTAATACTAAACTGATGACAGGGAATTTTTCTGCGGGAAAAACCTTCCAAGTAGGGCACCAAGAAGGTGAAGATATCACTATTTCCGTTGGTACCAATAATGCTGGGAGTTTATCTGTCAACACATTAACGATTGCAAGTGCAGGTGGCCGCTCTACAGCCCTCGCAGCCATTGATGCGGCAATTAAAAATATTGATAACCAACGTGCAGCGTTAGGTGCTAAACAAAACCGTTTAGCCTATAACATCAGTAACAGTGCTAACACTCAAGCAAACGTTGCCGATGCTAAGAGCCGTATTGTCGATGTCGATTTTGCTAAAGAAACATCAGTAATGACGAAAAACCAAGTATTACAACAAACGGGTTCTGCAATGTTAGCGCAGGCTAACCAATTGCCTCAAGTTGCGCTGTCACTACTGGGATAATTTACTAAGCAGAACATATCAATACAGGACGTTGCTTTTGCCTACTTTCTTCTAGAAAAAGGAGATATAGTAGGCAAAGTGTTTTTATACGTTTTTATGTTATTGAAAATAATGATTTTATATAAAATTAAATTTTTTTAAAAATAATCCTAAAGATAAAAAAGATGCTGCCGTTAAATATACTGTAACCACTAAGACCCGCCTGGCTTAAGTAGACAGGCAAGTTAAGTTAACAAGCCAGGTATACAGAGGAAACGATCATGGCCATTACAGTAAACACTAACGTAACATCTTTAAAAGCACAGAAAAACTTAAATACTTCAGCGAGCGGTTTGGCCACTTCCATGGAACGTTTGTCCAGTGGTCTGCGTATTAACGGTGCAAAGGACGATGCGGCAGGTTTAGCAATTTCTAACCGCTTAAATAGCCAAGTCCGTGGTTTAGATGTGGGTATGCGTAACGCTAACGATGCTATCTCTATCGCCCAAATTTCTGAAGGTGCGATGCAAGAACAAACTAACATGCTGCAACGTATGCGTGACTTAACCGTCCAAGCAGAAAACGGTGCTAATAGTTCAGATGACTTAACGTCAATACAAAAAGAGATCGATCAGTTAGCATTAGAAATCACAGCAATCGGTACAAATACGGCCTTTGGTACTACTAAATTACTTGATGGCACTTTCTCTGCTGGTAAGACTTTCCAAGTAGGGCACCAATCAGGTGAAGATATTACGATTTCTGTGTCAAAAACCACTGCATCAGCATTAAAAGTTGGTAGTTTAGATATTAAAGGCTCTGCTCGAGCCTCTGCACTGGCTGCGATTGATGCTGCAATTAAAACCATTGATAGTCAGCGTGCGGATCTAGGTGCTAAGCAAAACCGCTTAGCCTATAACATCAGTAATAGTGCTAACACTCAGGCCAACATTTCTGATGCTAAGAGTCGTATTGTGGATGTGGATTTTGCGAAAGAAACATCGCAAATGACCAAGAACCAAGTATTGCAACAAACGGGTTCTGCTATGTTAGCCCAAGCTAACCAATTACCTCAAGTGGCCTTATCACTGCTGTAATAGAAAGCAAGAGGTGAGACAGTGATAGGGAGGTTCGGCAACGGATCTCCCTTTGCTGTATTAAAGGTCTAGAAAGTTTTTAAAGTACACAGGTCTTATACTTATATTAGGTAAAGTTCTGTGTTCAATTTGGTGAGGTATCGCTATGGATATCAATATAGCAAGTTCATCGACTATGGTTCACAATAAAGTCGAACTAGCTCAGACGCAGTTAAAGGGGTCTGCGGATGTCGAGTTAAAGCGAAATGCCGCAGTATCGGCAATTGAGCAAACGGTAGTACAAGATGATATCGAAAATGAACAACATCCAGATCCCGCTAAACTTTCGCAAGTTGCTACTGAACTGTCTGATATGATGTCTATGATGCGTAAGGGGCTTGCGTTTAAAGTTGATGAAAAATCGGGTCAGGCGGTTGTGACTGTTTTAGATAAAGATACGGGTGATGTTATCAGGCAAATGCCTAGTGAAGAAGCGTTGGCATTAGCTGAAAAATTATCTGAAGTGACAGGGCTTTTGATGAAAACAGAGGCTTAAATAGTGATATTTCTAACATATCGATAGTTGATGAGTAGAGGTTTGTATGGCATTAACAGCGACAGGCATGGGGTCAGGTCTAGATATTACTAATATTGTTAAAGTATTAGTCGATGCCGAGAAAACGCCCAAAGAAGCGATGTTTAATAAAACAGAAGACAGTATCAAAGCTAAGGTTTCTGCTATGGGAACCTTGAAGAGTGCCTTGTCTGCGTTCCAAGATGCCGTAAAAAAACTGCAAACTGGCGATGCTTTAAATCAACGTAAGATATCCGTTAGTAATAGTACCTTTTTAACCGCTACTGCAGATAAAACCGCTCAAGCGGGAAGTTATGGCATCAAAGTCGAGCAGCTTGCTGTCAATCATAAGATTGCAGGGACAAATGTTGCTAATCGTGCATCAGGTGTTGGCGAAGGAAGCCTTGATTTTGACATTAATGGAAAAAATTTCTCTGTTGATATCGCTGCAACAGATTCCCTTGATGCAATTGCCAAAAAAGTCAATAAAGCTTCTGACAATGTGGGTGTTACCGCAACCGTAGTTACCAGTGATGCTGGTAGTCGATTGGTTTTTAGTTCCAATAAAACGGGTGAGGATAATCAAATCAATATTACTGCGACTGACACTTCAGGTTCAGGGCTCAGTGATATGTTTGATGCAAGTAATATTACAACATTACAAGATGCCAAAAATGCAGTGATCTATATTGATGGCCAAACTGTAACTTCGCAAACGAATGAAGTTAAGAATGCAATTTCTGGTGTTACGTTACAGTTAACTGAGGCTGATCTTTCCAAAACAACAACAGTTAAAATTGAGCAGGATACTGATGCTGTTAAAGCAAACATTAAGGCTTTTGTTGATTCTTATAACAGTTTGATTAATTCTGTTAATAAGTTGTCATCTTACGATAAAGACAAAAAAACGGCATCAGCATTGCAGGGCGACTCTATGGTCCGCTCAATAGAATCCCAACTTCGTAGTATCTCGAGTGAGCGAATACCTACAGAGAATGGGGGGACTATTGCGTTATATGATATTGGGATCAAAACAGATCGAAATGGCAATCTATCCATTGACGACACTAAGCTCTCAAAAGTCGTGTCTGAAGATATGTCCAGTATTGAAGCGCTATTTGCTACCTCAGAAAAAGGCCTTGCAAATCGGTTTTATGATGTATCAAATACTTATGTAAAATCAAGAGGACTGATTGCTGATAGACAGACAAGCTATACTAACCAGCAAAGTAGGCTTGCTGACCAAAGGGAAGCCTTTACTCTTAAAATGGAACAGCTAACAGCGCGGTTAACAAAACAGTTTAATGCGATGGATCTTGTCGTTGGGCAACTGAACCAACAGAGCAGCGGCTTAGTTGATCGTATAAACTCTCTTCCAGGAGCCGTTAAAAAGAGTAGATAAGGAAGCGTCTAGTGAAACAACTTGATGAACTTAATACGATTCTCATAGAGACACTCAACCAGTTAACTCTTATTCCCGCAGAAGATCCTCAAACTGATGAGTTGGTGTCAAATTTGCAAGCCTTGGTTGGAGAACGTCAACTTTTACTCGATGTGCTGGTTACAGATACTAACATATTGGATGTTGAGTATCTTCAAGGACAGCTTGACCTCACTAAAGAGTTCACTGTTAAGGCAAGTCATATCATGGCCGATAGGCAAGCATTATTATATGCAGGTAGTAAGAATAAACGTCAAATTAGTGTTTACGAGACAATAGATTCAAACAGGTAGGTATTTATGAGAGGATCGCTGCAATCATATCGTAAAGTTTCGTTAGAAAGTGAGATCACTGTAGCTTCGCCGCATCGAATTATTCAGTTAATGTTTGCTGGAGCACTGCAACGTTTGGCACAAAGTCGTTATGCTATCGAGCAAAATGATTTGGCAAACAAAGGTATTTATATTAATAAAGCGATCGGTATTATTACGGGTTTAAGTAATAGTTTGAACATGGATGAAGGCGGCCAAATTGCAAAAAATTTAAGTGAACTTTATGATTTTATGTTGCGAAAAATTTCAGAAGCTAACTTGAATAATGATGTGAAAGCAATAGACGATGTGTGTGATATTTTACGTACTATTAAAGAAGGCTGGGATGCTATCCCTGCCGATAAGCATAATGTGTCTTCCCATTCTGACGCGAGTTAAGGTAATTTAGGACACGGGTCAAGGGCCATAAAAAAAGCGCACTCTGTGCGCTTTTTTTATGGCGAATGTCAATAAATTGACTCTTGTAGCTAGAATCATGGCATAAATGAACTAAAATCAACTCAGATTGGCATAAAGCGCATCTGAGGCTTGCTTCTCGACTGCTGATAATACAATATTCATCACAGTAGTGATGGTGGCACAGATTGTTACATTGAATTTGTTAAGCTTTTACAGCAACTAATCATAAAATAATTAATGCAAATTAATACATATTAGAGCTTTACGGCCTACTGAATGATGCAAACAGATCAACGAATTTTACTTGTCGGAACCCCATCAGAGCGCCTAAGTCGCCTGTGTTGCATATTTGAATTTTTAGGTGAGCAAATAGATGTTATTGCTCCCGAAAAATTAAATTCTTATCTCCAAGATACTCGTTATCGTGCTTTGGTTCTCTTTACTGATACCATGCCAAGTGATGCAATAAAATTGCTTGCGACCCAGTTCGCGTGGCAACCGATATTATTGTTTGGCGAGATAGGTGATTTTCAAGTATCCAATGTGCTTGGACAAATTGAAGAACCCTTAAGCTATCCCCAATTAACGGAACTGCTGCACTTTTGCCAAGTTTACGGCCAAGTTAAACGTCCTCAAGTACCTACAAGTGCTAATCAAACTAAGCTTTTTAGAAGTTTAGTTGGACGTAGTGATGGTATTGCTCATGTAAGACACTTGATCAATCAGGTCGCAACCTCTGATGCAACAGTGTTGGTGTTAGGCCAGTCTGGTACGGGTAAAGAGGTCGTTGCTCGTAATATTCATTATCTTTCTGAACGTCGTGATGGTCCTTTTATTCCCGTTAACTGTGGCGCTATTCCTCCTGAATTACTCGAAAGTGAACTGTTTGGTCATGAAAAAGGTTCATTTACAGGGGCCATTTGTTCCCGTAAAGGACGTTTTGAATTAGCTGAAGGTGGCACACTGTTTCTTGATGAAATCGGTGATATGCCCTTACAGATGCAAGTTAAATTGCTACGTGTGTTGCAAGAGCGAGTTTTTGAACGAGTGGGTGGAACTAAGACGATTAACGTGGATGTTCGAGTCGTCGCGGCTACCCATAGGGATCTAGAGAGCATGATCAGCGGTAATTGGTTCCGTGAGGACCTTTACTATCGCCTTAATGTTTTCCCTATCGAAATGCCCGCCTTAAGCGAGCGTAAAGACGATGTACCTTTGTTGCTACAGGAGCTGGTGAGCCGTGTATATAATGAGGGACGTGGTAAAGTGCGCTTTACCCAACGCGCAATAGAATCGTTAAAGGAACATGCATGGTCTGGCAACGTTCGAGAGTTATCTAACTTAGTTGAGCGACTCACCATTTTATATCCAGGTGGTTTGGTTGATGTTAATGATCTGCCCGTTAAATATCGCCATATTGATGTGCCCGAATACTGCGTAGAAATGAGTGAAGAACAACAGGAGCGTGATGCCTTAGCGTCCATTTTTTCGAGTGAAGAACCCGTTGAAATTCCTGAAACACGTTTTCCAAATGAGCTACCTCCTGAAGGCGTTAACCTTAAAGATTTGTTGGCAGAGCTTGAAATTGACATGATACGTCAAGCTCTTGAGTTGCAGGATAATGTTGTTGCTCGAGCGGCTGAAATGTTAGGGATTCGCCGTACAACCTTAGTTGAAAAAATGCGGAAATACGGAATGACAAAAGAATAGTCTTTTGCATTTTAAGTTATGCTATTGATTTAATTTATTAAATTTGAATTTTAATTTGGCATAGAACCTGCAGTCACTGCGTCATAAGCAATTTTTTGACGGAGTGACTATGTCAGCCCACCCACTAGCGCAAATCGAGACATTTAAGCACACTAGCAAACAATGGAACCAACTGCGTGAGGCCGCAAATATGTCCAATCGAATGGAACATATTTTACAAGCGATGCCCTCTGGCGTGGTGATTTTAAATGGTGATGGTATTGTCACTGACGCGAATCCCGTCGCGGTGGAATTGCTAGAGCACTCTCTATGTGGTGCTCGTTGGATTGATGTGATTCATAGTGCTTTTGCACCTCAAGAAGATGATGGCCATGAAGTGTCTTTACGTAATGGTCGTCGAGTCAAATTAGCCATTACTCCTTTAACTCCAGAGCCGGGTCAGTTAATCGTATTAACGGATCTGACTGAAACTCGTCTTTTACAAAAAAATATTTCACATCTGCAGCGGTTATCTGCACTTGGTAAGATGGTGGCGACATTGGCCCATCAAGTCCGTACGCCACTCTCTGCGGCCTTGTTATATGCCTCGAACTTAGCAAGCCCTAAATTATCAGACTCTGCCAAGACTAAGTTTCAACAGAAATTGGTTGATAGACTTAATGAATTGGAAAGACAAGTTAACGATATGCTGTTGATGGCAAAAGGCCGTCAAGATGAGCTTGGCGAGTTAGTTTCCCTGAATGATGTGATGGTCAGTGTGATTGGAAACTGTGATCCAATTGCAGAGCAGCAAGGTTGCAAACTTTCCTTTACTAATACATCAAGTGGATTATTACTGGCAAATTCAAGCGCGCTAAGTTCTGCAATTAATAACCTTGTCATCAACAGCCTCGAAGCTGGAGCGAGTCAGATCCGTATCCTTGCCACAGAGTCAAAGGATCAATTAATGCTAGAGGTTATTGATAATGGCAAAGGGTTAGATGCGAAGATGCAGCAAAAAGTGATGGAACCTTTTTTCACCACCAAAGCTCAAGGGACAGGACTTGGATTAGCCGTTGTGCAATCGGTTGTGCGTAATCATGGCGGAGAAATACAACTTCGCTGCCTACCGAATAAGGGCTGTACTGTTTCGTTAGTTTTTCCTCGCGCAAAATCGGCGGTTGTATTGCCTTTGGAGAAACCCCATGTCTGAAGCCAAGTTACTCTTAGTTGAAGACGACGCCTCATTAAGGGAAGCCTTACTCGATACTTTATTACTTGCGCAGTATGAATGTATTGATGTGGCTTGTGGTGAAGATGCCATTCTTGCATTAAAACAACATCAATTTGATTTAGTGATAAGTGATGTGCAGATGCAGGGAATTGGCGGTTTAGGCTTGCTAAATTACCTGCAACAACATCACCCAAAACTGCCTGTATTACTGATGACGGCCTACGCCACGATTGGCAGTGCCGTTAGCGCGATTAAATTAGGTGCGGTTGACTATTTAGCCAAACCCTTTGCGCCAGAAGTATTGTTAAATCAAGTATCTCGCTATTTACCATTAAAAACTAACGCGGATAAACCTATTGTTGCAGATGAGAAGAGTCTTGCATTGTTATCACTAGCACAACGCGTTGCAGCATCCGATGCTTCTGTGATGATCATGGGACCCAGTGGTTCGGGTAAAGAAGTACTCGCTCGTTATATTCATCAGCATAGCAGCCGCGCCGAACAAGCCTTTGTTGCCATCAACTGTGCAGCTATTCCTGAAAATATGCTTGAAGCAACTCTCTTCGGATATGAAAAGGGCGCATTTACTGGTGCTTACCAAGCATGCCCTGGTAAGTTTGAACAAGCACAAGGTGGAACTTTGCTGCTCGATGAAATATCGGAAATGGACTTAGGTTTGCAGGCAAAGTTGTTACGGGTGTTACAGGAGCGCGAAGTTGAGCGCTTAGGTGGTCGTAAGACGATTAAGCTCGATGTTCGTGTATTGGCGACCTCAAATCGTGATTTAAAAGCGGTAGTGGCCGCAGGTGGATTTAGGGAAGATCTTTATTACCGTATCAATGTATTCCCATTAACATGGCCTGCACTGAATCAAAGGCCTGCTGATATCTTACCGCTTGCTCGCCATTTATTGGCTAAGCATGCAAAGGCTCTCAATATCGGCGCTACACCTGAATTGGATGAACAAGCATGCCGGCGTTTGCTTAGCCATCGCTGGCCAGGAAACGTGCGAGAGCTAGATAATATTGTCCAAAGAGCCTTGATTTTACGGACAGGTTCTGTGATTACCGCCAATGATATTATTATTGATGTGCAGGGTGTGTTGATAAATGATGAATCTGAAGTGTCAGCGTCTGAGCCAGAAGGGTTAGGTGAAGAGCTTAAAGCACAGGAACATGTGATTATTTTAGAAACCTTAGCCCAGTGTCAGGGGAGCCGAAAACTTGTGGCTGAAAAACTGGGGATCAGCGCTCGAACATTACGATATAAAATGGCTCGTATGCGAGATATGGGGATTCAATTACCCAGTTAACTTCAGTAAAAATGCATGATTAGCAAATGCACTTTAATGCCTTTTAGGATTAAGGTGCATTTGTATCTTGCTGATTTACCTAGTGAGTTAATCTTCCAATGCTTTTTAGTATCCCTTATTTGTCTATTTTAAATGGCTGGTTTTAAACTTGGCCATTATTTTGCATATTCCTCATTATCGATATTTTGATCGTCAAGAATTCGACGACTGGGAGCTCAGCATGCAAATAGGCGCAAATACATTTCTGCAAGAAATGCAGTCACTCAAAGGTGAAATAACACCGTCTTTCGGTATCTCACCGAATATTATGCAGCAGGTAAATAACACCAGTGGTGCCGATTTCGGTCAGCCACTCTCGCAGGCTGTTGGCAATGTCAGCGGCTTACAATCAACGTCATCAAACTTGGCAACGCGATTAGAGATGGGTGACACGACAGTGAGCTTGTCGGATACTGTGATTGCCAGAGAGAAAGCAAGTGTGGCATTTGAAGCGACGGTACAAGTGCGTAATAAACTTGTCGAAGCTTATAAAGAAATAATGAGTATGCCTGTTTAGGCCGAGAATAACCCAATCAGCAGGTACGAATTGTGAGCACAGAAATGATTGTCGGGTCTAATTCCGATTTAGCAGACCAAGGTGTCCAAGAAGAACATAAGTCAGGTGTGATGGGGAGTCTTGGCGGTGTCGATATGATGCGCCAAATTACCATGATCCTTGCGTTGGCAATCTGCTTAGCCCTAGCCGTTTTTGTGATGTTATGGGCTCAGGAACCTGAGTATCGTCCATTAGGAAAAATGGAAACTCAGGAAATGGTACAAGTACTCGATGTCTTGGATAAGAATAAGATCAAGTATCAGATCGAGGTTGATGTTATTAAAGTACCTGAGGATAAATATCAAGAAGTCAAACTGATGTTAAGCCGAGCAGGGATTGATGGTGGCACTACAAGTAAAGATTTTTTAACCCAAGACAGTGGTTTTGGTGTCAGCCAAAGGATGGAACAAGCGCGTCTTAAACACAGCCAAGAAGAAAACCTTGCCCGCGCTATTGAGCAGCTACAAAGTGTCAGTCGCGCAAAAGTGATTCTCGCACTTCCCAAAGAAAACGTCTTTGCCCGTAATACTTCCCAACCTAGCGCAACCGTGGTTATCAATACTCGTCGTGGCGGTTTAGGCCAAGGAGAGGTGGATGCCATTGTTGATATTGTTGCCTCAGCCGTGCAAGGGTTGGAACCATCGCGTGTTACCGTCACTGATTCAAATGGTCGTTTGCTTAACTCAGGGAGCCAAGATGGCGTTTCCGCTAGGGCGCGTAGAGAACTCGAATTAGTACAACAAAAAGAAGCTGAATATCGCACAAAAATTGAATCAATTTTAGTCCCCATTTTAGGGCCTGATAACTTTACTTCCCAAGTCGATGTTAGCATGGACTTTACCGCAGTCGAACAAACAGCCAAGCGCTTTAATCCTGATTTACCAGCATTACGCAGTGAAATGACGGTTGAGAATAACTCTACCGGTGGCACTACGGGGGGGATCCCTGGTGCTCTGTCAAATCAACCGCCAATGGAGTCAGATATTCCTGAAGATGCAACCAATGCATCTGAAAAAGTGGTTGTGGGTAACTCTCACCGTGAAGCAACACGAAATTTCGAGCTCGATACCACCATTAGCCATACCCGTCAGCAAATTGGGGTAGTCAGACGAATTAGTGTTTCAGTTGCTGTGGACTTTAAACCCGGTGCTGCAGATGAAAATGGGCAAGTGGCACGCGTTGCCCGTACTGAGCAAGAGTTAACCAACATTCGTCGTTTACTAGAAGGTGCGGTAGGATTCAGCACACAACGTGGTGATGTGTTGGAAGTGGTTACCGTTCCTTTTATGGATCAACTGATGGAAGACATACCATCTCCTGAATTATGGGAACAGCCGTGGTTCTGGCGTGCGGTAAAATTGGGTGTTGGCGCCTTGGTGATCCTAGTATTGATATTGGCCGTGGTTCGTCCAATGCTAAAACGCCTTATTTATCCTGATAGTGTAAACATGCCAGATGATTCAAGACTGGGTAATGAACTGGCGGAAATTGAAGATCAGTACGCTGCCGACACCTTAGGTATGCTTAATACCAAAGAAGCAGAATACAGTTATGCCGATGATGGCTCAATTCTTATCCCTAATCTTCATAAAGATGATGATATGATTAAAGCTATCCGTGCGCTTGTGGCAAATGAGCCCGAGCTTTCCACTCAAGTCGTGAAAAACTGGTTACAAGATAATGGCTGAGAATAAAACAAAAGAAGCCGCTGAAGTCTCAAGCTTTAATGTGAAGGACATGAGCGGTATCGAGAAGACGGCAATTTTACTCTTAAGTTTAAGCGAAGCCGACGCCGCTTCTATCCTCAAGCACTTAGAGCCCAAACAAGTGCAAAAGGTGGGGATGGCCATGGCCGCAATGGAGGATTTTGGCCAAGAGAAAGTGGTTGGTGTGCATAAGCTTTTTCTTGATGATATTCAAAAATATTCCTCTATCGGTTTTAACAGTGAAGAATTCGTTCGTAAGGCGCTAACGGCAGCATTAGGTGCAGACAAAGCGGGTAATTTAATTGAACAAATCATCATGGGCAGTGGTGCTAAAGGCTTAGACTCCCTCAAATGGATGGATGCGCGCCAAGTGGCGACAATCATCCAGAATGAGCATCCGCAGATCCAAACCATTGTATTGTCTTATTTAGAACCCGATCAGGCCGCAGAGATTTTTGGTCAATTTCCTGAAAATACTCGCTTAGACTTAATGATGCGAATTGCTAACCTTGAAGAAGTTCAACCCGCAGCCTTGCAGGAATTGAACGATATCATGGAGAAACAGTTTGCGGGTCAAGGTGGCGCACAAGCAGCGAAAATGGGTGGCTTAAAAGCAGCCGCCAATATTATGAACTACTTAGACACGGGCATCGAAAGCCAATTGATGGAAACTATGCGCGAATCCGACGAAGAAATGGCGCAACAAATCCAAGATCTCATGTTTGTCTTCGAAAACCTTATCGATGTGGACGACCGTGGTATTCAAATCCTGTTGCGTGAAGTACAACAGGATGTGTTATTGAAGGCGCTTAAGGGAACTGACGATCAACTTAAAGAAAAACTGTTAGGCAATATGTCCAAGCGAGCCGCAGAGTTACTGCGTGATGATCTTGAAGCTATGGGACCTATTCGTATCAGCGAAGTGGAGGTTGCACAGAAAGAAATCCTCTCTATTGCTCGTCGTTTAAGTGATAGCGGTGAAATTATGTTAGGCGGCGGTGGTGGCGATGAGTTCCTCTAATCCGAGTGACAATAAATTGTCGGATAAGATTGTCAGTGACAGTGAAATCGAATTTAGTCACTGGAACCTACCCGATGTGACAGAGGTTGAGGATGAAAGCATCTCTAATTTGTTTGGCTACTCTGGTAAGCACATCAAACCAGTCACGGTAGAAGCTATCGCACCTCCCACAATGGCTGAAATTGAGCATATTCGAGCTCAAGCGGAAGAAGAAGGCTTTAGTGAAGGTAAAACACAAGGTTTTAATGAGGGGTTAGAAAAAGGACGTTTAGAAGGATTAGCGCAAGGTCATCAAGAAGGTTTTACACAGGGCCATGAACAAGGCTTAGAAACGGGTCTTGAAGAAGCAAAGGGTTTAATCAATCGTTTTGAATCGTTACTCAATCAGTTTGAAAAACCCTTACAACTTCTCGATGGCGACATTGAGTTATCTTTAATGACCTTAGCGATGGCACTGGCTAAATCTGTTATTGGACATGAGTTAAAAACCCATCCTGAACAAATACTTTCCGCTTTACGTCTTGGTATTGAATCTTTACCTATTAAAGAGCAAGCAGTGACTATTAGGTTGCACCCTGATGACGTTATCCTCGTTGAGAAACTATATTCCGCAGCTCAATTGGCGCGCAATCAATGGCAACTCGAAGTCGATCCCTCTCTAAGCCCTGGAGAGTGCATTATTAGTAGTCAGCGTTCCTTGGTTGATTTAAGTTTACCATCGCGAATAGATGCAGTATTTGAATCTCTACGAAGTCAACATGCCCATTTAACGCAACAGCAGCAACAACGACAGGAAGCACTTGCCGCAGAAGATGCCGCAAGAATATCACATCATAATCAGGATGCTGCGGGATCGGAACTTATGCAAACTGAGTCAGATATTGATTCACTCCAAACGAATGGAGATCAAGATGCAAAACCGTCAACACCAGCTGCTGAGTAAATTCCACCAATATATTGATAAAGTACCTCCTTTTCGCGCCGTTGCCAGTGGGCAATTGGTGCGGGTTGTTGGTCTCACTTTAGAGGCGAGTGGTTGCCGTGCGCCTGTTGGTAGTTTGTGTTCTATCGAAACCATGGCGGGAGATTTAGTGGCTGAGGTGGTCGGGTTTGATGATGAGTTACTCTATCTTATGCCCATTGAAGAGTTACGAGGTGTACTCCCTGGAGCGAGAGTCATTCCACTTGGAGAGCAAACAGGGCTTAAAGTAGGCTTATCTTTATTAGGCCGTGTACTCGATGGAAATGGTGTTCCTCTTGATGGATTAGGTGCGCTGCAAACCGATCAATATGCACCAAGACATAATTCTGCCATTAATCCCTTATCTCGCCGTGCAATAACGGAACCCCTTGATGTTGGCGTACGTGCGATTAATGCCATGTTGACCGTTGGTAAAGGTCAGCGCATGGGACTCTTTGCGGGCTCTGGTGTCGGTAAAAGTGTGCTTCTGGGTATGATGACCCGTGGTACTACTGCAGATATTATTGTGGTGGGGTTGGTTGGTGAACGGGGACGAGAAGTTAAAGAATTTATTGAAGAAATTTTGGGTGAAAAGGGGCGAGCTCGCTCCGTTGTTATTGCGGCTCCGGCGGATACCTCACCCTTAATGCGCCTTCGCGCCTGTGAAACGTCAACGCGTATCGCTGAGTATTTCCGTGATTTAGGCTATAACGTGTTGTTATTGATGGATAGCTTGACTCGATATGCCCAAGCGCAGCGGGAAATCGCTTTAGTGGTGGGGGAGCCGCCTGCAACAAAAGGTTATCCACCATCAGTATTTGCTAAATTGCCCCGTCTTGTCGAACGTGCGGGTAATGGTGGTCCTGGACAGGGATCTATTACGGCGTTTTATACCGTATTGACCGAAGGCGATGATCAACAAGATCCGATTGCCGATGCATCAAGAGCGATTCTGGATGGCCATATCGTATTATCGCGTGCTCTGGCTGATTCGGGGCACTATCCCGCGATTGATATTGAAGCATCAATTAGCCGTGTTGCTCCGATGGTTATTTCTAATGAGCATTTAGAAGCGATGCGTCGTGTAAAGCAAACCTATTCTTTATATCAACAGAATCGGGATTTGATTTCTATCGGGGCCTATGCCCAAGGTAGTGATCCTCGGATCGATAATGCGATACGTCTGCAACCGGCGATGAATGCCTTCTTAAGGCAAACCATGCGTGATGCCTTTAGCTTTGCAGATAGTCAATCGATGCTGGCTCAACTTGCTGCACAGTGTAAATAACCGAGGCCATGATGGCGAATGCAGATCCCTTATTACTGGTACTTAATTTAGCGCTTGATGCTGAAGAGCAAGCCTCGCTCTTACTGAAATCGGCCCAATTAGAATGTCAAAAACGCCAACATCAGCTCAATGCCTTAAACAACTATCGTTTAGATTACATGAAGCAAATGCAGTCTCAGCAAGGTCAAGCGATTAGCGCAAGTCATTATCACCAATTTCATCGTTTTATTCGTCAGATTGATGATGCCATAGCCCAACAAAACCGGGTGGTGGCTGATGGCGAAAAGCAAAAAGAGTATCGTCAGCACCATTGGCTAGAAAAACAAAAGAAGCGCAAGGCAGTTGAACTGCTTCTCGCTAATAAAGCGAAAAAACGCGATGCATTAGAATTGAAAAGAGAGCAGAAAATGACCGATGAGTTTGCATCTCAACAGTTTTACCGCCGACATAAATAGTCTGTATTTGCGCCGATACGCGCTTTCGTAAATCTTGTTAACTATCACATAACTTTCATGTTGGCATTTTATTTGCTTAATTTCATACACAACATTGCTTTTACAGCATAAATTGACGTTTTACTCCGTTACTGTTGAGTTTAACTGGGGTGGTTTGGGAGCCGATATGCAACAAATGACGAATATATTATTACCAAAAGCGGCAAATAATAATGCAAGCGCAGGTAAAGCATCGACTCCAGAAACGCGTAGTGAAGATTTTTCTGCAGCTTTAGCCTCTGTTAACAGTGTTTCCTCATCTACCCAAAAGCCTTCAACGTCTCAAGAACGCGCGATTGAACTGACTAAATCAGCATCCTCCAATGATATATCCCAAGATGAAGAGGATGATGTGAGTTTGATTTTTGCCCAGATTAGCATGGCAAACGAAATGAAAAAAACGGCCGCAGAGGGCGACAAATTGCCGCTACTGCAGGAAATGGATCTGGATATTGGTACTTCTGCCGTTGAAGCTGAGAGTTGTTTTTCCTCTGAGTTAGATAAATTAGCCGAGTTATTAGTTGATTCGTCAGATACGGATGAATCGGGTGTAGCTTTGATTGCTGAGGCTGATGCCACTAACTTACCCGACATTAATTTGGCTTTACCCCTATCAACGCCAGCCATGCTAGATGGAGCTATTGCGTCACAAAACAATGGGGAACTGCCAGAGCAGAGCGTATTGGTTGAAGAAAGCACGGTCGAATTGGTTAGCCAAGAAGCCGCTAAACAACAGAAACAAGGGATAGTAGATGCTCAACCTATTATGGGAGAAAATGATAGTATCAGGTCTTTTTCTGCAGATAAGTCGTCTATTGCCCAACAAAATGCTTTTACAACGGGTCTAAAAGATACAAACAGTATTGATGGTACAAAGAAGGAATCTTTTGTTAGTGCAACCACTGCAGCCTTAAATACATTAGGGACTGCGGAGGATGTGGCAACTCCGAAAAACATTGAGCTAGATGGATCAGAACGGCTTGCGACAAACGTACAACTTAAAGATGCCAAGTTAGCTGTTACATTAGAATCAAGTTCACCGACGGCATTTAATCTTGATGACGAAGTCGCCTCTGAGTTTAAACCCGTTTCAGTGACAACATCACCTACTCAACCGCAAGTGAATCGTCAAGATATCCCGCAAATTCAACTTTCACTGCGTCAAGGCGTTGAAACGCCAAATCAGATGCAGGAGATGATCCAACGATTTTCTCCGGTGATGAAACAACAGCTCATTACGATGGTGAGTAATGGTATCCAACACGCTGAAATTCGTCTTGATCCACCTGAGCTTGGCCATATGACGGTCAAAATCCAAGTGCACGGCGATCAAACCCAAGTACAGTTTCATGTGACTCAATCTCAAACCCGTGACATGGTTGAGCAAGCTATCCCTCGATTACGTGAATTATTGCAAGAGCAAGGAATGCAACTCGCAGATAGTCATGTATCACAAGGTGAGCAAGAACAAGGTCGCGATGGTGGTTTTGGCGAAAGTAACGGTTCTGGGAGCACAAATTTGGATGAATTCTCAGCAGAAGAACTGGATTTAGGTTTAAATCAAACTACTAGTCTGCATTCTGGTATAGATTATTACGCTTAAGCAGGTAACCTATAGGATTAAATAGCATTGTTACATTTTGATATGATGCATAAAATGTAAAGACTTAAGTCTAAATTGAAGAGCACAGTGAATGGCCAACGAAGAATCGTTAGAACTTGAAAATACTGATACGCCTAAAAGTAAGAAAAAACTTTTTATTTTTATTGGTATCGGTGTACTCGTTGCACTATTGATTGGTGGTGCATTATGGTTTTTTCTCGGCAGTTCAGATGAGTCATCCTCTGAAGCTGTAGAGGCTGTGGTTGAAACACCTTCAAATGATAAACTGGTCGCCTCTTATGTGCCCATGCCTCGTCCTTTTCTCTTTAATTTACCCGGGCCAGATCGGGCTCGTTTAGTCGAAATTAAAGTACAGCTGATGGTCCGAGGTTCCGATGATGAGGTCCTGATACAAAAACATATTCCGCTCATTGAAGATGCTCTCCTGACAACTTTTAGCAGTTCAGATGTGCAAAAGTTAAGCACTCAAGCAGGTAAGGATGAAGCTCGTCAATTAGCACTTCTTAGTGTTCAAAATACACTGCAATCCGTAACGGGACGTAAAGTGGTCGAAAAAGTGCTATTCACCGGTTTTGTGATGCAATAACCCGTAATTTCAGTACCCTAAAGAGGCTAAGGCAATATAGTGAGTGATTTATTAAGCCAAGACGAAATTGATGCGCTACTGCATGGGGTTGATGACGTCGATGACGATGATGATCTTGATGCTGCTAGCCAAGATGCGCGATCCTACGACTTTTCATCCCAAGATCGTATTGTACGTGGGCGCATGCCCACACTCGAAATTGTTAACGAGCGATTTGCGCGTCATCTACGTATTAGCATGTTCAATATGATGCGCCGTGCGGCTGAAGTGTCGATCAATGGCGTACAGATGCTCAAGTTTGGTGAGTACGTACATACCTTATTCGTCCCAACCAGTCTAAACATGGTACGTTTTAGTCCACTCAAAGGGACTGCACTTATCACCATGGAAGCTCGCTTAGTGTTTATCCTTGTGGATAACTTTTTTGGCGGTGATGGCCGGTTCCATGCCAAGATTGAAGGGCGTGAGTTTACCCCTACTGAGCGGCGGATTGTACAGCTTCTTTTAAAAATTATCTTTGAAGATTATAAAGATGCTTGGGCTCCAGTCATGGATGTCGAATTCGACTATCTTGACTCTGAAGTTAACCCTGCCATGGCGAATATTGTCAGTCCAACCGAAGTGGTGGTGATAAACTCCTTCCATATTGAGGTGGACGGCGGCGGCGGGGATTTTCACATTACTATGCCGTACTCCATGATCGAACCTATTCGAGAGTTGTTGGATGCAGGGGTGCAAAGTGATAAGCAAGATACGGATATGCGCTGGTCACAGGCATTACATGATGAAATCATGGATGTAAAAGTGGGATTCGATGCATGCGTTGTTGAGCATGAGTTAACGCTCAAAGATGTAATGAACTTTAAAGCCGGTGATATTATTCCAGTTGAATTGCCTGAATATATCATGATGAAAATCGAAGACCTACCGACTTACCGCTGTAAAATGGGGCGTTCTCGCGATAATTTAGCGCTCAAAATATATGAAAAAATACCCCGTCCAGAAACAGTAAAAACTGAACTCCAATTAGTGACGCGCAAAGGCAAAGCTAGAGATATATCTGAATTATAAGGTGAAGCAAGATGAGCACAGAAGATACGGGCGATGATTGGGCTGCCGCGATGGCGGAGCAGGCTTTAGAGGAGGCAAATGCTGTTGCGCTGGATGAGCTCGTTGATGACTCTCAGCCTATTAGTAAAGCAGATGCTGCTAAATTAGATACGATTTTGGATATTCCGGTGACCATTTCAATGGAAGTGGGCCGCAGTTTTATTAGTATCCGCAATTTACTACAGCTAAACCAAGGTTCTGTCGTTGAGCTTGACCGTGTGGCTGGAGAGCCGTTAGACGTGATGGTCAATGGGACACTTATTGCCCATGGCGAAGTGGTTGTAGTAAATGACAAGTTTGGTATTCGTTTAACTGATGTTATCAGTCAAACTGAGCGAATTAAAAAGCTTAAATAATAGATGCACATGAGTTGGTATATGAGATGAGTACATCGGTAATATTCAGTTTAATGCCTGTTACGCAGGCTAATGCCGTGGGATTAGTTACCGACACTTCTACTGCGGTAGTCGCATCAACTGCCAAAATGTCAGAACCATCTCAACTTGCCACTGCGGCAAGTATGCTTGGTGGCTTGATCCTCGTATTATTGCTTATCTTCGCCTTAGCCTATTTGTTAAGGCGATTTAATTTAGTTCAAACAAATCATAATGTGCTTAAGACCCTCGCGGTGACTTCACTTGGACAAAAAGAACGGCTAGTGCTTGTTCAAGTTGGAGAGCAGCAATATTTACTTGGGGTGAGTGCACAACAAGTGAATTTGATTGATAAATTAGCCGAGCCCATCCAAGTGGAATCTGATTCCTTTGCGAATCGCTTACGTCAGGCGAAATTAAAACAATGACAAAGTACAGTTTCCCATTAATCGGGCTTGCCATTTTATTTTTTAGTGTATCGGTCGGGGCGGCAGATGGTGTGTTGCCTGCGGTCACCGTAAAAACGGCTGCCGATGGTTCGACAGAGTATTCAGTGACAATGCAGATTCTACTGCTGATGACGTCACTGAGTTTTTTGCCAGCCATGGTGATTATGCTGACCTCGTTTACACGGATTATTGTGGTACTTTCTATTTTACGCCAAGCGATTGGATTGCAGCAGACGCCTTCTAACCAAGTGCTTATTGGCATGAGTCTCTTTATGACTTTTTTTATTATGGCGCCCGTGTTTGACAAAATTTATGATCAAGGTGTTAAACCCTATATCGATGAACAACTGACGCTACAGCAAGCTTTTGATAAGGGGAAAGAACCATTACGAGCTTTTATGCTAGGCCAAGTTCGTACGACAGATTTAAAAACCTTTATTGATATTTCTGGCTATCAAAATATTAACTCGCCAGAAGAGGCGCCGATGAGCGTACTTGTGCCTGCTTTTATTACCAGTGAACTCAAAACGGCCTTTCAAATTGGCTTTATGTTATTCGTGCCTTTTTTGGTATTAGATTTAGTAGTGGCGAGTATTTTGATGGCGATGGGGATGATGATGCTATCGCCGATGATAGTCTCATTGCCATTTAAGATTATGTTATTTGTGCTCGTTGATGGTTGGGGGCTTGTGTTAGGCACCTTAGCCAATAGTTTTGGTTAGTCGTACTAGGAATTGTTATGACTCCAGAAGCACTGATTGATATATTTCGAGAAGCCTTAGCCGTTATTGTGATGATGGTGTCGGCCATTGTCTTGCCTGGGTTGGGTATAGGGCTTGTTGTCGCAGTGTTTCAAGCTGCCACTTCAATTAATGAGCAAACCTTAAGTTTTCTTCCTCGATTATTGGTCACATTGTTTGGACTGATGTTTATGGGGCATTGGTTAGTTCAAACCTTAATGGATTTTTTCATTGAGATGGTTAACCGTATTCCCCAAGTGATAGGTTAAGGCTATGGAGCTGTTGCTCGATACCTTAATGCAGACCATCGCATCTTACATGTGGCCGTTATTTCGCGTTGCAAGCATGTTGATGGTGATGGTGGTATTTGGCGCCGCAACGACTCCTGCTAGAGTGCGTTTACTCCTTGCCATGGCGATTACCTTTGCAATTGCGCCTGTTTTGCCTCCGGTGGAGAATGCGGATTTATTTTCCCTTAGTGCTGTTTTTATTACGGCGCAACAAATTATTATTGGCGTTGCGATGGGGTTTGTTTCCCAGATGGTAATGCAGACTTTTGTATTAACAGGGCAAATTATTGGTATGCAAACCAGTTTAGGCTTTGCCTCTATGGTTGACCCTGGTTCTGGACAACAAACCCCTGTCATTGGTAACTTTTTCCTCTTGCTTGCGACGCTGATTTTTCTGGCTGTTGATGGTCACCTTCTTATGATCCGTATGTTAGTCGCAAGTTTTGAGACTCTTCCTATTTCTAACCAAGGGCTAACGCTTACAAGCTACAGATCACTTGCAGAGTGGGGCTCGTATATGTTTGGCGCGGCTTTGACTATGTCAATTTCGGCGATCATTGCGCTGTTACTGGTTAACCTCTCTTTTGGGGTAATGACCCGTGCCGCACCACAGTTGAATATTTTTTCTATTGGTTTTCCTATCACTATGATTGGTGGGCTTTTAATCCTTTGGCTAACGCTGACGCCAGTAATGGCGCATTTTGACGAAGTATGGGCTGCAGCTCAGGTTTTGCTATGTGATATTTTGGGTCTTCAATGTCAAGCCGATGGCTTGATATAAGGTTATAGGAACTCAGTATGGCTGAAGAGAGCAGCGGCGAACGTAGTGAGGAGCCCACAGGGAGGCGCCTTGAACAGGCGCGTGAAAAAGGCCAAGTTGCTCGTTCAAAAGAACTGGGGACTGCCGCGGTATTACTTTCCGCAGCAACGGGGTTTTATATGCTTGGCCCTGGTATCGCAACGGCACTCTCCCATGTGTTTGAACGTGTTTTTACTATGGAGCGCGCTCAAATTTATGATACTAACCAAATGTTTAATGTTTGGGGGTTGGTCGCGGGTGAAATTGCATGGCCAATGCTTAAAATCATGTTGCTGATTGTGGTGGTGGCTTTTATTGGTAATGTGTCCCTCGGAGGGATGAACTTTTCAACCCAAGCTATGATGCCCAAAGCCAGTAAAATGAGTCCTCTTGCTGGTTTTAAGCGTATGTTTGGGGTGCAAGCGCTCGTTGAGTTAACTAAGGGAATTGCTAAGTTCTCCGTAGTTGCTTTTTCGGCTTACTTTCTTTTAAGTTACTATTTTAATGATATTTTATTGTTATCAAGTGATCACTTACCAGGGAATGTTCACCATGCGTTAGATCTGTTGATATGGATGTTCATTTTACTCTGTTCTTCTGTGTTATTGATTGTGGTCATTGATGTGCCATTTCAGATTTGGAATCACAATAAACAACTGAAAATGACCAAACAAGAAGTCAAAGATGAATATAAAGACACAGAAGGTAAGCCTGAAGTTAAAGGACGCGTTCGACAAATGCAGCGAGAGCTTGCACAGCGTCGAATGATGGCCGAAGTACCCAATGCGGACGTGATTGTCGTCAATCCTGAGCATTATGCCGTGGCGGTCAAATACGATGTCAAGCGCTCTGCTGCACCGTTTGTCATTGCCAAGGGCGTAGATGATGTGGCGTTTAAGATCCGCGAAGTCGCCCGTGAGTACAATATTGCGATTGTGTCAGCTCCCCCATTGGCAAGGGCCATCTATCATACGACTAAATTAGATCAGCAAATACCTGAGGGGTTATTTACTGCCGTGGCTCAGGTTTTAGCCTATGTTTTCCAATTGCGTCAATACCAAAAGGGACGGGGGCGTAAACCTATTCCTATCCCATTAAATCAGCCTATCCCTGATGATTTAAAATATTAATGGCTTGCTCGTTCACTCTTCAAATTTTAAGTGTCCTCTTGGCGCGATTTTTGCTTTTCCGCTTTTATACGTCAAAGTTTAGGTAATAGTGAATGGATGTTAAAGCGGCTTTAGGCCAAGTTAAGCAGGTAAGACTTAGTACGTTCAAAGGCATAGGTACGCCTATGTTAGTGCTTGCCGCATTAGCAATGATTGTATTGCCTATTCCACCGTTCTTACTCGATATTTTATTTTCCTTTAATATCGCCCTCGCATTAATCGTATTACTAGTCGCTATTTATACTGATAGACCCTTAGATTTTGCCGCATTTCCAACCGTGCTTTTGGTCGCCACCTTATTGCGACTCGCCCTTAACGTGGCGTCAACCCGTGTTGTGTTGCTTGAAGGCCATAATGGGGGGGATGCCGCAGGTAAAGTGATTGAGGCATTCGGCTCTGTGGTGATTGGTGGTAACTATGCAGTGGGTTTAGTGGTATTTATCATCCTCATTATCATCAACTTTGCCGTGGTGACAAAAGGTGCTGGTCGTATTGCAGAGGTGAGTGCTCGCTTTACCCTAGACGCTATGCCTGGTAAGCAAATGGCGATTGATGCCGATCTAAACGCTGGAACTCTCAATCAAGAACAGGCGAGGTTACGTCGAGCTGAGGTGACTCGCGAGGCAGATTTCTATGGTGCGATGGATGGTGCCTCTAAGTTCGTGAAAGGCGATGCTATTGCGGGGATTATGATCTTAGTTATCAACATCCTCGGTGGCTTTATTATTGGTATTGTTCAACATGGCTTGAGTTTTTCTCAAGCTGTCGAAATTTATACGCTTTTGACCATAGGTGATGGTCTGGTTGCGCAAATTCCAGGACTATTGCTGTCCATTGCAGCGGCATTAATGGTGACCCGTCAAAATGAATCGGGTGACATGGGCCAAATGCTGATGAGTCAGATGTTTGACAGTCATAAATCTTTAGGGATTGCAGCGGGTGTTCTCTTTGTCATGGGCATTGTGCCAGGAATGCCTCACATGGCGTTCCTTGGCTTTGCTGTTATTACTGCTGGTGCTGCGTATTTTGTATTTAAACGTAATGAAAATAAACGCTTAAAAGCCTTAGAACAAGTCAAAACGGGTCCGATAGAAAGACAAGACAAAGAGCCTAAAGAGTTGAGCTGGGATGATGTACACCATGTTGACACTATCGGCCTAGAAGTGGGTTATCGCTTAATCCCATTAGTCGATAAAGGCCAGGGTGGGGAATTATTGAGCCGTATTAAAGGGGTGCGTAAGAAACTCTCGCAGGAGCTTGGTTTCCTCGTACCCGCAGTGCATATTCGTGACAACTTGGATTTATCTCCCAATGCCTATCGTATTTCCCTTATGGGGGTTGTGGTTGGTGAGGCTGATATTCGCCATGATTGTGAGTTAGCTATTAATCCAGGGCAAGTGTACGGTAAGCTTGATGGTATTGAAACTCGCGATCCTGCTTTTGGTCTTGAAGCGGTCTGGATTGCCCCTGAACTTCGCGAGCATGCACAGACCTTAGGTTACACTGTGGTTGATGCTGCAACTGTCGTTGCGACCCATATTAGTCAATTACTCACCAATAATGCCGCAAAACTTTTAGGTTACGAAGAAGTGCAACAACTGATGGATATGCTTGCTAAACATTCTCCTAAGCTTGTTGATGGGTTTATTCCTGATGTGATGCCACTGGGTAGTGTCGTAAAAGTGATGCAAAACCTATTAAATGAAGGCGTTTCTGTCAGAGACTTGCGTACAATAGTACAAACTTTGTTAGAATACGGCACTAAGAGCAATGATACAGAAGTGTTGACCGCCGCCGTACGTATTGCGCTGAAACGTATGATAGTCCAAGAAATATCTGGCCCAGAACTCGAAATCCCCGTCATTACTTTGGCGCCAGAGTTGGAACAGATGTTGCATCAGTCAATGCAAGCAACCGGTGGTGATGGTCCAAATATTGAACCCGGTCTTGCGGAGCGTATGCAGCAGTCATTGGCTGATGCGGCTCAAAAGCAAGAAATGGTTGGACAGCCTGCCATATTATTAACGTCTGGTATGTTACGCGCGACGCTGTCACGGTTTGTTAAACATACCATTCCTAATCTCAGAGTGATTTCTTACCAAGAAATCCCCGATGAAAAGCAAATACGCATTGTATCTGCTGTCGGCCAGTAGAGGACGCATAAGTGAAGATTAAACGATTTTTTGCCAAAGACATGCGTGCCGCTCTGGCCCAAGTGAAAGACACTCTCGGCTCAGATGCCGTTATCATGTCAAACAAAAAGGTGAATGGCGGTATCGAAATTGTTGCCGCGGTTGACTACGATGAGCCAAAAGCGAAGGCGTCCGCGACACCTCCTGCACCTACTTTTATGGATGTCAGTGATGACTTAGTGTCTCTTGGTGGAAAGCAGCCTGTGCGTGCACAGAGCAGTGTCAAACCATCGGCGCCAGCAGATTCATTACAAGCTTTGCTCGAGAAACAACAAAGCCGTTTAAATCAGCAATTATCGCATCAGCAACCTGAAGCCGATTTACCCGCATGGGCAAAAGGGTTACAGGCACCAGTAGCATCGAAGTCTGAGCGCCGAGACATTCCGGCCGCTTTTGATAAAAAGCCGCAAACCACACAAAAACAAAATGCTGATATTGAAGCCATGCGTGATGAATTAGCATCACTGCGTAATTTATTGACTCACCAAGTGTCTTCTTTGATGACAGAGCATAAAAAACGTATCGATCCCGTTGGCGCTATGCTGGAATCTAAGTTACTTGAAGCCGAATTTTCTCCTGCAGTTGCTGCGAAATTAGCCGCGTTGAGTCAGCATTATACCCCTGCTGAGTTAGTGCGAGCACTACCCCAAAGTCTAGCTAATATGCTTGATAATCAAGGTGATGATATAGTTAGGCAGGGTGGAGTAGTGGCTTTAGTTGGCCCTACTGGTGTGGGTAAAACGACCTCATTAGCTAAATTGGCTGCGCGTTTTACTGCTCACCATGGGCCGGAACAAGTCGCATTAATTACCACAGATCATTATCGCATTGGCGCCTATGAGCAATTAGCGACCTATGGCAAAATAATGGGCTGTCCAGTTAAGCAAGCCCATGATCTCAATGAATTAGAACAAATTCTTTATCAGTTCAGAAATCGCAAGCTAGTATTGATAGATACCGCTGGTATGGGGCAACGAGATATGCGGCTTTACCAGCAACTTGATAATTTAACTGCAAATAGCAGAATACCTATTCGCAGTTATCTGGTACTGTCTGCCACAGGACAGCGCCGAGTGTTGCAAGATGCTGTTAATCATTTTAAACGCATTCCTTTATCTGGTGCCGTGCTCACAAAACTCGATGAATCAGTCTCCCTCGCGGGTGCGCTGAGTGTGTTGATCCAAAGTGGGCTACCATTAAGTTATGTTACTGATGGACAAAGGGTTCCAGAAGATATGAAAGTCGCAGACACCCTAATGTTAGCGCAGCAGGCGCTTGCGACATTAGATAGTACAGAACAACAATCATTACAAGACACAGCGTGGTCAGATAATATGGCCTGTGCATTTGAGTAGAGTTATGACCCTGGATCAAGCAAGTGGTTTACGTATGATGAATCAACCCTATAACGAAAAAGTGAAAGTAATCGCTGTCACAGGTGGTAAAGGTGGCGTGGGTAAAACCAGCGTATCAATTAATACCGCAGTGGCATTAGCCGAAAAGGGCAAGCGTGTCTTAGTGCTTGACGCAGACCTTGGCTTAGCCAATGTCGATGTCATGTTGGGGATCCGTGCCGAGCGTAACCTCTCCCATGTATTATCGGGTGATGCTGAACTTGACGATATTATTGTCCGTGGGCCTAAAGGTATTGGTATCGTACCAGCGACTTCAGGCACCCAAGGTATGGTGGAACTAAGTCCTGCTCAGCATGCTGGATTAATCCGTGCTTTCAGTGAGATGCGCACACAATTTGATATTCTTGTGGTCGATACTGCTGCAGGGATTTCTGATATGGTACTCAGTTTCTCACGTGCTTCGCAGGATGTGCTAGTCGTTGTATGTGACGAGCCTACCTCAATCACCGACGCCTATGCGTTAATTAAAATTCTCAGCCGTGAACACGGTGTATTTCGTTTTAAAATTGTTGCCAATATGGTGCGTAGTTTACGCGAAGGGATGGAATTATTTGCTAAACTCAGTAAAGTGACCGACCGATTTTTAGATGTGGCACTTGAGCTCGTTGCAACGATTCCATTTGATGAAAATTTGCGTAAGTCTGTGCGTAAGCAAAAGTTAGTGGTTGAAGCTTATCCTAAATCACCTGCAGCTATCGCATACCAAGGCTTAGCCAATAAAATCATGAGTTGGCCTGTACCGCAACAACCTGGTGGGCATTTGGAGTTTTTCGTTGAACGTTTAGTCCAACGACCAGATTTTCAAGAGGAAAAAACGAGTGAATAAAGCCGCAGCGTATACTTGTTTAGACAATAAATCGTCTATCGTTGAACAGTATGCTCCGTTGGTTAAAAGAATTGCACATCATTTACTCGCCAGACTGCCAGCTTCTGTGCAGCTAGATGATCTACTACAAGCTGGGATGATGGGACTATTAGAAGCATCATCCAAGTTTGATGGTGGCAAAGGTGCAAAATTTGAAACCTTCGCTGGCATACGGATCCGTGGTGCCATGCTGGACGAAATTCGTCGAGGTGATTGGGTCCCACGTTCTGTTCATCGTAATAATCGTAGGGTAGCACAAGCCATTGATGAGTTAGAGCAAGAACTGGGCCGTGATGCACGTGACACAGAAATTGCAGAAAAACTTGATATGACGCTCGATGAGTACCATCATATTCTTAACGATGTTTCTGTCGGAAAAATCATAGGGATAGAAGACTTAGGTGTATCGCAAGATATACTAACGCTGAGCGATAGGTCCGACGATGGCTCGTTTGAAGCTCTCGCTGAGACTCAGTTTCATTCCGCATTAGTTGAGGCAATAAAATTATTGCCAGAAAGAGATGCGTTAGTGTTATCGCTGTACTACGATGAAGCATTGAATTTAAAAGAGATTGGCGCCATTCTTGAAGTAAGCGAATCGCGAGTTAGCCAGATATTAAGTCAGGCTATGTTGCGACTCAAAGCTAAGCTCAAGCACTGGACATAAGTATAATTATTAATCGAGCACATAATGTCAGCTCACCGGAGGAAACCTTGGACAAGAATATGAAGATTCTCATTGTTGACGACTTTTCAACAATGAGACGTATCATCAAGAACTTGTTGCGAGACTTGGGGTTTAACAACACCCAAGAAGCAGACGATGGCTCAACCGCCCTGCCGATGTTGCAAAAGGGGGATTTTGATTTCGTTGTTACAGATTGGAATATGCCCGGCATGCAAGGGATTGATCTGTTAAGAGCTATTCGCGCAGACGACTCTCTTAAGCATTTACCAGTGTTAATGGTTACTGCTGAGGTAAAACGTGAACAAATTATCGCTGCGGCCCAAGCGGGGGTAAACGGCTATGTCGTAAAACCTTTCACAGCAGCTACGTTAAAAGAAAAGTTAGATAAAATATTCGAACGACTCGCTTAGGCAGGGATGAGCTATGAAGTCACATACATCAGGGCTCATCACGCTAGAGCAGGCTCAGCATTTAGTTGAATTACTAAGTGCAGGTGAACAGTCTCAAGCTGATGATTTATTTAGAGAACTTGCAGCTCCACTTCAGAGGGAACTCTTCGACGAGGTAGGTAAGCTCACTCGACAACTTCATAGTGCATTGATGGATTTTCAGGTCGATAATCGTTTAGTTCAGTTGGCGAATACTGACATACCTGATGCGAAACAAAGATTAAACTATGTTATTGATATGACAGAGCAAGCTGCGAATAAAACCATGGATGCAGTTGAGGAATGTTTGCCATTAGCAAATGCCTTAACGACAAATATTCAGCAGGTTATGCCATCTTGGGATAGGTTAATGCGGCGAGACATTGCATTAACTGAGTTTAAAGCCCTATGCCATGATGTGCAGCACTTAATGTTGCGCAGTGAGCAAGATTCTGATCGATTACGTGATTTGCTTAATCAAATATTGATGGCGCAGGATTTTCAAGATCTCACCGGACAAATGATCCGCCGTGTTATCGATTTAGTAATGGAAGTTGAAAGTAACTTGGTATCAATGCTGACGGTATTTGGTGAGCAACCAATAATTGAGCACCAGGTTATTCAGAAAAATAATATTGAAGCAGAAGGCCCGATAATGAATGCCGAGCTTCGTCAAGATGTGGTAACGGGTCAAGACGAAGTAGATGATCTTCTATCGAGTCTAGGTTTCTAACTGGGAGTCAATTTGATGGCCTTTGATGTAGATGAAGAGATACTCCAGGACTTTTTAATCGAAGCAGGTGAGATTTTAGAACTGCTACAGGAGCAACTTGTTGCCCTAGAAAATAATCCTGATGATACTGACTTGCTTAATGCCATTTTCAGGGGATTTCATACCGTTAAAGGCGGCGCCGGCTTTCTCAGTTTGACTCCCATGGTTGATGTTTGCCATGAAGCTGAAAATACTTTTGACTTGTTACGTACCGGCAAGCGAAAAGTTAATGCTGAATTAATGGATATCATTCTGCACGCTGTTGACGCCATTAATACTATGTTCGCTCAAACTCAACAGGGTGAACAACAAGACCCCGCCGATCCAGTATTATTAGCAAAATTAAAAATGCTCAGTTCTGGCGCGCCATTACCCTCTGAATTAAACCCAATTTCACCTGTTGCCATGACTGAACCAGAGCCAGAACCCGAACTTGTTGAAGTTGCTATTATTGAGGAAATGCCCATTGAAGCAACGGAAAGAAGCGGAAGCTCAAGTATTGATGAAATTGATGAAGCGGAATTTGAGGCACTGTTAGATGCTTTGCACGGAGAGGGGAAAGGTCCTGCTGTCAGTTCAGTAGGGAGCGCCGTGCCACCCCAATCTGCGCCAACAGCGAAAGCTCCTGCGTCGACTGATGATATTACCGACGATGAATTTGAAGCTTTACTCGATGAGTTGCATGGTTCTGGTCAGTTTAAAGTCGAAGTTGACGCGCCAGCTAAACCTAAAGCAGTTGTCACGCCGCCAGTGCCACCTGTTGATTCGGATGAAATTACCGATGATGAGTTTGAGCGATTGCTTGATGAATTGCATGGTAAAGGTGGGGCACCGGCAAAAGCAACAGCAAGCATCCCTGTTGCAGCATCATCAACACCTTCAGTTGTAGCGCCTAAGGCTGCGCCAATAACGTCAACGGCTAACGTGGCCGCTACAGTGAGTGCGCCTGTCGTTGCGGCTAAAACTGAGATTGCTGTCGCTGATAAAGCGCCCGCGAAAGCAGCGGCATCAGCCAACGTTCCTCAAGGTGAAACTACAGTTCGAGTCGATACTGCACGCCTTGATCAAATTATGAACATGGTCGGTGAGCTGGTATTAGTGCGAAATCGTCTTGTCAGTTTAGGCATTAGTCGTGATGACGAGGAAATGTCTAAAGCGCTTGCTAACTTAGATCTTGTGACTGCGGATTTACAAGGCGCAGTGATGAAGACCCGTATGCAACCTATTAAAAAGGTGTTTGGGCGTTTCCCCCGTGTTGTTCGCGATCTAGCTCGTACACTGAACAAAGAAATTGACTTGGTTATGATCGGTGAAGAGACCGATTTAGATAAAAACTTAGTGGAGGCCCTCGCCGATCCTCTGGTTCACTTAGTGCGTAACTCGGTTGACCATGGCATAGAAATGCCAAATGAGCGTGAAGCTAGCGGTAAGCCTAGAACAGGGACTATTACCTTATCTGCCAGCCAAGAAGGTGACCATATTCTGCTTAAAATCGAAGATGATGGCGCAGGGATGGATCCTGAAAAACTTAAGCAAATCGCGATTAAACGTGGGGTGCTCGATGACGACGCCGCCGCGCGTATGACAGACACTGAGGCTTATAATCTGATTTTTGCGCCTGGTTTTTCAACAAAGGTGGAAATTTCCGATATTTCAGGTCGTGGCGTTGGTATGGATGTAGTTAAGACCCGTATCGCTCAATTAAACGGTACTGTTCACATAGACTCAATGAAAGGTAAGGGGACGGTGCTTGAAATTAAAGTTCCCTTAACGCTTGCGATTATGCCAACCCTGATGGTGGATGTAGCACAGCAAGTATTTGCTCTGCCGCTATCGAGTGTGAATGAGATATTCCACCTTGATCTAACAAAAACCAACATTGTTGATGGACAACTCACCGTCATAGTGCGTAATAAGGCTGTACCACTGTTCTATTTGGAACACTGGTTACATAAGAATAAAACGAGTTTTAAACATGGTGATAAGAAACATGGCCATGTTGTTATCGTGCAATTAGGTATGATGCAGATAGGATTTGTTGTAGATGCTTTAATTGGCCAAGAAGAAGTGGTTATCAAACCGCTTGGAGCCATGTTACACGGCACACCAGGTATGGCTGGTGCAACGATCACCTCTGATGGCGGTATTGCTCTGATTTTAGATGTACCAGGGCTATTAAAGCATTATGCAAAGAATAAAAGTTAGTTTCCAAGCTAAGGAATGGAATGGCCATTAAAGTATTAGTCGTTGATGACTCAAGTTTTTTTAGGCGACGTGTTAGTGAAATAGTCAATCAAGATCCTGAACTGGAAGTAATTGCGACGGCCTCAAATGGGGCCGAAGCGGTAAAGATGGCTGCTGAACTTAATCCCCAAGTGATTACCATGGATATTGAAATGCCCGTCATGGATGGTATTACTGCCGTCCGTGAGATCATGGCAAAGTGTCCAACACCCATATTAATGTTTTCATCTTTGACCCATGACGGTGCCAAAGCCACGTTAGATGCGTTAGATGCGGGTGCGTTAGATTTTTTACCTAAGCGCTTTGAAGATATTGCAACAAATAAAGATGATGCCATTCTTTTACTCCAGCAAAGAGTGAAAGCCCTTGGTCGCAGGAGAATGTTTCGCCCGATAGTAAGATCTTCGGTGTTGCCAACTCCTACATCTCGAACGAGTACCACTTCTGTTCTGGGGAACACGACGCCTGTTGCCACTGCGCCTGTTCGGACATCCACTGCTTCGTCTATCCGTGCGAGTGGTAAACAATACAAATTACTGCTGATTGGCACTTCTACTGGCGGCCCAGTCGCATTGCAAAAGATTTTGACGCAGTTTCCAGCCAATTATCCTCACCCTATTTTACTCATTCAGCATATGCCGGCAGCCTTTACACCAGCTTTCGCGAATCGTCTAAATGGGTTATGTAAGATTGAAGTAAAAGAAGCTGCAAATGGTGATTTACTTCGACCAGGTTGTGCTTACTTAGCGCCGGGTGGCATGCAGATGATGATCGAACGCAGTGGTGCCAGTGGCCGAATCAAAGTCATCGCGGGGAGTGCTGAGATGAATTATAAGCCCTGCGTCGATATTACTTTTGCATCAGCATCGAAAGCCTATGGTGGTGATGTACTTGCTGTTGTCTTAACGGGTATGGGAGCCGATGGTCGAGAAGGAGCGCGTATGCTTAAATCGGCTGGAGCGACTATTTGGGCACAGGATGAAGCCAGTTGCGTGGTTTACGGCATGCCGCAGGCCGTTGCGAGTGCGGGAATTGCGAGCCAATCTATTTCACTCGACAATATGGCTGAGTCAATTTTAAAAGAGTCTGTTCGTGGCTAATGTAACTAATGTCAAAAAGCCAATGAGCACGAATGTCGTGCTCATTATGGTATTAATGGTGATTACCATTATTTGTCTGGGCGCGTTAAGTCTCGACTATCGACATAAAATCAAATTGTTGCATGAAGATGTACAACGTCTCGAATCAACTCAAGTTTTACTTATGGTACCTGATGAGCAAGCTGAAGCGATTGCAACATGGCTAGCGACTCATCCTGATCAGACTCAAGCTATGTTGAAATTAGCTTCACCGGGTGAGCAAAAAGCAGTTACGGTAGACTTAAATGCAGAACCTTCGTCAATTAATTTGGCGTTACCACCTAAATCAACTGAACCGTCAACGGGTAAAGTAAATACTGACGTTGTGCCTGTAGTGGTGTCAGAGAATGCTGATGGCGTTAAAGTGATTAGCCTACCAAATGGTGGGATAAGGGTAACAACAAGGGAAGGCGATTAGTCTTTTTCAATCGTGATTCAATGCATGTAAGTCGGAATAACGAGAGGATCACTTCTTGAAAGTATGGACCATAGCAAATCAAAAAGGCGGTGTGGGTAAAACCACAACGGTGGCGAGCTTAGCAGGAGTACTGACTAAGCGCGGTAAGCGTGTGCTAATGATCGATACAGATCCCCATGCGTCACTTGGATATTACTTAGGCATTGACTCTGAAAAAGTGCCAGGTTCACTATTTGATGTATTTCTTGCTCATCAGAACTTAACAAAAGAGTTGGTTTGTTCTCATATAGTGCCAACCTTGGTAGATGGTTTGGATCTCTTACCTGCGACCATGGCGCTAGCGACGTTAGACAGAGCGTTAGGTCATCAAGAAGGGATGGGGCTGGTTCTGCGTAATCTTTTAGCACTTGTTGCCGATGAATATGATGTGGCAATTGTAGATTGCCCACCAGTTTTAGGGGTGCTTATGGTGAATGCCCTTGCTGCGAGTCAGCATATCGTTATTCCCGTACAAACCGAATTCTTAGCCATTAAAGGTTTGGAGCGCATGGTCAAAACAATGGAATTAATGGGGCGCTCCAAGAAAACCCAATACAGTTATACCGTTGTTCCAACGATGTATGATAAACGTACTAAAGCTTCTCCCGCGGCCTTACAAATATTAAGCGAACAATATTCAGGTTCCCTGTGGCGTGATGTTATTCCCGTCGATACTAAGTTTAGAGATGCCAGTTTGGCACATTTACCCGCCTCGCATTATGCAAGTGGGTGTCGTGGCGTAAAAGCCTATGAAAGATTGTTAGATTTTTTATTAGTCGGGGAGTTTGGCCATGTCAAAATCGGTTGATGAAACTGTTTTTGATTTTTTTGAATTATTGCTGCATGAGAATGACAGTTCAATTACAGGTATTTCCAAGCCACCATCACATGGGGATAAGTCTCTACAACGGGAGGCGATCGGGAATGAGGTTACATCACTCGATGATGCGATTTTAGCGGAACGTGCATCAGTACGTTTACATCAGACAATAACCGTCACCCCTGAGGTGCAATTCGCTAAAGTAAAGGCACCAAGTCCCAATGTGGTTTTGAGTGAGGTCGCACCTAAAGTAGATAAGCAATCGCTTGAAAAACTACTGGCACCAGTATTAAAAACGGAAGTTAAAACAGAACCCAAAATCATTGAAGAGCTTATACAACCGGAGATTGTTTCCGAGGGTAAGCCTGTTGATGATACTGAACAGCCTATATCTTTTGCCGCCGAAGAGCCTCTTACTGTTGGGCGTGAAGAGGCTATTTTAGTCAATAAGCCAGAGACTCAGCTTGGTATTACACCACCGAGTATCACAAAAGATCTTCAAGAAGTGCTCGATGATGAGTTTCAGGTACTATTCTTTAAAGTGGCTGGGTTAACATTAGCCGTACCGCTAGTGAGTTTAGGTGGCATTGTTAAAGTGGAACGGATTAACCATATTATTGGCCGTCCATCGTGGTTTTTAGGTGTGCAAAGCCACAGGGAAGAACAATTAAACATTGTCGATACTTGCGCTTGGGTTATGCCAGAAAAATACACAGATAAACTGGCGCAATCGGTAAATTATCAATATCTTGTATTGTTAGAAGGCAGTAACTGGGGATTAACTTGTGAGTCTTTAGTCAATGCTGTAAAAATTAATAAATCGCAAGTAAACTGGCGCAGCAAAGCAGGTAAACGGCCTTGGCTCGCTGGTGTCGTTAAAGAACAAATGTGTGGTATTTTGCACGTACAAGCCTTAGTTGAAATGCTTGATGCGGGTTTAGGTTGTCAGGACTCAATTGGTTGAGGTAAACATGAAAGATACAAGAAATGTCGCAGCCGTAGCTGCAAGTAAAGATGATGTAGTATTACAATGGGTTACCTTTAAGTTAGACAACGAAACTTATGGTATCAACGTAATGCAAGTGCAAGAAGTGCTGCGCTATACCGAAATAGCGCCAGTGCCTGGTGCTCCATATTATGTTTTAGGTATCATTAACTTACGTGGTAATGTTGTCACTGTTATCGATACACGGTCACGTTTTGGCTTGCAATCAGCCGAAGTCGATGATTCGACCCGTATTGTGATTATCGAAGCTGAAAAGCAAGTCATCGGTATTTTAGTGGATAGCGTTGCAGAGGTTGTTTACTTACGCCGCAGCGAAATTGACAACGCACCTAATGTCGGGACAGAAGAAAGCGCTAAGTTTATTCAAGGTGTAAGTAACCGTGATAATGAGCTGTTGATCTTAGTTGATCTCGATAAGTTATTATCCGATGAAGAATGGGCTGAACTCACACAACTCTAAACTGTTGCGTTTTTGAGTGCTTAGTAGCAAGCTCTCGACCTTTATGAGCTATTGCCATCAATAACGGAAAAGGGGAACAATGCTTCCCAATAAAGCGATTAGAGTCATGAATCATGCATCCTCTTTATCCGTTATTCTGATTTATACATAGAAATGCATAAGGATTTTTAATGGGCGATGAATTTTTGATCGCGGCGTTAGTCTATGTGATTGCATGTTTAGGGCTTGTGCTCTATCTACAAAAGCAGTTGAGTAAATTACGTAATAAAGTTGAAGCGTTAACTGTGCTTGTCAAGGAAGGTGACCGTCAGCGTGAAGCCTTTAAAAGGGAATTGCAGGAATTACGCAGCGGCACTATTGGTGTGGGGCGCAGAGTCATTGAGTTAGAAAAGCGGTTGCATCAGCAATCCGAGCGCATTGAAGAAACGACCTTACAAGATCCTCAAGCAAAGCTTTATACTCGTGCGATGAAAATGGTCGGACTTGGTGCGGGAGTCGATGAACTGATAAAAGAGTGTGAACTTCCCAAAGCTGAAGCTGAATTATTGATCCGGTTACATCGTAAATAGCGAAGTGTAGGGGCTAAGACGCTCTCCCTTTTGCATAACCGCACTTTTTGTCATTTCTGCATCCTTCGTCATTCCCGCGAAAGCGGGAATCCATCAGTGAAGTCTTTTGGTGTTTTAGAGCTCCGTGACTTAAAAGCTAAAGCTGGATCCCCGCATGCGCGAGGATGACGGCTTAGGGGCGAGGATGACGGCTTAGGGGCGAGGATGACGGCTTAGGGGCGAGGATGACGTGGTAGGAGTAAGGATGACGGAAAAATCAAAGGGTGTTTTGCAACTACTCGATAGCCACTTTGTAGTATACGGACGCTGCTTCACAGTTTACAGAATGGGTTCCGCTCTTACGATAAGAGTCAGCCATGAACGAAGTGCTCTGTAAGCGTAGCGGGTGGTTTTTACTGTTAGCGCAGAGTTCTGCTTTTCCTTGCTCCTAAGCTTTTTCAACAATTTTTTGATGCATATTATTCCATTGCTCGGGGAATTTACCGTCGAGCATATAAACAAAGGCGATCAGTTCTGCAATAAGTAGATACAACTCTTTTGGGATCTCCTCACCTAACTCTAATAAGCGTAGAAAATTGCTAAGATGCGCATCTTGATGAATATAAACTCCTGATTCTTTGGCGAGAGCAATAATTTCTTCGGCGATCAGTCCTTCACCTGTTGCGACAATCTTCGGAGCATGTTTTCCATCGTAACTCAAGGCTACAGCTTGCTTGGTTTTATTATCTTCTGTTGTCATATTATGCTCATTTTGTCACTTACATTGATGTTCATAAACGCTATGCCTTCGTTTTTACTAGAAAATGGTCACCAGGGAGCAATGTGGCTGGCACTGGTGCTATCTGGGTTGAAAGTTCGCTTGTCGTAAAACCGAGCTGTGACAGTTTTTGGCTTAAGGGAGCTAAAAAGTTATCAACCTTATTGAGTAGTGTTTGGTTATTTCCTTTAAATTGAATCTCTAAGAGTTGTTGGTGATAACGAGCTGATATTAATAGGGGCCCCTGTGCAAGATTAAATTTTAGTTGTAAATGCCAACCATTATGCTTCTGCTGCTCATCAGCGTCATTCTCCTGCTCAAATTTGCCTTCAAGCTGTTCGTGTCGTTGATTGATGCTATAGGGGAGAGCAAAAAACCAAACGATATTACCGTTATTTTCGCCACTTGCTTGTTGATATAAATGTAAACTGGTCGCTAATTGTCCCATGCTCTCTAAACCGCCAGCTTTACTCAATTGACTTAGCTGATTGTTAGAAAAACCAGTCCTCGCTTGTAATTGTTCAAGATAATTCGCCAGTTTTTGGCTTAAAGCACTGGTAGTTTTGGCTCTAAAACCGAGTAATAGTTGAAATAATGACGTAATCGCACCAGCATTCATAAAGGATGATGTGTGGCTAAGCTGTTGTGCTGCCCAATTGAGTGTGGCTAATCCTAGTATTTCAGCTTTAAGTGAATCAGGATCACTCAACTGCCCTAAAGGTTGTGGGTTGATATGCGGTAAATGTCTAAGTAGCTCAGTTGCTAGATTATTGTTGCTCCGCAATACCAGTTGATCAGAGGGTAATGCGCCTGCTTTATTAAACGCTTTTTGCAGTACATCATTCACGTTAATGTCGCCATCACTGCTACTGTCAATCTGCTGAACATCTGGCTTAGTTTGCCCAAGATTATTTGTAACATGTGCAGATTGAGAGATAGTTGCAGCGATAAGTGAGCTGTTCTGCAACGAGATATTCGTCGCTGTGTTAGTGATGTTTTGTTCTGTAGTGGGCGGTAAACTGCCAAGGGGTAATCGGGTGGCTGTTATCGATTGCCCGGTTTGTGCGTTAGCTTGTGTATTATTGGCATTAGCTTTGGTTGTTGCTTGGCCGAGATTGGTCGCATCCAAAGTTGGTGTCATCGATGATGCTGCCACTGAAGTGCCTTGGGCACTAAGGGAAGGGCTTATATTTATCGTGGTGGCATTTGATGAGCGCATTTCTGGTTGAGGTATAAGGCTTTCTAGCTTCCTCAGAAAGCTAGCATAAATCTGGGCAGGTTCTGCTTTTGCGATAACCACGTTTGCCGCTTGTTTATCGATTATGGGAACATTAGTTTCATTTATTGAAGCGCCGATAAGGATTTCAAGTTTGCTCACAATAGGGGTGAGTACTAATATAGGACGTCCCTGTGACAAGGCAATTTTAGCTTGGTATTCACCAGCACTCAGTCGAGTCCCCGCGTCTTGTGCAATAACAGTCCCATTTGAAAATTGGAACTCTTTGTGGGTAATAGTGACATCGGGAAGTGGGTAACCTTGAGGGCGCCCAGCTAAGCTGAATAAGCGTTCTAATGATATGCCATTTTGCTGGGCGAGCTGAGCAATAGCTTCTGGTAATTTTAGTGTTAATGCGGTGCCAAGTGCTGTGAGTTGAGCTGGTTGGCTTGCTGTTGTTATGGCAGCGTTAGGTGTCGTATTGGCCGCAGGCTCTGCTGTCGTTTGCGTTAGTAAAAAACGATTGGCGTTAATCAGTGCTTGTCTTTGTTGAGCATCAACGAGCTTTAAATTATATTCTGTACCGTTTAGAATAATACTGTCGCCCTTAGGTGATACAAGCACTTCAACAGGTATTGGACGTGCAGATACGTTTGAGGCATCGTTTTGGTATGCTGGAGCAGGTTGCTGTGGGTTAGCATTATTGATGACTGGGATCGACTCCATGGGATGACCTTAAATAGTTTATCCTGCGGCATGGCATGTTGATAAATTAACAATTGACCAAAATAATTTGCCAAGTATGCTTATGCGTTTTGTGAAAACAATATCAATAGCAAGCTTTCGCAATACTAGAATATACGGCTAAGACGAATGTTACTTATATCGTCACTTGTCTATAGTCACTTTAGCGAAAACTTTGCACCTAAGCAGTACATTTATATTAAGAGATCAATATGAAGTTGAAATGGATAGGGCTATCGTTAGGATTTGTATTATTGCCCCAAGCATATGGGGCAGAAGTCTCCGTACCTGATACCACTTCTCAAGACATTACAGCAGTGACCATTACCTATGATGATCCACGGGATCCTTTCGAGGGTTTTAACCGTGCAATGTGGGATTTTAACTATCTGTATCTTGATAAATATCTCTATCGTCCAGTTGCCCATGGTTATAACGACTATATTCCCCGGCCCGCTAAAACGGGTATTAATAATTTTGTACAGAACTTAGAAGAGCCAAGTAGCTTAGTTAACAATGTGTTACAAGGCAAGTGGGGATGGGCTGCGAATGCTGGCGGGCGTTTTACCGTTAACTCCACAATAGGTTTGTTAGGCGTTTTTGATGTGGCCGATATGATGGGAATGCCGCGTAAGCAAGACGCATTTAACGAAGTGCTGGGTTACTATGGTGTGCCAAATGGTCCTTATTTTATGGCGCCATTTGCGGGCCCCTATGTTGTGCGTGAACTCGCAACAGATTGGGTTGATGGTCTATACTTTCCACTATCAGAGCTCACCATGTGGCAATCCGTTGTTAAGTGGGGGCTTAAGAGTCTTCATGCGAGAGCTTCAGCGATTGATCAAGAAAGGCTCGTTGATAATGCGCTTGATCCCTATGCTTTCGTGAAAGATGCGTATTTACAACACATGGACTATAAAGTCTATGATGGCAATGTTCCTCAGAAACAAGAAGATGATGAGTTGCTTGATCAATATATGCAGGAGCTTGATTAACGTTACGCAACATGGCTATCGATGTTGCTTTCACAACCTAGTCCTTGCCGTATCGAATGATTCTTCCGATGTCATGATTGAGTTATTGCTATAGCAATGAATTTTATTCGGGAATCTTTATGGTGTTAAATGGTGTTTCGATTCTTTTGGTTGAAGATGATCCTGTGTTTCGGCAAATTGTCGCCACGTTCCTTTCTGGGCGTGGCGCTGATGTAGCTCAAGCCTCTGATGGTGAGCAAGGACTGAGTGTTTTCAAACAACAGCGCTTTGATATTGTCTTGGCTGACTTGAGTATGCCAAAGTTAGGAGGACTCGATATGCTCAAGGAAATGACTAAACTTGAGCCACTTATCCCTTCCATTGTGATTTCAGGTAACAATGTCATGGCAGATGTTGTCGAGGCATTACGCATTGGCGCCAGTGATTATTTAGTTAAACCCGTATCCGATTTATTCATTATTGAACAAGCCATTAGGCAAGCCCTACATAAAATCCTTGGTGATGAACCTATTCAAGCAGAAATAGATGCACTGTCCCGGCAAGAGCTAAGTGATAATTTAGCCCTTTTGGAGCAAAGTGTAGAAGCCGCAAAACAGGTTCAGCAGCAGCTATTTCCTGCCTCTAATATCAGTTACCCCGTCGCCAAAGTTGACTACAGTTTGTTTAAAGACAGTGATATTAGTAGTTATTTTATAGACTCGACTATGGTCGGCAATGATCATTTGATCATGTATATGGCACATCTTTATCCTGAGGATAATCGCGCAGCATTTGCCTGTGTATTACTGCGTAGTTTTGTCAATCAAAAGCTTAAAAATTATCGTAGTGGCCAGAGTAAAACAATTATTGAACCGTTCAATATGCTTAGCTATTTGAATGAGCGTTTAGTTAACTCTGGTTTAGATATCACGGTCGATATTATTTATATTTCAATTGAATTGACAAAATATCGAGCGGCGATAGCCCAAGCAGGGAGGGGATTACGCTGCTATTTACGTAATGATCAAGGGCTTAGTCCTTTGGCACTTTCTGATAGTTTACAGTTAGGTTTACTTGACTGGGGTAAACCCAGTATTCAGTTCCGCACTATCCTGCCACAAGAACAACTATGTATAGCTACAAGTGAACCTATACATAAGCAAAATCTACTCGAAAATAAATTCAAAGGGTTAGTTTACGATCGCCATATTCCCGCTGGTGGATTTATGCAATTAAGTCTACCTATAGAGCGTTCGCAAGCTCACGGCTAGGGCACAGTAAAAGGCGCTGTTGCTAGAATCGAGTAAGGCTTCGCAGCGTTCTACATCCTCCCGCGTCCATTTGTTATTTCCGCAATCCTTATTATTTTCGCGTTCCTTTGTTATTCGAACCTCCTCGTCATTTTGCATTCTTTTGTTATTTGAACCCCATCGTCATTTTCGTATTCTTTTGTTATTCCAATCCCCTCGTCATTCCTGCGAAGGCGGGAATCTATAAGTGCACTCTTTTGATGTTTTAAGGCTGGGTGGTTTAAAAGTCAAAGCTGGATCCCCGCATACGCGAGGATGACTATTTGAGGCGATGATGGCTTAAATGCGAGGATGGCTTAAATGCGATGACGACTTAAATGTGAGGATGGTTTACATCGAGGATGGTGGTCAAAGGTTGCTTCGCAACTAGTAGAACATTCGCAGGATTGCTCAAGAACATCACTGCGAGACTCTATAAGAAGCGAAGCCTTTATCTAGCTAGATTCTAGCTGTTATCTTATCGTTTAATCGCTTCGTGCTCAGCAGTTACGGCAATTTCATCTTCTAAAGCCTGCGCTTCTGAAGAATGCTTCGTTTCTGCGCCATGCATCCAGTCAACTAACTTGTCTGCCATAAAGTAGAGCACCACAGCAGAAAATGTGGCTGTAATGGCAATACCTGCGAAAATAGACATGGCATTCGCGAGTTGTTCCTCTTTGCCACCACCATGGCCAATAAACGAACCTACAACACCAGCCACTTTGTTCGCCATAGCGATAAAGAGGAACCAAGCGCCCATCATTAGCGATGCAATACGTAATGGAGCAAGCTTAGTTACCATAGATAAGCCAATAGGTGATAAGCAGAGTTCACCCATAGTATGGAAGAAATAAGCACCCACTAACCACCACATGCTGGATTTAGCGTTAGGATTGCCCCCCATTTCAACTACCGCGCCAATCATAAATAAGAAACCGATCGCCAATAAGAATAGGCCTAAGGCAAATTTAACGGGTGAGTTAGGTTCATTTTTACCTAAACGGATCCAAATTGAAGCAACAACGGGGGCAAATAACACAATGAAAATGGCGTTAAGTGATTGGAAATAGGTGGTGGGGACTTCCCATGTACCAATATAACGGTCAGTGAATTCATTGGTAAATAAGTTCATTAACCCGCCAGCTTGTTCAAAACCTGCCCAGAAGATGATGGTAAAGAGACCAAGCACCATAATGACTTTAATACGGTCGCGTTCAACTTTGGTTAGCGGTTCTTTACGCACATTCCCCAACTGAGCTTGGCGTTCACGTTCAAGTTTCGCCGCAGGCACTGTACCAATATCACCAAGTAGTTTTTGGGCAAATAAGAATTGAATAACAAGGGAAAGTAGCATACCAATACCAGCACAGAAAAAACCTGCTTGCCAGTTATTAACAAACACTTCTTGGTCATTGATTATTTCAGTATGACCAAAGCTGGTATAAGCCCATGCAACAACAAAACCAGATAATGCAGCACCTAAGTTAATCCCCATATAGAAGATGGTAAACGCACCATCGCGTCTATGATCGCCTTCTTCATAGAGATCGCCAACCATAGTGGATATATTAGGTTTAAATAAGCCGTTACCTAAAATAAGCGTTCCCAAACCTACATAGAAGAGTGTCGTTTCAACACCAGGAAACCATGCATGTGGTGCGGCTAACATAAACTGGCCCGCAGCCATCAATGCGCCACCAAAATAGATGGCTTTACGTTGACCAAGAAAATTATCTGCTAACCAGCCACCAATCAGTGGCGTTAGGTAAACTAAAGCAGTGAAGGTACCATAGAGTGACAGTGCATCAGCTTGGCTCCAACCTAACCCACCACCACCTTGCTTGCCAACTTGATCAACTAGATACAGCACCAAAATGGCACGCATTGCGTAATAACTAAAACGTTCCCATAGCTCTGTTGTAAATAGCAGGAACAATCCTTTGGGATGCCCAAGCATTGTCCCTTGTGGTTTTGCTACGCTCATGAAGTCTTCCACCTTAAGCTCGTGATTGCCTGTGGGCCCCTGAAACAGGATGATGTCACCACAGAAAAATGATTTTTCTTATCCCATTAATCGACTTACATTTCAGCAAAACATCTACACGAGAAAGCTCGAATAAAGTTGTTGAATAACTGCAAGTTACGTATGGGTTATTGTTACGTTTTTATAATAAAAGTAATATTTTAAGCGGCAAATTGAATCTTTTCGCTAAAATCCCACCTTATATACCCCTTAAAAGCAACGAAAGTCAATTTTGGCTTGCAAACTGGCGACATAACCAACGATTCAAAGCTAGAGCTGATTACAGTTGATTTACCTAATATAAGTCACACTTGTACGCATACCGAACAGTAGGTCCTCTATGGTGAAAAACTGCTTCCATCGACATTAACATCTTTGTTATGATTGCCGCCCGTGAATGGACGTCACTTGACATAGGGTAATGAGATAAACAAATGAAGGCATGGTACCTTTTGTACTGTAAACCTCGGAGTGAAGCGAGAGCACAGCAGAACTTAGCACTTCAAAATTTAGAGACCTACTTACCAATGGTCTCTGAAGAAAAATCTCAGCGTGGACAGAAACGGATCTGCCGCGTACCGTTGTTCCCAAATTATTTGTTTATCAAATTTGACCCAAGCCAGACAAGCGTCAGGCAGGTCCACTCTACCCGTGGAGTAAATCGAATCGTCAATTGTCAAGAAAAAATGACACCCATTGATGACCGTATTATTCACACCATTCGCATGAAAGAATTCACATCTTCCCAAACCGTATTAGCCGAAGAATCTGAGCTAAAAATGGGGGAAAAAATTCGCTTTAAAGATGGTCCATTTGTTGATTTAGAAGGTATTTTTCAAGAAAAATGCCCAAATAAACGCTGCCATGTTTTATTTAGTCTTATGGGGCAAGTCAATACTATTACTGTTCCAGAAGAATCACTCGAACGAGTTTGTGTATAGGTATGGCATCAGAGTGTTAATGTAAGGATTGTGCTGAGTATTTTGTGAGATATTAGCTATAGTGATGACATTTTTTGTTTATTTTTAATAAAAAGCAGCATTAAAAATATCTATAAAGTCATAACTTTAAGTTGATTTGATTATTAGATGGTTTATTTGCATCTAAAGTGGTGAAAAAGTGAGCTGCGATGCCCGTGTATGAATATTAATTGAACATCCACGGTCGGAAATACGCAGTAAAATTCGGCGGCTAAATTTTTCGTGACTAAACTTAACGATAACTTAATCATACTAAAGATTGATGTTTAGCTACTTTTGGCACTGTTATTGCCGTTTTTACCGGAAATTTCTCCTTTATTTTTCGCTAGATAATGGAGTCAAGTATGGTGTGTTTAATCACGTTTCTACTGATATCTTTAAAGATAAAATCTGACACGGTTCAAATACACGCTAAAAACTAAGAAATCACAGCTGAACCATTCTTTAGCTTTAGTTTATGGACTGTTGGTTTCTATTTTATTGAAAAATATGAATTTTTGCATTGCAAAGGGCAGTATAGAGGCCGCAATCTATGGGCGGTAGCGTGCCTGGAAGGCAAAAGACAGAAAAGTTTCTGTCTTTTAGCGAAAGCCGAAGGGCGTCTCGCCCGCCACGCGGATCGGTAGCGTGCCTGAAAGGCATCGAATGAATAGTTTCATTCGTTAAGCGGACGCCGCAAATAATTGTCTGGAACAATTATTAACAGCTTTAGCCGATCCCAAGGATGAAGTATAGGAAGTACTGAATAAGGCCTCGGGCCGCCACGCGGATCGGTAGTGGGCCTGAATGTTAATAAGAAAAGGCGTAAGTTCACTGCTAGAGCATTATTTCGCGGCTGCTAGATTTTTGTGTCAACTAGATTTTAGAACTTACGTAGCTGCAGGAGAACTTTACACTTTGGTTATTCCGGTGTTACTCAAGTAAGACTCGCTTTTTACGTCATTCCCAGTTTCTTGACGTTATACCTGTGCTACTTCGTTACTCTCAGCTTCTGAGGCTTACGTACTACTTCGTTATTCCGGTGTTTCTCAAGTCAGTCCAGTTTGTTACACCATCTCGGCTTCTTGATGTTATTCCGTGTTCCTTCGTCATTCCCGCGAAGGCGGGAATCCACAGCAGAGTCTTTTTGCTGTTTGAACCTAGAGATATGAAAGCCAAAGCTAAAAGCTGGATCCCCGCATTCGCGAGGATGACGGCTGAAAGGCGAATATGACGGTTAAGAAGTAAGGATGACGGCTTATAGGTAAGGATGACGGTGTAAAAGGCAATATAGCAGCTTAGAGTCAAGAATGATGATTAAGTGTAGGAATCCAGCGTCTTTACGTCATTCCCGTGCTACTTCGTCATTCCCAGTTTCTTGACGTTATACCTGTGCTACTTCGTTACTCTCAGCTTCTGAGGCTATTTTCGTACTACTTCGTTATTCCGGTGTTTCTCAAGTCAGTCCAGTTTGTTACACCATCTCGGCTTCTTGATGTTATTCCGTGTTGCTTCGTCATTCCCGCGAAGGCGGGAATCCACAGTAAAGTCTTTTTGCTGTTTGAACCTAGAGATATGAAAGCCAAAGCTAAAAGCTGGATCCCCGCATTCGCGAGGATGACGGCTGAAAGGCGAATATGACGGTTAAGAAGTAAGGATGACGGCTTATAGGTAAGGATGACGGTGTAAAAGGCAATATAGCAGCTTAGAGTCAAGAATGATGATTAAGTGTAGGAATCCAGCGTCTTTACGTCATTCCCGTGCTACTTCGTCATTCCCAGTTTCTTGACGTTATACCTGTGCTACTTCGTTACTCTCAGCTTCTGAGGCTATTTTCGTACTACTTCGTTATTCCGGTGTTTCTCAAGTCAGTCCAGTTTGTTACACCATCTCGGCTTCTTGATGTTATTCCGTGTTGCTTCGTCATTCCCGCGAAGGCGGGAATCCACAGTAAAGTCTTTTTGCTGTTTGAACCTTGAGATATGAAAGCCAAAGCTAAAAGCTGGATCCCCGCATTCGCGAGGATGACGGCAAAAAGGCGAGTATGACGGTTAAGAAGTAAGGATGACGGCTTAAGCCGAAGATGACTGCTTAAATCAAGGATGACTGCGATAGACCTAATTGACTTAGAAGTCGCGTAGCGACGTTCTGCATTAAAAGCAGCATTCTGCTTTAAATGCTTTAAATGCTTTAAATGCTTTAAATGTTTTAAATGTTTTCCATCTTTAACCCAATCGGAGATATCTGGTGTTACAACAAATCAAAAAATTCATCATAGTTGGCCTTAGCGCCACGATATTGATGGGCGCGCAGGCGCAAGCCGTTACGCCCTCTCCGCAAATGATTGAGCAGTTCAAACAACTCCCAAAAGCGGAACAACAACGCCTTGCACGCCAATATGGTATTGATCCCAATATGCTTTCTGGTAACCAGGCGCAATCACAACCCATTGTTAATCCCGATATAGTGGGTAACCGTGAGGTTAATGCTGCTAACAGTGCAGATAAGAAAGCCAATGCTGAATTGGACTTTACTGAAGACACCAGCAAGCTAAAGTTGCGTCGTTTCGGTTATGAAATGTTTGCTGGCGAGCCTAGTACCTTTGCGCCTGTTTCCGATGTGCCTGTGCCTGGCGAATATCTTGTTGGCCCTGGTGATAACATCAAAGTGCAGCTTTATGGCAAAGAAAATAAAGAATACGACTTGGTGATTAGTCGCGACGGTGTCATTCAATTCCCTGAATTAGGACCAATTCCGGTGATGGGGTTGAGCTTCTCTGAACTTCGCGACTCGCTTTCACAGCGCATAAAGCAGCAGATGATAGGTATTGAGTCGAATATCACTATGGGGCAATTGCGCTCAATTCGTATTTTTGTCGCGGGTGATGCCTATAAACCTGGCTCTTATACAGTTTCAAGCTTATCAACTATCACCCAAGCGTTGTTTGTTGCTGGTGGTGTTAACGAAATTGGCTCATTGCGTAATATCCAATTAAAACGTAATGGCAAATTAGTCGGTTCTTTCGACCTTTACGACCTGTTACTACGAGGCGATGCATCGGGGGATTTGCGCCTGCAATCCGGTGATGTAGTGTTTATTCCTTCCATTGGTGGCCTAGTTTCAGTAACAGGCGAAGTCCGTCGCCCTGCTATTTATGAGCTAAAACAGCATGAAACCATGGCTGATATTATTACTATGGCAGCAGGATTGAACCCTGGTGCTTATCCTAAAAGTAGCTCAGTCGAGCGCTACAATAGCAAATCGCTTAAAACGATAGTGAATGTAGATTTAACCACTGAGCAAGGTAAAAATACTCTCGCCAAAGCGGGTGATGTCATCCGCGTGAAGAGTGCGTCAGAGCAGTACGAAAGTGCAATTACTATTGTTGGTGCAGTCGTTCGCCCTGGTAAATATCAGTGGCTTGCAGGGCAAAAAATTAGTGATGTATTACCATCGCTATGGGGTGATCTTGCCATTTCAGCCGACTTAGATTACGGTCTTTTGGTACGCGAAATAAACCAATATGGTGATGTTCAGGTATATCAATTTTCCCCTGGTCAAGCGATTGGCAATAAAAATACCAGCCAAGATTTAGCCTTACAGCCCCGTGATAAAATCATCATCTTTAACTTCTCGGATGAAGAACAAAACCGTTTTGAACTTAATAAACTGGTAAAGCAACGCATTCAAAAAGTGACATCACTCAGTGATGATAAAATTCTGGGTACAGATCTGTTTCAAGCTGGCTTTAGTCAACTTGACGATGTGAAGTTAACCAGGCGAGCACAAGTGGCTGGTATTGTGGTTACTGATAACGATGGTAATGAACAGGTTGCTGTTGTTAAAGGGGTTGTTGGTAAAATGCTAGCTAACCTTTTTGAAGATAACGACCTTATCAAGCTAAGTAGTCAAATGCGCCGCAATGAGTTGCTTTACCCCATCATGGTTAAACTCAATAACCAGGGTAAAGCAGGTGCAGGTACAAGCATTGTCGCTATCAGTGGTCAAGTTAAACAGCCAGGTGCTTATCCGCTTACTGTGGGGGCAAAAATATCGGATCTTGTGACTGCTGCGGGTGGTTTAAAAGAAGGCGCTTACACCGTTAGAGCAGAGCTAACTACAACCAGTACGACAAGCGAAGGCGTAAATATTGAACACCGCTCAGTAGACTTACAGCAGGCGTTAAGTGGAGATAGTAGTGCAAATCTGCGTTTGGTGAGTCGTGATAATCTAACGGTAATGACTACACCAGATTGGCAAGAAGCTAAAGTGGTTGAAATCCGTGGTGAAGTGAAATTCCCTGGCCGTTACAATATTCGCCGTGGTGAAACATTAAGCCAGTTAATTACTCGTGTAGGTGGTTATACAGAGTATGCCTATTTACCCTCAGCGGTATTTGTGCGTGAGTCAGTTCGTCAGCAAGAACAGATTGAAATTAAAAAGTTAGCCGATCAACTCCGCCGTGATATTGCCACCCGTGGTGTATCAAAAGATGGAACAGTCGTTAACTATTCCGATGCTCAGTTGATGTTGACGGATCTTGAAAATATCAAAGCAGTGGGTCGTTTAGTCGTTGATTTACCAGCAATCAGCTTAGGCATTAAGCAGGCCGATCTGCAATTAGAAGATGATGATATTCTTTATGTGCCATCAACTAAACAGACTATCGCTGTTATGGGTGAAGTGCAGCATCCTGCCACCCACAGATTTAAAGATGGCTTAACCTTAGACCAATATTTGGCAATGTCTGGTGGCGCCAGAGAACGAGCCGATGCTGACCGAACTTATATTATTCAAGCTAATGGGTCAGTATTAATGCCTAGCCGTTCGAGTTGGTTTAGCAGTGGTGATCAGTTACAACCTGGTGATACTGTGATTGTCCCACTTGATACTGAATATAAAGATAACCTAACGCTTTGGTCACAAGTGACAGGCATCATCTATAACACCGCGGTTGCAGTGTCAGCCATCGCAGGGCTGTAGAACTAAGGATCTAGGACGCTGCTTCGCAACTGCGAGAACGCAGCAAAAAGCGCTGCTCTAGAACGCCACTACGTGGCGCTAGAATCTAGAAGGAGTGAAGCGACGCTCTGCTTTTAGCTTTTGCTTGTATAGTAGGCCGAAGGCCGTTCTAGCCGCGAACCGTCCTAGATTCTAGTTTCTGCTCTCAAGGAAGATTATGCGATTCGAACAACTGGATGTTTGGAAAAGAGCTTCACGATTATCTTGTCAAATATATCGAGTGACTGAATCAGTAAGTAATTGGGGTTTTAAAGATCAAATAACCCGTTCAGGGTTATCTGTCCCTTCAAATATTGCTGAGGGTGAAGAGCGTGAAACACTAAAAGATCAAATTCGCTTTTTGTACTATGCCAAAGGCTCTCTAGGAGAGCTAGTTACCCAACTTTATATAGGTATTGAAGTTGGATATTTGGCAAAGGAACCCGCGTTACTTATGGTTCAAGAAGCAAAAGAATTAGCCAAAATCTTAGGTGCAATTATCAAACAAAAGCAAAGTAAGAGTAAAAGCTAAGAAGAACGCGGCAAAGAGCGCTGCTCTAGAACGCGGCAAAGAGCGCTGCTCTAGAACGCAGCAAAAAGCGCTGCTCTAGGACGGCCTTCGGCCTCTAGAACGCTTCGCTCTAGATTCTAGAAGGAGCGAAGCGACGCTCTGCTTTTTCTAGCAGCGCAGCGTTCTGTCTTTATCTTTTGCCTTTATAGAAGCGCAGCGCTCTCGCCGCGCAGCGTACTAGAATCTAGAATCTGAAGAACCAATGAACACACAAATTACTCAAAATCCAAACACATACCAATCCGACGCTAGATTTCCTCAAGTGCAAGACGACGAAATCGATCTTCGTGAGTTGTTTTCTGTTATTTGGCAAGGCAAATGGCTCATTATTGGCATAACTGCTGTTTTTGCTATTGCCTCTGTCGCCTTTGCTATTTTGCAGCCCAATATCTATAAATCCGAAGCCTTGTTGGCACCCGCATCAGAGGAGCAGGGCGGTGGCTTAAGTGCCTTGGCATCGCAGTTTGGTGGTTTAGCCAGCCTTGCAGGGGTTAACCTTGGCAGTAAAGGCGGCACAGATAAAACCGAATTGGCGATTGAGGTATTAAAATCCCGCCAATTTACCAGTGAGTTTATTCAAAAGCACAACATCCTTGCCGATTTAATGGCGGCTGAAAAATGGGATAGGGATACGGATAAAATTATCTATGACCCTGAGTTATACAACGAGCAAACCAATAATTGGGTGCGTGATGTCGAACCACCATTTAAACCTGAGCCATCCATGCAAGAAGCATACAAAGAGTTCAGCAAAATTTTTGCCGTCAATAAAGCCAAAGATACTGGCATGGTGACCATATCTGTTGAGCATTTATCCCCAACGGTTGCAGAGCAATGGGTCACTTGGTTAATTCAAGATATTAATAAAGTGATGAAGGATCGCGATGTCGCAGAGGCTAACCGTAGTAGTGAGTTTTTAAATAAACAAATAGCCTTAACCAATGTGGCCGATATTAGAACCATTCTTTATAAGTTAGTGGAAGAGCAAGCCAAAACCATTATGTTTGCCGAAGTACGTGATGAATATGTGTTTAAGACTATCGATCCTGCATTAGCGCCAGAAGAGAAAGCCAAACCGAAACGCGCATTAATTTGCGTATTAGGCACCATGCTCGGCGGCATGTTAGGTGTGATGTTAGTACTGGTAAGGCATTTTATGAGAAAAGAGCAGAATTTAGAGTCTAGAGTCTAGAGTCTAGAGTCTAGAGTCTAGAGTCTAGCCCCTTTCTGTTCCGGTATACTAGCCCTTCAGCCGTCATCCTTGCGAACGCGGGGATCCAGCTTTTTGCTTTAATCTGTGAGCTTTGCTCTTCAGCCGTCATCCTCGCGCATGCGGGGAGCCAGCTTTTCGCTGTTGCTTATAGCCGTTATTTATAGAGCTGGCAGCGTTTTTGCCGCTCGATTCTTTACTCAACATTGTTATTTTATCGAGGTTTTTGTTGTGAAAATTCTAGTCACAGGTGGTGCTGGTTTTATTGGTTCTGCAGTTGTAAGGCATATTATTAGTAACACCAATGACAGTGTGGTTAACGTCGATAAACTGACTTACGCTGGCAACTTAGAATCATTAATTACAGTTAGCGGCAGCTCACGTTATGCCTTTGAACAAATAGATATCTGTGACCGTGCAGAACTTGATAGAGTCTTTTCACTACACCAACCTGATGCCGTTATGCATTTAGCGGCAGAGTCACATGTTGACCGTTCAATTACCGGCCCGGCTGATTTTATCCAAACCAATATAGTGGGGACTTACACGCTACTCGAAGCCGCACGCAGCTACTGGCTACAACTTGCTGCCGGGCGTAAAGCTGCATTCCGCTTTCACCATATTTCAACCGATGAAGTGTATGGCGATTTGCCACATCCAGATGAGCAAGAAGGACAAGCAGTAAATCAAGAACTGCCTTTATTTACAGAAACAACGCCTTATGCGCCGAGCAGCCCATATTCTGCCTCTAAAGCATCAAGCGATCATTTAGTACGCGCATGGCTTCGCACCTATGGCCTGCCGACGATTGTAACCAACTGTTCCAATAACTATGGCCCATATCACTTTCCAGAAAAGTTGATCCCACTGGTGATTTTGAATGCTCTTGAAGGTAAGCCGCTACCTATTTACGGTAAAGGAGATCAGATCCGCGATTGGTTGTATGTAGAAGATCATGCTAGTGCCTTATACAAAGTAGTTACCGCGGGTAAGATTGGCGAAACCTACAATATCGGTGGTCATAACGAAAAGCAGAACTTAGAAGTGGTCCAAACCATTTGTAGCATCTTGGACTCATTAGTACCTAAAGCCACGTCCTATGCTGAGCAAATCACCTATGTAACTGATCGTCCAGGTCACGATCGCCGCTATGCAATCGATGCAAGCAAAATGAGTGCAGAACTTAATTGGCAACCACAAGAAACCTTTGAAACTGGCTTACGTAAAACGGTTGAGTGGTATTTAACTAACCAAGAATGGTGCCAGCATGTACAAGACGGCACATACCAGCGAGAGCGCTTAGGCGCACTTTAATTGTGAATTGTGAGTGGTGAGTTGTTAATGGTGAATGCGCCACTAACCAGCAATGACCAATAACGCAGGTTCAAGGAATGAAAACGCATAAGCAGCTTGATGTATGGATACAGGCTATGGCGCTGGTAAAAATGGTATATGCAGTTACATCCACTTTCCCGCGTGAAGAGATGTTTGGTTTAACAAGTCAAATGCGGCGAGCTGCAGTTTTAATACCATCGAATATTGCCAGAAGGTGCTGGTCGGAGTGGTTGTAAATAATTTACGCATTTCCTCGATATTGCTCGCGGTTCATTAGCGGAATTGGATACGCAATTCGAAATTGCACAAATGCTCAACTATTTGTCACTAGACCCATTGATTACACAACAACTAAATAGTGTTGGCGCATTGCTCACCGGACTAAAGAAAAGCATAAAAGGTTTATAGAAATGGAAAGCAAACAATTAACAAATAACAACTCACCAGTCACGAGTAAAATAAAAGGAATTATTTTAGCCGGAGGCTCAGGTACGCGTTTATATCCCATTACTAAAGGTGTATCCAAACAGTTATTGCCAGTTTACGACAAGCCAATGATTTACTACCCTATTTCTGTGTTAATGTTGGCAGGTATCCGTGATATTTTGATTATCACCACACCAGAAGATCAATCTTCTTTTCAACGTCTTCTTGGCGACGGTAGTGAGTTTGGCATCACATTACAATATGCAGTTCAAGCAACGCCTGATGGGCTAGCACAAGCATTTATTATTGGTGAAGAGTTTATCGGCACAGACAATGTGTGTTTAGCACTAGGGGATAATATCTTTTGGGGGCAGGGGTTTTCACCAATACTAAAGAAAGCGGCTGTAAGATCAGAAGGTGCATCAGTATTTGGTTATCAAGTCAAAGATCCTGAACGCTTTGGCGTGGTTGAATTCGACCAAGACCAAAAAGCCATTTCCATTGAAGAAAAACCTTTAAAGCCAAAATCTGATTTTGCAGTTACTGGCCTTTATTTTTACGACAATCGAGTTGTAGATATTGCTAAAAATGTCAAACCCTCCGAACGTGGTGAGTTAGAAATCACCAGTATTAATCAAGCCTATCTTGAAATGGGTGAATTAAATGTTGAGTTACTCGGTCGTGGTTTTGCTTGGTTAGATACAGGTACGTATGAAAGCTTATTAGAGGCCGCATCATTTGTTGAAACGATCGAAAAACGCCAAGGCTATAAAATCGCCTGTTTAGAGGAAATAGCATGGCGTAATAAATGGTTGACTGATGAACAGATAATCGCAGTAGCTAATCAGATGGCCAAAAATAGTTATGGCCAATACTTGTTTGATTTATTGGGTAAATAAAAGGGATAGCATGAGCCTGATTACTATAATTGATTTTCCAGTGTTGGGTGATGAGCGCGGCGCTTTAGTCGCGCTAGAAGCAAATCGCCACATTCCATTTGAGATTAAGCGGGTTTATTACATTTATGGCACAGCACAAGATGCGGCCAGAGGTTTTCATGCACACAAGGCGCTTAAACAAGTCGCCATTGTGGTGCGCGGCTCTTGTCGTTTTGTATTAGATGATGGTAAGAAACGGGTAGAAGTATTGCTCAATAATCCAGCTCAAGGTTTGTTGATTGAATCCTTTATGTGGCGGGAAATGTATGACTTTTCTGAGGATTGTGTGCTAATGGTGTTTGCTGACCAAGTTTATGATGAATCTGATTACATTCGCGAATATTCAACATTTATTGAGGCAGCAAATACTCATGTTTATTCATCAGCTAAGTGATGTACAAAGTAGCAAAATAGGTGAAGGTACTCGCGTGTGGCAGTTTGCTGTTGTGCTAAAAGAAGCCACAATTGGTCGTGATTGTAATATTTGTGCCCATACCTTGATTGAAAACGATGTGGTACTAGGAGATAACGTAACTGTTAAATCTGGCGTATATATCTGGGATGGTACCACCATTGGCAATCATGTCTTTATAGGTCCTTGTGCGACCTTTACCAATGATAAAATGCCCCGTTCTAAAGTTTACCCTGATACATTTTCTAGAATAACCATTGAGGACCATGCCTCTATTGGTGCTAATGCCACCTTATTACCCGGCATAACGATTGGAAAGCATGCAATGGTTGGTGCGGGTTCTGTGGTGACTAAAGATGTGCCTGCTTATGCTGTTGTTGTCGGTAATCCAGCCAAAATTATTAAATATATAGAGCAGTAATATGATCAACTTTCTTGATTTAAAAGCCATTAACAACCAATACCAGCAAGAACTGAAAGATGCTTGTGCTCGGGTGATCGATTCTGGCTGGTATATTATGGGCAATGAGCTAACCCAATTTGAGACCGAGTTTGCTGCATATTGCGGCACCAAACATGCGATAGGTGTGGCTAATGGACTCGATGCACTCATTCTCACACTGCGTGCATGGAAAGAACTGGGTAAACTAAACGCTGGTGATGAGGTCATTGTACAGGCTAATACCTATATCGCTTCTGTGTTGGCAATTACCGAAAATGATCTCGTGCCAGTATTGGTAGAACCAAATCCAGATAGCTATAATCTCGACCCTGAAACGCTAGTCGCTGCCATTACCCCTAAAACTAAGGCGATCTTACCAGTGCATCTCTATGGTCAGTTGTCGCCGATGCCAGAAATTATGGCGATTGCTAATGCACATAACTTGCTAGTGTTGGAAGATTGTGCTCAAGCCCATGGGGCTGAAATTAATGGTAAGCGAGCGGGAAATTGGGGAGATGCGGCTGGATTTAGCTTTTACCCTGGTAAAAACCTAGGAGCGCTAGGTGATGCTGGTGCTATTACGACCAATGATGAAGAATTAGCTCAAACAATTAAAGCACTGCGCAACTATGGTTCGCATAAAAAATATGAAAACCTTTATCAAGGTGTAAACAGTCGCCTTGATGAAATACAAGCGGCTATGCTGCGTGTTAAGTTGCGCCATTTAGATGGCGAAACCGCTCGCCGCCAGCATATTGCTCAAACATATCGAGCTGAGATTAGCAATCCACTAATAACGCTACCGCAAGTAAATGAAGAGCTCGCACACGTCTGGCACTTATTTGTGATACGTTGTGAGAAACGTGAAGCCTTGCAGCAGCATTTAGCTGCAAAAGGCATTCAAACCTTAATTCACTATCCGATCCCTCCGCACAAGCAGCGGGCGTATCATCAATATGCAGATATGCCATTACCGCTGACTGAATTAATCCATCAGCAGGTGCTTTCTATTCCGCTAGATCCAACCATGAGTGATGAAGCTATTGCTCAAGTTATTGCAGCTATGAATGAGTTTGTTGCATGAAGCGTTTGCTCCAAGTTACCGCCATGACAGGATTACTAACGCTATTACGCATGGTGATGGGTTTTGTGATTGCTAAAGTGGTGGCAATTTATACTGGCCCAACTGGTTTGGCGATGCTTGGGCAAGTGCAAAGCATGGTTGGCTGTTTAAACGGCATTATTAATGCGCCAGCCGGAAGCGGTGTGGTGCGTTATACTGCTGAAAATAAAGAACAAGGTTTTGAGGCCTGCGCCCCTTGGTGGCGCGCTGCATTGCAATGGGTGTTGATCATCTCGTCCATAGCCATTCCACTGGGGATGTTATTAGCCAAGCCCATTGCCAGCGGTTTGTTTAAAGATGCTAGTTTAGCTTGGGTGGTGGTGGCGACTGTCTGCGTGTTGCCCTTTGCTGCTATCGGCACCTTATGTAATTCGGTGATCAACGGGCAGCAGCTATATCGCCGTTATGTCGGTCTTGGCATGATTTCAGCGCTAATTTCGGGTGGAGCGATGTTGTTCATGATCGCTTTGTACAATATTCAAGGTGCATTATTAGCTGCTGCTGTACAGTCTGCTTTAATTGGCATCGTGATGTTAGTCGCTAACCTGCGTCAGCCTTGGTTTAAACTACTTTATTGGTGGGGAGCGGTAGAGCCTGAAGCACGCAAACAAATAGGTGGCTATATGTTGATGGCGATCACTAGTGCCTTGACGGTGCCTGTATCGTTAATCTTGGTGCGCAATATTTTAATTGAGCAAGTAGGCTGGGATGCTACCGGACAATGGCAAGCGGTATATAAAATCTCTGAAGTGTATTTAGGGGTGATTACTATGGCGCTGGGCACCTATTATTTGCCGCGCTTGGCGTCATTAACCAGTGTTGATGCCATCGTTAGTGAAATTCATAAAACCGCGCGTGTGATTATCCCGATTGTCACGACCATGGCTTTTGGTGTTTACTTATTACGTGATGTGGCTATTTCATTATTATTTACTGAAGCATTTCGTAGCGCCCGTGAATTGTTTGCGATCCAATTAACCGGTGATGTGATTAAAATCGCCAGTTGGTTATATGCCTATCCGATGCTATCCCGTGGTTCTACCAAATGGTTTGTTAGTACTGAAATTATATTTTCACTAACATTTGTTATCTTGACTTATTTATTTGTTTCAAAGATAGGTCTGAAAGGTGCAACACTTGCTTATCTGATAAATTATGTGATTTGTTTAGTTTACGTATTAATTAATTGTAGGCGTTTCATAAGATGATTTCGAATTTTAAAGCTAATGTAAAAAATAATTTTATTTTATTTTGCTTCTTTAGGCGTCTTTGGTTAAGGCCATACTTGTTAGGTCTTGATTTTGTTTTATGTTATTTTTACTCACTTTATTTATCTTACAAGTTATTTGGATTTTCAATTTCTCCTAAGGTTTTCTTTAGCTCAGATATTTTTAGAGTAATTATTGTTAAATCTGCTAAAAGCAAAGTTTCCAGTACTGTACCAATGGCGCTTATATTTGAATCATTTCAGCATGGTATTGAACGAACTGTCTTGATTATGAGAGAGGGGGCACATTTAGAAATCTGCAATACATTTCATATTGGTAATGGTTGTGCTTTCTCATTAGCAAAAAATGCTAAATTAAAACTCGTCGGAAAATTAGATAACTTCACATCAGGCATAACATGTCAAAGTAAAATTTTATGTACTGATGATATTCATATAGGTGGAGGTGTTATTATTTCCTGGAATGTTTTTATTACAGACAGTAATAATCACTATATAAATGGTATTTTACTAAAAAAACGTGTTTATATTGATGATCATGTTTGGATTAGTGAGGGTTGTACCATAGCTCCTGGTTCTTTGATTGGTAAAGGTTCTATAATTGGCGCTAAATCTTTTGTCAATGCAGAGTTTGTTGCTAATTCATTAATTGCGGGTTGTCCTGCAAAAATAAAAAAGACGAATGTTTCTTGGGCGCGTTAGGCTTTAATTTGCTTAATTTATTATTGATAGCAATTAAACTGTTTCCAGTACTAATTGAAATAACCTGATTAGATTTCATTATTTTGATGGTTACATCTTAATGATAAAAGTTGCATAAATCTTGAACAAGAATTATCATCATACATAAGTGTAAGTAGGTGTTAGTTTCAATTTTTCTATTATTTTTAGCATTAGCATGCTACAAAAAATGAACTCTAAATGATTCGGTTTCATATATTCAGTATCTAATATGCCATAATCATATGATTGTAATTCCAGAATTGAGATGACACTATGAGTGAAAAATATAAAAAAAATATTATTACGGTTGCTGTGATTACTTATCATTCTGCTGCAACTGTACTTGAAACACTAGATAGCATTGTTACACAGACCTATGGCCCAGAGAATATAGAGTTAATTATTTCTGATGATGGCTCGAGGGATATGACCGTAGAAGTAATCGAGTTGTGGTTAGTGCAAAATCAGAATAAATTTTACAGAGTTAAGTTCTTTGCCAATGAAAAAAATTGTGGAGTCTCAAAAAATTGTAATGTGGCTTGGAAAACTGCTACATCTGAGTGGATAAAGACTATAGCAGGGGATGATATACTTTTGCCAAACTGCATTGATGATAATATTAAATATATAAATAGTCATACTGATGATACACCGGCAATAATTTTTTCTTATATGAAATTATTTACTAACAATAATTCAAATAATCTAGTTTTGTTAGGAGAAATGCCAGCTAAAGATGAGTTGGTTTTCTTTGACTATAATACCAGCAAGCAAATAAAATATCTGCAAAGCACTAATATTTCAGGTGCACCATCTGCATTTATAAATAGAAGTATCCTTGATAAAGTTGGCTATGCAGATGAAAGATTTCCTCTAATTGAAGACTACCCTCTATGGTTTTCAACTGTCAAAGCAGGTCATAGAATTGGATTTGTAGCCAAGCAAACTGTATTGTATAGAATTGGTGAAAGTAGCAGCAGGACAAAATTGAGGCTAGTGAATGAAAAGTACATAAAGCAACTATTACTAATTGATGAAAAATTGATATTTCCTACACTCAACTCTACTCAAATTTTCTTGAAATTTCGTAAAAGACTATGGATTAAATTGGTTTTGTTATTATCTTTAATTTCTGGGAATAAAAATAGTCCTACATCAAGATTTTTCCTAATTTTAATATATTTTATTAAACCTAAATACATGTATCAAAAGTTCGCAAGATTTTTTAATAGAGTTGTAAAAAGTTAAATTAGTATCAGATTAATTAAAATAGTCCAATATATATTTCAAGGCGGCTTATAATGTATGGTTGGTGTAATTAGAATGCTCTTGATTTAATTTCGGCGTATCTAATATTAATTTAAAACAGTCAAAGTTAGAGGGGTGCAGTTTTGAAAGCTGTCAATTTTAATGTGGTTTGTGTATGAATATTAAATTTAGAAAAAAGTTGGTTGTAGAGTATTTATTGTCATTTTTTTTAGCTTTCTATTTTTATTCTGCTAAGTTTGTATTTTTACCTATTGATACCTCAAAATTGATTTGGTTATTATTTCTTTTGTTTTTTATATTCACTTTGTTTTTTTCTAGTGCAGCAAGGTATGTATTATCTGATTTTATTTATCCTTTAATAATTTCATCTGTTTTTTTATATTTTGGTTTGTCACTACTTCTATTTTCAGTAATAAGTGATGCTGATAATTTTACCTTTCCTCTATATGTCATACTCTATTTTTTAGATGTCACTCTTGTTGCTTTCTCTTTGACTGTCTTGTTCTCTTACCTTAGGTTCAATATTCAAAATATTTTAAATGTCATTATTAATGTTGGATTTATTCAGGCTGTGATGATGTTTAGTATGTTGTTGATACCTGAATGGAATAACTTATATAAATCAATTACTATTACAAATTCACTTATTAGTAGCTATTATGAATATAGATATGTTGGCTTGACAGGGTTTGCTAATTATACTGTAGGGATAATGCAAGGTTTATTTTTTTTAGTGGCATTAGTCTCATATTATGAAGAGAGAAAATTCTCATTAAGCAGATGTATAATATTGATTACTATCTTTATCAGTTCTATGCTTGCATCAAGAAGTTCGTTAGTATTGATTTGTATTGGTTTTATAATCTTTTTTTTGACTAATTTATCAAATAAATATTTTTTTAAAAAAATCCTCCCTTGGATCGTTTTTTCTTTGTTTTCAGCTTTTACTTTAATATATTTTTGTGTAACAAATGAAGAGTTGTTATCAAATAATATTTTATTAAAATGGGCTCTGGAACCGTTTTATAATTTTGTACACTATGGTGAATTGAGAACAAATTCTTCAGATACAATAGAAAATTATTATTTCAGACCTTCTGATAATACTTTTTATTGGGGGGATTGGAAGTATGTGAATCAAGATGGCTCTTATTATATGCATGTTGATGCGGGTTATATGCGTTTGTTGTTGTATATGGGACTATATTTCTCTTTGGCTTTCTATTCTTTTTTTACATTTATTTATTTGCTAAATTTTTACATTTTAAGGAACATGTTTAATGCTGTAATAAAAAATATAGATGTTCTATATATATCTGTATTGTTATCTTTTTTTATATTTCAATATAAGGGGAATATATTTGTAGATGGATTTGGTGTTTTGAAAGTCATCACACTTTTGTTAATTATAAATCATAGTAAAATATTGGCGAGGCGATAATTAAATGGTTGCGAAAGTTTTATTGATTTATGGTGAGGGAGGCCATGCCGAACAGATGCGTCGCCTTAAATCACTAATTGATACACCTTCTCTTAGTGCTAATTTTTATGCTGTTACTGACAATGAAAAAAGAAAGAAATTAAATTGTTCAAAAACGTTCATTGTTTTCCCTATGCGACTAAAAGAAGATAAAGGGAGGTTTGTATCATTCTGTTATAGTTTTTTTGCTGGCATATACAATCTAATACTAAGTTTGATAATTTTGTTGAAAGTAAGACCTAATGTTGTTATATCAACAGGGCCTTTGATTTTTTTATTTTTCTTCGTATTTTGTAAGCCATTTAATATAAAGCTGATATACATTGAAACGTGGTCTAGATTTTATTCAAAATCTATTTCAGGTAGGGTCGGTTATTTTTTTGCTGATATTTTTTATATCCAAAATGAAGAGTTGAAATTACTATATCCTAAATCAGTTTATAGTGGAAGATTATGAAATCTACAATTTTACTTACTACCGGTACCACTAGGTTTGATACGTTAGTCTATGCTGTTATCAATGATTCTGTATCATTTGGCTTAAATTCGTTCATTATTCAGTCTCCAAGTATAAAGAATATTGAAATTAATTGTGATTGTGAAAAGTTTGAATATGTTGATAATATAGAGTCATACGTTAATAAATGTGAGATAATAATCACGCATGCAGGAGCTGGAAATGTGTATCGTCTTCTTGAAAATACAAGCATTACAAAGAAAATTATTGTAGTTCCAAATTTGGAAAGAAAAGATAAACATCAAGCAGATTTGGCAAGGTTTATTGAAGAAAAAAGGTATGCTTTTGTTTGTTGGGATGTAAATGAAATTTATACGGCAATTGATATCGCTGTTAATTATTTTGAACGTCAACCTTATTCAAAAGTGTCTTTTTTTAAAAGTAGTGATATTTTGAAGGACATATTGTGATTTCAGATGAAAAAAAGTTTCACGTACTTTGGCTTACAAATATGTATCCATCAGAGAAAAGTCAAAAAGGAATCTTTGTGCAGGAGCAAGTGTTATCTGTCAGTAAGGCTGATAAAAATTTTACTCATAGTGTTTTTAATATTGATGATTTTAATAAGTATGGTTTTTTAAAGTATTTTTTTTGTAATTTAAAGCTGGTTAAAGAGTTGTTGAAGAAAAGGGTAGATATAATTCACATCCATTTTGGATTGTCAGGATTATCTTTGTTTCCTTTGTTTATTTTTATTTTATATTTAAGACCTAAAGTTTTTTTGACATGTCATGGTTCGGATTTAATGGGAGGTAAAATAGTCAATTTAATTACAAATGTAGTTGCTTTTTTCTCCGACGCTTTAATTCTTGTGTCATCAGAGCAGTGTTCATATTTGTGGGGTGTAAATAAAAGAAAAGAAATTCTATTTATACCTTGCGGTGTTGATTCTAAGTTTTTTTATTATAAAAATGAATGTATAACTAAAACTGAAAAAAGGGTGAGATTAATATTTCCATCATCAAGGTCTAGGCCTGAAAAAAATTATAACGATTTTGTTAACGTTACTACGCGATTAAGTTTAATAGGGATAGAGGTTTGTTCAGTATATTTTGAGGATATGAATAGGGATGCAATAAGAGATGCTTATTTTGATAATGATCTTTTACTTTTAACGTCAAAGAGAGAGGGGTCGCCCCAAGTAGTAAAAGAAGCTATCTTTACTGGTTTACCAATAGTCTCATTCGATGTAGGCGACGTAAAAGACATTTTAGATGGTAGTGATCAATGTCTGATTTCTAATGATCTTGATGAAATTGTAAATTTTATTGCCAGGTTTGAATCTTATCCGTATAGATTAAAAAGAGAGTTTGTTGACGATGTTGTTAACAGGTATGACGCAAGTGTAATTGCTATAAAAATAATAAATGGATACTACTCAATTCTGCATAAATAGGTTTTTATATTAAATCACCACTGTCGATACTGGGTATGTTGGTCTCTCAAACGCTGTTTTATTAGCCCTGTACTATCAAGTTGTCGCTAATGAAAGACACCCCCTACAAGTGCGATCTACTCGGTTCTGACTAAGGATTAAAAATGAAGTATTTAGTAACCGGCGCAGCGGGTTTTATCGGTAGTGCGGTTATTGAGCAGCTAATAATAAAAGATCATCAGGTTGTTGGTGTAGATAATTTTAATGCTTACTATGATGTTGCTTTGAAAGAGGCGCGACTCGATCGTATCAAACACGCAAATTTTACACTCGTCGACTTGGATATTGCCGATCGTAATAGTGTAGCTAAATTATTTGAAAAAGAGCAATTTGATCGAGTAATTCACTTAGCGGCGCAAGCCGGAGTACGTTATTCAATTGAGAATCCTCACGCTTACGCCGATTCAAACTTAGTTGGTCATTTAAATATTCTTGAGGGATGTCGTCAAACAAGAGTAAAACATTTAGTCTATGCATCTTCTAGTTCAGTCTACGGTTTGAATAGTAAAACACCATTTGCTACTTCTCACAGTGTTGATCATCCCGTGTCACTTTACGCTGCCACCAAAAAAGCCAATGAGTTAATGGCGCACAGCTATTCTCATCTTTACAATATTCCGACCACTGGGTTACGGTTTTTTACTGTTTATGGCGCTTGGGGCCGCCCCGATATGGCACCATTTATTTTCACCAAAAAGATTTTAGAAGGTGAAACCATTGATATAAATAACAACGGTGATATGTGGCGTGACTTTACTCATGTTGATGATATTGTCGAAGGGGTTATTCGTATTGCGGATGTTATTCCTACACGAAATGAGACTTGGACGGTAGAAACGGGTACACCAGCAAGTAGCTCTGCGCCTTATGCGGTGTATAACATTGGGCATGGTTCGCCAATTAATTTAATGGACTTTATTAGAGCTATTGAAGATGAATTAGGTATTGTAGCGAAAAAGCATTTTCGTGAAATGCAGCCTGGCGATGTGTATCAAACTTATGCAGATACCCAAGACTTATTTGCTGCAACAGGATATCAACCTAAAGTTGGTGTAAAAGAAGGCGTTGCTGAGTTTGTGGCATGGTATCGCAGTTATTATAAGATTTAAGTTAGTTAAATATTCTATTTGAATAATTTTAACAATTTAAAAACTAAGACGGATTTTATGTCGTACTTTACGTATCACGTAAAATAACTAATTTGACGAGTGCCGAAATGGATTCCCGCCTGCGCGGGAATGACAGTACTCTTGTGAATGACAGTGGTTAGGGAATCACGGTGTTTCAGGGAATGACGAAATTTTGAGTAGTATTTTTCGTGAGCAATTTAAAATAGCTCGTGCGGATTAGGATATAAATAATGAAAATCGCTATTGCTGGTACTGGCTATGTAGGCCTTTCTAATGCTGTTTTATTAGCCCAATACCATCAAGTTATTGCTGTTGATGTGATTGCTGAAAAAGTGGAATCCATTAATAACAAACGGTCTCCGATTGTAGATAATGAAATTGAAGAGTTTTTAACTCATCGTGAGCTAAATTTAACTGCTACTTTGGACAAACAGTTAGCTTATCAAAATGCTGATTTTGTGATTATTGCTACACCTACTGATTATGACCCAAAAACCAATTATTTTAATACTTCCTCTGTTGAGTCGGTCATTCAAGATGTTATTGGCATCAACCCTAATGCGGTGATGGTGATCAAATCAACCGTGCCAGTAGGCTTTACTGCCAAGGTTAAGCAAAAATATCATTGCGATAATATTCTATTTTCGCCAGAGTTTTTACGTGAGGGTAGGGCGCTTTACGATAATTTGCATCCATCGCGCATTATTGTCGGTGAACGCAGCGAGCGCGCCAAAGTATTTGCTGATTTATTAGTGCAAGGCGCAGTTAAACAAGATATTGAGGTGTTATTTACTGACTCGACTGAGGCCGAAGCGGTTAAATTATTCTCTAATACTTATCTTGCGATGCGTGTAGCTTATTTTAATGAGCTAGATACTTATGCAGAAACTCATGGATTAGATTCACGCCAGATTATTGAAGGGGTGTGTTTAGATCCGCGTATCGGAAATCATTATAACAATCCATCCTTTGGTTATGGTGGTTACTGTTTACCCAAAGATACTAAGCAGTTAAGGGCAAACTATGCCGATGTGCCAAATAGCATTATTGGTGCGATTGTGGAGTCTAACACCACTCGTAAGGATTTTATTGCTGACTCCATTTTAAGCCGTAATCCTAAGGTGGTGGGCATTTATCGCCTAATTATGAAATCTGGTTCGGACAACTTTAGAGCTTCAAGCATTCAAGGGATAATGAAGCGCCTTAAAGCTAAAGGCATCGAAGTCATCGTCTATGAACCTGTTCTTAAAGAGAAAGAGTTTTTCCATTCTCGCGTAGTGACCGATTTAACTGCCTTTAAAGCTATCGCTGATGTGATTGTTTCAAACCGGATGGCTAAGGAATTGGTGGATGTTGCAGACAAGGTGTATACCCGCGACTTGTTTGGAAATGATTGATGGGAAACGCCACTTTGTGGCTAAAGGACGCCGTAAGCGGCTTCTAGAGTGTAGCAAAAGCGCTGCTAGGACATTACTTCGTGACTCTAGAATCTAAAAGCCGGATCCTTGTATTCACGAGGATGACGGCGATATAATCTAGCGGCGCTTTAGCCGTGAAACGCCCTCGCTTTTAGAAGGCCAATGGCCTCGCTGCATTTTCCTTTTTTGCATATTTTTAAGTGGTTTTTATGTCAACAAATATCGCTGTTTTATTTGTTTTTTTAGTTTCTTTTATCAGTTTGTTTGTATTTCGCAAGGTTGCTCAAAGGATCGGATTGGTTGATAAGCCGAACGAGCGTAAGCATCATAAAGGCCAGATCCCGCTTGTTGGAGGGATTTCTATTTTCTTTACGATAATACTTGCCTTGTTCCTAACCCCTGAATTATTGCTGGCACCACAATTGTATGCAGGATGCGCTTTTATTCTTGTGGTCATAGGGGCAATTGATGACCGTTATGATATCAGTTTTAAGTTTCGCCTTGTTGTCCAAGCTGCGGTTTCGATGCTGATGATTGTGCTCGGTGAGCGCAGTTTACATAACTTAGGTTATTTGATGGGGAGTGAGGCGATACATTTACCCGAGCTTATCAGCATATTGTTAACGGTTTTTGCAGTTATCGGTGCAATCAATGCGTTTAATATGGTTGACGGTATTGATGGTTTATTGGGGGGATTAGCCTCTGTTACTTTTGGGGGCTTAGGCATTCTGTTTTATTTTAATGGCATGCAGGGTTTTGCTACTTTTTGTGCGCTGCTCGTTACTGCTATGCTGCCTTATATCATGTTAAATTTAGGTTTTCCGTTCGGGCGGCGTTTTAAAGTGTTTATGGGGGATGCGGGGAGTATTTTTATCGGCTTTACGGTGATTTGGTTATTGATTGTGGCAAGCCAAGGTGAGCGAGCTACTGCACTTCGCCCTGTGACCGCACTTTGGTTAATTGCGTTGCCGTTGATGGATATGGTGTGCATTATGATCCGTCGTATTCGTAAAGGCCAATCGCCTTTTAAACCTGACCGCGAGCATTTGCACCATATTTGCCAAAGGTTGGGGATGTCATCCCATTTATCGCTGTTAGTAATCTGCAGTGCAGCAGGGGGGATGGCTGCTATCGGCATTTGGTCTGAGTTGACTAAAGTTAGTGAAAGTATGATGTTTTTTGTATTTTTGGCTGTGTTTGCTCTGTATTTTTCTTTAATGAATAACATATGGCGCATTACTGCATTTTTACGTAGAGATGTTAAATTTACTAAGACTATTTAAGGAGTTAACTTTAACTGGCCTTTTAAGATCGTTATGGGCTTATCTGTTTTAGCGTAGACTGCTATAATCCCATGTCATTTTTTTGAAATTAAATGTGATTAAATTCATCTTTAATCATGATGTATTTGACTTAAGGAAGAGATCTATGGAATACCTCATACCCCTTTTTACTGTATTTTGTTTAACCTGTATTGCAATTAAAGTATTTAATCCTATTGCTCAGAAGGTCGGTTTGGTCGATTTACCCAATGAGCGTAAGTTACATGTTGGCGCCATCCCTTTGATTGGTGGTATTTCTATCTACTGCAGTGTGTTACTCGTTTCGAGCATAGTGATAGAACAAAGCCAAGTTTTTAATCTATATCTTATCTCTGCTGCGTTAATCCTTTTTCTTGGCGTACTTGATGATAAATATGATCTTTCTGTGCGGGTGAGAATGACTGCGCAGGTTATCACTGCGTCAATTTTGATTTTTGGTGCGGGATTATACTTAACGTCATTTGGTCATATCCTGCATTTTTTTGAGTTTAAATTAGGCTATATAGGTATTTTCGTGACCATTTTAGCTGTAATTGGGGCAATCAATTCCTTCAATATGGTTGATGGTATAGATGGTTTGGCAGGAATGTTAAGCATCGTCACCTTTGCAGCTTTAGCTTTTTTGTTTTATTGGGCAGGGAATAATTGGTTTATGCTTCCCTTGCTATTTATTGGCGCGATTATGGGTTACTTGCTTTTTAATCTAAGGTGGCCGTTTCCTTCTTTCAACAAAATCTTTATGGGTGATGCCGGTAGTATGTTAATCGGTTTAACTGTGGTTTGGATGTTGGTAGTTGGTACTCAGCCTAATGTCGCAGTGTTTTCGCCCGTAACAGCTTTGTACTTAATTGCAATACCGTTAATGGATATGACTGCGATTATGTATAGAAGAGTGAAAAAGGGGATATCGCCGTTTAGTCCTGATCGCGATCACTTACATCATATCTTTGAGCGAGCAGGTTATAATCGCAAGCAAACCCTGATTAGAATTTCATTCGCTTCACTTTTACTTGCCATCGTTGGGATTTGGGCTGAACTCTCACAAGTCCCAGAGTGGATTATGTTTGTCGCTTTTTTAGGTATTTTTGCCTGCTATAACTGGGCGTTATCTAATGTGTGGCAAATCTTGACTTGGGTTCGTAAAGATTAGTTTATTTCTTTAGTGTATTTCTTAATGCCAATTCATTTGAATTGGCATTTTTGTTTTAACGGTTTAAGACTTGTAGGCCCTTGTTTGCGCTGTTAAGCGCAAAGATGCTTTCCTCTTTGTTATTCCTATGCACCTTCGTCATTCCCGCGTAGGCGGAGGAAATCCACAGTAACTCTCTAACTCCTTCGTCATTCCCGCGTAGGCGGAGGAAATCCACAGTAACTCTCTAACTCCTTCGTCATTCCCGCGAAGGCGGGAATCCACAGTAACGTCTTTGGGTACGGTAAAAGTGGGTGACTTAAATGCCAAAAGCTGAATCTCCGCATCGATCACTGCTCCCTGCACTCTTTCTAATAAAGCGTTCAACCTCCTACATCTGACCACCATGGAGGGGGGGAATGTCATATTTTGTATGGAACAAAATTGACCATGCAGTCGTTCTCGAGTATGGCGGCGTAAGGTTTCGGTAATGGCTTGCGGCATCAGAGTTAAAATGCCGCGTAATATATGGGGATTATGAATACAAAAATTTATCGCCAACGCTAGATTGAGATTACTGCTTATTCGCTCTTCTTTTTCAGCACGTAATTAGTGGCTAATTCGCCAGTGATACGTTTACCTTCAGTGTCTAGCATGATGAGTTGGTTCTCACCAACGAGATACTGAGTACCATCGGCCAAGGTTATTTTTTGCCCTTGCGCATCCCATACTGCGGTACCTGTCACTTTAAAAATCTTCTCATCTTTGCCTAAATAAATGCTTTTAAGTTCAAAGCTATTATCGGCCTTTAGGCTGATATGCGTTTCAATACCTTCACAACTGGCACAGGGAAGTACGCCTTCGTAATTGCCGGGCCAATCGAGTGAGTTTTGACTTGTATCCCCTGTAGGAGTATTTGCCGCGGATTCAGTTTGGGCTGGTGTGGTGTCTGTTGGTTTAGGCGCAGGATCTGTGCATGCAGTGGTAAAGAGTGCTAAAAGGGCGATACCTAAAAGTGATTGTTTCATGTTGGCTCCAACCTATCAGTTCAAACTTAGAATATGAACGACCATCATACTCGGCAACCTTTACCAAGCCAAATTCACAGCACCTTAATGTTATGGCAGGAAAAGTATTGTGTCTTATATAGGCGTATTGATTTTATCTTGATACTTAAATGTTATGGTGTTGATGCGGTATTTTTGGTCGTTAGCCGTTTTTTATCCTTTAAATCAAACCAGTTGTTGGATTGAATCTATACTGAAAGCAATGTCTTGTTGATTGTATGGTGTGATTGTGACGTTTTTAAAAATGTTAATATTTGGCGAATTTAACCCGTCATACCTAAGCAAATTAGTAATAAAGAGACTTGCCCTACTAGTGCTAACAGGATGAGCAATCATGACACGCATGTTTGACAGGATTTTATTTGATGTTAGTCAGTCCCCTTTGATTGATAAAGGAGACTTAACTGTGGCTGCGCAGTTGATTGTATCTTCTGTTTGTAAAGGGCTGAATGTTAAGCGGGTAGGTATTTGGTTATTGAGTGAAGATAGGCAATCGATATCGTGTTTTTATCTGAGCCATCATCCCCAATTAGAGCAAACCTTGACACTGGCTCGTGTGCAATATCCCCATTATTTTGACTTATTAGATACCGAGCGAACGATAGTGCTAGATCATAGGCAACTGGATTTAGCGAGCCAAGAGTTAACCACAACTTATTTTATCACTAATAACATCAGCGCCATTTTAACGAGTCCAATACGATACCATGGAAAAATGGTAGGGATTATTTGTATTGAACATCAAGGCGAGCCTCGCGAATGGATGCCAGATGACAAAGCGTTTGTGTCGACTTTGGCGGAAATATTTGCCCGATCGATAAGCGCAAGGGACCGTCTAGATTATCAACGGCAGTTAAAAGTGGTCAATGCAGATCTTGAACTGCGGACACAGGAGCTAGAAGCCGCTTTAGCTCATTTAAGCGCGACGCAAAATCATTTGATTGAAAAAGAAAAAATGGCAGCATTAGGCAGTTTAGTGGCAGGGGTTGCCCATGAAGTGAATACCCCTCTAGGGATAGCGGTGACGTCAGTGACTCATTGTTTAGATGAGCTTGCCTTACTTAAGAGATTCTTTGAATCTAATGAACTCGATCAGGAAAAATTTTTAAATTTTATGACTACAATGCAAGACGGCTTGTCTCTTGTTGATCGTAATCTTGCGCGGGCAGCAGAGTTAGTGCACAACTTTAAACGAACGGCTGCGGATCAATCTATTTGGGAGCGGGAACGATTTAATTTAAAAGCGTATATTTTGCAGGTTTTTAGCTCATTAAAACCCTTAATGCGTAAAAAAAGTATTAGCTTAACGATTAATGTTGATGATGGTATTTATCTTTATTCTTACCCAGGGGCGATAGCTCAGATTTTTACTAATTTAGTGTCTAATAGTTTTCGCCATGGTTTCCCTGATAATTTTACGGGGGAGAAACAGATCATCGTTGAGGCAGATAAAACCAGTTCTACTATCAATATCATCTATCAGGATAGTGGTGTTGGAATGTCTGATGATATTAAAGCAAGAGCCTTTGAACCTTTTTTTACGACAGCGAAGCAATCGGGTGGTACAGGTTTAGGGATGTCTATTATTCATAATCTTGTCACTCAAAAACTTAATGGCCGTATCTCGCTTATTTCGGCTCCAAACCAAGGTGTAAAAATCGAAATGCAGCTCCCAGAGGAGTAAAGTTAAAGCACTTATTGTAAGATCCCTCGCTATTTCTATGTAGGCATAAATTCAGAACCTTTGTCATTCACACTAAGGCTGGAATCTAGCGCCTACGTCGTTCCCACGAAGGTTTAAATCTAGCTCTTACGTCATTCCTGCGAAGGTGGGAATTTAGCACCTTATGTCATTCCCACGCAGGTGGGAATCTAGCACCTTATGTAATTCCCGCGAAGGTGGGAATCTAGCACCTTATGTCATTCCCGCGAAGGCGGGAATCCACAGTAACGTCTTTGTTTTTTTAAAAGCGAGTGACTTAAAAACCAAAAGCTGGATCCCCGCATGCGCGAGGATGACGGCTTTGCTATTCACAGACTCCTTCGTCATTCCCGCGCAGGTTTGAATCTAACGCCTTATGTCATTCCCGTGAAGGCGGGAATCCACAGTAACGTCTTTGGGTGTTTTAAAAGCGAGTGACTTAAAAACTAAAAGCTGGATCCCCGCATCGATAACAGCTCCCTGCACTTTTTCTAATAAAGCGTTCTACCTCCTTCGTCTGACCACCATGGAAGGTGGGAATGTCATATTTTGTACGGAACAAACTTGACCATGCAGTCGTTCGCGAGGATGACGATTTAGTGTTCCCTATGTCATTCCCGCACTGGTGGGAATTACGCATATTCTTTATTCCAGAACATGTGAGAATCTAGCACTTCTACCATTTCTACACAGGAGGGATCCAGTTTTTGAGTTATTATTTAAATCACGTATAAATGGATTGTCACTACTCAAGGATGAATTATGCAACCCTATGTATACATTATGGCTAGCCAATTTAATGGTACTTTGTATATTGGTGTGACAAGCCATTTAGAACAGCGAATATGGCAGCATAAAAACGCTATTGTTGATGGATTTACCCATAAATACAAAGTCGATCAGTTAGTTTATTTTGAAGTTCATGCCTCCATGTACGATGCTATTTGTCGTGAGAAACAACTAAAAAAATGGCGCCGTGAGTGGAAAATTAATTTGATTAATTCACAAAATCCCAAGTGGGAAGATTTATGGTACACCGTCATCGTTGGATCCCCGCATCGATAACTGCTCCCTGTATTCTTTCTAATAAAGCGTTCTACCTCCTTCATCTGACCACCATGGAAGGTGGGAATGTCATATTTTGTATGGAACAAACTTGACCATGCAGTCGTTCGCGAGGATGACGACTTTGTTATTCACAGGCTCCTTCGTCATTCCCGCGCAGGCGGGAATCCACAGTAACGTCTTTGGTGTTTTAAAACCAAGTGACTCAAAAGCCAAAAGCTGGATCCCCACATGCGCGAGGATGACGGCTTTGCTATTCACAGGCTCCTTCGTCATTCCCGCGAAGGCGGGAATCCACAGTAATGTCCTTGGGAGTTCTAAAAGCGAGTAACTCAAAAGCCAAAAGCTGGATCCCCTCATCGATAACTGCTCCTGCGTTATTCTACCTCCTGCATCCATGCAGTCGTTCGCGAGGATGACATGTAGAGGTGAGGATGATGTTTAGAGGGAAGAAGATGGTATTGAATGGGTTATATAAGCGCTTAATATAATGGCAGGTTCCGTCTAGATAACGGTTCCTGCCATTATATGGTCATACTTAGAAATAACAATTAGGTTGCTAATTGCACGCTATTTTTCAGTGCTCGGTTTGGTGTACCAAGGTGCACGGGCATCTGTAACATCAAATAGATTATATTTACGCCCAAGCATTTGACCTCCATCTCGCGTCAGCGGTATCCAAGAGAGGAAAGCACGACTGTGAGTTGACTTAATGGTCATCAGATCAAATGGAACCGAGATATAGAAGCCTTTGGTAAAACTGCCTTCACCATACTCATCTGCAGATAGGTTTGTTTTAGTGGCAAAGGCCCCTACAATCACTCCGCTATCAAATTGTTTTGATAAATCAACGGTGACACCTTTATCTTCAGTGAGATATTGTCCAGCACTTACCCTGAGTAAAGTATTAGGGAACCACTCGGGTTGATAATAAACCGTAGCATGCCCAGTCATTGCGCCTGTTTGTACTCTATAGGCTCGGCCGATGAGAGGGTCAAACTGATGTTCGTCTTTAAAGAAACCAAACATATTGTCTGGATCCCGTTGTTTTACATAGTTGACATCGATACCAAAGGCCCATTGACTATTGAGTGGGCGATACATAAATTCGGTTCCGACACCGCCATACATCATCTCTAAATAACCACCATAGGCTTGGTAGGAGACATTATCGCTAAGATTGTCCATCCAAGTGAGTTGAAGGTTATTCATCCTTACAGGGTTATCATGAACGTATTGACGGATCAGCGTTCTAACACGTTTTAAGTCAGTACCATCTGGTGGCACATCGTATAAAAACTTATCGTAGTTATCGTATAAGTTGAGGTAAAGAGAACCGCCAAATTCAAAGTTATCGGTAAACTTATAATTTGCGCTACCCGTTACGCCAATATTAAACATATAGAAGCCTTCAGAGCCTCCGAAGGATTGCACCATAGTGGGAGAAACATCAAATCCCAGTTTGTCTAGCCAGTCTGTGTTTGTTTGGGTCACGAGAGTGCCTTGGGGGGCACTCGGTACACTGACTTGGCTTGCATCACTCACTTTTGCGTTGAGATATGCAAAATTGGCCACTTTGGCAAATTTTTCAGCATCGATACGGGTTTCTGTAATCGGTTGACTGTAATGGGTTTCAATCAGACGATATTCTTTAATTTGGGATAGGGCGCTATTGTTGGCGAGTATTGTCGCTGCTCTGTGGTGAGCCTCGCTTCTATCGCGAAACTTAGTCTGTTCACCAACAACTGTGATTCTATCTGCTGCAAGATAAATTTTTGCATTGTTATAGCCTGCAATTCGTTGCAGATCCTGCGCAACCTTATTCCAGTCAGTCGTTTCTGTTGCAGCGGTTGATAGAGATGCAGTATTCACTGTGCTATCAACGTTTAGGGCCGTATCTGCTTGAATGTTGTCCGTATTGCTCTCTTGATATGAAGCAGTATCAATTGAGGCTACGCTTGATGGGGTATCTTCCGTCTGTGCTAATTGCGCTTGGGTCATAGGTGCTGCGGGTAGCGGTTTATATTTAGCCGCAGCAGGATCGCGTTTAATTTGCGTTAAGGTATTAAAGTTCGTCTGCAAGCTAAAGCCGAGCGTCCAAGTATTACCGCGCTCATAGCTTAAATGCAGATCTCCCCAGTTACCAAAACGATACAGTAAGCCGTAGTTAAACTTGCTGTCCTGAGTCATATCTATACCGCCCCGTACGACGGGAAAGTCAGACTCGTAATCGTTGGCGTCATATTCCACTTTTACCCTAAGGGGATCCCAAGGGGTTTGGTATTCCACACCACCAAAGAGTGCTGCACAGCCTTTAAACCAACGCTGATAATCGACTTCACCGCCCTTACCACCATAGGAAGTGTCTCGGTCACAGTTATAGTTAAGATCTTTTTTATCCGAGGTTAAATTACCGCTATTTCCGATATAGCCCCAGCCAATACCCAGCGTAAAATCTAATGGGCCGACTCTTTTTGTGGCGGCAATAAATTCGCCATCAAATAATCCTGTGCCGCCAAAGTCACGTACACCGATAGATGTTTCTGGTAGCCAGTAACTTTCTTCAAGTAGCCGGACTTTAAAGTCTATGCCTTTATCCGTGTATTTAGTGTTACCACTAAAATTGGGATCGTTGCTATAAAGCAAGTCGTGCACTAAGGTGTATCGTACTGTGGTTTCAAACCAAGGAAACAATTGCACTGATGCAGTATAGTGTTGATATTCATCGTTATATGTGGTCGAAAAATTAAATTCACCCTCAGCGGCCATGCGACCTGTGGGCATTTGCATTAAGCCAACGCCACCAAAATCCGATTGCGAGGGTAACAGCGTTGGATAAGCAAATTCATCAGCGGAGGCATGTAACAGTGGCAAGAGTGCCAGCGAAAGCGCAGATAAACGGCCTAAGGTATGGATGGAATGGCTAGGCTTTTTCATTACAGAGTCCGATTCTTGAGTAATTCAATGATGTTTTCATTTAAATTGGCGTAGCCATCAAATAGGCTTGAAAACTCAACAAAAAGTGTTGCACCAGGGGCGATATCCTGTGCTTGGTAATTCCAATAGGCGATAGGTTGTCTAATTGCGTTGCCATCGGGTTGAATAATCCAAACAAAGCTGGTTTCTGCGTTCTCGAGTAAACCTGCTTGTTTTAGGTAATCTTTACTGCTTGTTTGGCTCTGCCATGGCATATTGCCTGTTTGAGTGACAGCGCCAACAAGTGTAATCGTGCTGGGACGAGGGGGGAGAACGAGTTGATATTTACCCTCGATAATGGCGTTATAAGACTCGGTAATACGAATCGCATCAATATCTAAGGGTTGCATCACTCGCTGCCCCAGCTTAATGCCACGTAAAAACTGCGCTAATTGGGCAAGCTTAGTAATGTAGCGACTATCATTCGTAGCTTCTCCCATCTGCGCGAGCTGAGAGAGTACTTGTTGGCGTTTAGTTTCTAATAGTGCGGTATTTTCAAGATCCACTAAGGCTGCGCCTAACCAGTAAATAGGCATAACCTCTTTGTTATTCGTTTTATTATAGAGAGGCAGTTGTTGTAATCCATCTTGCACTGCTTGCCCAATACGAATGCCAGTAGGATAAACGATATGCAGTTGTGCATCTTGAGTCGAGGAGGTTGTTACAAACAGCTGAGTTTCGGCATAAGCCACTGTCGAGAATACTGAACTCACTAGCAGCGCCAAAGGTGTTAAATAGGATTTCATCGTGTCTCCTAAGACGCAAATGGCTTGAGTAAGATAATGTCGATAAAAGGCAGATTAGGCGCAATTTTCTGACGACTTTTTACCACATGCCCATTATCTGGCTTTAGCCAAAAATCATTTTGATATTGAATATTTAGACCTTCAACAGATACCGTTTCGCTATAGTGTAATAGCTGCGTTGGGGTATCGTTGATCAGGACGTTTTCGTCGGCAATCAATTTAAATTGAGAAGTCACTTTATAACCATAGTGGTACCCAGGTTGCCAGTCGAGTGTGCGAGTCCAGGTTTTGGGGGTGTTGTCTAAATGCAAACCTAGCACAATAGGATCAGGCTCATGGCTTTCTACAGCAGCTAAATTACCCTCCAGCAGATTATGGGTTTTAATTAAGCGTCCATTTATTGTCACTAACATGCCATTATCAGCAGATAACCATTTGAGCTCTGTGCTGTCAGGCTCTGGTCTAACATGGGAAAGGGTCACTTTAGGTTCTGCAAAGGCTAAAACCACAAATGCCTGAGGGGTGTCGCCTATCTTGGCATAAATACTGGCATAGGGATTCGATTTCACTTGTTCAGACGTGAGCTTAACGTCATCCTCGCCGAGGAATGCTAATTTGATGGTATCGTTGAGGGCGCTAATTCGTTGACTACAACCCGTTATGCCCATCAATACAGTGGAAATGGTTAGTAGTCGCAATAGATTTTTATTTATACGCATCCGAGTTGCTTATTCTCAATAGTAATAAATATCAAATGTAGAGAGATGTGAGAGTGATTTCAAGAAATGGAATTATTTCTACTCTTCTCTGGGTGAACAAAAAAAACAACCGCCGATAGGCGGTTGTTTTTAATTATCCAAGATGGATTAGTTAGCACCAGAATTTGAAGTCGTTGTAGTTCCAGTGCTGGTGATTGGGTTACCATCAGAGCCGTTAGAGGCTACAACAACACCCGCAACAACTGCACCCGCAGCGATTGCACCCGCAGCAAGACCACCAACAGCACCACCAGTGGTTGCGCCACCAGTTGCGGTACCTGCTTCAGTTTCCGCAGCGTTAACAGATACAGAAGCTAACATAGTTAAAGCAGTAACAAGTGCTAATGAAGTTTTTTTCATCGTGATTCCCTTTTAGAAAAAATTAACCTAATTTTTAGCTAATCTAGTACGGCATGATAGGTGATTCAAGTGCAATATTCAATGTTAAATTTATTTAAGTATTCCAACTTTTGACTGATATTTAGTCTTGTGCTTAAGAAATACTCCTTATTTTTTAATGTGTTTTGGAGATTGTGATAAGAATTAAGATAGACCTAATGAATGCTTTTCCTTATATCATTTTCAATGTTCATATACAAAGTCCTAGCCGTGTATGCTGCAATGTCAATGTTTTTAGTATGAGATTTTCAGACTCTTGAACTGAGGTTAGGCACAAGTAGCTGTGGATTGTTATTTATTCGATCTTCGTTTCTATAACAACATTATTTGTTTCCAAAACTTTAAAATTGCATAAATTCTCTAAGGATCAAGTGCTCGGACTTGCTTTTTAGCGATATGCATTGCTTTAATAAATTATTAAAACAATTAATTGGGCCTGTACATTGCCAACATCTACAGCATTAGTTCTCGGCGGCGGTGGTGCTCGAGCCGCCTATCAAGTAGGCGTGTTAAAGGCACTCGTTCAGCTTTATCCACGCAACCATGGTATTCCCTTTAAAATCATTTGCGGAACATCCGCTGGAGCCATTAATGGTACTGCGATTGCGACCCATGCATCTTGCTTTCACCTTGGAGTGAGAAAACTGGAATGGGTCTGGCGCCATTTTGAAACTCGAAAAGTTTATCGTGCCTCTATTTTTGGGGTATTGAGTCATTTAGCAAAAATGGCACTTAAGGGAATGCAGGATGATAAAGTGAATACGGATGCGGGGAGTTTGCTTGATAATGATCCCTTAAGAAAACTGCTTAACGAACTTATCGATTTCAAACGGATTGACCGTAATATACGCAGTGGCTCACTGACTGCGCTTAGTGTGGATACATCCTGTTATAACAATTCCCGTTCAGTGACGTTCTTTCAAGCCTCTCGGGATATTGATAATTGGACAAGGGCAAGGCGTAGTGGTCAACGTATGATGCTCAATACTGAGCATTTATTAGCGAGTTCAGCGATTCCTATGGTGTTTCCATCCATTAAGCTCAATCAGGCTTATTATGGTGATGGTTCGGTTCACCAACTTGCACCATTATCAAGTCCTATCCACTTAGGTGCCAAAAAACTATTAGTGATTAACTTAGATAGCCCGCATAAGCACTTTCCGATGGAATTGGAATACCACCCAAAAACAGCCACTATTGCAGGTCATCTACTTGATACTATCTTTTCAGATACCCTTAATAGCGATCTTGAAAGATTAGAGCGGATCAATAATACCTTGGCGCAGATCCCCGAGGAAAGCCGTAAAAAACTGACGTTACAGCCTATAAAAACCTTAGTTATCAAACCGAGTGAAGACTTAAGTAAGCTTGCCGCGCGGTTTTATGATGATATGCCTTGGGCAATAAGGGTTTTACTTGGTTTTACCGGCATTAATCGCCAGTCAGATTCGAGTATTGTGTCTTACTTATTGTTTGAAAAATCCTATACCAGTGCGTTAATCGATTTAGGGTATAAAGATGCAATGGAGCAAATGAATGAGCTTAAAGCCTTTTTTGATTTAAACTAGACCTATGAGCCGAGTTTGCCCTATTTTAGCCAATGATGATGTACTGATATTCACGATCGTTAAAATAGACTTTTCAATGACAATAAAAAACGCACTTAATCTTAAGTGCGTTTTTTCATGCTTATCTGAGTAACATTAAGCGTTAGCTTTTAACCGCATTTTTCAGGAAATCAACAAGTTGATCGAACGGAATATCTTGTTTCTCACCTGTGCGGCGGTTTTTGTATTCAAATACGCCCGCATCGATATTGCGATCGCCAATCACCACAGTGTGTGGGATACCAATCAGTTCCATATCGGCAAACATTACACCTGGGCGCTCTTTACGATCATCCAGTAACACTTCGATACCCGCTGCGCTTAAGTCTTTGTATAACTGCTCGGCGATATCGGTGACGCGGTGCGACTTGTGCATATTCATAGGTAAAATGCCCACACTGAACGGCGCAATTGCTTCTGGCCATACAATGCCGCGGTCATCAAAGTTTTGCTCAATCGCAGCGGCTACGATACGGCTCACGCCAACACCGTAGCAACCCATCAGCAATACCTGAGATTTACCGTTTTCATCAAGAACAGTGGCATTCATTGATTTAGAGTAGTTAGTGCCGAGTTGGAAGATATGGCCGACTTCAATACCGCGTGCCATCGCATAAGTCCCTAAACCATCAGGCGTGGGTTCACCTTCAACCACGTTACGGATATCGGCCGCTTGGGCTAATGGCAGATCGCGCTCCCAGTTGATACCAAAGTAGTGTTTATCATCCACGTTGGCACCGGCTGCAAAATCGCTCATCACGCTGACGCTATGGTCGATAATGATTGGCATATTCAGACCAACAGGGCCAAGTGAACCTGGACCTGCGCCAATGGCGTCACGGATCAGGGCTTCTGGCGCCATTTCCAATGGTGATGCGACTAAATCTAACTTGTCAGCCTTGACTTCGTTGAGTTCATGGTCGCCACGAACGATTAACGCCACTAGCGGAGCGGCTTCTGTTGCACCTTTAACGATCAAGGTTTTGACCGTTTTAGTGATATCCAAACCAAACTGCTCAACTAATTCCGCAATGGTCTTCGCATTTGGGGTATCGACTAAACGCAATGCTTCAGTGGCTGCGCCGCGTGGTTCGGTTGGCATAGGTGATTCGGCTTTCTCAATGTTAGCTGCGTAATCGCTGCCCGTTGAGTAAGCAATTAAATCTTCACCGCTTTGTGCTAGAACATGGAACTCGTGTGACATACTGCCACCGATTGAACCCGTATCAGCTAAAACTGGGCGGAAAGCTAAGCCCATACGCGATAGAATGTTGCTATAGGCTGTGTACATGGCCTCATAGGTTTCATTCATGGTATCGACGTCAAGATGGAAAGAATAAGCATCTTTCATCAAGAATTCCCGTGAGCGCATCATGCCAAAACGTGGGCGAACTTCATCACGGAATTTGGTTTGAATTTGGTAAAGGTTCAGCGGTAATTGCTTGTATGAACTGACTTCTTTACGAATGAGATCGGTGATCACTTCTTCATGGGTTGGCCCCAGTACGAAGTCGCGATTGTGACGATCTTTAAAGCGCAGTAGCTCTGGACCAAATTTGTCCCAACGACCCGTTTCTACCCACAAATCAGCCGGTTGTACCATCGGCATTAGAATTTCAATCGCTCCGGCTTTGTTCATTTCTTCACGAACAATCGCTTCGACTTTTCGTAGTACACGTAAGCCCGTGGGGAGATAGCTGTAAAGGCCAGACGCATTACGACGGATCATGCCCGCACGTAACATTAATTGATGACTAATGACCTCTGCATTGGCAGGAGTTTCTTTTTGTGTTGATAGCAGGTACTTGCTGACGCGCATTACCGATGTCCAAATTTGAGTTGAATGGGCGCCATTTTATCACCTGCTTTGGTGATGTCACCTAGGGATTTAGGTTAAATTCAGTTAGCTGGCAGATAAATGGCATTTTTTGATGCTGGATAACGGATAACGGATAACGGATAACGGATAACGGATAACGGATAACGGATAACGGATAACGGATAACGGAGGAGTGCTGCGCAGCTAGAGCGTGACTTCGTCATTGCTAGGCTAGTATCAAGATTCTCGTTTCTGCTTACTTCGCCTATCGCCAATCACGCGTGCAGGATTGCCAGCAACAATAGCCCAGTCGGGCACATTTTTAGTCACGATGCTGCCCATTCCGACCACGGCGTGATCGCCAATGGTCACACCATCGACTATGCCAGCCTGCGCGCCAATCCACACATCTTTGCCTATAACAATGCCTTTGGAGTTAGCGGCTTGTTGATATATAGGTGTATCTGGTGCCATGCCGTGGTTAAAGGCATAGATGGTGACATTGTTGGCAATGCGAGTTTGGTCACCAATCTGAATTCCCACTCGACCACCATCGAAGGAGCAGCCATGATTAATCGCGACTTCATTCCCTAAAGTGATAGGCCCATGTAAAAAACACTCGGCGGCAATCATGCAGCGATCGCCGATGTTGATGTCGCGATTTGGCTCGGCAAATAACTGTGCCTCGGGGGCAATAAAACAGTTATCACCTATGGTGACGGTTTCGAGGGCACAAAGAGCCGCTTGTACTTGATCTTGCCAAGGCTTTGCCCAGACTAAGTGTTTTTCTTTTAATGAAAAATACAGCCAGGGCATCCAAGACAGGCGCTTTTTATGTTGGCTTTGATAATCAGGTTTTGATGTAGGTGTTGGCGCAGACATTTAGCCACATTTCCCCGGTTTGAGTTCGAGCACTTGAATGTATTCCCGATCATCGTCATCGACCGCCATCTGCCAGAAGATATCTAAATCATATAAAGCGACTTGGTATAACTTAGGATCATCCTTGGCTTTTTTATATGCTGGGCGAGGATCTTGCCCCAATATGCCGCGGATAAGTATCGCTAAATCAGTATAAGCGTCCTGTTTGCCATAGGTATCAATCTGGGTCGTTGCGAGATCGGAAAACACTACGCTAATCAGTTTAGGGGCTTCTTGGGCGATACCGCCCACTGCATTCATAATCGAATCTGAGAAGGGAATATAGGGCTTAATATCAATTATCGGCGTGCCATCGACAAGATCCATACCCGAAATTTCAAGGCACACTTTGCCCTTACGCTGCACTACCCCGTGGAGTTTAACAACCGACTGACCAATGCCATTAGGCCTAAAAGTGGAACGAGTGGCAAACACGCCGAGTTTTTCATTACCGCCTAAACGGGGTGGCCTAACTGTGGTTTTCCAGCCTTGGGCGAGATTTTCATGGAAGCAAAACAACAACCAAAGGTGGGAATATTGCTCTATGCCACGCACAGCATCGAGATGATTCACATGAGGTTCGAGTTCGACATAGCCGCGAGCTTCAACGAGTCCGGGTTGTCTTGGAATACCAAACTTTTGTTTATAAGGTGTACGGCATGTCGCTATGGCGACAATTTGGTTGGTAAATGTCATGCAGAAAATTACCTAAAAGGGAAATATAACAACCGCTTAAATTTGTGATTAAATGCCTATTGTTAAGGATTAATCATCAAGCGGTTGATATGGGTAATCTCAGATCGTTACAAGCTGTACGTTTAACACCCGTAAGTACTACTCGGTTGTGGCAGTCTTAATCGCTTGGCCTACGCATAGTGCGCGGCTAATACAACCTTGAGCAGCTTCTTCAAACATGACACATTGCTTGATGATAATGCCGTTCGCGCCTTTATCCGCCGCACTTCGGCGAGCTTGGGTTCTGGCATCGGCTAGGGATGCTGGCACGGCATTAATATCGGCTTGGCAAGATTCACCTTGCACTAAACCTTTTAATTCATAATGGCCTTTAGGCAGGGACTCACCTTCGTAGAGAGTGACATCGGATGCCTTGAAATAGTCATTAATCGCCTCTGTATCTAAATTACTGTTAAAACGGTAATCGCTTGCACAGGCACTGAGCAGTAACACTAATGCACTTGAGAGGATGATTTTCATGGTTTGACCTGAGGTTGAGGAAAAATGGCGCAGCCCAATGGACTGCGCGATACGATATTATTTATCTGAGCAAATTCTACCGCTTAAGGTACTTTTGATAAAGCTGCTGATGACGATTATTCAAATCTATCTGCCGACCGTCAATCCACATTGCCTCGATCTTGTTGGTTATAGGGTCGAGAATATCTCCCGCTGAAAGTACCACACTGCCTCGGTATCCCACAGCGATAGCCCCTAAATCCGCTATACCTAATAGCTTTGCGGCATCTAAGGTGATGGATTTAAGCGCTTGATCAGGTGTTAAACCATAGGCCGCACTGTAACCTGCTGCATAGGGGAGATTTCGGCTATTCCAATCCGATGAGAACCCGAGAGCGAAGGGGATATCCGCATCAGTGAGCAAAGATGGAATGCTAAAGGGTAAATCGACGGGTTCATCTTTACGTTTAGGCAAGCTGAAGGTGTGTGGGTAAATCACTCCTGCTTTAATTTCCTTCAGGCTTGAGGCTAAACGCCATGCATCATATCCACCGACAATCACCAGCTTGAATTGGTATTTTTTAGTCAGGGCAATGATTTGTTCAATTTGTTCTACGCTATCAGCATGGGCAAAGAGTGTGGCTTTGCCTTGATATAGCGGCAACATCGCCTGCCAGCGTAGGTTATAAGTTGTAGCAGTCTTATCTTTCTTATCTTTACTTATAGCTTGCTCACTTAAGAAGTAACGGTAGCCATCTTCAAAGGCGATATTGAGTTGAGCAATCGCCTGTTGATTTTTCTCTATGGCCTTAATTTTTTCCTTATCATCTTCTGGCATACGTTTAATTTGCGGCCAATAGACATGGAATTGTGCTGTACTGGGGATGAGCGCATCTTCAATCGTCCAAGCGTCGAGGTTGACAACGACTGATTGCCCCGCTAAACCCTCACCACTCGGGACGATTTGGGCATGTGTAATGCCGTTGTAGCGAATTGTTGGGAGCAGTTCTGAGTCTGGATTATAAGCGCTGGCGGCACTGATATGTGGATTGATATTTCCCACTTCAGCTTTATCTACCGTTGGGCGACTCATATCTATTTCAACTAAACCCAGGCTTGTATCGAGGGCAATCAGGCCGGGATATAAGTGTTTTCCGCTGGCATCGATAATATGAGTGTCGTTAATTTTTGCTGTTGTAGGCGTTGAGTTTAACTGTGTTCCCACGGCGGTAATTTTGCCGTTTTCAATTAAAACGTCAGTATTACTCAGTACACCTTGGCTAACTGTGTGCACAGTGGCATTTTTTATCAGCACGTTACGCACTTGCTTAGGGGCGGGGACTATATCGTTAGCAATGATTGGCATTGCCACCATTAAGCTTGCAAGCAGGAGTGTCGTTGGTAAATATTGCATTAGTGTGCTCCCTGATGATTGTGGCCCCATGCCTGATAGTGGGTATCGCAGTGCCATTGTGGCTCGTTTAACGGTGTGATTTTTTCACCTGCTTTCGCTGTATCATCACTGTTGAGAATTTTTTGGATAAGTGCGGCGCGCTCTTTCACCACAGCTTGCTGGGCAAGTTGATCTTGGTCGCGGTCAAAATAGCGCTTACCCTCCACCCATGCATGGGTTACTTTAGCGTAAATGGATAGAGGTTCAGCGTTCCACAGGACAACATCAGCCATTTTCCCTGGGGCAAGTGAGCCTACAAATTCATCGACTCTCAATTGCTTAGCCGGATTGATGGTGACCATGTTCCAAGCATCCTCCTGTGACATATCACAATACATCATTGATTTGGCGGCTTCTTGGTTAAGCCTGCGCTGCATTTCATAATCATCGGAGTTAATGCTGGTGGTCACGCCCTTGTTTAACATCAGACAAGCATTTTGGGGAATGGCATCATACACTTCGAATTTATACGCCCACCAATCGGCAAAGGTGGATGCGCCAGCACCGTGAGCCGCTAGCTCACTCGCCACTTTGTAACCTTCGAGCACATGGGTAAAGGTTTGTACCTTAAAGCGATAAGCCTCGGCTAAACGTAAAAACATCAGAATTTCAGATTGTACATAGGAGTGAATATGCACATCGCGTTGCTGTTTTAATACCTCGGCTACCGCTTGAAGACGGTAACTTGGACGTGGGGTAATGGTGTTTTTCTTATCGCTTGAACGCAGCTCGTTATAGGCTTTAAAGGCTTTCTCATAGGTAAGGGCGGCATCGAAGGTTTCTTCGAATAATGCTTTAACGCCCATACGCGTTTGCGGAAAACGCTGCACAAACTTTTCTCCCCAGTTGCTTTGTTTAACATTTTCACCTAAAGCAAACTTGATACTGGCTGGCGCATTAGCGAACTTAAGTTGTTCGGCTGGCTCGCCCCATTTCATTTTGATCAGTTGCGATTGGCCGCCAATAGGGTTAGCACTGCCATGGAGGAGTTGTGCGCTGGTGACGCCGCCCGCTAAAGCGCGGTAGATTGAGATATCTTCGGGATTAATGATATCGCCAATGCGCACTTCTGAAGTCACGGCATCGGTGCCTTCGTTAGTGCCGCCATTAATAGCGATATGGGAATGCTCATCGATAATACCCGCCGTAAGGTGTTTACCCGTAGCATCGAGCACTTGATAGCCTGAAGGTGTGCTTAGCTGTTGGCCCACTTTTTCGATACGACCATTGGCCATCAAGAGATCAGCATGTTCGAGAATGCCTTGCTTATCCGATGTCCACAGGGTGGCATTCTTGATATGTAGTTTCTCCACCTTAGGTACTTCGCTCAGTCCGTAAGCGACGTTAGGGAAGGTGAGGTGACTCACTAGGCTCGTGTTGGCTTCATTCTTGGGAGCTCGATTGCTTGCTTGGTCTGTACTTTTGAGCTTTGCAGTTTGAGTCATAGCGATACCGGCAACATTTGTAGTGCGACTTTTTGCATCGACCATACGACCTTGAATGCCGTCATCGGCCATCCACAGCGTAAAGCGGCTAAGGCCGTTAATGCCTGCGGCGCTCAAATTGGCAGTAAAGCTCAATCTCCCGTTATCATCTAACTTAAGTTGAGTGAGTGAGATACTTTGTTCGCCACTGCTTAAGCTGCCTTGGATGTTGGGTTTATCACTTTTACTGTTATCATGTAGCGATAAATCTAGCGTGAGGTTATTGAGGCTTAATTGGTAATCCCCCAGTAATCGAGCTTGGGGAAGTGAGCGCAGACTTTGCTCCTGACCTTGCAACCAAACACTGTAGATCTGGCCATCCTTAAAAATATTACCTTTTGTCACAACAAAGTCAGCCATATAACCGGGAGCGAGTTTACCCGTTAACTCGGCAGTGCCTATCATTTCGGCAGCTTGAGTTGTAAGTGCTGCGAGGGCTTTTTCTTCGGTTAATCCTTGGGCGATGGCTTGACGTAGGCGAGGCCAGAATGCATCGCTTTTAATCCCATATTGGGTGAATGCGAAGGGCAATTCGGCTTTAGCAACAACATTGGGGTTTGTTGATGCCCGTTCCCAGTGCCTTAATTCTGCAAGGGATACTTCGCGTTCTGTATCATCTGTTGTCACTTCTGGGGCTTGAGGATAGTTTAAGGGGAGAATCAGAGGATAATTTAACGCCTTCAATTCATTAATCCGTGCATATTCCTGGCCATTTCCCAGTAAGTAACCAGAGAGGTTATGCTCTTTAAGTAAATTAGCGGCACGTAATAAATCATTAAGATTTTTGGTTTCAAAGACGATGGGTTTCTCAGCTAACTTATCGAGCCGTTCAAAGGCAATATTAAATTCGATTTGACTATTTGTTGTGCCATTTGCTGATTTGTTTTTATTTTGGTTATACCAGTTGGCATCGGCAAATGTTTGCCTAATGAGCGCAATACTGCCCATTAATGAACTGGGATAATCTTGTTCTGAACTGCCTTTATCAAATGCCATAAAAGGTTGGCTGCGGGCGCGGTAAATGACTTCGTTAGCCGTTTTGTCCGCTAAAGAAAGACTGACACCTGTACCGCGAAAAATACCATCGAGTTTGCTTGTTTGTACGCTAGTAAAACCATTATTAATCCAGTCTTTAGCGCGTTCTTTATTTGGATAAACATAATTAACCCATTCTTTTTCAGAATGAATGGCGCCATTTTCGGCATTACCACCGATACGTTTAATATCATAAACAGGGCGTGTCAGTCCCAGTTTTGGATATTCAAATTCAATACCATAGTCGGTAAAGGGATCGATAAATCCGGGATAAATGGTGTAACCCGTTAGATCAATTTGTAAAGCTGCTGCGGGGATCTCTCCCTGCTCAATTACCGCTTTAATTCTATTGTTTTCAATTAATAGCGTTGCATTGCTGAGTCGTTTATCTGGGGAAATAATTAATTCTGCGTGGGTCAATGCTGTTAACTTATTTACAGGCGTTACAGGGTTGGGCGCAGCGAATATTGTTTGGGATACTAAGCTGCTTATCATGCAGGAGCTTAGTATTAACTTATTGTTTATCTGCATTTTTATTAATTTTTTAGAGGGTGGTGATAAAGAGTAACTTAAAGCGATTGTAAATACTAAGGTTGAATTGTAACGTAATTTTAGTGATTACTTAGATAAGGTAGAACGTGTTTCTTACCACATTCGAGATATAAAAAAGCTCGCTAAACAGCGAGCTTTTTATGTTACTCAGCAGTACTAACGAGGATAGTCCTTTTTACTGCGAGTTTGTATGGATTAGATTAAGAAATCATCCATAGAACGGCCTTTGTTGACTTCGTTCTTAAATACGGTTGGCATGCGGCCTTGGCCTGTCCACTGGATCATTTCACCGTCAACTTCAATTTGATATTTCGCTGGGCGAGGTGGACGCTTTTTGCTTGGAGCTTTAACTGCTACACCGCCGAGATCATCAATGGATAAGCCTACCGCTTCCATTTGTTGACGGATTTCTTCAATCTTAGCATTACGAGCAGCAATCATTTGCTGTTCTTCTTCAGCCATTGATTCACGCTCAGATAAAATTTTATCTAGCTTTGAGGCTAAATCTCGTAGTTCTTCAATGCTGAGATCTTTTACTGCAGCTTTAAAACGACGTCCGTGAGTTAATATTTCTAAAAAATCGCTCATATCTATTTTCGTCCCACTTTAATTTTTAATACAGGATAATGGTGAACAACCTCTAAATGATAGAAACTAATATAGCTCGAATCAAATAAAATTATGCAATAAATCGAAATTAAATATTATTTAAATTTTGAACTTTTCGATATATCGCTAATAGCTGTTCAAAAAAGTGGCCAGTAACACAGCATCAAAAAATGCAAACAGTCGTTTGAGTTAGATTGACGTTAACGTTAACAGCACGTAAAGTTGCTCTATCCTGCATTGGTTATTGCCAATGTTTTGTCCATGTACATGAAAGTGTAGGAAGGAAACCCTATGAAAGTATTGGTGCCTGTTAAGCGTGTAGTTGATGCCAATGTGAAGGTCAGGGTAAAAGCTGACAACACAAGCGTTGATACCGCAAACCTAAAAATGGCGTTGAACCCTTTTTGTGAGATCGCAGTCGAAGAAGCGGTTCGGTTAAAAGAATCGGGTAGTGCTACCGAAGTGGTTGTTGTCAGTATTGGTAATAAAGCCGTACAAGAACAGCTACGTACTGCATTAGCACTCGGTGCAGACAGAGCCATTCATATCGATACTGAAGATGATTTAGTGCCCCTTTCAATTGCTAAGCTACTTAAAGCTGTACAGGAAAGAGAGCAAGCGGAATTAGTGATTTTTGGCAAACAGTCCATTGATGGTGATAATAATCAAACTGGCCAAATGTTTGCCGCGTTAATGGATATGCCACAGGCGACCTTTGCTTCAGAAATCAAATTAGAAGCGAATACAGTACAAGTCACCCGCGAGATTGATGGTGGTATGCAGACGCTGAATTTACCCTTACCCGCAGTGGTTACCGCCGATTTAAGATTGAATGAACCTCGTTATGCTTCTTTACCCAACATAATGAAAGCTAAACGTAAGCCATTGGATGTGATAACGGTAGCAGATCTAGGCGTGACGTTAAAAAATCACCAAACCGTAGTAAAGGTCACGCCTCCTGCAGAACGCAAAGCGGGCATCATGGTAGCGTCGGTAGCTGAGCTAGTCGAAAAGTTAAAAAATGAAGCGAAGGTGATCTAAATGGCCATTTTAGTATTAGCTGAACATGATAATGCGGCGTTGAAACTCGACACAGCTAAGGTTGTTAGCGCAGCACGGGCAATAGGTGATGAAGTCCATGTACTTGTCGTGGGCCATCAATGTGGTGCGGTAGTGCAAGCTGCACAGGCGCTACAAGGTGTAAGCCAAGTGTTAGTGGCCGATGCCAGCGCCTATGAAGCGCATTTAGCGGAAAATGTAGCCAAGGTGCTAGTGGATTTATCCCCTCAATATGGCCATATTCTGTCTGCCGCATCGAGTATGGGCAAAGACACTCTGCCACGTGTTGCAGCGCTTTTAGATGTTGCACAAATTTCTGAAGTGATTGCTGTGGTGAGTGCTGATACGTTTGTGCGCCCTGTTTATGCAGGTAGTGCTTTAGCTACAGTACAGAGCCATGATGCGATTAAAGTCATGACAGTGCGCGCTAGTGCATTTGATGCTGTGCCAGAAGGGAATAGCGCTGTTGTGACTCCGCTTGATAAAGTATTTGAAGCAAAGACGCAATTTGTTTCTCAATCACTTACGGTGTCAGCACGTCCCGAACTAGGTAATGCTGGCATTATTGTATCAGGTGGTCGTGGCATGGGCAGTGGTGAAAACTTCGGCATGCTAGAGCAATTAGCGGACAAACTTGGCGCCGCAGTGGGAGCCTCGCGAGCAGCGGTTGATGCGGGTTTTGTGCCTAATGATTTGCAAGTGGGTCAGACGGGTAAAATTGTCGCCCCCAATCTCTATATTGCTGTCGGTATTTCGGGGGCAATCCAGCATTTAGCGGGGATGAAAGACGCTAAAGTCATCGTTGCTATCAATAAAGATCCTGAAGCACCGATATTCCAAGTCGCCGATTATGGCCTCGAAGCGGATTTGTTTGAGGCTGTTCCGGAGTTGATTGCAAGTCTAAGTTGATTTTATCTGTGACATCGGTCACAGTAAGCGGCTTTGCGGTAGCATCTGCTTAGCCGCTTATGTTTTTATGTGCCTCACGCCCGTGAATGGGCGTTCTTAGAAGTAGAGGCGCGCCAAATATCAGTAGTGATCAGTAGGGTGATTCCGAGGATCGATTACGAAAGGATTTGGTGCCGAAGTGGTTTGATTTATCACAATCAACTGCTGGGGTTGTACCGAATAGGTGCAGCACTGCCATAGTATTTTCTAATACGGATATTGGAAATAGTTACTATGGAGCGCTACTGATAGGACAGGTGATCTTGGGTATCTATTGCCTTTTCCCACCAGTTCAGTCGCCCTCCATTCGTATTTTTGACGAAGAAATAATCAATGACTGTTATGAGTTATGCCGATTCGGCACTTTCTTTGCTGCCGCCTGCGGTAGCGATTGTATTGGCGATTTTTACTCGCCGAGTTCTACTGTCCCTTGGATTAGGAATTGTCATTGGAGCGTTATTGCTTAACCAATACTCGCCTGTTGCCAGTGGAGCCTTTTTGTTCAGTAGTGTAAAAGGTCTTTTTTGGGCTGATGACGCTGCTAATACGTGGAATTTATATATTCTTGGTTTTTTAATCGTTTTAGGAATGATCACCGCATTAATTACTGTTAGTGGTAGTGCCCGCGCATTCGCCGATTGGGCTCGTTTGCATATTCGTAATAAGCGTGATGCAAAACTACTCACCATGTTTTTAGGTTGTGTTGTTTTTATTGACGATTATTTCAATAGCTTAGTTGTGGGTTCTGTCGCAAAACCCGTCACAGATCGTTATTATATTTCTCGCGCTAAGTTAGCGTATTTATTGGATTCAACGGCGGCGCCCGTTTGTGTTATTTCACCAGTATCTAGCTGGGGAGCTTATATTATTGCCTTAATTGGCGGTATTTTAACGGCTCATGGTTTTGCAGACTCTGGACATTTGAGCGTATTTGTCCAAATGATACCAATGAACTTCTACGCTATCTTCTCTTTGTTATTATTACTTTGTGTTGCGTTTATGGGACTCGATATTGGGCCAATGCGTGAACATGAGTTAAATGCCCAACGGGGGAATTTATACGATGAAACAAAAGGATTACCCCCCGGAGCGAACGCGGATTTACCCGAGGCTGAAACGGGTAAAATTTTAGGCTTATTCCTGCCGATCACTGTGCTGGTATTTGCAACCTTATATTTTATGATTAGCAGCGGTGCTCAAGTGCTCGCCGCTGAAGGCATTGAGTTTAGTCTTATTTCAGCTTTTGAAAAAACCGATGTGAGCTCATCATTATTTTTGGGTTCCCTGTTCGGGTTAGCCGTGGCTTTAGTGGTTAACGTGGTACAAGGAGTCGAAAAGTCGATGATTGTAAAAGGTGTAGTGCAGGGCGCTCGCTCTATGCTACCCGCGATTTATATTTTGTTATTTGCATGGACAATTGCAGGGATTATTGGCCAACTCGAAACCGGTAAGTTTATGGCGAGTTTAGCGACGGGTAATATTCCTTTTGCTTTCTTACCTGCGCTTATGTTTATTCTGGCGGGATTAACTGCGTTTTCTACGGGCACGAGTTGGGGAACTTTTGGTATTATGTTGCCGATTGCAGCCGATATGGCGATGGGCAGCCATACTGGGATGATGTTACCTATGTTGGCCTCTGTTTTAGCGGGTGCGGTATTTGGCGATCATTGTTCACCTATCTCAGATACCACAATTTTGTCGTCAACTGGCGCGAGTTGTCACCATATAGACCATGTAGTCACTCAGTTACCCTATGCCTTGATAGTGGCGTTTATCAGCTTGGTGGGTTATTTGGTACTCGGGTTTACAGAGTCGGTCAGTGCAGGTTTAGTGACCTGTAGTGTGTTGTTGGTGATGAGTGTTATTTGGCTGAGAATAAAATCAACAGGTGCAGTGAAATAGGACTAAGTGTGTTTGGATATAAAAATCAGCCAGCAATTGCTGGCTGATTTTTATGGATCTGATGTTCGTTTTATTTATTGGCGCTATTTAAACCACGGCGGTTAAGTAAACCCTCAGTAGTGGGCTCTTGACCTCGGAAGTTTTTATAGGCCTCCATTGGTGGCACACTGTTACCCACTTCACGGATCGTTTTACGATACTTCATGCCAATCTCTCGATTGAGTCCGCCTTGAGTTTGTACATAGGCGAAAGCATCTGCTGCTAAAATTTCACTCCACATATAAGCATAATAACTTGCCGAGTAACCGCCGGGGAAGGCGTGGGCAAAATAGGTTGACTTATAGCGTGGTGGCACGGCGCTAATGTTTAAGCCGTGTTTTTTAAGCGCATTAGCTTCAAAGGTGGCGACATCTTGCAGCGGCGTGTCAGGGCTTAATGAATGCCACTCCATATCCACTAATGCGGCGGCCATATATTCTAAGGTATCAAAACCTTGGTTAAAGCTGCCTGATTTCAGTAACTTTTGCAGTAGTTCATCAGGAATCGGCTTACCAGTTTCATAGTGTTTAGCATAGTTAGCTAACACTTTAGGATGGGCTGCCCAATCTTCTTCAAATGTGGATGGGAATTCCACAAAATCACGGGAAACTGAGGTGCCAGCGAGGCTTGGATAAGTTACCTTTGAGAACATGCCATGGGTACCGTGACCCATTTCATGGAACATGGTTGTGACTTCGTTATAGCTAACGAAGGTTGGCTCGCCCTCCGGTGCCTTTTTAATGTTCATCACATTGACGACAACAGGTTTCGTGCCTTCTAAGAAAGATTGACCCACAAATGAACTCATCCATGCGCCACCACGTTTACCTTCGCGGGCAAAATAGTCAGCATAGAAAATCGCCATGCTTGAGCCATCGGCATCAAACATTTCATAGGCTTTCACATCGGGATGGTACACAGGTAAATCTGGGCGTGGTTTTAGGGTGACGCCGTAAAGTTCTTTAAGTGTATAGAACACCCCGTCTTCTAGTACACGGTTAAACTCAAAGTAAGGGCGAACACTGTTGGCATCAAGCGCGTATTTTTCTTGGCGCACTTTTTCAGCGTAAAATTCCCAATCCCAAGGGGCGAGTTCAAACTTACCACCGGTTTTAGTGATCATCGCTTGAATATCAGCCGCTTCTTTTTGAGTGTTGGCAACTACCGCGGGCACCATAGAGCCAAACATGCTGTAAACCGCTTCAGGCGTTTTAGCCATTTGCGGCGCTAAGCGATAGGTTGCCCAGTTTTCATATCCTAAAAGAGCCGCTCGTTCGGCGCGAAGTTGTGCTAAACGCGAGACTAATGATGCTGTTTCATTTTCCCCCGTTAAACCGCGGTTAGCGGAGGCTTCCCAAATACGTTGGCGTAGCTCACGATTTTCCAATGAGGCGAGTATCGGCTGGCGTGTTGTGTTGGTGATATTGATAAGGTACTTGCCATCGTGTCCTGCGGCTTTGGCATCGTTGGCGGCTGAAGTGATTTCACTGTCGGTTAAACCTACCAGTTCATCTTTTGAATCAACAACGATAGCGATTTCTTTCGTTAAGCGCAGTAAACGCTGAGAGAATTCGTTTGTTAAGGTTGATTGCTCTTCATTTAATGCACGGATTTTGACTTTTTGTTCGTCAGTGAGTTTTGCACCCGCCATGATAAAGCGTTGGTGGTAAACCTCAACTAAGCGTTGAGCCTCAGGTGTTAAACCTAGGTTGGTGCGGTCATTATAAATGGCTTCGATACGGGCAAATAAGGCGGGATTTAAATTGATATTATCCGAGTGGGCAGCCATCTTAGGGGCCATTTCCCCTTGGATTTTACGTAGCTCAGGATTGCTGTTTGAGCCAGCTAAGTTATAAAACACGCTTGAGGCACGATTCAGTAGCGCGCCGCTTTTTTCCATCGCAACAATGGTGTTCTCAAAGGTGGGGGCCGCAGGATTATTGGCGATAGCCAGAATTTCTTGATATTGCTCGGCAATACCTTGCTCGAGTGCGGGTTTAAAATGTTCATCTTTGATGAGGTTAAAGTCGGGAGCTTGATATTGCAGTGTACTGGCTTGTAGCAATGGATTTTGGACAGGTATTGAAACAGCATTAGGTGCAGCGTTTTCTGTGTTGCTGCAACCTGCCATCAATCCGGCGGTGAGCGTGGCGCCGATGGCTATGGCAATAAAACTTTTACGCATTTAAATGACTTCCTTAGAATTTGTTGTTTTTTTAGGACTCTAACCTTAATAACTTAAATAGGTCTGAAAATGTTTGTGCCCGGCTATCTTGCCATAAAAAAGGAGCCTCGCGCTAGCGAGACTCCTTGAGCTATTTCCTTGCAGGGAAAATAGGTACCGCTTTTTACTTACTGCTTAATCACGCGATGATGGATGATTAATTAGCGAGTAAACTTGTGGTATTTATCAATACCATAACTTCTACCTGTGTCATGACATACTGCACAAGATTCAGAGGTTGGTTGTTTAAACCAGTCAGCCACTTTTGGTACGCTGATTTCACCACCGTTAGTTGCCATATGCGCCTTAGCAGAATCGCTAGTGTGGCAGGCATAACAGTTTGCGGTGACAGGGCTTGTCATATTACCACCCGGTTCAGCGATGTATTGATTTGGCACTTTGCTTAAATCAATGGCTTTAGTGTGACAGGCTACACAGCTAGTAGAGGCTTCAATTGCGCCTGCACCGTTAGCGATTTTTGCTTGAGTGCCATCGGCTTTGACTTCACCCACTTTAGCACCATTACCCCAGTGCCAGCTGTGTACCATAGGACCAAAACCAGCACCTAAGGCTGCTGTAGTACGTTCCATACCGTTATCATGGCAAGCGATACAAGCCTTACCACCTTCATCGAAGGCACCATTTTTGTGGAAGGCAGTTCCATCGTTGTGGCAAGTGGTACAACTGTTATCGCTAACCACTGAGCGGCGGCCAAAGGCTGAGACTTTTGCACCAGTCGTTGGGTTAACAACGTCAGAGTAAGCGGTGAAAGATACGCCCATGGCGCCATCATATCCGTTAGCTCTTAGGTTGCCATTGCTTTGATAACGCGCTTTACCATCATACTCCATCCAACCAGCGGTACTGAATGTTACGCGAGCTGAGTAGACATAGTTAGCATTCACTGCGGTGATATCAGTCAGTAAGTGACAGATATTTTTAGTACCATCAGTGTTGTAACCATAGTAGTAGTTAGTACGGTTACCTGGGCGTCCCACTAAGCTGCCATTTTCATAGGAATGTAAATAGGCACCTGCATAGACGATTGGTTTCGCGGCATTAAATACTGTTGTGTAGTTGAACTTATCTTTAATGTTGAAAATGTTACCATCAACATCTTTAACCGTTAATGTAGTACAGAAGCCTGGTGCTGCTACTGATGCTGTGGCATTCGTTGGTGCATAGTGGTCAGTTTTAGTCGAAATATCATCGACTTTAACAGGAGTTGATAATTCCAATTTGTACTTAGCACGAATGGCTTGACGTTCTGTTATACCCGCTTTGCTTTCGTGCATAATGCGTAAATCCGCACCATTGCTTGGGATCACAACGCCTGGTACACCACCACTGTTGTGGCAGTCAATACAACCTGGGCCAGATACGTTGATATTGTTAGGCGCTTCAACGTGGCAAGAAGTACAGTTCATCACGCTGAAATCTTTAGTAAATTTCTGGTGATTGATATGACCAATTTTGGATAGTGTGTTAGTCGCGTAGCTACCGGTAGAGAAACCTTCAGCATTGACAACTGCGCGGCTGACAGAACCGTGACAGACTAAACAGCCTTCTACGAAGGTGACTTCGCTGTCCATTCCGCTTGCAACATAGCTTGCATGACGACGTGGGCTAGTGGAGTAGTCGATATGACAAGAGTAGCAGCTATCGGTTGTGGTTGAATGTGTGCCTTCTGGTTTGTTAACGACTAAAGGCCTAGACGTTGCAATGCCATCATTTCCACCGACACGTAACCAAACGATACCTTCAGTGGCAGGGTTTACCCCTTTCATTGGCACTTTAAACTGGTAGTGGCCATCAGCCAAAGCCGTTAACTCTGCACTCGCAGTTGCTTGAGTCGCGTCACCACCTACATGAACATTGTCTGCAATACCGTTTTTATCGGCTTCAGTGCGGTTGGTGATAAAACCTTTATCGGTTAATGCCGCCACTTTAGCTTGAGCATTTAACAGTCCATTGATTGGGCTATTGTTTTCATCTGTAATTTCGAATTCGTAACTAATACTACCTTCAGCAAAGCTGTAGTTAATTACTTTAACATTGGTTACGGTCGATTTGGTTACTGGCGCTGGTGTCCATGGTTTACCAGGTTCACCAGGGGTTCCTGGAGTACCGGGTGTTCCTGGGACCCCTGGTGTGCCTGGCGTGCCAGGGGCACCATCCTTACCATCATCCCCACAGCCAACAAGGGCGCCGGTTAAGGCTAAGGCAACAACATATGCCAGTTTTTTAGAGGTGAAAATTCTCATCATAATCTCCAATTGATCCAATATGCGAATAAAGGACGGATTGCAGCACTAAGTTTGCAGGGGAGATTAGTGCTTTTAACCGCTGATTTTAATTTGCAAGCTATCGAATACTTTTATTTTTTTAAAATTGAGCACTTATTGTCTCAAAGGGAATATTACTGTTAATTGTTTGTTGTTTTTTTGAGCCTTACCGCATTTATGACTATTACTTTAGAGGTAGATCTCAATTTTGGTATTTAGCGTCCATCACTTTTTCCTGATAAAACAGCATTTAATCTTGGTTTAAGGTTATTTTAACAATTTACTGACGATTTACATTTGCATTACATCTTGTTTAGTGAGACTTAAATTAGCGTAAGTAGAAATGATGATGCTGGGGAGCGAAATTTAAGATTTGGATGTAATTTAGTGCGATTATCTTAATTCGTCATAAAAGCTTAGATAAGGATAGTGTTTTGATGGGGGAGGCAATGTTAAACTAATATGCAATTTTGCTCTGGTGATTGACACGTAAGAGATAATGTTTTTAAAGGGTATAAGTTTTGGCACAACTGTATTTTTACTATTCGTCAATGAATGCGGGCAAATCCACGTCATTATTGCAATCTTCTTATAATTATCGCGAACGTGGTATGCATACCTTAGTGATGACGGCCTCTATTGATGATAGATATGGCAAAGGTAAAGTGGCCTCCCGTATTGGTATTGAAACCGATGCACAGGTTTTTAGTAGCCAAGATAATCTGACTGAAATGATCCAAGCCGTGCATCAAGTTACGCCATTAAGTTGTGTTTTATTGGACGAATGCCAGTTCTTAAGTAAAGAACAAGTAAAACAGTTGACTTATGTTGTTGATAAGCTAGATATTCCAGTGTTGTGCTATGGGCTGCGAACAGACTTTCAAGGTGAACTTTTTAGTGGTAGTCATTATTTGTTGGCTTGGGCCGATAAGTTAGTCGAGTTAAAGACGATTTGTCATTGTGGACGTAAAGCAAATATGGTGGTTCGTCTTGATGATGAAGGTAAAGTGATGCGTGAAGGTGAGCAAGTGGCTATCGGTGGTAATGAGCGTTATGAATCAGTGTGTCGCAAGCATTTTCGTGAATTTATCTGGGATTAGATTAGACAATAGACAAGATCGATATTTAGGTACCTAGATTTTACCAAAAGCGGTTAATAGTGAATAAAATACGTTCTCGCTTTATGATTTTTTGGAGCAGTTTTGCCTAATTCTACGCAAGAGATGCAGTTCGAAAATTATCGTCCTCGCCCACCGCAACCTGAGCCTAAAGCCAAGGCTCAGCCTAAGGTTAGATCTAAGGGGCGTGCTTGGTTTCTCTTTTTTATCCTTATTTTATGCTTGGCCATTTTAATTGGCCAAGAAATGAAGACTTCTTTCTACCAAGCAAAATTTATCCATCAATATGCTAAAACCCTCACCTATGAATTAAAAAATGAGCCAACGCAGTCAGTTATTTATCCAAGTTATGGTCCTTTTGATGAACGTCATGGCTATAGCAAGTTACCGAACTATATTGACAGATTGTTGCAGCGAAACTTTCAGATAACGCGGCAGGTGGCATTCTCGCCAGCGTTACAAGAGTATACCCAGTTGGGTTTTTTCCCTCCTTACCATGAGAAGGCGCAATCGGGATTAACACTGCTTGATTGCCGCAATACAGATCTTTATCAGTTTACCTATCCTAAGCGGGTTTATCAGGATGACGATAAGATCCCTAATGAGATTGTGAATACCCTCTTATTTATTGAAAACCGAGAGCTTTGGACCACCGAAAATAAGCTAAACCCAGTGATAGATTGGCCACGCTTTGTGGTCGCCGGATTTAGTCAAATCGCAGAAATGCTAGGTTTTAATGTTGCCACGGCGGGTGGTAGTACTCTCGCGACTCAAATTGAAAAGTTTCGCCATTCTTCACAGGGCTTAACCTTAAGTATTAAAGATAAATTATTGCAAATTGGCTCTGCCAGCGTGCGAGTTTACCAGCAAGGTGAAAATACTGAACCTGCTCGCAAGCGCATTGTGCAGGATTACTTGAACACAGTTCCGCTATCCTCAGCACCAAATCACGGTGAAGTACATGGTATTGGTGATGGTTTATGGGCGTGGTTTGGGACGGATTTTGATACGGCTAATAAGCTGTTGTCGGCTCCGCAAATCAAAGCCAATGCGGTAAAACGCGGCCAAGTATTCCGCCAAGTGGTTGCATTAATGATTGCCCAGCGTCGTCCGTCCTATTACCTATTACAGGGGCATGAAGATTTAGAGAATCTGGTTGATAGTCATATTCGCTTGCTCGGAGAATATTATTTAATCGACCGAAATCTACGTGATGCTGCGTTAGCACAACGCCTTGAATTTAAAGTGGCGAAACCGCAACGTAATGTGCAATCGGGTGCCGATAAAGGCATTAATACGATTCGTATACGTACTGCTGGGATGCTGAATGTAGGGCTTTACGATTTAGATAGACTCGACCTCACGGTAAATAGCAGCTTGCATAGTGATTTACAGCAGCAAGTGAGTCAATACTTACGCAGTCTTGCTCAAGCGTCTACGGCAGAGCAAGTTGGCTTATTGGGTGAGCGTTTGCTTGAGCCTAACCAACTGCAGAATGTGCTCTATAGTTTTACCTTATATGAGCGAACTGATACGGCTAACCGTGTAAGGGTTCAGACTGATAGTACCGATCAACCCTTCGATATTAACGAGGGGAGTAAGCTCGAACTCGGTTCTACGGCTAAATTGCGGGTTATGGCCACTTATTTGGAGATCATTGCCGAGATCCACGATAAATATTCCAAAAAACATGGCATAGAATTAGAGTCGATTATTATCGAGCCTCGGGATCATTTAACCCGCTGGGCAATTGATTACCTTATTGTTAATCCTGATAGGCGTCTTGATCGCATGTTAGATGCGGCACTGCAGCGTGAATATTCAGCCTCACCGAATGAGCAATTCTTTACGGGTGGTGGTTTGCATGTGTTTAATAACTTTAAAAAAACAGAAGATTTAAAAATACCCACACTCTACCAAGCTTTGCAGGATTCAATCAATTTACCCTTTGTGCGCCTTATGCGCGACATAGTCAATTACAGTAGCAGTATGCAAAATGAGGGCAATATGGCCCAGTTGCTACGTAATGACAAAGATCCTCGTCGCGAAGAATATTTACGGGTTTTTGCTGACAGGGAAGGTAATACCTTCGTCACTAAATTTTATCGTAAATATAAGAAAGTGGCGGCTAATGAGCGTTTAGACATGTTCTTCGATGGTCAATCCCAATCGGAACAACAACTGACGGCAGCATATCGTTATTTGCTCCCCGATGAGTCTATGGCGTCATTTAAGGCATTTTTACAGCAGCGTCTGCCACAAACCACCTACAGTGATAAGCGCATTAAAGATCTGTATAACAAATACGGGCCTGATAAATATAATTTGCCTGATCAAGGCTATATTGCACGCGTGCACCCGTTAGAGCTATGGGTGCTGAAATATCTTAATCATCATCCCGATGCCAATTTGAACGATGTTAAAGAGGCTAGCCAGCAGCAGCGCCAAGAAGTCTATCGTTGGTTATTTAGAACTCGGCATAAAAATGCCCGTGATGTTCGTGTGCAAGTGATGTTAGAAGTTGAGGCCTTCTTAGATATTCATCAGCGTTGGGCGCGTTTAGGTTATCCCTTTGAGACTATGGTGCCATCTTTAGGTTCGGCCCTTGGTAGCTCTGGGGATAGACCTGCAGCCCTTGCTGAATTGATGGGCATTATCCAAAACGATGGCTACAGGTTGCCTACCGTGCGGATTAATCAATTGCATTTTGGTGTTGATACTCCTTACGAGGTGATGTTACAAAATCAGAGCCTTCAAGGTGAACGTGTTATGCGCCATGAAGTTGCACAGGCTTTAAAAGCGGCGTTGGCGAATGTGGTTCAAAATGGTACAGGACGGCGTTTAAAGGGCCTTTTTGTTGATGAACAAGGCGCTATGTTGGCGATTGGAGGAAAAACTGGCACGGGAGATAACCGTATTGTGACCCAAATGCAGCAGGGCAAAAAGGTTGCTACGACAGCCATGAATCGAACCGCGACCTTTGTATTCTATTTAGGGGATAAATATTTTGGCACTTTAACCGCTTTTGTGCCTGGTAGTAAATCCGATGATTTTAGTTTTACGTCGGCACTGCCACTGCAAGTAATGAAAGGAATGATGCCTATTCTGTCACCTTATGTGACAACGCCAAAGGGCATGTGTGTTGTTGCTGAATAAACGTATTTTTGAGATTATTAATAAAATCCCCGTTTAGATAAATCTAAGTGGGGATTTTATTAAGTTGAGTTATGGTGCGATTTAACAGTTGAAATCGCAATATTCCCTAGTCCTCTGAATTTACATATTGCTTGCGGTCTAAATCATATTTGCGCATCTTGTCATATAAGGTTTTGCGAGGGAGTTCAAGCTGTTCCATCGTCAGTTTGATACTGCCTTTGTTGTGGCTTAAGGCTTCCTCAATCAGTACACGCTCGAAAAACTCGACCCGTTGCAGTAAAGACATGCTGGAGTGCAGACTTGGTGTATTGCCAAGTGAACCGGCAAAAGCGGCTTCTCCACCGAGTAGTACATAGCGTTCAGCCAGATTACGTAATTCACGTACATTGCCCGGCCAGTCGTGTGAGGTGAGTATGGCATTTTGCTCAGCATTTAACGCGATAAGTGCTTTGTGATATCGAGCCGATGCGACTCGCGCAAAATGTAAAAAGAGTAGGGGAATATCTTCACGTCGATCCCTTAGTGGCGGAATGGGAACCGTCACTAGATTCAAGCGGTAGAGTAAATCTTGACGAAACTCCCCAGTATCACACAGGCTTTTTAAATCAACTTTGGTGGCGGCAATCACACGTATATCTAAATTGATGCTTTTATTGGAACCTAAGCGTTCAACTTTACGATCTTCTAACACTCTGAGTAGTTTCACTTGGAGCGAGAGTGGTGTACTTTCAATTTCATCCAAAAACAGTGTGCCACCATTAGCGTATTCAAACTTACCCACCCGCATTTTATCGACCCCCGTAAAGGCACCAGCTTCGGCGCCAAAGAGTTCACTTTCGATAAGATTTTCAGGGATCGCGCCGCAGTTAATGGCCACAAAGTTGGCTTGGTTACGGTTGCTGTGATCGTGCAGATAACGGGCAACGAGTTCTTTACCTGTGCCTGTTTCTCCTTCAATCAATACGTCAGCAGGCGTATTGATGACTTGTTCAATAATATGGCGCATACGGTTAATGCCAACACTGTGCCCCAAAATACGTGGCCCGGGAACGCTTTGGCTCTCTAGCTCTTTTTTTAGTTTACGGTTTTCTAGGGTCAAACTGCGTTTACCTAAGGCACGTTTAACCACATCAAGCATATGTTCATTATTAAAGGGTTTTTCGAGAAAATCGTAAGCGCCTTGCTTTAAGGCATTGACTGCCATAGCGATATCGCCAAAACCTGTGAGTAGGACTACTGGTAAATCAGGATCTTGCTGGCGAATTTGTTGCATAAGACTAATGCCATCAAGCTGTGGCATATTCACATCGGAGATCACGACTCCGGCCCAATCTTTATCAAGCAGTTTGGCAATATCTTTAGGTTCAGTGCGAGTGATGGCTTTAATACCTTCTAGTTCGAACAATTGCACTAAGACGGTGCCTATATGTGGCTCATCATCGATGATAAGTACTGAATAGTCTTGGATTGAATTGGGCGCATTCATAGTGACTGGCGTTCCTCGAGTAAATAAATCGGTAAAATAATCTGAAAAATAGCCCCACCATTTTCGGCATTGGCGACATTAATCTGGCCTTGCATAGACTCGATGATACGTTGTGAAATTGATAGGCCTAATCCTAAACCATGGCGCTCGTTTGTCGTGAAATAGGGCTCAAAGATTTTTTCCATTTGGCTTTCGCGAACACCTGGGCCCGAATCTTGAATGCTGATACAAAACTTATCTTGTTTGCTTACCCTGATAATCAGACGGCGTTTAATTGATTGTTGCATAGCGACAATCGCATTACTCATAATGTTGACCAACACTTGCTGTAATCTGACTTTATCCCCCCAAACCTGATAATTGCCATCGGGGAGTTGCACATCCAATTCTACGCCTTGTTTATCGATAGCTGGTTGAACTATGGTTAAGGCTTGTGTGATGCAGCGATTAATATCTGTAGCGCTATCAGTACCTTGGCTTTTACGAGTAAAACTTTTAAATTGGCCGACAATATCGGCGAGTCTGTCGGTGAGTTCGATAATAATTTTAAGATTATCCTGTGCCTTATCTTGCATATCCCTCGCAAGAAACGTCTGAGTGTTTTGTGCATAACTGCGCAATGCCGCCAAAGGTTGATTAAGTTCATGGTTAATACTGGCAGATAAGCTACCGATAACGGTTAGCTTTGCCGCTTGAATAAGTTCATCTTGAGTATCTTTGAGGCGTTCATTAGCTTGTTGTAAATCTTGTGTACGTTCTTCAACCCGTTGTTCAAGAAGACTTTGTGCCAGTTGCATGCGTTGTAAATTACGTCTCCGCTCTGCACTAAATAAAAGCGCTAATGCAAGCAACAGATAAATCGAAGCAGAAAGTAGCATAAGAGCGGGCATGGATTCGTGTAAGGGTTTCATTGGCGCTAGAATGTGAACTCGCCAACCCGCTTTTGTCATCTCGTGGTGGGTATCCATATATTGAGCTTGGGTTATACCCGTGCGAATTTGGTAAATATGGTCGTAGTTTTCGCCGCTATATTGATAATGTGGTTTGATTAATAGTTCGCTAATAGTCCGTTCGGCGTAGCGTTTTGAAGCATTTAGCGCGTATTGTTTAGCTTGGGTGAGTGGCGTTAAGGAGGTGAGGCGCCATTCATCAATACTGGAAATAAAAACGATATCATCGGGATCGCTGATCACAAACTGATACTGGCCCGCAATGGCAATACTGGTGCTCTGTTGCTCTATATCGGCAATATTCACTTTCACCACAATCGCGCCGAGTATACCTTTCCCACCTTGCTGATAAATCGGGTAAGAGAAGTAAAAACCACGTTTATCTGAGCTAGTACCGACGGCATAATAGCGCCCTAAATTTCCTGAAATGGCATCGGTATAATAGGGCCTGAAGGAATAATCTTTACCAATAAATGAGAAACTCTGTTGCCAGTTACTGGCGGCAATAGCAATACCCAGCGCATCAATAAGATAAATATCAGATGCTTCAGTAACATGCTGGATTTCTTCTAAATAGAGATTCAACTCTTGGACTTTTTGAGGATTCTGCTGATCGTTGAGCACCTGCGCCAGCATTGGGTTGGTCGAAAGCACGTGGGGGATACTCTCATAGCGTGAAAGCGCACCATCCAAAAAACTGACGAGTTCCTTTAATTGTTGTTCAGATTGGGTTTGGATTTCAATTTTACCTTGATGCAAATGAATCCAATAGGTCAACTTTAGGATTGCGAATAATCCCGTGAGTAGCACTATCGTCAAAAAGAGACGTTTTTTGGCTGTTGGCGTCATGGGGAGCATAGCGGGCGATCCTGATTATCACTTAACCTAAAACAAAGCGAGCCTAAGTAGGCTCGCTTAAAAACTATCTATAATCAAGGAATAATATCGACTCCTTGAGAAGACCTTTTACTAATACCCCCTTAACTTATCCAGCATCTCGGGTAAAAACAGGGATATTTGTGGCACATAGGTAATAAAGGCTAAGAAGACTAGCATCAACAATAGCCATGGGAGTACGGAGTGGATAACCCAGCCAATACTGCGTCCAGTAATCCCCGATGTCACAAAAAGGTTGAGTCCAACAGGCGGCGTTAGCATACCTATTTCCATGTTCACCACCATGATAATCCCTAAGTGAATAGGGTCAATTCCCAACTGAGTTGCAATTGGAAAGAGGATCGGCGCCATAATTAGTACTATCGCAGACGGTTCCATAAAGTTCCCTGCCGCGAGTAGCAACAAGTTGACGATAATCAGGAAGCCCCAAGCGGGTAGACCCATACTGACAATATATTCGGCGATTATATGGGGTATACGCTCTGTTGTAAGTACATGCGCAAACAGCATTGCGTTAGCAATAATAAACAGCAGCATAATGCTGACTTTAGCACCATCACGCACCACATTTCGTACTTCAGTATCTACGGGGGTTTTTATTAAGCCCAATATCATATGCCATAGGTTGCGGGCAATCGCATTCGGTAGGCTTTCGCCTGAGTTGCGCCATGCGACATTTTTCAGCGGCCCAATATCACGATAACCAAATACCGCAATCAAATAAGCATACATACAAGCCACAGCAGAGGCTTCAGTTGGACTGGCAATACCACCGTAAATGGAACCTAAAACTATCAGAATAAGTGCTAAGCCACCGAGCGCCTTAGCACTGGAAAGTCCTAATTGTTTAATGCCAGGGAAGGGGCGTGATGGTAGGTTTTTAAAACGGGCAACGATATAGATGACTACCATGAGTAGCAAACCCATTAATAAGCCAGGAATCAAACCTGCCATAAACATTCTTGCTGCTGATACTTCGGTCGCTGCCGCATACACTAACATCACAATCGATGGCGGGATCAAAATCCCAAGAGTGCCTGAGGTAGTAATGACACCAGCTGCAAATTTTTCAGGATAACCCGCTTTTACCATACCAACGATCACTATTGAACCAATGGCGGCAACGGTTGCAGGGGATGATCCTGAAACCGCAGCAAACAGCATACAGGCCATAACCGATGCCATCGCGAGACCACCACGGATATGTCCAATACTGTCCATGGCAAAGTCAATAATACGCCTTGCTACACCACCAGTTGATAAAAAGGCTGACGATAGGATAAAGAAGGGAATGGCCAGTAGCGTGTAATGCTCTGATGACGACTCATAGAGTTTTAGGGCAATAGAGGCTAAAGAGTCATTGGAGAAGAATAAAATGGTGAGCATGCTGGAAAAACCTAGCGCAATGGCGATCGGCATGCCTAAAAACATACAGACGAGTAGGGCGGTAAATAGGGTTGCAATGGCCATTATTTTACCTCCTTGTTATCTGTCGTTGTGTGAGTTTGCTGCGCACTTTCATCGATTAAATGCATACTTTCTTTCGCTTCATCGGCAAATTTTAAGCCTGAGACTTGGTTGCGGAGAATGGCGATAAATAATTCTAGAAAACGCCATGTGAGCATAGTAAAACCAATCAACAGGATACTTTGGGATAACCAAATGGGGACAGCCCCATCATCCACGTCAATTCTTAGGGTATTCCAAGCAAAATCAGGATCTAAATTATTGAGTAATGCTCTTGGAAAATGGATGTCTTCCATTGGTACACCAACGTGATACATCTGCGATAGATATTCAAAACTGCCTTTTAAAAACAATCCACAATAAATTAAACAGATTGAGGTTGTGATTAAGGAGGTGATTTTTTTTGCCTTTGGCGGCAAGCTTTTTACAAAGGCATCGACACCGATATGTGCGCCAACCTTGACTCCGTAGGACATACCAAACAACACAAACCACCCACACAGGGTTAATGTCAGTTCTTGGATCCACAGAAAACCGGTATTAAAGAAAAACCGTGCTACAACCTCTGTAAATACAAGCAGTGTCATCAGGGTAATAAGTAAATTGAGCATACCTATTTCAAAGTAACCAAAAATTCGCGATATCACAGTTTGTACTCCCCTCGCTCAAATACCGCTTAACCTCAACTAAGGTTAAGCGGTTATTTTAATTATTGTTTATTTGCAGCAACGGCGGCTTCGATGATATCTTTGCCAACTTGATCTTCGAATTTCGCCCACACAGGTTTCATTACATCTACCCATTGTTGACGTTCTGCAGGCGTTAATGTCACTAACTGTGAGCGTTTAGAATCGAGGATTAATTGTTTATCTTCGTTATCTTTCTCGGCAGCAATTTTATTCCCTAATGCGATTGACTCATCTAAGGCTTCTTTGATGATTTTACGTTTGTCTGCTGGTAATCCTTTCCAGAAGGTATCTGAGGTTACAACCATATAATCAAGTACACCATGATTACTCTCTGTGATATGGCTTTGAACTTCATAGAATTTTTGTGAATAAGTATTAGACCAAGTATTCTCTTGACCATCGATAGCGCGGGTTTGTAGCAGGGTAAATACTTCCGAGAACGGTTTTTTTACTGGAATCGCACCAATCGCATCAAATTGAGCCGCTAATACGTCCGATGCCATCACGCGGAACTTTAACCCTTTTGCATCAGAAGGTTGTTTAAGCGGGGTATTGGCTGAGAATTGCTTCATACCATTATGTAAATAGCCTAAGCCGACAATCCCTTTACGTGTCATTGAGTTTAATAATGTTTGCCCCGCTTCTCCCTGCTGGAAGCGATTTACTGCATCCATATCGTTGAATAAAAAGGGCAGATCGAATATCTGTAAACGTTTTGTGTAGCGTTCAAATTTTGATAGAGAAGGCGCTACAAATTGCACATCATTTAATAGTAATGCTGCTAACTCGTTGTTATCCCCAAATAACTGTGAGCTAGGATATACACTGACTTTGTATTCACCCGGTAAGCGTTGTTCAACCAACTCTTTAAATTTCAACGCCATTTGGCCTTTGGGGGTGTTTTCTGCAACCACATGAGAAAACTTAATTTCGACGGGGGCTGCAAGCACGTTAAAACTGGTTGCAATAACAGATGCAATAGCAAGCATCTTCGCAACAGTTTTCAATGGGCGGTTCATACTAATCTGTTGATTCAATGTCATTTTGAGTTCCTTTTTCTGTTGTTAGGATTTGTCCTCAGTCTTGGTTAGTTTGTTACCAAGTGTGAGTAGGAATACAGCCTTGACTTCCCTGAGGTCTGTTCTACTTAACGCAAATACCACGCCAACTTACATTGAAGTCTGTAAGTGTTTGGTTAACAAAGTGTAGTTCATTTGATGTGTGTCACACCGCTGAATTGGTGGGTGAGATCTCGCTCACACTGATATGGTGAATGGGTGGGAACCCACCCAAAAGTTAATAGTGGCTTTATTTCTATTGAATATAGAGTGCCGACTAAGTGAGCAGAATGCGTTATTTTTAGATCAAAATGTGATTTATAAATCAATGCTCCTTAAATCAAAACTTGCCGTGGTTGCTATTTTGTCATCGGTGTTAATTGGAATTATTGCCGGTACATAGTAGGGCTAAAAAAGCATTTAAGAGGGCATTTGTACTGAGCTGGCTGTATTTATGGCGTATTTTATAAGTATTGTTTGTGGTTAATTAAATGAGGAAAAGATATTTACAGGCAAGGGTGTTGTAGTTAGATCTTGAGCGTAGATTTAGCTTGGGGCTTCGAACAACAGGGGGATATGGTGGTCGCTACTGGGTTCGAACCAGTGACCCCCTCCTTGTAAGGGAGGTGCTCTCCCAGCTGAGCTAAGCGACCTGGGATTTCAATCGGGTATTGCAGAATATGGTGGTCGCTACTGGGCTCGAACCAGTGACCCCCTCCTTGTAAGGGAGGTGCTCTCCCAGCTGAGCTAAGCGACCTGGGATTTTAATTGAGTATTGTAGAATTTGGTGGTCGCTACTGGGCTCGAACCAGTGACCCCCTCCTTGTAAGGGAGGTGCTCTCCCAGCTGAGCTAAGCGACCTGGGATTTTACATTACACAATTGGAGTCATTATTCACTGAAGAATGGTGGTCGCTACTGGGCTCGAACCAGTGACCCCCTCCTTGTAAGGGAGGTGCTCTCCCAGCTGAGCTAAGCGACCTGGGAATGACTTACACAGTCCTGTAAATTAAGTTATATGGTGGTCGCTACTGGGCTCGAACCAGTGACCCCCTCCTTGTAAGGGAGGTGCTCTCCCAGCTGAGCTAAGCGACCTGGGATATAACTATTATCTACAGCGGTTATTTCTTTCAAATAAATGGTGGTCGATACTGGGCTCGAACCAGTGACCCCCTCCTTGTAAGGGAGGTGCTCTCCCAGCTGAGCTAATCGACCTCGCTGTGTGGAGCCGTATTATAGGGAGGTTCGATCTAGTGTCAACGCTTTTTAATGAAAAAAGCATTGGTCGCGCTATTTTTGTTCGCATTGACTTAATGTTAAACATATCACCGATTAAAGTGTTATTTCAGGGGGTTGTACCGTGCAGAGACTTATCGGCATAGATCATTCATATGGGCTGAGATAAAGTCAGCAAAGTCATCATTGATTTTCGTTTTCATATGTACCCAAACCACCTGAATCCTGCGCCTTCAGGTGGTTTGGGTATTAAAGGTCATGATTCAGAGATCCAATTTAATGAGATGGGATATTTGTCCCATTTGCAGGGCCTGCTTTGACTGTTAGAATAAGCCCACTTTTTATCGTACTTGTCTTTATTTAGACGACTTTTATATAGGTTAGTGTCCCATTATGACAACTAAGACGCGTTTTGCCCCTAGTCCTACCGGTTTCTTGCATGTTGGTGGTGCCCGTACTGCACTTTATTCTTGGTTACAAGCCCGTGCCAATAACGGTGAGTTTGTATTACGTATTGAAGATACGGATATTGAGCGTTCAACTCAAGCTGCTTGCGATGCGATTTTAGAAGGCATGAACTGGCTAGGTTTGACATGGGACGAAGGCCCATATTACCAAACTAAGCGTTTTGACCGTTATAACGAAATCATTGCTCAAATGTTAGAAAAGGGCACAGCGTATAAATGTTACTGTTCACGTGAGCGAATCGATGCCTTAAGAGAATCACAGGCCGCTAACGGTGAAGCGCAAAAATACGATGGTTGCTGCCGTGATTTGCCAGCCCGTGACACTGATGAGCCTTTTGTGGTGCGTTTTAAAAATCCAATCGGTGGTTCAGTGGTATTTGATGACCATGTTCGTGGTCGTATTGAATTTTCTAATGACGCATTGGATGATTTGATCATTGCTCGTACCGACGGCGTGCCAACATATAACTTCTGCGTAGTCGTTGATGATTGGGATATGGGGATTACCTGTGTGGTGCGTGGTGAAGATCATATCAATAATACGCCTCGTCAAATTAACATCCTCAAAGCGTTAGGTGCACCAATTCCTGAATATGCGCATGTATCGATGATTTTGGGTGATGACGGCGCTAAGTTATCTAAGCGCCATGGCGCTGTTAGCGTAATGCAGTACCGTGATGATGGCTATTTACCTGAAGCGTTGCTCAACTATTTAGTGCGTTTAGGTTGGTCACACGGTGATCAAGAAGTTTTCTCTTTAGAGGAAATGAAGCAATACTTTAAGCTAGACGATATTAATAAGGCGCCTTCAGCCTTTAATACCGATAAGCTGGTTTGGTTGAACCAACACTATATTAAGACGCTTGACCCTGAATATGTGGCAACTCACTTACAATGGCACATGGACGACCAAAAGATTGATACCTCAAATGGCCCAGCATTAGCCGAAGTGGTCACAGCATTAGCTGAACGCGCTAAGACGTTAAAGGAATTAGCCGCTTCTAGTCGTTACTTCTATGAAGACTTTGCAGACTTTGATGCTGAGCAGGCGAAAAAACATTTACGTGGTGTTGCGTTAGAACCGTTGCAATTGGTGCAACAAAAATTAGCCGCATTAACTGAATGGACGGTTGAAGCAATACATCAGGCAATTGAACAAACGGCAACTGAATTAGATGTAGGTATGGGGAAAGTTGGCATGCCTCTGCGTGTTGCTGTAACGGGAGCAGGGCAGTCTCCAGGTTTAGATATCACATTATTTTTAATAGGAAGAAGTCGCTCTGAGCAAAGAATATCCAAAGCGATTGAATTTGTAGCAGATAGAATAAATTCCTAAAAAACGAGTTGACACTTTTAGGTGTGCTGCATAGAATGCGCCACGCAGTTGAGACACAGGCTGGCTAAAGCTTGCAGTGCACTTAATTGAGTTAAATAAGTTTTGGGGCTATAGCTCAGCTGGGAGAGCGCTTGCATGGCATGCAAGAGGTCGACGGTTCGATCCCGTCTAGCTCCACCAAACTTACCGTAGATGTTAGACGGGAACCTTTCTTCTTATATTAAGAATGAAAAGTTCAAATTAATATGTCCTTGTGTCCCCTTCGTCTAGAGGCCTAGGACACCGCCCTTTCACGGCGGTAACAGGGGTTCGAATCCCCTAGGGGATACCATATATATTTTATAGAAAGTGGTTCCTAGCAAATAACTAACGAGTTGTTTGGTAAGAACAAAATCTAATTCTATGCTCATGCCCACTGTTAAAGTTCGGTGTTGAAGCAGAATTTGGGGTTATAGCTCAGCTGGGAGAGCGCTTGCATGGCATGCAAGAGGTCCACGGTTCGATCCCGTGTAGCTCCACCAATTTACTGCCTTATTAAGCTGGAACTTTTTATAATGGAAAGTTCGAATTAATATGTCCTTGTGTACGCTTCGTTCTTTAGAAGAGAGTGCCTAGGACACCGTAGATGTTAAACGGGGACCTTTCTTTTTATATAAGAAGGAAATGTTCAAATTAATATGTCCTTGTGTCCCCTTCGTCTAGAGGCCTAGGACACCGCCCTTTCACGGCGGTAACAGGGGTTCGAATCCCCTAGGGGATACCATCTATATTTTATAGAGAGTGGTTCCTAGCAAATAACTAACGAGTTGTTTGGTAAGAACGAGACATTTGCTTCCTAGCCTACTGAAGTGAATGTATTACAAAGCTCGGTTACGAGTTAAATCATAAGTCCGGGTCCCCTTCGTCTAGAGGCCTAGGACACCGCCCTTTCACGGCGGTAACAGGGGTTCGAATCCCCTAGGGGATACCATCTATATTTTATAGAGAGTGGTTCCTAGCAAATAACTAACGAGTTGTTTGGTAAGAACGAGACATTTGCTTCCTAGCCTACTGAAGTGAATGTGTTACAAAGCTCGGTTACGAGTTAAATCATAAGTCCGGGTCCCCTTCGTTCTTTAGAAGAGAGTGCCTAGGACACCGTAGATGTTAAACGGGAACCTTTCATAACGAAAAGTTCAAATTAATATGTCCGGGTCCCCTTCGTCTAGAGGCCTAGGACACCGCCCTTTCACGGCGGTAACAGGGGTTCGAATCCCCTAGGGGATACCATCTATATTTTATAGAGAGTGGTTCCTAGCAAATAACTAACGAGTTGTTTGGTAAGAACGAGACATTTGCTTCCTAGCCTACTGAAGTGAATGTGTTACAAAGCTCGGTTACGAGTTAAATCATAAGTCCGGGTCCCCTTCGTTCTTTAGAAGAGAGTGCCTAGGACACCGTAGATGTTAAACGGGAACCTTTCATAACGAAAAGTTCAAATTAATATGTCCGGGTCCCCTTCGTCTAGAGGCCTAGGACACCGCCCTTTCACGGCGGTAACAGGGGTTCGAATCCCCTAGGGGATACCATCTATATTTTATAGAGAGTGGTTCCTAGCAAATAACTAACGAGTTGTTTGGTAAGAACGAGACATTTGCTTCCTAGCCTACTGAAGTGAATGTGTTACAAAGCTCGGTTACGAGTTAAATCATAAGTCCGGGTCCCCTTCGTTCTTTAGAAGAGAGTGCCTAGGACACCGTAGATGTTAAACGGGAACCTTTCCTTTTATATTCAGAAAGAAAAGTTCAAATTAATATGTCCTTGTGTCCCCTTCGTCTAGAGGCCTAGGACACCGCCCTTTCACGGCGGTAACAGGGGTTCGAATCCCCTAGGGGATACCATCTATATTTTATAGAGAGTGGTTCCTAGCAAATAACTAACGTGTTGTTTGGTTGGAGCAGTAAGTAAGACCTCCGTTATGAGGTGAAACATAAGTCCTGTGTCCCCTTCGTCTAGAGGCCTAGGACACCGCCCTTTCACGGCGGTAACAGGGGTTCGAATCCCCTAGGGGATACCACTTCAACTAAAGTTAATCGCTAACGTTAGTTGAACACAATAAACCACCTAAAGGTGGTTTTTTTGTACCTATCATTCTTTATTGTTCCACAAGCCACAAGCCACAAGCCACAAGCCACAAGCCACAAGCCACAAGCCACAAGCCACAACTCATTGCTCATTCAGCTTGGTCTTATGATCGGGTTTCTGCGCTTTTATTGGTTGTAGACTTGCTTGCAGCATAATTGTATTGAGGTCTTGAAATGATGGCTCGTTATTGCAATGGCAGGCGCTTAGTTCAGAAAGCTTGCTCGACAAACTAACAGGTGGACTATGTTATGGGTAATAAAAAAGGCGACTCAATGTCGCCTTTAAAATCAAAGTACTGAGTTATAATTTAACATTATTCAGCCCCTAAGAATCCACCGGTTTGGTGGGCCCATAATTGAGCATAAATACCGCCTGCGGCGATGAGTTCATGGTGCGTGCCTTGCTCAACGACTCGGCCTTGATCTAATACAATTAACCTGTCCATCGCGGCAATAGTCGAAAGTCGATGGGCAATCGCGATCACTGTCTTGCCTTGCATTAATTCATATAAACTTTCTTGAATGGCGGCTTCGACTTCAGAATCTAGCGCAGATGTGGCTTCATCAAGCAGTAAAATGGGCGCATTTTTTAATAAAACTCGCGCGATGGCGATACGCTGTCTTTGGCCGCCAGAGAGTTTTACGCCACGTTCACCCACTTGGGCATCTAAGCCATGATTACCGTTAGGATCACTGAGCCCTTGAATAAAGTCATAGGCTTGAGCTTGTTTGATCGCACGATCAAGTTGCTCTTCACTGGCACTGGGATTGCCGTACAGAATATTCTCGCGAATGGTGCGGTGCAATAGGGAGGTATCTTGGGTCACCATGCCAATTTGTGAGCGTAGCGAATCCTGTTTAACGGTTTTAATGTCTTGGTCATCGATATTAATCTGACCTTTTTCAACATCGTAGAATCGCATTAGTAGATTCACTAGGGTCGATTTACCCGCGCCAGAACGCCCCACTAAGCCAACTTTTTCACCTGCTTTAATATTCAGATTCAGATCTTCAATCACGCCAGTCTGCTCACCGTAATGGAAACACACTTGGTTGAAATTAATCTTGCCATGATTGACGACCAGCGCCTTTGCGTTTGGCTCATCTTGGATGATCGTTGTTTTCGATAAGGTGTTCATTCCATCGGTAACTGTGCCGATATTTTCGAATAACGAACTGATTTCCCACATGATCCACTGTGACATGCCGTTTAAACGCAGTGCTAAACTGACCGCAATGGCGATGGCGCCGACCGTAATTGCGCTATCGGTCCATAGGGCTATCGATACTGCTGCAATACTAAAGGCCAACAGATAGTTGATGATTTGCACGCTGACGCTGATCCCCGTCACTAAGCGCATTTGGCGATAAACCGTGTCTAAAAATATCCGCATACTGGATTTGGCGTATTCGGCTTCTTTTTGCGTGTGGGCGAATAGCTTCACTGTGGTGATGTTGGTATAGCTGTCGACGATACGGCCTGTCATGGTTGAGCGGGCATCGGCTTGCTCGGTAGAGACACTTTTTAGTCTAGGCACAAAGTACCATTGCAGCCCAACATACAGTGCAAGCCAGACGAGCATAGGTATGACTAAGCGCAGATCAGCGCTGGCGATCATCACTAGCATAGAGGTGAAATACACTAAAATGTATACCAATACATCGAGCAATTTCATCACAGTTTCGCGTACGGCTAAGGAGGTTTGCATCACTTTCGTGGCGATTCTGCCTGCAAAATCATCTTGATAAAACGATACACTTTGTTTTAGCAAGTAACGGTGGGCGAGCCAACGGATCGACATGGGATAATTGCCAAGCAAGGTTTGATGCATGATAAGCGCATGCAGTAATACCAATATTGGCATCACAATTATCACCATTCCTCCCATCAGCATTAAGGTCGTGCCTTCGTCTTGGAATAAAGTTTCGGGATTTTTTTTCACCAGCCAATCCACTAATTGGCCCATGAATCCGAACAGAGACACTTCAAGCATGGCCAGCATGGCGGTCAGCACTGACATTAAGATCAGCGGCAGTTCGTAGCCCTTAGTATAGTGGCGACAAAAAGCATAAACCCCTGTGGGTGGTTTAGTGGGTTCATCATCGGGTAGGGCTTCAACCCAGGATTCAAATCGTTTAAACATGAATTAACTCTATGGTGAGATAAAAAATAGTCGCGTATAGCATATACCTAAACAACCTGAAGATGCAGGATTCAGCGGGAATTTAACGCACTTTAGGCAAGGCCATTTATTGCTCCTGCATAAATGACATTCACGCCATCCATGGCGATTGCGGTTATTTGCAGACCTAGTGGACTAAGTTAAAAATAACCAACACGGCATAAAGTGCGTTACCCCGTGGTTAACATCAGCCGCCGGGACGGAGCGTCTAGGGCACTCCACTTCCGTGTTGCATCAATTCAAAAGGTGGCCGACATTCTGTCATTGATGCGCCTTGAATTGAAGCACCCTAGACGCTCTGAAACTCGTATCTTCAGGTCGCTTGGGTATATAAGATTTCATGCCTTAAAAGCATTGAAATGATTGAGTTCCGTTTTCCGCTAGTGCTACATGCTAGTTTTACGTAAAGTAATGAACAAGAAATTAATTGTGAGCGAATATTGTCGGGCGTGATGAAAAATGAGTACAGATAGAGCGTCTGAGAGTGCAAATAAGCGTGATGAAATAGATTCGGTGCATTCGCTGGAGTTCTGTGCAGGGCAACTTTCTGCGTCCATTTGCCGTGAAGCGAGGATGAGCCGTGACCCGCGGTTTGATGGTAAGTTTTTTGTGGGCGTCTTAACAACGGGCATTTATTGCCGAACTGTGTGTCCTGCTGTGGCACCAAAAGAGCAAAATGTGCGTTATTTTGATTCGGCCATTAAAGCCGCGCAGGCGGGATTACGCCCATGTTTACGTTGTCGGCCCGACAGTGCGCCGGGATCGAATCCTTGGAAGGGGACTGGCACAACGTTATCGAGGGCCATTAGCTTAATCGAAGCGGGCGCCTTAGCGGGAAAGTCATCGGGAGAGCCAGCCTCGACAGTAACACAATTGGCTGACCGATTAGGGATCAGCAGTCGTTATCTCAATAAGCTCTTTACCGAAGGCTTTGGCACTTCGCCAAAACAATATGCCTTATATCGGCAGTTACTGTTTGCTAAACAATTATTGCACCAAACCCAATTACCTATCACTCAAGTCGCGATGGCGGCGGGTTTCAACAGTATTCGCCGTTTCAATGAGGCGTTTAAGCAAACCTTGCAATTGACGCCGACCCAGTTAAGAAAGAGTGCATTAACCAAAGCGGCAAAGGAGTCCATGAGTGAGCCATCATCAGGATTAGGTGAAATTGATACTATGGGTGAATTTGTGCCGCACTATGGATTAACCTTGTATCAGTATTATCGGCCTCCATTGGATTGGGCATCACAGCTGGGGTTTTATCGCTTACGTGCGGTAACAGGGATGGAATGGTTCACACCGCAGATGAGTCATCCACAAGCGAGCGATGTCGTTGGCGATGAGGCGTCCGTGGTAGATGAGGCCAAAGCTGGCGATAATGGGCTCGAATATGGTCGCTGTTTTGCCCTAGGTAAGATGCGCGGCACAGTGCACATTATCCATGAGTCTAAGCTAAATCGCTTCAAACTCGCGATAATGTTGACCGAAGACTCTCCTGTCGATGAACTGCAGTTGCTGGTCACTGAAGTGCGACGCATTTTAGATCTCGATGCGGATATGCTGCAGATTGAACAAGGCTTAAGTGCGCTACCAAGTTTAGGATTAACACCGTTTTCGGGATTACGCATTCCCGGTGCAGGCTCCTTATTTGAGGCGGCTTGCCGTGCGATTTTAGGCCAGCAAGTGACGGTAGTGCAGGCGACTAAGCTACTTAATCAATTGGTTGAAGCCTATGGCGAGCGCTTTAGTCTCAATGGTTGCGAGTATCGTTTATTTCCTACACCCGAGGCCATTCGTGAGGCGAGTCTAACAGAGCTAAAAATGCCCGGCGCTCGTAAATTAGCCCTCAATGCGCTCGCGGCGTTTATCTGCGATCATCCTGAGGCGAGTGTCGATGATTGGCTCAGCGTTAAGGGCATAGGCCCTTGGACAATCGCGTATGCTAAGCTCCGCGGTTTGGGCGATCCCAATGTGTTTTTGCATACCGATTTGATTGTTAAAAAGCATTTGCTGGCCTTGTATGGCAAGACCCATAGGCTGGATGAAGCCGCTGCGGGTGCAGTCAACTACCCGCAGCTGTGCCAGCAATTGAGTCAAGAAATCGCGCCTTGGGGCAGTTATTTAACCTTTCAGCTTTGGCATCAATAGCGACTAAAACGATTTAAGTTGAAGACATAAATAGAGAGATAAATTATGAAGCATGCGATTCGTCAATTGAGCCAAGCTCCGAGTATTGCTGCGTATCAGCCCTGCGCCGTGGATACGTTTATCAGTCCTGTCGGAATATTGCAGTTAAATGCCAATGCCTATGGACTGAGCCATTTAACGGTTGTCGGCTCGGATCGCACTGAGATTGCGCTTGCTAAGGTGAGTGAGGATGCCCTAAATCAAGCTAAGGTGCATATTAGTGAAACTCAAGTGCAGCTCGCGCGTTATTTTGCAGGTGAACTGATTGAATTTAATGTAAAGCTCGCACCTAAAGGCACTGAATTTCAGCGTGAAGTTTGGCAAGCCTTGCTCAATGTAGATTATGGTCAGAGCTGCAGCTATGGGCAGATTGCCGAGCAAATTGGTCGGCCTAAGGCGGTGCGCGCCGTGGGCGCGGCCAATGGCGCCAATCCCATCGCGATTATTGTGCCTTGCCATAGAGTAATAGGCAAAAATGGCAAGTTAACGGGTTACGCCTACGGGCTGGCGATGAAACAGCAGTTGTTAACGCTGGAAACTGACAAGCACTGCCTCGATATTTAAGCTAGAATAGCCGCCTATTAAGATATTGGTGAGCAGTTAAACTTTCTATGACTCAGGCTTCTTCCTCCGTGGCAAGCTTTGCCCAACTCGGCATTATTGCACCCTTGCTAAATCGATTAACCGAATTAGCGTATGTTTCGCCCACACCAGTACAGGCGGCAACGATTCCCGCTGTGCTTGCGGGGCGCGATGTGTTAGCCGGTGCTAATACGGGCTCGGGTAAAACGGCAGCCTTTGCCGTGCCGCTGTTGCAACAACTTGTTGACGCAAAAACAGAGGATAAGACAGGCGCTTATGTTCGTTGTTTGGTCTTAGTCCCAACCCGCGAATTAGCCCAGCAAGTCGCAGACAGCTTTTTATCCTATGCCTCACATCTTAATGGCAAGCTAAAAATTGTCGCTGCGTTTGGCGGTGTATCGGTGAATGCGCAAATGCAGAGCTTACGTTCTGGCGCCGACGTACTCGTAGCAACGCCGGGTCGTTTGTTAGATCTGTTGTCGAGTAATGCCATCAAACTCAATCGTGTCAGCGCCTTAGTGCTAGATGAAGCTGACCGCATGTTAAGCCTTGGTTTTACTGAAGAATTAGCCCAAGTGCTCGACGCTTTGCCCGTCAAGAAACAAACCTTATTATTCTCTGCGACATTCCCTGAAGAAGTCCGTGAGTTAACGGCAAAACTGCTTAATAATCCACTTGAATATCAATTGCAAAGTGAGCAAGAAAGCACGATTCATCAACGGGTGATTACGGTTAATCGTCCGATGAAAACCGCATTATTGGCGCATCTGATTAAAGAACATCAGTGGTCACAGGCGTTGATCTTCGTGAGTGCTAAAAATACTTGTAATCACTTAGCGCAAAAGCTGTCTAAACGTGGGATCACTGCCGAAGTGTTCCATGGCGATAAAGCCCAAGGCGCGCGTATGCGGGTGCTCGATGGCTTTAAAAATGGCGAGATCAGTGTGTTAATTGCGACCGATATTGCCGCCCGTGGTATCGATATCGATAAACTGCCTGTGGTGATCAACTTTGATTTACCAAGGAGCCCCGCAGATTATATGCATCGTATTGGCCGTAGTGGCCGCGCTGGTAAAGCAGGCTTAGCTGTGACCTTGATTTCCCATGATGATTATCACCACTTTGGCGTGATAGAGAAAAAGAACAAACTTAAGTTAGTGCGTGAGCAAATTGTCGGTTTTGAAGCCGATGATGACATGCCCGCCGAACTGTTAGAACAAGCTAAGCCTGTCGCCAAACCTGAAGGCACAGGTAAAAAAAAACGTAAACAGTTACCGCAAGCCAATGTTGAATTTTGGGGAAAAAAATCTTAAGTCGTTGGAAAAGCTACGATGAGCTAATCTCAACGTTAGTTGTTATCTCACTTGTGGGAGTTGTATGCAGCATTTATTCTGGTTGGTAGAAGGGCAGATCGCCGGGCGCAGTGGCCCCAATAAAGATCCTTGGGATTTAACTGAATTGAAGGCGGCGGGTATTGGTGCCGTGTTGTCGGTCAATGGTGGCGAAGATTGTGATCCTCATAGCTTTAAAGGCTTAGGTTTACGTTATGAATGTATTCCTTTTTCACGGAATGTACCGCCTCAGGATGGCGACATTGCGATTTGTGTCGCTCAGTTGCCCAAGGCTCTGGCCTTTATTCAGCAATGTGAAGCCGATAATCTTCCAGTCGTTATCCACTGCCGCTCAGGTAAGGATCGTACCGGGCTCATTATGGCCTATTATTTAATGGTCAATGGTGCCGCGCCTCTTCATGCCGTAAGCCAAGTGCGTAGTATTCGTGACATTGCATTTACTGCAGAAGGCTGGGATCAGTTTGCTTTTGATGTATTGTATGCATTGCAGGAATAATTCAGTTGCAGGTGGATTTTTAGCCTGCTAATACAAGATAGATTTAGTTTCATTTGACCTTAGTCATCACTTTTTGCTGTGATAGGGTTAAGATACTGGCAGGCTATATTGAGAGAGTTATAAATTCAATTATGAAAAGTAAGGCAAATCAGTCACAAGGGTTGCTCCTTTTTCGGTTATCTCAATCCCAAGTTTTTGCCTTGGGCACCTTAAAAGTGCGTGAGTTGGTGCCTTATACACCACTAAATAAAATTCCCCAATCGCATCCAACCATTTTGGGTGCTGCAACGATACGTGGTCATACCATTCCTGTCATCGATATGGCTGCCGCTATTGGTTATCGACCTATTACGGATGAGGAACGAGAAAGTTGCTATATTATCATCACCGATTGTCAGCGGATGATTATCGGCTTCTTAGTGCGTGGTATTGATAAAATCATTGAATGCAATTGGCGAGATATTGAAGCGCCATCTGCGAATTTGGGTAAAAATGCGTTTTTAACTGGTGTAACTCGTTTTGATAATCAACTTGTCCAGTTGCTTGATGTTGAACTCTTATTATCTAAAGTTTTTCCCGATAATCCTGAAGCGAATCGCGCGATTTTAACCGATGTGCAGCGTGAAAAATTAAAGCCGATGAATATTCTGCTTGTTGATGACTCTAAAGTAGCCCGTAAACAGTTATCGGATGCCTTAGATATGATTAATATTTCATATCGGGTGACGGCTGACGGTAAAGAGGCGCTGGCGATAATGGAGCAAGCCGCCGCCGAGCATCATCCAATTGATATCTTGGTGAGTGACATTGAAATGCCAGGGCTTGATGGGTACGAATTAGCCTTTGAGGTGCGTGATAATCCGCAGTTGGCAAGTGCTTATATTATTCTGCATACCTCGCTTTCCAGTGAGATAAGTGTCAGTCAGGCTCATCAAGTCGGGGCCAACGAAGCTCTGACCAAATTTGATGCCCATGAATTGATTGATGCTATGCTACGCGGTGCTGATTTGGCCACGAAAAAGTCAATCTAAGCGGTTTTTTGTGGGGATAAGGTCATTTACTTTACTTATTTCCCTGCAAAGCTAGACAAGTCCCGCCACATCCTATAAAAACCTTATTGGCCTCAAATCCGAAGGCGTGGGCTGGGTTATCTCAGCCGAAATATAATAATGATAGGTTAAGTCATGAAACAAGAATCATCACTTTTAGCTAAGTTGGCTAATGGCAGTCTGGTATTGCAAATTCTATTGGGGATCGCAGCAGGGGTTATTCTTGCTAGCTTTTCACAGGATGCGGCTAAGCAAGTTGCATTTTTAGGGAGTTTATTTGTCGGGGCATTAAAAGCAATCGCTCCTATTTTAGTGTTTATCCTCGTGGCATCTTCTATTGCCAATCAAAAGAAAAATACGCAAACCAATATGCGCCCAATTGTGGTGCTTTATCTATTTGGGACATTTGCCGCAGCGTTAACGGCTGTCGTGTTAAGCTCGATTTTCCCCACCAATTTGGTATTAGTGGCAGGGATTGAAGGTACAAGCCCACCTCAAGGCATTGGTGAAGTGATTAATACGCTGCTTTTTAAATTAGTGGATAACCCCGTTAATGCGCTAATGACAGGCAACTATATTGGGATCCTTGCATGGGGTGTGGGTTTAGGTTTAGCACTTCATCATGCCAATGATTCTACTAAGCAAGTCTTTGCCGATATGAGTCATGGTATTTCACAAATGGTACGCTTTATTATTCGTTTAGCGCCTATCGGTATTTTTGGTTTAGTGGCAGCAACCTTTGCCGAAACAGGCTTTGCAGCAATTGCAGGTTATGCGCAGCTATTAGCTGTGTTGCTGAGTGCAATGGCAATTATTGCGCTGATTGTGAATCCACTTATTGTTTACGTAAAAATTAAACGTAACCCTTATCCCTTAGTGCTTCGCTGCCTGCGTGAAAGTGGGGTAACGGCATTTTTCACCCGTTCAAGTGCGGCGAATATTCCGGTTAACATGGCGCTGTGTGAAAAGCTTAATCTCAATAAAGATACTTATTCTGTTTCTATCCCTCTTGGTGCGACCATCAATATGGGTGGTGCTGCAATCACTATTACAGTGCTGACCTTAGCGGCAGTTCATACGCTTGGTATTCAAGTCGATTTACCCACAGCCTTATTATTAAGTGTTGTTGCGGCGGTTTCTGCTTGTGGTGCTTCGGGGGTTGCGGGCGGTTCTCTATTGCTTATTCCTCTAGCCTGTAGCTTATTTGGTATTTCCAATGATATCGCCATGCAAGTTGTGGCTGTTGGTTTTATTATTGGTGTGATCCAAGATGCGGCTGAAACGGCATTAAACAGTTCGACCGATGTGATTTTTACCGCAGCAGCTTGTGAAGCTGCTGAAAACAAAGCTAAACTTGGGTAAAGTGCTGTTATTAGCGTAAAAGAAAGCATCATATGAAGCAGTCACTTAGGTGGCTGCTTTTTTTATGGGAGTATTTATGATCCTTTTTGATTTTAGAACCTTAGACGCTGCAAAGTCTTGGTACAGTGTGAATGATACTGTGATGGGTGGTTTGTCGCGCAGTAAACTCACTATTTCCCCCTTAGGTTATGGGATTTTTAGTGGTCATGTATCGCTTGCTAATGGTGGCGGATTTGCTTCTGTGCGTTGTGAGTTTGAACAAATTAATGTGGTTGAGTTTACGGGAATTTATCTCGAGCTTGATGGTGATAGAAGCAAGCATTACAAAGTGAACCTAAAAGATGTTGAAACGCCGCAAAGTACTGTCTATCAAGCTGTGATGCCTGCGCCAACGCATCAAACCTTTGGGGTGAGCGGTGCGAGTGCGATTCATTGGCAACGTATCGAAATTCCATTTACCGATTTTTATCCTCAGTGCCGTGGTAAACCGATAGTGCGTGCAGCGATTGATCTTAGCCGACTAACCAGTATAGGGCTGGTAATTGGAGCGCAGCAAAGTGGTGATTTTACTTTAAAAATTAAATCGATAGGCTGTTACTGAGCTAAAGGGATAAGTAAAGCTTATCCCTTTCGTTTAAACTCTCAGCTTAGCGCGATTTAGGCGCCTACAATCCCTAAGGGTTTGGCATGTTCCCAAGCGCCGCGGGTAAAGTCAGGGAAAGTGACTGAATTACTGCGATTGTTAACCGATTGCTCACTTAAAATATTGACCACAGACCAAGATGCCGCATCGTACACATCTTGATCTAACGCTTCGCCATTGCGCAGGCAATAAATCATGCGCCATAACATCACAAAATCCATTCCACCATGACCACCATTGATCTCTGCTTCTTTACCTATACGTTGCCATAGGGGATGATCGTATTTGTCATACCACTTTTGCATGTCCATATCCCACTCGTGATAACTCTGACCAAAGCCACCATTTTCGATGGCGATTCGATTGGGAAAGCCGGCAAACACGCCATTCGTTCCTTGGATCAAATTATGACGACTGTAGGGTCTTGGAGTCGTTGTATCATGTTGGACCATGATAGTCCGGCCCTTAACGGTTTTAATCAGGCTGGTATTGATATCACCATTGATATATTTGAGCTGATTACGCTCATGATCGGCGGGAAACTCTCGTTTAGCATAGAGCGCACGGCCAAGGGCAGGGGAACTCATCGAGGTTAAATAATCGAATCTGTCACCGCGGTTGATATTCATATACTGGGACACTGGCCCTAAACCGTGGGTCGGGTATAAATTGCCGTTACGTTTGGTATGCCAGTAAGTGCGCCATGAGCCTGTCTTATGGTCGATTTCCTTCATCTGCCAGCGTAGCTCATGAATATAAGCGGCTTCACCGTGGAGCAACTCACCAAATACACCTTGGCGCACCATGTTGAGCACCATAAGTTCTTCGCGGCCGTAATTGACGTTCTCCATCATCATGCAGTTTTTCTGAGTGCGCTCTGCGGTATCGACAATTTGCCAGCATTCTTCAACGGTGAGCGCCAGCGGCACTTCAACAAAGGCGTGTTTACCGCTTTCCATGGTCTCTATCGCCATTGGTGCATGCCATTCCCATGGGGTTGAGATAATAACAATATCAATATCATCGCGACTTAATAGATCGCGATAGCTCAGGTCATCACCCGTATAAACAGTGGGCTGAGGTCGATTTTGTTTAGCAATATGAGCTACTGCTCTATCAATAACAGCTTGGTGAGTATCGCAAATCGCTTTGAGTTCAACGCCTTCTAAATGGCAAAATTGCTCGACATGGCTAAAGCCCCGCTCGCCGACGCCAATAAATCCGACTCTAACCACGTCCATCTTGGGCGCAATAAGCCCGATAACGGATTTTCCAGTTTGTGGTTTAGGAGTAACACTGTTGGCATGCGTACTGGCCGTGATATTGGCGGTGATAAGTCCTGCTGTAACTGCCCCCGCAGCTTTAAGAAAATGACGACGATGAATGTTATGCATAATGCTTCCTGCTTTATTATTTTGTCTGTAGGGATATTGAAATCTTCTTTGTTATATCAGAATCCCTATCTGAATTGGCAATAAAAGATGTAACAAGCTCATACAGCTTATTTGATAAGTCTTTTAGCCGCCTTTACTTTAGCGATAAGTAAATAGTGATAAAGATCGCGTTTTTATTTTTAGATTAAGCTACACTGCCGATTAATTAATCAAAGATATTTATCTTTTATATTTTAAATATTTAGCAAATTTAAATTAACCAAAAAGTTACATTTCACGGTCGATTTGACGTAATTTGCTTCGGTGGGGAGTAAAGAGTTAAATGGGTTCTATGCTTAATGTATTACCACAACTGACTTTCACTTTAAGTGATTGGGTATTGCATAAGGATATCAGGATGTCTGGGATTGAAAAACGCCGTCGCCTTCACTGGCGGGAGACAGATATGCAAAATCGTGAAATTATTGGTCGTTGGTTAGATGAACGTCCTTTATTAGGTGACAAAATCACTCTTTATAAAGAAGACGATAAATATTTTTTAGAAACTTGGTTTAGCGATGGCTGCCATAGTTTAGACGAAGTGCTGATGACTGAGACCTCTGCTGGCCATAAGGTTGAAGATGTGGGGGGGAATTTTTTTGGTGAGTATTTTATTGTTACTCCAACACAGCAACTGCAATTTTGTAATGAGCAGGGCTGCTATTTCCAGGTTGACAAATTAATGGTTGATATCGATTTTAGTCAGCGAGTCGCTTAATCTTAATGTTGTTTATTCTGTTTATAAAAGGCCGCCTTATCGCGGCCTTTGTATTGATTATTCATTAAAAGGATGTTTGCTGTGAAAGCTCATCGGTTTCCCCGAATAAGGGTGACTAAAACGAAGACTTTGGGCATGTAAGCATAAACGTGGTTTAGCGTTAATAACGGCGGCATCACCGTAAAATTCATCACCTAAAATAGGATGCCCTAAGGCGAGCATATGTACTCTGAGCTGGTGGGTTCGACCTGTCTCAGGTATTAGTTCAACTAAGGTGCTGTTTTCCCTACGTTCTAAAACGCGATAATGAGTAAGGGCACTTTTGCCTCCAGCCTCTCCCGCTTGGAGTGCTTTTTGGTAGGGAGGATGCTCACAATTAGGTGCTATCGATAGATTGATAATTCCTTGCTCATTGGTAATCAAGCCCATGACCTCGGCAATGTAAACTTTCTTGCTTTGCCTATCTTGAAACTGAGTTTTTAAATGCGATTCGGCTTTTTTATTCCGAGCAAACACCATAATACCTGAGGTCGCGCAGTCAAGCCGATGTACTAAAATCGTTTCTGGATAAAGGCGTTGTAAGCGGGTTAATGCACAATCATAGGTGTGTGCAGCAATACCTGGATTAGACAATAACCCAGAGGGTTTATTGATAATAATCAAGTCTCTATCTTTATAGCGGATGTCTAGCCAAGGAATTGCTGGGGGCTGGTAATCAAATATCTGCATCTTGTCCTCATCTTTGCGTGGCCATATTAGCAAAATTTACGCCGGCACACAGCATAATTTCAACCCGCTTTCGGCGGGGAAATACAGCAGATAACCATACCAAGGATTATATAAACAGAGATTAAAATGATGCCGCTCAACATCAATTAGGGGCGGTTGTCACTCTTGATCTGAACTGAACACTTAAAGCTATCGGGATGAATCTCATCTCTAGGGTAAATATTCCGCAGGGGTCTTACGACTCCAAATCCGGCTATATGCCATTAATTGCGGATAAAAAGTGCGGAATGTGGTTTCAATTTCAATTTGCATTTTATTCACAACTTTATGGGCATCTTTAAACAGCGCTGCCTGTGGATGCGGTTTGGCCACTTGTGCTAAGGCTTGTTGTAAGCCATTTTCGGTGGCGTAACTGCCGAGCCAATCTTGGCTGCGCATGGTGGGTAATAGCTTAATTAAAGCTTCTGGATGATATTGATCTATCCCTTGGGCTGCAAAATTCTCTAAAGCGTCATAGGCTTTGTGACTAAATTCATTCAATGGCTGGTGGTGATATTCTTCCCAGTAGTAAGCTAAATAGTAATCAAAGCTCACCGCCATCAGTTCTGCTGCTATGCTTCTTAAGGGCGCAGGGAAGGCTTCCATTAACTCAATCGTCAATTCATGGCTGGCGCATAGCGTATTAATTTCTTGGTTTAGCCATAAAGCTTGGCGAAATTCAACGGGGGCTTGCGCAATTGGCGCTTGGATATAGTTGCCTGCTACGTTGGCTGCAAGATGAGTTTTACTGATGTCAGCGAGATGTAAGTGTGTAAGAAAGTTCATTTTTTGTGCTTGGTTAACCACGTCGGTTCACGGTATCATGCACGAGTATGCTTAGGAAAGCACGAAAGCCCAAAATATCGTATTTTTTCACTTTTTAGGATCATGGATGATGTGGAATTGGTTCTCCAAAATGCTTGGTAGACACGAGCAGCCAAAGCGCAAAAAAGTGCAGGTAGAAATCCCTTTTGAACAACACCGTTTTAGCATGGATGATTTCAGTTATACGCGGCTAAAATTTGATACCGATGCTAATTTGCCCCAACAAGATGCTGTAAATCTAGATGGATCACAACAAGAAGTGGACGCGGGTAATAAGTCATCTTGATCTTATGGGGCGCTAACCATAGACTAGCCGCCGTTCTAAGTTACCCTGAGGCCAATATGCGCGTTGCAGACTTTTCTTTCGATCTCCCCGATGAGCTGATCGCTCGTTATCCTATGGCGCAGCGTAATGCATCCCGTCTGTTAACGTTAGACGGCAACTCTGGTGCGTTAGGCGACAAACAGTTTACTGATCTGCTGGAAATGATAAATCCAGGCGATTTAATGGTGTTCAACAATACCCGTGTGATCCCCGCGCGTATGTTTGGCCAAAAGGCCAGTGGCGGCAAGTTAGAAATTTTAGTTGAGCGTATGCTCGATGATAAGCGGATCCTTGCCCATGTTCGCAGCTCTAAATCCCCGAAAGTCGATTCGTTAATCCATCTCGATGGTGGCTATCAAATGAAGATGGTCGCCCGTCACGATACTTTGTTTGAACTTGAGCTGTTATCCGAGCTGACCATTCTAGAGGTGCTTGAAGCAGTAGGGCACATGCCTTTGCCTCCCTATATTGATAGACCCGATGAAGATGCCGACAAAGAGCGCTATCAAACGGTCTATAACCAAAACCCCGGTGCAGTAGCAGCGCCAACGGCGGGTTTACATTTTGACGATGCCATGCTCGATGCATTAAAAGCCAAGGGCGTCAATATTGCCTTTGTGACTTTGCATGTGGGCGCGGGAACATTTCAGCCTGTACGTGTCGATACCATTGTTGAGCACAAAATGCATTCCGAGTGGGCGAATGTGCCGCAGGATGTAATCGATTTAATCGCGCAAACTAAAGCGGCGGGTAAACGTGTGGTTGCAGTCGGTACGACTTCTGTGCGTTCACTCGAGAGTGCGGCGCGCGCAAGCCTTGGCGAACTCAAAGCCTTTAGTGGCGATACCGATATCTTTATTTACCCTGGTTATCAATTCCAAGTGGTTGATGCCATGGTGACAAATTTCCATCTGCCGGAATCAACTTTGATTATGTTAGTCAGTGCTTTTGCGGGTTTTGATCATGTGATGGCGGCGTATCAACATGCTATCACGCAAAAATATCGCTTCTTTAGCTATGGCGATGCCATGTTTGTGACGAAAAAAGCCCACTAAACGACGATTTTGTTTTAAAATAGCCGCCCAAATGAGTTTGAGCGGCAATTTTTATCTATAGGGTTGAACCTTTTAGATCCGTCCCTATCTCTATTGTTAATCAAAATGGCATTTGCCATTACAAATGTAGTCAGACTGTTTATCTGGCGAGGTGAATTATGAAATTTGAATTAGACACTACCGACGGGCGTGCGCGCCGTGGTCGGTTGATTTTTGACCGTGGCACAGTAGAAACCCCCGCTTTTATGCCGGTAGGAACCTACGGCACAGTGAAAGGTATGACACCTGAAGAAGTGCGTGCCACAGGCGCAGATATTCTGCTCGGTAACACTTTCCATTTATGGTTGCGCCCAGGCGAAGAAATCATGCGTAAGCACGGTGACTTGCATGATTTTATGAACTGGCAGCGGCCTATTTTAACGGACTCGGGCGGTTTCCAAGTCTTTAGCCTTGGCGATATCCGTAAAATTACCGAAGAAGGTGTGCACTTCCGCTCGCCCATCAACGGTGAGAAAATCTTCTTAGATCCTGAAAAATCCATGCAAATTCAAGATGCATTGGGCAGTGATGTGGTGATGATTTTCGACGAATGTACGCCGTATCCCGCCACCGAAGATGAAGCGCGCAAGTCAATGCAGATGTCACTGCGTTGGGCAAAACGTTCACGCGACGAGTTTGATCGCTTGAAAAATCCAAACTCACTGTTTGGTATTATTCAGGGCGGCGTGTATGAAGATTTACGCGACGAAAGCTTAAAAGGCTTAGTCGAGATTGGTTTTGACGGTTATGCCGTCGGTGGTTTGGCTGTAGGTGAACCTAAAGCAGATATGCATCGCATTCTTGAGCATATTTGCCCGCAAATTCCTGCAGACAAGCCTCGCTATCTGATGGGGGTCGGTAAACCAGAAGATTTAGTTGAAGGTGTACGTCGTGGTGTTGACATGTTTGACTGTGTGATGCCAACCCGTAATGCCCGCAACGGTCATCTGTTTACGAGTGAAGGTGTGATCAAAATACGCAATGCGCGGCATCGAGATGACACGTCACCACTTGATACTAAGTGTGATTGTTATACCTGTAAAAATTATTCACGGGCGTACCTTTACCACTTAGATCGTTGTAATGAGATTCTGGGTGCGCGTTTAAACACCATTCACAACTTGAGATACTATCAAATGTTAATGGAAGGTTTGCGCGGTGCGATTGAGACGGGTACATTAGACGCCTTTGTGGCGGACTTCTATACCAGTCAGGGTCGCGAAGTACCAGAGTTAGTCGATTGATTTTTTGCTAATAAGAAGAGAAAAATTATGTTTATTTCAAATGCATATGCAAGCGCTGCCGGCGCACCACAAGGTGGCGGCACGATGGAACTGATTTTCATGCTGGCGATTTTCGGCCTGATTTTCTATTTCATGATTTTCCGTCCGCAATCAAAACGCGTTAAAGAGCACAAAAATCTGATGTCTTCATTAGGCAAAGGCGATGAAGTGTTAACCAGTGGTGGGATTTTAGGTAAGATTGCAAAAATCAGCGATGACAGCGATTACGTGCTACTGAGCCTTAATGACACGACGCAAATCACGATCAAGAAAGACTATATTGCAGCTGTATTGCCTAAGGGCTCTATCCAGTCGTTGTAAGCCAAGAGGGCTCAGGCGTGTTAAATAAATACCCAATGTGGAAAAACATTATGGTGATGCTTATCATCGCCATAGGTTGTTTCTATGCCGTACCGAACCTTTTTGGTGAAGATCACGCGGTGCAAGTGGTGGCGACTCGTGGTGCAGAAGTAACTGCATCTACCCAAGCCAGAGTGAACGAGCTGTTAGCCGGTAAGGGCATTGCGGTAAAGCGCTCTGAGCTTGAAAAAGGCCAGTTGTTGGTTCGTGTGCAGAACGCGGATCAACAATTATTAGCAAAAGAAACGATCGCAGAAGATTTAGGTGATAAGTTTAGTGTTGCACTTAACTTAGCTCCAGCAACACCGCAATGGCTCGAGTCTATGGGCGGCAGCCCAATGAAACTCGGTCTCGATCTTCGCGGCGGTGTGCACTTCTTAATGGAAGTGGACATGGGCGAAGCGATCCGCAAGATGGAAGAGGCCAAGGTTGCTGACTTTCGTGCTCAATTACGTGAAGAAACAATCCGTTATGCGGGCATTCGTGTTAATGCCTCTGGGATTGAGATTAAATTCCGTGATGCTGAAAGTTTAGCCAGTGCAGAACGTTTCCTTAAATCTCGCAGTAACGATATGGTCTTCACCGATGTGAGCAAGGGTGAAGATTTTGCCCTGCAAGCGGTGATGAGTGAAGCTTATCTTAAGCAGGTTAAAGAAGAAGCACTGCAACAAAACATTACCACTATTCGTAACCGTGTTAATGAGTTAGGTGTTGCTGAACCTGTAGTACAGCGCCAAGGTGCAGAGCGTATTATCGTTGAACTGCCCGGTGTACAAGATACGGCTCGCGCTAAAGAAATTTTAGGGGCAACCGCATCGATTGAATTCCATATGGTGGATGACAAAGCCGATCCTAATGCCGCGCAATCAGGACGTATCTCTGCAGGCTCTGAAGTGTATCAACGTCGTGAAGGCGGCCAAGTCGTATTGAAAAAAGAAGTGATGCTAACGGGAGATCATATCACCGGCGCCCAACCTAGCTTTGATCAATACAGTCGCCCACAGGTGAGCATTAATCTTGACGCTAAAGGCGGTACCATTTTCTCTAATGTGACGAAGGACAACATAGGTAAACCTATGGCGACCTTATTCATTGAATATAAAGACAGTGGTGAACGTAACGCCGATGGCAGCGTGAAAATGCAGAAAATCCAAGAAGTGATTTCTGTGGCAACCATTCAAGCCCGTTTAGGTCGTAACTTTGTGATCACAGGTTTAAGCCACGGTGAAGCACAAAACCTTGCTTTGCTGTTACGCGCTGGAGCTTTGATTGCACCTGTATCCATTGTTGAAGAACGTACCATTGGTCCAAGTTTAGGCGCTGAAAATATTGAGAATGGTGTTCAAGCCATGGTGTGGGGTATGGCCGTCGTCTTAATCTTCATGCTGGTGTACTACCGCGGTTTTGGGCTTATCGCTAACCTCGCGTTAACTGCAAACTTAGTCATGGTTGTAGGCGTGATGTCGATGATCCCAGGCGCAGTATTGACCCTTCCCGGTATTGCGGGGATGGTGTTGACAGTGGGGATGGCTGTTGATGGTAACGTACTCATTTATGAGCGTATTCGTGAAGAACTTCGTGCAGGACGTAGTGTACAGCAGGCCATCCATGAAGGTTATGGTAATGCGTTTTCAACCATTGCCGATGCGAACATCACGACTTTCCTTACCGCATTAATTTTATTTGCTGTGGGGACTGGTGCTGTTAAAGGCTTCGCGGTGACCTTGATGATAGGTATTGCGACTTCCATGTTTACCTCTATCGTGGGTACTCGCTCCATCGTTAATGCGATTTGGGGTGGTAAGCGCGTGAAGACACTGTCTATCTAAGGAAAAGTCATAATGCTAGAAATTTTATCCTTAAAACGTACAGTAAACTTTCTCCGCCATGCGCTGCCGATTAGTATCTTATCCGCGGTTCTTGTGCTTGGCTCATTAGTGTCGCTTGCGATCAACGGTATTAACTGGGGTCTTGATTTCACTGGCGGTACTGTTGTTGAAATGGAGTTTACTCAGCCTGTTGACTTGAATACGCTGCGTGTGCAACTGACGACACCTGATACCGAAGGCGCGATAGTACAAAATTTCGGATCAAGCCGCGATGTATTAGTACGCTTATCTGTAAAAGAAGGCGTTAAGAGCGACGTGCAGGTTAAATCTGTTATGGACGCCGCACAGAAAGTTGATCCTCAAGTTCAGCAAAAGCGTGTTGAGTTTGTTGGCCCACAAGTGGGTAAAGAACTGGCTGAGCAAGGCGGATTGGCAGTATTAGTAGCGCTGATCTGTATTATGATCTACGTGTCTTTCCGCTTCGAATGGCGCTTAGCATTTGGTTCTGTTGCGGCACTCGCCCACGACGTTATCGTAACCTTAGGGGTATTTTCGTTATTCCAATTGGAATTCGATTTGACCGTATTGGCAGGTTTATTGACAGTGGTAGGTTACTCGCTTAACGATACTATCGTGGTATTTGACCGGATCCGTGAAAACTTCCTCAAGTTGCGTAAGAGTGAACCAGAAGATATCGTTAACATCTCTATCACTCAAACCATGAGTCGAACGATTATTACCACGGGGACGACCTTAGTGGTTGTCGTGGCACTGTTTCTTAAAGGTGGCACTATGATCCATGGGTTTGCGACTGCATTGCTAATGGGTATTTTTGTAGGTACCTATTCTTCTATTTATGTGGCGAGTTTCTTGGCCATTAAATTGGGGATTAGCCGCGAGCATATGATGCCCGTTGAGATCGAGAAAGAAGGCGCCGATCAACCGTCTATGATGCCTTAACGGCGATGTTAGGCGTAAAAACCACCTTTCTGAGGTGGTTTTTTTTATCTTATTTTCGGTGAGTGCAAATATTCTGCTAGCTATCTCACAGCGTTATAGTCAGTAATGCTGTAAAAAGCAAATGTTAATTCCATTAACAACTGATGTAAAAAACAGCACTCGACAGGCTCGGCTATTTAGCAGTAGGATGTCGGCACCCCGTATTCTTGATAGTGGTAGCAGTAGGATGTCGCATGGAAGAACGTAAGTGTTTAGTTGCTGGTGGAAATCTGTTACAGGCCCACACGTGGAAAGGACTTTTAGAAGCTTGTGGTATCCATGTTGAGTTACGTGGTGAAGCGTTATTAGGCGGTATCGGTGAGTTGCCAGCGGATATGCATAATGTGGAGTTGTGGGTTGGTGAGTCCCAATATATGCTGGCAAAGGCACAATTAACGGCACTGGATGTGGTGAGCCCGCAATGGCAGTGTGTGCAATGCCATGAGTTAAACGATGGTAATTTTGAATTATGTTGGCAATGCAGCTCTGAACGCAGTGAAAGCCACAATTAGTCAGTGATCGAATATTTTCTTCTTCATATCCTATGCTAAAACCCAGTGTTATCATCTGATTGGGTATCATTACCCAATGGCAGCCCATATACACAAGATGCGTACTATGAGGCATGATACCTCGATTAGAATTTAGGCTTAGGGTTGAATGTAATGCAATATTTTCCGTTATTTATCGATACTATTAACTTAAATGTGCTGTTAGTAGGGGCGGGTGAGGTCGCAAGTCGTAAATTAGCGCTTTTAACCCGAACTGAAGCCAACATTCATGTGATTGCGCCACAAGTGAACACTGAGGTTCAGCGTTACGCTGAGACAGGCCGTATTCTTCTCTCTGTGCGTGAAGTGGTTCACGCTGATATTCAAAATTATGATTTAGTCTATTTAGCGACCGCCAATGACAGTCTTAATGCTGAACTTGCGACCCTAGCCACAGCGCGGGGGATCTGGGTTAATGCAGTCGATAATCCTGCGTTTTGCCGTTTTATCACACCATCAATTGTTGATCGTGGTCGTTTAGTAGTGGCCATCAGTACGGCGGGGGCTGCGCCTGTTTTTGCTCGTACCGTTCGCTCGCGCTTAGAAGCAAGCCTTCCACAATCCCTTAAACCCCTCTTTGATTTTGTCGCCGATAGACGTATTGAAGTGCAGGATAGGCTTAAGTCGACAGCTGAACGACGTTTATTTTGGGAGCGTTTTTTCGAGACTAATGGTGATCGTTTCGATAGTTGGACGCTTGAACGCTACCATAATGCCTTTAATCACTTGCTCAGTCGCGGTGAAATCTTGCTAATAGAAGATGTAGTACAAGTCGACTTATTACCGATTGCAGCGATGCCATTATTGCAGCGACTGGATTGGATATACTCCCAAGGGGCGTTAAGTGAGGCACTTGCTGAATTAGTACGTCGAGATGCAAGTCGGGGCGAGTTACCAGCACTGAGCGAATTGAGTAAAGCCTATGAGCAGGGCACAAGGATGTTGTTGGTGGCCGATATACAGAAAATCAATCAGCTTAAAGCCCATTTCCCAATGGCGAAGCATTTACGCCCTGGAGCGATTTAATCGGATAGGTATTCGTTTGAGCAATGCCTTAGTCTCAGGTAGACTCGGCTCCTTTCATATGATTTTGAATTTCACTCTTTAATCGGGATAGACTATGGCCCTCAAATCGACCGTATTTAAGGTCAACTTACAAATTGCCGATATGGATCGGAATTATTATCAAGATCACCAACTGACTCTCGCACAGCATCCTTCTGAAACTGACGGGCGTATGATGGTACGTTTACTGGCTTTTATCATAAATGCCAGTGACACCTTAAGTTTTAGCAAAGGGCTTTGTGTTGATGATGAGCCAGAGCTATGGGATAAAAGCTTGTCTGGTGAGATCAATTTGTGGGTTGAATTTGGTCAGGCAGATGAAAAGTGGCTGAGAAAGGCCAGTGGTCGTGCCAAAGCGGTGCAGCTCTTTACCTACGGTGGTCGCAGCGTGCCCATTTGGTGGAAACAAAATCAGCAAGCATTAGAACGCTATCAAAACTTGAAAGTATGGAATATTGCTGAAGACTCAGTGACTGCGATGGAAGCCTTAGTTGGGCGTAATATAGCCTTACAAGTTTCTATCAGTGAAGGGCAGATTTGGTTATCCGATAGTGAAAACAGTGTCCTCATTGAACCTGAAATCTTAAAAGATCATCAGTAACGCTGCTAAAAAAGAGCCTGCAATTGCAGGCTCTTATCATTGATACCGATATGTGGTTAGTTAAAACTGAGCTCCCAGCTATCGATATAACCAACGTCACCTCGGGAACTGTCTACGGCTTTTAACTTCCATATGCCGCTTGAGTCTGCCCCTGCCATATCCGCTGTATAGCTTTTGTTGATATTGTCTGTGCCTGCACCTGTATTGTTGTGCAGTGTAACCGTTTTACCTGAAGGGCTGATAAGCTGCACTTTCAAGTCACCAATGTAAGTGTGAACAATGTTCACTACCACAGTCACAGTGCCTGAGTCACCCGTACGAGTCACTGTGATTGGGCTAGTGATCCCTGCGGCTTTATTATCAGGGATGTTGTAGTTATCAGTATTGCTATAGCTTGTTGGCGCGCCGCCATCATTAGATGCTGTATAGCTTGCTGTTAACGACACATCGCTGAAGGCAGAATATCCCTTCACCATAGCGTAGTAAGTACCTGATTGTATATTGGTAATTGAGCAAGATTCACTATTGCCACTTTTATAGGGGCGGCAATCGTAGTTGGAGGTAGTTGGTGCTGCGCCGTATTGAACATATAAGTCAGCATCGCCTGTTCCACCATTCATCACAAAGCCTAGGTTTGTTGCTCCTTGTGGTACGTTAAAGGAGAAGTGTAACTCCTCACTCGCACTGCCGCTTAAGCCTGTTTTAGCCACACCGTTCACAAGTACACTATCGCCCGGTTCGGTTGGATCAACAGGATCGGTAGGACCATTACAAGAGGCATCCAAATAAGCTTTTGCGGCAACGGCATTGACTAGACCATAGCCGTAATAGTTATCACGGCCCGCAGTCCCAAGATCTTCTGCGGTCATTTTCAATGCGTTACGCACTTGCGCTGCACTACATTCTGGGTGATAACTCCATACTAATGTGGCTACGCCAGAAACATGGGGTGTCGCCATTGAAGTGCCGTTGTAGTACTCATAATCTTTGTTGCCTTGGTTACTGACGGTGACGGTTGCACCAATTTGATTACGTAGTGCTAAGCCAGTGGCACGATCCACCGAAACGGACACTAAATTAGCTTCGTTGTTGGCATCCACTAAGAAGGGGTTTTGCAGGCCTGGTAAGCTAGTGTTACTGAAAACAATGACCGCACTGGCACCTGCATTTTTACAGGCTTTTACGGCATTAATTTCTGGATAGCTAGTGCCCTGATTGCCGACGCGTTCAACTAAACAGATTTTATTGGTCATGTTGCCGCAGTTAAAACTTGTGCCGCTAACGGTACATTCTGCTAGTGCCGCTGTCGCCGTGCCATTAAACGGTGCGGGTACGTAGTTGCTACCTGATGAAACATATCGATTATGGGGTACAACACCTGCATCAAAATACGATTGGCTGCCAATTGTGATATCGGCTAGCCGTCCTTCACCACGGGTAACGGTAGAGAGCACCGCTTCACCGGGACCTGCGATTTCAACTTGATTTGTGTACTGGGAAAAGGCCGAGTGGTTTTTATTGCTGTCGACTGAAGCCACTGACATCACACTATCATAGGAAGCGGGGTAGCTGTGGGTGCTATTTCCCGCATTTCCTGCCGCGGCAATAAGTAGCACGCCATTATTATAATGGGCTGCCATCGCATTACGTTCAGTTGTACTCGAACCTGAGCCACCTAAGCTCATAGTCACAACATTGGCTCCGTTTGTAACACAGGTATCTATTGCTGAAACTAGGGATGAGGAGTAACCCCAGCCTGATTCGTTAAATACTTTAACGATATGAATATTGGCATTTTGATTTGGCATTACACCGACAACGCCATCGTTGTTGGCGATTGCGGCAATGGTACCTGCAACGTGGGTGCCATGGGCGTTGTTATTACCCGGTTCAAACCAGTTACCTGTGCCTGAGTTATTGGTACCTGTGACATTGTTACCATTGAGATCGCTATGCCCGCGATCGTAGCCTGAATCGATAATACAAATGGTACGATTACCCGCTTGGCTATCACTCAACTGGGTAGCACCCACATAGGTTTGTCCCCAAGGCGTGGTTTCGCTCAGAAAATGACGCGGTAAATCCTCCTCAACATATTCCACATCGGGTCTGGATTTTAATGCGCTAATCCCTTTGGCATCGAGTTTGACCGAATAGCTATTCGTGCGTCCAATACGCTTCATTTCTTTCGCTTGGACTTTATTCAGCGCACTGTGTTGAGCACTGATCTCAGCGACCATTGGCTGATAGTCCATTGTGGTAGGCAGAGCATCAACTTGGACACCCTCGGTTGATTGTAAATTATTGGCAGACATGGCCGCTGCTGTGTCAGCATTTTTGAATTTGACAATATACCGTTTAGGTAGTGGAGAGGTTTGTGCTTGCATTCCGGCGGCTAAATCAAGTGGTAGTGGCGCAGCATTTATCCCTACTGAAATAGCAATGGTTAAGCTTGATAGGCCTAAAGCTATTTTTGTGCCTTTATTTCTAGTCATATTTTCGTCCATGGTTAATTTAGTGTTAATCATTATTATTTTGTGTTTTTAAAGAATAACTACGACACAGATGCTACTCGGTTAGTGAATTTATCTTTGATAAAAAGATTTGTAAATTGATTGTTATATTTAGTAGTGAGGGGGCAATAGGCGTGTTTAACAGTCGTTATTTGTGAATAAAAATTCAATATGTAACATGTTGTAACGATTTTTAGGTGGCTTTAGATGTTTTTTTATGTGGATTACATGAATAAGTGAATGCGAATTTACGCGTTATTTCAGCCTTTGATGTGTAACTGCTATATCGTAATTCACTGATATTTAGTTATATATTAATTTTCCATTTAAAATTATTTTTTATACTTTTTTGTTATATTAAAAATGAGGGCGGGGAGTAAGTGATTGATTATGCTTTCTTGCTGCAATTTGTAGTCAATGGTGTGGCATATGCCAATTTATTGGCCCACGACAAAGGAGTCACTGATTTTGCACGGTAAGGAAAATCAGCGCGATAAAAAAGCGCCATCATAAGGCGCTTTTAAGCAGTAAAAGTATTCTCCACTATCTTCGGGCTTCGATTAAACTCTGATAGGCACCAGCATCAAAGGCTTGGGTGTATCCTGCTGCAACTAAATCGGCTACGGCGATACCACTTCGCCGACCACTGCGGCAATACAGTACAACAGGCGTATCTTTAGGTATGCCTCGATTCATAAATTCTTGTGTTACTTGCTCAAAAGGAATATTAACGGCATTGGCGAGATGCCCCTCTGCAAATTCTTCAGGCGTTCTCACATCGAGCACCATGGCGCCGGCCACTATTTTCTCCCATGCCAAAGTGGGAGCTAGCTCTGTGGCCTTTGTCATTAATGGTACTAAAAATAGGCTAAATAATGCCATGTACAGCAGACCCTGACCGCGATGCATCAGTTTGTGGATCACGTCGACTCCTCCTAGAAAGATCATATCTTGATTAAGATTGTTTAGCGATTTCAGCCTCTGATTTTACCCCTAATTTACGTAACACTATGGCGGCAGGGCAAAAACCGGTGAAAGCACTTTGAAATAGATTAGCGCCAACAAAGGCGGTTAACCAGAGGAAGTTGTGGTGCACATAGGCGGTTAACACTAATGACAGTAATACCATCAATCCGGCAAAAGCCATTATGCTGCGTTCTAAAGACATATTTTACTCCTTGAGGCAGGGTTATACTGCCAGTATTGTGATTAAGCTATTGTTTCAATTTTTTTTATTCGATTTTTCATTGCTGCGTAGTACAGCACTGGGATCACAATAAGCGTCAATAGGGTAGAAATAAAAATACCAAAGATGAGGCTTATCGCTAGTCCGTTGAATATAGGATCGTCAAGAATAAACAGTGCACCTATCATGGCTGCTAATGCCGTCAGCATTATGGGTTTTGCTCGTACAGCACCAGAGTGGATAACCGCTTGCTCAAAGGGCACGCCAGACGCTGTCTCTTGATTGATAAAATCGACCAATAGTATTGAGTTACGCACAATGATCCCCGCCAGCGCTATCATGCCTATCATGGATGTTGCCGTAAATTGTGCTCCGAGTAAGGCATGTCCTGGCATTACCCCAATGATGGTCAGTGGGATAGGGGCCATAATAACGAGTGGCACAAGATAGGATTTAAACTGGGCCACAACGAGTAAATAAATGGCTATCATGCCAACGGCATAGGCAATACCCATATCTCTAAAGGTTTCGTATGTGATTTTCCATTCGCCGTCCCAAAGCACGGCGATTGAGTCTAGCCCCGTAGGTTGATGGATATAATGTTGAGCAAACCCTAAACCATCTACGCTATCAATATTACCCGCCATATCAAACATACCGTAAAGTGGGCTATCTAGTGGCCCTGACATATCTGCAATCACCATGACCATAGGGATCATATTTTTGTGGATAATAGGCGCATCAATCTTGCCACGTTTAATGGTGACAAGTTCTGAGACCGGGACAGATTGCCCCGTTTGGCTCTGTAGTTTCATATTCAGCACTTGCTCTAAATCGACTTTTGCACCTTCTTTGAGTTGCAAGCGAATTGGAACAGGTTGTTTTTGTCGGGCTTGATGTAAGTAACTCACGTCTTTACCACCAACTGAGGTGGCAATAAGATCGACGATATTGCTATAGGGAACCGCCATCAGACTGGCTTTACTGCGATCGATCATCACTTGCCATTTTTGCTGGGCAGCAGGCAAAAAGATATCAATGTCTACAACATCTTTGGTTTCATGAAAGAGTGCTTGTAAGTCATAGGCTGCCTGTTCACGGATAGCGGCACTCGGACCATACACTTCTGCCACTATGGGAGACCAAACGGGTGGCCCTGGCGGCACTTCTACCACTTTAATATTGGCTTGATAGGGTTTGCCTATTTGTTGCAACTCATCCCTCACCGATGTCGCAATGCTGTGACTATCACGTTTGCGATGTTTTTTATCCACGAGATTGACTTGGATATCGCCAAGTTCTTGGCTGTTACGCAGGAAGTAGTGGCGCACTAAGCCATTGAAATTCATCGGTGCGTTAGTGCCAGCATATAATTGTACATGTTCAACTTCAGGCACAGTGGTAAGGTAGCGACTCAAATCTTGCAGCACCCTTTGGGTTTGCTCTACTGGCGTACCTTCAGGCATATCCACCATCACTTGGAATTCAGATTTGTTGTCAAAGGGCAGCATTTTAAGGACAACAAGTTGAGCAATGGGCAGCGCGACGGCAATACCAATCAGCACAAAGACGCCTGCGGCTAAGCCTATCCTTGCTTTACGTGCATTTTTACCGAGTAAAAACGGGCTGATAAGATGAGTAAAAAAACGCACCATTTTGTTGTCAGCTTCTTCACCATTCTGGGCCGGATGATTCGCATGGCTTTTAAGCAGTTTACGACTCAGCCAAGGCGTGACAATAAAGGCCACCACGAGGGAGATAAGCATCCCCATACTGGCATTAATCGGTATCGGACTCATATAAGGGCCCATAAGACCCGAGACAAATGCCATCGGTAATAATGCGGCTATTACGGTAAAAGTGGCCAGAATGGTTGGGCCGCCGACCTCATCTACGGCAATCGGAATAAGCTCACTAAAGGATTTTTTGCCGAGCGCCATATGCCTGTGAATGTTTTCTACCACGACGATGGCATCATCGACCAAAATCCCAATAGAGAAAATTAAGGCGAATAATGACACTCGATTTAAGGTAAATCCACATGCCCAAGATGCGAAAAGGGTGATCGCGAGTGTGATAATAATGGCCACGCCTACCACTAAGGACTCACGGGCGCCCATCGTTAAGAAGACCAGCATCACCACCGCACTTGTTGCAAAAATGAGCTTTAAAATAAGTGTGTTAGATTTATCTGCGGCGGTTTCGCCATAGTTTCGAGAAACGGTAACGTCCACATTCGCGGGTATCAGCACATTGTTGACCTTGGCGATACGATCCAATATCGCATCGGCAATATCAACGGCATTCTGTCCCGGTTGTTTGCCAATAGCGATTGTCACCGCGGGGTAAATATCGGTTTTATTTCCATGCCAGACGTTCTGTGTGGGGATATCACTCTTTAACGTAATATCGGCAATGTCCGCTAAATAAATGGGGATACTTTTGCCATTTTTATCTTTATAGACACTGACCACTAACTGCTTAATATCATCGATCGATTGTAAAAATTGACCCGCTTGAACTTTAATTTCTTGATTACCTTGCACCATCGAGACTGGCATCGAAATATGGTTATTATCGTTAAGACTTTGCCTGAGTGTGTCGTAAGTGAGGTTATAGCTATTCATTTTGGCTGGATCGATCCGCACATTGGCCACAATATTATGTTGACCAACAGTATAGATTTCGCGAGTGCCAGGAATACGTTTAATCTCAGTTTCTAATCCTAATGCCACATGAGTCAGTTCTTCAGCGGATGTGTTTTTATCCTTCGACCAGAGGGTTAGGCTAACAATTGGGACATCATCTATGCCTCGTGGTTTGATCAGCGGTTCTCCCACACCTGCACCTTGGGGCAATTTATCCATATTGGAATAAATTTGGTTATACAGGCTAACAATGGCATCGTTACGTGCGACGCCAACTTTAAAGATCACAATGATCAACGCGCCGTCGGGTTGGGAAAAAGAATAAAGGGTATCTATTCCCTTTATTTCGGAAATCACTTGCTCGGCAGGGAGAGTGACTAAGTTTTCAACCTCAGTTGGCGTCGCCCCGGGAAAGGGAATAAAAACATCGGCAAAAGTGACATCAATTTGCGGTTCTTCTTCCTTTGGTGTCACCAGAATAGCGAACAATCCCAATAGCAGCCCAAGTAGTGCTAATAATGGGGTGATCGCACTATTTTGGAATGCTGCAGCAATTTTGCCGGAAATGCCAAGTGTGGTGTGCAAAGTCGGTTCCTGTTTCATAAAACAACCTCAATAAAACAATAAGTCACTCAGGGCGAGATGACTTGTTTAGCAGCACTTGATAAGCATCTACAGCGACCTTGTCACCCGATCTTAATCCCGCCAGTACTTCGACCTCACCATCTACAGGTTCGGTGACACGCACTTGGGTGAGTACAAATTCGTTACCTTGTTTGAGATAGACGCTGCTGAGTTCATTCATTGTCAGTAATGCTGATATGGGCAATTGGATTTTTTCCCGCTCACCATTTTTAAATGTTGCTTTTGCCCACACACCTGGCTGGAGATTAGCTTCATCTTTAGGCAAATTAATTCGCACTTGATAACTGTGACTTACGGGATCGGCAAAGCTAAAGATAGTGAGATCCGTTGAGGTAAATTCGCGTCCATCGCTTAAGTGCACTCGAAATTGCGGTGCATCTTTTAGCTGATTGATGTAACGCTGTGGTACATGGGTTATTGCCCGCATTTGATGTTGTGAAAAACCTGAAAGTAGCGGTTGTCCTGGGCTGATTGATTCACCGAGTTGCACTAAACGTTCTGTCACTATGCCGCTAAAAGGTGCTGATACTACGGTATATTTTAATGATTCAGTCGCTTTAACGACTCTAGCTTGTGCTGCCCTAACTGCTTGCTCAGTGGCTTTAGCGTTGGCAGTGGCTTCATCCATCGCACCTTTAGAGATAGCGCCTTTTGGAAAGAGCTCTTTGTAGCGAGTATATTGGGCTTGGGCCTCGTTATTTAAGGCGTTGGCTTTGGCAAGTTCAGCTTCAAAGCTGGCTAATTCTGCCCCTTGTTCTTTACTGGTCATTTCGAGTAGTGCAGCCCCCTCGGGGACGATATCGTTGACATCATAATTGAGCTTAATGATGCGGCCAGAGGTTTGTGCTGAGACGGTTGCCGCTTTGACTGCCTCAATGGTGGCATCTAAAGTCACCCAATTGGCATAAGGTTTACTCAATACTTCAAGGGTTTCGATAGTATTCGCTTGGATTTGTGCGCTTGATAAAGCGACAACTAAGAGTAAAGCGCGGGAAGTAGGCATCATCACTAGTATCACCTCATACACGGTTAATGAGAAAATTCTAATGGAGTTGTTTTCAATAGGCAATCAATATTTATTAGAAAAATTTAATGTTATGGGTTTCCCTAATTTAGGAATAAGACGAACAAACGTCTTATTCCTATGTTTCAATGAGTTATGATTAAGCCTGAAATTTAGTCATTCAAATAATAGGTCAATGTTGAAACAATCCTAATTTGTTTAATGTAAGGCGTGCTGCTGTCGCGGTCTGAAATCGTAAACTGGCCTTGACTCGCGCTTTTAATTTTCCCGAGGCGAGAATCCGAATCTTTAGCAAATTTTTCAGCCACTTCGCGGGCATTTTGAGTAGCCTCTTGTACCATGGTTGGCTTGACTGTATTGAGTTCAGTAAAGAGGAATTCAGTTCGGTTCTCATAGTCTTGGCTTGCAATAGCAATACCTTCTTTCGCCAGATTAATCATTTGTTTGCGGGTATTTAACATTAAATCGATTTGCGGGGTGTAAATGGATAAATTCACTTTTGCCGAGTAACGGTATCTGACGTTGGGATCGACATAACCTTGAGCTTGACGATCTTCAATGGACGGCAGTGAGATTGTGATTTCTGTGTCGCTAAAGCCTTGCTCTTTTAAAAAGCTAACCACGCGGTCGGTTTTTTGTTGTACAGTTTCATAGAGTTTTGGCAGGTTATTATCGACCTCAGTGAAATTGATAGGCCAAATAGCCACATTGGCTTTGACTTCTTTTTCAGCCAGCCCTTTTACCGTGACAGTCCGTTCCATGGCTTTCATTTCAAGCAATGCGGAGCTTGCACTGTGACCCACATAAATGAGTCCTGCACATAAGAAACCACCCAATAATAGGGCGGGGAGTGTGTTTGTTTTTTCCATGGGGCAATCTCTTCGTTAGATAACTCAAGCTACGATACCCAATAAACAGGGGCGGTGCACTGGGTTTATTCCGAATGTTCGCCGCTTTAATGAGGTCTAGCAATAGCTTAGTTTTTGAAAGGTATGGCACTGGGCTGCCATAGTTCAACTTTGTTACCATCGGGGTCGATAAACCAACCGAAACGACCAAATTCAGAGTCTTCGATGATACCGACTTGCTGACCACCCCCTTCAATCACCTGCACGAGTGCTTGTGCCAGATCGTCAACGATAAAGTTGAACATAAAGTTTTTATCCGAGGGCGAGAAATAGTGAGTAGTTTGAGCTAATGGGGTCCAAACATGATAGCCAGGCGTGGGTTTATTATTATGGTAGAACGCGGCACCGCCCCAGTTTTCAATGGGGACTTGAAGGTGGTTTTTATACCAAGTTGCCAAGGCAATAGGGTCTACACTTTTAAAGAAAATCCCACCGAGTCCAATGACTTTAGCCATAGCCGTAGCTGCATTAAGGTGTATGTGGATTAACTGTAGGCAATAAATGGACAAGATACAAAAAAGCCGCAAAAAATGCGGCTTTAAAGTAGATTCATGCTCAATTAGAACTGATAACTGTACTGTACTGAGTAGTACATACCGCTTGATTCCGTAATTGCATTGACGGGACCTGTAATAGCGCTATTTTCAATTAAGTGAACTTCTTCACCTTTAACATAGGCGATACCAAAATCAACCGTATTTTGCGAGTTTACATGGTAGCTCATACCTGCAGTAAACCAATTGCGATCTGAGTCTGGAATAGAGATAGAGCTAATTTCATCCACTACGCCTTGATCGTGCATGTAACCCGCGCGAACTGTAAATTGGTCATTGATAGTGTATGTACCACCCAGACTCATTAACCATGAGTCCTTCCATTGATACTCTTTGAGAGCGATATCACCAGCATTGATTGACATACCTGCACCGGCTTGACCAGGGAGAATGGTCGCTACACCATCTTTCGCTGTAATTTGGTGAAAGTCACCCCATTTAGTGAATTGGGCTGTGTAGTGCAACGCAAATTTAGGTGTTAGTTGATGGAAACCTGCAAATTGGAAGATATCCGCTAATGGCACATCAAGGCTATCAAAGCTGGTGGCAAGTTTGGTTTGTGCCCCAAGTCCTAGTGCGGATAAATCCTTAGTAGAAATGGTATTAACATCACCTTTAACATTGACCGTTGGGCTAAAGCGGTAACTTAAACCAAAACGGTTTTCTTTATTAAGCTCAATGGTTGCCCCTACAATCCCACCTAATGCCCAGCCATCGGCATCGACGTCAACGATAGGCGTGGTTCCGGCATCGCGAGTGAGGCGGCCTTCACCATAAACACCATCAAGACCTGCACCGATACTGAACATATCGTTTATGCGGTATGAAACACTGGTATTAAAGTTAACTGTGGTGACTTCTGTTTTACCTAAAAGGTCAAAGGGCGCTAAAGGCTCATTTTTAGACAGAGAACTGGCATCTGTGCCTGTACCGAAATTTGAGAATACGGCAAAACCTACTGCGAATTTATCGTTAATAGGGTGGATATAGAAAAGGTTAGGGATAAGTTTTGTGCTGCCCGCATCATCGATGCTGCCAAGATCGATTGCACCGCCCGCAAAGTTAACATCTTTTACATCAACGGTAATATCAACATAGGTTAAACCAACAGAGAGTGCATCTTTATCAAATAATGCCATAGCAGCAGGGTTGCGTGACAGAACAGAAGCGTTATCGGCAATCACAGCATCACCAGAAAATGCCCGTCCAATGCCGGTTGCGGATTGGCTATTGAGCTGGAAACCCGCTGCCAAGGTCTGCGTGCTTGCTAATGCGACCGAAACGGCAATGAGTGTCTTGTTGAATGTTTTCATTATTATTCTCTCAATTTTTATCATTATTGGATTTTTGTTCGTCTTTCGTCCCCAGAACAATAGTCAAATCCTTTTAAAGTCTTCGGCATCTTAGGGATCGAATGTAACCTCAACAAGTCCGACCAGATTTAAGTTTTTGTTAATTTTCAGTTAATTAAATGGTGTTGTGACTGTGTTTTTTGTTAGGTGTGATTAAATGGTCTGGCCAGACGCTTGATATGAAGGAGTTTGAGAAAACCATAGGGTTTAAATGTAGGTTAATAGTTTGTAAGTAAGGGTTTGCTGATAAAAAAGATACAAAATGTAAAAAGCGTACAAGTGTACGCTTTTTATCAAACCAGAGGTTTACAGTGTGGACTTAAATTGCTCAAACTCAGCCATGATTTTGGCATTAGGTGCAGACAATTTACTGACAACAACCCCTGTCATTATCGCCAAAATAAAGCCGGGTAGAATTTCATATACATCAAAAATTCCCCCCGTTAATTGTTTCCAGATCACCACAGTTAAGGCGCCAACAATAATAGTGGCAATAGCACCATTGCGGCTATATTGCTTCCAAAATAGGGATAACAAGACAACGGGACCAAAGGCGGCCCCAAAGCCCGCCCAAGCATAACTCACTAGACTGAGTACGCTGCTCTCAGGGTTTAATGCAATAATGCCCGCAATCACAGCGATAGCGAGTACGCCTAAACGACCTACCATCATTAACTCTCTATCATCAGCAGTCGGTCTTAGCCATTTGCGATAAAAATCCTCAGTAATAACGCTTGAGCAAACTAAAAGTTGCGAATCAATAGTGCTCATAATGGCCGATAAAATAGCGGCGATTAATAGACCACCAATCCATGGATTAAAGGCCGCTTGAGCTAAATGAATAAAAACCGTTTCGGCGTTCGCTAAGGGCGTTGTTGCAAAATATACCGAACCCGCCAAGCCTGTTGCTAGAGCACCAATAAGTGAAAGTATCATCCAGCTCATAGCAATACGGCGAGATAGTGGTAGTGCATTAGCACTGCCAATCGCCATAAAGCGTGACAGAATATGTGGTTGACCAAAATAACCCAGTCCCCAAGCAAGGAGCGATATCATACCTATGGTGGTCGTTTTATCATTGACGAGTGCCAGCATGGCAGGGTCAATAGCGTCAATTCCCGCATGGGTTTCTGGGTGGGAAAAAATCGCAAAAGGGATAATCAATAATGCGATAAGCATCAGACAACCTTGAAAAAAATCAGTCCAACTGACCGCAAAGAACCCGCCAATAAAAGTGTAGCCAACAATAATAGCTGAGCCAATCACTAAGGCTGCGGTGTAATCTAAACCAAAGACCTTTTCAAATAAAATGGCACCCCCCACCATACCTGAAGAGGCATAGAACGTAAAAAAGACTAAGATAGTGACGGCTGAAACGAGCTTGAGGTAGCCTTGATTATCGTGGAAGCGTTTTTCAAAAAAATCCGGAAGGGTGAGGGCATTATCGGCCAATTGAGTGTAAATTCGCAGACGTTTTGCCACAAATAACCAGTTAAGCCACGCGCCAAAAATAAGACCGATCCCAATCCATGCAGCACTTAAACCACTTAAGTATACAGCGCCGGGTAAGCCGAGTAATAACCAGCCTGACATATCTGACGCCCCAACGCTAAGTGCCGTAACAGCGGGCCCCATCTTACGTCCACCTAAAATATAGTCATCAACAGTATCCGTGGCGCGGTAAGCCCAAAAACCGATGGCCATCATTAATACTAAATAACCTACAAATGTGATTAAAATTGGGTTTTCGATCACCATAATTGCCCATACCATCTTTTTATTATTAAAAGTGGCAAGCATGCTACCAGATGTTTGAGCAAGAACCCATTAGTAGATGGAAATGTGATCAAAATCTAACCTGCGATGTGTATAAATATCTAAGGCCGATTTAAAAACTATTTAGATAATATAGGGTTAAATAAAGATATTTTGGATTTCTTGTTTTACAAAACGAAGATCAGCTTGATCTTCAGCTACAAGTAAAATAAATGCCTCTGCAGTTTCAAAGCCAATTCCCTGATATTTACTGTCGGAAAAGGTGTGATCCAAAACCATACGTTTCTCAAGAGGCACAATAAAAAGTGTGACTTTTCCTTGCTGCCCTTGCAGGACTAAATGCAGACTTTTCACCCCTTGAAAATCACAGTACGAGGTGAAATAAACCTTACCCGGCTGCTGTGTGAATTTGACTCTACCAAGGTTGTTTATCGAAGCAAGTTGAGCATTCAATTGGTTAACATTGACGTTTTGATCGATATGTAACGCAATATTTTCATGGTACACATGAGTCAGAGCATGCGCTGCTAAATCGACAGGGCCTAACCGTAATAAACTAAAACTTACCCCGACCACAAAGGCGATAGAGGCAGCCATTGCGACTAAAAAGCCTGTTTGACGGCGCTGTTTATGGTGTTGTTGTAACTGTTGGCGCAAAATAAGTTTGTCGGCTAAATCTTCTGGAACATCGATTTTGAGTGCATGCATTAATTTGGCATCTAAGCCCTTTAGCTCATTAACCAGTGCCAGATGTTCACTCTTCTGACGCATTTGTGCGAGAAACTCGGGATCTTGATTATGAGGATCTTCAAAAGCTTGACGTCTAAATTTAAGCTCATCCATTGGATTGACCTCTTACATCATTTTTTTCAAGTAGCTCTTTCAACTGATTTCTAGCCCTAAATAAGCGCGTCATCACGGTATTACGATTAAGCTCCATCAGTTCAGCTATTTCATCGCCGCTAAAGCCACCAATGAGTTGTAATAGCAACGGTTCACGATATTCCATATCTAACTTGGCAATGTGCCTACGGATTAAATATTGTTCAACTAACTCTTCACTACTATTGCCAAGCGTATCTTCTAATGTGTCTTGCTCGATATCAGCATAATCAAATTGTTTACGTTCAAAACGCCGCGCATTTTCTCGTCTAAGGATAGTGATTAACCACGCCTTTGCAGCTTTATCATCTTTAAGTGAATCTAAAGCACGCCACGCCCGCAGGAAGGTTTCCTGAGTAATATCTTCAGCCACGTGTTTATCACCACATAGCCAATAGGCATAACGGAAAATATCGGCATGGAGTGCCTTGACTAGGCTGTTGTATCGTCGTTGCTTGCTCATCATGTCTGAAGAGACCGCAGGCTGAGCGGATTTATTTCGCCAAGAAGCAAACATTTTTATACTTCGTTTTTTATTTTAGTATTCACTATTTCTAGCTCATTTATCTATGTCTACCTTATTTATCTATGTCTACCTTGGATTAAGTGGACTTAAAGGGGCATGGACTTTCGAGGGCAGAGTAAACTCACTGGCTTTAACGGCGTTAAGCAATGCATTGGCGGCGTCACTTAAGCGATGTTGGCTTTCAGTTGTGTTGCCTTTGGCGCTATAGGCGATGCTTTGCAGCCGATTAATCGCCTCCGCAAGTTGGGGAGAAAGCGCCGCAATTTTATCTAATGTCATGGTATTGCCAGTGGTGTGGCTAAAATGATGTTGCAATTGCGATAAAATATCGCTGGTATTGCCGCTAGCGCAGGCTTGCTCTAAGCCTTTTAAACTTTGTATTGGTGCAGTTTCTGGACGTGGAGTTGCAACGATAGTCGTTTTATGTGTCAGCGCGCGGCGCCATGCCACGAATGTGACAAGCCACAACATGGCAAAAAGAGCACTCACCCAAGGCCAATAATTTTCGGTATCGCTGTCAACTTGCCAAGTAGGTTGCACTGTAGCGTCAGGAACGGCTCCACCTTTAACGACTATGGTACGTGCTGGGAGCGTAGCGGTTTCTTGGCGTTTAAGGTGTGGATTCCACCAAGGGACGTTAACTTCCGGCAAGATGAATGTGCCCGCTTGGGTTGGCACTATTGCCGAGGTAATACTGTACTGGGAGACAATTTGTGCATCGCGTACAAAGGTTTGGCGTTGAGGTTTTTCTGGGTATTGCTTTAATTCATCGGGTAAATCTTGCATAACATCTGGCAGACTATTTTCATCGGCATTTGACGCTAACAGCGTGATTGTTCGAGTAATCGGATTGCCAAGGGTAAATTCTTTACTCTCCTCAGGGAAATTTTCTTTGAGTACGACAAGATCTGCCACTAACCATTGGCCTTGAAAACTTGCTGGTGCGGGTTCTACTTGTACTGTCAATGACGGTGCACCAGCTTGCATAGGACGGCTTTCATTAAAGCCAAACATACCGCCACGGCGTTGAGATTCGACTAATACATCACCCGAGAAGGTCGCGCCTTTAATATTCACTTGACCGGGTAAGTCGGGAATAATGCCATAGGTGCGTTCAATTACACGGTAACGACGACCATCAACAATTTCTGAGCCATCTTTATCTTCACCAATCTGCTTAATTTGTGCGCCTTCAATGACGGGAGCATTCAATACCCCCCGTTGTAACTCTACCGCCAGATAGAGTTTTACCTTGTAAGTGATCAATTGGCCGACATAGGCCTCATTGGTTGAGACTTTAGCATCAATAAACAGATTGTTTGTTTGTGTGACTTGGCTGCCGCTATCAACCACTTTGAGCGGAATAGGAGCAGAATTTACACCATCAATACTGAACGCTGGGATCGTTAATTGTCCCTTTTGTTTTGGTGCTAGGAGCACTTGCCAACGAGTCTCTTTTACCGCATCAAAATTCATTATCTGGGTGCTGCGACTCACGCTAGTACGGCCGACGATAAAGTCTTTTAATAGGGCTGATGTGTCGAGCTTAGCCGTATCAATTTCATCATCAGCACTGATATTTAGCACAAAGTACTCGCCCTCCATCACGGGGTTTCGATCAACCGAAGCCTCCAGCTTAGTGATGGCATATACGGGGTGAGTTACTCCAATAATAAGGAGTAAGAGGATAAAAAATTGTCTGATTACCACTGTTCGTTATCCCTTGATATTTGGCCATTTTGACGGCGTTTTTGGTATTCCAATTGCATTTTATTACGCAATAACACTTGTGGATCTTCACTCACGCCCCGCAGGGCTCGCTGCATTTCTGGTGGCAGTGGTTCGCTATTCATGGGCGGTTCGAGTGATTCAGTTATTGTTGCGTCTTGTTTATCTGGTGTATTTTTTTCAGGAGCTTCCTTGGCACCAAGGTTTTGTTTTTCTTGCTCAGCAGATTGCTCTGTATCGGCTGTAGTCTGTGCTTGCATTTTTGCTTCATTCTCTACAGGTGCATTTTCTTGCGCTTCATTGCTATCACTCTGATTATGACCATTCAGCTTCTCTTGTTCTGACGGTTGTTCATCCTCTTTTTGCTGCTCAAGATTTTGATCCGCGTTGGCATTATCCTGTTGCTCTTTAGATCCTTGTTCTGCTTGCTCTGATTTATTTTGCTGAGATTTGTCTTGGTCAGGCTGCTGTTGCTCCTGTGATGCTTGACTGCCTGATTGTTGATCATTCGATTGTTGCTCGCCATTGTCTGACGAGTTTTGTTGATCCCCTTGTTGACCTTGGTTTTTATTCTGTTGATCATTTTTACTTTGCTGTTGCTGCTCTTCTAATAGTTTTTCAGCAAGGGCAAGATTAGCCTTTGCATCGGGAAAGTTGGGTTGTTGTTCAAGCGCCGCTTGATAGCGTTCCTTAGCTTTATCGGGTTTACCGAGTTGCATCAATGCATTACCTTGATTGTAAAGGCCTTGGGCTGAGCTATCTTGCTCGAAGGTTTTTAATGCTTGCTCATAATCCCCCGCTTTATATTGTGCGCTGCCACGCCATTGGGGCGACTCAAATTGTTTCGCAGCGTTGGCATAATCTTGGGATTGATAGGCCTGCATTGCTTGTTGATCTGCGGTTTGCCATAAATCATTCCACAGACTGGCTTGGGCTGGCTGAGGCACTGCCGCGAGCAGTAAGCCGCCTGTAAGAGTGACGAACCCAATATTGGCCACGATTCCTTGTCTAAAGCTGAAAAGGGCGGGTAGCAGTAATAATAAGGCGAGGTAAGGACCGAGATCCTGCCAAGTTTCGCCATCTAAATCCGTGGCTTTAGCATCACCCGTTTCACTCAACCACTGCTGTAATTGGAGTAAATCGTTACCATCGGTGCGATTTTGGATTAATGTGCCTTTATAGTTCGTTGCCAGTTTTTGTAATAAGGCAAAGTCAGTGCTGGCTACCACGACTTCATTACTGCTATCGCGCTGTAATTGTCCATCAGGTAGCCGGATTGGCGCACCTTGGCTCGTTCCAAAAGTGATAATCGCGAGGCGATATTGCGTGCCGCTTAATGCCGAGTTGGCCTCATTAAATTGGTGCGGGGTAATACCATCTGTCATTAGGATAATATCACCACGGATATGACCACCTTGGGCCAGTAGCATTTTGGCTTGGATTAGCCCTGCCGCTAAGTTTGAACCACGCACTGGCATGATCTCAGGACTTAGGGTCGGCAGTAAATTGAGTAGTGTGCCAGTATCACGGGTTAAAGGACTGATAGTAAAGGCATCGCCGGCAAAGGCGACTAAACCTGTTTCACCTTCTTTAAGATTACGCAGGAGATCGGTTGCCCTAAATTTGGCTTGGGTTAATCGATTCGGCGCAAGATCGGTGGCGAACATCGACACAGACATGTCCATGACTAACACGCGACCTTGCTCTGCTGCAAACACAGGTAAGGATTGCTTATTAACGGCAGGTCCGGCGAGTGCCAACGTCGCAATCAACCAAGTGAAGGCTAATAAGTACAATGGATGGCGAGATTTATTACTGCCTTGGGAGACTAATATTTTGGCTAAGTGCGGTGCAATATAACGGTTCCAAGCACTGTGGTTTTGGTGGTGTCGCCATAAAATCAATAACACTAAGGCCAGTGGTAATAGTGCTAATAGCCATTCGGGACGAATAAAATGCAGGCTCATTATTTAATTTTCCCCTGTGAAGTGGTGGCGACAGAGGGTTTAACGCGGCGTACCGCAAAGATTGGCAATTGAGCAAGGGCAATCCACAGACTTGTGAGAAGTGCTAATGCTAGCGGCCAATAGAATAATTCGACCTGCGGACGATAGCTTAATTGATCGCGACTTACAGGTTCGAGTTTATCGATTTCTTGGTAAATCTGGTCTAGCTCTTGGCTGTTACGGGCGCGAAAATAGCGGCCGTGGGTGACGTCGGCGATATGCTTAAGCTGGTTCTCATCTAAATCCATCGAAGGGTTAACCCGCTCGCGGCCAAAGAGTGTACGGCGCTCCATTACATCGGCCCCGACACCCACAGTGTAAATAGTGACTTTGCGATTTGCGGCAATTTGTGCCGCCTGTTCAGGTTCAATATTACCCGCGTTATTAGAGCCGTCGGTCAATAAAATCAGTACTCTGTTACTCTCATCAATTTTATCGAAACGCTTAACGGCTAAAGCGATGGCTTCGCCAATGGCCGTTTGTTTACCCACTAAGCCGATTTGCGCTTCCTTTAAAAATTGTGCCACTGAACGTCTATCCTGCGTGAGCGGCGCCTGTAAATAAGCGTGATCGGCAAATAAAATCAAGCCGATACGATCACCTTTACGGCGTTCAATAAAGTCACTGACGACGTGTTGGATTAAAGTGAAACGGTCGACAGTTTTGCCATTTACCACCATATCTTCAATTTGCATACTGCCAGATAAATCCACCGCCATCATCAAATCGCGCCCTTTGCTTGGTAGTTCTATGGGATCCCCAAGCCATTGAGGACGAGCGATAGCGAGCACTAACAAGCTCCACATCAACCAATAGCGTTTACGGCTCTGACGCGTGTTGGCCGCTAAGCTTTGTTTGCCCGTTTGGCTTATTCCGGGTAATTGCAGACGGCCACCCTCCACTTGTACTGTGTGTTGGCTCCAAAAAATCAAAGGTAAGGGTAATAACACCAATAACCAAGGCCATGTAATTGTTAACATTGTGCCTCCGTTTGTTGAGTGTTAGTTGGTTGGATTTGCGCATGAGCCGGCTCAGGCGCACTCAGTTTTGTTTTCGATGTCAACCAAGCCTGTGCCAGTTGATGCAATTCATTAGCTTGAGCTAAGGTCAACGGCGTTGGCTGATGGCGTTTGGCTAGCAAAGGGCCGATCCGTTGGCGTTTATGCTCGGGTAAATAGCTGTCTAGCCAAGTCGCCCAAGCCTCACCATCTAAGGGGGCTATCGCTTCTCTGCTGAGGTAACTCATGGCGGTACGTTTTAATACACTATTGACGTCAGAGACATAGGAAGGTGCTTGCCTATCAAGCCTATTCAGTAACTGCTTGGCGGCTTTTTTCGGCGCTAAGTCACGGGCGCGTTTTCTTAGCCAGATAGCTAAGAGTGTAATGAGGGCAATCACAAGTGCTAAAACCAGCCAATAACCGATTGCCCACGGCCAAGCGCCAATAGGATCGGGGACTATGATGTCTTTCAACTCCGCGAGTACCGTGGGGTTGACTTGATCCAAGGTCGCTGGATTCACTGTTTGTGTATTCACTCTGTCTGACTCACTTTTACATGGTTTGAATTTACACTTGTCATATTGTCTTTGCTTGACTGATTGGCGCTAAATTGACCTATTGCAATAGGGTTAATTGACCAGCGAGGGGAATCGCTGCATCAATAAGTTGAGTGCGTACTCGTAATTTTTGCATCATGGCAATAAAGTTATCCTGCTGGCGCTGTTGTTGTAAAAGCCACGCTTGATAGCTATGTGGAGTTAACACAAGATCTTGATTTGCTTCGCGTACCGGTAAACTAAATTGCTTGGGTAAAGTCAAGGTTCCTTGCCTTAGTGGATCGGTAATAAGGTAGGCACCCATATCGCAATGTCGTTTAAGCTCTGTTAGGGGGGCTAAACATTGGGGGCTAAAATGGCTGCCATCTGTCACTATCCAAACCAAGGAGCCGGGTTTGGCGATACGTTGTAATCGCTGACAGGCACGCAGGATATGATCAGGATCGCGCTGATGATTTCCCATATGATTGAGCTGATTTTCGTGTACACGGCAAAGGCCTGAGATCAATTGTAATATGCCTTGGCGACGGCTACGGGGTTTGAGCTCTAGATGCTCAGATTCGCTGGCGATCAAGGCGCCGAGCTTGTCTCCATGGTTAATTGCATTCCAACCTAAGGTGGTCGCAAGGTGTCCTGCTTGCACCGATTGCAGCAATAAACTCGAGCCAAAATAGAGGCTTTGGCTCAGGTCGATTAACAATAAAATAGGGCGCTCACGTTCTTCGACAAATAACTTAGTGTGAGTTGTGCCTGTACGAGCGGTAACGCGCCAATCAATGGTGCGCACATCGTCGCCCTGTTGGTAGTGGCGCACCTCGGCAAACTCCATTCCGCGGCCTTTGATTAAGCTGCTGCGATGGCCCGCTAAGTTAGCGCGGGCACGGCTATAACGCTCTGGCATAGCGCGAGCGATATTTTGGCACGCCAGCAGCTCTTGCTCGGTTAAATGCAAGCCATCGGCAAAAAGCGGCAAGCCATCGACCGAGGCTGAGAGTCGCGCTGTGTCACTCATCTTATTTCACCTTTATCTTCACCGTTAAGGTACTGCAACTTGACTCAAGATGTGGTCGATGACCTGATCGCGGCTGACACCCTCGGCTTGTGCTTGGTAGCTGAGTAGCAATCTGTGTCTTAACACGTTCGGTGCGACGGCTTGAATGTCTTCCGGTGAAACAAAGTCTCGCTCGTGCAGCCACGCACGGGCGCGGGCGCAGCGTTCTAACGAAATAGTTGCGCGCGGGCTGACGCCGTACTCAAGCCACTTAGCTAAGTCTTCGCTGTAACGTAAAGGCTCACGGGTCGCCATCACGATTTCAACTATGTACTTTTCAAGCGGCTCGGCGAGATAGATTTCCATGGCTTCGTCACGGGCGGCAAACACATCCGCCTGAGCAATCGGCTCAGTGGTTGGCAATTCGTGGGTGAGCGCTTCTTTGCGAGATTGACGCAGAATTTCGAGCTCAGTCTCGCCGCTTGGGTAATCAAGGTTTAAGTGCATCAGAAAACGGTCAAGTTGTGCTTCGGGCAGGGGATAAGTGCCTTCATTCTCTAATGGGTTTTGGGTAGCCATCACTAAAAACAGCGGTGGAAGTTTATAACTGTGCTTACCAACTGTAACTTGACCTTCGGCCATGGCTTCTAATAAGGCTGACTGAACTTTGGCTGGTGCACGGTTAATTTCGTCCGCCAAGATTAAATTGTGGAAAATCGGCCCGGCTTCAAATTCGAAGGTGCCAGTTTGCGAGCGATAGATATCTGTGCCAGTTAAGTCGGCGGGCAGCAGATCTGGGGTAAATTGAATGCGGTGGAAATCGCCCTCAACCCCGTCACATAAGGCTTTCACTGCACGGGTCTTTGCCAGTCCCGGTGGGCCTTCAACTAATAAGTGGCCATTGGCAATTAGTGCAATGAGCAGATTTTCGGTCAATACTGGCTGCCCTAAAACAACCTTATTTAGGTAAGTGCGTAATGCGTGGAAGCGACTCAAAGGCATGATGCTACTCGTTTTATTATGTTGAAAATGCGTGTGTGGGCTATAGACCATGGATATGGTAAAGAATTCCCTTAGGGTTTGGCTAGTGTTAAAAAAACAAACAGGTGTTTAAAACTTGCTGACAAGAAGTTAGAATCAGATCACACTTTAATGGTCAGACCTGTTATTGGGCGTTTTTCGCCGTAAAACAATGGGTCAAACATGGAAATCGATAGCGCCGCCTGAAATCTCTCAGCGATAGCGCACATAAAGAGGGTGACAAATGAGTGATAGACAACAGGTTACGAACGCCAAGGGTGAACGTATCGCCATTGTAGCGGGTTTAAGAACGCCATTTGCGAAACAAGCCACGGCATTCCACGGTGTATCGGCATTAGATATGGGCAAAATGGTGGTCAATGAATTATTGGCGCGCTCTGAACTCGATCCTAAGCTGATTGAGCAATTAGTCTATGGACAAGTCGTGCAAATGCCGGCTGCACCGAATATAGCCCGGGAAATCGTGCTCGGTACTGGCATGAATGTGTCGACCGATGCCTATAGTGTCACTCGCGCCTGTGCGACTAGCTTCCAATCTACTGTCAACGTGGCCGAATCTATTATGACGGGCAATATCGACATCGGTATTGCGGGCGGCGCCGACTCTTCCTCTGTATTGCCTATCGGTGTGTCGAAAAAATTAGCTCATGCGTTAGTCGATTTGAATAAAGCCCGTAGTTTTGGGCAAAAGTTACAAATTTTCCGCCGTTTAGGTTTAAAGGATTTATTACCTGTGCCGCCTGCAGTGGCAGAGTACTCAACGGGCTTGTCTATGGGACAAACCGCCGAGCAGATGGCAAAAACCTACAATATTAGCCGTGCCGATCAAGATGCCTTAGCGCACCGTTCACACACCTTAGCGAGTGAAACTTGGGCTTCTGGCCATTTGCGTGACGAAGTGATGGTCGCGCATATACCGCCGTATAAGCAGTTTATCGATCGTGATAACAATATCCGCGAAAACTCGGTATTGGAGTCATATGCTAAGTTGCGCCCTGCATTCGACAAACAACATGGTACTGTGACGGCGGCCAATAGTACGCCACTGACGGACGGTGCGTCTGCGATTATTCTGATGAGCGAAGGTCGAGCTAAAGCCTTAGGTTATCAACCGATTGGTTATATTAAGAGCTACGCCTTTAGCGCCATTGATGTGTGGCAAGATATGCTGATGGGGCCATCCTACGCGACGCCACTGGCGTTAAAACGTGCTGGAATGGAATTAGAAGATCTTACCCTGATTGAAATGCACGAAGCCTTTGCTGCGCAGACATTAGCGAACATGCAGATGTTTGCTTCGAAAAAATTTGCCGAAGAAAAACTCGGCCGCAACCGCGCGATTGGCGAAATCGACATGAGTAAGTTTAACGTGCTCGGTGGCTCGCTCGCTTATGGTCATCCTTTTGCGGCAACGGGAACCCGTTTAATAACCCAAGTGTGTCGTGAGCTTAAGCGCCGTGGTGGTGGAACTGGCTTAACGACGGCCTGTGCGGCCGGTGGTTTGGGCGTGGCTATGATAGTGGAAGTGGAGTAATTGGCATGGAAAAGACCTTTAATTTGACCCGCCGCGACGACGGCATTGCCATTTTGACTATGGATGTTCCTGGCGAAACCATGAACACCCTAAAAGCACAGTTTGGCCCTGAAATCAGTGAGATCCTTGCTGAGATTAAAAGCGATCCTCATATTCGTGGACTCGTGCTGATCTCTGGCAAAAAAGACTCTTTCGTTGCGGGCGCGGATATTTCCATGCTCGATGCCTGTAAAACGGTGGGCGATGCCAAAGCCTTATCCCAGCAAGGGCATGTGGTTTTTAATGAGTTAGAAGCATTAAAAATTCCTGTGGTTGCGGCAATCCATGGTGCCTGTTTAGGTGGTGGCTTAGAGTTAGCCTTAGCCTGTCATCAAAGGGTATGTAGCGACGATGGTAAAACCATGCTCGGCGTACCGGAAGTTCAACTTGGCCTATTGCCTGGCGGCGGTGGGACGCAACGTTTGCCTCGTTTAGTCGGCATTACCACTGCCTTAGATATGATGCTCACCGGTAAACAAATCCGTCCTAAACAAGCCTTGAAAATGGGCTTAGTGAATGATGTTGTACCGCAGACCATTTTGCTGCAAACCGCCGTTGAGATGGCGCTTGCTGGTAAACGTGCACCGAAACCTATTAAAAAGTCACTCGTTAATCAAGTGCTTGAAGGCACGAGCTTTGGCCGTAACATTATTTTCGATCAAGCGACTAAACAAGTCGAAAAGAAAACCCAAGGTAATTATCCAGCACCAGCCAAGATTATTGACTGCGTGCGTCAAGGGATTGCGAAGGGGATGCAAAAAGGGTTAGAAGTCGAAGCGAGTCATTTTGCCGAATTAGTGGTATCAAAAGAATCTGAAGCGCTGCGCAGTATTTTTTTCGCCACCACTGAAATGAAGAAAGAAACTGGCGCAGAGGGTGCAACACCGCGCAAAGTGAATAAAGCGGTGATCTTAGGCGGCGGTTTAATGGGCGGCGGTATCGCCTCTGTGACCACCACTAAGGCTAAAATCCCTGTTCGGGTAAAAGACATCAGCGAAAAGGGTTTAAGCAATGCCTTATCTTATGCCTATAAGTTGTTAGATAAAGGGGTAAAGCGCCGCCATATGACGCCTGCTGCCCGTGACAACTTAATGGCGCTGATGACTACAACCACTGAGTATAAAGGCGTTAAAGATGCCGACATCGTAGTGGAAGCGGTATTTGAAGACTTAGCGCTTAAGCATCAAATGGTGAAAGACATTGAGCGTGAGTGTGGTGAGCACACTATTTTTGCGTCAAACACCTCATCTTTGCCTATTAGCCAAATCGCCGAGGCGTCGACGCGTCCTGAGAATGTAATTGGTCTACATTATTTCTCGCCAGTGGAAAAAATGCCGCTGGTGGAAGTGATTGCCCATGCTAAAACGTCGCCAGAAACCATTGCGACTACTGTCGCATTTGCCCGTAAGCAAGGTAAAACACCGATAGTGGTACAGGATGGCGCGGGTTTCTACGTGAACCGTATTCTGGCACTCTACATGAATGAGGCCGCGCAATTACTACTCGAAGGCCAAAGTGTTGAGCATTTGGATAAAGCTTTAGTGAAATTTGGCTTCCCTGTGGGACCAATTACTTTGCTCGACGAAGTGGGTATCGACGTGGGCGCAAAAATTTCACCGATCCTTGAGAAAGAATTGGGTGAACGTTTTAAAGCGCCAGCCGCATTTGACAAGCTTTTAGGTGACGATCGTAAAGGCCGTAAAAATGGCAAAGGCTTTTATCAATACGGCGCATCGAGCAAGAAAACTAAAGCTGTCGATGAAACTGTGTATGGCGTATTAGGCATTAAGCCTGGCACCAATAAAGACGCAAAAGCACTTGCTGAGCGTTGTGTTGTACAAATGCTCAATGAAGCGGTGCGTTGTTTAGATGATGGTATTATTGCATCGCCAAGAGACGGTGATATTGGCGCTATTTTCGGTATTGGCTTCCCGCCATTTCTCGGTGGTCCATTCCATTATATTGACACTTTAGGCGCCGCGAACTTAGTGAAGATCCTTGAAAGTTATCAAAGTCAATTCGGTAACAGATTCGAACCTTGTGAGCGCTTAAAAACCATGGCTAGAGAGAATGTTAGCTTTTTCTAACAATGGATAAATGTTTATAGTGCACTTTGTTGTATAAAAAAGCGGCAATTGATTGCCGCTTTTTTATTGCCTTGAGGATAGTTGTTGCCTAAAAAATGTTCACATTTTTACGATAGATCTTGTATTATCCGCTTCCTTAAACGGAAAATGTGTTGCTCATAGTTGAGATGTCCGCAATGGGTATTACTCGCTTTATGGGAGGCAGAAAATATTATCTAACCTTTAAAAAAAGCGGTCTTAAAAATGCGCGCTAATGAATGAGGCTCTCAAGAAGCACGATTGTTTCGATGGAAATTTAAATTGTACTGTTAGCATTTTGAGGTGATTTGTGGTTTTTCTGATTATCTTTATAGCCTTATTCTCGGCTTTATACTTCGGTTTAGCGGCTTTTACTGTGGGTCTTTCAGTTAAGCTATGGGTGTTGCTGGGTTTAATGCTTGGGCCGCTGGCCTATCCACTCTTTATGACACACAGCCATTTAGCGTTGAGGAAAATCCGTTGCAGTGAGGAAGGGATATTTAATAGCTAACAAATCAATTGGTTATGCAATACTTATGTTTTTAACACTTTTTTAAATTCACTTAAAACTAAAGGGAGCTTTTGCTCCCTTTATTGTTTCTAAGCTGCGCTAGCTTAATTAACTATCACTGTGCATGAGTGAGATTCATCGGTACAGAACTTAAATTAGTTCCACCAACCTTTTGCAGAAATCACTTCAAGACGATTCAAGCCTTCAGGCAACTTGACTTTTTTACGCACAGGCTTGGATAAACCGAGTGCTTTTTTGATTGAATTTAGCATAGTTATCTCCTTAACAAATATATGTTATACCAGTTCAAACGATTTGAATTTAACGTTTGGAGAACCTGCAACTTCTAATGGCTTGAATTTAACGTTTGGAGAGCCAGCAACTTCTAATGGCTTGAATTTAACGTTTGGAGAGCCAGCAACTTCTAATGGCTTGAATTTAACGTTTGGAGAGCCAGCAACTTCTAATGGCTTGAATTTAACGTTTGGAGAGCCAGCAACTTCTAATGGCTTGAATTTAACGTTTGGAGAGCCAGCAACTTCTAATGGCTTGAATTTAACGTTTGGAGAGCCAGCAACTTCCAATGGCTTGAATTTAACGTTTGGAGAGCCAGCAACTTCCAATGGCTTGAATTTAACGTTTGGAGAGCCAGCAACTTCTAATGGTTTGAATTTAACGTTTGGAGCTCCAGCAACTTCTAATGACTTGAATTTAACGTTTGGAGAGCCAGCAACTTCCAATGGCTTGAATTTAACGTTTGGAGAGCCAGCAACTTCCAATGGCTTGAATTTAACGTTTGGAGAGCCAGCAACTTCTAATGGTTTGAATTTAACGTTTGGAGAGCCAGCAACTTCTAATGGTTTGAATTTAACGTTTGGAGAGCCAGCAACTTCCAATGGCTTGAATTTAACGTTTGGAGAACCTTCAAGAGCAAAGTTTGCAGCATAACCAATTGAAGATAGCAAAGTAACGACAGTCAGGATTTCTTTAATCATTCTAATATTCTCTCAGGGCAAGTTGATATTGATTTATTATTGACACTGTTTATGCTGTTGCATCTGCCGTGCCAATGTTGTCAAACTTGCATTTATGATATTAAAACGATCAGATAATGTTGTTTTTTGTGGTTTCCTTAACCATGTCCGCTTGAAGAAGTAGAGTAAACTCGGATTCCTTTATCGCTTTGCTAAAAATATAACCTTGGATTTCTTCACAATTCAATGCTCGCAAAATATTTAATTGTGCAGTTTGTTCGACGCCTTCACCAACCACAGAAAGCCCCATATTATGGGCGATGGTGATAATAGAATCGACCATTTTGAGATCGCGATCAGATTTATCAATATCATCAACAAAGGCTTTGTCAATTTTTAAGGTATGAATAGGAAAGCGTTTTAAGTATGAAAGGGATGAGTATCCTGTGCCGAAATCATCTAGTGCTAAACTAACGCCCATTTTAGCCAATTGCTGCATGACGATAATCGCTGCCTCTGGCTGTTTAATGACGGTACCTTCAGTAATTTCTAACTCAAGATGACAAGCGGGGAGTTTGGTTAGTCTTAAAATTGACTCTATTCGTTGCTGGATATCGGGCAGTGCAAATTGACGCGACGATAAATTGACAGCGACTCTACCGTTAAATAACCCCTGTTCACGCCATTTCTGTGCAGCAAAACAGGCTTTACGTAAAACTATTTCACCAATCTCAACAATTAAACCACTTTCTTCTGCGAGGGGAATAAATTCCTTAGGAGGAATTAAACCTTGCACAGGATGATTTAACCTCACTAAAGCTTCCATGCCAGCAACACGACCTCGTTTTAGATCAATTTTAGGTTGGTAATAGACTTCAAATAGATCTTCTTTCAGCCCTTCACGAATAAGATTTTCTATTTCCAACTGTTTAATGGCATGCTGATTGAGCGATTCAGAGTAGAATTGGTAGCAATTTCCTCCTGCCGATTTTGCATGGTACATAGCAATATCAGCTTTTCTGAGCAAGGCCTGCTCGTTCTGTTCATCTTCAGGGTATAAAACGATTCCAATACTTAATCCTAAAACGAGTTGTTCTTCATTTATGTTAAAGGACATTTTGAATGCTTCAATTACTCGTCCTGCAATTGCAGCACTGGCACTAATATCAGAACCTTTATCCAGTACGATTGCAAACTCATCGCCACCTAAGCGATAAATACTCGTATTCTTAGGAAGAATAGATTTTACTCTAATAGAAACAAGTTTTAGCAATTGATCCCCCACTTGGTGGCCCAATGAGTCATTGATACGCTTAAAGTTATCAAGATCAAGTACCATCAAAGAATGGGCAATCTCCTTATTCACTAAGTTACTTAACGTGACCTGTAGATTCGATCTATTGGGGAGTCCAGTCAGTAGATCATTATTGGTTAATTTTCTAAGTTCTTCTTCCTGCTGTTTACGTCGAGAAATATCTGAAAAAACCCCAACATAATGGGATAGTTCGCCCAATTCATCATAAATAGCATCGATAGTGAGTTCCATATGAAAGTGACGATTATCCCCTCTAACTGCTTCGACTTCATTTGCCCAACGACCTTGTTGTTTGAGCATGGTTCTTATTTGAGAGGAAAAGTTTTCAGGATATAAATCAAATGTGAGCAAGTTGCCAATAAAATCAGTTCGGTTACGTAATGAAATCTTACAGCACGCTTCATTGACTTCAACAAAACGGTATTCACTGTCGAGAATAAACATGCCTTCTGAAATATTTTCAATGGCTTTTTCAAAAAGTCGTAATTGCTCTTCTTTTTGTTTAAATTGACTAATATTTTTAATGGTTCCCGTCATACGTAGGGCATTATCTTTATCATCTCGTTCTACAATTTTAGCTCTATCTAAAATCCAGACCCAGTTTTCATCTTTACCTTTTACTCTGTAAGCTGCCTCAAAATGATCTGTTTCTCCATAAAAGTGTTTATTAAGTGCTTCCCTAACACGCTCCTGATCCATTGGGTGAATATTACTTTCCTCGTTGTTTTTACCTGAACGATGACCATCGCGAGGGAATTCAAGGGAACCCCAAATATTTGAGCGAAAAATATTGCCCGTTTCTATATCCCAGTCCCACATTTCATCACCACTACCCCATAGGGATAGTTTTAATCTTTCTTCACTTAGAGCTATTTGTCGCTGAGTTTCTCTTCTGCGTAAAATAGTCTTTGTGACAATTAAAAGAGATACCACTAAAAGTATAAAATAAAGTGACTTAGCTTCAGTTGATAACCACCATGGGGGTGTTATGATTATGTCAATACTTTTAACGGGACCTTTTTTTTGAGTTAATAAATCAATTGCATATACTTTAAAAATATACTTTCCAGGTGATAGGTTAGTGTAGGTTGCAGAATTAATGTTATTTGATGCTATCCATTCATCAGATAATCCATCCATTTTATAATAATAAGAAGTGGATAATGATTCTGATGTGGGAGAATTGAATGAGATTGAAAATGGATAGTCTGAGTATTTAAGTGTAATATTCTCCGCAGTGTTTAATGAACCAATAAAGTATCCTGAGTTATTGCTTGTTATTGAATTGAATACGCGCAATTCAGATAGTTCAGATCGAGGTGCTGGAAGTTTTTCAATGTAGTCTAGTACATTGCTTTTTGATATAATACTTAATCCGTTGATGCCGCCAAATAGTAAATGATTCTCATCAATTACACCTCCGCTGGGAGTGTTGTATTCATATTGACTTCCATTTGAAGTGGATAAAATATAAGTGGAGTTGTCATGGATTAAAATAATTTGACCTTGTGAAGATGCAAAGATCGTATTCTCTAGAATTAATATTGAGTATATCCCCTTGTTATTCGAGAATAACTTGCTTAATGTTTTTGTTTCAGTATCATACTTGAACAGTGATGATGAAGTTCCAAATAAAATGTTGTTATTAAACTCTTTGATACTATACGTTAATTCGTTATGGATTTTATTCAATTTACCATTTTTATAATGGTACATACCATTTTGGCTTGCTATAAAAATATTGTCCTTTGAAATATATAATACCTCAAAAATAGGATCTTCCTTTTCCAGACTTAATATGTGATAGATCTCACGGTCTTCTATGAAAAAAACTTTCCCATCTGAAGTGCCAGCAATGATATTATTCGAGTTTATTTTATTTAAAGTAGTGACTTTTTCAGATGTTATATTTTCTTCTACATCTAAGTTATTTATTAATTTAACTCCATTTGAACTGCCAATAAAAACACCTTCTTTTGTCATAACAGAATTCTTATAGCCATATACGTTGCTGTCATAGCTTTTTTTAAGATTAAGATTTTTGTCATAATAATGTAACAGTGGACTATCTGAGGATATTAATATGTTTCCATCAAAACTAAGACTGATATGCCAAACATTTTCATCCAGTAGATCTGTATGATACACTAGGTTATTTGATTTCTTTATTAGTTCAAAACCTTGATTATTTAGTCCGATAATTAAAGAATTTTGGTATGCAATAAAATAGGTTTGCTCTATTTTTTCTTTTCTATTTGATATTTGACCGATAAGAATGTTTCTTTTTATGTTGTAAATTTTATTTTTATTTATTCCGTATAATTCTCCTTCTGTTTCACTTAGGAAGTCATAGATTATAGAGGATGATTTTTTTAAATTTCCTTTTCTGTATTTATATAAGCCATTATTTGTCGAAATAAAAAGATTTCCTTCGTAACTCCCTATATCCAAAACGTCTGTCATTAACATTTTTTTATTGTTATTTTTAATTTCGAATAATTTACCATCATAACTTTTTATAAATATTTCATTGTCAACATTTAAACTTTTCTTTACTTCAAGATAATCTTTCCCTATATAATCATTTCTAATATTGTTATTCTTTAAGTCAAGGCTGACTATGCCTTTATTTATCCCAACTAGAATTTCATTATTAAAGTCATTGTTGGATAAACTCCATATCTCACCATCCAGATATTCGCTCTTGATATCGAGAGTGTTAAACGACTCATCATTTTTATTATATAAGACAAGTCCTTTGTCAGTGCCGATTAAGAGTTCATTTTCATTTGTGATAAGTAGGCTTCGAATGAATGAGCTTGGTAAACCAGAAGCACTATCATCAGCATAAAAATGTCTAAATTCTTTACCATCAAAACGATTTAGTCCGTTAAGTGTGCCAATCCAAATATAACCATCTTTGTCTTGAACGATAGAGGTAACTGTACTCTGTGAAAGCCCTTGCGGAACGCCGAAAGATTGCGATTGTAGAACTATTGGTGACTTATCAGAAAAGAGAGATGCATTTACGTCTTTTAATGTGTACAAGCATAAAATAGCGAGCAAGACGATTTTCAAGAGAATGTTAGGCATAGTATTGTTCTTAATATTATCCGATGATGCCATGAAACAATTATGTTACATCACTTTTCCAGAAAGTGATGGGTTTGTCAAAACTGACTTTGTAAAAAATCCTTTTAGTAGCATGTAGATGAGGTAAATTTGAGCGCTATTTGTAGGGTAAGATGGCATCCAACCATGTTTTCCATTGAGATAACGCATAGGCGTGGAAGATACTACTGTAGTATGACGTTATGACAGGGATTTTGTTTGTTCGTCAAAAATGATGCTGTTTCATTATTATTTGCAGTTCATGCTCAAAAATTAAACTTATCGGCATTTTGTTTAAATATTTTTAAATCGTTTATCATTTTCTCTGACTTCAGTGCTGCCTGAGCTCTGTGCTGCTCGCCAGTACTAAATAGCACTAAACGATCACTGTGTTTTGTACGCATTTTACGCATCATAAATTTGAGTAAATCTGTACGCGTGAGCTTAGTGATTTCTTCTACGACCAATTCTCTTTGATTGAATTGATAATCCCGATTGCCCACACTCACCCAATAACGTTGACTGCGGGTTTTTAGGTTCGCATCATGTTCCATCACTTGATTAATCAGGCCGAGTTTAGTGCTTTCCCATTCTTCGTTGGTGATCTGCATGACTGCATAGTTAAAGTCGGCAATAAATTCGTCTATGGCCTCTAATAGATGCAATGGTCCAGTGGTGGGGGATTGGATATAGAAAATAAGCCCTGGATGACGATTGAGTGGTAGATAACCTGTGCCTACCATATAACCCAATTGCTTTTCGGTGCGCAGTTCATGGAAGAAGGTTGATGACATAGTGTGATTCAACAAGCTGAATAGTGCCATTTTTTCTGGCGTTGCAACAGCTGATTGATAATAAACGATAATAGCGCTGTCTTGGTGGTTTATGGCGAGTTCGCGCAGTAGTGTGCCTTGACCTGTTAGATTGACTAATTCTCTAGTTGATTCGGCACTTGGCGTCGAGACTAAGGATAAAATATGTTCTAAACGCTTGCCAAGTGCTTGTGCTTCAGAGACTAACCAATCCCCGTAGACTAATCCTTCAAGATAGATTTTTTCGTAGAAGGCACGCACATGGTTATGTAAATCCTCTAGGGTGATATTTTCTAGCATTTGGGCCATGCGCGCCGGTTCATAACTGCGTTTTTGCAGAGTGACGGTAAGGCTAGTAAATAGTTGTGTAATAGGCTTAGCTTGTGCCAAATTCTGCCAACTACGTAGCAGTTGGGATTTAATCAGTGCAAAACGCTCTTCGGTAAAATTGCGCTCCCTCGCTTTGTGGATCAACAATGCTAATAGGGCTTCTTGATTACCGGTAAAACCTGATAAGTGCAGAGTAATCCCCCCTTGATGCGGGTAAATATTGTAGCTTAAGCCCGCAACTTCGGCCTGATAGGTGGGCTCGGTCAGATAATCGAGTAGCATCTCAACATACAAGCGGGTGAGGGCGGCATGTTTTGGGGTTTTACTTGCTTGCTCTGAATCAAGCGATAAATACATATGGCCCTTTGGCACATTGAACTCATCGTCTTTCTTGTGCCAAATTCGGTATCCCGATGATTCTGCAACTATCACAGGCACAGCGACTAGGCTTTTATCTGGACGAGCAATCGAGTCGGCGACAATAAAAGGGTTCGCTGTGGGTAATTGTAACTCGGGACGGATATGCTTTACTTGCCAGCGTGCAATAGATTCTGGAGGGATAGAGCTAACTTTGTAAGGTGTATGATACCAATTAGCCTGACGATCTGTTTTCACGGACTGTGCAACAAGCTGTAAGCGCATATTTTGTGGCACCATCAATTCAAGTAGCTCGATGGTCTCCGCAATATCCAGTCCATCCATGCGATAGTCACCAAAGACTAAGTCTTCAACCTCATAATGATGCATATTGATGCTGAGATGGCTGGCTAAATCGAGGGATTTAACTTGCTCTTGGTACCGAAACGCCATTTTGAGTAGGTTTGCTCTTTCTAAATAACGCCACTCATCTAAACCTTGGGTTTTGATGAGTTCGATATACTCAAAACAACTGCAAATAATGTCATCAAGATTGGCCAGCCCTTTATCTGTTAGCTGCAATCCAATACTGTAATCTTTAAAATTATATCCATTAACACCGCCACCAGCAGACAAGTTATTCACCAGCCCTTGCTCTTTAAGATAAGATAATAAGCTGCCTTTACTCTCATTACCTAGAATATGGCTTATATAAGTCAGAGGTTTACGTTTGTAATAGTGATCAATGCCGGGGAAATTAAAGCTGATACTTAGGCGTTTTTGATCTTTAAGCGGCACTATATCAACTTGAGTTAGTAATTCTTTTGGTGAAAAAAGCGGTACTTGAGGATAGTTTTTCACTAAATTTAAGTTACGGATCCCACTGAAATAATAACGGGCTAAGTGTGCTAATTCATCAAGGGGAAATGGTGCAACTAAGCACAAGGTCATTAGGTTGGCACTGTAATGACGCTGATAAAAATCCAATAATTCCCCACGGATCTGCGCTTGCTCCCCTCCTAATGTGACTAAATTACCCACGGAAAACTTCGAGAAAGGATGCTGTGGATTAACGGTTTCTTTCAGCACTTGGTATATTCGGCGGATATCATCCTTCAGCTTTAAACTAAATTCAGATTCAATGGCTTGGCGCTCTCTATCGACTAAGTCTAAGTCAAATTTAGGTGCGATAAAAAATTGGCTGAATCTGTCTAAGGAATCGGCAAATACGTCTTCATTGATGGTGAAAAAGAAATTAGTGTGCTCAGTGCCTGTCCAAGCGTTATTGCTGCCGCCATGTTGATTGATAAAGGCGTGATACTCGCCTGAATCGGGGAATTTTTCTGTACCAAGGAAGAGCATATGCTCTAAAAAGTGTGCCATGCCAGGTCTATCTGTGGGATCATCAAAATGACCTACACCAACAGCCATCGATGCAGCCGCTTGGCTGGCATCTAGATCTTCAACCAATAGCACCCTGAGCGCGTTATCTAAAACAAGATAACGATACTGGCGATGGTCGTTTGGGCTTTTATAAATAGACTGAGAGGCTTGCAAAGAGACACTCCGATAACGATAGCTTGTTATATATTGATAGTCTTAATGGTTTTTAGCAAATATCTCTTGTGTTTATCGACTAAAGATTAAGTCGTATACCCAAACCACCTCAAAATGCAGGATTCAGCGGGAATTTAACGCACTTTAGGCAAGGCGGTTATTTGCGAACCTAGTGGGCTAAGTTAAAAATAACCAACACAGCATAAAGTGCGTTAAAAGCCGCCGGGACGGAGCGCCTAGGGCACTCCAATTCCGTGTTGCATCAATTCAAAAGGTAGCCGACATTCTGTCATTGATGCGCCTTGAATTGAAGCACCCTAGGTGCTCTGAAACTCGTATTTTGAGGTCGCTTGGGTATACAGGTTTGTCGAAACGAATTTTAGGGCTACAATTGGGATAAAACAAAAACAAGTGTGGGTAGCGAGAGAAGTATGCAGCTATTTTTGATGCGACATGGTGACGCAGGATTTGATGCTCAATCCGATAGGGATAGAACCCTAACCGATTTAGGAAGGCACCATACCGTTGTGATGAGCAACTGGTTAGCTCGAAGTATCACAGATTTTGATCTTGTCTTGGTTAGCCCTTACTTACGTGCACAGCAAACGTGGCAGGAACTGAGCCAACACTTTCCTGAGCCACGTAAGTGGCTTGTTGCCGATGATCTTGTGCCTTCTGGCGATCCTGCTAATGTTGCCGCTTTAATTGTTGCTTATGCTGAGTTATACAAGGCAGATAGAGTGTTAGTCATTTCTCACATGCCATTATTGGGATACTTAGTGAGTGAATTGGTTGCAGGGGTTGAACCGCCACTGTTTGCCACCTCTGGAATTACCTTGGTCGATAAACATGCCGAGCAAGCGTCGATTGTGTGGCAGCACGCTCCCCATAGTATTAGCTAATTTAGATTTATATCTCTTTTACAAAACAAACGGCCCACATTAAGTGGGCCGTTTGTTTTGTAAAAGCTTGAAGCTAACTAACGTCTATGCGGGAGCTCACCAAGGTCGATTAAGACTAAAAGCGCGGCATCGCCACCCCATTCTTTTGGCGCCTGATGGAAGGCTTTCACCATAGGATGCTGTACTAGCCACATGGGAACTTGTTGTTTCAATATGCCACTGCCGTAGCCGTGCATTACACAGCAACATTGGCTCTGTTGTTTAACGCAGGCCTGAATGAGCGCCGCTAACTCGAGTTTGGCTTCTGACTGACGATAGCCATGCAAATCCAACAGTAAATCGGGTTGGTAATCGCCGCGTCTGAGTCGTTTTAACTCTAAGCTATCCACGCCATCATCTAACCAACGCATCGGTCCTTGTATAGGCAGTAGTGGCTGATAAGTATCTGAGAAATAGCTGTTTGCATGCAGTTGCTGCTCTTTCAGTGCTATTTCCTGTTTGGTTTTTAAGGGCGTGCGAAAGTGCCGCTTATCCTGAGTGATGGGCTTAATACCATCGATAAGCGCTGAGAACATCGCCAAGCCTTCTTTGTCATCGTCTTTATTCATGGCGGGTATTCTATTGAATCCTATGGTTTCTGAATAGAGTTCAGTTACAATGTTTGGCGAACAAACTAGCAGGAGCACGTTTTGGATAAGATCTTTGTAGATGAAGCTGTGACAGAATTACGTACCATTGGCGATATGTTACGTTGGGCCGTGAGCCGTTTTAACGATGCCAATGTTTACTATGGTCATGGTACTGATAACGCGTGGGATGAAGCCATCGCCTTAGTTTTCCACGCTTTACACTTACCAGAAGAAATCGGCCAGCAAGTGATTTTAAGTAACTTGACCAGCAGTGAAAAACACAAAATTGTCGAGTTGATTATTCGTCGGGTGAGAGAACGCTTGCCTGTGCCTTACCTGACCAACAAGGCCCGTTTTGCAGGGCTTGAGTTTTACGTCGATGAGCGCGTGTTAGTACCACGTTCGCCGATTGCCGAAATGATCGCTAACCGTTTTAGCCCTTGGTTATATAACAAGCCAGTCACACGTATTTTAGATTTATGTACAGGCAGCGCTTGTATCGCGATTGCCTGCGCCTATGAATTTGAAGACGCCGAAGTCGATGCGCTGGATATCAGCGAAGATGCCTTAGATGTGGCGCAAATCAATATTGAAACCTTAGGTGTGATGGACAGAGTGTTCCCGATGCAATCGGATCTGTTTTCGGCCATCCCAGAAGGGCCTCAGTATGATTTGATTGTTTCAAACCCACCTTATGTGGATGCTGAAGACATTGGCGACATGCCGGATGAATATCACCATGAGCCGGCTATTGGTTTAGCCTCAGGTCGCGACGGGTTAGATTTAACCAAGCGTATACTCGCCAATGCCGCGCAATACCTCACGCCAACGGGTTTACTCGTGGTCGAAGTGGGAAATTCTATGGTGCATTTGATTGAGCAGTTCCCAGAAGTGCCATTCACTTGGATTAACTTTGAAAATGGTGGCGATGGCGTATTTGTGTTAACTCGCGATCAACTGGTTGAAAATCAATCTGTATTTGGCATTTATCGCGATGCGCAATAGCCTAAAATAGCAAATTAGGTTGAGACTTTTCCCGCTGCCAGTTAGGCTTGCAGCGGGAAAATAAATTGTCCAGTGGTCGCTGGACACGGAGCGATGAACAAATATTCTAAGGTGTACAAAGCGGATGTCTGGAAACAGTATTGGTCAAAATTTTGTAGTGACGACGTTTGGTGAGAGTCACGGTGTAGCACTCGGTTGCATTATTGATGGTTGCCCACCTGGGCTTGAATTAACCGAAGCCGATATGCAGCATGATCTTGACCGCCGTCGTCCTGGGACATCCCGATATACCACGGCCCGTCGTGAGCCCGACGAAGTGCGGATTTTATCCGGCGTTTTCGAAGGTAAAACCACGGGCACCTCAATTGGACTCTTGATCGAAAATACCGATCAACGCAGTCAAGATTACTCAAATATCAAAGATTTATTTCGCCCTGGGCACGCCGATTATACCTACCAGCAAAAGTACGGTATGCGTGACTACCGCGGTGGTGGCCGCTCATCAGCCCGTGAAACCGCGATGCGCGTTGCGGCGGGTGCGGTGGCGAAAAAGTATTTAAAGCAAGTTCACGGTATCGAGATCTACGGCTATATGTCGCAGCTGGGTCCTATTTGTGCTGAGACTATTGATCTTGACCAAATCGAGCAAAATGCCTTTTTCTTCCCCGATGCTAGCAAGCTTGAAGCGCTAGATGAATACATGCGTGAGCTGAAAAAATCCGGTGACTCCATTGGCGCGAAAATCTCCGTTATCGCGACAGGTGTGCCAGTGGGTTTAGGTGAACCCGTATTTGATAGACTCGATGCCGATATCGCCCACGCTTTGATGGGTATTAATGCCGTCAAAGGTGTTGAGATTGGTGATGGTTTTGGTGTGGTGACGCAAAAGGGCTCCGAAGGGCGTGACTTAATGTCGCCGCAAGGCTTTGAATCTAATCATGCGGGCGGTGTGCTCGGTGGGATTTCATCTGGTCAGCCGATAATTGCCCATATTGCGCTCAAACCCACATCAAGTATCAGCGTGCCTGGTCAAAGTATGACGGCGCAGGGTGAAATGGCCGAAGTGGTCACTAAAGGTCGTCACGATCCTTGCGTTGGGATCCGCGCGGTACCGATTGCCGAAGCTATGCTTGCCATTGTGCTGATGGATCACTTGTTAAGACACAGAGCGCAAAATCAAGATGTACGCAGTCTCACACCCGTGCTTGGTATGCGATAAGTGGTATGAGATAGGCGGTATGCAATTATGAATTCGATGCGTGGCATGAGATAAATGGAATGCGTTAATGTCAACTTCTTCTAGCACAAGCCAGCAATTGCGCTGGCTTTGTGCCTGCTATTTTTTCTTCTTTTCTATTCTCGGTACTATGGTCCCTTACCTTGGGGTCTTCTTCGAGAACCGCGGTTTTAATCCTCAAGAAATTGGCTTTCTACTCGCTATCCTGATGGCGACGCGCATCGTTGCGCCGAATGTGTGGGCTAAAGTGGCTGACCGAACGGGGATGCGCGCCGAGCTGATCAAAATGGGCGCGGGAGCCGCCGCGCTGGCGTATTTGAGTTTCTTCTATCATGGCGGTTTTGTGTATATGGCGCTGAGTTTGGCCCTCTATACTTTCTTTTGGAATGCGATCCTCGCTCAGCTTGAAGTGATCACCTTAGAAACCTTAGGCGAGAATGCCAGTCGCTACGGTCAAATACGCAGTTTTGGCAGTATAGGTTTTATCTGCCTTGTGGTGGGTGCGGGCTTTGCTATCGGCCAGTGGGGCACCGAAGTGTTGCCTTATATCGGCTTGACGTTATTTACCGGGATGCTGCTTAGCGCGTTGCCGCTACCCGCCAATCGAGCGGTGCGCCCCGCGGGGCAGGAGCGGCACCGCCTTAAATGGACTAAGCCAATTGTGTGGTTCATGATTTCCGCTATGTTGTTGCAAATGAGCGCAGGGCCTTTCTACGGCTTCTTCGTCTTATATTTAAAGCAAGCAGGTTACTCGGAATCCTCGGCGGGCATATTTGTCGCCCTTGGCGCTATGGCTGAAATTGTGATGTTTATGTTCGCGCCGCGTTTACTCGGCCGCTATGGCGTGAATACCTTATTGATTGTCAGCATTGGCATGACTTGTCTACGTTGGTTATTGGTTGCCTTTGGGGTAGATAGCGTATTGTGGCTAGGTTTTAGCCAATTATTACATGCCTTTACCTTTGGCTTAACCCACGCCGCATCGATTCAATTTGTGCATAAACATTTCGATGCGAGTCACAGAAGCCAAGGTCAAGCCCTATACGCCAGTTTAAGTTTTGGGGTTGGCGGCGCGCTCGGTACTTGGATCTGTGGCTATATTTGGGGCGATGGTAGCGGGGCGGTTTGGTCTTGGGTATTTGCCGCAGTATGCGCCTTTGCCGCTATGCTGGCGGTATTCTTTATCCCTAAGGATAAACCGGGTGTTGCAGCCCATACGGCCTAGTCATATCCATTAAGATAAAAATCAAAAGATTGCGTTAAGTGAGGTAAAGGGTGATTCGGTTTCGTTTAGGGTTAGTTGTCAATCCGTTGGCTGGCTTAGGTGGCAGTGTTGGTCTTAAGGGCAGCGATGGCGTTGCGGAAGAAGCGCTCGCCTTAGGCGCTGAACCCAAAGCCGCCTTGCGTATGATGCAGGCCCTCGAGGTTATCCGCGATTATAGTGATGACATTGAAGTCATTACCGCTTCAGGCATCATGGGTGAAGACGCCGCTAAAACACTCGGTTTTACCACGCGAGTGGTGTATCAAACTCCGGATAAAACTCAGGCACTGGATACGCAGGCCGTTGTGCGTGCGCTGCTGGATGAACCGCTGGATTTACTCCTTTTTGCCGGTGGCGATGGTACGGCCCGCGATGTTTACTCCGTATTTGAACAAGCTACTATCGACGACAAACTCCCTGTGCTCGGCGTTCCCGCTGGGGTGAAAATTCATTCCGGCGTTTATGGGATTACGCCCCATGCGTCTGGCATGGTGGTCAAAATGTTACTCGATGGTGAGCTCGTCAGTTTAATGTCCGCCGATGTGATGGATATTGACGAAGTGGCCTTTCGCCAAGGCACAGTGCGTGCTAAACGATTTGGCGAGCTTTTAGTGCCCGCCGAGCCGCGTTATGTACAAGCGGTGAAGATGGGCGGCAAGGAAGTCGATGAACTTGTGCTGGCCGATATCGCCGCCGATGTGATCAATCAAATGGAAGATGAACTGTACATCATGGGCTCTGGCAGTACGGTTGCCTTTGTGATGGAAGAGTTAGCTCTGGATAATACCCTGCTCGGTGTTGATCTTATTCAAAATAAAAACCTTGTCGGCAGTGATTTAACCGCCAATGAATTACTCGAACTGACCCAAGATAAGCCGACGAAGTTGGTGATTACCTTAATTGGTGGCCAAGGCCATATCTTAGGGCGCGGTAATCAACAGTTATCGCCCGAGCTCATTCGCCGCATCGGAAAAGACAATATTATTATCCTCGCCACAAAAACTAAGCTAAAAGCACTTGATGGACGACCACTAATTGTGGATAGTGGCGACCCTAAATTAGATAGCGAGCTTGGCGGCTATTACAAAGTGACGACGGGCTACCATGATTACGTTATGTATCAGGTGGCCAATCCAGATTTATTGGTCGCAGCAGATGTGTCGGCCAATCCAGTATTAATGGAGAGTTAGACCCATGTTAGAGCATTACGAAGACGCATTAGAACAGTGGATCGCCAGTGTAGTCAGCCATGGTGATGACGATGCTTTGTTTGCCTGTGGCTACTTACAGGGCCATGTGGCCGTAGTGTTATCCCAATTGGAAGCACAGGGTGAAACGGATCTTGATGCGTTAATGCTAAAAATGACCGACTGTCTAGCACTCGCGCGCCAAGAATTAAACGATGCCGATTATGCCTTGGTTGAACAGGCATGGGCACAGCTGCAGGCAAAGATTATAGGCGAATTGGATGTTGCCTAGCTCCCAGCCGATGACTGACAACGAGCAAGTGACTAATACCGAAGTAACGAGTGTAGAAATGCCGAGTGCTGAATTAGCCTGTGAGCAAACGCTCGATGCTAGCGCGGTATTTATTGGTTTAGTGAATCCTAAAACGCCCGTTAACGTCGGTGGCATTATGCGCGCATCAGGTTGTTATGGCGTCAATGGCGTATTTTATACCGGCAGGCGCTACGAGTTAGCCGCGCGTTCGGGGGCTGTGCAATACCATGTCGATACTAAAGATGCTGGCGAGCGCATTCCGCTCACGGGCGTCACTTCATTGTTAGCCGCGATTCCGGCGGACACTCAGCTTATTTGTGTCGATTTGGTGGTGGGCGCAACGCCGCTGCCGGATTTTGTTCATCCCGCGAAAGCCTTTTATGTGTTTGGTCCTGAAGATGGCACCATTGGCCAAGAGATTATCGATAAAGCCGACGCCGTAGTGTATGTGCCTACGGTCGGTTGTATGAATCTTGCGGCTTCGGTCAATGTGTTGCTATACGACAGATTGGCCAAATCCCATCGCGTTGCTGCAAGCCTGACATCGAGCCTAGCATCTGGTCTACCTTCGAACCTAAGTGGCGATGCGCTTATTCGTCAGAGTCGCGATAACAACAATCGTACTCGGGTAAAAGTGGCAAGAGAATCGAGAAAGCCCCGACATATTGAGGCTAGTTGTGTAGAGCCTAGCTGTCTTGAACCTAGCAGCAGTGATAACACTATTGTTGTTACTGCCGCTTAAGTGGTTTACAGAAAATAATAAAAGGGATTAAGCCTTGGCTTAATCCCTTTTTTATTTGTACAGGCGATGGCAAAGCTAGAGGGATTTTCCCTTGAGTAACTTTCGCAACCACATACGATTAGGGTTGAGTTTACACAGGGTTGCTTTATCGAGTGGTATTGGTTCGCCGCAAAGCTGCGCCGCGAGACATTCGGCGGCAAGTGGCCCAGAACTGAGTCCCCGTGAGCCTAACCCACCAAGAATATACAGCCCTTGATGCACCGGCGCTGGCGTGGTTTGCCAGTAGTGGCGACTCTCTTTAGTGAGTTGATGTTGCTCATAATCCTCAAGGATTTTCGCCACATCGGGCGCGCAGCCCATCATAGGGAAATGATCCCGCGTCACCATACGCACGCCAACGCGAGCATTGTTGCCACTCATGTCGATATCATCAAGCCAGCCTTGGTCAGGATAACTTTCATGCATTTTGGCGAGATTTTCTTGCTGCTCCTGCGGGCAAAAATCTAAATGCTTAGGTTCTTTAACGTAACTCGCGCCAAGACAGTGGAGTCCTTGGTGACTTGGGGTTAAATAACCGTTGGCGCACAGCACAGTCGCGAGCTGACTCAATTGAAATTGAGTGGGCACATGGCTGACTTGGCCGCGAAAAGGGCTAATTTGTAATTTGTTACTGGCATCAAATTGCGTGAGTGCTGCGCCATTGGCGAGCACAACTTGCGCAAAGGGGCCAAAGCGATGCTTAGCGGTGATTAAATACCAACCTTCACTTTGATGCTCAATTTCAAGGATCTCAGTCTCCAAATGGAGTTTGACCTCGGTAAGCTGCTGCGCTTTTTGTAGTGCGGCTTCGGCATATTCGTAGGGACAAACCCAGCCAGCCAGCGGATAGAAAAAGCCTGATTTGTCAATATTAATGTTCGCAAGAGAATTGGCCTGCTGCGCATCGACTCGATAAGCGATTTCACTTGGCCAGTTCTGGCTTTGAATAATTTTATCGAGTCGTAATTGGCTGCGTTCATCGTGGGCGGTTTGCAATACCCCGCAAAAATTATGGGAAATCGGCGTTTGATTTGGGGCGGGGACAGATGTCAGCGCCTGTACTCTACGGCGGCTAAATAAGAATGCCTGCTGGAAGAAGCGGCTTAATTCATCATTTTCTGGGGTCAGCAGTGGATAAATCGCTCCTTGGCGGTTGCCCGAAGCGCCTTGGCCAAGCTTGGCATCTTTACAAAAGATCTGCGTGCTTTGGCCACGCTCCGCCAAAGACAGCGCCAAATGCGCCGAGGCTAACCCGCCGCCTATGATGGCAATCGAGCTGGGCGGCACCGAGGGTAAGATTGCAGCCATAGGATTAAAGGCATAGGCTTTAGCGTCTTGCTGGCGTAAGACGTGGCGCTCGTGTAACAAAATGGCATCAGGCTGAGGGTTTGTCTGTATTTCAGCGCAGGTAAAATCCCTCACCTCAAAGCCACAGGCTTGGAAACGATTGACTGTTGTTTCGCTTAATCCGCTTGATTCGTTTAATCCAATCGTTGCAACAGTGGCGCCATCGTCACTGAGTTTTGCCATCTGCCAATGGATCTGCTGATGTAACCCATTTTGTAGATGGGGCAATACCAGCCAGTGCTGAACGGGGTGCAGCGGAGAATTGATGAGTGAACTGAGTTGGGATTGAATATCACCAAAGTGCAGATCGATTGTGGTACGACCGTCATCAAAAATTAATCTCTGACAACCTATAATAGCCGTCGGCTCTGTATGAAGTAAGCGTTGGGCAAGTGGCTCAAGTTCAGGCACTTTGGTTAAACTGGCGGATTGATCCCAAAGTAATTTAAGTTCGTACGCATTAATCGGATGGGGTTCGAAGACTTTAAGGAGTAATCGTTGGTTAGGATTCGTCTGAGTGCGCCACCAAGATAAGAGTTCAAGCCCGTTGCCTAAACCCATTTGGCCTAATACTAAGAGTTTTTGCTGTGAATGAGCCTCAAATACCCGCTGCTGATAAATGCTCAACTTGCTGAGATAGTGTGCATCAGTGTGAGCTGTTGCGGGATAAAGGTTGATTAATTGCAGGTAATCGCGCTTAATTTGGCAAGGTTTATTGGGCTCTGCAGTCAAAGAAATTTACTCTCGGTCTCATAATTGGCATTATTTTACTCGCCTTTATGGAAAGCTGACCACTTAATTGAGTCAAAACAGATACTATTGGCTCAGCGAAAAGTAGGTACTGACATGTACACAATGGATAGCAATAAAATGAAAAGAGTCGTGATCACCGGAATGGGTGTTGTTTCAAGTATCGGTAATAACAAGCAAGAAGTGACCGAGTCACTGAAAGCGGGCCGCAGTGGTATTACGCATTCAGCTCAGTTTGAAGAGATGCAATTACGTAGCCATGTATGGGGTGACATCAAGTTAAACCCTGCTGAGCATATCGATCGTAAGGCATTGCGTTTTATGGGTGATGCGGCAGCTTATGCCTACATTGCTATGCAAGAAGCGGTTGCCGATGCCAATTTAACTGAAGAGCAGTATTCAGATCCGCGCGTAGGGCTGATTGTGGGTACAGGCGGCGCATCATCGTCTAACCAAGTACAATCTGCCGATACACTGCGTGAAAAAGGCGTTAAACGTGTTGGTCCGTATATTGTGCCTCGCATCATGTCGAGCACGGCCAGCGCCTGTTTAGCCACGCCATTTAAAATTAAAGGCATGAATTATTCTATCAGTTCAGCCTGTGCAACTAGCGCCCACTGTATTGGTCACGCCGTTGAACTTATCCAAATGGGTAAGCAAGACATGGTGTTTGCCGGTGGTGCTGAAGAAGTGGATTGGACACTGACCATGGGCTTCGATGCTATGGGCGCACTGTCAACTAAGTACAATGCCACACCCGAAAAAGCCTCTCGTACCTATGATGCTGACCGTGATGGTTTTGTGATTTCTGGCGGCGGCGGTATTTTAGTGGTTGAGGAGTTAGAGCATGCTCTGGCTCGCGGCGCAAAAATTTACGCTGAAGTCATTGGTTATGGCGCGTCTTCAGACGGTTATGACATGGTGGCTCCATCGGGTGAAGGCGCTGTGCGTTGTATGCAAATGGCGATGATGGATGTCGATACCCCAATCGATTACATCAATACTCACGGCACTTCAACGCCAGTGGGCGACGTGCGTGAATTAGAAGCGCTACGTGAAGTCTTTAAAGACAAGTGCCCACCGATTGCATCGACTAAGTCTATGACAGGTCATGCATTAGGCGCCGCAGGCGTACATGAAGCGATTTACAGCTTAATCATGATGGAAAACAGCTTTATTGCCCCAAGCATCAATATCGATAATCTGGACGAAGCGGCGAAAGATATGCCTATCGTGCGTGAATATCGCGATGTTGAGCTGAATACAGTCATGAGTAACAGCTTTGGTTTTGGTGGTACAAACGCCACGCTAGTGATGCGTAAATTCAAATAAGTTTGTTTATCAGATACGATAGAAGGGAAGCTTAGGCTTCCCTTTTTTATGAGCATTTTTGTAAACCTGTTGCATCAACAAGGATTTATCCCATTAGTCTTGTTAGAATACCGAGCATCTTGATGCCTTCCATTCCCATTTTTTCAAATCAGGTGCCCATGAAGATTTTAGTCGATGAAAATATGCCCTTTGTTGAACCGCTATTTGGTGATCTCGGGGAAATTATTCCTGTTAATGGCCGCACGTTAACCGCAGCGCAAGTGCGCGATGCCGATGTGTTATTAGTGCGCTCAGTCACCAAAGTGAATGCCGAGTTGCTCTCGGACAATCATCAACTGAAGTTTGTCGGCAGTGCCACTATAGGCACAGATCATGTGGATTTAGCCTACCTTGGCGAGCGTAATATCCCCTTCTCTAATGCGCCAGGTTGCAATGCGACTGCGGTGGGGGAATTTGCTTTTATCGCTATGCTGGAGCTAGCACAGCGCTTTAATTCGCCGCTTAAGGGCAAGGTCGTCGGCATAGTGGGCGCGGGCAATACTGGTACTGCAACAGCAAAATGTTTGCAAGCCTATGGTATTAAGGTGTTGCTTAATGATCCCATCAAAGAGAAACAGGGCGATCCGCGCAGTTTTGTGAGCTTAGAGACTATCATGGCACAGGCCGATATCATCAGTTTGCATGTGCCCATCACGCGCACGGGCGAGCATAAAACCAAACATTTATTCGATGAGGCGCGCTTAAAAGCGCTCAAACCCAATATATGGTTAGTGAATTGCTGTCGTGGCGATGTGATAGATAACAAAGCACTTGTCAGAGTTAAACGCCAGCGTGATGATCTCAAACTTGTACTCGATGTGTGGGAAGGCGAGCCAACACCTATGCCAGAACTCGTGCCACTGGCTGAATTTGCCACGCCGCACATTGCAGGTTACAGCCTAGAAGGTAAGGCGCGCGGCACTTTTATGCTCTATCAAAAACTGTGTCAGTTACTTAATATTGCTGCCGATAAAAGCCTGCTGGATCTCTTGCCAAGCTTTAATATTAAGGCAGTTGAACTGGCGACAGCACCTGACGAAAAGGCACTCTTACAGTTGGCACGTTTTGTTTATGATTTGCGCGATGATGACAAGATGTTCCGAAATATATTCTTAAATGAGAATGGCTTTGACACTATGAGAAAAAATCACCGACATCGACGCGAATTTAGTGCATTGGCGCTGGCGTATGACGGTCAACTTGAGGTAGATTGGTTATCCAATTTAGGGTTTTCAGGAGTCGGTCAGTAGCTATGTCACAGGAATTTAATGTTGTCGTTTTAGGTGCGTCGGGCGCAGTGGGTCAAACTATGATTGAGATCCTTGAAGAGCGTAATTTCCCGGTTGCCAATTTGTACCCTTTAGCCAGTAGCCGCAGCGCCGGTGAAACGGTCAGCTTTCATGGCAAACAAATTACCATTCTGGACGTAGAGACCTTCGATTGGAGTCAAGCCCAAATCGGTTTCTTCTCTGCTGGTGGTGATGTTTCTGCCATATGGGCACCGATTGCCGCTGAAGCAGGTTGTGTTGTGATTGATAACACCTCTCACTTTAGATACGACATCGATATTCCTTTGGTTGTACCTGAAGTGAATCCGCATGCTATCGCGGATTTTCGCAATCGCAATATCATCGCTAACCCAAATTGCTCAACGATTCAAATGTTGGTGGCACTTAAGCCTATTTATGATGCCTATGGGATCAGCCGTATTAATGTCGCGACTTATCAGTCAGTATCGGGTACAGGTAAAAAAGCCATTGAAGAGTTAGCGCATCAGTGCACTAAATTACTGCAAGGTTTACCCGCTGACGCTGAAGTCTATCCGAAGCAAATCGCTTTTAACGTATTGCCACAAATCGATAAATTTATGGATAACGGCTATACCAAAGAAGAAATGAAAATGGTCTGGGAAACCCAGAAGATTTTCGGTGACGATGAGATTTTAGTGAATGCGACAGCTGTACGTGTGCCTGTGTTTTATGGTCACTCGGAAGCCATTAATATCGAAACCCGTCAGCCTGTTGATGCCGAAGACGTTAAAGCTTTACTGCGTAATGCCGAAGGAGTGGTATTGTTTGAATCCGATGAGGATTATCCAACAGCAGTGACCGATGCCGCAGGAACCGATCCGGTTTATGTGGGTCGCATTCGTAAGGATATTTCTCATTCTCACGGCATTAATCTGTGGGTCGTGTCTGACAATATTCGTAAAGGTGCAGCCTTAAATAGTGTGCAAATTGCCGAGATCTTAGTGAGAGATTATTACTAAGTATTAACGTGCATTTGATGCCATTGAAAAAGCCTGCTGTCAGCGGGCTTTTTTTGTTTTACAATTGTGAACAGTAGCAGGGCGGGGATTTCTAGTTTATAGTAATCTCAATAAATACAATTGCCTAAAGCCTGTTATCAGCGAGATAACTTTACAGCGCTTCAAAGGGAAGGATTGATGAAATTTCGCACTTCGTATCTTGTCGGTCTAATGGCCACTGTTTTAGCTGTTTCTTCTACTGCTTATTTTATTGATCCCGCTGTTGCTGCAGATACGCCTAAAGTAAAACCTTTAAAAATCATGGGGCCAGACGGACAGATCCGTCAAGTTAATCAACAATATGGTCCAACGACCTCAAAAGACACTTTTTGGAGTATTGCACAAAAAGTCCGCCCCGATGCGAGTGTGAGTGTCTATCAAGTTATGGCTGCTTTATTTGAAGCCAACCCCCACGCCTTTAACTCTGATAATTACAACAGCCTTGAGCGTGGCATGATTTTGCTTATTCCTTCGAAAGAAGTCATGCTTGCCATTCCCAATAGTGTGGCAATTGCTCGTGCTGAACGTGATGATAAGTTAGCGCGTGCAGGCGTAAAATCTCCAGCTAAGACAACCACTCCTCGCGCTAAAGAACCTAACACCACGAAAGCCATTGCGCAGACATCACCTGTCGTTGCTCCTGTTGTTAAGGTTGAACCTAAAACTGAGCTTAAGGTTGAACCTAAAGTTGAGCCAAAGTCTGAACCTGTTGAATCTAAACAGGATGCTGTGGCAAAAACAGCCACTGTGGTTAAGTCTGAACCTAAAATGTTGAGTTCGGATGTCAATGCACGCCTAGAGGCTGCGGAGCGGAAAACCCTCTCTTTGACCGATGAATTAGCTCGAACCCAAGATCAACTCTCAGTTCGTAACTCGGATGTTGAAGCATTAAAAGCTAAGGTTGAAGAATTAAATCAACAAATTGCGGTACTTGAAGAAACGCTTCTTGCTAGTAAGCAGCAGAACCAAGCGTTAAAAGCAGAAGTGGAAGCGGCACAATCCGCTGATGTTGTTTCCGTTTCTGAACCCGATATGCCAATAGAGCCAGATGACTTATGGCGGAAGATTATCAATAATCCTGCAATGTTAATTGCAGCCGCAGTAATACCTGCGCTACTGATTTTATTACTTGTATTTATGATGCTTCGTCGTAAACGTAATAAAGAGCGCCGTGAGTTAGCGGCGCAACAAGCCGCTATGGCTGCCGCTGGCGCAGGTATGGCGACAGGAGCCAGTATCTTATCGATGGATGAGGATGACCTCCATGATATGGCCATTCATTTAGATACGGATCATGCTGATTCTATAGATAGCTTATTAGATGTTGGCAGTGTAAGCCTGCAACCTGAACAAGGTATGGTTGATAGTGATGAACAGATGAACATCGCCTCTGAAATGTTTATCGATACAGGCAGTACGCAAGCAGAACCACAATTTGAAGAAGACGAAGGTCAATCACTTGATGACCTTTGGGCTGAGGCTATGGGCGATCAAGAGGAGGAATCCGTTGAGGATAAACCTAAATCAGGGAACATTCTTGAGGAGGAAGATCTCGATGCTCTGTTGGCGGGACTTGGCACGGAAGACTCAGCCAATCAAGCCCCTGATGATGTTGATACCTTAGCGAATGTTGCTGAAGCGTCGGTTGATACTGATGATTTTACGGATATTGAAACTCCGGAGAACAATGATGCAAGCATTGATTTAGGCGCTGAAATTGCCGCAGAACTGGATGCTGAGTTAGATGATCTTGATATCGATAACAATGATGATATCGATGCGTTACTTGCCGATTTCGATAAACTTACACCTTCAGAACAGGCTGCTGATCTTGGTGAGGAAATTGCCGCAGAACTCGACAGTGATCTTGAGTCTTTGGGGGTAGAAGAGATTGATGATATTGATGCCTTATTGGCGGATTTTGATAAGCCTACCGCCCCTGAACCCGATTTACGCGATGAAATTGCTGCTGAATTAGATGAAGAACTGAATGATATTGCAGTAGCCGATACCGAGGATATTGATACCTTACTTGCTGGGTTTGATGAGCCAGCCAGTGCTGCTGTATCTGTGGATGATGACGTTGCCCAAGAAATCGCTGCTGAGCTCGAAGATGAACTCGATACCAATTTGTCAGCCACCGATGATGATCTTGAACAGCTTCTTGCCGAATTTGATATGCAAGATGAAGACGATATTGCTCCCCACAGCGATATATTTTCAGAAACGGGAACAGTCGATACACCAAGTATTGCCGATAATCGCGGCATGCATGATGAGATTGCCGAAGAACTCGAAGCATCATTACCCGAAGATCTTTCAGATTCAGAAGATGATCTTGATGCACTTTTAGCTGAGTTTGATGTTCCAGAACAGGGAGAAGCTGACAGTGATGATTTCAACTTTGATATAGAAACGACGCCGCTTGATACTCAAGAAAGTCCTACAGATGAAGATAATTTACTCAAAGGGATTGGAGCTAGCCACGCGCTTGACGGCACTGATGATACTTTTACCTTAGTAGAAGACCTCAGTGATAATATCGATGCGACTGCCGAAGACGCAAAATTCACCGGTTTCAATAGTGATGATGTTAATTCCGATGCTCTGACTACAGCGGCGCTGGCCGCTACTGTTGCTGCAGCAGCGAGTGCTAAGGAAAAAGAATCCTCTTTCTTCAATGATTTAAAAGCAAATAAGAGTAAAGAACCCCACGTGCTGGATTGGGATACAGAGCTTGATTTTGCGTCTACATCCCCAGAGCCTAAGGTTAATATCACACCAACCCTCGATGAGTCGATGGATGCGAGTTTAGATGCACCAGTGATTGCTAAGTCGAGCGCGCTTGATTTTCCATCAGAAACCACTAGGGCTGAGCCTAAAATTGACTTTAATCTTGATGATGATCTCGATTTAAGCACAGATCTTGATCTGAGTGATGACAGTGTTCTTGCGGCATTTACCGCAAATACCGATTTTGATGACGATGATATATTAACGACCGAAGATAGCTTTGCCCTCGATGATGAACATACTCTGACGGTCGATGAAGCCTTAGCCGCATTGGATGCGCAGGAATCCCGTCAATCAAAAAAATTAGTGCCAGAGCACGATTTGACCAACTTCCAGAATGAAAATGGTTTTATTGATATCGATAAATTACTTAACGATGCGGAGCAAGATCGCTCCGATATAGATCTCTATCCTGAAGTTGACATTGAGATGAGTGACGTTGGTGCCTTACTTGGCGATGCCGCTATGATTGATGTCGATGATGAAGAAAACTCGGTCAGTGCCAAACTGGATTTAGCCCGTGCTTATATTGAAATTGACGACAGTGATAGTGCAAAAGCATTGCTCAAAGAAGTGCAAATAGATGGTAATGAACACCAACAGGATGAGGCCGGACGTTTACTAAAAGAGATTAGTTAATCTCGATTAACCGAGTTTCAATCTAACGGCGCTTCGGGCGCCGTTTTTTTTAAGGGATGCTGTGATAAAATGCGCCGCTAAATTCATTGTGAGGGTGTGTGGATGCGAATTGCATTAGGTATTGAATATGATGGCAGTGGTTATTTTGGTTGGCAACGTCAGGCCGAAGTCGATTCAGTACAAGGGCAATTAGAGCGTGCTTTATCGATAGTGGCAAATGAACCTATAGGGTTATTTTGTGCCGGACGTACTGATGCGGGTGTGCATGCCACAGGCCAAGTGGTGCATTTTGATACGAATGCAATCCGAAATGAAGGCGCTTGGACTTTAGGGGTAAATGCTAATTTACCTGATAATATTGCCGTACGTTGGGTCAAGGAAGTCGACGACAGTTTTCATGCGCGCTTTTCGGCCACCGCCAGACGCTACCGTTATGTGATTTATAATCACAGTTTTCGCCCTGGGATTTTACGCCATGGTGTAAGCCATTATCACGGTAATATTGATGCCGACAAAATGCACCAAGCGGCGCAGGTACTTTTGGGTGAGCAGGATTTTACCAGTTTTCGCGCGGTGCAGTGTCAGTCGAAAACACCGTTTCGTAATGTGCATTGCGTCAATGTTACGCGCCAAGGCATGTATGTGATTGTCGATATCGCCGCCAATGCTTTCTTGCATCATATGGTGCGTAATATCGTCGGTTCATTGTTAGAAATCGGTCTAGGTAATCAGCCACTGACTTGGATGGGTGATTTGCTCGCGTTAAAAGATAGAAACCAAGCCGCAGCAACGGCTAAACCTCATGGACTCTATCTAGTTGATGTGACTTATCCAGAACAATATCAATTGCCTAAGCTCGCGCTTGGGCCATTATTTATGTTGGATTAATGTCGTTGGGATAATTAGACCAATATCTGAATATGATTATCGAGCGTGATTAAAGGAAGGAAATAACAGATGCTAACAGCCCCCGCGTCAAATGCAGCACTGGAACAGTGGTTGGATTATTTGTTGTCCATTCATCCAAGTGAAATCGATATGGGGTTAACCCGTGTCGCTAAGGTCGCGCAAATTCTCAATCTTTTGGATTTAGGTCAAACCAAAATAGTGACAGTGGCGGGAACGAACGGTAAAGGCACCACTTGTGCCATGCTCGAAAATATTCTGCGTTTATCTGGCTTAACCGTCGGTGTATATAGCTCGCCGCACATGCTGAAGTACAATGAACGAGTGCGAATCAATGGTAGCGATGCCAGTGACGGTGCTTTTGTTGCGGCATTTGAGCAAATTGAAGCCGCACGCGGCGATATTTCTCTGACCTTTTTTGAATACGCTACGCTTGCAGGCTTGATACTCTTTAAAGCGGCAAAGCTTGACGTGGTTATTTTAGAGGTCGGTTTAGGTGGGCGTTTAGATGCCACTAATATTATCGATGCCGATATCAGTGTGGTCACGTCAGTCGACTTAGATCATGAAAGTTATTTAGGTAATACCCGTGAGCTTGTGGGCCGTGAAAAGGCAGGTATTTTCCGCTGTGGTAAACCTGCGATTGTGGGGGAGCCTAACTTGCCACACACAGTTAATGAAGTCGCCAATGAGGTGGGCGCAATCTTATATCGCGTTGGCAACGAGTTCAGTTATCAAGTCCATGGCAAGCTGTGGGATTTTAAAGGCCAAGTACTCAAACTGCACGATTTAGCGTTACCCGCTTTGCCATTACCTAATGCGGCGACTGTATTGGCTGTGATTGAACAGGGGTGGCCGAATATCGCGCCTGCTGTTATTGCAGAGGGGATTAACTCGGCTCGCTTAACGGGTCGACTGGAACGGGTGAGTGAGCAACCGTTAGTGCTACTCGATGTGGCTCATAATCCCCATGCGGCGCGGTTTTTGGTACAACAGTTAGCATCAATGGTTGTGGGTAAGCGCGTCTTTGCCCTTTGCGGTATGTTGAAGGATAAAGATATCGCGGGTGTATTACCTGTGGTTGATCCTTTAGTGGATACTTGGTATTTAGTCAGCTTGCATGGTGAACGTGGGGCGAGTGCAAGCCAATTACGTAAAACCTTAGCCGCAGAGGCTAATGCGTTTGAATTTGAGGGAATAGATGCCGCTTGGTCGGCATTAAAAGCGCAAATTAGCCCTGATGATGTGGTAATTGTGTTTGGCTCCTTTTACACTGTGGCAGGATTTAAATCTCTATTTAAGCAGGATGTCAGTTTTGTCTAGCCAGTTTCATAATCGTTTAGTCGGCACTGTAGTGCTGGTCGCCCTCGGGGTGATATTTTTACCGGATATTTTGGACGGCAAAAAAGAGCGTCAAGAAGAGCAGTTTGCAGAAATCCCTTTGCGTCCCCCTCTCGTTGAGCAGCGGAAAAATGCCGATGATATGTTTGAGGTGCTATCGACCAAGGAGGTCGTGGCACTTGAAGGGGAAGACGCTGTTGGTACTCATTCAAGCAGTGACGAAGCTTTGTTAGCGCAAGCGGTTAAAACAGAACCCGCAACATCTGTTCCTGCTAAGGAGGTTGTTAAACAAGACACGTCTAAACCGGAAAATAAGCCTGAGCCAACGAAATCCGAGCCTAAGAAAGAGCCTGCTAAATCGGCTGTGGCTAAGTCTGAACCCGTGAAAAAGCCTGAGGTCAAATCGACCACAGTTGCAAAGACAGAAAAGCCTAAAGCTGAAACGGCAAAAACCACTAAAGATGATGGTATTAAAGTCGTGAGCCGCGACTCGATTAAACCAGGGCTAACCTTACAATTGGGCGCTTTTAGCAATGCCGCTAACGTCAAAGCATTGGTTGCACAGCTACGTAAAAATGGTTTTAAAGCGTACACTATTCCAGACACTCCAAGGGATGGCGTATTAACCAAAGTCTTTGTTGGTCCCGATGTCTCTGAAGCCAAATTGAAGAAAATGTTAGAAGATATTGAAAGCCTTACTGGCTTAAAAGGGCGGATTGTCCCTTTTAATCCTCTGGAATCTTAATGGCGATAACCCCCTTGAGACTGAAAATAATTTATTTACCCTCTAGGGGTGAGAATCATTTCAGTCTCTGGTAGAATCGCGCCGTCTTAAAGCCCATGTCGGAAAGCCATCTCAATGGTTTGGATTGATTACGCTATCATATTCGTCATCGGATTATCGACTCTTATCAGTCTGATCCGTGGATTTGCCAAAGAAGCCATGTCCTTAGTGGTATGGTTTGCGGCTTTCTTTGTTGCCAGCCAGTTTTATCAAGATCTTGCCGTTCATTTAACCCAAATGAACGATGAAATGCTGCGTAATGGTGTATCCATTGCCATCCTCTTTATTACCACCTTGATACTCGGCGCCTTAGTCAATTACATCCTTGGGCAACTAGTTGTTAAAACAGGATTATCTGGCACTGACAGACTCTTAGGTCTGTGTTTCGGTGCCATTAGAGGTGCGCTTATTGTTAGCGCCTTGTTGTTTTTTATGGATGCTTTCACAGGTTCTCCCAACGCCCAATGGTGGAAGGATTCTGTGCTAGTGCCCGAATTTGGCGTTGTTATTCAATGGTTTTTTAACTATTTGGAAAACACCTCCAGCTTTGTACCCAAAATATAAAAAAGACAATAAATTTATCCTAATTGATGAATATAAACCTAAGTCAAAATGTCTATTCAACGTCATTTATCTTTTTGCTTATATTTCAACATGAAAGGACATAGAACATCTTACAATGAGGAAGCTTACCCATGTGTGGTATCGTCGGAATAGTTGGCCAATCATCGGTTAATCAGACCATTTATGATGCACTGACCGTGCTTCAGCACAGAGGTCAGGATGCGGCAGGTATTGTGACCGTTGATCGTGGTGCTTTCAGACTACGTAAAGCCAACGGTCTGGTAAAAGATGTATTTGAAGTCAAGCATATGCAGCGCTTACAGGGCAATGCAGGGATTGGCCATGTACGTTATCCAACTGCGGGCAGTTCAAGCGCATCAGAAGCGCAGCCTTTCTATGTTAACTCGCCATTTGGGATTTCATTAGCCCACAACGGTAACTTAACCAACACAGTCGAATTAGCCGAAGGGCTGATTAAAAAACGTCGTCATGTGAATACCACCTCAGATTCTGAAGTGTTATTAAATCTCTTGGCGGATGAGCTGCAAAAAACCACGAGTTTGACTCTGACGTCGGAAGAAGTGTTCGATGCGGTCGCGAATGTGCACCAGCAAGCCCGTGGTGCCTACGCTGTGGTTGCCATGATTATTGGCCAAGGCTTAGTCGCGTTTCGTGATCCATTTGGTATTCGTCCTTTGGTGTTAGGTAAGCACGAAACTGCTACTGGCACTGAATACATGGTCGCTTCAGAAAGTGTGGCACTCGATGCCGTTGGCTTTGAAGTGATGCGTGATGTCGCGCCGGGTGAAGCGATTTATGTGTCAATTGACGGCCAGCTGTATACCCGTCAATGCGCGGCAGAACCGAGCTATGCGCCTTGTATCTTCGAATTCGTTTATTTTGCCCGTCCAGATTCGACTATCGACAAAGTGTCTGTGTATGCAAGTCGCGTCAACATGGGCGCTAAGCTTGGCGAGAAGATTAAGAAGGAATGGTACGATCACGATATCGATGTGGTGATCCCTATTCCTGAAACCTCCTGCGATATCGCGCTGGAAATTGCCCGTTGCATGGACTTACCGTACCGCCAAGGTTTTGTGAAAAACCGTTATATTGGCCGTACCTTCATTATGCCTGGTCAACAGGAACGTAAGAAATCAGTGCGCCGTAAACTCAATGCAATCAACACTGAGTTTAAAGGTAAAAATGTACTGTTAGTGGATGACTCTATCGTTCGCGGGACGACCTCTGAGCAGATCATCGAAATGGCTCGTGAAGCGGGTGCTAAGAAAGTGTATTTTGCTTCTGCTGCGCCAGAGATTCGTTTCCCGAACGTGTATGGTATCGACATGCCGACCTCGAATGAGCTGATCGCCCATGGACGTGATGCCGATGAAATCGCTAAACTGATTGGTGCAGATGGTATTATTTTCCAAAATCTGTCTGATCTAGTTGAAGCGGTGAGAATGGAAAACCCTGAGATTAAACGCTTCGAGACCTCAGTATTCGATGGTCACTATATTACCAATGACGTTGATCAAGCGTATTTAGATCACTTAACGCAACTGCGTAACGATGATGCAAAAGCGGATCGTAATAAAGATATTGGTACTAACTTAGAGTTGCATAACGTCTGTCACCCTTAACGGCAAGTGTTAGGCAGATCATGGGCCAGTGATGATATCACTGGCTTTTTTTATGGTTCTTTAAGCATATTGATTATACCAATCGTATTAAAAACCGGTGATTTATCCCCAGATCCAAAGCAACATCCAAACGCTAAATAGACTGCTTAAGCTATGGCGAGTCACTTGGTGGCGTAGTAATAGTGATAGACTCACCGCAATAGGAATCAATAGAATAACCCATCCAATCAGTGGTATATCAATTAAGCTAAGCTGTCCTAGCCATGAACTCGTAAGTAAACTAATAGCAAGTAGTAATAGGGTATGAAATATAAGTAACTGATTAAATCTTAGGACTAATGCTGTTTTTTCTGCATGAGTGTTGTGTATGTTGTGGATTAATTTTTTTGCTAATCGGTTCATAAATCCTCCTTGTCAATGTGCTCACTCTATACTTTATTGAGAATAATTCTCAATTGAATTTACAATTTAATAATTGCTTTCCTGTCAGGCTTGCTGTGATTTGCACTTAGAAGGACTTTGAGCTAAATTGTACTGTAATTATATCCAGTGTTTGGTGTTTGTATGATCCTCTATATCGCAGAAAAACCTAGCCTAGGGCGGGCCATTGCCGATGTATTGCCTAAACCCCATAAAAAAGGCGATGGATTTATCGAAGCCGCTAATGGCGATTGCGTGTCTTGGTGTGTCGGTCACTTGCTCGAACAAGCAGAACCTGATGCCTATAATCCTGAATTTAAAGCATGGAAATTTGAGCACTTACCGATAGTGCCAGACAAGTGGCAACTGACACCTAAGGCAGCAACCCGCAGTCAACTCACTGTGCTTAAACGATTAGTTAAACAAGCGAGTATGCTGGTTAATGCGGGCGATCCCGACCGTGAAGGGCAGTTACTCGTGGATGAAGTGATTGCCTATCTTGGTGTGACGGGGGACAAGCTACATCAAACCCAGCGTTTACTGATCAGTGACTTAAACCCACAAGCTGTAAAACGGGCTCTAACGCAGCTACGCAGTAATCGCGAATTTATCCCATTATCTACCTCTGCTTTAGCCCGTAGCCGTGCCGATTGGCTCTATGGTATGAATATGACGCGTGCGTACACCATCCAAGGTAAAAAGGTCGGTTATCAAGGCGTGTTATCAGTCGGCCGAGTACAAACGCCATTGCTTGGGCTAGTGGTGCGCCGTGATAAAGAAATTGCTAATTTTCAGTCTAAGCCTTTTTATGAAGTACTGGCACATTTGGCAACGGACAAGCAAGAAACCTTCAGCGCCAAGTGGCAACCGAGTGAAGCTTGTCAGCCTTATATGGATGAAGAAGGACGAGTGTTAGCGAGAGGGTTAGCGCAAAATGTGGTGAGTCGCATCAGCGATAAACCCGCCTTAGTCACTCAATTAGTGGCTAAGGATAAGAAACAGCATCCGCCTTTACCTTACAGTTTATCAGCGTTGCAGATTGATGCGGCTAAACGGTTTGGTATGAGTGCTAAGGATGTGCTCGATACCTGCCAAAGTTTGTATGAACGTCATAAACTCATTACTTACCCACGCTCCGACAGTCGTTATTTACCCGTTGAGCAACATAATCTTGCGCCTTCGGTACTTAAGGCGATAAGTGACGGTGCTGCTGAGTTATTGCAAGGTGCTGATGCACCCGATCCCCGTCTTAAATCTAAAGCATGGGATGATAAAAAAGTGGACACCCACCACGCAATCGTTCCAACAGAGAAGACGGCTAACTTATCTAGCTTGAGTCAGCGTGAGAGGCAGTTATATCTTCATATTGCCCGCCAGTACTTAGCCCAGTTTTATCTGGCTTATTGTTACTGTGAAACCACAGTGCAAGTGACGATTGAAGGTGGCTTATTTAATACCAAGGCGCGTCAGGATAAATCCCTCGGCTGGAAGCAACTCTTTGCCCGCCAAGAGCCAAATGGCAGTAAGGCGAGTGGCAACAAGTCGACGGAAGAAAGCATGGGTAAGGACGATGAGGAGAATGACGAGTTTATCGGCCAATTACCGCCTTTGAAATTGGGGCAAGCTTTGCATTGTACTCGAGGCGAATTGCTTGAAAAAAATACTCAGCCACCAAAGGCCTTTACCGATGCGACCTTACTCAGTGCGATGACGGGCATTAGTCGTTATGTCACTGACCCTGAGATCCGTAAAATTCTTAAAGAAACCGATGGATTAGGTACTGAGGCCACCCGTGCAGGTATTATCGAATTGCTATTCAAACGCGGTTTTTTACAACGCTTAGGTAAATCCATTGTCTCGACAGACGTGGGGAAAGGATTGATTAACAGCTTGCCTTTGAGCGCCACTACGCCGGATATGACGGCGCTTTGGGAAGCGAGCTTGAACGGCATTTGTCATAAAGAAACCTCCTATCAAGGATTTATGCAGCCGTTGCTTGGCACCTTATCCACACTTATCCAAAATGCGGGAGCACAGTTGCCAACGGCGCTTAATGGATTAAAAGGGCAAGGTTATCGTAAAACGGCAAGTCATAAATCCGGTTATCGTAAGTCGTATTCTAAAAAATCAAGTTCAGCGAAAGGCATAGGTACAACAAAAAACGATGTTTCCAACAAATATGGTTCCAAAAATACTAGTTCTAAAAGTTCGGTAACTCGATCAACCAGTCGTTCAGCTTCTAATAGCCGTAAATCTACAACAGCAGTGTAATGACACACTTGTTGCATACATGTCGTTATTGTCTTTTGATGTAATAACGACATTTAATTTATCTAACGGTATTTAACAACCGATAATCACGATATTTCGAGATTGCCTGATCCGTATCTAAAAAACACCTTGATTTTCAGCTTTCCCTACCTATGGCACATAACCTGCTTAGTATTGATTGGGGAAAATAATATATTAAATAAATCATGTGATTATATGTGATTTTGCTGAATTTTAAGGTAGATAAAATGAAAAAGACATTGCTCGCTTTGATTATTCCAAGCTTATTGTTAACGGGAACATCTCAAGCCGTTGAACTGTATAATGACCAAACTAATAGCGTTAACATGATCGGTTGGTTAGGATTTACCGCGTTAAATGATGGTCATGAAACTTCTGTTATAGATAATTTTTCTCGCGTTGGGTTTCGTTTCGACCGTCAAGAGAAAAATGGCTGGAGCTCCTTTGCCCATACGGAATGGGGTATCAATATGGTGACCAGCGATGACGGCCTTATATACACGCAAGGCCAAGGTGGTGGTCAGTTATCGGCATCCAAAAATTCAGATTTTCTATTCAATCGACTGGGTTATGTTGGGATGTCCCATGAGAAATGGGGAAAGATCAGCTTTGGTAAGCAATGGGGGGCTTACTATGATGTTGCTTACACAACTGATGTGCTCAATGCTTTCACAGGTTGGTCTGTGGGGGCTTATACCTTCGGTGACGGTGGTTTAACAGGAGCTGGACGTGCCGATGCTGCGCTACAATACCGTAATACTTTCGGTAACCTGCATGTCGCAGTGCAGTATGCCTCTAAACAAAATAGCGATGTTGCCTTGTACGATGGTAATGGTGCTCCCTTGAAAGATGGTTCGGAATTGAGTTTCGAACCTAGCTATGGTGCAAGTGTAACTTACAACTTTACTGATAAATTTAAAGTGCTAGCGGGATTTAATCGTGGTGATTTTACCGGAAATCTTGCAGGCCAAGAGGTTGATAACACTAACCAAATTATTGGTATTGGCGCCCAATACGGTAGCTTCTATCAATATGCTCCAGGTCGCGATGCTGACGGTTTATACGTAGGTTTTAACGCTCATAAGAGTGAGCAAAACGAATTAGTGGGTGGAGATTTATATGATTCAACTGGAGCTGAGTTTATTGTTGCTTATCAGTATGACAGTGGTTTCGTTCCAACCATATTACTGACATATCAAGATCTTGATACCGATGAAAATACGGCGGTCCAAGGAAAATGGGCACGCCAATTTGCAGTGCTAGGTCTGCATTATCGTTATAGCCGCGATACAATTATGTACGTTGAGGCCAAAATTGATTTCAGCAACATGGATGATAAAGCTTATGAAGATCTACAAGAAAACAACTATGCGGTGGGAATCCGTTATTTCTTCTAGATCCTATGGTTAGTCATTAATTTTTCAAAGGTCACCTATGTGACCTTTGTTATTTATGCACTTTATTTATGCACTTTGTTAACCGATGTTTTTTATTTTTGTCATAGAACACTCGTTAGCCTTAAAAGACTAAACAATCCCCAGTTTCTTCATCTTGCTGCGCAGGGTATTGGCATTGATGTCCAATAACTCAGCCGCACCTCCTGGGCCATAGAGTTTTCCACCTGTAATTCGCAGTGCATGACTAATGTATTTTCTGGTCATAACATCAAGGGGCACAAGTTTATCGCTCGCATAGTTTGGATCTATGATAACGGTTTGATTTGCTTGGGTCGTAATTTCCTTATCCTGATGTGGCGCAAGGAAGCTAAAATCTAATGGTCCTGAAGGCTGCTGTATTATCGCCCGTTCGAGTACGTTAATGAGTTCTCTGACATTTCCTGGCCAAGCGTATTGGTTCAGAATATTTAATTGTTCCGGTGCAACTCTTGGTAATTGAGGCAGGTTGAACTTTGAACTCAGTTGCTCGATAAAATGCTGTACGAGTAAAGGAATGTCTGTACGTCTTTGTCTTAATGAAGGAATTTCAATAGGAAAAATGGCTAAGCGATACCAAAGATCTTCCCGAAACACTTCTCTGTGTATCATAGCTTGTAAATTTCTATGGGTGGCAGCCACTATCCGAATATCAAGTTGTACCGCATCGTGTCCACCTACTCGGGTAATACAACTATTTTGAAGTACACGGAGTAATCTAACCTGTGCGGATAATGGTAGTTCACCTATTTCATCGAGAAAGATAGTGCCGCCATTGGCTTGTTCGAAGTAGCCAATTTTACGGGACTCAGCCCCAGTAAATGCTCCTTTTTCATAACCAAAGAGTTCGGAGTCAATCAAAGTATCTGGAATAGCGCCGCAGTTGACCTTGATAAAGGGCTTATCTGAACGTTCAGAAAGTTCGTGAATCGCATTGGCTATCACTTCTTTACCACATCCCGTTTCACCGAGCATTAGCACTGTTGTATTAATCTTGGCAATGGATTGCACTTGCTGCATGACGTGTTTCAAGCCTGAATTGGCCCCCACTACGCCATTTTGCACGTCTAATGTTCTGCGAAGGCTCACATTCTGTTTTGAGAGTGCTTCATTTTCTTTAAGTAAGTTACGTCCGCGTAAATTGAGTGCAGTGATTAAGGCTAATGCATGCATATGCGGAGCAATTAAATCGGCATGACGAGGGCGAAAAACGCCTGTCGTTTTGGCATAAAATCCGACTATCCCAAGGTGGGTATTTTCGATAGACATTCTCAAAATGATCAGCGAACGAATACCGTTGATCACCTTAGGTGCAACTAAAGCTGTGATTGGGTCGTGCTCAATATCATTAACAATTCTCACGCGCGGGCGTTGAGGATCATCTAAGCTCTTAGCCAGTTCTTCAGGGATAGATATTTGCTTATCTAAGGTGCATGATTGGTTAGCATTGACATGAGCAATAAATTGTATGTCATTAAATTGTTTGCGAAAAATATTAATAAATAGCCCATCAATAGGCAGTTCATCCCGAATAAACTCGAAGTAACTTTGCAGGGACTTTTCGAGTTGTAGGCTACTGCATAATCTCAGTGTCGATTCGTGATAAAAGTGTTTTTCCATTGATATTTCATGTTAATCATTAAGTATCGTGATTGTAGATCTTTATATTTCGTGATTCCGTGCCTCCAATCAAAGTTCCCCACTTAATTACCTCTTTTTAGGTGCTTGGCACAGAGCATGCACTTCCATGCTGACAAGTTCCAGCCATTATTGAAGGAAGTAAGCATGAGTAAAACTCAAGATATTGATACAGGCCGTCGGCAGTTGCTAAAAGGTGGGGCCGTGATGGCTGCTGGCTTTGGGGCTGCAATAGCCTTACCTGCAACAGCCAATTGTGGCGTTGCTCCTGAAGTATTTGATGAGATTGTGGATGTATTAGTTGTCGGCAGTGGCTTTGCTGGGATGTCTGCGGCATTACAAGCTAGAGAGGCTGGTGTGAGCGTTATGGTTGTGGACAAGATGCCAGTCTTTGGTGGTAATTCAACTATCAATGGCGGTGCCATGGCTGTAGCGGGTTCTGAGTTGCAGAAACAAGCAGGCATTAAGGATTCTGTCGATGAAATGGTCGCCGATATGATGCGAGCAGGTCGGGGCATGAACGATGTTGAGATGTTAAAACTGGTGTGTAATGGCACGGCTGAATCTTGTCAGTGGTTGATTGAACATGGGGTTAAGTGGAAACCTTTCGTGCAGCATTTTGGTGGACACTCAATACAACGAGTCTTGCAAACAGTTGAAAGTTCAGGGGCTGGCATTATCAGACCGCTGATTAACGCCGCGAGAGATAAAGGCGTGGTGATGAGAAACCAGACCAAGCTCGAAAGCTTTGTGAAAGATCTCGATGGTCGCGTGATTGGGGTCGAAGTTCGTGAAGGTTTTTATTTCCCTAATGAGCGAACCGGTAAAATACGTCGCATAGGCGCGCGCCGTGGTGTTGTTATGGCAACGGGGGGCTTTGGTCGCGATATTGAATATCGCATGATGCAACTACCTGAGTTAAATAACGACTTAGATTCCACCAATCATGCTGGTGCAACTTCAGAAGCTCTAAAGCAAATGATGCTCTTAGGTGCTAACCCTATTCATTTAGACCAAATTCAACTCGGCCCATGGGCATCTCCCGATGAAAAAGGCTTTGGTACCGCATCCCAGTTCAACACGATTGCGACCTATCCTCACGGTATTGTGGTGGATGTGCGCACTGGTGAACGTTTTTTCAATGAACTTGCAGATCGTAAAGCGAGAGCTGACGCCATCATGACTCGCCGTGATGAACATGGTCAGCCTGTTTATCCTATTGGTTTTACTAATGCAGAAGGGGCTAGTAAGGCGCAAACCTTAGATTGGGGACTGAAATATAAGGTGATTAGTAAAGCAGAAACCTTAGATGAACTTGCTGCTATTTATGGTATGCCGGCTAAAGCACTAAAAGCTCAAGTCGCCCGTTGGAACGAAGCGGTAAAAAGTGGTGTTGATAAAGAATTCGCACGTCCTCTGCAAGAAGCCATTGTGCTAGATAAAGGGCCTTGGTATGCCGTTCGTATGTGGCCAAAAGTTCACTATTGTATGGGCGGCGTTAAAGTGAATACCCGATCAGAAGTACTGCATTTAGTCACCAACCAAGCCATTCCAGGGTTGTATGCCGCAGGCGAAGCAACCGGAGGAATTCACGGCGCTAGCCGTTTAGGCGCTTGCGCTGTCGCTGAGGGCGTTGTTACTGGTCGCAACGCAGGCCGAAATTGTGCAGCGGCAAAGGCGGCGGTGCTTAAGCAAGCATAATTAGATTTTATTAAAAATTACAATGTATTGGAGAATGGTAATGAATAAATCAGTGTTGATGGCATCGCTTACTTTAAGTCTACTCTCTGGGAGTGCTTTAGCGATGGAGCACGTTGTCCTCGATGGTAAACATTTAACGCAAGAACAAGCATGGGCAATCGCCGATGGCGCTAAAGTCAAGATTGCATCTCAAGCGAAAACTCAACTCGTTAAAGCTAATAGTTTGTTGATGGAAGCTGCTCGTTTAGGTAAGCCTGTTTATGGTCTTACTGTTGGCGTTGGTTTGAACAAAGATCACAAGTTATTTGATGCCAATGGCAAGTTAAGTGATGAAGTACTTGAGGCATCACGTAACTTTAACTACAGCACTTTTCGAGCCCATAGTGCTGGCGTCGGTGACGCTGCACCGATTCGGTTAACTCGATTAGCCTTGGCGGTACGCTTAAATACTATGCTCGCGGGACAAACAGGGGTGCAACCTGTTGTGGCTGAACTCTATGAGGCATACCTTAACAAAGGGTTAACGCCAGTCATCCCCGCTCACGGTACTGTAGGTGAAGCGGATATTTTGCTCTCATCCCATGTCGGGTTGGCTATGGTAGGTGAGTGGGAAGTATTCTACAAAGGACAACGTGTTAGCAGTAAAGATGCTATGGCGGATGCCGGAATTACACCACTTGTGCCTATGGGTAAAGATGCACTATCAATTCTGTCTAACAATTCGTTTTCAGTCGCTTATGCGATGCAAGGTTACCGTGAGGCCAAGCAATTACTCTCTATCTCGCCAACGCTATTTGGTTTAAGCCTTGAGGGATTAAATGGTAACGTGGCACCATTTTTACCACAAACCAATGATATTCGTCCTTTCCCTTATATTAAAGCCAGCACAAATGACATTCTAAAACAGTTAGATGGCAGTTATTTATGGCAACTCAATGATGAACGTCCTTTGCAGGATCCACTCAGTTACAGAACAACGGCATACACGTTAGCCAGTGCTGAACAAGCGTTAGCAGAATTGAATGATGTGGTAAATATTCAAATCAATCATTCGGATGATAACCCTGCAGTTATTGTTGGCGCATCAAATGAGTATGCGAAGTTTCCACAGGTTGCTAAGTATATCGTCGAAGGGCAAGGTGGTGTGTTTCCAACCACGAACTTTGAACCTTTGCCTGTTGCATTGGCAGTACAAAACTTGAGTGTCGCTCTGACACATGTATCCCATAACAGTGTTATGCGCACCATCCATTTATCTGATGACCATTTTACTAACTTACCCCGTTTTTTAAGTGCTCCAGGTAATAATGGTCATGCTTTTGGCGCGATTCAAAAAGTGTTTGTAGATATGCACGTTCGTAATAAACAGTTGGCGACCCCAGTGTCATTTGATGGGATCTCAATTGCTGGGGGAATTGAAGATACTTTCACTAACCTCAAGCTTGCTGCGGACAATTTGATCCAGATTGTTGACAACACACGTGTGATCTACGGTCTAGAGCTGCTGCATTCAAGTCAAGCGATTGATTTACGTAAGTTGGCTACTCCAGATCTTCATTTAGGTAAAGCGACCGAAGCCATGTACAAGGCGTACCGTGAAAAAGTGCCTTTTGTAGCTCAAGATCGCCCATTTACGCCTGATATCCAAACTTCAACTGAATTTATCGCAAACTATTAATATGTTATGCGGGGCTGCATGCCCCGCTATAGGAAGAGTCTGATGTTAAAACCCTTATATACACTTTTACTTGGTTGTATATTGATACTGCCAATAACAACAAATGCGATGAATATTAAGGATTATCATAAGGATGTGATGACAAGTGAGAATGGTCAGGTCGACTGTACTGCCTGTCATGGTGATGTAAAGCGTAAGACCATACCTGACGCTGCAGTGTGCGCTAACTGCCATGGTTCTCCTCAGGATGTGGCTAAACTGACTCAGCGACCCGAAGACGCGGGGCATTCGGTCGAGCCGAACCCACATGACAGTTTACATTACGGTACTGATTTGCCTTGTACTTACTGTCATCAGGAACATAAAGAAAGTAAAGTTTATTGTAATCAATGCCATGAGTTTACTTATCCAGCGATGAAACGCTAGATTTAAGGCTATTTATCACTCATTTCCCTGTATTTTTTTACCAATATGGTATGCACTCACTCTTTGGTGAGTGCATTTTTTTGCAAAAAAAAGAGTAAACCAATGGAGTTTACTCTTACGGAAATTGGTCGTAAAACATTGTAGCCAAAACCACTCCCATTTAGATTAGGAGCGTGGATACAATGCCAGTTCTGACTTAATTAACCCTTAAAATGGACTTTTACCTCAAGATTTCTCCTCGATTTAGATTGATTAATTTATCCAGAATATGTTCACCGTCCATACGGATGCCATTATGTTCGTATTCGGAGGTTAACCAGTATTTTAGTTGTCCGATTTGTTGTGCCGTTTCTAAGCTGTATTGCATGTCGACAAACATATCCTCGCTATAAATCGCCGCAGCGACAGGGACGCGGTTTTGTGCCAGTTGTTCGAGGTTGTAAAGTGTGGGCCAGTCGGATTTATAAGCCAGTATTTCTGCCGCCGTTTTAAGTGGCGTTAAATGACTAAATTGGTCGAACATCCAAGGATAAATCATCTCTCCAGTGAATAGGAAAGGTTTGCCTACTTGATAATTAAAGGCGGGGAATTGCTGCCTTACCCTGTGCGCGGACCACTGTGAGGCTGAGTGTTGGCAGTAGATAGCCTCATGTAAGAGGGCAAAAATTGGATTAGTATTGTAGTCGAGCATCTGACCAAAATGATTTAAAAACAAGGGATTAACCTCAGTCCCTGACGGCGTGTTGATCAGTGCTTGCTCAAGCAGATAGTAGACCGATTCTGGACCTTGCTCCATTCCGAGATGGATGCCAAGTAGTTGTAGCATTTCAACGGTTAAGCGTTCCCCTGTGGCTAAATACACTTCCTTTTCAATTAAGTGTTTTGCTAAGCGAGTGACTAAATGCTGGGCGTCGTGGAAACGATAAAAGAATTGTTTATTCTTCGTTAGTACGCGTTGATAAGTCGCCAGATAGACATCATCGGCAGGACGAGTCAATGATGGAATACCACCTGTGATATAGGCTTCGCTAACGCCTTGAGGTGCGGTGCTTAAATAATGTAGGACGCAGAAACCACCAAAACTTTGGCCTAGAATCGCCCATTTATCTGCCGGACAAAGCTGCGCGCGAATGGCTTCAGCATCACGGATAATATTGTCCGCCCTAAAGTGGCTTAGATAATTTGCTTGTGCCATTGGGTCTAAGTGTTTGAGACTCTGGTAGTTAATTGGCGTTGATAAGCCTGTGCCGCGCTGATCGAGTAATAACACGCGATATTCTTTTAATGCGCGGCGGATCCAGCCGCTGTTGCTGGTAGGGCGCATTGCGCCAAATCCTGGGCCGCCTTGGAAAAATACGATATAAGGTAACTTTTTATCTTTGTTTTCAGGGCTACACAATTCTCTGGCAAATACTTTGATTTGTTCTGCAATTGGATGCTGATAATTCAGGGGTAAGGTAAACGTGTGTTTTTTGGCGAGCACACCAGCAAGAACTATATCGGGTTTCATCAATCTACCTATGGGCTAAGGGCGCTGAGTTTTCTTGACGATTGTATACAAAAGTCGTTCTCCCGCAAGTTAGGATTATTTTGTTGGCTTTTGGTTAAGATCAATTTTTATTATAAAAAATTGAGCCAAGATAAAGGACTTAGCGTAATCTATCGCTTATGGATAACACGAGATTGAAGCTATGAAGTATCAAATTATTCCAGTGACACCTTTCCAGCAAAATTGCAGTTTAATCTGGTGTGAAAAAACTAAACTCGCTGCTGTCGTGGATCCCGGTGGAAACATAGATCGTATTCAAGCCGAGGTAGCAAAACGCGGGTTGACTCTTGAGAAAATCCTGCTCACCCATGGGCATATTGACCATGTCGGTGGGGCTAAGTCTCTTGCTCAATCAGCTAATATTCCGATTATTGGTCCGCATATCGCCGATAAGTTTTGGATTGATAACTTACCTAAGCAAAGCCAAAATTTCGGATTTCCCCATTGCGATGCTTTTGAACCGGCACAATATCTGCAGGATGGCGATATTGTTAAAGTGGGCGAGCAAAGTTTATCTGTGCTGCATTGCCCTGGGCATACGCCTGGCCATATTGCCTTTTATTCGGCCCAATCTAAGTTGGCGTGGGTGGGGGATATTTTATTTAGAAGCTCTATCGGCCGCACTGATTTCCCCCAATCAAATCATCAGGATTTAATTCACTCGATCACCGAAAAACTTTGGCCTCTTGGTGCTGATGTAGAATTTATTCCGGGCCATGGTCCTTTATCGACCTTTGGCGAGGAACGTGAGCATAATCCTTTTGTTGCGGATCAATTATTACTTTAGTGGTTTTCGTTGGTATATCTAAAAGTTGCGAGTGGCAACCACTCGCATACGTCTTTATGTCTTTTTAACGTCATCTTCACCTTTTACTCCTTCTGCAATCTATTATCCCTTTCAAAGCGAGGGCGCCTTTGTTAACTTGGTCGTATCGATTTTTTAATCTATTGGGGTTACCTAATAATTAACAGTCGTTTGGTTTATGTTTTTTGCGCTTGATAATCCTAACCTCTTGGAGTCATTACGGATGGATCACCAAATCGAAGATTTACTTGAACATTGGTTACCACTTGCGGATGACGCTTGGGTGCTTGCTGTTATCACTCATGTTCAAGGTTCCGCTTACCGTAAACCTGGCGCCATGATGCTGTTCCATGAGTTTGGCCAAGGGGCGGGCATTTTAAGTGGTGGATGTTTAGAAGCGGATTTGCGCCGATATGCTCAAAATGCGATGCAGACGAAGCAAGTGATGTGTGTCACCTATGATGCGAGTGATGAGTCTGATGCCAGTTATCGACTCGGCTGTGGCGGCATAGTCGATATCATGTTGATCCCGCTTTTAAAAGAAAATCATGATCTAGGTTTGATTGACCTTGTTCATGCATTTCGTCATGGGCAATCGGGATATTATCAATTGCCTTTAGTCGCATCTGGAACTGATGCGCGGCAGTATCAAGCACGTTTCTATTCCGCAGATGCTGCGCCATTTCCGATAAGCGATTTTGCTAAATCAAAGATTGTGAAACAAGAGTCAAATGACACCCTAGTTATTCCCCTGAGGCCCCGATTCCATATTGGGATTTTTGGTGGCGGTATTGATGCTAAACCTATCGCTGCGATTGCCCATTCATTAGGCTGGCAAGTTACCGTTATCGATGGCCGTACTGCTTACGCTAGAGCGGCAGATTTTCCCCATGCTCATATCATCAAACAAGCCGTGGGTGAACTTGCTGCCAATGTTATCGCTCAACTAGACTGCGCTGTGGTGATAAACCATAACCTGGGCTTAGATGCTGCAGTATTAAAGGCTATTCAACCTTATTCACTGGATTATGTGGCATTGCTTGGGCCTGCCCACCGGCGGGATAAAGTACTGGCGATGGCAGGTTTATCTGCACAATCGTTTTCTGGGGTGTTTTCGGCCCCCGCGGGTCTGGCGCTTGGCGGTGAGTTACCGAGCGCCATTGCTTTAAGTATTTTAGCTCAATGTCACGGTGTGCTACATGGAGCAACACTGAAACAACTTGATGAGATTATGGGTTAATGACACCTGTGAGGTTACTGGATAAACGGCTTCTTATCGTGGTCCTTGCGGCAGGTGAAAGTCAGCGTTTTGAAGGGGTTAAGTTAGCGCAGCTTCTACCATCACATAGTGCGACTGAAACTTGCGAACAAACCATCATTAACACTCATGTTGCGCGTTTACAGCAGCTTAATTGCCAAGATTTAGGTTTGGATCGCCAAGCGCATTTGTTAATCATACTCGGTGCTCATCGGCATATATTGCAGCCATTGTTAGCCGAGCTTAAATCTCACCAACCCTTTGATATTTTAGTTAATCCGCAGTGGCAAATGGGCCTAGCATCCTCAGTGAGTTTGGCGGCAAGTTATGCCAAGGAGCAAGGCTTTGATGCCATGCTGTTGACTCTCGCGGACCAAGTGGCCTTGAGTGTTGATGATTATCGACAACTGATTTTGACATGGCTTAAAACCGGCAAAGATGTTGCCGCCCATTATTTGGATGATGTAGGCGTACCTGCTATTTTTAATGCCTCTACATTACCGCTGTTCACTCACTTGAGTGGCGATCGCGGGGCTAAATCTATTTTAAAACAACAGGCACAGCGGGGAGCGTTAGTCGCTATAACACTACCCCGCGCCGCAATTGATATTGATACCCAAGCCGATCTTGCGTCGTGGTTGGCACTTAAGGAGTGAGTTATGGCAGAAGTATTATCAACCACTGCAATTATCAAGGAAGCCAGTACCGCCGCTTCCACCCAAACACTTTCTATTAACGGTAAATCATTTACTTTAGATGCCGATCCTAAGATGCCAATTCTGTGGGCACTACGGGATATTTTAGGGTTAACAGGCACTAAATATGGCTGCGGAGCAGGGCTATGTGGTGCTTGCACTGTGCATTTAGACGGCCAACCCGTTCGAGCTTGCTTAACCAGCCTAGGGCAAGCTCAAGGTAAACAACTAACAACGATTGAAGGGCTTGATAATCAAAAGCTTAAAAATGCTTGGGCCGAACATAACGTGCCCCAGTGCGGCTATTGTCAGGCGGGACAACTGATGTCGGCTGCGGCGTTAGTGGCGCAGCATCCTAAACCTACAGAGGAACAAATCAACTCAGCCATGTCGGGTAATCTCTGCCGCTGTGGCACCTACCCACGCATTAAAGCGGCGCTGCAACACTATGCCAAACAGGAGGGCTAATATGAGTACTTTTACTGCCGTAGAAAATTTAAGCCGCCGCGACGTGTTAAAACTGTTTGGCGCAGTAGGGGGCGGACTTGCATTAGGGGCGAGTGGACTAACTTGGAGCCCCATGGCGCTGGCACAGAATAAAGAAGCGCGGCTGAATCTATTTATTGCCATAGGTGAGGATAACAAAGTGTACCTCACTTGCCATCGCTCCGAGATGGGACAGGGGATCAGAACGGGTATTCTGCAAGTCTTAGCCGAAGAGTTAGAAGCGGATTGGGATAAAATCGTCCCAGTACAGGGGCTAGGCGATAAGCGTTATGGCAGCCAGAATACCGATGGTAGCCGCAGTATTCGCGATAATTTTGATTGTATGCGCCAGATGGGGGCGATGGCAAGAACCATGCTAGAGCAAGCCGCAGCCGCGCGCTGGAAAGTCCCCGTGAGCGAGGTGCATACCGCCAGCCATAAAGTGCTGCATGCTAAAACGGGCCGCTCGGCCAAGTTTGGCGAGTTAGCGTTAGCGGCATCAGCGCTGCCAGTACCTGCCGTTGAGTCATTAACCTTTAAAGAGATTAAAGATTTCAAGCAGATTGGCGCATCCCGCCAAATCGTTGATATGGATGCCATGTTAAGCGGTAGCGCAATTTATGGTTACGATATCAAACTCGACGGCATGCTCTACGCCAGCATCATGCGTCCGCCCGTGCTTGGGAGCGATGTTGCAAGTTTGGATGATACCGCAGCGCGCAACGTGGCCGGAGTCGTGGATGTGTATCGTTTGCCTATCCCTAAGGGCGCCCCCGGGTTTCAAGCTTTAGGCGGCGTTGCGGTTATCGCTACCAACACTTGGAGTGCCTTTAAAGGCCGCAAAGCATTAAATATCACTTGGACTCAGGTCGACAACAGTCAGCACGATTCGACACTTTATTTAAAGGCGTTAGTCGAGCGAGTACAGCAAGGCGGTAAAGTGGTGCGTCAAGTTGGCGATGAGGTCAAAAATTGGCCCGAAGCGAATACATTAAAGGCGGTTTATACCGTGCCCTACTTAATTCATTCACCAATGGAACCGCCAGTTGCAACGGCCAATGTGACGGCAAAGGAATGTGAAGTTTGGGCTTCAACTCAAAACCCACAAAGCACTCAACAAAGCGTGGCCGCAGCACTGGGGATTGAAGAGGATACCGTAAAAGTTCACGTCACATTATTAGGTGGTGGATTTGGACGAAAAGCAAAGCCTGATTTTAGTGTCGAAGCCGCGTTGTTATCAAAGCAGTTTAAGCGTCCAATTAAGGTGAGTTGGAGCCGCGAGGATGAAATCCAAAACGGTTATTACCATGCTATAAGCGCCCAGTCCTATCAGGTGCTGTTCGATGCTAACAATAAACCGACTGCGCTTTTAGCTCGGACTGGATTCCCATCGATCAGTTCAACCTTTGCCGAAGGCGTCGAATATCCCTCTGACGGTGAGTTAGATTTAGGTTTTGTGGACGTACCCTTTGCTTTGCCGCACTTAAGATACGAAGCGGTAAAAGCGCAGGCGCATAGCCGCATAGGTTGGATGCGCTCTGTGTGTAATATTCAGCATGGTTTTAGTGTCGGTAGCTTTGTCGATGAAATGGCTCACAGAGCTCAGATGTCTTGTCCCGATATGTGGCGCAGCTTACTTGGGCAATCAAGGCGTGAGACCTTTGATAACCAAGGCTTTAAATATGGTAACTACGGTGAAGACTTAAATCGCCATCCGGTGGATATAGATCGTTATTTAAACGTCATTAATGCCGTCGAACAGGCTCAAGCCAAGGCGCCTAAGGCGGGCAAACATCAGGGCTGGGGTTTTGCCGTGCACCGCAGTTTTGTGAGTGTGGTCGCTGTGGCCATGCGGGTGGAAGTGAGTGAGGATAAACAGCTTAAGGTACTTAATGCCATCGCTGCCATTGATGCGGGAACTGTGGTGAATCCTGATAGAGTGAAATCACAAACCGAAGGCGCAATTATCTTTGGTCTAAGCTTGGCCTTGATGGGTGAAATCACATACAAAGAAGGCCAAGTGCTTCAATCAAATTTCCACGATTATCCTTTGCTGCGACTCCCTCAAACTCCTGATATGGAGATCATCATTATCGAGTCCGATGCTGCGCCAGCAGGCGTGGGGGAGCCGGGTGTGCCGCCCGTTGCTCCGAGTTTGACCAATGCAATTTTTGCGGCGACAGGACAGAGGATCCGCGATCTTCCCGTGAATAAGCGATTGCGAGTTTAAGCCAATGCTAAAGGGTTAACGGAAAGTGATTTGAATAAAAAGCGCCTAATGAGCGCTTTTTTCGTTTTTTTACCACAAAAAAATTGCTTGTTAGCGATTTTACGGGCATTAATGCCGAAAATTAGTAATAGATCAGGTTTTTGTTACCAAAATAGAGGTAATTTAACCAATATGTTTACTCAAGTGATTTAAAGGTATGCAGGCTCGCGCACCCATTCATTTGGATCAGTTTCTCGTCGGCCAGTGAGTCAATCATTGATTGCAGATCCTTACTATAAATGGAATGACATGGAAGTGAAGGGCGCTATAACACCATAACTCAGCCGCACCTTGAGAACATTTGAATCATTAACTTCCGTGAATGGAATTACTAAAGGGGTCATCCATGGAAAATCGTTGGCAAGTCGCCATTTCTGCCGGCCTATTGGCCGCTATTTGGTGTGGTGTCGCTGATGCCTTTCATCTGGTCACTTGGATCGGTTTTTTAGGTTGTAGCACGTTTTTCGCTCAACCTAAGGCCGGTTTTCAAGGGGTGATGATGGCGTGGTGTACAAATCTGTCCGGTGTATTTTGGGCTTGGCTCATTATCTCGGGTAGCAGCTTTTTTGTTTCGCCTGTCTTTGGGTATATTTTTACCGGCATCGCCACTTCGGCTATGTGTTTACAGGCAAGTTATCAGAAACTCAGCTTTATCCCCGGTGCCTTTATTGGCTGTTGTATCACTTTTGCCATGGCAGGAGATATCGCCAATATTTTGCCGCCTTTAATCATTGGTGGGCTTTTGGGGTGGGGTATGAGTATGCTAACCGAACAATTGGTCGCACTGACCCCAAAATGGTCTGCCCCAACGGGTACTGAAATGACCCGTGTCGACTAGCTTGGTATTAGTTTGTATCAGTCATCTCCATTGCGCTGCATCAGCAGGTTTAAAATAGGGGGCTAAGATATGAACTATAATGCTGACTTAGTGCCAAATCGCCTCTCGGTTCTTAGGAAATATCAAGATGAAACAAATCCAGTTTCGCACCATTGATGCCATATTGATCAAGTGCAGCCTTAACGGAAAGTTTTGGGTTGTCTGTTCTATGGTGGCTTTAATCACCACAACTGTGGCGTTGATGAATTATCAATATGCTCAGCGTCATGTCGAATTGGCATCATTTGCGCGAGTTCAGGCGACTGTTGATGCGCTAGCAAAGGTAGCAAGCTCACAACAACTTGAGGGGGATGCCCTTACGCAATTTGCCCGTGACAATGGGCTGATATTGACAAATGGACAGGCTGGCCCCCAACGTCAAGTCAATACAGTGACTGCTATGGCCGATGTTTCAGGTAGGCAAGCTCTACAGCTTTCGCAAAATGTACAGCAATGGGAAGCCGATGCCCGTAGTGATGCCAATTTTATGTTGTGGTTGGCGTTATTGGGATTATTACCGCTATTTCAGCTAAGTTATTGGATTTCGACTTCACTCGGTGGCGGGCTATGGGATATGTATATGGCCATTAAACGCTTAGCGGATGGTGATTTAAGTTTTAGATTAAACTTTTTTGGCACCGATGATTTTAGCTTAATCGCCCGTGAAATAGACCGCTGCGCCGATAATATGAGTGAAATGGTCAACGCGATCAGCAAAAATGCAGATACGCTGGCACTGGCGTCTAACGAGTTCAATCAACAAGCGGTGACCAGTGATGAATTAATCGGTTTTCAGCATCAATTCTTAGACTCAGTCGCGGTTGCAATGGCACAAATGACCGCAGCTATTGAGGAGGTTTCGATTAATGCCAATAACACCTCAATGCAAACAAAAGAAAACGCTACCCATATGTCGACCAGCCAAGAACGTATTGTTCACACCGTTGAGGGAATAGGTTTGCTTTCGACTAAAATTGGTACGGCATTTTCATCGGTGGAACAATTATCTAAGGATGCGGCGAGTATTGATGCGGTGGTCACAACCATTAACAGTATTTCCCAGCAAACTAACTTATTAGCCTTAAACGCGGCCATTGAAGCGGCCCGTGCTGGTGAGCAAGGTCGTGGTTTTGCTGTGGTCGCCGATGAAGTGCGTACCTTAGCGGGTCGAACTCAACAGGCGACGGTTGAAATTCAGTCCATGATTGAAGGCTTACAGTCAGGCACGAGTCGTTTATCAGCGATTACCACAGAGATAGTTGATCAAGCCGATGAAGGGCGAAGTGCGATTATTGCCGTAGGGGAGGATGTCGAGGGTATGACACGATCGGTCAATGCGGTATTTGATATGAGTAGCCATATTGCCGCAGCCGCCGAGGAGCAAAGCGTCGCCGCGCGGGATATTGCAGGGCAATTAAATGAGATTCGCCATCAGTCCGACACCATCAAACAAACGGCAAGACGCAGTGTGACCTTGGCGAATGACTTACACCAAGCTTCAGTTGAATTGGGTGGGATTTTAAAGCAGTACCGGACTAGCTAAGTTGCTACGCTACGTCTTTAAGGTAGATTTTAGTTCTTCTTACACGGCTTAATAGTTAAAAATGTTAACGCATTTATTAAGCCGCTTTTCTCTCGTATCTTCATCCTTCCAAGCGAATTCTCCTTAATGTTTTAATTGCGTTCTACTAATCTCGCAATTGCACATTTTGCTCGGAAATCACCCATCAAATGTTTGTGGTTAATTTAACTTTTTGTAATGTAATAGAAATTTTTAAATCAATCTAAAGTGTGACTTTAGCATTATCATCAAAATACGGTTGGAGAATAGCTGAAGTTAGAGTAAGTTACTAACCACAAAGTAAAGCACTATCAATGGGTTGCTAACAATTTTCGTTCAAGATGTTAGAAATGAATATGGAAAAAGTTGAGATATCAGCCAAAGTGGTGAAAGAAACACTCGATCATTACCGAGAGGATTTTGCCAGTCTTGTTAAAGCATATGCAAATTTCTCCTATACCCAAGGTGAGGCCTATTGTGATTTTTTTGTTGATATAGGCTCAATGATGAATGGTGTCTGGCTAGTCACGGCGGATCTAGAGTCAGACACTGTTCCACCTTTTAAAGAGTTTAATTGGCATTGCATGTTAAATATTAACGAAGCAAACATGCCAGAAGATGAATTAATCGAATTATTGCAAAATGTCTACAAAATCGGCTATCTCTGGTTAATAGAGCAATTGTCATTACTCAAAAAACAAATAGATTTTATTGAGATCAGGCTTTATCACAATGGCAGTCTTGATTATCAAGCATTGAGTCAATTGGATTAGGTTGATTTATCAAGCTCAATTTATGCCTGTTAAAGTCATGCTGTAGTCTAGTGCGAACAACTCTCCTTAAAACGGCAAAAATCACCATAGAGAGATAGGGGAAATGATGGAAAAGGATGTGTTAGTTAAGCTTGTGATTGAATATTTTAAAAAAGTCGATGCGGGTGATGTGAGTTACCCTGATTTGTTTAGCGAAGAGGTGGACTTTTTTTTCCCTAAATTTGGACGCGCTAAGGGCAAAGACAGCTTAGTTGAATTTGGCAATCGCATCGGTAGCTCACTCAGCAGTATTTGGCATGATATCGACGGATTTAACATCACAGTTTCTGGTAATACTGTCATCGTCGAAGGGCAAGAAGGTGGAGTCATGAGTGATGGCATCGTTTGGCCAGACAATAAGATTTCAACAGGCCGTTTTTGCAGTGTGTTTGAGTTTACAGACCATCTTATCAGCCGCATGTATGTGTATGTTGACCCTGACTTCGCAAGCCTCGATGTAGAAAGAATCGCTATACTGTCAGGCCAACATCAGGTCTAGTCTTTGGCCCTGTGTACGTGATAAGTGAGTTAAAGGTTTACAGGAAACAAGCCTTAGAAATGGAGTATTATCAGTGACAACGAGAACGGAATTACTCAATAAATTAAGCGCCTTATTGGTCGCAGATCCAGAGAACAGTCCGGTAGTGACATTAGATGAGTTCTTTTTAGCAAACGAAGATGAAGAGTCCATCGCGCCCAATAATTGGGGCTATGGTCGACCATCTATCAAAGAAATCTATCGCAGCTTGAAAGAAATCGAACATAGGCCTGATGTGCAGGGGGTCTTTGTTGGTATGCACGATGAATGGTCCGAAGCCCTTGAGGATGATGAGCTATGGCCCGCAGCCGAGAACATTCATATCCTCTCCTGTGCGCCTGAGGTCGAAGTGGAAGCCTGGATTGCAGGAATCGCGGCAGATGGGCTCGGTACTGGCTGGCCCTATGGCGAACATAAACTTTCCCCTATGCCTCAAGATGGCTATCTTGTCTATACCGTGTATTGGGACTAGTGGATTTCTATATCACCTGTAGAGTTTGAAACTTCTCAACTTAAAGTGTCCAATTTGGGGTGACCAGTACACAAACAAAAACATCGGCCTAAGCCGATGTTTTTACATCCATTAAAATGATCGAACCCAAGCAGCTTAAGCTTCTTTGAACGTGCTCCAAATGGGCGCGTGGTCAGAGGGTTTATCGATACCGCGTAGATCGTAATCGACATCGGATTCGACTAAGCGCGCAGCAAGCGAGGGTGTTGCTAAAATCACATCAATGCGTAGGCCGCGGTTATCATCGAAACCTTTGCTGCGGTAATCGAACCAAGAATAACGCTCAGTGCGCTCTGGATGTAATTGACGGAAAGTGTCGATTAAGCCCCAGTCTTGTAAGGTTTTTAACCATTCACGTTCTTCGGGTTGGAAGCTGCATTTACCGGTTTTTAGCCAACGCTTACGATTGACTTCGCCAATGCCGATATCTAAATCGGTCGGTGAAATATTGATATCACCTATGATGGCGATATCTTCATCGTTGCTATGGTTCGTCTGCAAGTAGTGCATTAAATCCTGATAAAACTTACGTTTAGCAGGATATTTTGTTGGGTGGTCTATGCTTTCGCCCTGGGGGAAATAGCCATTGAATACGGTCAGTGGACGGCCATTTGCTTGGGAGAAAGTGCCGATAATCATTCGGCGCTGGGCATCTTCGTCATCGCTAGGAAACCCTTTTTGTATTTTTTGTGGTGCAACCTTTGACAGCATAGCCACGCCATAGTGAGCCTTACCACCGTGGTAATGTACCTGATAGCCCATCGCCTCAACTTCAGCGAGTGGGAAGGCTTCATCGTGCACTTTGGTTTCTTGTAGGCCGATAATGTCGGGTTTGTGGCTGTCGATTAACGCCTGCAATTGATGCAGGCGGGAACGCAGTCCATTGATATTAAAGGACACTATCTTCATTAAGGCAGAACTCGCTTAAAGGGTTTAACCACGACACTTTGGTAAACACCCGCAGCAAAATAGGGATCAGCATTTGCCCAAGCTTGTGCTGAGGCTAAAGAATCAAAATCAGCGACAACCAATGAACCGCTAAATCCCGCTTCACCTGGATTTTCGCTGTCAATTGCTGGGTGGGGGCCAGCAACCAGTAAACGACCTTCATCCGCTAATTCTTGCAAACGGGTTAGATGGGCAGGGCGCGCCGCTAAACGTTTTTCTAGGCTGTTCTCAACATCTTGAGCTGAAATCATATACCACATTATTTAAGTTCCTTGCGTTGGTCTTCTGGAAGGTGTTTATAAAGGTAAAATACGGTGATTACAGTATTGACTAAGGTTAAGGCAGTTAAACCAAAGACCTTAAAATTCACCCAAGTTTCTAACGGTAAGCTAAAGGCGACATAAATATTCACTAGGCCACAGGTAGCAAAAAAGATTACCCAATACCAAGTGATATGTGCCCAAATCTTGTCGGCTACTTGCATTTCTTTGCCTAACATCGACTTTAAAATGGACTTATTCAGTAACTGACTAATACCCAATGCCAAGGCAAATAGGGCATAGATAATGGTGACTTTCCATTTAATAAAGGCATCGTCATGGAAAACTAAGGTGAGTGTGCCAAACACTGTGACCATGGCGAAGGTAATAAGGTGCATCTTTTCAAGCTTTTTGTATAGCGCATAGGTCACGATTAATTGAAGCGCAGTCGCTGCGATCAATGCGCCGCTGGCGATATAAATATCAAAAAACTTATAGACAGCAAAAAAGATAACGAGTGGCAGAAAATCAAGCAGTTGTTTCATAAATAATCGTGATAAAGAGACGTGAGCCTGAGTGTAGCACGCGAGGCTAGTGGGAAAAAGCCATCATAGTACCTCGGTTGCGATCTTGCCCGTGAACCCCGTCTAATCTTGATGCTAAATAGCGGTTCCAAATTGCAACGCCCACGTAAGCTCCGCTGTTTTGGCTAAACAGACCCGATGGCTGCGAACTTGGGATTAGGTGAAGTCTCGCTGTTATCCTTATGCCCGTATTCTTTCTTTAACGTGTTGTATTAGCGGGCAATCGTGGCATTGGCCAGTGTTGGCGAGTTGATACCTTAAGCAGCAAGTACGGCGAATGCAGGAGATTTTGGGGCTAGGCTTTGAGTTTGTTTTTACGCTCGTTTTTGTGTTTGAGTTAGCACTGCTTTGCTCAGTGTCGATAAACAAGTTAATGCTGTTATACAGCGGATTGATGCTGCCATCTTGAAAGGTTGGCTGACGAAACAGAGCTTGTTTTAGGCGCAGGTTTTGTTGCTGAGATAATCCTAATTCCCCAAGATACCAGTGAATAAGATAGCCGAGGTGGCTCCAATATAATTTAGCGGGCGTAGGGCTTAGGGTGAGCAGACGCTCAACACTCGGTTGTAGTAAGTTTAAGATCAGGCCTTGTAGGGCGAGTTCTTTATCAACTGGCGGCTTATATGGGGTTAATGGTGAGTGTACCTTACTGTCTGTCTTGAAACTTGGCTTAGTGTTTGTTTGGGAAAGTGGCTCGATGCCGTGGTGTTTTTTAAAGGTCAAAGCGGTATTTGGCTGGCGCTTTGCGAGGTTAAATTCAAATTTTGCTACTCTGCCACTGGGGTGTACTTGCATAAAAATGGATTGTGGCTGCCAGTGAATAGGCTCGAATATGGCTTTTGGGGCGTTAAAAATCCATTCCATTATAGGTGGGACTAATAGGCCGAAATACCATTGGCCCCAGAGAGAATGCAATGCTTTGCGAGTGTCTTTTTTGCTGGCTACAGCGTTTTTACTAGCCGCAGTGCTTTTATTGACCACAGCGCTTTTACTGGAAAACGCGGGCGATCGGCTGGTTGCCGCTGTTTTACTAACCTCGGTTTCAGCCTCGATTTCAACCTGAGTTTCTGCGCTAGGATGTGCGATGGCAAAACGTGCAATGAGTTTTTGATATGTATCAGCGTTACTCCATTCATCAAAACTAAGCCCTGTGGGGGACTGCGTTGCATTAAGGTGCTCGCTATAGAAGGGCGCCCGTTGATGTAACAACTGATTGAGTGACAAAATAGTTTGATTCAACGCGTTGTGGCTTGGCGAGGTATCACACAATGTTTGCAGTCTGGTGTCTCTCCGTTGGCTTGCCATTGTCACTCCTTATATGATTGTGACTGATTCCCGCTGTTATTGATAAGCCCCACTATTATTGATAAATTCCATATAAATGAGGACCTTGTGAGCCAAATATTGGGGCTCACAAGGTTTTTCGAACGATCGCAATTAAAGTCTGACTTAGAAGCGATAGTCCAAGGTTAAGCTGGCACTTCGAGGCGTACCGTATTGGAATTGGCTATATTGACCGACTTGGCTGTAGTAGGTTTTATCTAAGGCGTTGTTCAGGTTGGCGCTAAGCTTAAGCTGTTCGGTAAAGGCGTAACTTGCCATTAAGTTGACTAGGGCATAGGCGTCTTGACCGACTTCCACCTCTATTGGGGTTGGTGGTGGTGTTTTCACTGTCATGTAAATGCGACTCTGCCAATTTATACCTGCACCGACTTGTAGCTTGTGCCAATCCCCACTAAATCGATAGGTTGTAAAGACTTTTACCTGCTGGCGTGGTGAGGTGGTATTGATGCGTTTGCCCTTAGGATCCTCGGTGCTGAACTGGGTGTAACCGAAGTAAATATTCCAGTCATCGGTGATTTTGCCTGTGGATTCAAACTCAAAACCTTGGGTTTGGGTGCCGTTAACCTCTCTGTACACTGGGATGGTGGTGTCAGGGAGTACATCGCCTGTACGTTCTCCGACATTGTCCTGACGAATTTCAAACACCGACAGCGACATATCTAAACTTTCATCCATCAGGCTGGCTTTAATCCCTGCCTCGTAGTTCTTACCCTTCACAGGGTCAATATAACTGGCATCGATTCGCTGCAAGGTTTGCGGTGCAAAAATATCCGTATAACTGGCATAGAGCGAATATTGCTCGGTCAGGGCGTAGGTGAGGCCGAAGTAAGTCGTGAGTTCGTTGTTGATGCTGAAATCGTAGCGGCTGCCAAAATTATCTTGGTCGGTTTCCCACTCATTGAGGCGTAATCCGACGAGGACAGCTAAAGCGTCGCTGAGATTAAGCTGAGTCGCCACATAGGCTGCACTCTGTTTGGTTTCGCCAAATGAGCCTGTGGTATAGGTTTCTTTCCACTGAGGTTTTGGATATTGGAAGTTCGGATCCCGAAAATCCCCCAAAGGCGGTACTGCCGCAGTGGGATAATAGTAGGGATTGGCGAACTCTTGGCGTTGGCCATTCCAGCCAAACATCAATTGATGTTCCTGACCAAAGAGTTGGTATTGTCCTTCGGCGCGTAAATCCACATTGTGTTGGGTGCGACTGCCGTCGACATAGGCGATAGAGCCTGCTGTTGCGCCGATATTAGTTATAGGATCGGGATATCCCGTGGCCCATAGCACATCGAACTCCAATGAGTTATCGCCGTAGGTGTAAGTCCCTTTTAGGTTCCAACCATTATCTAATCTGTGTTCGAGACTCGCAAAGGTGTTGAGTCCTTGGGTATGCGCCGAGCCCCAATCGGGCGCCGTTGAAGTGGCACGATCATAATTAGTGCGACTGCCATCGCTGTAAAATAGCGGTAAACCGCCCGACATAGTGCCGCTCGGCGTAGCATCTTGGTAATCGACACCAAGGGTGAATAAGGTGCTATCGCCAATATCGGTTTCGACTATGCCGTATAGCGTGGTGCGCTGCTGCTCGTACCTGTCTTGGAACGAATCTTTATCTTGATAGGCGGCCACCACGCGACCGCGTACAGAACCCGAGTCATTTAAGCCGCTGGAAACATCGACCATACCGCGCACATTATTCCATGAGCCCACACTTAACGAGGTGTTGCCCATAAACTCTTGAGTCGGGCGTTTACGGATAAGGTTAATGGCCGCCGAGGGGTTACCCGCACCTGTCATTAAACCTGTCGCGCCGCGTACCACTTCTACTCGCTCGTAGATGGCGGTGTCGATCAGATTATCCCCATAGTTGAAGCGGGTGTCGTAGGTGGTGGGCACACCATCGTACAAAATGCTGGTCACGGCAATGCCGCGGGCACTAATACTGTATCTGTCGTTATCCATTGGGCGGGCATTGATCCCCGCAACGCTGGTCATGGCATCAATCACGCTATTAAGCTGTTGATCATTCATCATTTGGCGGGTGATAGACGTGACCGATTGCGGCGTTTCTAGATAGGATAAATCGAGCCCAGTTGCCGTGTTCATCGCTTGGGTTTTATAACGGTTGTCGTGTAAATCCTTAGCGCCAATGACATTGATGACTTCAATTTCTTTCTGGTGCTTTTTAGTCTTACTATCCGCATCGACAGTGTCAGCTGTGGCATGGGGAACCGTGGCTAACATGGCTGAGTACAGCAATAGCTTCGGGTTAACGAGGGCTTGTCTGCAGACGAGTGCGATGCTGGAGAGAGGAAAAGTCTTCATAATGTTGATCTTTAATTCCGTTTAGGTTGGGGGTTAAACAAGCTGGGCCAACATTGGCCCATGCTAAATTTTCGGGGTTATCCACTTTGTGGTGTGTTAACGTGTCCTTTGCTCAGCGCTGCTAAGCATAGGGCGCTTAAAGGCATGGCTTTGTCTAAAGGCCGCCAAGGGATTGTCGATGCCACCGGCGAAACGCAGGTTTTTCTCCCTGTCGGCGAGGTCTATCATTTGTTGGTTATTATTCAATTGGATACGATTGAGGCACGTGCGTACAAAGCTGTCCTTAAACAGATCGTATTGGGCAAACTTGTCGGCCAAATGTGGATGCTGGGCTTGGTAATCACGTACATTGTCCGCCACTAACTCCCAGAATTGGCTTTCACTGACACTGGTTTGCTCATCGAGTAGCGGTGCTAAATAGCGGAAAATACAGTCAAAAATATCCAGTAAGATGTAGTTAAGCTTCATCTCTTCTTCAAGGCTAACTGCAAGGCGTTTTACATCATCAGGTAGCGGCTTCGCGCCATTGAGTACCGCGACTTCTTCGCCTATGTCTTTCATTAAAATCTTGACTGGCACATATTCATCGAGCACTAAGATCAGGTTTTCACCATGTGGCATAAAGACCAGATCGTAGGCAAAAAAGGCATGTAACAGCGGCGATAAATACAGGTTTAAATAGCGACTGACCCAATCCTTTGCTGGTAAGCCTGAGGCGACTATCAAGGCTGCAATAAGGGCCTTATCTTCATGATCCGTATGCAGTAGCGCTGCCATGGTCATCAGATTTTGCTTAGGCTCAATGTGCGGCAGTGGGCTTTCGCGCCACAGGGCTGAGAGCATTTTTTTGTAGGCGCTATCTTGGGTGAGTGCCTGCTCGTAATAGGTGTGGTGATAACCTATTGCGGCAATTTCCTTCAGGATCACAAAGCCTTGTTGGGCAAAGTAAGGATCGTTTTCAACTAAGTTTGCAACCCAAGCATTGATCTGCGGTGTGCAGCTCATGTAAAGGGGCGATAGACCACGCATAAAGCCCATATTTAGGATAGAAAGCGCAGTTTTGACGTAGCACTTTTGCGGTGATGCAAGATTGAAGAAAGTGCGTATTGATTGCTGCACTTGGTATTGTTCGCTGCCTTCACCAAGGTAAACCAGATCGCCACGGGCTATGTCGCCGGCAAAGACGCGGGCGATTTTTTCACGCCACTGCCAAGGGTGCACTGGCATAAAGTAGAAGTCCTGTGGATCATGCTGCTGGGTTTTAAGATGCTGCTGAAAATCATCGAACTGCTGGCCAAGCTCCTTCTTTAATAATGCGTCGTGACTCAAGTTTTCGAGGGCGGCAAACGTGGTTTTGCTCTTGCGTACGCCAAGCCAGACTAACTGCATCGGCATCGCGCTTTCTGGGGCAAATTGACGGTAATCCTGCATATCAAATCCAATCCGGCCATTATTGGCAATAAACACCGGATGACCTTCTGTCATACCCGCTTCTATGCTTTGATAATCGGCTCGCGCCAGTGTGGCGGCGGGGATCGCCTGATGCGCTAATTTGTACGCCTTGCTGTAGAGGGTGCTGGTGATTTCCTCTAAATACGTGGGCAGTAGGGGTTCGCTGATCCCTAAGTCATTTTTAAGGGAAATAATCAGCGACATTGCATCGAGGATTTGCTCTTTGCCTGCAAGTGAAACGCGGATGGTATCTGCATCAATCGCGAGATGATCTAGCTGATAGTGCCGCGCACTAAAATAGTAAGTGCTGTCTTTGAGCCGCAGTTCATAGTGATTGAGTCCCGCTTTTTGCCCGTATAGGGTCGGGGTAATGAGCTTCTCGTGGGTAAATTCGCAGAGAATTTTCTTCACTAAATGCCGATTAGCCGCTTGCCAATAGGTGGGGGTTAAATGCTCGGGCATAGAAGTCGATGTTGTCGATAGCGCCGAGCTTTGTTGAGCATGTACTGCTTGATCATGATGATCTTGCGTTGGCAATGGGTTCATTAATAAGGCTTTTGTGGGTAAGTTCATCTAATTCACCTAAAGAGTCGATAATGTTATGGGAGAGGTTACGGGGGCTTTCAACTAGCATGGCTGAGCTAAGGTTGTTTGGGCTAAGCGCGTCGAAGAAGCTGGGCTTGATGCGCGCAGACGATCAGCCGCAGTGCAAAATCCGAGGAAAGCCGCTTTAGTGTTTAATTGAATTGCCTTTTCATAGCGAATACCTACTCGGCTATTTAAGTGATGAATTTTCATATTGAGTTGATCGGGTTCAACTACGAGGCGAGTAAAGGCCAGTTTTTCAAGCACGAGCTTAGCTATTGCATCCATCACTTTGAAGGATAAGCCGCTGACGGGTTTGCCATCGGGCGGCGCGATAATCAGATGCATACCACAATCACCCGGCGCAACACGATAGTGCTGGCCGATTTCATCGTGGACAGGATCGTAGAGTTCCACCATAAATAGCGCTTTGGCCTGCCATTCACCTATCAAGGCAAACTTGTGTTCTGTAGTTGCTAACAGATTTTTTATGGCATCAAGGTTCAAGCCCTGCATACCCCAAAACTTGGCGTAATCTTGGTTAAGCCAAGACTGTAGTGTTGGAATGTCTTGTGTAAGATCTAAGGCTCTGAACTGGAAACCATTGATGCTTGTAATAGCCGATAGCTGTGTTAAACATAGCCGCGTTAAGCAATGGTTGCTAAATTGACTTGCCATTATTGCGCCTCCTTATTCGGCGCCATCAAGACTGACATGTGGGTTCCCGCACCTGAACTTGTGCCTGCACTTATACTTGAAGTCGCAGTTTGGGTTGGGTACAGACTATGAGGCGCGTCAGCAGTATCTGTGTGATTTGATGCCTTAGTGAAATGTTTAGTTTTAAGATTCAATGTGTTAATTGCATTGACGCCGCAGGGCTGATGACTGGCAAGTTTGGCCGGATCGAAGGTTTGAAACGCGATATGTTCCTCAATATGGTAGGGCGCATAACCGAGCACGGCTTTTAAGATGGTGCTGTTGCGATAACAGCCCATTCCCAGATCCGGTGAGCTTATCCCATGGGTATGCAAACCGACATTCTGGACAAAAATATCCCCTCGAATATCTATGCTGTAATCACGCTGCACACTAAGTTGTCCGGCGTCATCGAATTCGACTTGTTGTTTAATACCACTGATAAACTCGGGTAAACGATAGTGGTAACCTGTGCCTAAAATGACGGCGCCCGTTTCTTGCTCAAAGGTATGATTTTTTTCATTGTGGTGGAAATGCAACTTGAGCATATTGGCTTGGGGCTCGATATGAGTCAGCGCCGCATTCGTCATTAGTCGGCATTGAAAATCGGCCAATAGGCGCTTTTGATATAACAAATCGTAAATGTCGTTTATCAGCTCAGAATTTATTCCTTTGTAGAGTTGTTTCTGGCTGGCAATCAGTGAGCATCTTTGATTAGGGGTCAACTCGTGGAAGTAATCGACATAATCTGGCGAGGTCATCTCTAAAGTAAGCTTGGTATATTCCAAGGGATAAAAACGTGGTGATCGCGTCATCCAATTGAGTTGATAACCATAGGTATCAATATCTTGCAGTAGATCGTAAAACACTTCCGCCGCACTCTGGCCACTACCAATCACTGTGATGGCACTCTGACTCTGCAGGTAGGTTTTTTGCTGCATATAACTGGCGGTATGCATGATCCGTGCATCTTGGATTGGGCAATCCTTTGGCAGATAAGGTTCAGTGCCAGTGCCTAACACTAGCTTTCGGCATTGATAGGTATGGGTTTTGCCACTGCGTCTATCAAAACCTGTAACTCGATAAATACCTTCACCGGCGTTGTAATCCACTTGAGTGACCTTAAAACCAAATTTAAGGTTGCTGAGCTGTTGGCTCACCCATTGGCAATACAAGTTGTATTCGTGGCGAGGTAAAAAGAAATTCTCACGAATATAAAAGGGATAAAGTCTGCCCGTTTGCTTGGCAAAATTAAGGTAACTGTAGCGGCTGGTGGGATCGGCCATAGTTACCAGATCTGACATAAAGGGGGTTTGCAGTCTTGAGGATTTGAGTAGCATGCCTGGATGCCAGTCAAAACTGGTTTTAGCATCTAAAAATAAACAATTAAAGCCGTCAATAGGTTCTGATAAGGCGGCGAGGCCAAGATTGAACGGGCCAATGCCTATGCCAAGTAGATCAAAGATTTCGCGATCAATTTCCCTTTGTAGTGTAGTCACTTACGCCTCCTTTGGTTCTATTGTGCTAAGTAGAACTTTTCCAGTAATAGTCGACTGATAAGCAAGAATTTAGTGGATATCTCTATCAAAACTGATTTAACAATCCATTTATCTCGCTAATAGTGTTTTTAGCTATAGCTTCCTGCTGCGGTTATCTTTGATGATAATGGAGGGGTAAATTAGCACTTTAAAAATTACAAATGCAAATCGTTATCATTTGAGTGAATGGGAGTGATTCATACTTTTAGCGGATATAAAAAAGAATTGTATATTGTCTGTTGTGATAATGTTTAGTGATTGCTGTCGCTCACAAGAGAGACGTTTTTTGTGAAATGATGTTATAAATAACGCTATAAAACAGTTGGTTAATTTGTTTTTGAGGTTTAAAACTCTATTTGTCTCGACTCATTGAATGGATATAGAATACGCCAAAAATGATAGCTGCTAGTGACAAAATGATGTCAGTGTAAATCGACTGTAAATGTCTAGATATTGAACTTTCGATGAGAGGACGATGATATTTCGTTGTTTAAAAACAGCACTAAATAAAGGGTTATTAGGGCGTTAATAGGGTTTTGTGCAGAGTGGAAAGCTAATGTGTCATGTTAATTGTCCCGTTGAAAACCGTTTTTAACGACGGCTTTCGGTTTTATTCCATAAACACGATGAATAAATATCTACCAATACTAAGGGAGTTCGACAAAGGCGGCGGTGAGTTTACGTACTAAAGGTAACACCATCAGTAATGTCGGAAAGGCGACAATCCATGAGATCAGCCAAGCGCCGAGCCAGAGTTCGATAAATTGCGGTGAAGCGCCAACGCCATTGAAAGTGCTGATCCCAGAAACGATACAACTCATGAGAATAGAAAGAAAAAATGGCATCACCACAGTGGCATACTTGGCGGGTAATTTGGGTGTTCCCAAAAAAGTACGAGGTTTGTCATTGGCTAAAGATTTAGAAACGGTCATCGGATCCTCTAATGGAAATGTATCAGGCGAATGATTGGTCAAAGGTTAGCACTATACCTTCTTTTATCGACTTAATTCATCCAATTTGTTACCCAAAGTTCACCTGTCACATTGACCCAGTCACTGAGTGAGATAGGGGATTTTCCCAGTTCATTATCGAAGGGGAGCGGTAAGTTTGATTGCAACAGGTAAATCGTATCTTCGGGTGTTTGGCTGATGTCGATGATCTGTCCTGAAGCTTCAAAGTGACAGTTATGCAGCGGGAACTGCAGATGCTGGTGTGGCGCTTGTTCAATGATGTCAACTTGAGGGATCGCACTCGCCAGCCGACCCAATAATTCAACCGTCACCCATTGGTTAAGGGGAAAGCGCGCTTTTGCCTGCTGATCGCTGCCTTGGTAGTAAAACCAAATTGGCGCGCCATTGTCGCATTTTGCGGCTACTTCCCCTTCAAATCCACAGCCCCATGGTGTGAGTTCGAGAATATAGATCCGATACTGCATAAAAAGTCCGTTTTATTGTCGAGGCCTCCATGCTACCGAGGAACTGTGACTAAATAAATACGCAGTTAGTTTAGGTCGCAGCCTTCATGGCGCGAGTAAATTCCCCAAGCGTTGCAAGTAGCTTAACTTCATCGTGCTGGTGGGTTTCGATGATTTTTACTACGGCAGAGCCAGAAATCGCCCCCGCAGCGCCCGCTTTGATGGCGGCGCTTACCTGTGAAGGCTCGGCAATACCAAAACCGAGGAGCGGTGGCGGGGCGTTAAAGGCTTTTAATTTAGATAAAATTTCCTCTACCGGCACGCCAGCTTTCGTGTCTGTGCCTGTGACTCCCGCGCGGGATAAGAGATAGGTGTAACCTTCACCACTTTTACTCACTTGCTCAAGGGTTTCACTGTCAGCATTGGGCGGCGCGATAAAAATCGGCGCAATACCATGTGCTTTAGCGGCTTCGCTAAAGGGCGCTGATTCTTCCACTGGAACATCGGCGATAAGTACTGAATCCACACCCGCTTGCTGCGCTTTGGCGTAAAACGCATCTATGCCGTTAGCAAACACCAAGTTCGCATACAGCAGCAAACCGATTGGTAGTTCTGGGTATTTTGCACGTACTTGCGCCAGTAATTCAAAACACGCCGTTGGAGTCGTGCCAGCGGCTAAAGAACGCAGGTTAGCGCCTTGGATCACAGGGCCATCGGCCAAGGGATCGGAAAACGGAAAGCCCAGTTCTAAGGCATCGGCGCCGTTTTGCACTAAGGTATCGATAATTTTTAGCGATAACTCAGGGCTAGGATCGCCAAGGGTGACGAAGGGGACAAAAGCGCCACGGCCTTCGGCCTTGAGTTTGGCAAAGGTGGCTTGGTAACGGGCCGCTTGGTAAAGGCCTGGGTTAGTCAATGTATCACTCATGTTCGTTATACCTCTTTACCATTCAAAATGTCAGAAACGGTGAAAATATCTTTGTCGCCACGACCGGAAAGATTGACCACTAAAATGGTTTCTTTGGTGCACTCGCGCGCCATTTTGACGGCATAGGCGATAGCATGCGCCGATTCTAATGCGGGGATAATCCCTTCACAGCGCGCCAGTTGTTGGAAGGCTTCTAAGGCTTCATCATCGGTAGCCGATTCATAACGGGCACGGCCTGTGGCATTGAGATGTGCGTGTTGCGGGCCAACGGAGGGGAAGTCCAATCCGGCTGAAATCGAGTAAGATTCTTCGATTTGCCCTTCGCTGTCTTGCATCAAAGGCGCTTTCATGCCGAAGAAAATACCTGTCTTACCGTGTTTAAGCGGCGCGCCGTGCATTGGCGTGTCTATGCCTTTACCGGCAGGTTCGACGCCAATCAGCTCGACACTTGGTTCGTCGATAAAGTCAGCAAACATGCCGATAGCGTTGGAACCGCCGCCAACACAAGCGATAACGGCATCGGGCAAGCGACCTTCACGTTCCAGCATTTGCTTCTTGGTTTCTTCGCCAATAATGCGTTGGAATTCACGCACGATTGTTGGGAACGGATGTGGCCCCGCAGCGGTGCCCAGAAGATAGTGGGCCTTTTCGTAGCTGCCAGACCAGTCGCGCATCGCCTCGTTACAGGCATCTTTTAGGGTGGCAGAACCTGAGGTCACAGGAATGACTTCCGCGCCCATCAAACGCATTCTAAATACGTTAGGTGATTGGCGCGCAACGTCTTTTGCGCCCATATAGACTTTACATTTCAAGCCTAACAGCGCGCAAGCAAGGGCGGTGGCAACGCCGTGTTGTCCTGCACCGGTTTCAGCAATAATTTCTTTTTTACCCATGCGCTTAGCCAGCAGTGCTTGGCCTAACACTTGGTTGGTTTTATGGGCGCCGCCGTGGAGTAAATCTTCCCGTTTAAGGTAGATTTTCACCATAGGATTTGGGCTTAAATTGCGAGTTAAGGTGAGTGCTGTTGGGCGACCCGCGTAGTTTTTCAGTAAATCGGTAAATTCAGCTTTAAAGTCTTCATCTTCCTGCGCTTCCACAAAGGCAGTTTCTAATTGCTTAAGGGCTGGCACTAAAATCTGTGGCACATACATGCCGCCGTATTCGCCGAAATAAGGGTTAAGCTTTAACGTTGACATACCTTTTTCCTTATCTTATCAATCTGTTTGTCTGTGGTTTCTCAACTCAAGCATTTGTTAAATGTACGCTGTTAAATTGAGCCACAGATATAAATGTGTTTTATCTCGCCGTTTAGAGACGTAAGTTGGCAAAAGCTGTTTGGATCAGTTGCGCCGATTTAATTCCTGCGGCGGTTTCTAGGCCAGAATTAAAATCTAAACCGTAAAATCCTTGGGCATTGGCACTGGCCGCATTGTCGGCGTTGAGTCCGCCCGCCAACATGGCATGGGCCTTTTGCTGGCCTAAGGACTTCACATTAATATTTTGCCAATTAAAGGCTTGGCCCGAGCCGCCAAATTGGTCTGGCGTTTTACTATCAAAGAGATATCGCGATGCTCCCTGAGGTAAGTTACCAAGCTCACCCGTTTGCGCATCGACGCTGACAGCTTTCCAAATTTGAGTTGTGAGTCCCGCTTGCTCAAGTCGCTTAGTGAGCTCTGCGATTTCAAGTTCAGTTTCAGTGCCATGGAGCTGCACCGCCGATAACTGCAAACTGGCTGCGGTATCACAAATGGTTTCTGGCGCGGCATTAACAAACACGCCGACGAATTCAATGGCGGGAGCCTCGGATGCGCGATATTCCCTGAGCAATTGTTCAGCGGCATTAAGGGTTAAGGCGCGCGGGGATTTTTCAGCAAAAATCAGCCCGGCATAGACGGCGCCTGACGTTGCCGCGGCGAGAATATCTTCCATGCGGGTGAGGCCGCAGACTTTATTGTGACCGAAGATCAATTTACGGCAGGCTAAGTCAATATCAGCCTCGGCCATTATCGAACTACCGACGAGGAAGCCATCAACCAGCGGACTCAGGCGGCGCACTTGTTCATTGTTGTAGATGCCTGATTCGCTGATCACCACGCGGTCGCTACCAATGTGTGGCGCTAAGGCTTCTGTGGTGGCGAGATCGGTACTCAAATCCCTTAAGTTACGGTTATTGATCCCAATGATCGGCGCATCTAATGCGATGGCGCGTTTAAGTTCTTCTTCGTTACTGACTTCAGTCAGCACATCGAGTTGATACTTAGCGGCTTCTTTCGCTAGGCGGTGATATTGCGCATCATCCAGCACGGATAGCATCAGCAAAATTGCATCGGCGCCTTGGTGGGCGGCGAGTTTAATTTGGTATTCATCGACAAAAAAATCTTTGCACAGAATAGGTTGGTTCACCCGAGCGCGCACCTTAGGGATATAGTCCATATCCCCTTGGAAAAACTGCTCGTCGGTTAATACTGAAATACCCGCCGCATATTTACCATAGATATCGGCGATGGCTTCGACATCAAAGTCTTTACGGATTAAGCCTTTGGAGGGGCTGGCTTTTTTACATTCTAAAATGCAACCCGCCTTGGGCGCCTTGAGTGCGGCAAACAAACTGCGGTCAGAGATTTTTGGCGACAGACTGGCCTCGGGGAAACGCAGCTTCAGGGCGGCAATATGGGCAGCTTTGGTATCGACTATACGGGTTAACACATTACTTTTTGGCATAGAGTTTGTTGCTGCCGGTGGCTGAGTTCTCATATCTTGGCTATTTGTTATCAGTTCTTGAGTCATTGCCACTTATTCCTTTGTTTCACTGCTGACTTTAGCTAATTGGCTTAACAATTCAAAGGCTTTGCCGCTTTGTATGGTCGCGATCGCAAGTAAGGTTCCGGCTTTGACTGAATCAGCAATCCCACACACATATAAAGCACAACCGGCATTGATAGCGACCGCATTGGTATGCGCATCTGTGCCACAACCTTTCAAAATTGCCTCGGTGATCAAGGCATTCTGCGCGGGTTCGCCGCCTTCTAAGTCACTGATTTGTGCTAAAGGCACACCTAAATCGGCGGGCGTGAGTTGATACTCTATGATGTCGCCGTCTTTTAATTCGGCCACTTGGGTATTGCCGTGCAGCGCGACTTCATCTAAACCGCTGCCGTGCACTACCATAGCGCGTTTTGTGCCAAGCGCCTTTAATACTTTCGCTATCGGTAAGACTAACTCAGGGCTATACACGCCAAGTAACATAAACTCGGGGCGGGCGGGATTGATAAGTGGCCCTAACACATTGAATAAAGTGCGCGTTTTCAGCGCTTGCCTGACCGGCCCCGCATGTTTTACTCCACCGTGGTAGTGGGGCGCAAATAAAAAGCACAGGTTCAGTGCGTCGAGGCAACGACTGGCGGTGTCTGGTGACATGGTTAAGTCGATGCCAAACTGCGCCAAAAGATCCGATGACCCCGATTTACTCGATACGCTACGATTGCCGTGTTTGGCGACCTTAGCGCCCGCAGCAGCGGCAACAAAGGCGGCCGTGGTGGAAATATTAATGGTATTAAAGCCGTCGCCACCTGTGCCAACTATGTCAACGATACCATTGCTAAGGTTATCGCCATTCGAGTAAGGAAACGTCTTGGCGGCGGCGCGCATCGCATCGGCGGCGCCGCTGATTTCATCTATGGTTTCGCCGCGCATTTTCAGCGCAACTAACATGCCCGCCATAGTGGCTTCACTCATTTCACCGCGAATTAACGCGCTAAAAATCTCAAAGGCTTGCTCGCGACTTAAACTCTTACCTTGGTATAAAAGGTCGAGTAAAGGCTGAATATTTTTTGTACTCATGCGTCTACTCCTGCTGTCATGTCTTGGGTCAGAAATGCCAATGTTTGAATGAGCAGTGTGCTGCCCAACGTCGTCAGAATCGATTCTGGGTGGAACTGAAACCCAACGGCTCTATGCTGCGGGTGCAAAATCGCCATCGGCATAGCTTCAGTGGTTGCGATCACTTGCAGGCAGTCAGGTACTTGAGTGGCGACGAGACTGTGATAACGGGCAACGGGCAGGGGAGAGGGCAAACCGGCAAATACGCCAGTACCGTCATGGAAAGTCGGGCTTGCTTTGCCGTGTACCACAAAAGGTGCGCGTGCCACTGTGCCGCCGTAATATTCCACCATGGCTTGATGCCCAAGGCAGATACCCAGCATAGGCACCTTACCCGCAACTTTGGCGATAAGTGCCATCATAGATCCCGCCTCATGGGGTGCGCCAGGACCGGGTGATAACACGAGGGCTGCGGGTACTTGTTCGTTAAGCAGTTTTTCGGCAATAAAATCGGCGGCAACATCGTTGCGGTAAATCACCACTTCACAGCCTAGGCTGCGAAATTGATCCACTAGGTTGTAGGTAAAGGAGTCAAAGTTATCGAGTAGATAGAGTTTCATATTTGGCTCCTATTGATATTGCACTGAAGTGTTTACTTGTAGTCCAGCGCCCATCTTGATGGCTGAAATCACGGCTTGGGCTTTTTGACGGGTTTCATCTGCCTCGCTTTGGGGATCCGAATCAAATACCACGCCAGCGCCCGCTTGAATAAAGGCGATGCCATTTTTAACAAAGGCGGAGCGGATCACGATGCAAGTGTCCATGTCTCCAAGGGCGTTAAGGTAACCCACAGCGCCGCCATAGCTGCCCCGGCGCGCTTTTTCCGCTTGGCGTACCAGTTGTGATGCACGTACTTTTGGTGCGCCCACTAATGTGCCCATATTCATACAGGCCTGATAAGCATGCAGCGCATCTAAATCTTGGCGCAGTTGACCCGTTACGCGGCTGACGAGGTGCATTACATGGGAATAGCGGTCAACTTTTAGTAGTTCGGCGACTTTGCGGCTGTCGCTTTGGCTGATGCGCGCGATATCGTTGCGAGCTAAATCGACCAGCATTAAGTGTTCCGACAGTTCTTTTTTATCTAAGCGCAGTTCAAGTTCGATGCGGCTATCTAAGTCAAAATCAATCTCGCCCGTGGCGGTTTTACCGCGTTTACGGGTGCCAGCAATCGGGTAGACTTCCACTTGATTACTGCTGGCATCAAATTTGAGCGCACTTTCTGGTGAGGCACCAAAAAGCGTAAAATCATGCCCCCTGAAATAAAACATATAGGGGCTTGGGTTCGTCAGGCGCAGGGCGCGATAAGCCCCTAAGGTATTCGGGCAAGGCAAACTAAAGCTACGGGATGGCACCACTTGGAAAATATCGCCTGCAATAATGTGTTCTTTCAAATCGATAACGGTTTGTTTGAACTCCTCATCGGAAATATTGACTTGCTCAGTTGCATCGATGGCGACCAGTGTCGGCACATCGGCAGGTGAATTACCGAGGGTTTTACACTCTGCAGTTAAACTTTGTACCCGCTCACTTAGCGTTGCGGTGATGGCGGCATATTGAGCTGAATCGTGACTGAAGTTATGGGTAATTATGTCGGCTTGTTTTAGTTTATGGTCGATAAGGATTAAGGTTTCGGCGAGGTAGAATAAGTAGTCTGGGCAATCGTTATCGCGGTTCGGTACGGCGGGCAGTGGCTCAACGGTATCAATCAAGTCGTAGGCCAGTACGCCACCTAAAAACAGATCTTCAAAGGCGGGTTTAGTCTGGCTGTCAGTATGAGCGCCACAATCAATCTGCTGGATAAACATCCGCAGGCCATCGAGTGGCGAGGTCGATTTTAAGCGCGCATCTTCATCCTGCAGCTGAGTGTCTTTTTGCAGTGTGACCACTAAGGTCAAGTTATCTCTGACTAGATTTGCACTCGCGCAGAAAAAGGTTTCGATAGGGGCAAGTAAGCTCGCGCCATTGTCGGTCAGTGCGGTGAAGGTCAGTTGATAACCATCGCAGCGGATCATCATGGCGGCATGGGTCATCACCATACTTTTTAAATGATCTTTACTGTCGATTTCGGCCGATTCGAGCAACATAGTATGGGGTGCATCTTGGGTGATGTGCTGATATAAGCGCAGTGGATCGCTGTGGTAGGTTAATGCCGCCTTGAGCGTGCTTGAGCGTGCGAATGTCTGTTTGGGCATGTTCATACTCCAGCTACCTGATTAAATGTCTTTAACATTATGAGTTATCTCGCTTTCTTAATTTTTCACCCGAGTTTGCCGACATTTTTCGCACCTAACAAAAAAGCCCGCATTTCTGCGGGCTTTTTTGTTGATTCTGGTCACTTTCAAATGAGCACAGAGCTTCACACCACCCGCTACGTTGGGAAGTGCCACCACCAAATGATGTTTAATGAAGCGTTAATGTGGGTCATTCAAAAGGGTCTCGCTAATTCGTTAATGGACCTATAGAAAACATGAGCCGAGCAATAATGTCAATTGAATATTTTTCATTTTCTGCGATTTATCCACTTCAATGAGGCATAAAATTAATATGACTTAGCGACAAAGTGCGAGATAGCAGCGCATTTGTTAACAAATGCGCGTACAATAGCGCCATGAATACTCAAAGCATATTGGCTGATTTACACAGCCACACGACCGCGTCCGATGGTCAGTTAACGCCGTCTGAATTGGTGGCAAGAGCCCTTGAAAAGGGCGTGCAGTTATTTGCGATCACCGATCACGACACTGTGGCAGGTTTACCTGAAGCCAGTGCCTTTAATCAGGCACAAGCTGCACCATTGAAATTGATTTCTGGCGTGGAAATCTCTACTCGCTGGAATAGTTACGATATTCATATCGTGGCGCTTAACTTCGATGCTGATAACCTCGCGCTATTAGCATTTTTAGAAAACCAGCGTGAATTACGTGAATTACGTGCCCAAGAAATTGGCCATAGATTAGCTAAAGCTGGTATCGAAGGTGCCTACGAAGGCGCTAAGGCGTTGGCGGGTGATGCCGCGTTGAGCCGTGGACATTACGCTCGCTGGATGGCTGATAAGGGTCATGCTGTGGATATGCCGAGTGTATTTAAACGCTATTTAGCTCGGGGTAAAACCGGTTATGTGCCCAATAATTGGGGCGATATGGCTAGCGCGATTGAAGTGATCCATAACGCGGGCGGGTTAGCTGTGTTAGCCCACCCTAGCGGTTACAAGTTATCCGCTAAGTGGCTTAAGCGCTTAGTGCGCGAATTTAAAGAAGCAGGTGGAGATGCCATGGAAGTGGTACTCGGCCAGCAAACGTTAGACGACAGGGCCAATCTTGTGGCGCTGAGCGTTCAAAACCAGTTGCTTGCATCGATAGGGAGTGATTTTCACTTTCCAAGCAATTGGATAGAATTAGGTAAAAATCTGTATCAGCCCCAAGGTATTGATTGGGTCTGGCAATCGAGATCTTGGATGGAACGACCATGAGTCAGTTTTTTTATGTACATGAAGTAAATCCGCAAGCCCGTCTTATCAGTCAAGCCGTCGCAGCCTTAAAAGCAGGCGGTGTGATTGTTTACCCCACCGATTCAGGCTATGCATTAGGCTGCTTGATTGGTGAGAAAGACGCGATGACGCGGATGGCGAGAATTCGTCAAATTGAGAACGATCATAATTTTTCATTGATGTGCCGTGATCTCTCCGAGCTTGCAACCTACGCCAAGGTGGATAACCAAGCCTATCGTATTCTAAAAAGTTGCACGCCTGGACCTTATACCTTCATTTTTAAAGCGACCAAAGAAGTGCCCCGTCGGCTGCAAAATGACAAGAAAAAGACCATAGGTATTCGCGTGCCCGACAATGTGATCGCACTGGCGTTGCTTGAAGCCTTAGATGCGCCGCTGATGTCGACCAGTTTAGTGATGCCAAATGCCGAGTTTGCCGAGTCTGATCCTGAACAAATTCGTGATTTGCTCGAGCATCAAGTGGATGTGATTATCCACGGTGGTTATTTAGGCGAAAAGCCGACGACTGTAATTGATATGTCTGAAGATGGCGCCGAGATTTTACGTGAAGGCGCGGGTGATATCACGCCGTTCCTCTAAATCTGCCGCATTAGATTTATCGCTAATGGATGCGGGTAAGTGATTCGGATAGTGGTAGTCAACATTTGGCAGTTTTATCGCCGTAAATTTACAGGTATAATCGCGCGTTTGGCGTTAGCCTAGGTTGGATAGCGCAGTGTTAACGGAGCAAGATAGCGGATGCAGGGCACGCAACAGAGTTTACCCTTAGCCGTTATTCGTGGTCAGGCAATGACCGAAATGCCGCTGGATTTGTTTATTCCGCCGGAGGCATTGGAAGTGTTCCTTGAGTCCTTTGAAGGACCATTGGATTTACTTTTATATTTGATCCGTAAGCAAAAATTAGACGTTGTCGATTTACCCATTCAGCAAATCACCGCGCAGTATTTAGAATATATTACGTTGCTGACTCAGGCTCGAATCGAACTTGCCGCCGATTATTTAGTGATGGCAGCAACGCTTGCCGAGATTAAATCCCGTTTGCTGCTGCCGCGTATGGTGGCCGAAGATGAGGTTGAGGAAGATCCACGGGCACAATTGATCCGTCAGTTGAAAGCCTATGAAGTGATTAAAGAAGCGTCGCAAAAACTCGATGATTTACCGCGGCTCGAGCGGGATGTATTTCAAGCCAAAGCCGTGGCAGCACCCGGGATTAAGCCACTGGTGATCCCGCCAGAAGTTTCGTTGTTTGAAATTGCCCGCGCCTTTGGTGATGTACTCAAACGTATCGATGCCTATGAAGATCATCATGTTAAGCGTGAACAGTTATCGACCCGTGAACGCATGAGCCAGATTTTAGCCATGTTGAACTCGGAAGATTTTACGGCCTTTGAACGTTTATTTACCGTAGAAGAAGGCCGTGCTGGCGTGGTAGTCACCTTCTTAGCTTTGATGGAATTAGTCAAAGAATTATTGGTTGAATTGTACCAAACAGAGCCGTTTTCAACTATTTACGTTAAGGCCTATTAATTGATGCAGATAAATCCGACTCAATTAAAACAGCTTATTGAAGCGAGTTTGTTTGTATTGGGGAAACCCTTGTCGGCGAAAATGTTGAAAGACACTGTCTTGGTGGATTTCACGGTTTCCAGAGACAAAATAAAAGCGGCATTGGATGAGCTGCAACAGGATTATCAAGACAGAGGTGTACAACTTGTGAAAGTCGCTGGGGGTTATCGCTTCCAGACCTTAGAAGTATTGAGTCCTTTTTTGCAGCCCCTGTGGCAGGAAAAAGCCCCTAAATATTCGCGTGCGACATTAGAAACTTTGGCGGTGATTGCTTATCGTCAACCTGTGACTCGTGGCGATATTGAACAGGTGCGCGGTGTGGCTATAAGTAGCCATATCATAAAAAGTTTGTCAGATAGACATTGGATTAAAGTAGTTGGTCATAAAGAAGTACCGGGGCGACCCGCGTTATATGCCACTACCTTAGAATTTTTAGCATATTTTGGCTTAGACACCTTAGCGGATTTACCGCCGCTGTCGGATACTGAGTCATTGCAGGCGGTTTTTTCAGGTTTGAAATCAGCGCCAGAACAGTCAGAAGAGCAAAATACTAATGAGTGAAAAATTGCAGAAAGTCTTGGCCCGTGCAGGCCATGGCTCCCGTCGTGAGATGGAGGCATGGATTGCTGCAGGCCGAGTTAGTATTGATGGTGAGATTGCTAGCCTTGGGGATCGGATTGAAGCCGATGCCAAAGTGCGTATCGATGGCAGAGCCATTTCGTTAAAGTCTGCCGAAGACGTGATTTGCCGTGTACTGGCATATCATAAACCCGAAGGCGAAATTTGTAGTCGTAAAGATCCTGAAGGCCGTCCAACGGTGTTCGATCGCTTACCTAAAGTGCGTGATTCTCGCTGGGTAGCGGTAGGTCGTTTAGACATTAACACCTCAGGTTTATTGTTGTTTACCTCAGATGGTGAGTTAGCAAACCGTTTAATGCACCCATCGAACGAAGTGGACCGTGAATACGCGGTGCGTACCTTTGGTGAAATTCCAGAGGCGACAGTGCAACGTTTGCGTACAGGTGTGATGTTAGAGGACGGCCCAGCACAGTTTGATAGCATCAAGCCAGCGGGCGGCGAAGGCATGAACCAGTGGTGGCATGTGTGTTTACGCGAAGGTCGCAACCGTGAAGTGCGCCGTTTGTGGGAATCCCAAGAAGTGCAGGTGAGCCGTTTGATCCGTATTCGTTATGGTATGGTCGAATTGCCAAAATCGCTGCCCCGCGGTGGTTGGGTTGAATTGCCCGTTGAACAAGTTAATTATTTGCGTCAATTAGCGGGTCTTGAGCCTGAAACGCGCACTATGCTTGCTGCTGATAAACACAGTGTGGCCCGTGCTCAGGTTAAAAGCGCCAAAATTCGCCGCGCGGTGCGTAAGCATAAAGTCACAGGGGCTGGAAAAGCTAAACCAACGCGCCAGCGCAGTTAAGTTGTTCTATCCCAATCAAAAGGCCGCTTCGCGGCCTTTTTGCTTTCTGTTATTTGCAGCTATGTTATAACAAGTCTCAGTTGGATTGAGGAGTGAATGGATGAAGCTAATTTCAGTAAAACGAATTTGGGAACAGGGTGCCCATAATGCATTTACCGATTTAATCAGATTTCAGGGGGCACTGTTTTGCGTTTTCCGTGAAGGTACTGCCCATGTGTCACCCGATGGTGCACTGCGTATTCTACGCTCAGCAGATTTAGGTGAAACTTGGCAGAGCGTGGCGCTTATCTGTTCAGATGAGGCGGATTTACGCGATGGTAAACTGATTGAGTATCAAGGAGAATTACTCTTACTTGGCGGTGGGACTTTGCACGATAAGTCAGGCTTACAATCACATCTTTGGCGTTCACTCGATGGGCTAGTGTGGTCGGATGCGCTCAAAATTGGTGATAAAGGTTATTGGTTATGGCGCTTAACCGAATATCAAAATGCACTCTATGGCGTAGGTTATCGCGCTGGGCCTGATGGCGATACCCGCTTGTATAAAAGTGATGATGGGGTGCAGTTTGAGACTTGGTTAAAGGTGTTTAATAATCAGGGTTATGTCAATGAAACTGCCATTGTTTTTGATCAAGACAACGGCTTTTGTCTATTGAGGCGCGATCCCGTATGGGGACCAGAATATGTTGGTTTGCTTGGTTGCAGTCAAGCGCCATTTATCGATTGGCAATGGCAAGAACTCGATAAGCGCATTGGTGGGCCAGTGATGTTGATGTATCAATCCCGTTTGTTGGCTGTAGTGCGTTTATATGATGAACAAGTTCGAACGGCTTTAGTTGAAATTCATCCAAATACTGGTGTGGTTCAAGAGTTATTGACGCTGCCATCGAAGGGCGATACCAGTTATGCGGGCGTTGTGATTGACGGAAATGAGTTGTGGGTCAGTTATTATTCAAGCCATGAGTTAGCTGACTCACGGCTGGATACACAAAATTCGCTTGATGAGTCAAACAGAGTCGCCAAAGCTAAAACGATGATTTATTTTGCAAAAATTCAGTTAAGCTAGGATTGGCGGTGCGGTATCTTTGTCGTACTTAATATCATCGACAAGTTCTGGGTTTCATTTTGAGAATATCTAAAATAATAAAGAGCCATAAATAGGCCCTTTAATATTGCAGAATCATATCGGCAGAAACTGAATAAGCGATTTGATTACTGTGCGTTAAACTGCTGTCCGTTGACGGCACTAGAATCTTGACCCATCAAATATAGATAGGTCGGCATGATCTCTTCAGCGGTTTTGAGATCCAGTGGATTCTCTGCAGGGTAGGCTTTAGCGCGCATCTCAGTGCGGGTAGCTCCTGGATTGATGCTGTTAACTCGAACTGAGGTGCCATCGCATTCATGGGCGAGAACTTGCATCATGCCTTCGGTGGCAAACTTAGAGAAAGCATAAGGTCCCCAATAGGCGCGGCCTTGACGCCCCACACTGCTCGACGTAAAGATAATCGATGCACTGGGTGCTTGGCGCATCACAGGTAGTAATGCTTTAGTTAGCATAACTTGGGCCGTGACGTTCACTTTGAGCACATCTTCGAGTGATGAAATATCGATGTGTTCAAACGGACCTAAGGCACCGAGCAAGCTAGCATTATGTAATAAGCCGTCTAAATGACCAAATTGTTCTGCAATGGTGTCGGCCATATCTTGGTAGTTTTGTTCCGTTGCCCCCTTAAGATCCAATGGCACTATAGCAGGTTTGGGATAACTGGCTTGTTCTATTAGATCGTAAACCGCTTCCAGTTTTTTCACTGTTTTACCGAGTAAAATCACGGTGGCGCCGTGTTTTGCAAATGCAATAGCGGCCGCTTTACCAATACTAGCACCAGCGCCTGTGACTAAGATTGTTTTGCCCTGAAGTAAATCTTTTGCTGCTTGATATTCCAACATGAGTCTCTTTTTCCTCTTGGCGAGAATGCCCGCCACTTCTCGACTAGCCGAAGTGATAAACGCATGTTTCAAACAAATGAATGAAACTTTGTTATAAATAGCAAAAATGTTTGTGACAAACTTGTGGCTAACTCAATATTTTTACGTTAACTTGAAACGAGTTAGGGGCTAACATAAGCCCTATTAGTCACAGATTTTTTGCTATTGTGACTAATTTCTTGGGGAAAACAAAACTATTACAACAAGATTTGGGGAAAAAAGATGAAAAGACTCATTTTGGGTGTTGCGATTGCATCTGCACTAGGCCTCACAGGATGTGGCGAGGACAGCTATAACGAACTCAAGGATAAGACGGAAGTGCTCATCCCTGAATCGCGTATGGTGTTTGACCCTGCCAACGCTAAAGTTCCATTACCAAATGATTTGCTGTTCAGTGGCACGACTGACGGCACATTAGCGATCCCTGGCGAAAGTTCGGGTAATTATGTTGACCCACAAATTGCCCTAGGGGCCTTAGATGGTTGGTCAACAACATCACCAATTTCTATTGATATCGATTTAGCGAAAAAACATGACGGGACACCACTGACCTTAATGGCTGCATCGGTTGCACAGCCGGGCGCGGTGAGAATGTTTGAGGCCACTGTAGGCGGTGCACTATCGTCTGATCCCGAATGTAAGGCTAAACCGTCTGTTTCAGCCTGTAAAGTTGGCGCAGAACTGCAGTTTGGTGTTGACTTTGTATCAACCGCATCGGGCAACAAAGTGGTCATCGTACCGCTTAAGCCACTTAAAGCGGGCCAATCCTATATCTATGCGACGACCAATCTTATTCAAGATTCTGAAGGTCGTGGTATTGCGCCTTCAACAACCTATGGTTTGTTGAAGATGGATATCAATACGTTACCACTGGAAATGCCTGATCAACTGATGTTGCAAACCTTAGTCAACAGTTATGAAAAAGGGATTGCTGCCGCCCATAATGTAGACACTACCACGATTAATTATGCAGGACTATTTACCACCCAATCAGTGGCAAATGTCTATGAAACTACTAAGTTATTGATGGCCCAAGGTGCGCCATATGCCCCAAGTTTTGCCCAAATGCCAACACCAACAGGATTGACTGTTGCACAAGTGGCGGGGATAACAGATCAAACCAGTCCAGCATATGTCGTTGCAAACTTGGCTGATGTTTATACTGCGAAAATTAAACTCCCCATTTACGGTGATTGTTCTTCTGTCAGTTGTTTATCTTCTTCAGGACAACCATTAATTAATGGTCGTTGGAAAGCCCAAGGTGATAGTCCGGTTTCTGTGTTATTAGCATTGCAAGCGGGTACGTTGAGTCAAACTAACTTTGGTATGCAAGCTGTGGCTAACGGTATTGCCAATCCCGCTGATGCCTTGGCAAATCCTTCGTTAATGGCGGGTAAAACTTGGTTGTTAGATGATGGCACTGCGGTAGATAAGACTAAACATCTGACTAAGTTCAATCCTATCCCCGAGATTAAGGGATATGAAACGGTCCCCGTGCTGATTTCAATGCCTAACCCGACAAAATTGGCCGCATTTTATCAGCAGCAGGGTAAAACCTTTACACAACCAGCTGCCGGCTGGCCAACAACGCTTGCACTGCATGGTTTAGGTGGCGGTAAAGAGATGTCACTCGCCTATGCTGGCAGCTATGCGGCTATGGGCGTCGCAACCATTGCTATTGATATGCCGCTCCATGGAGCGCGTTCATTCGATGCTAACGGTGATGGTATTTATGAAGTCACAGCAACCGATCCTGCCTTCGGTGCAGTTGTGGGTAACTCGGAAGCCTTTAAAAATGGTAACCCGTTGGTGTTTGTGAATATTTCTAGCACGCTATCGGTGCGAGATAATTTCCGTCAAGCGACGATGGACCATTTAGGTGTAAGGCTGGCACTGACTGGATTAGCACAAGGGTTAGCACAGGCTGGACAGCCGCAACTTTTTGATGTTTATAACATCAGTGTACAAGGGCTTAGCTTAGGTGCGATAGTTGGTACCGATTTTGCTACCTATGCCAGTACAGGCATGAAACATCCAACGACGGGTGAGGCGTTACAAAATGCCTATGCTATCAAGGCTGCATCCTTAGTTGCTCCTGCTGGTGGCTTAGCGGGCGCATTTGCAGGTTCTGCAACCTTTGCTCCTGTACTGTTTAGTAATATTACGGCATCTACCACCTTCAAAGTGCTAGTGGATAAGGCTAATACCGCAGGTTATGAAGTCGGTAGCCCTGAATATGCGGCATTAGTACAAGCGGTTTACGCGCAATTTATTCCAACCTTTGCTTTTGCAGTACAAACTGCGATTGACTCGGCGGATCCTGTTAACCATGCTGCTATGTTAAAAGCGACTGGTTTACCTGTACATCTTATTGAAGTCGCGGGAGATGGTAATGGTAACTTAGGTGATCAGGTCCTACCAAACCGTGTGGATAATTTCCCATTATCCGGAACCGAACCTCTGATTGCTTCATTAGGTTTACCTTGTGTTGATGGCACAACTAAAGGAAAAGGTGTAGTTCGTTTTGCTAAAGGTCATCATAGTTCGCTTGTTGATCCTAAAGAAAAGGAATCAACGGATGGTATGGCAGCCGCTGCAACGGTTGAAATGCAAACCCAAGTAGCAACCTATGCAGCCAGTGGTGATGCAACCATTTTAGTGACAAACAGCAACGTGATTGCGACTTGTCCTAACTAATATTGCCTTAATCTGAAAAACCCAGCTCACGCTGGGTTTTTTTATGGACCTTTAGGCTGTTAGAATAGCCCGCAATAAATTAAGTGAAGAGATACGCAAACCTGCGTCCCAACGGAGAACACTTTGGAATTTTTATACGAATATGGCATGTTTCTGGCGAAAGCTATCACTATAGTGGTCGCAATTGTGGCCGTTATTATTGTGGTATTGGCTTCGACTGTGAAACATAAATCAGATAAGGGCGAGTTGAGGATTACCAACTTATCTGAAGAGTTAGAAGAGCTTAAACATGGCTTAAAAGAAGAATTACTCTCAAAAAATGAATTCAAAGCCTATGAAAAACAGCTAAAAATAGATGAAAAGGTCAAGGACAAAACAGAGGGGGATACCAGTAAAGGTAAGGTTTTTGTTATTGATTTTAAGGGCAGTATCGATGCTGCTGAGGTTGCTTCACTACGTGAAGAAATCAGTGCCATTTTAGCCATTGCCGAAAAAGGTGATGAAGTCGTTGTTAATGTTGAGAGTGGTGGTGGAATGGTCCATGGCTATGGTTTAGCCTCTAGCCAGTTAGATCGTTTACGTCAAGCCGATATCCCGCTGACGGTCTGTGTTGATAAAGTTGCCGCCAGTGGTGGTTATATGATGGCTTGCGTAGCAAATAAAATTTATGCCGCGCCTTTTGCTATCGTCGGTTCCATTGGTGTTGTTGCCCAATTGCCGAACTTTAATCGTTTACTGAAAAAACATGAAATTGACTATGAGCAGCATACGGCTGGCGATTTCAAACGGACGTTAACGGTTTTTGGTGAAAACACCGATGAGGGAAGGCAGAAGTTCCAAGAGGAACTCGAAGAAACCCATGTGTTGTTCAAAGCCTTTGTGAGTAAATATCGCCCCGAACTGAATTTGGAGAAGGTGGCAACGGGTGAGCATTGGTATGGTCAGCAGGCCATTGAACTCGGGCTTGTTGATGAAATTCTGACGAGTGATGATGTTGTCATGTCGCTGGCAAAAGATCGCAAAGTGTATAAGTTGCGTTATCAAGTGAAGAAAAAGTTGGCAGATAAGATTGCCCATGGAGCCTCTTTATCTGTTAATGCGATTTTTAATCGTCTTATCGAAAAAAATCGTCCAATGTAATCTCGATAATAACCTTCTGATTTTATAACCATTAAAACGCCTGCAAATGCAGGCGTTTTGGTTTAGTGAGCTTATTATGTTACATAGAAGACGTTAGATTTGATAACTAATATGTTGATGGAAGCGTATCACTAAGTCTTCACGCTCGGGGTCAATACCGATTTCGGCAGCAAAGGCTTTGAGTGCGGTTTCGACATTATTCATAAAACGTCCATAGCCAGCATCATCGCAATCCTTGGTGCCCGCAACAATCGTAAAGTGCGCCGCTTCAACTAAATTATCCGCATCCCAGCGGCGGATCACTTGCTGCTCTGTCGCATTAGGATCGAACCCTATCATTTGTACTTCAGTTTTGCTGTCCAGTTTTTCAAACTTACTATTGCGTACTAATGGGGTTAAGCCATTCGCAATCATCGCGAGTCGAGTCAGTTGCCTGTTTGCAGCAGCTTTGAGGAAGCTATCTTCAAGATGTTGATATAAAGGTGTAAAGTCGGTTGCCGAGTCAGGCAATAAACCTTGTTTAAGCTTACGGCTGAGTGGCAAGCTCACGGTGACATAGGTCAGTGAACTGACATTTTCTGGTAGTTCACATTTTCTAGCCTTATATCTTGGACCGATAGCTCGCAGCTTATAGCCATAGGTTTCTTTATTGCCTTTGGCTTTGGCAAACAGGTCATAGGATAAGTGTTGATGGTCACGGATCTTCACCTTCAGATCGGTTATCGGCAATTGCGGCATTAATTCATTGAGTAATTCGCGTACACGGATATGGAAACTGGCCGAGTTACTACGAATATCTTCACCAGTTGCGAGAAATACGATACGTAATTTACGCGCACGATAATTATCTTGCGTGAATAAATTTTGGGCCTCGTGGTAGGCAGGATTGTAGAAAAATAAAATTTGTTCGGTGGTTTGGAAGCAATAGGCTTCAGTATGAAAACGTACAACAGGCAGTTTATCGTTAGTGATCACGTGGACATTACGGAGATCGTGTTGTTCTGCCAAATTAAATATCAAGCGGCTCAAGGTCTGATAACAGCTTTGATAGTCTGGATATTGACTCAGTAATTCATCCGTCACTTTGATTTCGGCTGTGATGAATTGGTTGGTACGGGCTTCCTTGGGTATGTACACTTTTTGCTGATGGCTAAGGGACATATTGACTCCTTGTTTGAGTTAACCATTTGCTAACACTAATTTTACTGTTTATATATGATGTTATTCTTGCGTTAGAACACGTTTTTATCGCTCAAGCATGAGTTTAAGTCAGCAAGCTGTTTATTAGCTTAAAATATCCACAAACTTATTGGTTTAAGGCTTTTTCTATCCAAGGTTGCATCCATGCGGCAATTTTTGCTTGGGCCTTTTCATTGGGATGAATGCCATCCCGTTGCATTAAGTCTGGATAAGGAGCGATTTCCTGCATAAAGAATGGAATTAATTCAATATTCTGTGTTTTGGATATGTCTTGATACACTTGGGTGAACTTTTGGGTATAGCGAGGGCCATAGTTAGGCGGTACCATGATTTCGGTGAGTAATACTTTGGCGCCACTTTTTTGCGCTAGAGTAATGATTTGGATTAGATTATTTTCGAGTTGCGTTGGTGGGAATCCACGTAAACCATCATTCCCTCCCAGTTCAACGACCACAAGATCTGGAGAGACTGAATCGAGTAAAGCGGGTAATCGGCGAAGGCCGCCTGCGGTAGTTTCTCCGCTAACTGAACCATTAATAAACTGATGTTCAGGGAGATTTTTTTGCAACATTGCGACCCAGCCCAGTTGTTCCGACATGCCATAGCTTGCGCCTAAGCTATCGCCAAGGATCAGTACCTTCGCCGCATGAACTGGCGTAGCCATTAACATACTCAGTAGGATGAATGCCCCCAGGGTCTTCGCCATTGACTTTAATCTTAGCGATTGATACCAGAACGATTTATATAAGAAGGATCCTATGTCTAACGTCATCTTAAAAAACAGTGCCATCAATGTGGTTAACCTCGAAAAATCAGTGATCACTCAGGAAGGAACGCTCACTATCCTCAAGGGCATTAACTTAGATGTCAAGCAAGGCGAGAGTGTGGCGATTTTAGGACCCTCTGGATCGGGTAAATCCACCTTGCTTGGATTGCTCGCAGCACTTGATACGCCGACATCGGGTGAAATTTGGCTCGATGGCGTGGCGTTATCGCCACTCAATGAAGAGCAAAAAGCGGCACTACGTAAACAGAAAGTGAGCTTTATTTTTCAATCTTTTATGTTGGTTGATACCTTAACAGCACTCGAAAATGTGATGTTACCCGCCGAACTCGCAGGGGTGAAAAATGCCAAGGAAAAAGCGCAGGCCATGTTAGAAAGGGTGGGGTTATCCCACCGCTTGACCCATTTACCCAAACAGCTTTCGGGTGGGGAGCAGCAAAGGGTCGCGATAGCCCGTGCTTTTATCTGTGAGCCAACAGTGCTGTTTGCCGATGAACCTACGGGGAATTTAGATGGTGTTAACGGCCATAAGATCGCCGACATGCTGTTTGAGCTCAATCAAGAAAGTCATACCACCTTAATTCTTGTCACCCATGATCTGTTACTTGCTAAACGCTGCCAGCGGCAGTTGGTGATGGATAATGGCCATTTACAGGAAGATAACGCCAGAGCTGTTGTCTCAACCCCATCCGTTGCTCCCGATATACTCGCTAATGCTAAGGAGGCTTAAATATGGAGTTAAGTCTGGCATGGCGCCTATTTAAACGTGAGTTACAGCAAGGGCAATTGTTACTGATTATCCTCGCTATCACGCTCGCAGTATTGTCTGTGAGTGGTTTAGCGCGGGTGAGCGAGCGCTTGCAAGTGGCAATTAATGGAGAGGCTGCTGCGTTTATTGCAGCCGATCGTATTATCGATTCACCCGTGATAATTGATCCCACTATTTTAGCTAAAGCCGAAGAGCTTGGGCTTAAGCATGTGACTAGCATGCAATTTAATTCCATGGTCTATTCGGGAGATAAATTCCAGCTAGTGACAGTGCGCGCTGTTGAGGTGGGTTATCCACTCAAAGGTGAAATTGAGCTTACCACTGGTAAAACAAAAGCGTTACCTAAAGCGGATGAAATCTGGTTTGAGACGCGTTTAGGTGGGCTTTTGGGATATCCCAAATCCATAGAGTTAGGTAACAGTGAGTTTGTGCTCAGCAATGAGATCAGCCGTTTGCCCGACGCAGGGTTCAATCCTTTTGCTTCATCCCCTATTGTGTTGATGCGAATGGAAGATGTGGCAAAAACGGGGGTTATTCAACCGGGGAGCCGCGTCACGTATTTATATCAATTTGCAGGAGATGAAGCTGCCCTCATCGCTTTTGAGCAAAGTGCCAAACCGCTGCTGAATAGCACCCAACGCTGGGTCGATGTGCAATCTGGCGATTCGCCTATAGCAGGCGCTGTTAAGCGAGCAGAGCGTTTCTTGCTGTTAGCCAGTTTAATGGGAATTGCACTAGCTTGCGCTGCGATAGGTATTGCTGCTCAGCGTTATTGTCAGCGCCATTACGATGTGGTGGCCATGCTGAAAACCTTCGGTGCCTCAGCAAAACAAATTCGTCTGCTGTTTGGCATGCACTTATTACTTGTGACGTTATTGGGAATAGGCTTAGGTCTTATCGGTGGTGGGTTACTGGATTTTGGGATCAGTTATCTATTGCCACCCGAAATTGCTGCTTATTCACCGCCACTGACTCGACCATTATTGCTCGGGATAAGCACAGGGCTTATCAGCGCCTTTATGTTTTCAGCCTACCCTTTGATGCGGTTACTGGCGATTCCGCCACTAAGGGTGCTGCAGCGTCAGTTAGAAGGTCTGCAACTTGGCATGTGGTTGCATTTGCTACTGAGTTTAGGGGCGATGGCGTTACTGGGATATTTGTATTCCCAAAGTTGGGCTTTGACACTAACGGTCGTTGCGGCTGTCTTACTGCTTGGTGTGTTACTGAGTGTGCTGGGTTTTGTGATGATACGTGCAGGTCACAGCATAGGTATGAAAACGACCAATCCCTTACAATTGGCGCTAGCGGGACTAAGGCGTCGTGCGCGGCAAAATGCGGTGCAATTGGTCGGTTTTAGCGCGGCACTCGTGTTGTTATTGACCATTTTGGCGCTCAGGCAAGATTTACTTAACGAATGGCAAAAACAGCTACCCGAAAATGCGCCGAACTACTTTTTAGTCAATATTGCCCCCGATGATGCTAAGCCTTTACATGATTTTATGTCGGCAAATGGCATTACTGCGACGGATATTTATCCGGTGATCCGTGGACGTCTAACCCAAATCAACGGGGAAACCTTGATTTCTAATGAACAGCGGGAGGCTGGTGAAAAGGGGCGCGTCGGGATTTCTCGTGAGCTCAATCTCACATGGCGTAATACCTTGCCCGCCAATAACGAGTTAATAGAAGGGCAGTTTAATCAAGCTACCGATGACGTGTCAGTCGAGTCAGGTGTGGCGGAGCGTTTAGGTATTGGTCTTGGCGATAAGCTGACTTATATCATCGATAATCAGGAGCTTACCGTAAAAGTTGCGAGTATTCGTACCGTGCACTGGGAAACTCTGCAACCAAACTTCTTTATGATCTTTACCCAAGAAGCACTTGCACCTTTTGCGTATACCTCGATGGCAAGCTTTTTTTTAGATGAAAAAGGTCTTGATGCTCAGGCGACAAATGCAGAGGGTATGCCTAAGGCATCGGTTATCTTGGCGCTTATTCAGCAATTTCCAACGGTTTCTATCATTGATGTGGGTGCAATGGTGGAGCAGCTCAGGCAGATTATTGAGCAAGTCTCCCTGTCGTTGACCTTAGTGCTAGTTTTAGTGTTATTAGCCAGTGGCTTAGTGTTGATTGCACAGACGGAAGCTGGCATGGCGACTCGGCAGCGGGAACTTGCTGTACTGCGTACTTTTGGTGCTTCAGGATGGTTATTACGCAGTGCAACGGGTTTAGAGTTTGCTTTACTGGGAGGTATTGCAGGCGTGCTTGCTGTTATAGTGGCTGAATTTGCGCTCTATCTACTAAAAACTCAAGTGTTTGAACTTAATGTGTATATGCATTGGCCTTGGTGGGCAATTGCTCCTGTATCCGGTGCATTGTTGGTGGCCTTGCTTGGGGTGTGGCGTTGCCGTCAATTACTGAATCAATCCTGCTCTGAGTTATTAAAAGCAGGGAGTTAAACCGTTTATTACTTAAGAAAAGCACTGGGTGATCTCAGTGCTTTTTGATTGGAATAAGCTACATAATAAAACTTAAATAACCTTGCAAGACAATTAAGTTAACAATATCGATAAAGAAAGCGCCCACAATCGGTACGACCATAAAAGCTTGAGGCGATGGACCCGTGCGTGAAACCAGCGCCCCCATATTCATCACTGCTGTCGGTGTTGCGCCCATACCGAATCCACAGTGGCCACCTGTTATCACCGCTGCATCGTAATTACTGCCCATGACCTTAAATGTCACAAAATAGGCAAAGAGCGCCAATACTGCGGTTTGCACTAACAAAATCACGAGTAGTGGGATCGCTAAATCAAAAATTTCCCAGAGTTTTAAATTTATCAATGCCATAGAAAGGAACAGTGATAGCGAGACTGTGCCAATGACATCGATACTCTCAGTGTGAGGTTTATAGCCTCGGGTAAGTTCAGTCATATTGGCGATGGTAACGCCTAAAAAAAGAGCATACACAAAGTCAGGCATTTTTAACCAAGCGATACCCGATAGGCCAACCCACTCAGTAATCCATTTTGCGCCAGCAACGCATAATAAGAGCACAAAAAGGGTTTCGAGAATGGTTTTTGCGGTAACGTGATCTTCTTCTAATTGATCGTAAGTGACTAAGTGTGGGTGATCGACATGGTGCTTACGACCAATACCATAGCGAGAGACAAGATTATGCTTACCAATTAATCGTTGGGCCACTGGGCCACCTATAATGCCTCCCATCACTAAGCCAAAGGTTGCAGCCGCCATGGCAAACTCTAACGTATTGATCCCATAGTTTTCTGCAAAGGTTTGTGACCAAGCGACACCTGTACCATGACCACCCGATAGTGTAATAGAACCTGCGATAAGTCCCATTATCGGTTCAAGTCCTAATAGGCTCGCTAAACTGACACCAACTGCATTTTGAATAACAATATAGAGTGAAGCGACACCTAAAAAAATGAAGACCTTTTTACCACCACTGAGTAACAGTTTGTAATTTGCCGAAAGGCCTATAGTGCTAAAGAACATCAGCATTAAGGTATTTTGCATTGATAAACTGAAATTAAGACTAATATTTTGAACGTGTAAGCCCGCGATAACCGCGGCAACAACAAGCCCACCCACTATGGGCTCAGGGATATTGTATTGTCTAAAAACACGTACATGGCGATTGATGGAGTGGCCGATAAACAGCACGAAGATAGCAACTAAAAATGATTCTAGCTCGCCAATCGTATAAGTCGTGTGCATGAGAATTCCTTACAAACTGTTTTAGTGTGGGTGTGTGATTGGGTACAGTACCCATCAGAGATAACCCATCTCGTTATTAAGCACCTGCTAATGCTGGATGTTAAGCGCTCGATCTTAAGGACAGATCTTGAACAATCCCCTGATGTTGGAGAGGGATGAATAAGCGCGGATGAACGGTCTTGGTTTTACAGAGCAGTATTGCCAAAATGGCGCGTTACTGAGTACCAATCACTGGCGACTAGGGGCCAGTGTAGATTTTGCTGAGGTCAATGTACGGCTTTGAATGAAAGCTTTTATGACCGAATGGCGGCAAGTTTAACAGGAAAAGTCTTCTTTGTCGTTAAATCATCTTATAAATCATGTTGTTGCACAAATGTGTTGAAAATGTTTTGCACAAAAACAACCTAATCTATGAGCTTCATTAAGGTGGATTAATACGTTTTTTCATTGAGTTATAACCATATTTTTTACACATAGCGCAAATAACGCCTCCATTGTTCTTTTTATTCTTCTATTTAGCGGGCAACAATATCCGTTAATGCCGATTCGAGATCTGTGTACTGAAATTGAAACCCTGCCTCAAGCGCCCGTTTAGGGTAAACAAATTGGCCTTCAGTAAGTAGTTCAGACATTTCCCCCATGGCTAGACGTAAGGCAAGCGGCGGTGTTGTGATCATTGCGGGTCGATTAAGTGCCTTACCTAATGTTTTCGCAAATTCGGCATTACTCACAGGGTTAGGAGCTGTGGCATTAAATAGGCCTTGGCACTGGTCATGGGTGAGTAAAAATTCGATAAGAGAGATGAGATCGTTGACATGTATCCAACTCATGCCTTGGCGGCCATGCCCTATTGGGCCACCGAGACCTAGTTTAAAGGGAGGAAGCATCTTTTCTAGCGCGCCGCCGTGACCGAGTACGATACCGATCCGAATAATACTGACCCGAGTATGCTCTGATGCTGCATTTAGCGCTAACTGCTCCCAGGTTTTGCAGATTTCATGGCTGAATTCAATATTGGGAGTGCTATTTTCATTTAATAGTTGTTCACCTTGTCGACCATAAAACCCAATAGCAGAACCGCTCACCATAACACTGGGTGGATTACTACTTTGTTGAATAAGTTGGGTTAACCTAGCTGTTGTATTCCAGCGGCTACTGCAGATAAGTTGTTTTTGGTTTTTACTCCAGCGCTTTGCAACGATGGGCTCGCCCGCTAAATTTACTACCGCATCTATGGTATTTAAATCATCTAGTTGATCCAAACTAGCTAAATATTGATGCTCTGCACCGAGTACTTTACGCGTTTGTTCTGGAGAGCGGGTTAATAGGGTCAACTGATGCATAGGTGCTAAAAGTGCAACCAATTGGCGACCAATAAAACCACTAGCGCCAGTGATGAGTATTTTCATGGTATTTCCTTAAGTATATGGAACTCATTGGTTGAATTTCCCAACCCAACAAATATACGAAAACGGGCGTGAAGGGATCACTTTACGGTGATTGCTACTGCGCGGCTTTTTGATAGCAAAGTTCCATCGACACTGAATCAGCGAAGCGCAGAGCATGGGGTTTATCTATTTCAACACTAGCAAATTCTACCCAAGGATGTTCACTCGCGAGGGCTAAGGTTTGGCTTGTTAGATTTTCGAGCAGCGAGAAACGATTATTCTCAATCAGTTCAATGATCTTTTTAGTGATTGTGCGGTAATTGAGTGCGTCGTCTACATTATCACTATTACGAGCGCGTTCTGCGCAGTAATGGATCACGACATTGACTATCACATCTTGGCGATTCTGAATTTCATCTTCTTTTATGCCAATAAAAGTGCGAAGTCTTAAGTTTTTAATGCGTATAATCGCGGTTTCTGGTTTCATAATGACAACTTACTATTAAGGCTTAGGTGATTGAGATTGGTACTTTTGTCACGATAGCCTAACAATTTTATCTAAGATCAAGAAGGATTTTTAATAAATGACGCGACCTAATGCGCCTTCAGCAGCCTATCGTGGCTTTGCGGTGATGGCCTTTGTAGTGATTATTTTGGCAGGGATAAAGGCTGCCAGCCCAATAGTGGTGCCTTTTGTGTTATCCAGTTTTATTGCGATGATCTGTAATCCGGCCATTGGATTAATGACAAAATATCGTGTGCCTAAGTGGTTAGCTGTCATTCTTTTGATGTGTTTTATAGTCTTAATGGGACTTTGGTTGGCTTCCGTTGTAGGGAGTTCCATTAACGAATTTTCTAAACAACTTCCCCAATACCGTGATCAGCTAATAGAGCAGTTTTCTTGGATTATTCATAAATTACAGGCACTGAACATTCACATTTCAAAAGATCAAGTCTTAGCCTATTTTGACCCAGGTATGGCTTTATCGATGACAACGAATATGTTGTCGGGTGTAGGGAACGTAATGGCCAACTTGTTCTTGATCGTCTTAACCATAGTATTCATGTTGTTTGAGGCACAGTCTTTACCGAAAAAATTACATTTAGCGCTGGATGATCCTGATATGCGCTTACAGCAAATTGATCGTTTCTTGCAATCGGTTAATCAATATATGGTGTTAAAGACCTTAGTGAGCTTAGCGACAGGTCTCATTGTGGGTATTGGCTTAACCTTTATCGGTGTGGATTATGCTCTTTTGTGGGCTGTCATCGCCTTTTTATTCAATTACATTCCGAATATAGGTTCCATTATTGCCGCCATTCCTGCCGTGTTGTTAGCCTTTATTCAGCTTGGTCCCACCGCTGCTGGAGGGACTGCATTATTGTATATTGGCGCCAATATGGTGATGGGCAATGTGATTGAACCCAAATTTATGGGACGTGGCCTTGGACTTTCCACGTTAGTGGTATTTTTATCATTAATTTTTTGGGGTTGGTTACTTGGATCTGTAGGAATGTTACTGTCAGTCCCTTTGACTATGGTGGTGAAAATCGCCCTTGAATCCAGTAAAAGTGGAGGTTGGTTGGCCATTTTATTGTCGGATGATGTCGACGATAGACTCGTCAAAAGTACAGTGATATCTGAGCCTGTTAATCATCAGGCGACTCCTAGTTCAACAGAAAAGAAGTAAATTAATAATGCAACGTTTTTTACAAGCGCTCACCACGATAGAACTCGGTAATGATGCGGTACGTTTATTTCATGGTCGAGGCGGGCATTATGCTGGCTCTGAGCATATTTGTTTAGATTGGTTTGCCCCCGTTTTATTGTTAACCAGTTTTATTCCTCTCGAAGATACCGAGCTTGCGATGTGCCAGCAGGCCATTACAGCACGTTGGCAAGCATGGCATCCTGAAAGTCCTCTAAATCTCGTGTATCAATTTCGTTGTGCGGGGGAGACGTTTACTCAGTTACTTGAGGGCGAAATTCCAGAACCTCATATCGTTACTGAAAAGGGATCGCGATTTCAGGTGCATTTAATGCGCGGCCAAAATCATGGACTTTTTCTCGATATGGCCAACGGTCGAGATTGGGTGAGGGCAAATGCACGCCATAAAAAGGTGCTTAATTTATTTGCTTATACCTGTGGATTCTCAGTTGCAGCACTGCAGGGCGGGGCTGATGAAGTTGTGAATATGGATATGAGTAAAGGAGCCCTTGCTATTGGTAAACAAAACCATTTGCTGAATGGCTTTGTCGCTGGAGCACGTTTTTTAGGCCATGATATTTTCAAATCTTGGGGCAAACTTAAAAAGCTCGGTCCCTATGAAATAATAGTTGCCGATCCGCCGAGCAATCAGAAGGGGAGTTTTGTTGCTACTAAGGATTATGTGCGTTTAATTAGGCGGTTACCTGAATTACTTGCCGATAATGGTGAAGTGTTATTGTGTTTAAATGCCCCTGAACTGGATACCGCTTTTCTGCGCAAACAGGTTGCTGAAGCTGCGCCAGCATTGGAATATGTTGAGCGACTCGCTAATCCGCCAGCCTTTATCGATGTGTCGGAAGAAAAGTCATTAAAAGTATTACGCTATCGAGTGAAGGCTAACTGAAAGGTTTTCACTTCGAGATTCACTTTCGCCGCGTTAAAAGTGGATTTTGGTATTTTTTCGTTATTAATGGCAAACAAAACTGAAAGTTTTCTGTAACTGGATAATATGGTTTGTTATACTCCTGCCCACGGAAATCCCTTTCCTCATAGGCAAAATGTCAACATAGAAGGACATGCCTTTGTGACCTTACAAAATCAAGCAGGAGTTGTTATGGAAGTTCATGAATACGAAAATGCTTACTATCAAGTAAAGGACGATGTACTGACGTCTTTGCCTGCTGAAAGTGAAGAGGAAGTGATCCCAGCCTAAAACGCTAATGGATCTTGATGAGTCGGAAGTAACAAAACAAGCAACGAAAATAGCAACCCTAAGGTTGCTATTTTTTCTTTAAAATAAGGAGGTCTTGAAGCCTATACTCGCAATAAAAGTCACCTAGCCATTCACTCTGCGCTTTTCAGGCATAATCTCAACGATCACCCATTTATTACCGATTTTATGTAGGCGGATGGTTCTATCATCAATCCAAGGTTGTCCCGCTTTAAGCCCTTTCATCTTAATTACCACGAGAACATCTTTGGTAAATTTGCGAAAAAAATCGATATCAATATCATCAATTTCCATTTCAACGTTGGTCATAGAAAGACTGAGCATATTACGTTGTACTGCAGTGGCAATGTAGTAGTGGCTTAGCACTTCTTTTAGTGGATCATTGACGAACTGTTTGGCTTTTTCAACATCACGATCGACATAGATAGCTTTGAAAAAGCCTAAACTCACTTCCTCTGGGGTTAGTGTCGGCGGTTTCCCTGAATCGCCACAACCAAACAGAAATAATAGAGAGATAAAGAATAGAGTTCGCATAGGTTAGTGCCCTCGGAATTTGCTTCGAGTATCGCGATTTTAACGCCTATGTTCAAGTTTTGTAAGAATTTGACGAATAATAGGAAATGGGTTGACTGTTCGGCGGTGACTATGTCATATAGTAAAAGATACCTTAAAAGGTTATCCACAGAATCTGTGGAAAACTATGTTGAAGACTTAAGTGATGTTTTGTAAGTCACTGATATCGTCTTTATTTATCTGCTGGTCAAAAAGTGACGATTGGCTGTTACTTATTAGAATCCATTGTTGATTGTGGATATTTTCTTAGAATGACTCACTCTATACACATAGCTGAATAGCATTTCCTGAGTTCTTTCCATCGTTTTCTAATGTCATTTGGGTTTTTTATATCGCTAAACGATCAGTCAATCATGGTACATTTACCTGAAAATAGGTTAAAAAAAAGCACTGGGACAGGCCAGTGCTTTTTTGTGGTTATCATTTAACCGTATTTAACAGTGTTAGCGTTTTGCCGCATCGTTTTGTGAAGCTTGAATGGCTGTCAGGGCGATGGTGTAGACAATGTCATCAACTAATGCACCGCGGGATAAGTCATTTACTGGCTTACGCATACCTTGCAGCATTGGGCCGATACTGATCAGATCGGCGCTTCGTTGTACGGCTTTGTAAGTTGTGTTGCCTGTATTGAGGTCTGGGAATACAAATACTGTAGCTTGTCCAGCGACAGGGCTATTAGGCGCCTTAGAGCGGGCAACGTTTGGCATTACAGCCGCATCGTATTGCAAAGGACCATCAATGATCAGATCTGGGCGTTTTTCTTTCGCGATACGAGTCGCTTCACGGACTTTATCCACATCTGAACCCGTGCCCGAGTTGCCTGTTGAGTAGCTGATCATCGCCACTCTCGGCTCGATACCGAAGGCTTTTGCAGATTCCGCTGATTGAATAGCGATATCAGCTAGCTGCTCAGCATTCGGATCGGGGTTAATGGCACAGTCGCCGTAAACTAACACTTGGTCTGGCATCAACATAAAGAAGATAGATGATACTAAGCTTGAACCGGGTGCGGTTTTAATCAGTTGTAACGGAGGACGAATGGTATTGGCTGTCGTGTTAACGGCGCCAGAAACAATACCATCAACTTCATTTTGCGCCAGCATCATAGTGCCAAGCACCATGTTGTCCTCTAACTGTTCTTTAGCCACGACTTCAGTTAAGCCCTTGCTACGACGTAGTTCTAACATAGGCTCAACGTAACGATCACGTACGTCTTCTGGATCAATAATAACAACGCCTTCACCAAGCACGACATCTTGTTGGGCCGCGATACGTAGAATTTCTTCTTTTTTACCTAAGAGTACGCAGCGTGCAATACCGCGCTCTGCACAAATGGCTGCCGCTTTAATCGTACGAGGCTCATCACCTTCCGGTAAAACCACGGTTTTATGGGCTGCACGTGCCAGTTCCGTTAATTTATAGCGGAAGGCGGGTGGCGATAGGCGATGTTCTCGTGGAGAGTTTTTAGTGACGCTTTCAATCCAAGTTTGATCGATATGGCTTGCGACATAATCTTGGACTAAATCAATACGTACCGCATCATCGACGGGCACTTCATGGTCAAATCGTTGAATATTAAGCGAGGTTTGCCACGTGTTAGTATCAATTAAGAATACGGGTAAGCCTGTTTCAAAGGCTTGTTCACATAGCTTAAGGATTTCTGGCTCTGGCTCATAGCTACCGGTCAGAAGCAGCGCACCAATTTTAACGCCATTCATGGCTGCAAGGCAGGCAGAGACGATAACATCTGAGCGATCGCCAGAGGTAACGAGTAACGAGTCAGTTTTTATATGGTTAACCATATTGGGGATGCTGCGCGCACAGAAGGTCACTTTACGCAGGCGACGAGTGTGCATTTCACCTGCATTAATAATGCGAGCGCGTAAGTGCTTAGCAAGATCTGAAGCGCGTGGGGCGACTAGGTCAAGATTGTACGGCACACTGCCTAAGATACGCAGTGGACTCTTACCCGGCAGTTGGAACATACTGGCCGCATCGGAGCGTTGAACACCTTGGTGATCAAATACTTCGGATAAGTCAGGACGAGCGCGGCCCTCATCATCAACGGGCGCACCAATTTTGTTGATCACGGCACCAATTAAGCGTTTGTTCTTATTGCCACCCCATGAGTTATAGGCAATTTCGAGGCGATTCATTAGGCCTGTTGGTGTATCACTACCAGGGGTTGCAATGAAAATAACATCAGCATCCATGGCTTTAGCAATGGCGTAGTTAACATCGTCAGCGAAAGGATGGCTACGAGTAGGGACTAAACCTTCGACGATAAGTGTTTCGGTATTGCTGGCGCATTCCGCAGTACGGGCAATGATTTGCTCCATTAACACATCGATTTGGTCTGCACGAATTAACGCTTCAGCATGGGCCATATCGAAGGGTTCTAATGGATTTACTGTTGGTGACTTGCTTAAAATCGTGGTCGAGCGCTCTGGGCCATTATCGTTTGGACGAAGTTGAGAAATAGGCTTAAAGAATTGTACTTTAACCCCATGGCGCTCCAGTGCGCGAACCATCCCAAGGCTTAAGGAGGTCAGGCCAACTCCTGTGCCTATGGGGATTAACATAATATTTCGGGACATAAAAACCTCTAAGTTCGATGGTTTTTGGCAGATAGGTTCTGCGAGTTTGCTTATGAATGTGTTTACTGTAAGTCTTTAACAATAAAGCCGTTTGGATGAGCAAACGGCTTAGGTCATCTTATTCTTTGTTGATAAGTTTAATGGAGTCTTCGGCAATAACCCATTCTTCATTAGTTGGGATCACCATAGCAACAGTGCTGTTATCTTGGGTGATAATGCCTTTTTTACCGAAGCGCGCGGCTTTATTGCGTTCGCTATCGACATGGAAATTAAAGATTTCCAAGAGGTTAAGTACTTTCTCACGAATTAAGTCAGAGTTTTCACCAATGCCACCCGTAAAGACGACTGCATCTAAACGGCCCAGTGGCACTGTGTAAGAGGCAATGTATTTGGCTAAACGATAGCAGAAGATTTCTAAGGCTAAGGTCGCGCCTTTATGGCCGTCAGCATAACCTTCTTCGATGCCACGGCAATCGTTAGTCAGCTCGGAAATACCCAGCAGACCACTTTGCTTGTTCATCAGGTTATTGACTTCTTCAAGCGTGTAACCTAATTGATGGACTAAGTGATAGATGATTGAAGGATCAATATCGCCACAACGAGTGCCCATCACTAAACCTTCTAATGGGGTTAAGCCCATAGAGGTGTCGACACTTTTGCCACCTTTCACTGCGGTAACAGAAGCGCCATTTCCTAAATGTGCACAGATCACATTGGTTTCGGCTAACGGTTTGTTGAGCATTTTCGCCGCTTCACGGCTAACAAATAAATGGCTAGTACCATGCATACCATAACGACGAATACCGTGTTCGCGATATAACTTGTATGGTAAGGCATAGACGTAAGCTCTGTCTGGCATGCTTTGGTGGAAAGCGGTATCAAACACTGCTACTTGAGGCAATTTAGGGAAAGAGGCCATTGCCGCTCTAATGCCAATAAGGTGTGCAGGGTTATGCAATGGGGCAAGTGATGCACAATCTTCAATACCTTTGATCACGCTATCATCAATAATCACTGAACGAGTGAATTTTTCGCCGCCATGAACAATACGATGACCTACAGCTTGGATTTGTGCTGCTAACTCAGGTTGACCCGCAAGGATTTTATTAACAATGAATTCAACGGCTTCACGGTGAGCTGTAAATGCACCTAAGGCAGCTTCCTGTTTTTCACCGTTGATTTTCCATTTGATACGAGAATCTTCTAAGCCAAAACACTCGGCTAGGCCAGAGATCTGATCGTCACCTGTTTGCGCGTCAATGACGGCAAATTTGAGTGAAGAGCTACCGCAATTGAGTACTAAAACCAGTTTATTAGACATGTGTAAACCTTTTGCCATTGTGTTTAATATAACGATTCAAAAACTATAGAACCACCGAGTATTTGCCGTAACAGTCTTGGGGCAAAGCGCCAAATTATGCTATGGTAAAAACAGTATTCCATTGTTGTAGGTGTCTAAAATTGAGCATCAATATTCTCAAAACCTTAGGAGACGGTCGCCGTTATATGAAGACGTGGCCTATGGTTAGACAACTGGGTTTGTTTTTTCCTGAGTATCGGGTTGTGCGTGCGACTCAGCTTGCCATTCTGGTGATGCCAGTGTTGGCGGTTTTTGCGAGTATGAGCCAGCTATATATCTATGGTTGGGCATTTTTGCCACAAGCTGTCACTATCGCTTTATTTTTTATCAGCCTGCCAGTGCAGGGCTTATTATGGCTAGGTTGGCGGGCTCGCCATCCTTTACCTTTGTCGCTCTTCGACTGGAGTAACCAGTTAAGCGCAAAGCTGTCTTCCATGGGCATTCAATGCCAAACCTTAGGTGCTAAGGCTTGTTATCTCGATATGGCGGTTATTTTAAAAATAGCCTTTGAGCGCTTAGATGCCAGTTATTGGGAAGAACTCTAGTTTTATATTTTGTCTTAATGTGTTTTTAATCGCTGCTTAGTCGACTAATAAACCGCGTTTATGCCTTGCTGGACAAATACCGCTTTAATCTTTTCCATGGTTTCGCGGCTTGGGGGAGATACGCCATCGAGTTGATAGTTTTCGCCCATGGCTTCCCACTTATGCTTACCTAATTCGTGATAGGGCAGTAACTCTACCTTTTCAATGTTTTTCATGGGCTTGATAAACTCGGCCAGTTGCAATGCCGATGCTTCATCATCGGTAAATCCGCCCACGACGACATAACGTATCCATGTCGCTTGGTTGCGTTTTGCCAAATACTCGGCAAATTGCAGTGTTCTGTGATTACTGACTTTGGTTAATTCAATGTGTTTTTCGTCATCCATGTGTTTGATGTCGAGTAGAACCAAGTCAGTGTGGTCAAGTAACTCATCAATCACAGGTGTGTACTTACGTACAAAGCCATTGGTGTCTAAACAGGTATGAACACCCTCATTTTTACAGGCTTTAAATAATTCGGCGACGAATTCGGCCTGTAAAATAGCTTCACCACCACTTGCTGTTACACCACCATTGCTGGCATCAAGGAAAGGTCGGTAGCTGATGATTTGACTCATTAACTCATCGACTTGCACTTCTTTGCCACCATCAAGATCCCAAGTGTCACGGTTGTGGCAATATTGGCAGCGCATTAAACAGCCTTGCATAAAGGCGATAAACCGTATGCCAGGACCATCTACTGTGCCAAAGGATTCCACTGAGTGGATCCGACCGATAACTGCCATTGTGACTCCTGATAAAATAAGTGAGGCTGTAGTACAGTGTACTACAGCCTTTACTTATTTAGCTTACAGGCCTTTAGTAAAAGTACGTGTGATCACATCTTGTTGTTGCTCTGGCGTCAGTGAATTAAAGCGCACTGCATAACCAGAAACACGGATGGTCAGTTGTGGATACTTGTCTGGATGCTTAACAGCGTCTTCGAGCATTTCACGATTCATCACGTTGACGTTTAAGTGCTGGCCACCTTCTTTTTTGTCATTGTGGTCGAAATAGCCATCCATCAATGCTGCTAAGTTGGCGCGGCGTGCATCATCATCTTTACCTAAGGCATTTGGCACGATTGAGAAGGTATAAGAAATACCGTCTTGGGCGTGGGCGAAAGGCAGTTTAGCCACAGAAGTTAAAGAAGCGATTGCACCTTTTTCGTCACGGCCATGCATTGGGTTTGCACCCGGTGCAAATGGCGCACCTGAGCGACGACCATCGGGTGTGTTACCTGTTTTCTTACCATAAACCACGTTTGAGGTGATGGTCAGAATTGACTGAGTTGGTACTGCATTGCGATACATTTTACGGTCACGAATTTTGGCCATAAAACGTTCAACTAAGTCACAGGCGATATCGTCAACACGTGGGTCGTTGTTACCAAATTTTGGATAGTCGCCACTGATGTCGAAATCAACAGCAATGCCGTTTTCATCACGAACAGGTTTTACGGTAGCGTATTTAATCGCAGACAGTGAGTCGGCAGCGATAGATAGACCGGCAATACCACAAGCCATAGTACGGCGTACATCTCTGTCATGCAGTGCCATGAGGGCAGCTTCGTAAGAGTACTTGTCGTGCATAAAATGGATAGCATTCAATGACGCAACATATTGGGTTGCTAACCAATCCATTAAGCCGTCAAGACGATTCATTACATCATCAAAGTTGAGCACTTCGTCAGTGATCATGTCTGCTTTAGGGGCGATTTGGATTTTCAGTTTTTCATCAATACCGCCGTTGATCGCATATAACATGGTTTTTGCGAGGTTTGCACGAGCACCGAAGAACTGCATGTGTTTACCCACAACCATTGGGCTTACGCAACAGGCGATAGCATAATCGTCAGATTGGAAATCAGGACGCATTAAGTCATCGTTTTCGTATTGGATTGAGCTAGTATCGATAGACACTTTAGCGCAATATTTTTTGAAACCGATCGGCAGTTTATCTGACCATAGCACGGTGATATTAGGCTCAGGACTTGGACCCATAGTGTAAAGGGTATTCAAGAAACGGAAGCTTGATTTGGTCACTAAAGTACGGCCATCTAAGCCCATACCACCAATAGATTCAGTTGCCCAAATCGGGTCGCCGGAGAATAACTCATCGTATTCAGGAGTACGTAGGAAACGCACCATACGCAGTTTCATCACGAAATGGTCAATCATTTCCTGAGCTTGTAGCTCAGTTAAGGTGCCATTTTTCAGATCGCGTTCGATATAGACATCAAGGAATGATGAAGTACGTCCTAATGACATCGCCGCGCCATTTTGGCTCTTCACTGCGGCTAAGTAGCCAAAGTAAGTCCATTGAATCGCTTCGCGAGCATTTTTAGCTGGGCCTGAAATATCAAAACCATACTTAGCAGCCATTTTCTTCATTTGGCCTAGTGCACGGTGTTGTTCGGCAATTTCTTCGCGTAGTTGAATAACATTTGATAAATCTTCACCCGCTTCAAACTGCGCTTGCAGTGAGCTAAATTGGGCAAACTTATCTTTCATCAAGTAATCGATACCGTAAAGTGCGACTCGGCGATAGTCACCGATAATACGGCCACGGCCATAGGCATCGGGTAAACCGGTTAATACACCTGATTTACGGCAAGCCATAATTTCTGGTGTGTAAACATCAAACACGCCTTGGTTATGGGTTTTACGCAGTTCTGAATAGACGTATTTAACATCTTCATCTAGTTCACGACCGTAGGCGGCGCATGAGCTTTCCACCATACGAATACCACCGTTAGGTAACATTGCACGTTTTAATGGTGCATCTGTTTGCAAGCCAACGATAGTTTCTAAATCTTTGTTGATATAACCCGCATCATGGGAGGTGATGGTTGACACCATCTTAGTATCGAAATCAACAGGCGCGTGGGTACGGTTTTCCTGTTTAATGCCTTCCATCACTTTATCCCACAGTGTTGTGGTTGCTTCGGTGGCACCGGCTAGGAATGATTCGTCGCCTTCATAGGGAGTATAGTTTTGTTGGATAAAGTCACGTACATTGACTTCAGATTTCCAATCGCCAGGAGTGAAACCTTCCCATGCGCTGGCAAACAGTTCAGTTTTGTCGGTCATCGTACTAATACCTTTTGGTTGAGATAAAGGTTATTGGCGATCAGCGCTAAGCAATGCTGAGTATAAGCCAATAGCTAATTCCTGATATAAAAAGCTCCCTTCATGATGACGCCCTATGATGGGAACTGATTTTAAAGTGCCTGTTGTTTTACAACAGTTGTTACTTTAAAAGCCTGTCTATTGATACCCGATAAGATGACAAATATTCGTTAGTTCGGTTATCGATAATGTCTCATTATAATTGGTAAGACCAATTAACCATGTCCATATTACCATAGCTAACCTACTATGGCACTCAAATCAGTTTAGTTTGCCTTGAGTTAATTCCAAAATTGCTACCCAGATAGCATTTTTACCGCAAATTAACGTTTGCATCTCACCGATTAGTCATATATCTAAACTACGTTCAAACATGTTTAATTCAGCAATACAAATACACTGATATTCGGATTCAATTTTGGTAGAGCACACAAAAAAAAACATGTTTACTTATTTAGTCATTATAGGGTCAATGGTATATAGGCAATCTGGTTGATATGTAAATGTTTTTAAAATCAATCAGATTGACTATATATCAGCGAAATAAATAGTGCCTATCATTAGCGCAAACCAACAATATTATTGGCTTGCGCTAAACGGTTTTATCAAAGTAGTGCAGGGATACCTTCAATCATCCCAACGGCTAACATGGCAGCTAGACAAATGATAAATGCTAAGCCTGGAATGATGACTCGGTCAGCAAATGACAAGGTTTTTGGACGTTCCTTATCACCAATAAGACCATTGTTATCAAGCAGCATCGTTAAGGCCCAAGCAAGCACTGGGTTGGCAACAAAAGAGGCAAAAATACAAATCCCAGCCGCTTGGCTACTTAAATTGTCTTTTACCATTTGTAAGCCTGCTTCAAGCAGTGGTAAGAACACGCCGACCAACAATGCTATTGACATCACTGGACGCCATACCGTCACATCCATTGGATAACCAATAATTGCGACAATAATACAAAGGCTACCGAGTAAAATGGCACCAGCGGGAATAGGGCGTTTTGCAATGGCAGCAGGGATCATATAAGTCCCCCAAGATGATGTAATGTTACCACCACCGACTGCTGTGCCTACCATTTGGCGCAGTGAACAGGTTGTCATTGTGTCATCAACATCCATTAACACTTTTTCCGCGCCTTTAGGGTAATTCAGCTCTTGGAAAATACGATGTCCTAAGAAATCCGGTGACCACATAGCAACCGCTAAGATGGCAAAGGGCAGTGAAGCGATAAAGTGTGCAGTATTAGGTAAACCTAGTTGCCATCCATGCTCAGTCGAGCCCCACCAGTAGACAGGGTTAAGGTTAGGGATCCCTGGTTCTGTGACAAATTTCAGATCAAGGCCCGCTCCTAAGCCAAAGGCTAAGGCAATCGCAGTGATAGAGCATAGTGGAATCGCCAGCCAGCGTTTACCCACTTTAGCAAGGTAAGCATATAAAATGACATTGACGAGTAAGATTGCAAAAGCCACATAACCGAGTGAGTAATCTAAGCTATGTTTGGCCTGTAAACCGCCAGCCCACTCGAAGAGTGAACCAATTTGGCTTTTGGCGCCCATAAAACCGAGGAACACCAATAATCCCCCTGCTACACCGCCACTTGTCAGGTTAACGAGCCGCGATCCTCCCTTAAAATAACTGAGAATGAGACCAAATATCCCAATCAGCATGGCTAATGCAAGTGGGTGTGCGCCCGCTAAAGCGATGGCACCAATTAAGGGGATCATTGGGCCGTGATTACCACCTAAGTTAGCGCGAGGATTAATAAAACCAGAACTAATGATACAGAAGAGTAACGCGGGGATAAGCATTTCAACACGGACAACTTGGATGGCAAACTCTGCCCCTAAATTGATATGTTCCCACCGTTCAGTTAATCCTGCTGCCCATGCTGCCATCACCGCTGAATACATTACGGTAATTCCGATAGTTCCAGCTAATGCGGGGACTAAGTCCTCCCACTCGAAACGAAAGTCGCGACCCGGTAAATTTAATCCCCAGCGTCTTGGTTTCATGATTTTAAGCTCATGCTCCAAATACGCTTCGCGAGTGACAAACTGAGACGCTGGACGGTGCAGCTCTCTGTAAGTCCGCTCTGAGGCTTCCCTTTCTTCTTTTTTGACTGTTTCAGACATAGTTTCTCATTCTCCGAAAAGAACATTGTGATTCATCATTTGATGACAACCGAGCGTGTTCCATGATTTTGGTAACTGCTTTTGCTTGTTGCTTAGCAAGCTAAAGAGTAGTCACTTTTTAGTCGTCGATGCGGACAAGTTATTCACCCCAATTTGTCCTCATTCTGTCGTGTTCCTAATGCGTAAATTGGTCTGACCAATTTACCTGTTAAATCTTAACATAGGTAATTAATGTCATCACTAGGTATCAATAAATCTGAAACACCTGTTTTAGGGATTTGGGAGGCACTTAACAACTTAGGTGGGATAACGATAAAAATTGCCGCTTAGGCATGCATATTGCGTTACCTATTGATCACATTTGGCAGTGATTCTGTGTTATAGCGCAGCTAAATAGGGTGGGAATTTGAGGCTGCTTGAAATACAAGTCCTGATTGTGAGTTAGATCAGTAGGTGTGTATGAATAAGTGTGAGGCAAGGTGTGTTTTTTTATCGTTTTCTCTGAGATGTAAAAGGCAGATGTTTCATTATCAAGTGGGCTGATAATGTCCTGCTACGGGACAAAATAGGAGGGGGTGAGGTGATAATGTAATCGATAAGTATCATTGGCTAAGTGAGTGCTTTTTAGCTAAAGATCTTGATTAATAGGTGGTGAATTCTGAATTTATATTATTTTGTTATTTAAAACAATAGGTAATGTGTAGTGTTAAGTATTTTTTGCATTTTAACATTCTAGTTTGAATGAGGTTTTGTTATCAGGGTTATTGATGGTTCCTATCATTATTACCCAATTTTATTGAGTGATTCTTCAGGTTATTGTTTGATTGCACTATTCACAGGGCAATGAAATTACTGGAGAAATTTATGTTGTTAACGCTATTTTCCCCGAAAATATTCAGTGTTGGAGCTAACTGAGATGAAGGCATCACATTATGATGCTCATATGAGGGCGCAACCTCATCTCAGCTCGCCAACACCATTCAATCCACATCATAACGGAAAGACTGAGCCTGATAAGCGAAGTCTTTATCAACATGCTGAACACTATGGGCAAAGTAAGGTAGCTAAATCTGCTTGGCAATCATTTGGTTTGGCAGCATTTGCAGGCGGTTTTATTGCCTTAGCATTTGTATTTTATATCACAGTAACAACGGGGGCGTCTGGGAGTGCTTGGGGGCTTGTACGCTTAGCGGGAGGGTTAGCTTTTAGTTTGGGACTGATGTTGGTGGTGATTTGTGGCGGCGAGCTGTTCACGAGTACCGTGTTGAGTTCTGTTGCTTGGGCACAAAAGAAAGTCACGACTAAACAACTTGTTATGTGCTGGACGCGGGTCTACCTAGGTAATCTACTCGGTGCAATGGTGATGTTGCTACTGATTATGTCTGCCCGTATGTATCTGCTCGACGGGGGACGCTGGGGGATAAATGCCCTAACGATCGCTCAGCATAAATTACATCACGGCTGGTTTCAGGCATTTAGTTTAGGGATCCTTTGTAACATGTTGGTTTGCTTAGGGGTATGGATGACCTTTGCGAGCCGTGATGCGTTAACCAAAGCGATATTACTGATGTTGCCAGTCGCCATGTTTGTGAGCAGTGGTTTTGAGCACAGCATCGCTAATCTGTTTATGGTACCCCTAGGAATTGCCATTCATCTTTTTGCTGATCAGACGTTTTTTACCTCAGCAGCTATTGATGCCGCGCAATTCAGTGATTTAACCCTCAGCCACTTTGTCATTAAGAATCTTATTCCGGTGACACTGGGCAATATTGTTGGTGGTGGCATTTTTGTGGGACTCGGTTATTGGTGGATTGAGCAAGCCAAACCTCAACACCCATCAAACATTGAGCGCCACACCCCAACACTAACCTTAGTCAATGCATTGACTGCGACTTCTTCTTACTTAAGCAACGATATGCCAACGGATACCGCGCTTGCTAATGAGCCTGCGTTATCAATAAGTCCTGATGCTCATATTTATTCTATTTCTGCCGGAGATCAACCTACTATGTTAAATGCCAAAGCGGTTTCAAAATCTATTCCTAAAATGTGTGTGAGTGATGTGATGGACAGACATCCCATCACGCTAAGTGCCGATCAATCTGTTTATGCAGGTTTAAAATTATTAAGTGATGCAAATGTTCGCTCTGCGCCTGTGGTCGATGATAAACAAGCATTAGTGGGGTTTATTTCACAACAAGATTTATTACGAAGTCTTTGGGCACAGGAGTTTACCCGAGGTGTGCCTGATAAAGTGGCTGATTTAATGCAAACCGAGGTGTTAACTGTCTCTCCTAAGGATCCACTGGATGCATTAATTGAGTTAATGGTTGTTGATCGTCAAAAGTTGTTTCCTGTAACGGATAGCGGACTGATGATTGCGAGTACCTATCAAAGTTATGAAGAACGGCTGCGCCATGCCTATGCCACTAAGCCAAGTGCTTTTCCGGTGATAGAGCAGGGTAAGTTGTGTGGGATGGTGACTCGAGAAGAGATTGCCAAAGCGGTTTGTGGTGCTTTTTACGATTAAGTTTGATCGCTGTTAATTTAACCCCGAAACAAGCAGGGTTGTTTCGGGGTTTTCATTTTCTTGCTTCGGTATAAAGGTATTAGCGTTTAATTGTAATTTGTCGATGACGACTTAAGCGTCTTGCTTCAGTGATAACGCAGTCCCTGAGTGGATTTTCGCCTGAATCTGTACGCCAAATAAATGATAAATGCCGTTTCATATTGAGTTGTGGTGTCGACAGAATAACGAGTTCACCATTAGCGACATCTTTTTCAACATCCAAAAAAGGCAAGCTGCTTAAATAGGGACCATTCTTTACTAACGCCTTGAGTAGTGGGACGTGTTCATATTCTTTCCAGACGTTTAATTTTTCAATAACGCCATGAATAGCACCATCAAAAATACGTCTTGTACCTGCGCCTTGCTCCCTCAGTACCCATTTAGCCTGTTCAAGTTGCGATAAACTCGTGCTTTCATAACGAGCATAGGGATGGTGGGGAGAAGCGATAACCACTAAGTGATCATCTAACCATTGCTCTTGATGGAGACGCACATCATCGTTACGTCCTTCGATGATCCCTAAATCAAACTCATAGTTGAGTAAGCCGTCAACAACATGGTCGGTGTTTTCTACCATCAACTCAATGCGTAATTCTGGGAAATCCGTATCAATCTTGCTGATGAGTTCGGGTAATAGATGCTCCGCAGCCGTCTGGCTGGAACAAAGTTTAAAGCGACCACTGATTAAGTGTTGTTCATGTAGGCCTAATTCAATTTGTTGTGCATCTTGTAGTAGGCGTCTTGCTTTTGGACGTAACCAATTTCCCCAGTGACTTAATGTGAGCCTATTTCCCTGACGTATAAAGAGTGGACGGCCGAGTAAATTTTCAAGTTGGCCGAGGGACATACTGACTGCAGATTGTGTCATGGAAAGTTTTCTGGCTGCGGCACTCACACTTTCAAGGCTGGCAACAGCATCGAAAACGGCAATTTGCTTGAGTGAGTACTTCATGTGTTTATTTGCTCCTAGCTGAAAAATGGGGGTGTGAAAAGTATCAATTTTATTGATAGATCGACGAAATGATTTTAGAGCCGTGTCGAGTTGCTCACAAGCAAAGTTAAAATTAACAGTGTAGTTTTTAGAGATGCTTCACTTTTTATCCTTAACTGTGGAGTAAAGCCATTTTGTTATCAAATAGATACAAAGTATCCGCAGTGCTATCGATATGGTTTAAAGCCTATGATAATAGGCTAAAAGTAAGGTAAAGAATGAGGAACCTTGCGGAGTCATATTGATATTTTGTACTGATTTTATTTGCATTGGTTTATAGTGCGGCCTTTAAATTCACTAGAAAACTGGCGTACTTATGACGAATCCTCCAACTGAGTCAACTAAGGCTGTCGATGCCTCTTTATCTACATCTCTCTCGGGTAAATTAGTTATGCCCGATACCTTAGTGATCATCTTTTTTGTCGCTTTCGTTGCAGGGTTGCTCACGTACCTCATTCCCATTGGTTCATTCCAAACACAAGAGGTGCATTATGTGGCTGATGGTGTGCAAAAAGTGCGTACAGTGGTTGATCCTAACTCCTTTGCATATCAATTCGATGATATAGGTGAGCCCCAGTTACAGCCAGTTGCATTATTCAAAGGGGAAGGTGGCGTAGGATTTTTTAATTTTGCCTTCGAAGGCTTAACCTCAGGCTCTAAATGGGGGAGTGCGATTGGCGTTATTATGTTTATGTTAGTGATTGGTGGCTCCTTTGGCGTCGTTATGGCTACCGGTACCATTGATAACGGCATTTTGCGCTTAATCGATAAAACCCGCGGTAATGAGAAATTGTTTATTCCCGTGATATTTACCTTGTTTTCCTTGGGTGGCGCGGTATTTGGTATGGGAGAAGAGGCGATTGCCTTTGCCATTATTATCTGTCCGTTGATGATCCGTTTAGGCTATGACGGCATTACCACTGTAATGGTAACTTATGTTGCAACCCAAATCGGTTTTGCTAGCTCATGGATGAATCCTTTTAGTGTGGCAATTGCTCAAGGTATTGCGGGTATTCCAGTATTATCCGGCAGTGATTTCCGCTTTCCCATGTGGGTTGGCTTTACCTTATTTGGCATTATTTTTACGATGCGCTATGCCCATCGCATTCAGCAAAATCCTACCTTATCCCATAGTTATCAGTCTGATGCATTTTTTCGTGAGCATCACGCCAATGTAAAACTTGAGAGCCGTTTTAATCTTGGCGATGGTTTAATTCTACTTACGTTAGTGTTGACTATGATCTGGGTTATTTGGGGCGTGGTTGCCAACGCTTGGTTTATCCCCGAAATTGCGAGTCAATTTTTTACTATGGGAATAGTCGCGGGCGTGATTGGCTCGATTTTTAACCTCAATGGGATGACGCTAAACAAGGTGGCACAGAGTTTTAAAGAGGGCGCTAAAACAATGTTAGAGCCTGCTCTGCTTGTTGGTTGCGCATCAGGCATATTATTGCTGCTAGGTGGTGGCGAACCGACCCAGCCGAGCGTACTAAATACCATTTTAAGCAGTGCTGGTGGTGTAATAGGGCAATTACCCGATGCGTTATCTGCGTGGTTTATGCTGCTATTCCAGTCCGTATTTAATTTTTTCGTGACTTCAGGTTCAGGCCAAGCCGCATTGACTATGCCTTTGATGGCTCCATTATCAGATATTGTTGGTGTGACGCGGCAAGTGTCAGTGTTGGCATTCCAACTGGGAGATGGGCTCACCAATATCATTGTTCCGACTTCAGCTTCTTTAATGGCAACCCTTGGAGTATGCCGTGTTGACTGGGGCAACTGGCTCAAATTTGTGTGGCGTTTTATGTTATTGCTGATGCTCGTCTCAAGCGTACTAGTAATTGGTGCGCACTATTTAGGATTTAGCTAGATTTGAGTTAGTTTTAGAGATAACAAAGGATTGTAATATTGTTAATGAACGCTATATAACTGAATAAAAACGGCATCCAAGGATGCCGTTTTTATTACTAACTGCTAATTAAAATTTAAAGCTTGCCGTTGTATGGAAGAAACGTCCAACGTTGTCATATGCTGCGGCACCAGCACTCGTACCTGTTGTTCCATATGGCAAGTCGCGATCAAGCACGTTATCTATACCAAATTTCAAGGTCACACCAGAGTCGAACGCATAGGCCACAGAAATATCGCTGATAAAATAAACACCATATTCCATATTGCTACTTGGGTTTGCATTGCGAGCAAGTTCTTTGTCAGTGTAGAGGCTTACACCATCAATAAAACGTGTTCTCCAGTTCGCGCTCCATTGGGCGATCGAGTAGTTTAAAGACCAATTAGCTTGCCACTTCGCATAGCCCAAAGTTCCTGCTAATTCTTCAAAATCATTAGGATCATCTTGGAATGAATAGTCTTTGCGTTTAAGCAAACGAGTTGCAATTAAGTTTGTACGGAAATCCCCACCGAATGCATCAAAGTTATAGCCAATATCAAAGTCAATACCTGCAGCCTCTAAGGATGCGATATTGAGTGATGACTGTCTAATGGATGTGATTTCGTTTGTTGTTGGATTCCTCGTTATTAATGCACAATACTCGTTATTAATACCTGAAGCTGAATCTACACAGCGATCGATGATATTTTGTGCGCTTACAGCACTAATAGCGTCGTCAATCGTGATATTCCAGTAGTCAGTTGTAATCGATAGTCCATCGATGAAATTGGGTTGATATGCAAGCCCTACAGTATAGCTTTTTGATTCCTCAGGATCTAATGCTCTATTGCCGCTACTAACTCCCTCAACTCTTTTTGAGTCATAATCGGAGTTAAAATCACTAGGAACCCCTAGTGCTGCGCAGTTAGCCTTGCGTATATCAGGATTACTTAAGTCATTTAAATATTTAGTGCGACAGGCATCCTCAATACTGAAGAAGGTTTGGCTCTCTGCACCATATAATTCACTGATATTAGGAGCTCTAATCGCTTCAGAATAAGTTGAGCGAATACGCAGGTCATCATTCACTTCCCAACTTAATCCCGCTTTCCAAGTGGTGGCGTTACCGATAGTGCTGTAATCTGCAAAACGGACTGCTAACTCCATATCAAGTTGACGAATCATAGGAAGATCAGCCAGTAATGGCACACTGACTTCAGCGAATACTTCTTTAACATCGAAATCGCCTTTATCTTCACCTAGCGCATTGAAGAAAGTACCTGCAGCATTTGCTGGTTCGAAAATTTCACTTTCTTCTTTACGATATTCAACGCCTGTTGAAAAACCAACTACACCAGCTGGCATATCAAATAAAGCCGAGTTGGTTAAAGAGCCTCCAAGGACAGTTTGTTTGATGACAGATGTACCTGTTGAAGTCGTATTAACGTAATCGATAGCTGCTTGGCTTGGTTTTCCAAATCCAAAAATATCTAGAGGAACACATCCAGCAGCTCTTGCATCTTCATCACGACATACAGCAATTCCATCTACATTGATGGAATCTAATGCATGTTGATAATTAGCTAACACGAGGTTGTTTTTATTAACTCGTTCTAAATCTGTTTGGCCATATACACCATATACATCGTAATCCCAATCTTCAAAAACTAAGCCCTCAAGACCGAGAACATAGCGTTGTGTTTCACGGGTATCATCTTCTATACGTTGACCCAGGTCTGTCATAAAACGACGAATATTGATGGTGTCTAATGGCGCAGGATTGCCCTGAGCATCTTTATTCGCTTTCATTAATGCCACAAGTTCAGGGCTAATAAATGCATTATCAATTTTTACATCGGTATTTTTTAAAATATTTACACTATCTCTACCGAAGAAGAATGCAGGTTGGCCTTCATTTGATGCTTGGCTATTGACATATTTTGCTTCGAAATACGCATTCATATTGTCATTAAGCTGGTAGTTTGTTTTGAAGTTTATATTATAACGTTCAAATTCTGGCTGTAACTCCACAAACTGATTTAAGTTTGTATAATCACAATCGACACAGTAAATTCCATCTACTTTAGGGCCAGAATAAACATCGCGTAATGAGCCATCTGGATTGAAAGTTTTCCAGCCATCTAAGAAGAAGGTTCCTGCATTACTGATTGTGTAATGGCCACCATTAGGGGTGTAATATTTATCAGGATCTGATGGATGATTAGAATCAATAGGTTTACCATCTGGGCCAATTGGGCGATTGGTATTTTTTAGGTTGGTAAATGAGGTAGATGTTTCATCACGATCGAATGCTTTTAATTGATTTTGTGCGCTATATTCAACAGCAAAAGCGACATTACCACGATTTTGATCGAAATTAGTACCATAGGATAATGCAACACGATCTTTAGAGAGTGGATTATCTCCAGCCCAACCTTTAGTGGCGGAAACATCCAATCCTTCTACATCTTTTTTCAAAATAAAGTTTACAACACCAGTAACAGCATCTGCACCATAAATTGCTGATGCCCCACCAGTAATAACTTCGACCTTTTCAATCCAGACACTAGGGATAGTATTGACATCTACTGAAGACGTTCCTGCAGAACTGGCAACATGGCGCTTACCGTTTACGAGTACAAGAGTTCTGTCAGTACCCATGCTTCTTAAATCTAAAAGGTTTAAGCCTGATGTACCGATAAAGCGACCTGAGTTGGCTAAGGAATAGGTGTTGCCTAAGGCGGGTAATTGGTTCAGTGCCTCACCAATATTGGTTACGCCTGTTGATAAGAGTTCATCGCCAGTAATGACCGTTACAGGAGTTGGAGCGATCGCCCCTTCTCTGATTATACGAGAACCTGTGACTTCGATACGTTCAACTTTTGCTCCATCTTCAGCAGCAATAGCAACCGATGTCGATAATACTGCAGTAGTAGCACCGCTTATTAACGCAAAGCGAACCGCTTTGGCTAATGTAGAATTCGCGCGCATTTTATTCTCCCTTAACACTTGTTTATTTAATTTTTATTTTTCTTCTTAAATGGTTACTTATGTAATAAATCAGTATTCCATTTAATTAGGCTCAGGATATAACCACAAGAAAATAACAAGTGCAACATTGTAAATTTAGATAATAATGTTGCAAGTTTGTTTGTTTGAAGTGTTTTTAAGGAGGGGTGGTCGGTAAAAGTGATTTTGGATGTTTAATAGATACATTTGCATGTTAAGATATGTTGCTGTTGTTTATATTTGTGCGACTTTGATGATTAATTGTTTCAAATGTTCAATTTTATTGTTTATTTATTGTTTGGTGCAAGTGTTGTTGTTGGCTGGCTTGAAATCATACTTTTTTACATTTTTTGCTAAAAATATTTATATATTTAAATTTTTGTATATATCGAATGTAATACTGTTTTTCTTGCTGCTGTTAATTAGTGGTGGTGTACGGTTTGATTTGTTGTCTTTGTTTGGTTTGTTGATGTTTTCACATAGTGCTGCTTTAAATAAAACTAAGGATTAATTGCAATCAAATATTATACGCAATGCCACTCTGTTTAACTTTATTTTAATGTGAATACTTATTCATCTTTAGCCTATTTTTAATATCATAACTAGGCATGAGTGATAAGAAGTTATCAGATATAGTGGCATTGCTTTGCAACAAATCTAACTCAATATTGTTATCGACACTTATTTACTGTCCATGGTAGATATTTGTTCAACTACTTTAGTTTTATATTCATAAGGGAAGTAGTGCGTTAGGTATCGCAATGCGACGTAGATAACAACCAGAGTGGCAATCACTAATTCCACATCTGCTAAATATTTTATCCACATGGCTAATGCTAAAAAATCGCTAAATTGCATCAGCCAAGTTGAAGTTTTAAAGAGTGCAGTAGCACCTATCACCATAGGAAAAGTAAATGCTGCATACCCTGGGCTAAAAGGGAGTTTTAGTAGGTGAAAAAATGCTAAATAGATAATGCTCGTCATCAGAACCGCAATGCTGAGTAATAATGCAACCAGTGCAATGGCAGGCTGTTGGGATACGGTTAAGTAACCTGCTAATGATAAACTGGCAGGCGCTGCCAGAATGGCTATTGTGGGTTTAGCCGCATCAGGTACTGGCTGACAAAAAATAAGGCGGTATAGCATAAGGGGAAGCATCACGAGGTAGGCTAGCATTCCAAAGACTAAAATAGCATTAACGAGCCATTGATAGCCTTGTGAGGGAAAAGACACCGCCGCAACTATGATACCAATGGGGGGCACAAACCAACTTGGCACCATATGTTCCAATTTAAAATCAATGGCGCGATAGTAAATAAACGCTCCTAGAAAAATGACATGCATAATGATGGCAACAAGCCATAATGCTAACCCTGCATTGGGGGCGTAGTGACCTAGCATCTTTGAAATCACCATCAGTGCCATTGCAAATGTGGGGATCACACTGCCAACGACGGGGTGGCTTAGTTCATTGATTAGAATATTGGGATGAAGTAGAAATTTCCCCGTGAGCAGTAATAACAAAACCGCACCGATGAGTGCGCCTGTCAGTTGCCCCATGCCATTCAGTGAGGGCACCATATTCTCCCAGGTCCAACCTAAGCTCGCAATGGCAAGGGCTAAACCTGCCATTGGGCTTGGTAATTTAGCGGCTTGTGCAGTCCAGCGTTTACGTTTTGAAGTCATTTTAACTACCTCTCAATACTGACGTTACTTAACATTGTCTCGATGGAGAGTTCTGTTTTAATGACCTCAGTTTACATCCGTCCTTTGTGTTAAATAAAATTGATTATATTTATTCGTATAGTAAGTTTTACTTACTTAGTTGGTTTTAGCTTACAGCGAAGCAGAGTATGCCCAAGACCGAGATTGTCGATATCTTCATCGACATACAGCCCCGCTTGATGCAATAGGGTTAATAAATCCTTTGAGTGGTACATACGGCTATTGCCATTCGCTATTGCACTGAAATAGAGGCTAGTAGCATTGACACAATAGGCTGAAGCGGCACAGGGTTGTCTATCCCAAAAGGTTTCGACGATAAAGAGTTGGCTATCCATGGTCATCGCTTTGGCGGTGCGCTGCAAGATGCTTAGTATTTGTGCTTTAGAGAAGCAATCTAAAAACTGGCTCATCCAATAGGCGTCTGCGCCTTCAACAAAGGGGCTAGATTCATCCAGTAGATCGGTGGCAAAGGTATGCAAACGGGAGGTATAGCCTTGGGCTGTGGCATGCTCAGAGGCAACGTCAAGCTGTCCAGGAAAATCCATGATAGTCACTTCAACCTCTGGATTGTATTGACAACAGCTCAGTGCCCATTTTCCGGTATTTCCACCAACATCGACTAAGTGTTTGGGGTTGTGGGCAAATACTAAGGGTAAAAGCTGTGGGAAGGCATGATCAGAATAGTAATGATCAAAGGCAAACCAACTTTCTTTGGCTTTGGGGGGGCAAATCCTTTAGTGCGGGATAAATCGTCTTCCAATCACCAAATACGTCGAGTCCAGCGGCTTTTCCCTCGAGCAAGGCATTATCTAACTTAAACAGACCTTGGTAGCAAACATCTTGGATAAAATGAAGATTGATAGCAGCCATATCATCATGTAGCAAAAAATATCCTGTTTTATCGAGCACATAAGCTGAATCATTTCGCCAAATTAACCCCATGCTTAACCCCATATCGAGTAAGACACTGAGGGCGTATTCACTGAGTGTTGAGGATAGGCATAACTCTGCCAAACTGATCCCGTCTTCAGCAGCTTTATCAATCGTGGCCAAAATATCAAACTTGAGTAGGCAGTGAGCCACTTGAAAACTAATGGGACCAAAGGCGATTTTTTGAGCTTCAAATTTAGCATCGAAGGCGCTTATATTGCGAGGTGTATGATAGAACGGCATAAAAAAGAATGAGTAGACTTGCGATGTTCCCTTTATAGCGAACTCTGCCTTGAAAGTCTGTTTAGTGATAAAGAACTATGAACTGTGTCCTACTTGATGTATGAAATTGTCCTTTCCATTAAAAGCATAATGTAGTTAATTGAATTTCAAATATAAAAATACCCAGCCATAGCCGGGTATTTTGTATGAGTTTAGTCACTATTGAATGTTTTCTTCGTCGCCAAATTGGCCTTGGAATAAAACAGAAGATAAATAGCGTTCTGCTGCCGATGGCAATACCACTACAATGGTTTTATCTGCAAATTCTGGTAATGCAGCAATACGGTTTGCCGCAACCACAGCAGCCCCCGATGAAATACCCACTAAAATGCCTTCTTCTTGCATTAAGCGGCGTGCCATTTCGATGGCCTCATCGTTGGTAACGGCTTCAACGCGGTCAATCAATTCCAGATCTAAGTTGCCAGGGATAAAGCCAGCACCAATACCTTGGATTTTATGTGGACCGGGTTGGACTGGTAATCCCGCTAAGGTTTGAGTGATAACTGGAGAGTCAGCTGGTTCAACCGCAACAGAAGTAATGGTTTTGCCAGCCACTTTTTTCAAGTAACGGCTCACACCTGTGATAGTACCGCCAGTGCCTACACCAGCAACAAACACATCTACTTCACCATCGGTATCATTCCAGATTTCTGGACCTGTGGTTTTTTCATGGATTTCTGGGTTTGCAGGGTTATTAAACTGCTGCAGTAAAATATATTTTTCAGGTGCTGATTGACGAATTTCTTCTGCTTTATCAATTGCGCCTTTCATGCCCTTTGCGCCCTCAGTCAGCACAAGGTTCGCACCAAGTGCTTTGAGCAGCTTACGGCGCTCTAAACTCATGGTATTTGGCATGGTTAAGGTCAGCTTATAGCCACGGGCTGCAGCAACATACGCCAACGCAATACCTGTATTGCCAGAAGTTGGCTCAATCAGTTCGTGATCTTTCGTCAGTAACCCCTTTTTCTCGGCATCCCAAATCATATTGGCGCCGATACGGCATTTAACACTGAAACTTGGGTTACGTGCTTCGACTTTAGCCAGTACTTTACCTTGGCTAACGCGGTTTAAACGTACTAGCGGTGTATTACCGATAGTATATGAATTGTCTTCGAAAATTTTGCTCATGGATTGCTTGCTCCTATGTTGGCACTATTGAATCATAATCGGCTGTGGCGCTTTGAGAAGTGATTGTTTGTTCTTCTTTATTCGATTTAGTTATTAAAGGGTTCTCTGTTATTCGCAAACCCTGATTGGCAGCCAGTTTAACTGTGTTAACCTCTTGCTAACATAAAAAAAGATTGTTGCATTCTTAAGGATAACGCCTTGATGTTTCAATCGTAAAACAAGCCTACCACTCGTATTGGACAAGCGCAAAGATGAAGCAACAGCAAATGGATTTGGGTGAAGACCCAAAAACAATGGTAACACCAAGGGCATTTACCATTGCACAAACCGTGCTATATACCCCATTGGCAACGCCGCTAAAGCGGGCATTAGCCATCATGATTGATGGTTTGTTAATCACTGTGTTAGCCGAACAGATGGATTGGATGTTTATCTTGCTGGTGATCGGCATTATCTGGATTGAAAAGCGCAGTCGTAAGTTTGGTCGTCTACTCAAATGGGGACTTTATGCTGCGCTGTTAGCTTTTATGCTGCTTACCACAGTGGGTAATCTGTTTAATCTAAATACCTCAGTCGGTAAACATGATGAGCAAACCGAGTCGCAGTTGGCCGTAGGAGAACAAGTGATTAGATCGCTACCCGCATTGATTTCGTTAAACCAGTGTACCAGCTACGATTGCGGTAAGACCCAAATTCAAGCTTTACGGACAACGACAGAGCGTGTTGCGAGATCAAATGGAATGAAGGACATAGAGTTACGGGAAATGGTTTTACAAACCATCGCAGACAGCAGTCTACCGACAGAAGATCGCGCTAAATTGCGGGAGGACGTCCTTAACGGCACTCTTTGGCCTGTTATAACACTTCACACTGAGTTGGCTACGACTGGCTCCCCACTCGAACCCATATCAAATCAATCCCTATCTTCCGCTCAATCACCACACCGTACGGCGGATATCGAACTCGCCGCTTCTCAATCTTCTCGCACAACAAGTAGCGATGAGGATGAAGCTACTCGCCATAGTATTATCGCTTGGATTAAGGGCTTTATGAGTGATATGGGACTAGGCTTTGGTTGGGCCGCATTTTACTTTACCGTTTTTACTGCGCGGTTCGATGGCCAAACCTTAGGTAAGAAAATACTGGGTATTCAGGTGATTCAACTTGATGGTGCCAATATCAGTTTATGGGCCGCGTTTGGTCGTTATGGAGGCTATGCCGCCGGTTTTACCACAGGCTTACTTGGCTTTATGCAAATATTTTGGGATCCCAATCGGCAGGGGATCCAAGATAAAATATCTTCAACAGTCGTGATAGACTTAGTGCAAATGCATAAAAAGCAACGATTAGAGCAGCAAGCACAGCGTCAAGATGTGATGCCTGTGCTGACGAATGATCCTTCTACGTCTGCTCACCTTACAACAAGCACCCGTTCGGAGCACCTATGAAACAGGTCGTTATTTCTGGGAGTGGCTTATTTACGCCGCCCTACAGTATTTCCAATGAAGCTTTGGTTGAAAGCTTCAATGCCTATGTTGATATTTTCAATCTTGAAAATGCAGGCTTAATTGAACAAGGCCATGTTGCGGCCTTATCCTATTCATCAAGTGAGTTTATTGAAAAAGCATCTGGGATTAAGCACAGATATGTGATGGTGAAAGAGGGCATACTCGATCCTGAAATTATGATGCCGCTCATTCCTGAACGCAGTAGCGACGAGTTATCAATGCAGGCTGAAATAGGGGTTGAGGCGGCGCTGATGGCGCTAAACAATGCCAATCTTAAGGCGGAGCAAATTGATCTTGTGATTGTTGCCTGTGCTTATACTCAGCGCGCTTATCCCGCGATGGCGATTGAAATCCAACGCGCCCTTGGTACGCGGGGTTACGGTTACGATATGCAGGTGGCTTGTTCATCGGCGACCTTTGCGATTGTTGCGGCTGCTAATGCGATTGCGACAGGTTCTGCCTCAAGAGTGCTAGTGATCAACCCCGAAATTTGCTCGGCGCAGGTGAATTATCGCGACCGTGATAGCCATTTTATCTTTGGCGATGTGGCGACGGCCCTTGTACTTGAAGAGCAGAGTTTAGTCGAGCCCAATAAAGGCTTTACGATTCTCTCAAGCCGTTGCTTCACCGATTACTCAAACAATATTCGCAGTAATTTTGGCTTTTTAAATCGCTGCGATCCGAGTTCGGCACATCAAGCCGACAAGTTATTCCACCAACAAGGGCGCAAAGTATTTAAAGAACTCTTGCCGATGATTTATCAGCATTTGGATGAACATCTGGCCGAGCAAGCATTAACGCCACAGTCCTTCAAACGGTTGTGGTTGCACCAAGCTAACATCAATATGAACCAATTTGTGGTAAGAAAAATGCTTGGGGATGAGGTATCGCCGGAGCAAGCGCCAGTGGTGTTAGATGAATATGCCAATACGGCATCGGCAGGTTCTGTGATTGCATTTCATAAATATTCCAGCGATTTTAAGGCTGGCGATTTAGGTCTATTAAGCTCCTTTGGTGCGGGTTACTCCATCGGCAGCGTGATCCTGCAAAAACGCTAAATTAATCTAGGAATAAGCAGATTGTTCTACAATTTTTTAATAAAAACAGCCTCATTTGAGGCTGTTTTTATTTTGTAGGGATTTGTTGCTTAAACTACTCTGGAGCTATCACTGGATTACGGTAGGCTTCGCGGTACTTATCGACCCACATGGCGGTGGCGCCACAAATCGCCACTGGCATCACGATAAAGTTAACCACAGGGATCATCGAAAACAGGGTGACCGTGGCGCCAAAGGTAAAAGTGGTGCCTCGGGTCTGATTCAGAGCAAAGCGCATATCCTTAAAACTCACCTTATGGTTATCAAAGGGATAATCACAATATTGAATTGACATCATCCAGGCACTGAATAAAAACCACAGAATAGGCGCTAAGGTTTGCCCCACCATGGGGACTAAAAACAGCAGTAAAAACACCAATGCACGGGGTAAATAGTACTTAAGTTTTATCCACTCACGTCCAAAAATTCGCGGAAGATCTTTAACAACATCAATACTTGTGCCGGTATAAAGAGGTTTTCCTGTCAGAATTTGTTCAACTTTTTCCGCTAAAAGGCCATTAAATGGTGCTGCAAGCCAGTTCATTACTGAGCTAAATACAAAGGCAAGCATGACTAGCATAGTCGTAATGGCAAGCGGCCAGAGTAAAAAGTTTAGCCAACTTAAATACTCTGGTAACTGAGCATTTATCCAAGTGAACATCGTTTCTAACTGGCCGATGGCCACATAAATCACTCCTGCAAACAGGATCAAGTTAATCATTAACGGAATAAATACGAAGGTACGGAGGCCTTTACGTGTGATTAACCCAAAGCCTTCGAGAAAATAGTTAACGCCACTTTTAGTTGGGAAGGGTAAAGATGTTTTATGTGTCATATCGTCTTTCCAAAAAGTTAAGCTACGGCTTTATGCGATTGTGATCAACTCATCGGCAGATGACAAGCTAAAAGCCACATGAATTCAATAAAAAGCGTTACAAAATACGGTTTGCTTTGCTAAAGTTGCCAGCAGAATGCATTTGCACCATTAGGTCGATTGGCGGACCACACTTCAGAGACACACTAACTGGCATTATGAGATTAAAACAGATAAAACTTGCCGGCTTTAAGTCGTTTGTCGATTCCACTAAAATTCCTTTTTTACAGGCATTAACCGCCATTATTGGCCCAAATGGTTGTGGTAAATCTAACGTGATCGATGCAGTGCGCTGGGTGCTAGGGGAAAGCTCGGCGAAACACCTACGTGGCGATTCAATGAGCGACGTGATTTTTAACGGCTCAAGCGCGCGTAAACCTGTCTCTGTGGCAGGGGTTGAACTGGTCTTTGAAAACAAAGAAGGGCGCCTTGCTGGCCAGTATGCCAGCTATGAAGAAATTTCGGTAAAGCGTCAAGTGAGTCGCGATGGTGAGTCGTGGTATTTTCTCAATGGGCAAAAGTGTCGCCGTAAAGATATCACCGATTTGTTTATGGGCACGGGGCTTGGCCCGCGCAGTTATGCCATTATTGAGCAGGGCACCATCTCTCGGCTTATCGAATCTAAACCCCAAGATCTACGTACTTTTATCGAGGAAGCAGCGGGGATATCCCGCTATAAAGAGCGCCGCCGCGAAACCGAGAATCGCATTCGCCATACCCGTGAAAACCTCGAGCGTTTAGGCGATATTCGTAGCGAGTTAGGTAAGCAGCTAGATAAATTAGCCCAGCAGGCCAAGGCCGCTAAACAATATCGTGAGCTAAAACAGGCAGAGCGTAAAACCCACGCAGAACTCCTCGTGATGCGCTACCAAGAGTTACAAGATCAGATGGCGAGTTTGTCTGAGCAAATCAGCGCTATCGAAGTGCAACAAGCGGCCGCACAATCACTCGCCCAAACCGATGAATTAAAGGCAACAGAACTGCAAGTACAGCTTGCCCAATTGGCTGAGCAGGAGCAGCGGGCAGTTGAAGCTTATTATCTAACTGGCACTGAAATCGCCAAGTTAGAACAACAGTTACAGAATCAAAAACAACGGGATTCACAGCTTCAAACTCAACTTACCCAAGTTAACGATCAAGTCCGTCAACAAACGGATAAACTCGCAGGTTATCAGTCCAGTCTCAGTGCGTTGGAGTTAGAGTTGTCTCAACTGGCGCCACAGCACGAACAGCAGCAAGAGATAATGGATGAACTGCAATCCCAATGGGAAATGAGTGTTGAGCGCAATGAGCAGCAGAGCGAAACGGCACGTCAACAGGCCGCCATTGTATCTCAGCATCAATTGCAGCTTGAACTGCGTCGCAGTCAGTTGGTGCATCAAGAGCAGTTATTACAGCATAAACAGCAACAACATGATGAACAGCAAACCGAGCTTAATGCTCTGGCTTGTATTGATCTTGAAGATAAGGTTACGCCACTGACTCAAGATCTTACTCTTTTAGATGAAGCGATAGCAGCGCAAATTGACGTTAATTATCAGTTAGAAGCGCAGGTGAGTTTGAGTACTCAAGGTTTAGATGAGGCGCGCGTGAGTGTTGGTCTTATTCAACAAAAGCTGACGGCGACTCAGGCTCGTTTTGATTTAGTTGAACAATGGCTCTCTAAACAGGAGCAGCTCAGTGATAAGCCGCAGTTGTGGCAAAGTATTAGGGTAGAAAATGGTTGGGAAACCGCAGCAGAGCTGGCATTAAGTGGATTACTGACCTTACCCGTTGGTGTGTTAAATAACGAGGTCGGGTTTCAGAACTTAGCGCAAGAATCGGCCTGCACATACATTCAGGATGAGCATTGCACCAAGATCCAGTCTAACGTCAATTTAGCGCCTTGGTTAACAGGGCTTAAATGGGCACAAGATCTTCAATCTGCGAAACAGATGCTAGCAAAGCTTAAGGATGATGAACGTATCGTCACCGCCGATGGTTATTTGCTGGGGCGAGGCTTTTTAATTGCCAAGCAAGACAGCGCAGAATCCTTAGTACAACTGAGTAAAGAGCAGGCACAGCTTGCGCAGAGTATCGCAGATTTAGACATCGCGCTTGGCTTGCAGCAAATCAAGCTAACCGAATTAACGGAGATGTTGAATCAACAGAAACTGCAACTTGTCACAAGTACGCAAAAGTTGCACCAATTGCAGCTTGATAAAGCCACAAAGACCACTCAACTCACTAATGCAACAGAGCAAGCTAAGCAACTCACCGTAAAGCGTAACCAACTTAATGAAGCCGTAGCGCGAAGTGTGGCTGAAATATCAGCTTTAACCGAACAGTTAAATCTGCTTGAGGAGCAGGAGGCCGAATTAGATGAAGTGCTACAGTTAAGCCTTGAAAAACAATTACAACTTAGTCAAGACGCTCAAGCAGATTTGGCGCGGCATCAAGCATTAAAAGTGCGTTTGACTGAGGTTGAACGTGTTTTATCTACCTTAAGTGCACGTTTGCAATCTGTGTCGATGCGAATTGCTGTTAATGTTGAACAAATTGAATTGCAGCAAGTACGTGTCAATGAATTGATTCAGTCTCAGGAAACCGTATCAGCGCAGCTTGCTATGGCTGCTGAACAAAGTGGCGTGGATAATAGTCATCAGTTAACTGATCAATTAACCAGCTTGCTTAAACAGCAACAGATGCAACAACAGGGCTTAAAAGCCGTGCGAATGGAACAAAGTTCCCTTACTGAGACCTTAAATAGTATAGGAATAAAGCAAAAACAAGAGCTTGGTAGGCTTGAGGGCTTGACTCAAAGTCTGAGCACGTTAAAGTTACGTCGTGAGGGTTTAAAAGGCCAAGCAGAGAGTCAGTTAGCAGCCTTACAAGAACAGCAAATTGTTCTGTCACAGATTATCAATACATTGCCCGCTGAAGGCAGTCCTGATAAATGGCAGAGTGATTTAGATCATATTCGGCAAAAAATCGTTCGTTTAGGTGCTATTAACCTTGCAGCGATCGAAGAATTTGAACAGCAAAGTGAGCGAAAATCCTATCTTGATCATCAAGATGAGGATCTCAATAAGGGGCTTGCGACCTTAGAGGAAGCCATCCGTAAAATAGACAAGGAAACCCGCACGCGCTTTAAGGCAACGTTTGACTCTGTTAACGAAGATCTTGGGCGTTTATTTCCGAAGGTGTTTGGTGGTGGAAGAGCCTATTTGGCGCTCACCGAAGATGACTTACTCGAAACGGGTGTGACCATTATGGCGCAGCCACCCGGTAAGAAAAACAGCACAATCCATCTTCTTTCGGGTGGTGAAAAAGCATTAACCGCTTTATCATTGGTATTCGCAATATTTAGGCTCAATCCTGCCCCCTTCTGTATGCTAGATGAAGTGGATGCGCCATTAGACGATGCTAACGTAGAGCGTTTCTGTCGATTACTGAAAGAAATGTCACAGAGTGTACAGTTTATATATATTAGCCATAACAAAATAACCATGGAGATGGCTGATCAACTTATAGGGGTAACTATGTACGAGCCGGGTGTATCTCGTATAGTTGCAGTAGATATAGAGCAAGCGGTGGCGATGGCTGACGCTGGATAACTAGAAGAAAGACAGGGTAACCAATGGAAGATTTGCAACTAGTTTTGTTCATTTTGGGCGCCATAGCCATAGTTGCTGTGCTGGTGCATGGATTTTGGTCTATCAGAAGGCAACAACCTAAGTCATTAAAAGATAGCCCTATGGGCAACTTTTATAAGCAACAAGCGGATAAGGAAAGCCCGCCTAAACGTGTTGATGCCGATGGATTTGATGCGGACGGTATTGGCGCTGTACGAGTGCGTAAGGTGGGGGAGTCGAATCCCCATGAGACGCCACCAATTAGCCCCTATCTTAAACAAGACGTTAAAGCTGAACCTAAACCATTATTCAAGCACACAACGTCAACTGAGATAAAGCAAGAACCCGTTCCACAACCGGATTTCAGTTTGCAGTCGCCTTTAGCGACAGAACAACAGCGTGGCGCTAAAGTATCCCGCCAAGAACCTGTGCTAAATGGTCATGTCCCGCCGTTAGGCCAATCCCATGCGGCGATGGTCGCTCAAAAAGCGCTTGAACAGGAAAAACACGCCCAAAGCACAACGGTACCGACTCAAACAGCCCTATTTGATGAAGACGCTTATCTAGAAAATACTGAGTCAGAAGATGAGTATGCTGAAGAAACAGTGGACGAAGGTTTAGATGAGCCCCGTGATGTTTTGGTATTACACGTGGTCGCCAAAGAAGGGCAGCAGTTAAATGGTGCTGAATTACTACCGTGCTTTTTAACCTTAAATTTTAAATATGGTGATATGAATATTTTCCACCGCCATGTTGATAATGCAGGTAATGGGAAGGTATTGTTTTCCATCGCTAATATGTTAAAGCTTGGAGTCTTCGATCCCGATAATATGGAGCAATTTAGCACTCAAGGAGTGGTGTTTTTTATGACCTTGCCTTGCTATGGCGATGCCTTAATGAATTTTTCTATTATGCTGAACTCAGCGCGCCAACTCGCTGATGATATTGATGCAGTCGTGCTCGACGGTCAACGCCAACCTTGGGGCGAGTTCACTAAACAAGATTATTTACACCGTATTCGCGCTAATGCGTAACATTAAATCACTCTGACATCATGAGGCCGCAATTGCGGCCTCATTTTTGTGTTCTAAAGAGATCTGGATAAAAAATATGCAAGACATTCAACTCGATAAACTCCTTTCTGCCGATATGTCACCTGAGAATGCACAGCAGGTGATGCAGGCCCTTAGCCAATCGCTGAACGAACACAATATTCGTTACTATGTGGATGATGCGCCAACTATTACTGATTCTGAGTATGATAGGTTGATGCAATGCTTGATAAAGCTCGAAGCGCAGTTCCCTCAGTTTATCGTTGCCGACTCGCCAACCCAGCGAGTCGGTGGGCTGGCGCTGGCCAAGTTTGATCAAATCACTCACCTTAAGCCTATGTTGAGCTTAGATAACGCTTTCGGTGAAGCGGACTTCAGCGCTTTTCATAAGCGCGTTACCGATAAAGTCGGTGAGGTGAGTTTTTGTTGTGAACCTAAACTCGATGGTTTAGCTGTTAGTATTTTGTATCGCCATGGTGTACTCGAGCGCGCAGCGACCCGTGGCGATGGAACAGTAGGTGAAGACATCACTGAAAATGTGAAGACCATTAAATCCATTCCACTTAAATTGCGTGGCAATGATTTTCCTGAAGTGGTTGAAGTTCGCGGTGAAGTTTTTATGCCCAAGGCTGCTTTTGAGGCTCTCAATGAGCGTGCGCGCGCAAAGGATGAAAAGCTGTTTGTCAATCCACGTAACGCGGCGGCGGGGAGTTTACGTCAACTCGACAGTAGAATTACGGCCTCTCGCTCACTTGCTTTTTATGCTTATGCATTGGGTGTGGTTGAGCCCGATTCTTATTCGTTGGGCAAAACCCACTATGAACAGTTACAGCAGCTAAAATCTTGGGGTTTACCCGTTAGCAACGAAATCAAAGTGTGCGAAGAGTTAGATCAAGTATTCGATTATTACAAAGATATTCTTACCCGCCGCAGCGATTTACCCTTTGAAATCGATGGTGTGGTGATGAAAGTCAACGATATTGCCCAACAGCAACGCTTAGGTTTTGTGGCTAAATCCCCCCGTTGGGCCATTGCCTATAAGTTTCCCGCTCAAGAGGAAATGACATTACTTGAAGGTGTCGATTTTCAAGTAGGGCGTACCGGTGCCGTCACCCCTGTTGCACGCTTAAAACCAGTATTTGTAGGCGGGGTAACTGTTTCTAATGCCACACTACACAATGCCGATGAGATTGAGCGTTTAGGCATTAAAATCGGTGATACTGTGATTATTCGCCGTGCTGGCGATGTTATCCCACAAATTGTGGCGATAGTGCCCGAAAGACGTCCTGAAACGGCGACTAATATCGTCTTTCCGCACAACTGTCCTGTTTGCGGCAGTTTAGTCGAGCGTCTTGAAGGAGAGGCGGTGGCTCGCTGCAGCGGCGGTTTGTTTTGTGAGGCGCAGCGTAAAGAAGCGATTAAGCATTTCGCATCCCGCAAGGCGTTAGATATCGATGGTATGGGCGACAAAGTCGTCGAGCAATTGATTGATAAAGAACTCGTCCAAAGTCCTGCAGATTTGTTTAAGCTTACCGCTTCAATGATGACTATGCTCGATCGCATGGGCATGAAGTCGGCAACCAATTTAGCGGCAGCGATTGAAGCGGCCAAAACCACAACACTTGCACGTTTCTTATATGCCTTAGGCATTCGTGAAGTGGGCGAGGCGACGGCGGCAAACCTTGCGGCGCACTTTGCCAGTTTAGATGCGCTGCGCGTTGCGACTGTTGAGCAGTTAACTGCAGTGGAAGATGTGGGCGTTGTTGTTGCTCAGCATGTAGCACATTTTTTTGCTCAGCCCCATAATCTTGAAGTAATTGATGCCTTGATTGCAGCAGGAGTCCACTGGCCTGCTATTGAAGCGCCGAGCGCGGATGCACAACCCCTTAAAGGTCAGACTTGGGTATTAACGGGCACCTTAAACCAACTTAATCGTAACGATGCTAAGGCGCAGTTGCAGACCCTTGGGGCGAAAGTGGCTGGCAGTGTTTCCAAAAATACCGATTGTTTAGTGGCAGGTGAGGCGGCAGGTTCAAAACTGGCTAAAGCGCAGGAACTGGGGGTAAAGGTGATTGATGAAGAGGCGCTATTAGCACTCTTCGCGGCTAATCGCTAACAGCCACTCTCCCGTAAAGAGCACTCAAGTGTTGAATACGAAAAGAGTCTTGCGGTGCAAGGCTCTTTTTTAATTCAGTGTTAAGTATTTGGTATCGGACAAAGAACCATTGAAATTGGCAGAATAGACACCATCTTACCTTTACACTGTAGTTACTTCTTTAATTGGAAACCTATTTGAATTTCAGTCACATCACTTGGCTTGATGATCAAGGCCATATCAAACCTCCCATTTTCCTCTACGCGATTTTAGCTTTTTTAGCCCGCGGCTGGTGTATTTTTATCGCATCTTTAACACAGGCAAATGATAGGACTGAATTAGTACGGATTTTTTACCCTGAAAAATCTGACTTTTTACTTGCCCTTGCCACAGGCTTTGGGGCTGTACTGCTTTATATTTTAGTGCTTTGTGAGCGTCGTCGTTCACCTCAATGGTTAAGCCCTTTTTTTGCACACCTAAAATGGGGCTTATGGCCGTTGTTATTGGTGGATGCTGTTCTGCTTGGGCAACGATTGACGCATGGGCAGTTTATGTTTCACTGGAGCCTTGCTCTTGATGCACTTGTATTGTTTTGGTCCAGTTTATATGTTCTAAAATCGAAACGGCTTCATTATTATCTTGCCGATTGGCCTAAAATGGTGGATGTTGGACCCAAAATATAAATTATCTATCTGTTTGTAATTAAAAATGATTTCACATTATTGGCATAAGGTTTTTAGCATAGTGTGTGTTACCCCCCAGTTTGATAAGCATTTTTTGACTGATTACGTACTGAATTTCCTTAATCATCTATAGTTATATGTACTTAGCTTGAATATGTTGGTTGATTCATGGTGTGCCTATCCATTTTCTTCCGCATATTTTAAAGGAGTCATATTGCGTGGCAAAAGCAGCTCAACGAAAACTATTATTGTCTGAACTTCAGCTAGGGATGAGAGTGAAGTTGCCTTTGTCATGGACAAATCATCCCTTTTTATTCAATCGTGTAGATATAAACAGCCCTGCTCAAATTGAAATGATCCGCGGCTTGGGGGTGCCATATGTTTTTTTACTCTCCGAAGTTAATACTAAGAGTGAACAACCTAGTACAGATAACAAAATCATTGAAGTTCAAGAACGACCAAAAACGGAACGGGATATTAAGAGTGCTACACGCAAAGCGATGCGTTTAAGCCAAAAGCGGTTTTTGGAAGGGGTTAATCAATGCCGAAATATGTTTGGTAAGATTGTGAGTGATCCTGAAGGGGCGTATCGGCAGTCGGCAACGTTAGTTGAAGAGATGTTGAGCCATTTACAGGAAGTGGATCAGCCTTTCTTGACGTTGGTAGGAATGGATGAAAACGAGGTAAGTGTCACCCAACATGGCGTATCTGTTGCGGTGATTGCAATGATGATAGGTCATGCCCTTGATTTAACTCCTCGAGAGTTAAGAGATATTGCCCTTGGTAGTTTGCTCCACGATATTGGTAAGTTGAAAGTGCCAGAGAATATTCGCCGAAAGCTCGGCGCTCTAACCACAAATGAAGCGAATTATTTGCAGATGCACCCCAATTTTGGTTATGACATGCTCAACCGCAGCGGCTTATTTCCCAAAGAAGTGCTTAATATTGTGTTACACCACCATGAATTTATTGATGGTTCAGGTTTTCCTGATGGATTAACGGGCAATAAAATTCCCATCGTGACTCAGATTGTGGCCCTTGCAAATGATTTTGATCAGCATCTCAGTGGGCAGCAGGCTTCGTCACCCCAAGTTGCTTTGGGCTACTTATTTAAAAATCGAGCCGCCAAGCACGCTGAGTCCTTAATCTCCGTACTGGTCAAAATTTTGGGTATTTATCCCCCAGGTACGATAGTTAAGCTCTCGGATGACTCCGTCGCTAAAGTGATCATGACGACAAAAGAGGTTGCACAACCCCAAGTATGGGCTTGTAAGCCGGATGGCAGTGAGGCTTCATTGCGCTTTTTAAGTGAGGAGGGCGTAACAGTGCAAAAAGCACTCAAGGCTGAAGAGTTGACGGAGGGTGCTATTCGTACACTACAGGTCGATAAAGGCGTCAGTTTTTATTTTAGTGCGCTGCAGGCTTGAATCTTATCTATTAAGTTCCGTATTCTATCGGCTGATGTTGAATCTTCGGGGCGAATATGGCTGATGTAGTAGATAAGGGTATCTCACCAAAAAGTGTTGCCGTAGTAGGATGTGGTTGGTTTGGATTGGCGTTAGCGACGCATTTAGTCCAAGACGGGTATCGAGTGACAGGATGTAAGCGTCATATTGATGAACTTGCGCCATTGATAGCGGCTGGGATAGAAGCTTTTCCATTGCAATTAGGTGATGAGTGCGACGTTAAACCCGATGCGAAGGTATTGGCAGCGTTATTCCAAACTGATTTTCTCGTAGTCAATATTCCCCCAAGATTAAAGCGTGGTAATAGTGCTTATCTTGAGGAGTTGCAACAACTCTTATCCCTAACCCAAGGTTGGCAATATCAGTGTATCGTGTTTATCAGTACTACGGGCGTGTATCCAACCCAAGATAAATTGATGACTGAAGCGGATGCTATGGCGGAATCGAGTGATAGCCAAGTGCTTTTGGATGCAGAAGCTTTATTTCTCAGTCAAACTAACAGTTGTATCCTGCGTTTTGCTGGGCTCGTTGGGCCTAAACGTCATCCTGGACGTTTTCTTGCGGGCAAAACCGATGTCAGCGGCGCTAATGTGGCGGTCAATCTAGTCCACTTAAATGACTGCGTTAGGGCCGTCAGTGCTATTTTTACAGCAAGCCAACATGGCTTATCCATAGCTCCCATTTATAATCTCTGTGCTCCACAACATCCGACTAAGGTTGAGTTTTACCCAGTTGCAGCTCAGTCTCTGGGTTTAGTTCCCCCCATATTTAATCAACAAGTTATGCCAAGTAAGGTGATCCTCAGTGATGCAATTGTCTCCGACTTAGGTTTTCGTTATCAGTACGAATCCCCCTTTGATATGCTCAGAGTATGTTGAAAAAATGGATGCGTTTTAAGAGATAAGCGGGTACTTAGGTGGTTTTTATGGCTTAGGATTGGCTCGGTAAATGGTTTTTTTTAATCAAATGACAAAATAAAAGAGATAGTATAATGAGCACGTTAAATATTATTGTTAGACCACTGATGTCCCTTGCCTTCGGGTTCATACTCAGTGCCAGTTTTACCTTACAGGCGGCTAATTTTGAGGAAGGTAAAGATTATGTAACAGTGACGGGGATTTCTGAGGCACAACAGCCAGTGTTAAGAGAGTTTTTTTCTTATAACTGTCCGCATTGCTATAACCAAGAGCCCTTAATTGAATCGACCGTTACTTTACTCGGTAAAGAGATCCATTTTGAGCGTACTCCTGTTGGTGCCGGTCGTCCAAGTTGGCAATTGAGCCAGTTAGCCTATTATGTGGCACAAAAACTGAACATGACAAAGCAAACCCATGGTGCCATTTTTAAACAAATCCAAGTGAATGCAGAGCAATTTACTCGCCCAGAACAAGTGAAGGCTTTTTTTGTGTCCCAAGGTGCTAAAGCTGAGGATGTAGAGGCTACAATCAATTCAGTTGATGCCCAATTCACGCTAATGAACTACGACTCTCAAGCTGAGCTTGCAGGTATTAAAGGCGTCCCTTCATTATTGGTTAATGGCCGTTACATGTTGACGTCAACCGCGCACACACCTGAAGAATTGGCGGCGTTAGTTAAGTTTTTAGCGGCGAAATAACGGCATTTCATAGGTGGATGGTATGCGATGAAAGCCGCTTTTTGCGAGTATCGTATAGTCACGTTTCCTCAAGGTAGATTGAATAACCCAGCATAGACTGGGTTATTTTTTGTTGTAAACCTGCAAGGTGACGGTGAATTAAACCGTGATATTTTGACGAAATAACATGATGAAACGGTAAGTAATTGGCCTGATCTAGGTTTGATGAGAGATGTAACGTCTCTAATTGATTGCGAAACTCATTATTAAAATTCTCAATAATTTAGGCTAAAAATCTCAAATCATCTGATTTTCAGCCAGTCTAGAGTCGTATTAAAGCTCATTTAAATTTCTAATTTCCCTAGTTCAGACAATAAGTTATTTCTATTTATTGGTTGCAAAATCCTCTTTCTCCATTCACATATCACTCATTCTTGTTCGACATTGGTCTAACCTGTTAAAAAAGTTAAAACCGTATCAAAATGTAATGTCATTGTTAACTCTTTGAATTTGTTTCTATTCGCTATTTGCAGACAATGTTTTGAATCACGACTTAGACGAAAGTCGTGATTGTGCTCACACCAGCGATTGCTAGATTAAACATGACTTAAAATTAAAACAGCACAGGGGAGTCGCTATGGGTTTTGAAAATAACGAAAAAGCAAAAGGCTACTGGCACGAGAATTTACGTCTCGTCCTTAGCTTATTAGCTATTTGGGCCGCAGTATCATTTGGGTGCGGTATTTTATTGGTTGATGTTCTGAATGAAATCCATTTCATGGGATTCAGATTAGGTTTCTGGTTTGCACAACAGGGAGCTATGTATGTATTCGTTGTGCTTATTTTTGTCTATGCGGCAAAAGCCAACGCCTTAGATAAAAAATATAACGTACAAGAAGACTAAGGGGAATTGGAATGGGTGTTCAAGGATTAACGTATCTTATCGTAGGGCTTTCATTTGCGCTCTACATCGGGATTGCAATTTGGTCACGTGCGGGTTCAACAAAAGAGTTTTATGTTGCCGGTGGTGGTGTGCATCCTGTGGTTAATGGTATGGCGACGGCGGCAGATTGGATGTCAGCAGCGTCATTTATTTCATTAGCAGGTATTGTGTCTTTCGTCGGTTACGACGGCAGCGTTTACCTAATGGGTTGGACTGGCGGTTATGTATTATTAGCCCTGTGTATGGCGCCGTATTTACGTAAGTTTGGTAAATTTACTGTGCCAGATTTTATTGGGGAGCGTTATTACTCTCAGGCGGCACGAACTGTTGCGGTTATCTGCGCCATCTTCATTTGTTTTACTTATATTGCAGGGCAAATGCGGGGTGTGGGCGTGGTATTTTCACGCTTCCTCGAAGTGGAAGTTGACACTGGTGTATACATTGGTATGGCAGTGGTGTTCTTTTATGCCGTACTCGGCGGAATGAAAGGGATTACCTATACTCAGGTTGCTCAATATTGTGTATTGATTTTCGCTTTTATGGTGCCAGCAATCTTCCTCTCGGTGATGATGACGGGCCATATTATTCCGCAAATTGGTTTTGGCGCTGAACTGATTGATGCCGCGGGTAATAATACGGGTGTCTATTTACTCGATAAGTTAAATAACCTCTCTGCTGATTTGGGGTTTGCACCTTATACCGATGGCTCGAAAAGCATGATTGATGTGTTCTGCATTACGGGTGCTCTGATGGTTGGAACTGCAGGTTTACCCCATGTTATCGTTCGTTTTTTCACTGTCCCTAGTGTAAAAGATGCGCGTATTTCAGCAGGTTGGGCACTGGTGTTCATTTCTATCATGTATACAACTGTTCCTGCATTAGCGGCGTTCTCTCGCGTGAATATGATTGAAACCATCAATGGCTCTGATGCTAAAGGTGTTGCCTATGAGACTGCCCCAGGTTGGATTAAAAACTGGGAGAAAACGGGTCTTATTAAGTGGGACGATAAGAATGCTGATGGTAAGTTATATTATGCTGCTGGTAAGTTTGAAGACCCAGCAAGTCGTAATGAGATGAAAATCGATAACGATATCATCGTATTAGCTACACCTGAAATTGCAAACTTACCTGCGTGGGTTATTGCATTAGTCGCTGCTGGTGGTTTAGCAGCAGCGTTATCGACTTCGGCAGGTTTATTGTTGGTGATTTCAACCTCAGTATCACACGATCTGCTTAAAAAGAATTTCATGCCGAATTTATCGGACAAGAAAGAGTTGTTATATGCACGTTTAGCCGCAGGTATTGGGATTGTGATTGCGGGTTACTTTGGTGTGAATCCTCCAGGCTTTGTGGCAGCAGTGGTGGCTTTTGCCTTCGGTTTGGCGGCATCGTCCTTGTTCCCTGCCATTGTCATGGGGATCTTCTCTAAGAAAATGAATAAAGAAGGTGCCATTGCGGGTATGGTAATAGGTTTACTGTTTACCGCGGCTTATATCATCTACTTTAAGTTTGTTAATCCTACGGCAAACGTACCAGCGAACTGGTTCTTAGGTATTTCACCTGAGGGTATCGGTATGGTTGGAATGATAGTCAACTTTGCAGTCGCGGCAATCGTTAGTAAAGTGACAGCTGCAACACCATTACATGTACAGGAAATGGTTGAGTCTATTCGTTTCCCTAAAGGTTCGAGCGAGGCGAGTGGCCACTAGTAAGACGAGTACATAGTTGAAAATAAAGAGCGCTTCGGCGCTCTTTTGCTTTTTAGCCTTGGCCTGACTTTAGTCGAATGTAGCTCACCTGCAATGCGGGCTATAGTGGTGAGAATATCAGATTAAAAATAAGGTGTTGCCTATGAATGCGAGTGAATTACAACCCGTAGTGCAATTTCTCAAGGGGTTAGTTCCCTTTGATACCTTACCTGATGAGGTGGTTTTACGTTGTGCTAAGGCAATCACCATAGGTTATTACAGTAAGGCTTCGGGCTATGTTAGCTTCGATGCCAATGCACCGAAACTATATATAGTACGCAGTGGTGCTTTTGAGGTGAGAGATCCTGAAGGCGTGTTAGTTGATAGAGTGGGTGAAGGTGAATTTTTTGGTTTTTCTACACTGCTATCGGGGGAGAAGGTTGTTAACAAGGTGGCAATACTGGAGGATGGTCTGGTTTATCATCTACCGCAATCTTTGTTTGATCAATTAAGGAGTGAGAGCCGACATTTCGATAAGTTTTTCACCCGAGCTTTTGCAAAGCGTCTTCGGCATGAGGCGCGTTTTAAAGCAAAAGATCTCACGACAACAAGTCGTATCAGTACGTTAATGTCTTCCGATCCTATTATGATTGATGCCCATGCCAGTGTTACCCAAGCTGCACTCCTGATGCGAAATGCGCGCGTATCTTCTTTGTTGGTGACGGATAATCATAAATTAGTGGGTATTTTAACGGATAAGGATTTACGTAATCGAGTATTGGCAGTAGGCCTCGATGGTCGCCTAGCTGTACATCAAGCAATGACGGTTTCACCGATTTCTATTTCGTCGAATGCATTAATTTTTGAAGCTATGCTATTGATGAGTGAGCATAATATTCATCATTTACCTATTATTGATGAAGGTAAGGCTATTGGCATGGTAACCAGTACCGATATCTTGCGTGGACAAGGTTCTCAGCCGCTGTTGCTTATTGGGGAAATTGAGCGTCAGCAGGATCTGGCGAGCTTAATCTCTGTCAGTAAGCAAATTCCACTATTGCTGCAGAATTTAATCAGTGCCGATGCTAGGGCTGAAGAAATTGGACGTGTATTGACTTCGGTTACCGATGCACTGACGCGGCGGTTAATCGTGCTTAATCAGCAGCTTCTTGGTGATCCACCGATGGCTTTTTGTTGGTTAGCGTTCGGCTCTCAAGGTCGACAGGATCAAGCTGCATGTTCGGATCAAGATAATGGTCTACTGGTTGCAGAAGAAATGGATGACTATGCGAAGGGATATTTTGATGCGCTTACCCATGCGGTATGTTCTGGGTTAGATCAGTGTGGCTATGTTTTTTGTCCAGGTAATATCATGGCACAAAATCCACAATGGCGAATGTCACTAAAACAATGGCAACACCTATTTGAAAAGTGGGTGATAACCCCAGAACCTAAAGCGTTAATGCATGCCAGTATTTTTTTTGATATGCGATCGGTTTATGGGCCACAGACCTTATTTGATGCATTGCAGGATAAAGTATTAGCGCAAACCCGTGATAACGATATCTTTCTTGCGGGAATGACGGGGAATTCGTTGATTGAATCTCCCCCCTTAGGTTTTTTCCGCACATTTGTGCTCGAGCGTGATGGTAGTGAAGTAAAAGGTATTGATTTAAAACATAAAGGTAATGCATTAATTAATGATATCGCCCGTGTCTATGCGCTGTCAGCAGGCATAAAAGAAGTCAATACAGCCAAACGTATTCGCGCTTTGATGGATGCCAATATCCTCAATCGTAAGGATGCACTCAATTTGGCCGATGCCCACGAGTTTATCGCCCATATGCGCTTAGCTAATCAAGGTTACCAATATACTCAGGGACAAAAAGTGAGTAACTACTTGTTACCTGGTCATTTATCATCATTAGTTCGCCACCAATTACGGGACGCCTTTAAGGTGGTACATGATGCTCAATCTGGCATGAAAATGAAATTTATGCGGAGCTTTTAGGTGAGTATTCTGTTGATGAAGATGCGATTAAATTGGCGGGCTCTGCGTTGTCAGCATCAATTGTTCAAAGATTATTATCAATCACTTGTGCCTTTACTCTCGATGCCTGTATCCGAAGCCCCTTTAATGGCGATGGATTTAGAGATGACGGGGCTCGATCCTTTGCAAGATCAAATACTCAGTATAGGTCTCGTGCCTATTGAACACGGCGTGATCCCACTTGAGGGGGCACAGCAAAAGTTAGTGCAAATTCGGGGCAGCGTTGGCCAAAGTGCCACTATTCACGGCATTCTCGATAATCATTTAGTACAAGCAGTCACCATTGAAGACGCCATGGCATGGTTTATTGCTAAAACACGTGGCAGAGTGTTGGTTGCGCATCATTCCCCATTAGATTGCCGATTTTTACAGCAGGATATTTTGGCTATTTATCATCAAGCGGTATTTTTACCCTCGATAGATACCTTAATGCTTGAAAAGCGTCGATTGTTACGAGGACATCATGCTATTAAAGAAGGTAGTTTACGCCTTGGTGCTTGCCGTGAGCGTTATGGTTTACCTGTCTATTCAGCCCATAGTGCATTGACTGATGCCTTAGCTTGCGCTGAACTGTTACTCGCGCAGGTGGCTGCAATGGATGGGGCAAGGCAGCTCAAAGTGGCTGAGCTAATGCAGCAATCTTCCTGATGTTGTTTGTTATTATCTCGCTTTTCATAAGGTTAACTAGATGATTATGTTTGTTGTACGTTCGCATTTGTAGACTGTCTTTCATTGCTTTATCAGGAAGAGTGTCGCATCCCTTTTTTGTACGTGATTTTAGTGATTAAAAAAGCCATCATCGGATGGCTTTTTTGGAAGTGGTGATTAATCTTATTGGCCAAAACTTAGTTACAAAAATAATCAACCGCACGTTTGACCAGTTCAATACCACTTTGATCGCAAGGAGGTAACTCTGCATCACTTATATTAAGCGGCTTCACTCGCTCACCCCATTGAAGAAGAAGTGCTGCTGAAGTTAATCCGGCTCCAAAAGCGCATGACAGTATGGTTTGATGTGGCTTGATAAGTTCTTTTTCCAAGGCGTCACAAATGGCAATCGGAATCGTCGCCGCTGAGGTATTGCCATAGTTAGCAATATTCACAAAGGCTTTTTCTTTCGGGATTTTCATTCGACTTACAAGTGTATCGATAATACGTTCATTCGCTTGATGCGGAATGACTAAATCGACCTCGTCTTTATCTACACCACATTTTTCAAGCACTTGAGTGCTTAACTTGTTCATACCATTAATGGCGCGTTTAAAGATTTCTTGCCCATCAAATTGAATATAAAAATCTAAAGATTCGGCGGAGAATCTATCCATAGCGGTACCGAAACCCGCTTTTAGAATATCACGGCCATCAGGGTCATTATTAAGCTCATAACCAAGCACACCACCTGGAATAGTTGAGGCTTCTACTACAACTGCACCCGCACCATCACCAAATAGTACTGCGGTTTCACGGCGCGACCAATCTAAATAGAAAGATAGGCGTTCAGCCCCGATCACTAAAACTTTTTTGCTCTGGCCGCTTTTAATTTGAGAGCTCGCTAAACCTAAGCCGTATAGAAAACCGCTACAGGCTGCGTTGATATCAAATGCAGCGCAGTTTGAACCAATATTGGCTTGTACCGTCGATGCAATATTGGGGATTAATGTATCTGGACTGGCACTTGCCAGAATGATCATATCTATCTCACTGCCATCGATGCCCGCTGCTGCAAGGGCTCGCTTTGCGGCAACGGATGCCAGTTCAGAGGTATTCACATGGCTGATATGACGTTGACTGATCCCTGTGCGCGATTTAATCCATTCATCGGACGTTTCGATAAAAGTTGCAAGATCATCGTTAGTCAAGGTTGCGGGGGGGACACACTTGCCCCAACCTGTGATAGTGGCGTACTGCATGGTAGTTTCTCTCAAATAAAAAAGGCAGAACTTGAAGTGCTGCCTTGAATCGACAACAAAGCTTATCGGTATAACCAATAACTGTCCGTGATCTAGTCCACCTGTTTGGCGACAAGCTCGCGGATAGTCATCGCGGCATGCAAAATATGATGTCGCAGTAACGCCGTTGCTTTCTCTGTTTCTCTTAATTTGCAATGGTTGAGCAAGGCACGGTGCTCATGCTCTGCAGCAGGAATTCCCCCTGCTAACAACAATTGCAAACGAATATATCTATCGCAGTTTGTATTAAGGCCGTGGACGACCTCAAGGGTATGTGGGCGATTAGCGGCTTGATATAAACAAGTGTGAAATTGTGTATTTAGCTCGCTCCAACTGGCGACGGCATCTTCATGTTTAAAGGCCGATTCCAATTGCTCAAGTACCTGTTCTGCTTTAATTAAATCTTGTTCTTGGAGTTGCGGAATTGCCTTTGCAAGCAGATCCGTTTCAATCATTGCTCGTAATTCAAATAGTTCAGTAACTTGTTCGACGGATAATACGGTTGCAGTTGCACCCTTATGCGGTTCGAATTTGACTAACCCTTCCGCTTCGAGTTGCACTAATGCTTCTCTTACTGGGATCCTACTCACATGCAAGGCTTCAGCTAAAGCACTTTGTCTGAGCGGTTCTCCTGCGGCTATGTCCCCTGAAAGAATTTTCTCTCTGAGCGCTTCTACAACTAACTGAGTGCGGGTTTTGTGGACTATAGGCGTAGTTCGACTCATTTTTCCGTCTATTTTCGGCTGTTCTTTCATTATCCGCCCAAGGTTACCGCTAAAAACACCACAAATAAAGGGGCATGCTCGATTGAGTACATGGATAATGAGATGGATTTAACGATATAAAGTGTATGTTTTAACCTTCTTTACCGCTGAGTTGAGATTTTCCGTGTTAGATATCCTTTTGCGTAGCATCACTAAACCCTATTGCTTCTAAGCATGAGTTCCTCTGTATGGGGCCCATCGAAGTAAAGGTGAACTTCGCGGTGCAATTTATTGCAATGAATGAAATAATACCCAACAGAACGCCTTAGGCGATGTTTTGAGTGGAGTAAGTACTGTGGTTGCAGTCAATCGAGCCGTTTTTTTAGACCGTGATGGTGTTATCAATAAAGATCATGGTTATGTACATCAAGTTGATGATTTTGAATATATCGAAGGTGTGTTCGAAGCATGTCTCGCATTAAAAAAAATGGGCTACAAGTTAGTCGTCGTCACTAACCAATCCGGTATAGCCCGCGGTATGTACAGTGAAGATCAGTTTCACAGTTTAACAGAGTGGATGGATTGGAACTTTGCCGATAAAGGGGTTGATCTCGATGGCATCTACTACTGCCCGCACCATGCAGAAAAGGGGATGGGTGAATATAAAGTTGATTGTGATTGCCGTAAACCCAAGCCTGGTATGCTTAACGATGCCGCTAAATTCTTAAAAGTCGACTTATCACAGTCAGTGATGGTGGGTGATAAAGCTGATGATATGCAGGCGGCAAAAGCGGCAGGTGTGCCAACACGTATATTAGTGCGTAGCGGTAAAGTGATTGCAGACAGTAGTGATGCAACAATAGTGCTCGATAGTATTGCTGATGTACCTGATTACTTGAAAGCCTAGGTTAGATTTCACCCTAAACTCAGCAATAGGGTTGATTAAATATACATTTAGTTTAAAAAGTGTGCGCTTGAAGCGTTTTTCGTCATTATTCGCTAAAAAGGGGTTGCGATAAAATCTGCCATCCCTATAATGCGCATCCACTGACCCAGCGGGGTCAAGGTTAAACGCTGAATAAGCCGCTAATCATGCTCTTTAACAATATATCAAGCAAATCTGTGTGGACACTCACAGGTGTTGAGTTAATCGAAACTGCTTAGCCTTCGGGTTGGCAGTCAAAGAATTAAATCAACCAATTCTTTCACGAGAGTGAAGAGTGTCCATAGCAATATGTACAAAGAGTTAATCGCAAGATTAATTCGAACAGAATTCGTTGAGCCGAAACCTTCGGGTTTCACCAAAACTTTAATTGAAGAGTTTGATCATGGCTCAGATTGAACGCTGGCGGCAGGCCTAACACATGCAAGTCGAGCGGCAGCACAAGGGAGTTTACTCCTGAGGTGGCGAGCGGCGGACGGGTGAGTAATGCCTAGGGATCTGCCCAGTCGAGGGGGATAACAGTTGGAAACGACTGCTAATACCGCATACGCCCTACGGGGGAAAGGAGGGGACCTTCGGGCCTTCCGCGATTGGATGAACCTAGGTGGGATTAGCTAGTTGGTGAGGTAATGGCTCACCAAGGCGACGATCCCTAGCTGTTCTGAGAGGATGATCAGCCACACTGGGACTGAGACACGGCCCAGACTCCTACGGGAGGCAGCAGTGGGGAATATTGCACAATGGGGGAAACCCTGATGCAGCCATGCCGCGTGTGTGAAGAAGGCCTTCGGGTTGTAAAGCACTTTCAGTAGGGAGGAAAGGGTGTAGTTTAATACGCTATATCTGTGACGTTACCTACAGAAGAAGGACCGGCTAACTCCGTGCCAGCAGCCGCGGTAATACGGAGGGTCCGAGCGTTAATCGGAATTACTGGGCGTAAAGCGTGCGCAGGCGGTTTGTTAAGCGAGATGTGAAAGCCCTGGGCTCAACCTAGGAATAGCATTTCGAACTGGCGAACTAGAGTCTTGTAGAGGGGGGTAGAATTCCAGGTGTAGCGGTGAAATGCGTAGAGATCTGGAGGAATACCGGTGGCGAAGGCGGCCCCCTGGACAAAGACTGACGCTCATGCACGAAAGCGTGGGGAGCAAACAGGATTAGATACCCTGGTAGTCCACGCCGTAAACGATGTCTACTCGGAGTTTGGTGTCTTGAACACTGGGCTCTCAAGCTAACGCATTAAGTAGACCGCCTGGGGAGTACGGCCGCAAGGTTAAAACTCAAATGAATTGACGGGGGCCCGCACAAGCGGTGGAGCATGTGGTTTAATTCGATGCAACGCGAAGAACCTTACCTACTCTTGACATCCACAGAACTTTCCAGAGATGGATTGGTGCCTTCGGGAACTGTGAGACAGGTGCTGCATGGCTGTCGTCAGCTCGTGTTGTGAAATGTTGGGTTAAGTCCCGCAACGAGCGCAACCCCTATCCTTATTTGCCAGCACGTAATGGTGGGAACTCTAGGGAGACTGCCGGTGATAAACCGGAGGAAGGTGGGGACGACGTCAAGTCATCATGGCCCTTACGAGTAGGGCTACACACGTGCTACAATGGCGAGTACAGAGGGTTGCAAAGCCGCGAGGTGGAGCTAATCTCACAAAGCTCGTCGTAGTCCGGATTGGAGTCTGCAACTCGACTCCATGAAGTCGGAATCGCTAGTAATCGTGGATCAGAATGCCACGGTGAATACGTTCCCGGGCCTTGTACACACCGCCCGTCACACCATGGGAGTGGGCTGCAAAAGAAGTGGGTAGCTTAACCTTCGGGGGGGCGCTCACCACTTTGTGGTTCATGACTGGGGTGAAGTCGTAACAAGGTAGCCCTAGGGGAACCTGGGGCTGGATCACCTCCTTACCTATACGACTAACTCGATGCTTGGTCGAAAAATGCTCCTGCATTTTCGACATTCGGTACATCCGTGTACCTTTTGAGTGTTCACACAGATTTGCTTGATAGAAGAAAGAGTAAAAGATGGGTCTGTAGCTTAACTGGTTAGCACCCCAATCCCCTCATAAAGAGTAGGGTGAGGTCGGTGGTTCTGGATGGTTGTAGATTTATCAATAAGATGGGTCTGTAGCTCAGCTGGTTAGAGCGCACCCCTGATAAGGGTGAGGTCGGTGGTTCAAGTCCACTCTGACCCACCAATCCTTCCTTCTCAGCGTTGGAAAGTGACTCGTTTAGTGAACTAAACGTCGCCACTGTCCGCCTTGATAAGAAATGATTGGCAAACCAATCCTTTAAGAGGTTTGGAACATCTTATTTACTCGCACTGCATGTAAATGGGGCTATAGCTCAGCTGGGAGAGCGCCTGCCTTGCACGCAGGAGGTCTGCGGTTCGATCCCGCATAGCTCCACCATTTACTGCATTATGGTTAGAGATGCCAAAGATAAACTGAAAAATTATCTTTGGCTTTTTTAAGCCCGCTCTTTAACAATTTGGAAAGCTGATAGTATTAAACACAATGATGTCTGTCGTTGTGTTGATACGAAAAAAGTTTAATGCGAAAGCATTAAACATTGAGTTCTCAAACACTTTATTAAGTGTCTTGAATATTCAAGTCTAAGGCGCGTCCACTTCTTTGGTCAGAAGTGAGACAAGTAAAACCAGCTGGTCGCAACAATTCAAGTGAAACTCATTTGGGTTGTATGGTTAAGCGACTAAGCGTATACGGTGGATGCCTTGGCAGTCAGAGGCGATGAAGGACGTAGTAACTTGCGAAAAGCGTTGGCGAGCTAGTAACAAGCATTTGAGCTAACGATGTCCGAATGGGGGAACCCGGCCGCATAAGCGGTCATCATGTAGTGAATACATAGCTACATGAGGCGAACGAGGGGAACTGAAACATCTAAGTACCCTTAGGAAAAGAAATCAACCGAGATTCCCCTAGTAGCGGCGAGCGAACGGGGATTAGCCCTTAAGTCTATGGGGTGTTAGTGGAATGGTCTGGAAAGTCCAGCGGCACAGGGTGATAGCCCCGTACACGAAAACTAACCGTAGATGAAAACGAGTAAGGCGGGACACGTGACATCCTGTTTGAATATGGGGGGACCATCCTCCAAGGCTAAATACTCCTGACTGACCGATAGTGAACCAGTACCGTGAGGGAAAGGCGAAAAGAACCCCTGTGAGGGGAGTGAAATAGAACCTGAAACCGTATACGTACAAGCAGTGGGAGCGGTTCTTGAGACCGTGACTGCGTACCTTTTGTATAATGGGTCAGCGACTTACATTTTGTAGCGAGGTTAAGCGAATAGCGGAGCCGTAGGGAAACCGAGTGTTAACTGCGCGTTTAGTTGCAAGGTGTAGACCCGAAACCCGGTGATCTAGCCATGGGCAGGTTGAAGGTTGAGTAACATCAACTGGAGGACCGAACCGACTAATGTTGAAAAATTAGCGGATGACTTGTGGCTGGGGGTGAAAGGCCAATCAAACCGGGAGATATCTGGTTCTCCTCGAAAGCTATTTAGGTAGCGCCTCGAGCGAATACCATTGGGGGTAGAGCACTGTTAAGGCTAGGGGGTCATCCCGACTTACCAACCCTTTGCAAACTCCGAATACCAATGAGTACTACTCGGGAGACAGACGGCGGGTGCTAACGTCCGTCGTCAAAAGGGAAACAACCCAGACCGTCAGCTAAGGTCCCAAAGTGTATGTTAAGTGGGAAACGATGTGGGAAGGCTTAGACAGCTAGGATGTTGGCTTAGAAGCAGCCATCATTTAAAGAAAGCGTAATAGCTCACTAGTCGAGTCGGCCTGCGCGGAAGATGTAACGGGGCTAAACATACCACCGAAGCTACGGGTGCAGCCCATTAGGGTTGCGCGGTAGAGGAGCGTTCTGTAAGCCGTTGAAGGTGAAGGGGTAACCCACGCTGGAGGTATCAGAAGTGCGAATGCTGACATGAGTAACGATAAAGGGGGTGAAAAACCCCCTCGCCGAAAGACCAAGGGTTCCTGTCCAACGTTAATCGGGGCAGGGTGAGTCGACCCCTAAGGTGAGGCCGAAAGGCGTAATCGATGGGAAACAGATTAATATTTCTGTACTTCCGCTAACTGCGATGGAGAGACGGAGAAGGCTAGGCTAGCGCGGCGTTGGTAGTCCGCGTTTAAGGTGGTAGGTGGGTGACTTAGGCAAATCCGGGTTGCTATACACTGAGAGCTGATGACGAGGTCCTAAGGGACTGAAGTAGTTGATGCCATGCTTCCAGGAAAATCTTCTAAGCTTCAGGTTAGTGGGAATCGTACCCCAAACCGACACAGGTGGTCGGGTAGAGAATACCAAGGCGCTTGAGAGAACTCGGCTGAAGGAACTAGGCAAAATGGTACCGTAACTTCGGGAGAAGGTACGCTCCTGTTGGTGATGAGACTTGCTCTCTAAGCTGACGGGAGTCGCAGATACCAGGTGGCTGCAACTGTTTATCAAAAACACAGCACTGTGCAAACTCGCAAGAGGAAGTATACGGTGTGACGCCTGCCCGGTGCCGGAAGGTTAATTGATTGGGTTATCGCAAGAGAAGCTCATGATCGAAGCCCCGGTAAACGGCGGCCGTAACTATAACGGTCCTAAGGTAGCGAAATTCCTTGTCGGGTAAGTTCCGACCTGCACGAATGGCGTAATGATGGCCACGCTGTCTCCAGCCGAGACTCAGTGAAGTTGAAATTGCGGTGAAGATGCCGTATACCCGCGGCTAGACGGAAAGACCCCGTGAACCTTTACTATAGCTTGGCACTGAACATTGAACCTACATGTGTAGGATAGGTGGGAGACTATGAAGTTGGGACGCTAGTCCTGATGGAGTCGTCCTTGAAATACCACCCTTGTAGTTTTGATGTTCTAACCTAGACCCCTAATCGGGGTTAGGGACAGTGCCTGGTGGGTAGTTTGACTGGGGCGGTCTCCTCCCAAAGAGTAACGGAGGAGCACGAAGGTTGGCTAAGTACGGTCGGACATCGTACGGTTAGTGCAATGGCATAAGCCAGCTTAACTGCGAGACATACACGTCGAGCAGGTACGAAAGTAGGTCATAGTGATCCGGTGGTTCTGAATGGAAGGGCCATCGCTCAACGGATAAAAGGTACTCCGGGGATAACAGGCTGATACCGCCCAAGAGTTCATATCGACGGCGGTGTTTGGCACCTCGATGTCGGCTCATCACATCCTGGGGCTGAAGTCGGTCCCAAGGGTATGGCTGTTCGCCATTTAAAGTGGTACGCGAGCTGGGTTCAGAACGTCGTGAGACAGTTCGGTCCCTATCTGCCGTGGGCGTTGGATGATTGAGGGGAGTTGCTCCTAGTACGAGAGGACCGGAGTGAACGAACCGCTGGTGTTCGGGTTGTCATGCCAATGGCATTGCCCGGTAGCTACGTTCGGAATCGATAACCGCTGAAAGCATCTAAGCGGGAAGCGAGCCCCAAGATGAGTCATCCCTTGGACTATAAGTCCACTAAAGAGCCGTTCGAGACTAGGACGTTGATAGGCATGGTGTGTAAGCGTTGTGAGGCGTTGAGCTAACATGTACTAATGACTCGAGAGGCTTAACCATACAACCCAGATGGGTTTTACTGCAAAGTGAGCTTAGACAGAATATAAACACTTAATGAAGTGTGGTCATAAAATGCTCCTGCATTTATGACACACAGTACATCCGTGTACTTGAACTCAAAAAACAATCAGTTTTTCAAATTATTAAATAAGATAAGAGCAGGTTTTAGTTCCTAGAACCTAGAATCTAGCAGCACGCAGTGCGCTCTCGAGTCTTGTTTAAAACCGAATATGCTTGGTGACAATAGCATTGTGGAACCACCTGATCCCATCCCGAACTCAGAAGTGAAACGCAATCGCGCCGATGGTAGTGTGGGGTCTCCCCATGTGAGAGTAGGTCATCGCCAAGCGCCCAAATAAACACAAAAGCCCTAGCATAAACCGCTAGGGCTTTTTTGTTTATCTGCTTCGCAAAAACTTCCCTCGATGTCGGTCAATAAATGTTCCTTCATTATTGACACTTCCACCATCCATGGCGGTCGCACGCCGTTAAGCGGGGTCTCCAGCTGTACAATAAATTGCTCCGCTAGCCCGTCAGTTTTTATCCTTTATACAGAATGGTATTTTTTATTATCCTCATGTTTTCTCTTTGTTTTCTAAACGAAAAAGGAGACATTAGGTCTCCTTTTGTTCCGTATTAACTGTTAATTTTTGTGTGAGCTTAACCTAGTAGATTATTATCACGAACGTATTGTTCAAAATCTGTACAGCCACCAACATGTTTCTCATCAACGAAAATCTGCGGTACGGTTTCAACTGGCTTACCAACAGTTTTTTCTAAATCTGCTTTAGAGATGCCTTCTGCATGAATATCGACATATCTGAACTTGAAGTCATCACGCTTTTCAACGAGTTGCTCAGATAATTGCACCGCACGAACGCAATAAGGACAGCCTGGACGGCCAAAAATAACAACGAACATAATAGCTCCTTAGGATTACTTTAGTCGTTTTATACCATAGGCCTAAGTGAATTGATAATGTCAGCCGCGTTTATTTTCAGTTTGATAGCGACCTTGATAATCAAAATAGCTTTCGAGCAGATCCCAGCCTTTTTTATGTTTCTTCAGCAGCAAGAGATCGGGCATGCGGAATTTATCCGCGTCGTTGATTAACTCTGTCACCTTAGTGTACTTTTTTGGTTTTAATCCTGGTGTACGGCTATGGGGAAAGATGAATAAGGCATATAGGGCTCGCCACTGGGCCGGCGTTTGCAATTTAAAGCGGCGATTGAATTCATTACCGTCGATATCGAGGTACTGCACTTTCAGATTGCCGTCATCGTCGATGAGCGTCATATGTTGGCAGCGGAATAAATGATGGTGCTGCTGGCTGAGCACTTGGCGCAGGCGTTTATCGGGATCGATGAGGGTCGATTGGCAGTGCTGGCAAATGCGCGCCGCGATATCATTCTCTTCTCCGCAATCGGGGCAAGATTTAGATCTAAAGCGAAAGTCGCACTGCTGCTTTTTACCTTGCGGTTCGACGATACCCTGACAGCGGCGACCAAAGTGTTCGATAATGTCGCCATCGTCGTCCGTGAGTCCCCAGAATATATTGGCAAAATCGCACACAGGGCAATGCACTTGCACGGGTACCGATTTACTGTTGGGTTTCGCTTGGCCGACCTCGGGGAAATACAAGTCATAACCATTGGCAGCATAGTCGATGATAAGACAATCTTTTTTGCCTTCAGCGATTCGCAATCCACGGCCGATCATTTGTTGAAAAAGACTGACTGAGGCGGTTGGGCGCAAAATCGCAATTAAATCCACATGGGGCGCGTCGAAGCCTGTCGTTAGCACTGCTACGTTGACTAAAAACTTAAGCTCTTGGGCTTTAAAGCGTTCAATCGTCGCGTCACGTTCATCGTCGTGCGTTTGTGCTGTGATCATGGCGCTCTGTGCTGCGTGAGTCTGGTTGAGTAAATTAAAAATCTCATTGGCGTGGCGCACCGTTGCCGCAAAAATGATAATGCCTTTTCTATGTTGGCTCAGTTCAATGAGTTGTTTCACAATCGCTGTGGTCGCGCGGCCGTAATGCCCCAGCAAATCATTAACCTCGGCTTCGGCATATTCGCCATTCTCATTGGCTTTAAGTTGGCTGAAATCGTACTGGGCACTGAGGCCGTCGAATAGCGTAGGCGCTGTGAGGTAACCTTGTTTAATGAGTGGCCTGATGGGCAGCTCGAACACACAATGTTCAAACACGGCATGTTCGGGAGACCCCACTTTGCCGTGATAGTGTTGCTGATAAATCCAGCCAGTGCCAAGGCGATAGGGTGTGGCGGTGAGACCGAGCAATCTTAATTGGGGATTTTTCGTGCGTAAATGCTTGAGTACTTGCTGATATTGGCTGGTTTTTTCTAGGCTGACTCTGTGGCATTCATCAATAATGACTAACGAGAATGGTTGATCGAACTGCGATAATCCCCGCGCTGCCGATTGAATACTGGCAACGACGGTTTTTCCGTCGGTGGCTTTTTGATTGAGTCCCGCCGCATAAATACTGGCTTCGGTTGTCAGTAAACCGACTTTCTCTGCATTTTGTGCAACCAATTCTTTCACATGAGTAAGTACTAGCACTCGACCTTTAGCAATACGTGCCAGTTCAGCGATGACGATACTTTTGCCAGCACCAGTAGGCAAGACGAGTACGGCTGAAGCGGTGCTTTGCTTAAAATGTTGTATGGCAGCATCGACTGCTTGCTGTTGATAGTCTCGGAGGTTAACTGGCACGCTGATAAAAGATCTATATCGACCAAAATGAGGCGACAAGTTTAGCACAGTCATCAAAAAAAATGCCCCTTGGTTGGAGGGGCAAGCAAGAGAAAGGGGCAATCGGGCTCTTTCTCAACAGGGTTTCATCTTACTGAAAGTGACAACTTAGATAGATGCGCTTAATCCACACCAAACTAGATTAAGCGCGCGTACATTGGTTTATTCTGTACGATTTAAACGGGTTTCAATCAAGGTTTCGATAACCGCTGGATCGGCTAAGGTTGATGCATCACCTAAGTTGGTGACTTCGTTAGCAGCAATCTTACGTAGGAAGCGGCGCATAATTTTGCCTGAACGGGTTTTAGGTAATCCACTTGCCCATTGGATGAGGTCTGGAGTTGCTAATGCACCAATCTCTTTACGCACCCATTGGCGCAGTTCCTGGCGTAGCTCTTCACTTTCTTCTGTTCCACGGGTTAGCGTGACGTAGGCATAGATACCTTGGCCTTTAATATCGTGTGGATAGCCCACAACAGCGGCTTCAGCAACCAGTTCATGGGATACCAATGCACTTTCCACTTCAGCGGTACCTAAACGGTGTCCAGAGACGTTAATGACGTCATCGACACGCCCCGTGATCCAGTAGTAACCGTCTTCATCGCGACGGGCACCATCACCGGTAAAATACATGCCGCGGAAGGTTTTAAAGTAGGTCAGCACGAATCGTTCGTGATCGCCATACACAGTCCGCATTTGGCCTGGCCAAGAATCGAGTAAAACTAAGTTACCTTCATTCTCACCCTCTAAAATGTTACCCATATTGTCTACTAGGGCGGGTTGTACGCCAAAGAATGGACGGGTGGCTGATCCCGGTTTTGTGTCCGTCGCACCCGGCAGTGGCGTTATTAAAATACCGCCAGTCTCGGTTTGCCACCAAGTATCGACAATCGGACAATGCTCGTGACCAATGACTTCGTGATACCAACGCCATGCTTCTGGATTGATAGGTTCGCCAACTGAGCCCATGATCCGCAGTGTACTTCCATCGAATTGATCAAAATGCTGTTTGCCTTCGGCCATTAATGCACGGATCAACGTCGGTGCGGTGTAAAGGATATTGACCTTATGACGGTCAATCATCTCACCAAGTCGAGCGGGGCTTGGATGATTGGGCACGCCTTCGTGGATAAGTACAGTGGCACCATTGGCGAGTGGACCGTAAACCATATATGAGTGGCCCGTGATCCAACCTACATCAGCCGTACACCAGTACACTTCTCCGGCTTTATAATCAAAGACATATTCATGGGTCATCGACGCATAAACCATGTAACCACCAGTGGTATGTAAAACACCTTTAGGATTACCGGTAGAGCCTGAGGTATAGAGTAAAAACAGTGGGTCTTCGGCGCCCATTTCTTCTGGCTGGCAGTGCTCCGATGCGGTTTCAAGTAAGCTGTGCCACCAAACATCACGGCCTTCAACCCAGTCGATTTTGCCACCTGTACGTTTAAGTACAATGACTTTTTCTACGCTAGTGACATCGGGATGATTGAGCGCGTCATCGATATTACGCTTTAGCGGAATGGCTCGGCCACCGCGCATCCCCTCATCAGAGGTGATCACCACTTTTGATTTGCCATCGATCACACGGGAGGCGATAGAGTCAGGTGAGAAGCCACCAAATACGACTGAATGAACCGCGCCAATGCGTGCGCAAGCAAGCATAGCAACGGCGGCTTCTGGCACCATTGGCATGTAAATGGTGACTATGTCACCACGGTGCACGCCTTGACTGCGCAGTGCGTTGGCAAACTTACACACTTGAGTGTACAGCTCGCCATAGGTAATTTTACGCTGTTCATTGGCGTTATCACCTTCCCATATAATGGCAACACGATCACTGTGTTCGCTAAGGTGGCGGTCAAGGCAGTTAGCTGATGCGTTTAGGGTGCCATCGTAAAACCAGTTAATTGACAAATTATGATCGTCAAAAGAGGTTTTTTTGATCTTTGTATAGGGTTTTATCCAGTCAATGCGTTTGCCGTGCTCTCTCCAGAAACCCTCTGGGTTGACAATCGACTCTTGGTACATTGTTTTATATTGTTCGTTATTTACAAGTGCATTGGCAGCGATATTGCCGGAGACTTTGTAGAGAGACTGCGAGCTCATAGGGCTTCCCTTTAAAAAAATTGCGTGGACTGAGTATGGTATGCAAGGGGGCGGCAACTCCATTAGACCTTGGTCTAGTGTTAAAATTTCCTTTATATTTAGTCTGTTGCACTCTAAAATCTGGCTAGATTTCATCCATTATTTATCGCATTATAATGGGAAAAAAGAGCAAAATATGAATTTAACCTTAGTCGTTTCCGTCATTGCTGTTTGTTATGTATCACTTTTATTCCTGTTGGCTTGGGGAGCCGAGCGTTGGTTTGGTGGGGTGACAAAAAAGTTACAGGTTGTGATTTATGGCCTTAGTCTTGCCGTTTATTGCTCCTCATGGAGTTTTTTGGGGACTGTAGGGCAATCAGCTAAGGATCTTTGGTCTTTTTTACCCATATTTATCGGCCCGATCCTGATCTTTACTCTGGGGTTTGGCATGTTGCGCAAAATGGTACTTGTGTCTAAAGCACAAAATATTACCTCTGTTGCTGACTTTATTGCCGCACGTTATGGAAAATCCCAAACCCTTGCCGCTCTCGTCACTTTGATTGCGTTGTTTGGCATCATGCCTTACATCGCTTTACAACTTAAGGCGATGGTGTTTAGCCTGAATTTATTTCAACCCGCAGATGATCCCCTTGATGGGGTCACCATTTCGTTATTGATCACCGCATTACTCGCCATTTTTGCCATTTTATTTGGTACCCGAAAACTAGATGCAACTGAGCATAATCCCGGCATGATGCTCGCGATTGCCTTTGAGTCTTTGGTTAAACTTGCGGCTTTTCTGTTAGTTGGGATTGTCATTAGCTTTGGGGTATTTGATGGTTTTGGTGATATCTGGCAGCAGGCAAGTGCCAAGTCATTAATCAATAATCCCAATCCGCGTATTGAAGCCTTAATGCCTGAGCTATTAGTGGGCATGGCAGCCTTCCTGTGTATGCCAAGGCAGTTCCATGTCATGGTTGTTGAATGTGCTGATGAGTCCGTTTTATCAAAAGGGCGGTGGTTATTTCCTTTGTATTTAGCATTATTTGGCTTATTTGTTGGACCACTCGCCCTTGCTGGTCAATTGATCTTGGGGGATTCAGTTGCCGCCGATACTTATGTGATCAATTTGCCACTCGCATTAGATCAACCTCTGCTGGCCGTTATCGCTTTGCTAGGGACTTTATCGGCGGCGACGGGAATGGTCATTGTGGCCGTTGTGACCATCAGTGTTATGGTCAGTAATGAATGGTTAGTGCCGGTAATGTTACGCGCTGGGCATATTCGCGAGAAAAATTTTAGCCAATTCTCCCAAATGCTCCTTAATGTTCGCCGGTTAGCTATCGTCATTATCCTTGGTTTGGGCTACTGCAGTTACCTCGCTCTAGCGGACAGTGACTCTTTATCTCACTTAGGTATGTTGTCCTTTGGTGCTTTTGCCCAGCTAGCCCCTGCACTTGTGGGCGGGCTTTATTGGAAGCATGGTAACCGTGCAGGTGTGTTTTTAGGATTAGGCGTAGGTTTTGTCCTATGGTTTTATCTGATGCTCCAAGGTATGGCGGATACTCAAAGCTCTGGCGCACCGATTTCAACCCATTTTGAACTGACTAGTGCGATTCAGCCTAATGTGCGTGATGCCTTAACGGCGTTATTTGTCAATATTGCGTGTTATATACTGGGTTCTATTTGGTTTAGGGCAGGGGTGGCTGAGCGTATTCAGGCCAGTGCTTTTGTGAGCCCCGGTAAACTCAAAAATAATGCTAATAAAAAGAATGGGCCAATTTCACAACAGGATTTATTAATCCTTGCGAGTCGCTTTGTCAGCCCAACCCGTGCCTATGAGAGTTTTAGCCGTTTCTCAACTGATGCGGTTAAAAGTGATAGTTGGCATAAAGCGGCTCCTCCTGCGCTGATTTCTCATACTGAGCGTTTACTTGCCAGCGTCCTTGGTGCCTCAAGTGCGTCTTTGGTAATGGATTCTGTGCTGCAAGGGCGCGATCTTGCTTTGGATGAAGTATTTAGCCTTGTCGATGAAGCATCATCAAAAATCATGCTTAGCCAAGATATGCTACGCGGCGCGATTGAGCATGCCTATGAGGGGATGAGTGTTATTGATAGCGATCTGAACCTCGTGGCGTGGAATTATAAATATGTAGAGCTTTATCAATATCCAGAAGGTTTTTTGCAGCAGGGAATGCCTATCAGCGAAGTGATCCGCTTTAACGCTGCGCGGGGGTATTGCGGGCAAGGGGATATCGAATTACAGGTTGAAAAGCGGGTACAGCATATGCGTAATGGTACGCCGCATACTTCAGAGCGATATCGTAAAGACGGGAAAGTTATTAAAATTCAAGGGAACCCTATGCCAGATGGTGGGTTTGTTATGACTTTTACCGATATTACCCAATACCGTGAGCAGGAACGTGCTTTACTCGAAGCCAATGAAACCCTTGAAAGCAGAGTTAAGGAACGTACCTTTGAACTTGCGATGTTAAATAGCGAACTGTTAGAGGCTAAAGCCCAAGAGGAAATGGCGAATGCGTCTAAGAGTCGTTTTCTTGCCGCGGTAGGCCACGATTTGATGCAACCCTTAAATGCGGCGCGGTTATTTACCGCATCGCTATCCCAATATCCCAACTTAGACCGAGAGGCGCGCACGACCTTATCCCATGTGAATAGTTCGCTGAAAATTGCGGGTGAACTCCTAACCGATTTACTCGACATCTCTAAGCTGGATTCGGGGATGGTGGAGGTAAATCGGCGTGATTTTGCAATATCAGAGCTGCTTAATGGATTATCCGTCGAATTTGAAGCGATGGCGGGGGATAGTCAAATTCGCTTTAAGATGATGCCTTGCAGCGCCACAGTAAACTCCGATCCGTCACTCCTTAGGCGAGTGCTGCAAAACTTTTTAACCAATGCCTATCGCTATGCCCGTGGTGGGCGGGTACTTTTTGGTTGTCGTCATCGGGGGCGCGAACTTGAAATTCAAGTATTAGATACGGGTTGTGGCATTGATGAACGTGAAACCCAAGAGATTTTTAAGGAGTTTAAACGATTAAATAATCCTAAAAGTAATAGTGTGAGTGGTTTGGGTTTAGGATTAGCGATTGCAGATAGGATCAGTAAAGTGCTAGAGCACAGTATTTATGTGTCATCACAACTCGGCCGTGGCTCAGTGTTTTCGATTCGCGTCCCTTTAGGTGAAACCGTGCGCCAACCACAGATCAAAGCGTTACCCTCATTATTACAGCCCTTATCCGGCATTAAGGTGTTGTGTATCGATAATGAGGAGGCGATTTTGGCGGGATTAGAAAGTTTATTAAGTCGTTGGCAGTGCGAAGTTATCTGTGCCAAGAATTTATCAGAAGCCCGAATTAAGCTGGGTTTGAAAGGCGTAGCACCAGATATCGTCTTAGCGGATTTTCATTTGGATGATGGACAAAATGGGGTCGATGCGATGGACGGTATTCGTGCCTTGTATGGGCAAGATTTACCCGGTATTTTGATCACTGCGAATACCCGTAAAGAATTGGTTGAGGATGTGCAGCGCCGTGGTTATCACTATATGGCGAAAATGATTAAGCCAGCAGCACTGCGAGCCTTGATTTCAAGCCTCGTAAAATCAGTCTGACAATCTGAGTAACAAGCAAAACGCACTGAAATATCAGTGCTTTTTGCTTATACCGTTAAATCTTAAATATTGCTAATTTGCTGTTTAAATTCAGTGAGAGTTCCGCTAACGTCTCACTTTCTTGCGCAAGATAAGTGGCCGACTCAGATACCTCCAATGCGGAATTATTGATACCGCATACATTTCGATTCATATCCTCTGCGACCACACTTTGTTCTTCGGCAGCGGTGGCTATTTGGGTGGCCATATCACTCACATGTTTGATATGGTTGACAATTAAGGATAAATCATTCCCAGCTTTTGTCGATTGCTCAACGCTTTTTTCTGCAAGTTCTCGACTTTCATCCATGGCGTTGGCAGCATTGACGGCCCGCTGCTGTAATCGTGAAATTGTGGTTTGAATTTCTTCAGTGGATTGCCTCGTTCGACTAGCAAGTTGCCTGACTTCATCTGCAACGACAGCAAATCCACGGCCTTGCTCCCCCGCGCGGGCCGCTTCAATGGCGGCATTTAATGCGAGTAAATTGGTTTGCTCTGAAATGGCGCTGATCACAGAGGTGACTTCACTTATTTGCATCACCTCTTCTTTTAATTGATTGACTTGGGAGGTTGCCTGTTCAACCTCTTTTGCAAGGGCATGAATACCATCAACACTCGCATGGACATCTTGGTTACCTAGCCCCGCTTCCCATGTTGCTTCTTTGGTATCTTTTGCCGTGTTTTCAGCATTGTTAGCAACATCTGCAATGGTCGCGCTCATTTCATTCATTGCAGTGGCTAATTGGGCGAGCTGATCCCGTTGATTATTAACCGCTTGGTTGGTTTCTTCTGCTGTTGAGGCTATTCTCGCTGAAGCCTGTGCCACATTATCCGCTCCTTTGCTTGCTTCACTCAGCGCACTGCGGATCGCTGCCATACTTTTGTTTATGTTCTGGGCAAGCTGGCTTAGTTCATCCGTCCCATAAATTTTGAGTTCTATGGTTAAATCCCCTTGGGCAATACCGTGCATTGCCTCGTTGATATCATCAACTGAGCGAATAATGGAATAGCTAATCACATAACCTAGCCAAGCCATAAAGAGGATAAGTACAAAGGTGGTACTTCCCATGATGATATATTCTCGCCAAATAGTGTCTTCGATATCTTGGAGTAACATTCCTGACCCTAAAATCCAACCCCAAGGCTTAAAGCCTATAACGAGTGACATTTTTTGTGCTGCATCCCCAGATGCTGTCATCCATTGGTATTGTAAGACGCCATGTTGTCCATTTCGGCCGAGATCGACCATCTTAAACCAGTAATTTTCCTTGCCCGAATCTCCCATTTGCTGTCCAACCAGCTCTTTTCTGATGGGATGGACGACAACACGTCGTGATTCATCAATGACAAAAATATAGTTGTCTCCATCAAAGCGCATATCATTCAGCATCTCCTTCGCAGCTTGCTGAGCTTGCTCCATCGGGAGTGATTGCGCTAGTGCTTGAATACGGCTCATTGCCAATGTTAAGACGGCATTAAGCCGCGCCTCCCTCTCTGTCATCAGATTGTTTTTAAGGGCGTTAGCTGAAAGAAACAGTAAGATTAAGGTGCCCGTAAGTGCTGCAAATAATGGGAGGGCGAGTTTTCGATTAACGCTGATGTTCGCGAGTTTTAACATGTGATCTCCTTGTCTTTGTATCGCGGCTTAAGCTATTCCTCAGCTTTTGTAGTTACAGGGAATGTTAGAAAAATGGCAACTAAACTGAGCGATATAAGCATTGCCATATTTACTAAATTTTCCAGTTAACCCGCAAAATAAACAGCGTAAACACCAGTCTATTCGTCACAATTGTGAGCAAGGTTGCAATTGCAACATTGCTCATCGCCAATAAGTGATCGTTATTTAGAGACTAGCCATGGCTGATCAATTGCTTAGTGTTGTTTGAGCGAGCTTGAGTTAGGTTTACTGGCGTAATTGTTGCTGCAACTCGCTTCATTGCTTGAGTGAGTTGGCTTAATTGTGTCGTATTAATGATATAAGGCGGCATAATATAAATCAGGTGTGAGAAAGGGCGAACCCATACCCCTAAATCGACAAATTGTTGTTGCAGTGCGGCTGTATTGACTGGCTCATGCATTTCCAGTACTCCCACGGCACCGAGTACTCGCACCGCCTTCACACTTGGAATTTCAATTGCATCTTTAAGCTCTGTACGCATTTGCTGTTCAATGGCTGCTACTTGGATCTGCCATTCATTCCGATTAATGACATCAAGACTTGCACAAGCTGCTGCACAGGCAAGAGGATTACCCATAAAGGTGGGGCCATGCATAAATACGCCTGCGGGGGATTGGCTTATCCCCTGAGCCACTTCATCAGTACATAGGGTTGCCGCTAAGCTGATATAACCACCGGTCAGCGCTTTACCTAAACATAAGATATCTGGGGTGATTTGGGCGTGTTCATAGGCAAATAGTTTACCCGTGCGGCCAAAGCCAGTGGCGATTTCATCCAAGATCAATAGGATGTTGAATTCATCACACAGGGCACGAAGTCCTATTAAATACTCCGCACTGTAAAAGCGCATACCGCCCGCGCCTTGCATGATAGGCTCGATAATCACTGCAGCAATATCATTATGGTGCGTACTTAAGGTGTTACGCATTGCGGTTAAATCATCCGCTTGTAATGCTTCGCCAAAAGCGGTTTGTGGCGCATCGACAAAGCATTGTTTAGTCACAGCATCCCCAAACATGGTGTGCATACCACCCTCGGGATCGCAGACACTCATAGCAGCAAAGGTGTCGCCGTGGTAGCCCTTTTTAACAGTCAGAATGCGTTGCTTCTGAGGTTGTTCTTGGCCTTGCCAATATTGCAAAGCCATCTTGATGGCGACTTCGACGGCGATGGAGCCAGAGTCGCATAAAAAGACTTTTGTTAGCGGCTCACAGGTCATGGCAATGAGCTTTTTACACAGTGCGATAGCGGGCTCGTGGGTAATGCCGCCAAACATCACATGGCTTAGTTGATGTAATTGCTTTTCCATCGCACTCAATATGTCGAGATGGGCATAACCATGGACGCATGCCCACCATGAACTTGTGCCGTCAATCAGTTTACGACCATCGATTAACTCTAACTCACAGCCCTTTGCACTGTGCACGCCAAAAACCGGAAGAGAGTGGGTCATGGAGGTGTAAGGGTGCCAAATATGGGCACTGTCAAAGTCAAAATCGAGTAAATTACGCATAATAGCTCACATTTTTGGTTGTAAAGTAATCAGTAGTAAACTTGCCTTACTGGTTGGCGTTGACAGTTTAAGGGCTGAGGTTATCCTAGCCAAGATAAAAGACAGAATAATAAAAGGTGTGTAATGTCGCAGTTGCAAGTTCGCCATGATTGGAAGCGGGAAGAGATCGAAGCCTTATTTGCGCTACCGATGAATGACTTATTATTTAAAGCCCACAGTATTCACCGTGAGGTGTACGATCCTAATGAAGTGCAGATCAGCCGTTTGCTATCAATTAAAACGGGGGCTTGTCCTGAGGATTGTAAATATTGCCCGCAGAGTGCTCGCTATGATACAGGTCTAGAGAAAGAGCGTTTGCTGGCGATGGAAACCGTGTTGACCGAGGCTCGCAGTGCGAAAGCCGCGGGAGCTTCCCGTTTCTGCATGGGTGCAGCTTGGCGTAACCCCAAAGAAAAAGACATGCCATACCTTAAGCAAATGGTACAAGAGGTCAAAGCCTTAGGTATGGAAACCTGCATGACGCTTGGTATGTTATCCGCTGAACAAGCGAATGAGTTAGCAGATGCTGGACTAGATTATTACAACCACAATTTAGACACTTCGCCTGAATATTACGGTGATGTGATCACGACGCGTACCTATCAAAATCGTTTAGATACATTAACTCATGTACGCGCATCTGGGATGAAAGTGTGCTCAGGTGGAATTGTCGGTATGGGTGAAAAGGCAACTGATCGCGCAGGCTTACTGCAACAGCTGGCTAATTTACCGCAACATCCTGATTCAGTGCCTATCAATATGTTAGTCAAAGTGGCGGGGACGCCGTTTGAGAAGCTTGACGATCTCGACCCACTCGAATTCGTGCGTACTATCGCCGTGGCGCGTATCTTAATGCCACTTTCTCGCGTGCGTTTATCGGCGGGTCGCGAAAATATGAGTGATGAACTGCAGGCGATGTGTTTCTTTGCTGGTGCCAATTCGATTTTCTATGGTTGCAAATTGCTAACCACACCTAACCCAGAAGAAAGCGATGATATGGGGTTATTCCGTCGTTTAGGTTTGCGTCCTGAGCAGGGCGCCGTGGCAACCCTTGATGATGAACAGGCGGTGCTGGCTAAAGCGGCTGCCCATCAAGATAAATCAACAGCGCAGTTCTATGATGCTGCGGCGCTGTAATTAAATGAGTTTTCAGCTCGATGCGAAAATAGCGGCTCGTCAACAGGCTTTGTTTGAGCAAGGACTGCTGAGACAACGCAAAGCCTTATGCACGGATGCTTTATGCACGGATAGCATAGGAGATTTAAGTCCTCGATTTTTATTCGAGGGGGGTAGCTATCTTAATTTCAGCAGCAACGATTATTTAGGTTTATCCCGTAACCCCGCGTTGATTGAAGCGCTGCACAGTGCGGCGCTTCAATATGGGGTAGGCAGCGGCGCATCCCCCTTAGTGACAGGTTACAGTAAGGCACATTTTACCCTTGAGCAAAGGCTCTGTGAACTGACAGGTCACCAAGCGGCGTTGCTCTTTAGTTCAGGTTTTAGTGCGAATACTGCCTTGATGAAAACCCTGTTTGATAAACAGGATATAGTCGTTGCCGATAAGCTAGTGCATGCCTCTATTATTGATGGTTTATGCGATAGCGGCGCCGATCTTAAGCGTTTCCTACATAATTGCCTCGAGAGCGCCGAGCGGCTCCTTAGCCGTAACTCTGCATCGGCGCTTATCACCGAAAGCGTATTTAGTATGGATGGAGACTGTGCGCAGCTCGCCGCATTATCGACCCTCTGCCGTCAACATCATACTTGGTTGATAGTCGATGATGCCCATGGTTTTGGTGTACTGCCAGAGTTTGATGCGGGCAAAGCTGCCGAACTTATGGATGTGCAAGTGGTAACCTTTGGTAAGGCTTTAGGTTGTCAGGGTGCTGCGGTTTTAGGTAGCAAAGCCTTGATCGACTTTTTGGTGAGTAATGCCCGTGAATACATTTATTCTACGGCACTTTCGCCCGTAAATGCAGCGCTGGCATTGGCCGCAACTGAGCACTGTGTTGCACACCCTGAACTGCGGCTAAAGCTTCTTGAAAATATTCAATTATTTAAACAGTTATGTCTTGAGGCAAAAGTGCCGTTACTCGGTTCAGATACCGCTATTCAGCCAGTGATCATTGGCGATTCCCAGCAAACTTTAAGGATTTCAAGTGCGCTAAAGGAGAGAGGGATTTGGGTTGGGGCGATTCGTCCACCCACTGTGCCCGTTGGATCCGCGCGGCTTCGCATTACGTTAACGGCATCCCATAGTGCCAGTGATATTGCCTACTGTGTCAATGTGCTCGCTCAGGTGCTGGATAATGCTCATCTGCCTTCGGTCAGCGAACGTGAACGTCCAGAGTAATCTCGTTTGAGCGATGTTATCTTTTATGTCGTTTCTTTGTCGTTTATGACAAAAGTCCATTATTCATGCTGACTTTGGACTGTACCAATATGAGTATCGTGAGTGAATGCAGATTGTAAAAACAGAATGTGAGTTGTTATGAACCAAATCAAGTCGAGTGAGCTTAGCTATGCAGGGGATATCCAAGTTCCGTCGATTGCGGAGCGTTTTTCCGCTGCCGCCCATCACTATCAAGATCATAACAAGTTACAGCGACTGAGTGCCGCGAGTTTACTGGACGGTTTTATTGCTACTGGCAATCTTTTAGATATTGGCGCAGGACCAGGAACTCGGTTTGAATTTCCACAAGCGGCAATCTCTAAGCCGAAGGTTTTTGCGCTAGATATTGCCTTGGGGATGCTGAAAAAACTGAAGCAGACTTATCCTCATTACCAAAGTATTTGTGCTGATGCCGCGCAATTACCTTTGGGTGAGGGTACTATGGATAGCATTTACTCCAATCTTGCGTTGCAATGGTGTGCGGATTTTCCGGCTGTGGTGGCCGAAATGGCGCGGGTGCTAAGGCCAAGTGGTGAATGCCATTTGGCGATTGTTGCCGATGGTAGCCTTAATGAATTGTCAGCATTAGGCCTACGAGTCAATGCTTTTTCTCCTATGGATGAGTTAATCGGTGCTTTTGATTCTGAGAAATGGCAACTATCCAAGGTTACATTAGTCCCAATGACAGTGCATTTTGACACACTTAAAGCACTGCTTTATTCCATTAAAGGGGTTGGCGCTTCTGTTCAATCTTACCGTGTTAGCGCATTGCCACATGGTGAAATACTTAAGCTTCGCGGCCGTAAAGATTGGCAGGATCTCATCTTACATGCTGAAATGTTGCGCCAACCGCAAGGCTTACCTCTGACTTATCAAATTGCACAAATTCGTGCGCGTCGATTAGGTTAACCGAATCGGATAACGGGGTAGTTTAATAAAGGATCTAATATGTTTTTTGTAACAGGAACAGATACCGACAGCGGTAAGACCTTGGTTTCGTCGGCATTATTAACCGCAGTAAATCGTTTAGGTAATATCGCCCATGCTGACTCCGCTGTGAGTATCCTTGCGGCTAATACTATGTTGACTTTAGGTGTTAAGCCTATTGCCTCTGGCTGCACGCAAACCTCTGAAGGATTGCGTAATGCCGATGCGTTACAGTTGATGACGTCATCGTCACTAAAACTTGCCTATCCCGTCATTAACCCATTTACCTTCGAACCTGCGATTGCACCGCACATTGCCGCCGCCCAAGTGGGCGTGAGTTTAGCGCCTGAAGTTATTATTGAAAGTTTAGATTTAGTGGCATTTGCTCAAGCGGATTTTTGCTTGATTGAGGGCGCGGGTGGCTGGCGTTTACCCTTAGGTGATGGCAGGTATCTTTCGGAAGTCGTACAGAGATTAGAACTGCCTGTGATACTCGTGGTTGGCATGAAACTCGGTTGCTTAAATCATGCATTGCTGACTCAAGAGGCGATATTGGCCGATGGGCTTAAGATTGCAGGTTGGGTCGCGAATAGTGTCGATCCGAACATGAGTATGTTTGAGGAGAATCTGACGAGTCTTAAAGAGATGATGACTGCACCTTTCCTCGGTTGTGTGCCATTTCTCGATGAGCCCTCGGCTGACAATGCGGCGAATTTTTTACATTGTGAAGCATTACTAAAACGGGTTATTCCTGAAGCTCATTAACCGGAGTAGCTCGGCATGTTGCTTTTAGTGTTATGCGAGCTGTATTTAGCAAAAGGTCACACCTGACCCTTTGCTAACAGTATGAAAATTAAGATAAGCCTAATAACTTAGACGTAATTCTGCAAACCAAAAACGCCCCGGACTGAGATAAAACTGGTTGTATTGTTCATTGAATAAGTTATTGATCCCTAATGAAGCTGTGATGTTGTCGGAAACAAAATAAGTGGTTTTTACATCGGTTAACATAAAGGAGTCTGTTGAGCCTGGCACGTGAGTCACGACATCCGTATTGGTTACATTCGTAAATCGCTTACTTTGATAGCTATGGTTTGCCGTGATATACCAATCGCCTTGGCGCCAATTCAGGTTCAAGTTGTACATATTTTTTGGGGTATGGGGGAGTGCTTTACCGACAACATTCGGATTGGGGTCTTGGGTGACTTCACTGTCCGTATAAGTGTAGTTGGCTGACCAGCCTAAACCGTAGTGCCATGTGCCTTTGAGTTCTAACTCGACTCCTTGAATTTTTGCCTCAGCGACGTTTTGAGGCATGCTAATACCATCAACCGTTTGAGTTGCTATTCGATCATCAATCTCGGAACGGTAAATCATCGCTATCGCATTGATATTATTTTGAAAGCTGTGGTCAACCCCCAACTCCCATGACACCAAAGTCTCTGGTTTTAAATCAGGGTTACCGACATAGATATTTCCTCCTAGGTTTGCAGTACCAAAAAACTCGTACAAATTGGGCGCTCGAAAAGCTTTGCCTAGAGAGGCGCGGTAACTGGTATTGGTACTGGGTTTATAAACCATTGATATTTTAGGACTGATAGGGGAGTCCGTTACCTTGTCATAGGTAATACTGCCAGTTCCACCTGCTTGAGTATAGGAGTGAGATTCTCCACCGCGCATTTTCCACCAATCTTGTCTGGCACCGATATAGGCAGTGAATTTATCATTCAGTTGCCAAGCATCTTGGACATAAAAAGAACGTATTTGGTCTTTGGCTGTGGTGTCCGCCGACATAAATACTTTGGACGTTGGATCTGTCCAATTGCTTAAGCTCCAACGCTCTTCAGTGACATCCCCTTCGTTTGCAGCGACTCCTAGCACTAGCGTATGGTTATCACCTAGGGGCATATCTAGCTGAACATCAATGCTTTTTCTGGTGCTTTCAGTTGCAGGTGCTAGCCGACCATCGCCACCCTCAAAGGTGACCGGATTTATGGGGGCATGTCCAGCATTGGCGGTGGTGAGTCCTGCAATAATTGTCGTAGTCTCTTTACTAATATGCCCAGCGGAGATGTGTAAATTGATTTGATCCCAGCTTGTACTCAAATTTAACCCTGTATTGGTTTGCGTTGTACTTCCCCCTCGAGCAAATAACGCACCATTTAGCCAAGTCGTCATGGGGATATTGCTATAGGTTGGAATGCTATCGACCTTGCCTGATTCTGTGACTTCGGTGGTGCGTAGTAGGCTATGGGGCTGATCATAACCATATACTGAGTCTGAGTTAGCGTAGCTAAGGTTTAGACGAGTATCATCTGATGGGGTGTAAGTTAATCGAAGGCCGTAGGTTTCATCATTGAACCAGTTATCTCCCATATCACCAATAAGATTGCTTTTTCCACCGACGTTAGTTGTGTAGGGGACCCAACCTGTAACGCCTTCGGGAAGTTTATCAATAACAGCATCGGACGCATTTACATGGGTTGTTGGATAACCATCGGTTTCACGTTTGCGGTAGTTTGCGCCTAATGCAACGGAATCCAGTATTTTTAAGGTACCCTGTAAGGCTTGATCGCTAAAATTTTCAGGAGCGATACCATCAGCTGGACCGCCTATCCCCATTTTCATTGAAAAACTGTTTTCTTCGGGGACTTTGGTAAAAATATTGACGACACCGCCAATAGCATTACCACCATAAAGGCTAGAAAAGGGGCCGCGTACAACTTCAATTTGCTGCACATTTTCACTATCAATCATCGTCCAGTTGACTTGCCCATTGCGGGAATCATTTTGGGGAACACCATCGACTAGCACTAATGTATCTCGTGCATTACTCAATCCCCGTATCGTGAGCGATGGAGTGGTTTCCATAAATCCTTTAGTACGTCGGTCCATTACACCTGCAGTTTTTCCTAAGGCTTCATCAATGGTAAAGAGTGTCATTCCTTGGATATCTTCTTCCGTGATCACATTGATGGCGGAAGGGGAGGATTTAATATCCTGCGCAGTACGTGTTGCTGAAACGACGATGATCTCCATTTCATCGGTCTCTTTTGTGGTTGATGCTTGTGCTTGCATACCCGTGGTAGCAAGAAAGAGTGTTAGCGCGAGTACACTTAAAGGATAAGGAATATGGGGGCTGCGGCCTAGATACATCATTATTATCTCCACGCGTATTATGGATTAATTGCTTTCGGGGATCGGTTGAAACCAAAGATAAAGGCTAAGCACAGCAACAGGTAGCTAAGCCAATGAAACCAAACTGAGGTATTTTGCTGGTCAGTTGGATGTGTCAAATTGACTTCTTCGATGGCATATCCTTGGATGGCTTGTGTTGCCTCATTCGGCTTTTTGAGCGTTTCAGGTGATGCCTTGCTTGGCGAAATTGGGGGCGCTGGCATCATTGGTTGTGGTGCTAATTTAGGGGCTGCTACTAATTTTGCCTGGATCAGCTTTGCTAATATGGGATCTTCACATCCTTGGTCGTCACAAAGAACGCCTTGCTCTTCTGCCAGCTGGGTGATGCGCTCACTCAGATCTTGAATGGTTTTTGCATCCGCTTGCCAATAGCCTTTTCGGACGGCTTCCAGCATGCGGGACATCATCATTTGGTATGCCCCTAAATTTTCAGACTCACGGAAAAATTGTTCCATATCTAATTGATAGCGATCCTGTACATAGGTTTGGTACATCTCATCCCATTTGCTTGCATCCACGGCGTCTGGCACTGTGACCTGCCATCCCCACATATTCTGCACCACACTATTAATGAACTTAGCGCCAGCATAGCCCTCTGCTTGCATTGCTTTTATCCATTCTGGATTTAGGTAGCGAGAGCGTAATTCGCGCCCCATAAACCGTTCTAGGGTTTCTTGTTGAGCTTGGTTCGGATCCGCAAGGTTACTTATCATCACCTCGGGGCTTTTGCCATCTACGGCTCTGACGGCCATGGATACGCCGCCAAAGGATGCAAAGGGATCGTCGCCATCAAGGACTTGAAATACATGACTAGAGCGCGCATGAACAGTGATGGCGGTTCCCGATAAGGCATTTTTGAGTAGTATTTGCCCAACTTGGGAGGATTTACCCGTTTCAGCCGTATCTCCAGATTCTCCCCAAAAGCCTTGTCCATAGAGATGGCTCATTCGATTAAAGTACATCTCTGTCAGCGTCTGCTCGTTATCCCAAGTATCAGAACGATCTATCGCGCTTTCCAAGTTTGTGCCATAGGCTCCAGAGGGAACGGAAAATAGCCTAACCGAGGCCATTCTGGTGGCTAAGGTGGTTTCAACGCCTTTGGCTTCAAGCATAGCTTGTGTTTTTATCGTATTGATACGTAGTTGGTTATCCGGCTCATCCTGTGCTTGGGCAAGCGTAAAAGCTTGGTCTAGTAAGGTAACTACATTAGCAAAGAGATCCCGATGTAATCCGGATGGGATCACTGTGACATCAATTCGAGGTCTGCCTAATTCTTCACGCGATATGGCTTCAACGCCGCGCACTATGCCTCTTTCATCGTAGCGAGGGCGTATACCGAGCAAATACATGATCTGCGCTTCTTGAACTCCTTCATTACGCATAGTTTCAACGCCCCAAAGGGTAAAGGTTAACTTTTTAGGGTATTCGTTATGGCGTTGTCGATAGTCCTCAATGAGTTGATTGGCGAGCTTTTTACCTATTTCATAAGTTGATTTAGCTGGAATTCGGCGTGGGTCAAAGGAGTAAAAATTGCGTCCAGTGGGTAACGCATCGGGATTACGCAATGGATCCCCCCCTACGCCTGCTGGAATGTACTGGCCTGAAAAACCAGCAATAAGAGCATCGAGTTCTTGTTTAGCGCTAGATGAAATAGCTGACGTTAATTGTGCTATGCGTTGTTTGTACTGCTGTTTATCCAGTGAAGGCTCAATTGATAGAATCGCTTGCGCCGTTTTTTGGATTTGGTCTGCACTTGGAGACACTCCAAAGCTATGCAGTCCCATCGGATTAATACGGTCTGAAATTTCTTCAAGATAATGATGAATATCCTCAACGAGTTGATGGGATGGCTCATTCTCCTGAGTGATTAATGTCGATGTGTTTGCGCCGATTGCAGTGGGGGTTTTACCCAAGTCTTGTAAAATTCCGAGTTTTTCTGCCTGTAGCTCAATTTCTTTAATTTGTGATTTTGCTAATTGTGGGTTTTGTTGCTGCGCACGCTGGTAACTTTCGATCAGTTCTTTCAGGGTTTGTAGCTCAGGGTTTAAGGCGGTTCGATCCATGGGAGGGGTTAAATGGGTGATCATAATGCCCATACCACGACGCATTGCAATGGTACCTTCTCCGGCATTATCCATGATAAAACTATAAAAGTTTGGCAGATCTCGAATGAGATATTCGGGTGCATCGGTAATGCTCATACCCGCTTCTCGGCCAGGAAGCCATTCATGGGTGCCGTGTGTGCCAAATTGAAACATGGCATCGGCTTTAAAAACGTTGTGCAGCCAAAGGTAAAACGCAATATATTGATGTGACGGTGGAAATTTTAGGTCGTGATAGAGTTTTTCAGGATTTTCAGTTTTCCCTCTGGAGGGCTGTGGTCCAAGTAGGACATTACCATAGCGGCGTACAGGTAAAACAAAGTATGCCATTCCTGCACTGTCTTTATAGGTCATGGTGTTACTTTCTTCTGGACTTCCCCAGGTATTTGTTACCATTTCCTGTGCTGACTGTGGTAATGCTGAAAACCATTGTTGATAGGTCGATATTGGTAAAAGTACGGGTTCACCTGAGGCGGCGAGGGTATCAATTTGTGATTGCTCCCAATTGGGGAGATTGGCACCATATTTGAGAATGTCTTCACGTAATAGGGCTGGATCCTGAGGCAGGTTTTGGGTGTGATATCCTTCTTGCTCGAGGCGTTTAACCACTTGCCAAATGCTTTGCGGCAACACATTAAGGTATGCGGCACCAACATTGTCTCGTCCAGGAGGAAAATTAAAATACTGCAAAAAAATGCGCTTTTCTGAATTAGGTTTTTGACGCAAGGTTACCCATCGTTTGACTCTGTTTGCCAACATGGCAACGCGTTCTGGTATGGGCTGCTCTTCTATATAAGTCATACCAGTTAGAGGATCTTGTATCATCTGTTTAGCAGCATATACGGTAGGTTGTATTAACCCGGCCATTTCCGGCATGGCTAATTGCCAAGAGCGTTCGGTAATATCCATCCCAACCGATGAAGCCTCCCAGTCCTCGATTGATGTTGAAAACAGTGAAATAGCATTTATCACCGGGACATTGAGGCGTTGAAATAATGGTGTCAGGATCTCTGGAGTGACGCCAATTTTTATGCTTGCAGCAATAATGACTTCTACCCTTGAATGGCCTTGGTCATCGAAAAAATAGCGCTCGATGGGAAGTTGTGCAGGATAACCAAATACTGTCATCACGTTTAGGTCCCGATTCTCCAGAGCGTTAATGACAGCATCAATATGGGAGGTACTGCCTGCAATAATATTGCTTTGATAAACCACAAATCCAACCCAAGGTTTACCAGGTTTGTATTGATGATAATCTTGCTTAAAACGATCAAAATCAGCATAAATCGTTCCCGTACCTGCATGATATAAACCTATTTCAGGTACAGTTTCAGGTGGCTGATAGGGCAGATTAACTCCTATTTGATTAAGTGCGTAAAGCAATCCATTACGGATATTATTTGCTCCAGCATTGACAAAATACTGTTGGACTTGAGGATCCTCAATAATGCCAGCATTTTTATCGGTTTCATTAATACTAGTGCCAAACGCATATACTTTGGCACCATTATTCATTGCCTGTTGTAGATCGAGCTGCACACGGTTTATTAGATTTCTTCCAATCGTTTGTATGATAATTAAATCTGATTGGCGAAGATGACTTAAATCTTGCTCGTTTAGCTTAGTGCTCGAGTAAATACGAATATCAGTATCCGTGATTAGATCAAATTCTGAGTAAATATCTTTTATCACTGAGGAGGATTGTCGTAGTGAGCTATCACCCAGCAATAAACTGGCACGCGTCGTTTTAGCCCATGCAAGTTGAGTAACGAACAGCAAAAACATACAAAGGAATAGAGTAAATGATGTTTTATAATATTTAGTCTGGAACATATACCACTCGGCCATCATCTAGTTGAAAGGCGGTACCTAGCCTTACACCTTCACCACTCAATTCAGTCTTGGTTACTTTTTGCACTTTTATTTCTGCCCCTTGTTTGGTGACAATTTGCATTTCTCCTTGGGCATTTTTAGTTGTAATAGTCACTTGGGATTTTTCATCCATTAGCCCAAGCAAATTAAAAGTGGTAAAGAGTGCGATCATCATGCTGACAATCACAACAATACTGGCATCAAATAAGTTAGCGATACCCGCTAAGGGGTCTATATCTTCACGGTGAGAAGTTAACGTGTTCTTTCGCATAAATTTCAGACTCATAGTGAGCCCTCTATTGCATGCGCTTCATTGAGTGGATTTGAATTGAGGGTCGTTTGCGAACAAATTGATGTGTGGTCGATCGATGCTAGCTCCGCAAGGTAACGTATTTCATTCTTGTCGTTATTTATCCAGCTTTCTTTGACTAACGCTAGCGCAAAAGCAATGACGCCTGTTCCTAATCCAACAATGGCAGAATTAAATGCGTTAACCATCATTCCGGCCATTTCAGGCATATTCCCCTGTGCAAGGGCGGCGAGCGCAATCCCCATCGGAATAAGTGTTCCCATCAATCCAATCCCTGGTGCGGCACGGACGATAAAACGAAGACGTTCAATATTCGTATTGGCTAAATGTTCTGTTTGTTGTATTAATTTTTCGAGTTCGAGATCTAAATATTTTTGTTGGGAAGCTTGGATAACATGGACTAATTTATGACGGAAAGTGTCAATTAGAGGACGTTCTCCTTGTCTACGATTGAGATATTCTCGGAGTTGGTTACCAGCCAGTATCACCACGTAAAGTACCATTGCGACTAATCCGAGTTTTACTGGGTAGTAACATAGGGTGGCGACCGTAACTAAAAAATCCTCAGTCATAACCATTATTTGCATTAGCGTTTCCTTATTAAAAGGGGTACCCTTAATTTGCTTGAGGAGGATACTGAATTAATGGGTTGTGCATAGGTGTCAAAAATCATAGGTGTCAAAAATCAAATGCAACTTGAGTCACAGAAAAATATCGGACTTAGTGATGCCCGTCATTATTCCTTAAGATATTGTTTAAAACCACCTGGCGGGTCACAAAAAAATTACATTCGAAGTATTATTTCCTTGAATGTAATTTAAATATTTTAGCTAGAAAGAATGGGCTGTACTCTTTTTGTACAGTGTTGTAAGAGGGAATCGGATTTGGAGTGGGACTAATAAAAGCAATAATATTTTTAAATTTACAGTTTTTTGCTATAGCCAAGAGTGAATGCAATATCTGTACTATTATCCATGTTGAGGAAGTTTTCAATTACAGTAAATTCAATTGCGCTATTATCTAAGTAGTATCTATATCCCAGTAATACTTCATTTGAGGATTTTGAAAAATCATTATCAGTTTCAAGCACACCCTGAAAATGGTGAATTTCAATTAACCAACCGTGACGATCTACCTGATACTCATATCCTAATCCATACATTAAGGCATTATCATTATAGGGAATATTTCTTAATACTTCTTCATCTTGCCTAAAACTAATGCCAAGAGTGGAGTGGAAGTGATGTCTATTTTGGCGGTAACTGTAATTAAGTTGTACTGCTTGTTCAAAGTTTTCATTTGCAAAAGGACCTGAATCAACTGTGTTGTAATACAAGCTGCCACCAATCGAGAGACCGTGACATGCGTTCTGAAATAACTGATAACTTAAATAAAAAGTGAATGCATTATTTAATGTTTCACCTGAAAAGTCAGTTAAATGAATACCATCATTTGAATATATTTGATTTTGATGCTTTGGTGTGTCGCCTCGGCCATTTTGATTAAAGCCGAGAGCATCATGAAACCACGTTGTAACAGAGTCGAGGTGGTTATTCGAGCTAAAACGCCATTGATAATTTGTGTCAAGCATCCATTTGTCACTAAACTGCCATCGCAGGCCTGCACTCAGGGTATTGTGATAATAGTCGGCAAAGTAGTCATCGGTTTCAGCCCACACACTTGCTGCTGTCCCTGATAAGTAAACTTCTTTTTGCCCATGGGGTAATGCAAAACCAGATCGTAGCAGAGGTGTTAAGCTTACAGCTTGGGCAGGTGACTGAGCATAGACTCGTAATGGCCCATAGTCGCTAAAAGTGGTATTAGTTGCGAATGCATTAGAGACCGATGCTATCGAAAAGAGCAGTGTTAACCGAATATAAAGGGGCAACATAAAACATAATCCATAGGCAACGATATTAGAATAATACTTTAGCTCTTGATACGAATTATACTAATATCTTTAGATTGATATATTCAAAATTTACTATAGTTCAAGTTAACCATATGAAATGGTAAAGTAATACTAATCCAAGCCAAAGAAGTCTACCGATAAATGGGGCGCATAGTAAAAGTAATAGTGTATATAATATGATTGATAATGCTGCAGATTTAAATGTGTGTTCAATGTTAACTTGGATTGGTCTCATTGCATTTTCTCTGACATTTTGATTCAAAGATAGAAAATATATTAGTTACACTACTAATTAAAAGTATCTTTAGCGAATAGAGTTTAATACTACCTTTATCTAGAAGGTGAGTAAATGTAGCTTTTATTAAAAGTTCCTGTATTTAAAGAAAATTAGTGGAACTGAGAATTCATCTTTTTATTCGTGCTACAGGGCTGTTTATATGGTTTGATTCGATTTATGTGAAGGTATTTATTATTGTTTTAAATTGTATTTCCTTTTTTATTCAAAGGCTTAATTATTTTTATCATGTTATAAAAAAGCCAGCAAATGCTGGCTTTCAACGTCTAGGATGCAACCAACCTTTATTGGGGGCAACTATGGCCAGTCATCACTATTCCAGCGGTATAACCATGTTGCTGCAATGGGCTTATCGTCTTTTTTCAACTGGATCCTCAGTTCTGCTACATTTGTACTTTCAGGTTCAAAAGTGACAAATACGCGTACACCATTGATATCTGGATGTGCAACCATACGTGATGAAAGGATTTTACCTTTACTGATACTGGCATCTATTGCAATTTTATCAATATCTTGGCTTTTTACATTGCTGTAATCAATCAGTAATTCTTTACCTTTAGACTGTTTCTGTCCTTTTGAGCTACGAACAACACGGGCCTTAGAAGCCATATTCGGGCTATCATTTGAAGCCGTTATGCGATAGGAATAGCGATAAGGTTCACCTTTTTTCAGACCTCCCTTAGGTTCCCAATAGGCCACAATATTATCATTGGTTTCGGCATTAGAAGGGATTTCTAGCAGGGTAAGTTGGCCTTTACCCCAATCGTTTAGTGGCTCAATCCATGCGGATGGACGTAAATGGTAATTTGATTCGAGATCTTGGTAATAATCAAAATTACGATGGCGTTGTATTAAACCAAAACCTTTAATATCTTCATCGCCAAAAGCACTGATCTGCAATTTATTTGGGTTATTTAATGGACGCCATAAACGCTCACCATTACCACGATCAATTTGTAATCCTTCTGAGTTATGCACCGCGGGGCGATAATCAGGTTTATCTGGTGAATCTAACCCACCATATAAAAACATGGAGGTTAAAGGTGCTAGGCCGACATATTGGATATCACGACGAGGAAATAGGGTGACATCAACCTCCACTCGAGTTGGTGAGCCTGGATAAATCCCAAAACGATAGGCTCCTGTCACACTTTGACTATCCAATAGCGCATGTACGACTATGGCGGTTTGATATTTAGAAGGCCTTTCTACCCAAAAGCGTTTAAAGAGGGGATATTCTTCACCTTTAGGCTGCGCGACATCTATTGCAAGGCCGCGATTGGATAATCCGTAGGTTTGTCCCTTCGAGAGGGCTCGAAAGTAACTGGCGCCTTGGAACATAATGAATTCATCTTTTATCCCTTCATCATTGATAGGATAATGAAGTCGTATACCAGCGTACTGACCGACTTGTGTGAGTAATTTTTCAATAGCATCACTTGGAACATTAAAGGCGGTTTCAGTCAGCTCTATTGGAAAAGCATGGCTATTTTCGACCACATCAATATCTACAAGGTTTTTGTATAAAAAACCTGGGGCAAATAGTTGGACTGAAAACTTTGTGGGACTTCCCCCCCCAAATGGCGGCATCTTCTTGATAATTAATTTTGCCATAGGTTACAAAATCTAAATCGGTCAGTTCTTTTGGGGCTTTTTTTGCCTCTTTAAAGGGCTTTTGTGCAAGTTGCTCTGCAAGCGTCACGACAGTGTCATGAGAAAATGTTTTGCCTTTTTTATTATCAGCACTGCTGGCAGCAAGAGCGGGGTGGATAACAATGTTACAGGCAAGAAAACTCCATAGACAGAAGGTGAATGTAGTTAATTTTTGCTTTGCTATTGCGCCATGGCAATAGTGGGTTAAATTACGAAATGTTGAATGCAGTCGCAAAATGGAAACTCCTCACTTTCATGATCCTAGATGATGTCGATTGAATCTTAGCGTTTAATCTCTATTGTACTTATTTAGTAGACTCTTACCTATTATGAACTATGGGACTATTATTGATTGAGACAAGGGGCATTTCTTTTACATTTTAAAATATCTATCAGTAATAACCCTATCAGCAATAGCAAGTGTTGATAGTTTAGCGGCACAAGCATTTTATCTGTACTCAATTATCACTGAAAAGCGATCTATTTGGGCGAAATTCACACATTTTTAAATTTTCTTGTTTCAATGTTAATCGATTTGTAACAATTTACGCGTAAAAATAGTCACTTTGACAGAATGCTGTAGAGTTACATCTATTTCAATAAATGCGATAAATCACTACCAATAGGGATTAACATTTCCTGTTGCTCACCGCAGAATAAATAAGCGGGATTTTCCCCGAGAAGTACTAAGGTATTATCTCTACGCCAAAGAGCAGAGCCTTCGGCAATGGCAATTACAGGCGTTAATGGCTCAACCTTCGTAAATTCGAGCAAGCGTTGTGCGCGGGTTTCACCATTGTGTCCAGGTGTACGGTAATTGGAATAATGGGGATTTAACTGGAAGGGAACTATCTTCAGTGCATCGAAAGAAGGCGGTTCTATGATAGGCATATCGTTAGTCGTTTTGATACTGGCACCCGATACATTCGCGCCTGCGCTCCAGCCAACATAAGGTGTACCTTGAGCGACTTTTTCACGAATAAGATTGATAAGATTATAACGATACAATTCGTGCAATAGGTGGAAAGTATTGCCTCCCCCAATCAAAATGCCATCAGCATCTTTTATTGCCTGACAAGGATCTGGATGCTGATGTATACCACTGATATCGAGGTTTAGCTCGGCAAGACCCATAACGACGGATGCTAAATAAGTGTCGTAGCTCATACTGACGCCAGCATAGGGAATGAAAATCCATTTTTGTGCTTGAGTGGTGAGTGGTTTTATAAAAGGAATCGCGTGGGCTAAGTAGGGAGTGTCGCCGACACGAGAACTGCTCAGAAGTAAGGCGTTGATGGTCATTTTGAATCCTAAAATCCCAGAAAGTATGGGTATGTTAACAAAGATTAATCCTGATAAATATAGAGAAATAAACATGAATTAGCTTGTAATATAGGCAAGGTTTAGATTTAAGTTTTGGTTAATACACTGTCCCTAGACTCTCGAATCATAAAAGACAGTGTCTAGAAATATACGAAAAGGATAACCTGATAAAAACTCTTTGTATTTACCCCTTGAATTTCGATTATTTGGACATATTATGTCTTTGAGCAAAGTTAAATGGCATATTTAGTGCCCTAAAGGAGCTGAAATGAAGCGTATTTTTTTATTAATTGCGACTAACCTAGCCGTATTGCTAGTAGCCTCAATTGTGATGTCCATTTTGGGCGTTAACACGTCTACTATGGGTGGATTATTGGTGTTTGCTGCAATTTTTGGATTTGGCGGGGCTTTTATCAGCTTAGCGATTTCAAAATGGATGGCGAAAAAAGCCATGGGTTGTGAAGTGATTACAATGCCCCGCGATGGCACTGAACGTTGGTTAGTTGAGACGGTTGCCCGCCAAGCACAGCAAGCTGGAATTAAAATGCCAGAGGTGGCGATTTATCAGTCTCCAGAAATGAATGCATTTGCCACAGGTCCAAGCAAAGACAATTCATTAGTCGCCGTGAGTACAGGTCTACTGTATGGCATGAGCCAAGATGAAGTGGAAGCGGTATTAGCCCATGAAGTGAGCCATGTTGCCAATGGTGATATGGTAACTTTGACACTGATCCAAGGGGTAGTGAACACCTTTGTTATCTTCGCTGCTCGTGTTGTTGCAGGGATTATTAATAATGTTGTCTCCAGTAATGATGAAGAAGGCGAAGGCTTAGGTATGTTTGCCTATATGGCCGTAGTATTTGTGTTAGATATGTTGTTCGGTATTTTGGCTTCAATCATTGTTGCTTATTTCTCACGTATTCGCGAATACCGTGCAGATGAAGGTGCAGCGCGTTTAGCAGGCAAACATAAGATGATTGCGGCTTTAGAGCGTTTACGCCAAGGCCCAGAGAGCACTGCAATGCCTGCGCAAATGTCAGCATTTGGTATTAATGGTAAGCGTTCAATGGCTGAGATGATGATGAGTCATCCACCATTAGAGAAGCGTATTGCGGCTTTACAAGCCCGCTAATATAGTAAAGAGTGATAAAAAGGAGACCATAAGGTCTCCTTTTTATTGCCATTCTGTCCCGTCCTGAAATACGTTGACATAAAGAGGACCTCTTTATGACAACATCAAGCAACTCAAGCTGTACGCGTACTCAAGGTGATTACACATTATCGCGCTAGGTAATTCTAGTTATGTGAATTTCTAGTTTTAAAAATGTAAAACTCTTATATAAGCATGTGGTTACATGATGCAGCGCACATTTTACTCCTGAGTATATTGCTAAAGTGGGCTACTTAGAATGGGGTTGCTTATTAGTTAATCCTTAGCTAAGTTAGATCGAGTCGTGCTATTTATTTTTGGTTGCGAGATGGAAGTCACCCTGACAAGAACTTCCACTGACAATCGCCATTGGAGGATACTATTGTGAGCAAAAAACTATTAAGTGCACTTTTCGGGGCAAGTCTCGCAGCGCTAGCGCTGTCGCCAACCGCATTTGCTGCAGGTCAAAAACTATCAGATTTTCACGCCGAATCGGGTGGATGTGAGAGTTGCCATAAGGATGGTTCACCTTCCGCTGATGGTGCTTTTGAATTTGAACAGTGTCAAAGCTGCCACGGATCTCTTGCTGAGATGGACGCAGTTCATAAACCGCATGATGGCAGTTTAGTGTGTGCAGATTGTCACAAAGTACATGATATGAATGTAGGTGAAAAACCTACTTGTGAGAGCTGCCATGATGATGGTCGTACATCTGGATCTGTTTTGAAAAAATAGACCCGAGCTCTGTTGGTGTTAGCCATCAGTTCTATATCAAAAAATGCCAGCAATTTGCTGGCATTTTTTATGATGATAATTTTTAGCAAATCTCGAGTTAAAGCCCAGCGAGTGAATTGTGTTAAATTTTTGTGATTGTTAATTCAATTTTAAACTTGGGCTTAAGCATAAGTGAGTTACCGCTAGTACATACCATTGTCTCGTATTGGTATTTTAACAAACATAATACAATTATATCTTTTCTTCGTATTAATCATATTAATGTTGTGGAAACTTCAATTTTAAACACTGTAATAAGTACATTTTAGGAAAGGGTAACATTAGCAGTGCGCTAATTGTATCAATGGAATATTGAAACCGAGAGATAGAAAAAGGGCTGTATACCATTTAGTGTAAGCTAAATATTACATGTTATAAAGTCAGTTATGTTGATGTAATCGTTTCATATTGAAAGTATTTATAATGGTATTGTCTTGATATTACGTTCATATCTTAGCTGGGCAAAATTATTTTAAGTTTGAATTCAGTTTACTTCTTGAGAATGTTAAACATAAAACCTACATATATTGGTTTTTGTACGGTAAATGTTTTTCTCGTAAGTCTTTTGATTCTGTTTTATCTAGTGCTAATATCGTGGCAAGTAATAGACTTGGAAGTCTATTCGACGGATGTTGAAGTCGTATTGAGAGACTTTATCTCAAAGTGAATAATCGTTAACTAGACAGGGAGTGGGCAGGATGTTCAAAATTTTACATTGGATTGTAGTGTCACGATCGCAAATATTAGTGGAATTACTTGCAGGGCGTTGGCCACAGGAGTTTTTGGTTAAACTTTCGCCAATTAATCCCGATGTAATGCTTGAGCACATCAAAGATAACCAAGCCTCTATGGTCGTGATTGACTTAGCGACAGTTGATCTACAAAAAGCCTATCAATTTCAGCGATCACTTGCGCGTGAGCACCCTAGTGTTCGAGTGGTTTATATCCAATTTCCCAAGCAAGTTGATGCGCGTTTTTTAACACAATCGGCGACAACTGCGGGGGTATTTTATCTTGATGCTGGTATAGCTGAAATCAGTTTAGGGCTCTCCAATATCCTAAGAGGGCATAGGGTCATTCCAATGCAACTGATTAATGGCGTCAATGATGATTTTGGCTTATTTGAGGATACTGAACCGCTAACCATCCGTGAGCGCGAAGTATTACAGGCCTTACTCTCTGGCAGCACAAACTTAGACATTGCAAATCAGTTATTTGTTAGTGAAAGTACCATAAAAACTCATTTGTATAGAGTGTTCCGTAAGATCGGGGTTTCAAGCCGCGGTCAAGCAATTGCATGGGCCCAAACTTATTTGCATGATGTGGTTGTTTAATTAGTTCTGAGCATGTTTCAGTTACAGGCATAAATTGCTTTTTATTTCGATAGAGAAAACAAAAGGGTTAGTTTCTTTTGTTTTCTGTGCAACTATATCCCATATTTATGAGTTTTTAGTTGATGCTGAAAATGGGATGTTGGGTGTATTGAAAAGGTGAGACATGCTGACAATTTCTTCTAGCGATGCCGACAATATTATTACTGTTATTGCGTCTGGGTGGATTAATCATCTTGATATTGAATCCCAACTATTACCTTCAATTGAAGCAAAACTTCAAGATCATGCCACAATACGATTGTGGTATGAGTTTAGCCCTGAGTTTGAAGGGATATCTGTGGGGGCCCTTTGGGATGATGCCATGCTCAGCTTATTTCATTTAAGCGATTTTTCCCGTGTAGTGATGATTGCTGATATGGAAAAGCTCGATGCAATGGTAAATGCTTTAGCGTTTATGTTGCCTTGCCCAGTTAAGATTTTTGCTATGAATGAGCGTGATCGAGCTAGAGTCTGGTTAGATGAAGTAGTGGCGATTGAATAACACGTTGTCAAAAAGTGTTTATGAAAAATCCAACTGACAGACACCTGGATAATACGGTGCTGCCAGTGTAATGGATGCAGCTTGACTCATTGAGCTTAGGCTTTGGCGACGATAGTTTGGCCTATTGGTGTGAGGCTGAGTAAAGCCAACTTAAGATGCTGTATCCCAAAGGGAATACCGATAATCGTCACAAAACAGGCTAAGGCGTGGACCAAATGCCCTATGGCTAACCAGATCCCAAACAGTAAGAACCAAATGATATTTCCTACCATGCCTAATGCACCTGTGCCCAAGTCTTCACGCCCAGTTAAGTGGCGACGGTTCATTTGTTCTTGGCCGAAGGGCCAAAAGGTCATTTCGCCGATAACAAAACAGGCGCGGCCGAAGGGAATACCAATGATACTGATAAAACACAGGATACCTGCGAGCCACCAAGCGAGTCCCATCACAAATCCGCCGAGAACAAACCAAGCTATGTTGAATATTAAGCGTAATACAGCCATTGAAAACTCCTTATGTTTACCCTGTTAGCCTTTATCGTTAGCTTTGATAAATTGAATGTATGTCAATGTCTAAGCGATAACTATGCCAACTATTTAAATTATTAATAATCAATTGGTTAAATTTATGCATTCGAGATTCATGTGTCATTTTCACTAGTTTTTCGCCAAATTGATAATTTCTTAAGGGCGTAACAGGAAAGTTGGAGTTACACTCACTATTCCCTTAACTGGTTTAAAAGCCAGAGAATTTAATTGCTTGAGTCGCTTGATGTTTGCAAATTCCCCTGTTGATACGTTTGCCTTTGCTGGCAGAGACATTTTCCTAAAACGTGATGATTTACTGCATCCGGCGTTTAGTGGCAATAAAGCTCGCAAGTTCGGCTATTTTTTAGATCATGAGTTTGCAGGCATCAGCAAGGTGATAGGTCACGGCTCGCCATTGGCTAACTCACTGTATTCATTGTCAACATTAGCGAAGATGAAAGGTTGGCAGTGTGATTTTTATGTAGATCATATTGCCAGTCAAGTGGTTAAACATCCTACGGGCAATTACGCTGCCGCTTTAGCGAATGGCGCCAATATTATCGATTTAAGTGTGTTAATAGCACAAAAGCAGGCGTGCACTCAGCCGCAATCTGAACCTCACGTTTTGTTAAATCTTAATGCTAGTCCTGAGCCTACTGTGCAAGTGGGCGACGTGCGACTGAGTTGCCAAGATTATATCGAGGCTCAAGTACTCGTGAATGAGCCGACGGCGCTTTTTATCCCAGAGGGTGGTCGCTGTGCTTACGCCGAATATGGGGTGAATAGATTGGCGCAAGAGATAATACAGTTTGCGAAGGCGAATGGATTGGTTGATTTAACGGTGTTTTTACCTTCGGGGACGGGAACGACAGCGTTATTTTTAAATCAGTATTTTATCCGTCAGCAAACGGATATTCGTGTCGTGACTTGTGCCGTTGTCGGTGGCGATGATTATTTGCGCTTGCAATTTTCTTTACTTAATTCCAATACCAGTGAGCATCCACAGATTGTTAATGTCGGCAAGAAATATCATTTTGGTAAACTTTATCCGGAATTTTATGCCATGTGGCAGCGGGTCTGCGCCAGCGGTGTGCAGTTTGAATTACTCTACGATCCCTTAGGTTTTATTGTGCTTGAGGAATATTTACAGGGCGGTAAGTCTCGTCCAGTGATGTATATCCACCAAGGTGGCTTACTCGGGAACGAGACCATGTTGCCACGTTATCAGCGTAAATTTGGGCAAAGTGGCTCATCCTGCGCCTCTGATCATTGACTTAGTGACGCTAAGACATAATATGTTTGAAGCTGTGTAATGCTAAGTTAAGCTGATGATTTGTAACGATGGGGAATATCAATGACTGAAGCGGAATATCTCGCCAATTACGATCCTAAGGTTTTTAAGGCTCAGCTACTGACAGTGGATGCCGTATTGTTTACCTATCACGATCAGCAACTTAAAGTACTCCTAGTACAACGCTCAAATCATCCATTTTTAGGTTTATGGGGATTACCTGGTGGGTTTATCGATGAAAATTGCGATCAATCCCTTGAGCAAACCGTGTTACGTAAACTGCAGGAGAAAACCGCGGTAGTGCCACCTTATATTGAGCAGCTATGCACTGTGGGTAATAGTAGTCGTGATATAAGAGGTTGGTCCGTGACTGTGTGTTATACCGCCTTGATGAGTTATCAAGCTTGCCAAATCCAGATTGATTCAGTGAGTGATGTTAAGTGGTGGCCACTAGTGGATGTGTTGCAGATGCCCTTGGCGTTTGATCATCTGCAGTTAATCGAGCAAGCGCGGGAACGCTTAACACAAAAAGCCTTATATTCTTTAGTGCCAGGATTTGCACTGTCTGAACCTTTTACCTTGCCAGAATTGCAGCATGTACATGAGGTTCTACTGGGTAAGCCTATCCAAGGTAAATCTTTTCGTCGGCGGGTTGAACAGGCCGATTTATTGATCGATACGGGATTAAAGCGCACCGAACGGGGTCGTCCCGCTAATTTATACCGCTTGAAACCCAATACCGCATCGTATCGCTTCTTAAGAAATTTAGAATGTTGATCACAGTGAATGTGGATTTAAGCCAGATATTCGCCTTGCTCAATATGAGTAACAGCGATTGCTTATGCCTTATTCATGGTGACTTTGAATCAGTAAAGGCTGTTTAATTACTGATTTTGCCTTAATGTCTCCGGTTCTTGTATTACTCGATACCCATATTGTAGCTTCTTAGTTATCGCGCCCACCAATAGTGTCTAAAGGACACTATATGCCATTTAAGCATAACATTTCAGGTTGCTCCGTCTGAAATAGTCTAAAAATCAACTTTACACAATAATGTCTTTAAGACACTATTATTCATGTAGACAACAAGGGCGCCGTCAATTTCGGCAATCTTGCCACAGACAGGAGGTTACTATGTCTCAACGTATTCAAACGTCTCAAGATGCTTCTCACGCTCAACGTTCGCAAGCCGATTTTTATCGGTTACCCGCAGCTAGCGATGAGGCTCACTACCGTTTATTTCAATTTGGTGCGGGGGAAAACCATGTTCAAATACTTGTTCCTCCTGCTAAACGAGTAACGATCTTTTTCAGTTATCGGGGCGATCATTCCATCATGCAGCTCTTGTTGTTAACTGATGCACTGCGTCGCAGCGGTGCAGAGCAAATCGATCTGTTACTGCCTTATATGCCTGGCGCTCGCCAAGATAGGGTGTGTAATGCCGGTGAGGCCTTGTCGGTAAAAGTCTATGCTAGCCTGATTAATCAGCAGCAATATGCTTCTGTCAGCGTTTTTGACCCTCACAGCGATGTCACCGCCGCATTGTTAGACCGAGTGCAGGTAATAGATAACCACAGTTTTGTCGCCGCGATTGCAGCCCAATTATCGGGTGAGCTAGTGTTAGTCTCGCCCGATGCAGGGGCGAATAAAAAAGTATTCGGCTTAGCTAAAGCGTTACAGGGAATGCCTGTGATCAGGGCCGATAAACATCGTGATGTGGTCAATGGCCATATTATCGCTACCGAAGTGTTCTGTGATGACTTGTCGGGTAAAACCTGCTTAATCGTCGATGACATTTGTGCTGGGGGCAGAACCTTTATCGAACTTGCCATCAAGTTAAAGCAAAAGGGGGCCCAAAGCGTCATTTTGATCGTGTCACATTATGAAGATAAGGCCAGCGAGTTGGCACTGCGCGAGGCGGGCATAGACAGATTATTTTGTACCGATAGTTTAGGTGTCCCTGCACATATTTCGAGCAAGTTCTGCCATTGCCATGCTGTTTTGAGTTATATGAATCATTAAGGAAAATATTATGTACTTGAATCCCGTTACCGTCATTGATGGCTATAAAGTCGACCACCGTCGTCAATATCCCGATAATACTCAAGTGATTTTTAGTAACTTAACCGCCCGTAAATCCCGTCGTGGTTATACTGACCAAATGGTGTTTTTTGGCTTGCAATATTTTATCAAGCATTTCTTGATCGACAGTTGGAACCGTGATTTCTTTCAACAACCTAAAGAGCAGGTCATTCGCCAATTCTCCCGCCGTATCAATAACTATCTCGGGCCGAATAATGTCGGCACTCAGCATATTGAGGAGTTGCATGATTTAGGCTATTTACCAATTAAAATCATGGCATTACCTGAAGGCTCAGTGTATCCATTAAAAGTGCCTTGCTTGATTTTGTACAATACCGATGAGCGGTTCTTTTGGTTGACTAATTATCTCGAAACCATCCTTTCCGCTAATGTGTGGGGTATGTGTACCAGCGCCACTACCGCGCTGCAATACCGCAAAATATTTGAGACTTATGCGTTAGAAACCGATGGTGACATCGCTTTTGTTGATTGGCAGGGTCACGATTTTAGTTTCCGTGGCATGTATGGTGCAGAGGCTGCTGTTATGAGCGGCGCCGCCCATTTACTCAGTTTTACAGGCACAGATACCATTCCTGCGATTGATTTTCTTGAACAATATTATCTTGCAGACAGTGATAAGGAACTCGTTGGTGGCAGTGTGGCCGCAACGGAGCACAGTGTGATGTGTGCGGGTGGTATGGAGAATGAATTAGAGACGTTCCGCCGCTTGATCGAAGATATTTATCCTAGCGGCATTGTCAGTATCGTTTCTGATTCTTGGGATTTTTGGCAGGTGATGACAGAGTTCACCTTAGCGTTAAAAGACCGCATTCTTGCCCGCGATGGCAAAGTGGTGTTTAGGCCTGATACCGGTTGTCCTGTGAAGATCATTTGTGGCGATCCACAAGCACCAGTGGGAAGCCCTGAGTATAAAGGCGCTATCGAGTGTTTGTGGGATGTCTTTGGGGGCAGCACAACTGCCAAAGGTTACAAATTACTCGATAGCCATGTAGGACTGATTTATGGCGATTCAATTACGATTGAACGTGCTGAAGCCATTTGTGCCGGTTTGAAGGCCAAAGGTTTTGCATCAACCAATATTGTGTTTGGAATTGGCAGTTTTACCTATCAACACGTGACCCGAGATACTGACGGTTACGCGGTGAAAGCAACCTTTGCGAAAGTGGATGGCAAAGACAGAGAAATATTTAAAGATCCTAAAACCGATGATGGCACTAAAAAATCCGCTAAGGGTTTAGTGGCGGTATTTAAAGATGAGCAGGGTCAATTTTATCTTAAAGATCAAGCCAGCTGGCAAGATGTTAACAATTGCGAGTTTGTTCCTGTATTTGCCGATGGTGAACTATTAACGGAATATTCTTTGGCAGATATTCGCGCAAGGTTGGCAGAGTCTAGAAGTTGAGCCTATCGATTTTTGATTTTTAACGGCTATCGACAATAGCGAAGATAAAACTGGCAATGTGATTTCTATTAGGGTCATATTGTCAGTTAAGTTTTACATTTATTTTAAGTCGTGTAAGTAAAACTCCCCATTAATAGTAAAATGCAAATAGAAGTGATTAAGACAGCAACTGGTTTCGTTTAAGAATTTTATAGGTACGACGGCCAATGTTTTCGAGGTTTTTTAAATCTTTTAGGCTAGGCGTCACCTCACTAAATTGCCAATAACTGATTTCGGCATCCAACATTTCCAGCATTTTCTTCGAACAACCTAAACATTGTCCCTGGCACAGTTGTGCTTCTTCTAAATTGAGTGGGATAGTCTCTTTGATCTGGTTTATCAAGGTTTGCATGGCAATTTGAGTATTGGGTTTTGGCATAGATGATGTGCTGAACAGTATTCATGTGTATGAATATTAGCGGATGCTGCAATGGAAAGAGGTGATCTAACGCTGGATTTGACTCATTTGGTTCGGCAGGTATCTGTGTGAGAGAGATACAGCCTGAACCAAATGCGTTCGTCATAATGACGTAAAAAGGATAGCGTGTTCGTGACATTCGGCTATCAGTTTACTTAAAGTGCTCGGTACTGCGAAGATAATGGAAACCGATTAAATACACTTGAGTAAACGGGTACTGCGGTATTAATTTTTAACTTATCAGTTTTACTGACTTTTGACTTATTTATTCGCGGACAATAACCATTTCATAAAGCTGATGGCTTCTGTGCGTTTAGAAAAAGTCTGTCTGTTTTTACCTTGACGATCAGTAAAAGCAATTGAGGTTTTATTTACTGAGATTGAATCTACAGGGAAGTTCACTGTAATTTCATGTCCATTAATTTTGTATGACATATGCCACACTCCTTCTGTTTTAATTCACCCTTGGGTGAGAGAGTTTTAACAATAAAATATCCTTAGCATTAAGTGCAAAAGATGGTTCTAGTGAGTATCGAGGTTACCCCATCTCTGATTCATTAATCAAGAGATGTTTTATCGATAATTAATACACGTCATCGATTATGTCAATGGATTAACTCAATTAAACCAGTTAAACATAGCTTGATGACAAGACTATGACAGCATAAGGTTTAATAAGTTCAATACACCTAATCATGTATATGTAACTATCAATTAATTAAGTTTATGGGGTTTTGCTTGTAGTAGGCTTTCTTTGTGAGGATCAAGATTTGATTAAATATTTATCAAACTGGATTAAAAAGAACAACAAGGTGAATCTCAAAACGAGGCGAAGTGTATCAGGAAAAACGACTTACGCAAGTTATTTATCATTTAATTTTAATACCCTTGCTTTTTTGTTGAATTTACGTTGCTTTTTGGTGTGGTTGTTGCGCCCATTATTTGCAACTGTTTTACGATAACCTCCATCAAAATAGAGCATTTTAATGGAGGTTTCACTAACTTAACTTAAGCGTTATATGTTGTGGTTAAGTTGACGCTTGAATTTTTGATATGATTCAATAAATGAGTTCGCCAATGGGGTTTAATAACTTGCTCAATCCTTTAGTGAAGTGCAGAGGCGCATCTAGCACTGTGTAACATAAGCACCCCTCGAGTGTTTTAGGTGCATGTTTAGTATGCTGGTCCAGCATAATAAAGTCACCAGGAACATAGTGGCCATTAATATCACTAAATTCTCCGGCAAGTAGGAGGGTGAGTTCATAGCCTTTGTGTGTATGCTGTGGAATTTCCCCTAATGCATCAATATGTAATAGGCTTGCGCGTCTATTCATCTCATCTAAATCGAAACGCATGCGGCTAACTTTGCCTAACTGTTGCCAAGGATGATCAAGATGTTGGCGAAATACTGATGGAACGGGGTATTGCTGATTTTTTACCGAGACGAAAAGAGGTTCATAACTTGGAGTCGTCGTTGACTCTGGTTGACAAAGTATTTGCGTTAACATGGTTTGCAACTCTTCAGGAACATCGTATTCCATGAATGCAATACTGTGAGCACTGATGTCGGCTTTATCTGCTGTTGTATCGGCTATCTCCTCTTGATTGAAGGCGAGGGACGCTGCCTCTTTTGTGTATTGAGCAACGGCTGTTTTACAGGTATCACACAGCGCACAATGGGCTGAAACGGCAATAGCCATTGATAAAGATAACTCGCCCTTTGCATGGGCAAGCAATAGTTGTTGATTTGGGTGATGCTTAATCATTTGGTGTCTCCAAAAAGCTTTTCAGCTTTTCTAGCCCCAATCTTAGGCGAGATTTTATTGTTCCTATCGGGACTTCTAGGGCGTCAGCCAATTCTTGCTGAGTGAGTTCCTGCATATAAATACCTTGTACAACCTGACGTTGTGCAAGGGGAAGATTATCTAAATGTTTGAGTAGGTTGGCTGTTAATTTATGATCAATTTGAGTTTCTTGACTCGTGGCTGTATCGCATAAAGGCCAAATATCATCACCGTAGGCATCTTCCTTATTATGTTGGACTCGTCTTAACATATCGAAGCACTGATTACGCATGATGGTAAATACCCAAGTGGCAACTGAACCTTTGTCAGCATTATAGAGATGAGCTTTGGTCCAGACACTCGTCATGGTTTCTTGAACCAGATCCATGGCAAGTCCTTGTTGATTGAGTCTTTGTAGACCGAACGCTCGGATTTTGGGCATAAAATAAGTAAATAAATATCCAAAAGCGGCTCTATCTCTATGATTTGCCACTTTGAGCATTAATGTGGACAACAATTCTATTTGTGGTTCACTTGCGCAGGGAGCTTTAGTGTCGATATCCATAGCCGATTCAGTGAAGGACGATATATGCTTATGATACCGATTTTGGCGGCTTTGTGATTGAATATTTTCCATTATTTTGCTCTTAACTTAATCATTAAATCCTGTGTTTAGAACACTATGAGCGTGATTCTCCGCCAATAAAGCGCATTGAATTCGTTTGCTTGCTAAGTCAATACGGTATGGGCAAAAAAAAGATCACTGAAAAATTATTTTATAACAGCCCGCAATAAATCCCTTGCCGTAGTGTGGTCTAGCGCGTTTATACAGGAATATTTTTCTGAGGCTGGAACAGGAAGGATCTCCAGCCAGCGTTGGCAAACCCAGGCAATATCATCGAATTGTTTAGGGTGATAGTGTTGTAAATGTTGAGGATATTCCTTGAGGATGTTTTTCAACATTTGACTAAGGTAGCGTTCATCTGTCGCGATGGCGGCCGTGGGCCAGTTATCGAGTAGACTAACTTCACCCCGTTTTAACCCATCATTTTCAATTTCGAAGCTCGTCAGTTTAAAGCGTTGTATTCCCTGAATACTAATACCTAACATTCCATCGGCTAATGTTTCAAAGTCAATGATATGAGCTAAAGTGCCAATTGATTGAATGGTTTTATTGTCTTCTTCTATCATGCATAGGCCAAAACCTTGCGCGGATTTAAGAGATTCGGCAACTAAGCGTTTATATCGAGGTTCAAATATCCGTAGCTGAGTGTATCCCTCAGGTAATAGGCAGATAGGTAATGGGAAAAGAGGTAATTTCATAGTGGCCTCAGATGAACTTAAGTCTCTTTTATTACGTACCATAGCGAGAGTTTGATCAGTTAATCAAATAATAGATCACTTAATGTTGAGGATGATATGAAGTTAAATCAATTTGAGAAAAGGTTAGTGCAGCATCCATTGCGTTTTTGGCTGCAAAATCAAGTGGAAGCTCCTTTACTGACCTCTATGATGCCAAAACCTTTGGCTTGTTTTGAGCAGGCTTTAGAAATAGGCTGTGGCTTTGGTAATGGTATTCATTTGATCCGCGAACACTTTGGTGCTGGCCATGTTACCGCAGTGGATATTGATCCCGAAATGGTGGCAGCGGCTCAGAAACGCTGGCAGGATTCTTCCCATGGTCTAAACAATTTGCACTTTTCTGTTGCGGATGCAACGCAACTTCCCTTTGCTGAGGATCGGTTTGATATCGTATTTAATTTTGCTGTATTTCATCACATTCCGGCTTGGCAGACGGCTATTGCAGAGGTGGCAAGAGTGCTCAAACTCGGTGGTTTTTTTGTGATTGAGGATTTATACCGATCAGCAATTTGTAATCCAATTAGTCGCCGCTTGTTTGAACACCCACAGCAGAACCGCTTTGATCACAGAGAACTTTTAGCGGTGTTACACCAAGAAGGATTTCACCTTGTTTGCGATAGAAATATGTTCAATCTTGCAGGAATGGTGTTAGCACAAAAAATATCACAGCGATAAATGGTGCGGTGAGTATTGGTATTGCCACTATTTTAATGGGTATAGATTGATTTGCTGTTGAAAATGCGGCGCTGGATAACACTTTACAGCCCCTGATCGTCTAATGACGCTCTAGGTTTAGAGAGCCGTTTTGCGAGAGTGGTTGTAATTTTTAGATAAAATCGACTTTTAGCATAGTTCTCACGGTGAGTTTGCCGCTATAATTTAGCCAAGTTCGTCGCATGCGATGAAAGTATTTTCCTCCACATTAGAGAAGCAGCATTATGGCAAACGTATTGGCAACCGTAGATCAACGTACCAAACTCGTTGGTGAAAATCGGCTTGAATTACTGCTTTTTCGTATAAATTCCACGCAGCTATTTGCCATTAATGTGTTCAAAGTGAAAGAGGTGGTAAAACTTCCGCCCCTTAATGCCATGCCAGGCAGCCATCCGCATATATTTGGTGTTGCAAACATTCGCGGTATATCCATTCCTGTCATTGATTTACGTTCTGCTATTGGTTTTAAGCCTGTTGCTCCAGGTGATGATGCTAATATGATCATCACTGAATATAACCGCAGTGTTCAAGGTTTCTTAGTGGGCAAGGTAGAACATATCATCAACATGACATGGAGCGACATTATGCCGCCGCCTAAAATGGCTGGACGGAATAATTATCTGACGGCAATTACCCGCATTGAGCACCAAGGCCAGTCGCAATTAGTGTCGATTATTGACGTAGAGAAAGTGCTGGCGGAGATCATTCACTACGATATTAGGCTTTCTGAGGGTGTACTTGACGAAACCTTAGTCCATGAAATGCCTGGGCGTAAGATTTTGATTGTAGATGATTCTTCAACGGCAAGACGCCAGGTTCGCGAGACGTTAGGTCAACTCGGTATTGAAATCATTGAGGCTTCCGATGGTTTGCAAGCATTACAGTTATTGCAAAAATGGCGTGATGAAGGGAAGCAGATCTCAAAAGAATTATTGATGATGATTACCGATGCCGAAATGCCTGAAATGGACGGTTATAAACTCACCCATGAAATCCGCAGCGATAAAGCAATGGCGGATTTATTTATTACGCTAAATACTTCGCTTAGTGGTAGTTTTAACCATGCTATGGTTGAAAAGGTTGGATGCGATCGTTTTATTTCAAAATTCCAACCCGATCTGTTAGTGGAAGTGGTTCAGGAAAGATTAAGACAAATTATTGCGCAATAAATGTTTCGTTCCTTTGTTGACGTTTGTTTAGTGGATTAATTTACCATTAAGTTAGCAAGAGAGTGCTCCGGTCTTGTCGCCTTGAACCATCGCGTTATATCAACTCGGCTTCAAGATCGGTTAACACTTGACGTTTCATTTCCTTAGCGGAAGCAATGTGAATACGTGCGAGCCTGAGGGCATAATTGAAGCGAGCTCGACCGACTAAACGCACGAGGTCGGCAAAAAAGGTCGGATCTAAAGTAAATTGAGTGCTGTAATAGTGGATAGCAGCATGCACTGATGTATAAGTAACACCATCAAATTCAAAGCCCGCACTATAACCTTGATCATCAATTTCTATTTCTTCGAGCCGTAGTGGCCAGCCTGGAGCATTGATCCTATCTCGAGCGATTTGGTACATCATCCAAGCACTTTTCTTAAATCCTTCAAATACGTTGCAGGAAAACTCCGACTCGGCGAGTTCAGCTTCCGTCCAGTTGATCCCGATCGCCAAATGCTTGGCATAAATTCGCATCAATGCATCTTTAACTGCCATACGGCAGTCCCAAATCGAGGTTAACGGATGTTGCTTAGCTAGCTTGGCACACTCACTACAGGCAGGAACGGCCAATGATGGGTGAGGGGTATGAGTTTGGCTGTGATACTCAAAATGTTGATTACAAGGTTCGCCACAAAACCAGCAGGTATGACGTTTATCGAAGGGAATATCTATGATGGGGATAGCAGACATCAAGGTTTGATTACCTCATTCCTTGATGTCGTTAATAGATGATTGACGTGCTTAACACTCTTCAACATCAACTAAGTCTTTTGCTAATACAATAGGGTCGAGTTCCAAACATTCTTCATTTGTTTGCCAATCAACACCGATCAACACGCCATCGTCATTTAGATCTGACACCCAATACTCAAGGAATTCTTCAAGGGAAATGGCGACAGCTTGGTAATCATGCCATTCGTCACTGCAATGGGATTTTGCGGCAGCTTCGCTTGACCATAATGGCATCACATCAGTGTCTTCAAATTCAGATGAGTCGCAAACAACCCAACCTTCACCTGTTTCATCCATTAGACCCCAAAGCGTCTGATGTTCTTTTACATTTTCGATAAAGCCAGCCAAAGCCGCATTGATTTCTGTCATGATAGGTCTCTTTGAAGTATGCCGTTAACCTGCCCATTATACGGTAACATCGACAGAGGCCAAGGGATTCTTTGTTAAGATTTTTCTTGTGTTGGATAACTGAGCAATAAGACTCGACATAAGCGTATTTATGTCAATAAGGATTGTGTTAGCCGCCACTATGGGTCAGGATTATTAACTCAGTTGAGTACAACACAGTGATTGTTGTGAAATCAAATATTGGAGTTGTCGATTTGATTAAAATGAAAGGGTTGACCTATCTTGCGGCTAGCTTTGCAGCCTGCGTTAGTGTGAGTGCTTGCTCGAGTGCGCCAACGTCCAGTGTTAGCAGTAATAATGCCATTGCAGATCCTAATGCGGCACTTGCCACTGTGGATATCAATGCCACAGTGCAATTAAATGCCGATGCCTTTGCTAGTTGCCTCACAACGCTACAGGCACGAGCGCGAAGTGAGGGGTTATCAGAGGAAACCATTAATAATACCGTTGCGCATTTACAATTTGTGCCGCGCGTGATTGAGCTCGACCAACAGCAACCTGAATTTAGTCAAACTTTTGCGAATTATTTTACTAAGAGAGCTACCGATTGGCGTGTCAATGAAGGGCGACGTTTATTACAAAAGCATCGAGCATTGCTGGATAAGTTGTCGCTGCAGTATGGGGTACCACCACAATATATTCTGTCTTTTTGGGGACTTGAGACCAACTATGGCTCTTACAAAGGAAAAATGGCCGTATTGGACTCGCTGGCAACCTTGGCTTGTGAGCCACGTCGTAGCAGTTATTTCACCACCGAATTGATGCAAGCACTGAAGTTAAAAGAAAAATATCAGTTTGATAAAAACACTATGGTGGGCTCTTGGGCGGGGGCAATGGGGCATACACAGTTTATGCCTTCAGCCTATGCTAAGTATGCTATTGATGGCGACGGTGACGGTAAAGTGGATTTGTGGAATAGCACGGCAGATGCATTAACCTCTGCGGCTAATTTTTTACAAAATTTAGGTTGGCAGCGTAATGAGCGTTGGGGGCGTGAAGTTTTACTACCAAAGAATTTTAGTTACAGCCATTTAGGTGCAAAACAGACATTGCCTTTAGCTGAATGGGCTGCGCAGTCTGTAACCCTGACTAATGGACAACCTTTGCCACAAGCGGATATTCAGGCTGCATTATATTTACCTGCGGGTCATACGGGTCCTGCATTCCTAGGGTATGAAAACTTTAATGTGATCATGCGTTGGAACCGTTCAGAGTTCTATGCCATTACCGTAGGACATCTAGCGGATCGTATTAATGGTGGCGAGCCTCTAAAAGTTGCTCCGCCTGAACAGCCTCGTCTCAGTCGTGAGCAAGTTAAACAACTGCAAGAAAAATTGAATGAGGCGGGGTTTGAGGTTGGTAAACCCGATGGTGTGCTAGGGCGTAATTCAATGGCTGGGATCCAAGCTTTTCAGCGCAGTAAAAAAATGATTGCTGATGGTTTCCCAAGTCCTGAGGTGTTCGCCGCTTTAGGGCTAACGCTTTAATGTTAAGCAGATGTGCGGTGCAGACGGGATAAAAATGTGGAGTGAAAAGGTCAGTTTTGTTAAGCTCGCCCCACATTTGAAATCGAAGTAAATCAAAGGATATTCGATGAGCATTATTAAAGACGACATGGTTGTGCAGTTTAACTACACTCTGCGCGATGAGAAAGGTGATGTGATTGAGACCAACGAAGGCCGTGAAGCCATTGCCTATTTACATGGCCATGACAATATGATGCCAGGTGTTGAAAATGCCATTAATGGCAAAGCTGTTGGTGACAAGTTTACCGTGACTTTACCTGCGTCGGAAACCTACGGTGAGCGCGTTGAAGGAGACGCTGCGCAACAACGAGTGTCTGTGAAACACCTATTAGGCGCCAGCGTGTGGAAGCCAGGTATGACGGCTGTGGTACACACTGACCACGGTCAACGTCAAGTCACTATCGTTAAAGTAGGTAAATTTATGGCGACTGTGGATGTGAACCATCCCTTAGCGGGCCGTGATTTAACCTTCGATATCGAAATTGTCGGTGCTCGCGATGCCTCTGATGAAGAAATCGCCCATGGTCATGCCCATGGTGCTGGTGGTCATCACCACTAATTTTTAGGATTTAAAACTTGGTTTTGCTCCTCGATTGAAGATGAGTAAAACGGGGATGAAATCTTGAAGTTAAAAGCCCAAACCTGTTGGTTTGGGCTTTTTTGTCTTTTTCTATCTCGCTAGTGGTTATGTTCATGCGCTATGGGTTTGTCTGCAAACAGCAGGTCAAGGCTTGCTTGCGTTTGGGGGTGATATCCCGAACGAGCATTAAGGTAGACATGCTTGGCCCAATCATAGTGCTCGGTACTCGCCAGCGTTTGATATAAAGGCAGGATAAGTCGGCGTCGACCAATTTCGTTTACATACTGCTTTAGCGCGGGTAATACAGTGTAATAGCGGTTATCTAATGCGAGTGAATACCATGCGAAAGCGATTTCACTGTTGCTAGTGCCTGTAAAATGGAAGGCATTATCTAGCTCGGCAAGTTTAGCTTGGTGTAAATTAATTCTTGGCATTTCGCTAATAAACCGCAACCACTGGTGGACGGTCCATGTCTTCGTTTTAAGGGCTTTGGCGCTAACCTTTCCTTCAAGCCAAGTTTGTCTTTGAAGATCGACATCATCAAAGGCGTGGGAATTGGGGGGCACGAGGAATGAGGGTAATCCCTGGCCCTCAATCCAAGTATCGACTTCAGCTTCACTGACAATATTAGGGTGTTTGTTTAATAGATTTAAAGATAAATACTCGCGGAACTGCTCAGTGGTAATACTCTGAAACGCGAAATGACTGAAATAATCTTTCACAAACGCATCGAAGCGTTGACGGCCATATTTTTGCTCCAAAAAGATTAAGAATAACTGGCCTTTCACATAGGGGACGCCGCTAAAGGCATCGTCTGGATCCCGTTCACCCAGTGTGATATGCAGCACTGAGTCCTCAGGTGGTAATGCTTCAAGCTCTGCTAACAGTTCAGAGTATCCAATCGTTTGTTCCATCAGGGCTCGGTTACGACCATAGAGATCTTCCATAATGCGGTTTTCAACATAGGTGGTAAAACCTTCATTAAGCCAGAGATCGCGCCAGGTTGCGTTGGTGACTAAATTGCCTGACCAAGAATGGGCGAGTTCGTGTGCAATGAGACTGACTAAGCTTTTATCTTCGGCAATGACCGTTGGCGTAATAAATGATAAACGGGGGTTTTCCATGCCACCGAAGGGGAAGCTAGGCGGTAAGATAAGCAGATCATAACGTCCCCAACGGTAATCGCCATAACGCTTGGATGCTGTTTTTATCATTTCTGGTGTGTCGGAAAATTCTTTGCTGGCTTTGTCGAGCATAACTGGCTCGGCCCAAATACCCGAGATGTTATCTAAGGGAGAAAATTTTAAATCCCCAGCAGCAATAGCAATCAAATAAGCGGGAATGGCCTGCGGCATAGTGAACTGGGTTTGGGTGCTTGATAACACCTTACGTTCGGCCCCCATGACCACAGTAATGGCTTTATCTGCGGTTATTATCGCACTATAGGTTTGGCGAACGGCTGGCGTATCTTGCAGTGGGATCCAACTGCGGGCGTGAATCGCCTGACTCTGACTGAACATAAAAGGCAACTGCTTACCTTGGGTTTGCTCAGGGGTTAACCATTGAATACCGGACGGATTATTCGAGGTGTGATAGCTGATTTTAACCTTTTGGGTATCTTCATCTGCAAGTTTGATGGTCAGTGCCGCGCCTTTTACCGTGTCAGCGTTGGCTAGGGTGAAGGGCACGCTTTGCCATTTCCCTGCTGTATTTAAAGCCGTTACGCTGTTAATCGTTAGATCTCGAGTATCTAAGATGAGTTCTTTCCCCGCCTTATGCCAAGCCAAATCGAGGATGACTTCGCCGGATAAGTGGTTTTGCTTAAAATCGATGGCAAGGGCAAGCGCCACATGACTCACGCTGACTTCAGTGTAATTGGCATAGGTCAGTGTATCTTGGTTCTGCTGCGTCTGTGTTTGTGCAAAAGTGGCAGCAGGCTCGGAGGCGAAGGTGTTAGAAGCGCTATTGGCATCAGTGCTATTGGCATAGGTGCTGGGAAGAAATTGCAGCGCAAACAGTAGGGCGCTGCAAAGGACGGTTGGGCGAAGTGAAAGCATTATTTAACAGCCTAATGATGAAGTATTTTAGCTCGAGTTTTGGGCGATAAGTGCAACAATTTGCTTGGTGTTCTATCGGCCCATTCAATATCGGGCAAAAGTTTACCTGATAATCCACTGGATTTGTGATCTCACTGTTAGCTCAAATGTAATCAAACTTTAATGGCTCGTATGCTGACAAGGAAATGCCATCGGTAAAAGACCACAAGTTTGCTATGATGACGGTGTTTTCACATAGGGCGGTTATCATAATGGTGATAGATTTTTCGCAGGGTAAGCTCATCGTCACTGAGTTCGAAGTGCAAGTGCGGCTCAATGTTGCCAGTATCGTACTGCAAGCGAGTGCGGAGGATATAGGTTTGCGACGTCAGCCACCTATGTTGATCGCCGATGGTGGCGGTGTGCGTTGGAGCTTAGTATTGGACTCAAATACCCAGTTACGTGCGATTCAAGATGTGCTGGGAATGGATGCGGAATAAAGTACGCCTGCGTCGCGTGTTTAACTTATAGATTTATCATCACTTTTTAGTTGATGAGTGTTTAATATCGAATTAGGGATTTTTTAGTATGTCAGCTTCTCTTGAGCGTATTGTCGTTGAGCCTAAGACGCCTGCTACGGCCGTGGTCATTTGGTTACATGGATTAGGGGATTCGGGGGCAGGATTTGCCCCTGTTGTGCCAGCCTTAGGGTTACCCAGTCATCATAGCATTCGGTTTATTTTTCCCCATGCACCAGAGCAAGCTGTAACCATCAATGGCGGCTACGTCATGCGAGCTTGGTATGATATTAAAAGCATGGATTTACATGACAGAGCCGATATGCAAGGGGTTTTGGCATCAGAGTTACATGTTAACGCATTGATTAATGAACAAATCGCGGCAGGTATTCCGAGTGAACGCATTGTCTTGGCTGGATTTAGCCAAGGGGGCGTGATGAGCTTATTCTCAGGGCTACGTTTTGAAAAAAGGCTTGCTGGTATCATGGCGTTATCTTGTTATTTACCGACAGCCGATGTGTTACCGACGGAATTGAGTATAGTTAACCGTGATACTCCGATATTACAACAGCACGGTGTGCAGGATGATGTTGTCCCGCTATCTGCGGGAGCCTTAGCCAAAGATGCTTTAATATCGGATGGATATCAAGTGCAGTGGCAAACTTACCCCATGGCACATTCGGTTATTCCTGCCCAGTTAAACGATATTCGTCAGTGGTTATTACAGCAATTTGAAATGTAGCCAAGTCTAATTGCTGATAAAAACGGCATGCGGTAATGTCAATATTACCCATGCCTGTTCTTTTAAGTGAACAATAGTGATTTCATTTATTTCCTTCTAAGTTGTTTATATTTAAAGGTTTAAAACTAATTATTTTGTTTTTATTTCTTCTGGCTTAAATATATAAAATTTAATTGTTAAGCTTATTTTTTATTTGAAACAAATTTATCTTAAACCCTTTGGTAAATACCACATTGAAGTCACTTTTATTAATAAAAATGACACATTTCATCTTTATTATTTGCTATTATGCTCTGCGTCGAACTTGATAGAGTTCGAGACAAACTTTCTATGATAAAATAATTAAAATCAAGGGGTTGATGTAATGATAAATAAGCTTATTAAAGGATTAGTTGCAACGGCTGTGCTTGCAGCTCTCGCAGGTTGTAACAATAGTGATGATGATAAAATTCCAACAACATGTGCTGAAGCAGGGAGTGCGTGTAAAGCATTCACTATTTTACATACCAATGATAACCATGGTCGTTTCTGGGAAAATAGTGACGGCGAATATGGTTTAGCAGCGCAGAAAACACTTGTAGACCAGATTCGTGCTGAAGTGAGCAAGAATGGCGGTCAAACTTTATTATTATCGGGTGGTGATATCAATACTGGTGTACCAGAATCAGATTTACAAGATGCTATTCCTGATTTTACCGGTATGAATAAAATTGGTTATGACGCAATGGCCGTTGGTAACCATGAATTTGATAATCCGTTATCAGTACTTGATATGCAGCGCCGTCTTGCAGAATTTCCAATGTTGGCTGCCAATATATACCGTAAAAATACCGATGGTAGTCAAGGTGAGCGCTATTTTGATGCCTATAAAATTTTTAATGTTAACGGTTTAAAAATTGCTGTCATCGGTTTAACTACCGAAGATACTGCTAAAATTGGTAACCCTGAATTTATTAGCGATCTGATTTTTACTGATCCCAAAGTTGAAATTGCTAAGGTCATCAAAGAAATTAAAGATGCCAAATCGGCTGATATTATTTTCGCAACGACACACATGGGCCACTATGCTGACGGTCAAAATGGCAGTAACGCTCCAGGTGATGTTGCTCTCGCACGCGCGCTGAAAGAAGGTGATTTGCAAGTTGTTATTGGTGGCCACTCACAGAATCCTGTTTGTATGGAATCTGGCAGTGAAAACAAAGTTTACGCCGATTTTAAGCCCGGTGATGAGTGTGCTCCAGATAAGCAAAATGGTACGTGGATTATGCAAGCCCATGAATGGGGTAAATATGTAGGCCGAGCTGATTTTGAATATTTCAACGGTGAGCTACATCTAGCAAGCTACAAACTTGTGCCTGTTAACATGCGTAAACTGGATGAGAAAGGTGCTAAAACTACCGAGTTAGCTGGTGCTAAAATTGAACCAGATACTGAGTTAAAAGAGTTACTGTCTTACTATCAAGAAAAAGGGCAAGCTAAGCTAGATGAAGTGATTGCAACGACGGATGCCCTGTTAGATGGTGAACGCGCAAACGTGCGTAATAAACAAACTAACTTAGGCCGTATGTTAGCGATGGCGCAAAGTGGTAAAGTGTCTGCAGACTTCGGTGTGATGAACTCGGGTGGTGTGCGCGCCTCAATCCAACCAGGTAATATTACTTACCGTGACGTACTTACCGTTCAACCGTTTGGTAACATGGTGACATTGAACGAAATGACAGGGACTGAAGTTACAGCTTATCTAGGGGCTGTGGGCAGCATTCAGATCAATAATGGTGGTTATGCACAAATCACAGGTGTGAAAATGACCATTGACTGTGTGGCTAAGACCGCCAATATCAGTCAAATCAATGGTAAAGATTTTAGTGTCGGAGCAACCTATAAGTTCACTGTGCCGAGTTTTAATGCTGCTGGTGGTGACGGTTATCCGAAATTAGCAAGCCCAATTCAAACGGGTTATGTTGATGCTGATTTACTGTATACATTCTTAAAAGACAAACAAACGATCGTTGCTGCAGACTATAATCCTGTAGGCGACATCGTTTATGAAAACTCATCAAGTGTTGAAGGTTGTAAACTGTAACAACTAATCGATATTTGTTTAAGCATAAATGCCACTCACCTGAGTGGCATTTTTTACTTTTAATGATTCGAGTTATTACTGTGATTTAGCTGAAATATAACCAGTCATTTTACTGATTACATACTGGGTATGCTGGCGTTAATGACTTTGATACAACTAGATTGCAGTGTAATGTGGTTTATATTCGTGTGTCAGTACGGCATTTATTGGATAACAATAAATAGAACACTTATTAGTGAGTAAGTCGTAGCTCGTGACGGTGCTCATGCTGGTAGTGTTCTGCACAGGTGGCGCAGCGTTGTTCGGTGGGATCTTGATTTAAGCGTTCAATTTCTATTTCTGCTTCACAATCTGAGCACAGGCCATAGAGACCTAAGTCAAGCTGACAGATCGCGGCATCAAGTTTATTTAGTTGGCAGAAAAGAGGGTGTTCGGCCAAGGGACTTTGTGCCAATTGATCGATCAATTCGCCTAAACTTAGGTTGGCATAATGCGTCCCGAGTACTTCAAGGAACTGCGGGAGCGCGCCGATTTCTTTCCTTAGATTAGCCTCAAGCTCTGACAATTCATGTCTGATATGGGTGGTGCTCACGTAAAATCGCCTGTTTTATCTGACTCTAGGTGTTCAGTCTAATAGTTCCACTATCAGCGACTATGATAAAGATCAAGTATCAGCGAGATTTTTAGTTTTTTCGCAGTAATAAACCAGAAAAGTACTTCATTCCTATTGAATTATTGCTGCAAATGTACGGTATCAATACCCATCACCCATGGCGTTACTATTACATAGGCAAATTAATGTGTTTTTGGTAAAGCATTGTGTGCCGCTTCAAGTTCTCTGACGATGTCTTCGGTTGTTTTATGGACTCTTAATGTTCTAAAAAGGGTATCCGCTTCAGGATATTGTCGATTGAGGTAGGTAAACCACTGTTTGATTCGTGCGGGGTAATAATCGCTTTTACGGCCATTGAGTTCCCTTTGAGTATAACTGAGCATAAGCGCTAAGGTTTGCGCCCAAGTATAAGGTGCGGCTCCTGTTTTTATGGTGTCAGCTAAATTGGGCAATGAAATGGCGCCACGACCAATCATAATGCTATCGCAGCCAGTCACGGCCATACAACGCTTGGCATCATCACTGTTCCAAATTTCCCCGTTAGCAATCACTGGGATAGGCAGACGTTTTCTCACCTCAGTAATGTATTCCCAATAGGCGGGAGGTTTATAGCCATCAACTTTACTGCGTGCATGAATGGCAAGTTCGGTTGCCCCCGCTTCATAGACAGCCAAGGCATTTTCCATAAAGAGTGATTTATCTTCATAACCTAGGCGGATTTTTGCCGTAACAGGGTGCTCGCTGGGCACGGCTTGACGCATTGCGCGGACAATATCGTGAATACTATCTGGATATTGCAGGAGTACAGCGCCACCGTTACTGCGGTTAACCATTTTCGCCGGACAACCAAAGTTGGCATCGACGCCATGGGAACCTAGCTCTACTGCTCGTAGGGCATTTTCTCCCATACATTGGGGTTCTTGACCGAGTAATTGAACACGTACTGGCGTACCTGATGGTGTATTCCCCTGATTGTGTAATTCAGGGCAAAGTTTAAGAAAAACTTTCTCTGGCAGAAGTTGATCTACCACTCGTACAAATTCAGTGACAAGTAAGTCGTAGGGATTGATTGCTGAGAGAATGTCACGCATCAAATCGTCTACCACACCTTCCATTGGAGCCAAAATCACACGCACAGCCGTTAACCCGCATCAGTTCTCAAAGGGCGTGCATTCTACCTTATCGTTCTAGCGTTGCGAACAAGAAACTTTTCCAGCTGGATTGAGTTATTGATTCGCCCTCTATCAGGGTGTATTGAATATTTCTGTGATCTAAATGTGTTTTTTGCAATAGAATTGAGTTTCAACAGGTCTCTTGTTACAAACCAGCTACATAAACTGTGGTTGGGCACTTTACACCATAAACGACAAGGAAAATATTATGAACTCAGTTAAGAAAACCGCCGCCGCAGTTGCATTAGGTACTGTTGTTGTCAGCTCTGCTTTTGCTGTAAACGCACAAACCAATCCATTTGGTTTTCAAACTATGGATGCAGGCTATCAAATCGTTGGATCTGAAGGTAAGTGTGGTGAGGGTAAATGTGGCGAAGGAATGAAAAAAGCCGCAGATAAAGCTAAAGAAGGCAAATGCGGGGAAGGCAAGTGTGGCGGCGATATGAAAAAAGCCGTTGATAAAGCTAAAGAAGGCAAATGCGGGGAAGGCAAGTGTGGCGGCGATATGAAAAAAGCCGTTGATAAAGCCAAAGAAGGCAAATGCGGAGAAGGCAAATGTGGTGGTGATATGAAGAAAGCCGCAGAAAAAGTGGAAGAGGTTAAAAAAGAAGTAAAATAAGTTTCAGCATTTTCAACACTGAACAGGCATTGTGTGGGATGTTGAATAACAAGCCAGCGAGAGCTGGCTTGTACTTTCAATGATCTTGGTGATATTGCTGCATGAGATTTGCCTGTTATGGCAAAGAGGTTTTATGAGAAATCCATATCTTGAGCAGGTTGGGCTTGGCCTTCGGCGGGAAATGCTAACGGAGTTTTGCCATCAAGTGCCCAGTACCATTCAATTTTTTGAAGTTGCACCTGAGAATTGGATGACCCTTGGTGGTAAATATGGCAAGCAGTTTCGTCAGCTTACGGAGCAACATACTTTTTATTGTCATGGGCTTAGCTTATCCATTGGTAGTCCAGCGCCCTTAGATGTCGAGTTTGTTCGCCGTGTAAAAGCCTTTATGGATTTGCACAAAATTCAAGTGTACTCCGAACATTTAAGTTACTGCTCAGGCCAAGGCCATTTATATGACTTGATGCCTATACCGTTTACCGATACCGCAGTCAAATATGTGGCAGCACGGGTTAAGCAGGTTGAAGATATCTTAGAGCGACCACTTATTTTAGAAAATGTCTCTTTTTACGCAGCGCCTGCTGCACAGATGACAGAGCTTCAATTCTTAAATGCAGTACTGGAAGAGGCTGACTGTAAGCTGCTTTTGGATATCAATAATATTTATGTAAACTCGATAAATCATCGCTACGATGCCAATGTCTTTTTAAATGCAATGCCCACTGAGCGTATCGCTTATTTACATATTGCTGGGCACTATAAACAAGCAGAGGATCTGATTATCGATACCCATGGTGCCGATATTAATGATCCCGTGTGGGCACTATTACAAACTTGCTATGCCAAGCATGGGGTGTTACCGACGTTATTAGAGCGGGATTTTAATTTACCACCCACCTCTGAGCTATTACGCGAGATTGAACAAATTCATCAACATCAAGCGATTGCGTTTAATTCGGCTGTTGCGAAAAGGAGTGCTTAGTGAATTTTAAACAGGTTCAGCAGTCTTTTATCGACTATATTCGCGACCCTGCTAAGCCATTACCGGCTGGGACATCCATTGAGCGAATGCAGGTTTACCGTGAATTATTTTTTAGTAATGTGATGGGGTTTGTCTCTAACGGTTTTCCGGTTTTGAAGAGTTTATACACCCAGAATGATTGGTTGATTTTGGTACAAGATTTTTTTAGTCAGCACGACTGCCAGTCTCCACTTTTCATCGATATCGCTGGGGAGTTCCTCGATTTTCTGCAACAGGAATACCAACTTAAAAATACTGATCCTGTGTTTATGTTGGAGTTGGCTCATTATGAGTGGCTTGAACTTGTCGTTGCAGTCGCACAACAGGATGCTAAGGAAGTGGAGCTCAAGCCTGAAAACATTCAAGATCTCCCGCTGTGCCTTTCGTCTACAGCGAGGGTCGCGCAGTACCATTATCCAGTGCAACTTATTCGTGATGACTTTTGTCCTACAGCATGCCTTGATACGCCAGTATTTTTTTGTATTTACCAAGATGAAGATAGCGAAGTCCGTTTTTTGCAATTAAACCCACTAAGTGCCCAAGTGTTAGCCTATCTTGCAGAGCAAGGCTTGATGAGTTTTGATGGTATAGTCAATTGGTTAACAATAACTTATCCGCAGATAACGCCTGAGGCTTTAGCACAAGGTTGTTTGCAGCTACTCGAACAGTTAGCCATCAAAGGCATAGTGCGAACTCATCAGTCTTAGCACGACTATTGATCAAAATAATTGCAATAACCCTACATAAAAAGGGTTTTTGTTGATTTGACAAACGGCTACAATGTCGCCCGTTTTGTGATCTCCATCACTGTTTGATTTCTGCACACTTATACTTGCATATACCTTAGGAGCTGTAATGAGTAGTCAGCCATTTAAAGACCCATTTAACTTTATGTATTTTGTTGGTTTTATTTTAGTCTTATTGCTACCAACTCTGCCAGCAACCCTAATGTGGTTAAAGCAGTTAGGTTTAATTTAAGCGGGTTTTAAGCTCGAATGGGTATACAATTGCCACTCTATTGAGTGGCTTTTGTTTTTTAGAGAAGGGCATTATCAGCTTATGGTATTGAAGCGCGGATTTTTTTTACTTTTGGGATTAACAGCTTTAGCCCTTGGATTACTTGGCATAGTGTTGCCCCTGTTACCGACAGTCCCTTTTATTTTGCTGGCTGCGTTTTGTTTTGCCCGTTCGAGCGAGCGTTTACATATGTGGTTGATGGCTCACCCTTGGTTTGCCGATGCATTAACCCAATGGCAGCAACAAGGTGCAATACGCAAAGGCTTAAAGCGTAAAGCAATGCTGATTAGTGCTCTGAGTTTTAGCATCAGCATTATGCTGGTGCCCATTATGTGGGTAAAAGGAATGCTCATTGCTATGGCATTGATTTTACTTTGGTATCTCAAAAGTATTCCCGAAGTTGAATAACGGGTGGCTGAATCCTTCTTTTAGGGAGATTTTGCCGTTGTGCTTACAGGGTTTGATCTCAGGCACAAATCGATAACCAATTTATTACTTGTGCGTTGTGATTGTTGCAACTCAAACCAAAGCGGCATAAGCTTTGTGCGATTTTTTGCAATTCGTCCACACTCGATGTGGACGTTTTGTTTTATACCGCCAATCTTGGCGAATTGATTAAGTAACTTACTAAGTAAATATGATGGCTATGAATACAGAAACCTTATCCTTGATAAAGCAAAGCATTAAAACGATTCCGAACTATCCTAAGGAAGGGATCCTATTTCGCGATGTCACCAGTTTACTTGAGAATGCCGCAGCCTATAAAGCGGCCATCGATTTATTGGTTGAACATTATCGTGGTCAAGGTTTTACCAAAATTGTCGGCACTGAAGCCCGTGGTTTCTTATTTGGTGCACCACTTGCTTTAGAATTAGGCATTGGTTTTGTGCCCGTTCGTAAACCCGGTAAATTACCCCGAGCGACTATCAGCCAAAGCTATGAACTTGAATATGGTCACGATAGCCTAGAAATTCATACTGATGCGATTAGCGCAAATGACAAAGTGCTCGTTGTTGACGATTTACTCGCAACCGGTGGTACGATTGAAGCGACGGTAAAACTTATCCGCCAATTAGGTGGTGAAGTGAAAGATGCTGCTTTTGTGATTTCATTACCCGATTTAGGCGGTGAGGCGCGTTTAACGGCATTAGGGCTTGAGTTGGTTAAACTTTGTGAGTTTGAAGGCGAATAATTCTTCAGCCAAAGGCGCCTTAGGATAGTTTGATGGCATGTCACACCATGACATGTTATCTTTCAAAGTTCCCGGGGCGCATGCTCCCATTTTTGTATCACACACTCTGGGGAGTTCCATGTCATATCAGGTGTTAGCCAGAAAATGGCGCCCTGCCACATTTGAACAAATGGTTGGTCAAAGCCATGTATTGCATGCTTTAACCAATGCACTAAGTCAGCAGCGTTTACACCATGCTTACCTGTTTACAGGGACGCGAGGCGTAGGTAAAACCAGCTTAGCGCGACTCTTTGCCAAAGGCTTAAATTGCGAACAAGGTGTCACTGCCACCCCCTGCGGCGTATGCGGTAGTTGTGTTGAAATTGCCCAAGGTCGATTTGTCGATTTAATTGAAGTCGATGCAGCGTCCCGCACTAAGGTCGATGATACGCGCGAGCTGCTGGACAATGTGCAGTATCGCCCGACCCGTGGCCGTTTTAAGGTTTATCTTATCGACGAAGTGCATATGCTGTCGCGCAGCAGTTTTAACGCACTGCTTAAGACCTTAGAAGAACCCCCTGAGCACGTTAAATTTCTCCTCGCGACAACAGACCCACAGAAACTACCCGTGACTGTGTTATCCCGTTGCTTGCAGTTTAATTTAAAAAGTCTGACACAGGATGAAATTGGCACTCAGCTTAATCATATCTTGACGCAGGAGCAGCTCCCCTTTGAGGTTGAAGCGCTAACACTCCTTGCCAAAGCCGCCAATGGTAGTATGCGTGATGCGTTGAGCTTAACGGATCAGGCCATTGCTTTTGGTGGTGGTACTGTGATGCTCACACAAGTGCAGACCATGCTTGGTAGTATTGATGAGCAACACGTTATCGCCTTACTGAAAGCCTTAACGGATGCCGATATCAAAGTACTAATGCAAACCAGTGCCCAAGTGCTCGCGTACGGCGCCGATGCCCAAGAAGTGTTGCGCAGTTTGCTTGAGCTGTTACATCAAATTACTCTAACGCAGTTTGCCCCCGCTTGTGCTCAGCAGTCCTTATACAGCGCACAAATTCGTGCTTTTGCTGAGCAATTAACGCCGGAGCAAGTACAGCTTTATTATCAGATCCTATTAACGGGTCGCAAGGATTTACCCCATGCCCCCGATCCTAAATCAGGCCTAGAAATGGCACTCTTACGGGCCGTTGCCTTTGTGCCAGAAAAGCCCGTTAAACGCTGGCAAGTCGAATCGCCAGCCGAGGTGAGTTTACCTGTAGGGCAAACATCAACTTCATTGGCGGCGTTAGCGACATCGGCAGCTGAAAAAAAAACAGATTTAGTTGAACAACCTACAGATGTTAACGTACATGCTGCAGTTGAGATTAATGCACCTTCGGATACAGCAGATAGCGCTTTGTTCGCAGAGCAAACGCTGATCATTAGCCAAGCCCTAAGTCAGGGATATAAGTTATCTGAATCCATTGCACCAACAAGCATCGAGATACCTGTCGCTGCGATATCGCAAAGTGAAGATACCAAAGTCGAAACACTGGTCTCAACCAATGAGCAGGCAGTTGTAAATAACACTGACAGTGATACCCAATTAGATTATGTCTATGGCCATGGGGATTACACCCAAGATGTCGCGCCATTGGATATTTATCAAGATGATTATGCGAGCTTTTCTTCTGAGTCATACAGTTCGTTGACTCAGGAAACGGTGGCTGAACAAGCGACTATTAACCCTGTTAGCCCTGCAACTCAAACCTCAACTCAAGTTGAAAATACCACTGGAGTCACTATTCCAACCGCCACAGGCATCGCAGTGGATCCCTCTTTAGGGCAATCCAGTTTCAAGCAAACTGCCACAGCCTCGTTGGAGGATGACGATATTTTATCGGCGGTATTAGCTGCAAGAGAGTCGCTGTTGTCGGATCTCGATGCCTTGAGCGCGAAGGATGGTGATGAAAAAAAGTCTTCACTGGATTTTAAACGTAAAGAGCCAACTATTGGCCCGTTATCTGCCACCAGATCAGATATAACCACTTCTCCTAAAGCGGTAAAGGCGGTATCTCAGTCTGTAGAATCCATTGACTCAGAATTTGATTTTGACGATGATTTTGAGCCCGCGCCACAGAGGGATGGAGGCTTCGCTCAAAGCGTTACACAAGCAAACAAAAATCCAGAAGCATCGCAACCTTTAACACAAAATGGGCAAATAACACAAAATGGGCAAAAACCTTCGGGGGAAAAGCCCGTCAGCGTCGATGATCCCAATGATCGTCCGCCTTGGGAGGCTGCCCCTGCTACAAATATGCAGCATCCTGTGGTACACCCTGTTTCAGCGTTGGAGCCAGTAGTTCCTACTGCAATGCAAGATGAATTGGCACCAATTGATCAGGCTCCCCATACGCCCGTTTCACTTATGAGCGAGCCTATAGAGGATGCGGTCAAGGAATCATTAACTGAACCAGTAACGGGTTTGTCGAATCAAACCGGACTGAGTGTGGTGCAGCCAGTAAGTGGTAATCCATTGGATTTACATTGGTATAAGTTAATGGCGAGTTTAGATATTGGCGGTCGAGTACGCCAACTTGCGGTTAATTCAGTATGCCAAGCGCAAAGCGATCCACTGCCATTACTGTTAAAACCCGATCAAAAACACTTAGCAGCCGATGTCGCAATCGTGCAATTAGAACAAGCATTGACGGCGGCGCTCGGGAACCCAAGGCGAGTACAAGTAGTCATAGGAAGCGATCCAAAGCGAGAAACACCCCTTGAGTTACGTAAGCGTTTTCATCAAGAACTATTACAACAGGCACAGCAGTCGTTAATTAAAGACGATAATGTTCAATGGCTTATTCAGCGTTTGGGTGCAGAGCTTGATACCGATACTTTAGTGTATCCTCCCGATCTGTTAAACCAACGGAGCCAGCAGATCCAAGCGTTACCTGAACCAGAGTTGACGAATGAGTTCACTCAGAGCGAGGGTAAACTAGCGCTAAGTAAGGCTTAATTATCAATGTGCCTGAATAGCAGTATTAAAATGAGTCATTGATGGAAACTCGCTATCAAGATCATAAGTTTATTAATGGGATCACGGCATAGATTGCCAATCCCATTAATTTCAGTAAGATTAGCCAGCTTTAAAGCTTGCGACTAACCCTAATAGAAGAGAAAAGACTATGTTTGGAAAAGGCGGTATGGGCAATCTGATGAAACAAGCCCAGATGATGCAAGAAAAAATGGCGAAGATGCAGGAAGAAATTGCTCGCATGGAAATGGTGGGCGAATCGGGTGCTGGCTTAGTCAAAGTCACTATGACGGGTGCACACACAGTGCGTAAAGTCGAAATCGACCCAAGTTTGATGGAAGACGATAAAGAAATGCTGGAAGATTTGATTGCTGCGGCCTGTAACGATGCAGCACGTCGAATCGAAGAGAATCAAAAAGCTAAAATGGCTGAAGTGACTGGCGGTATGCAATTACCACCAGGCATGAAAATGCCGTTTTAATTGAGATAAGCAATGAAATTCAGTCCACTGCTTGACGAGTTAATTCAATCCCTGCGTTGTTTACCTGGGGTCGGACCTAAATCGGCACAACGTATGGCGTTTCAATTGCTTGAACGGGACAGAAAAGCAGGGCTTAAATTAGCCAGTGCACTGTCCAGTGCCATGAGTGATGTTGGCCACTGTCAGTCTTGCCGAACTTATACTGAAGAAACGCTGTGCCCCATTTGTGCTAGCCATAAACGCGGCTCATCTTCCACCATTTGTGTAGTGGAAACGCCTGCCGATGTGTTGGCTATTGAGGCGGGTGGACATTTCACAGGCCGTTATTTTGTACTACTTGGCCATTTATCTCCCCTTGACGGTGTTGGCCCTGAAGAATTAGGGCTGGCTTTACTCGAGCGTCATTTAGCCTCGGGGGATGTCAGTGAGTTGATTCTAGCAACCAACCCAACGGTAGAAGGTGAAGCGACAGCGCATTTTATTGCCGATATGGCAAGACGTCATAAGGTGATGATCAGCCGTATTGCCCACGGTGTTCCCGTTGGCGGTGAGCTTGAATATGTGGATAGCACCACGTTGGCACTCTCATTTAATGGGCGTTTGCCGTTGTAAATCTTGCCGATAATGGATTGTTAATCAAGTTGATAAGACTCGCTTTTGCGGGTCTTATTGTTACTAGATATTGTCGTTTAATGCTGTTGTCCTGGCTCACGCCTGTGATTGTTAATTAAGTAAAGGCCGCTATTTTACAGTGGCTTTCTTTTGTCTTATTTTTCATCATTCAAACCTCGTTTTATTCCTTGCCCTTGAAAAGCAAATTTGCAGCCCCATTTAAGTAAGCACTGAGCGTTACTTTTACCAAATTGCGTAACAAATAAGGAAAATTTCATGTCACAACAAGAAACTCATGGTTTTCAAACTGAAGTCAAACAGCTGTTGCATTTGATGATCCATTCTTTGTACTCCAACAAAGAAATTTTCTTGCGTGAACTGGTCTCCAACGCTGCGGATGCGGCCGATAAGCTGCGTTACCTCGCGTTGACCAATGACGCATTATATGAAGGTGACGGTGAGCTGCGTGTGCGCATTAGTGCAGACAAAGATAAAGGCACAGTGACCATCGAAGATAATGGTGTGGGTATGACCCGTGATGGCGTGATTGAGCATTTAGGCACTATTGCAAAATCAGGCACCGCCGAATTCTTCAAAAACCTCTCTGGCGAAGCCTCAAAGGACTCGCAGTTAATTGGTCAGTTCGGTGTGGGTTTCTACTCCGCCTTTATCGTGGCGAAAAAAGTCACCGTTCGCACCCGTGCCGCTGGCCATAAGGCCGATGAAGCAGTATTGTGGGAATCGGAAGGTGAGGGTAGTTTCACCGTTGAAACCATCACTAAGGCGAGCCGTGGTACTGAAATCACCCTGCACCTACGTGATGAAGAAAAAGAGTTTGCCGATGATTGGCGCCTACGTTCTATCATCACTAAATACTCAGATCATATCTCTGTGCCCGTAGAGATGTGGCAGGAAGGCACACCAGAGCGCGACGGTCCAGACGGCGAAAAAATCCCTGCAACCGAAGGTTACTGGAAAGTCATGAACAAGGCGACAGCCCTGTGGATGCGCAATAAGTCTGAGATTAGCGACGAAGAATATCAAGAATTTTATAAGCACATTTCCCATGACTACACAGACGCATTACTGTGGAGCCACAACCGCGTAGAAGGTAAGCAAGAATATACTAACCTCTTGTATATTCCTTCAAAAGCGCCATGGGATCTGTGGAATCGTGACCGTAAACACGGTCTAAAACTGTTTGTGCAACGTGTGTTTATTATGGATGACGCAGAGCAATTTATGCCATCTTACCTGCGTTTTGTGCAGGGCTTAATTGACTCAAACGATCTGCCGCTGAACGTCTCCCGCGAAATTTTGCAGGACAATCACATTACCAAAGCGATGCGCACTGGTATCACTAAGCGCGTGCTGGGTATGTTGGAGAAACTGGCGAAAGACGATGCGGAAAAATATCAACAGTTCTGGGCTGAATTTGGTCAAGTGTTAAAAGAAGGACCCGCAGAAGATTTCGCAAACCGTGAACGTATTGCTGGCTTACTGCGTTTTGCTTCAACCCACACGGGTAGCGCTGCGCCGACTGTGTCACTCGATGACTACATCAGCCGTATGAAAGAAGGCCAAACGAAGATTTACTATATTGTTGCCGACAGCTATGACGCCGCCGCTAACAGTCCACATTTAGAGTTATTGCGCAAAAAAGGCATTGAAGTATTACTGATGTCTGAGCGTATCGATGAGTGGTTAATCAACCACTTAACAGAGTACAAAGAAAAACAATTGCACTCAGTGACTCGTGGTGAACTTGAACTTGGCGAACTAGAAGATGCAGCGGAGAAGGAAGCACAGGAGAAACTTGCCGAGGAGTCTGCTCCTCTTATCGAGCGTATTAAAGCTGCACTAGGTACAAAGGTTGCAGACGTGAAGGTGACTTCTCGTTTAACGGATACTCCAGCCTGTGTGGTCACGGGTGAAGGCGAAATGTCGACGCAAATGATCAAGCTGATGCAAGCTGCCGGTCAACCCGTGCCGGAAGTGAAGCCAACATTTGAGGTAAACCCTGCGCACCCATTAGTGTCGCGCTTAAATGATCTTCAAGATGAAACCGCTTTTGCGGATTGGTCAAACTTACTGTTACAACAGGCGCAATTATCTGAAAAAGGTAGCCTTGCGGATCCATCGGCCTTTATTAAGCTGATGAACCAAATGTTACTGGCAAATATGAAGTAAAAAATTTGGGGCCCATGGACGTTATTGCTCAAATGGGCCCCAACTATTTTTGAGCTTATCTCAGTTTTAACTTAGTTATGTTTTAGCTTAAGCATGTTAAAACTAGCGTCTATGTATTTTATTGGTTGACATGATTTACGCTATAACGCGTGGCGAATATTACCACAAAGGCATGTGTATCAAGGTGAGGACTTAAGCTTAATGATGGCGTCGGTTAGTCACCTTTCGATATTAAGGAAATACCATGGATAATATCCTCGATCTGACAAAAGACAATATTCAGCAAGTGGTTGATGCCTCGATGCAACAGATCGTGGTGTTGGTCTTTTGGGCACAATCTCAACCACAAAGTGTCACTATGGTGCAAACGTTAGAGCAGATTGCTTCGCAGCATTCGGGGCGTTTTGTACTTGCCAAAGTGAATTGTGAAACCGAATTAGAAATTGCCAATTATTTTCGTATTCAAAGTTTGCCTACTACTCTCGTGCTCGATAAAGGGCAACCTATTGATGGTTTTGCTGGCATACAGGAAGCAATGCAAGTGAATGCTATGCTTGATAAGCATCTGCCTCCCATGTGGCAATTGCAATTAGCCCAAGCGAAGGAATTGCTCACGTTAAGCCAAGTCACCCATGAGGACTTAGCAACGGCAGTGATACTGCTAAAAGAAGCCCATAGTTCGTCTAATAAGGCAGGCGAGGTCAGTTTAGTGCTTGCCGATGTGTATTTAATGCAGGGAGAATTAGCGTTAGCACAAACCTTATTGGAGCAGATTGGTCTTGCGGATCAAGATGGTTATTACCAAAGTCTAAAAGCTAAGCTTGCACTGGCCTTGGATGCAGCTGATACCCCTGAAATTCGCGATTTACAGCAAAAGTTTGCACAAAATCCACAGGATTTAGTGTTATTACTCGAACTGAGTAAGGCGTTACACGCCGCACACCGTGATGAAGAGGCGTTAAGTCTATTGTTTGGTGTGTTAGCTAAGGACCTAAATGCTGAGAATGGTACTGTAAAACAAGTGTTTATGGAATTACTTACCGCACTTGGTCAAGGTAACCCGCTTGCTAATCAATATCGCCGTAAGCTTTATACTTTACTTTATTAATCATCAAAATAGCCGATTCTCCGCGGTTTATTTGCACTTTCTGAGGCTAAAGTCGAAGCTAAAAGCCTTCTCAATGGCGGCCAGATGTGCGAAGATCGCCGCCCTAAGAAGAATATCAATGCGAAAAAGAGGACTCTTGAGATGCGCATTATCCTATTGGGCGCCCCAGGTGCCGGTAAAGGTACCCAAGCCCAGTTCATTATGGAACAGTATGGTATCCCACAAATTTCTACTGGCGATATGTTACGTGCCGCCGTTAAAGCCGGTACTCCGCTGGGTTTAGAAGCGAAGAAAGTGATGGATGCAGGCCAACTGGTTTCTGATGATCTGATCATTGGACTGGTGAAAGAGCGTATCGCACAGGACGACTGTGCTAAAGGTTTTCTGTTAGACGGTTTCCCACGCACTATCCCACAAGCGGATGCGATGGCGGCAAACGGTATTAGCATTGATCACGTGATTGAAATCGATGTGCCCGACGAAGAAATTGTTAAGCGCATGAGCGGTCGTCGCGTTCATCCTGGTTCTGGTCGTGTTTACCATGTGGTGTTTAATCCACCTAAAGTGGAAGGTAAAGACGATGTGACCGGTGAAGATTTAGCGATTCGTCCCGATGATGAAGAAGCGACAGTGCGTAAACGCCTCGCGATTTACCATGAGCAAACTAAACCGCTCGTCGAATACTACGGTAAAGTGGCAGCCGCAGGCCAAACGAAGTACAACAAATTTGATGGTACTCAGTCTGTTGCTGCGGTAAGTGAGCAGCTTGCCAGTGTACTTAAATAAGCCACATTAGCTAAATTCGAGAACAAGTTCTCATATTAAGAAAAAGCCTGCCTAAGCAGGCTTTTTTTATGTGTGACTGAATGTTAGCCTGCCGAGGTAATTGGCTGATAAAAGGTAACACATTGACTTCTCCCTCTCCTGCGTTTGGCGTGTTATTAGTAAATCTTGGTACGCCCGATGAACCTACTTCAAAAGCGGTTAAGCGGTTTCTCAAGCAGTTTTTAAGTGATCCTCGGGTCGTCGATCTTTCGCCTTGGCTGTGGCAACCGCTGTTAAATGGCATTATTCTCAATACGCGTCCTGCGAAAGTGGCCAAGTTATATCAGAGTATTTGGACAGATGAAGGCTCGCCCTTAATGGTGTTAAGCTCACGCCAAGCCCAAAAATTGGCGGTGGATTTAAGCGCGACCTTTAATCAAGATATTCCTGTTGAATTGGGGATGAGCTACGGTAATCCGTCGATTGATAGCGGTTTTGCGAGGCTTAAGGCACAAGGTGCTGAGCGGATTGTGGTGCTGCCATTGTACCCACAGTATTCTTGCTCGACGGTAGCAAGTGTGTTTGATGCTGTTGCCAGTTATCTTAAAACCGTGCGCGATATGCCGGAACTTCGTTTTAATAAACACTATTTTGACCATGAAGCTTATATCGCAGCGCTTGCCCACAGTGTCAAACGCCATTGGAAAACCTATGGTCAAGCGGACAAATTACTGCTTTCGTTCCACGGCATTCCACTACGTTATGTGAAAGAGGGCGATCCATACCGCGAACAATGTCTTGTGACAGCGAAACTTTTGGCACAAAAGCTTGAGTTGAATGAAACACAATGGCAGGTTTGTTTTCAATCGCGCTTTGGTCGTGAAGAATGGCTGACCCCCTATGCTGATGAATTGCTTGCTAAGTTACCTTCACAGGGCATTAAAAGTGTTGATGTCATTTGTCCCGCTTTTGCAACCGATTGCCTAGAAACCCTAGAAGAGATTTCTATTGGTGGCAAAGAAACCTTCTTACATGCGGGTGGTGAAACATATCGTTTTATTCCCTGCCTTAATGATGATGAGATGCATATAGAATTATTAAGGCAATTAGTCCAAGAACAGGCACATTCTTGGAATTATCCCTAAGCGCTGAAAATGCAGGACTAAGGCTGTTTGGGGAGTTAAAGAAGGCGAACTACATTTTTAAGTAAACATTGCGAAGCATTGTTGATCCCCCTAGTTTCATGCTGATTTTATGGTAGAATCTGCGCCCTTCCGGCTAAGGAGTGGATTTTTGGTCTCTCTAGCCTAGACTCATTATTTTTAGGACTCTGGCGAGTTTATCTCGTCATAACGCCAATTAGCATGGATGCCAGGAAAGAGAACCACTATGAAGTTTCCCGGTCAGCGCAAATCGAAACATTATTTCCCAGTAAAAACCCGAGATCCGTTGCTTGAACAGCTGACTCAACAACCCCAACCGTTTGCGACTTATATCAGCGGTATCGATCAAACCTTAGTGGATATCGAAGCGAAAGTAGAAGATGAATTGCTTAGCAGATATGGCTTACCCAAAGGTAATTCAACCCTCATAAATGATGAACAGGCCCACAGACTTTACACAGAGTTAAAAATTCATGGCCTGATCAGCGATGAATTTGCTGGTGGAACTATCGGTAACACTGTGCACAATTATTCCATTTTGGCCGATGACCGTTCAGTGTTATTTGGGGTGATGAGCCAAAATATCGAAGTGGGTAGTTATGCCTATCGTTATCTTTGCAACACATCCTCAAAAGTTGATCTTAACTATCTGCAACCCGTCGATGGACCTATTGGCCGTTGTTTTACGTTAATTTCTGATTGTGGTGAACGCACTTTTGCCATCAGCAAAGGTGCAATGGATAAACTTACTCCAGAGTTTATCGATAAAGATGTCGTGCAGGGCAGTTCGGCTTTAGTGCTAACGGCATACTTAATGCGTGCCAGTGGCGGCGATCGAATTACCGATGCGGCTATGTGCGCTATTGAATATGCAAAAGCTGCTGATGTGCCCGTGGTATTAACATTAGGTACACGTTTTTTGATTGAAGAAGATCCCCTCTGGTGGCAGAACTTTATTAAAGAACATGTCACCATTCTGGCGATGAATGAGGATGAAGGTGAAGCCTTAACGGGGTCGCGCGACCCTCTGCTTGCCAGTGAAAAAGCATTAGAGTGGTGTGATATGGTACTCACCACTGCGGGGCCAATAGGCCTTTATACCGCAGGTTACACCGAGGATTCTGAAAAGCGTGAAACGACCCATACTTTACTGCCGGGTGCTATCCCTGAATTTAATCGCTATGAATTCTCCCGCCCCAAATTAAAAAGTGACTGTGAAACACCCATCAAAGTGTATGCCCATATTTCACCCTATATGGGGGGCCCTGAAAAAATCGGCAACACTAATGGTGCGGGTGATGGCGCATTATCTGCGTTATTGCACGATTTAGCGGCCAATACTTTCCATAAAACCAATGTGCCAGGCTCGAGTAAACATAAGCGCGATGGTTTGTGTTATTCCTCATTCTCGCAAATTTGTAAATATGCTAACCGTGTCGCCTATGAAGTGCTTGCACAGCATAGCCCGCGTTTATCCCGTGGCTTGCCTGAACGGGAAGACAGCTTAGAAGAATCCTATTGGGAAAGATAAGCTATCGCTTCTTGACTTATCTCAAGCTCACGATTTAATGCAAGCGCAATAACAGCCTATTGTTATTGCGCTTGTTTTTAGCACCTTATATCAATAATTAACTCAAGCAGCATGATTTTTTGCTACAGGCAGTTGCAAATAAATGTTACCGTTAGTTTTGTTCTATTTGACCCAAATTACAGCGATTATTTAAGGTGGAATTTTCGGTGAAAGCGCAAATCTTAAGAGAAATGAAGGTGCTCAAGGCGATTGAGCCAGAGTTTGAAGTGCAACGTCGTGTCGCGTTTATCAAAACCAAACTGAAAGAAGCGCGCAGTAAGGCACTCGTATTGGGGATCAGTGGTGGGGTTGACTCATCAACGGCGGGGCGTTTATGTCAGCTAGCCGTTGATAGCTTAAACAGTGAACAAGCCAATAGTGATTATCAGTTTATTGCGGTGCGCTTACCCTATCATATCCAAAAAGATGAACATGAAGCCCAGCTTGCTTGTCAGTTTATTCAACCTTCGAAGCTTGTCACTGTAAATGTGCATCAAGGTGTTGATGCTGTACATGGTGCTACATTAGCGGCTTTTGTCGAGGCTGGGTTGACGTTACCCGATGCGGCAAAGGTAGATTTTGTCAAAGGGAATGTTAAGGCCCGTATGCGCATGATCGCCCAATATGAACTTGCTGGACTTGTGGGCGGTTTAGTTGTTGGTACAGATCATAGTGCTGAAAATATCACGGGTTTTTACACTAAATGGGGTGACGGGGCCTGTGATTTAGCCCCATTATTTGGCTTGAACAAACGCCAAGTTCGCCAACTTGCAGCTTACCTTGGGGCACCAGAATCCTTAGTGTATAAAGCGCCGACGGCTGATCTTGAAGATAATCAACCACTGTTAGAAGATGAAGTTGCATTGGGCTTAACCTATGCCCAAATTGATGACTTTCTTGAAGGCAAAGAGGTTGATAAATCAGTTGAGACTAAGTTGATTAATATCTACAAAGCCACCCAACATAAGCGTCAGCCTATTACGACTATCTACGACTGATTTGTCTTGCTCGTTATGATTGCGCTAAGCACCCAGATGGTATGATCTAGGGTGCTTTTTTATGACTGATTAGAAGGTTCTCTTGTCAGTAACTGTTGACGAGTCAGTTCAATTAGCGCATTGGGATATTGGCGATAGTCCAAATAGGGCGTGAGTAAACAATGTGTTATTGCTGGTGTCACATAGGGAATAGTCACTATCGAGTCGATCCGTTTATGTTGAAGATCGACTGGTCGAGTGGGCCGTGTAATTTCTTTATGGGTGATACCTAAATTGGCCGCTGCAACATGCCCACAAATAAGGTGAATACTGGCATTAGGCACAAGTGTTTTACCGCCGATAATGAGCATTTCCTGTTGTTTGAGCAATATATGATCACGGTAGGCACGCCAATCAGTATCGGTTACGCAAATTTTTGCCATGATAGTGAATATCTTACGCCAATGATTACCATTTAGTGTGGTAAGTGACGTGATTGCATCAACTTGAGCATAGTGCCAGTCATCTGGAATGATTGGCGCAGTCGGCAGATAGAAAGCAAACTTAGCGTGAGGGTTTCCTATGATCATCGTGGTTTATATCAGGTCAGTAGAAAAATAGGTGGTTGATCTTAACCTGACTTTGCTCAACCCCGTTAATGTCATATGCGATAGATATGTCATCTTAACTAAGTGACTTAACATAAGTGACTTAACATGGGGATTAGGACATAAACGTCTACGGCTACATACCAAAAATCTGTTATTCAGACCAGAAACTAAGCAGTTAATCAAAGAGATGTCACTAAGCACTTGCACAGGCGCGAGGCAATTGCTAAAGTCACGCTCACTTAAGGTTACCCCAGCAATAGCGCCTTAGGTCAATTGTGTTAGCATTTTTATAGAATAAAAATCTATCACTGAAAAATTCGGTATGTAGCGCAGCCCGGTAGCGCACTGTCATGGGGTGTCAGGGGTCGGAGGTTCGAATCCTCTCATACCGACCAAATTCATAAACAATAAAGCCTGCAATCTTAATCAGTTGCGGGCTTTTTTGTGTCTGGAATTTGGTATTTTACTGCTTAGAGGTGGTGAAACGGTGGTGAAATGGGGGTGAAACGGGTTTCAAAATAACAGTGCCCAAGTGTGCTGGTTGCCTTAGTTTTATTAATGGCTGAATTTAATCTCTGCGTGCGGTACTTCGGTCCATTGCAGGTGATCCCGCACATAGATTTTGGTGGACTTGGCATCTGTGTGAGCCATCCGACCTTGAGGGTCAACACCCATATCTGAAAACAGCCTAGCGGATAGCGCGCGGATCTCGTGAAAGGTTGGGCGCTGGCTCATTTCTAAATGGTCGCACAGACCTAACTCATCCCTTAATGCCGAAAAGGCTCTGCTAAGGTAATTAGGATCAAGCTGATAGCGGTGGTCTGTGGCCACACTTTGCTTATTGTGTCTGTCAGGTCGGCGATGAACCACATAAGGGCAAAGTAACCCGTCGCGACTCTTATCGATAATGGCCCTTAATACTTCACCAATCGGTATGGCCACATGGCTGGCTTCTTTTTCTTCCACCTTTTGGCGGTGAATAAATAGGGTGCCATAAATGCCATCAATAGGCTCATCAAACCATAGGCAACCGCATTGGCCGTCCTTAGGTTTTTTAATGCTGTATTTGATCCGCGACACTTCAAGGCGGGCTTGGGTCGATTGCAACGCAAGATCCATCGCCGTTTGTAACCACAGTGGCGCCGCGGCATGGATTTGTTTATAAGCGTCAAAGCTAAGGCGTTGACGTTCTTTGCCTTTGGTTTTACGCTTTTTCATCTTTCGAGAGGCGGGATTATCTAACATGATAGATTGGTCGATCGCGTAGTTAATCAGTTTCTCTAAGAATCCCAGTTTACGGTTATGCACATTGGGGCTGGCATCAGGATGATATTGGTTTAGATAGCCGTTGATATGTTCAAGGCTAATATCTTGGCTGCTAACCTCCGCAAAATAGGCTTTAACCCGTTCGGCATCGTTGCGCATCGTACTGGCCAGTTGTTTACTTGGCATTTCCTCTTTAAATATCAGTTCTAAAAGTCGGTCTACATGGCTGGCAAAGGACTGGCCATTAGCCAGAGGCGACTCGCATGAGGCTTCAATCAACTGATCTACAGTTAACCCAACAGTCGGTCGCATAATGCGGTTGTACTCAACCGCAATTTGAATCGCTTGCACCTTATCTTTACCTAATGTTTTACGAACACCATTTACCAACGTGAAGCGGTAAGTGCCCTTGGAGCTATCAAACATAAGGTGCTGAGGCAGATTTTTATTATGCGACTTTTTTGGGCGAACCATGATAATTACCTTGAAGCTGCTATTAATTCTGACACCGCGCTGCTAACGGCGGGCGCTACGCCAAAGTGTTGGTCTTCATAAACATACACCTTGTTATCGACGATGATCCCGCGAATCACACCACGTAAAATCCAACCTTTAATGGTGCGATTTTGTGGGGCCGAGTTAGCTGCAAACTCACGTTCAGACCACTCACTGGCCCTCATTAGTTTGGAAGGTTTTTTATAGGACATTTTAGACTCCTAGTATCTCTAATCGAGCGATAACGGCTTTCAGTTTAAAATTGGTTGCTGGTTGAAATAGTGGCGTTATGCCGCCTCTTTATCCTTTGGTGCAAAGAACAGTGCGACGGGGCCATCTTCGGTGTCGTGAATACTCAGCAAGAATGAGCCGGCTTTATCGCAAACGGGTTGCCAATCGCTGATATCGATATCCCCATCGTCGTAGTAACGCTCAATTAAATTTTCGGGGGCGTCCATTTCAAACCAAATCGACACAAACTCACCACCGTTATCAGCCGCCCATGCTTCACACTCTGCACGGGTTGCACCTTCATCCCACTCGGGTAAGTCTGGATGGGTCCAATAACCTTCAATCCGTTCAACAACCGCTGCTTGTATAGGGGTCATGCTTATCTCTCCTGTTAACTTGAGCTTCGATTCTGCGTTAAGTGCAAATAACTCAGCGTCGGCTTGGCTAAAGTCGCTGCACTCAATGGCGTTAAACACCTTACAAATACCCCAACCCTGACAATGGTTAGGGGTGTACTTAACCTCGATTTGTTGCTGATCGCACATCAAGGTGAAGTACGGCTTGGATAGCGTGACCACGCCCGCTGTAGTGCTGAACGTATTCATGCCGCCTCCTTGTTTTGGTTATCGCTTGTTTGGTTGACTGGCGAGTGGCAAGGCAACCGCATTGAGTGATATCGATACGAATGCACAATGGTGCGGTTAATGCCTTTGGCGAGGTTAATTAGGTCGTTGCCTAATGCTTGCCAGTACAGGCAATCGAGAGCGCCCAGTGCCAACGCAATTTGTACCTTGTCGCCACTCGCGGCCTTTAATCGCAGGTTCGCTTTATGGCTACGGTAATGGTTTAACAGGTGTCGAAACGCCGCGACTTGCTTCATCTAGGCCACCCGTTCTGTTTGCAAAGGAGTTGATTGCAGCTTGGCCCAGTCGATCGCTTTAATGGCTTCAACCGTGGCGGAGATTTGTTCTAACTTCTTTTGCCCGCGCATAAAGTTCGACAGTTCAATCCCGTGGCGAGCCGCCGCACGTTCGGCGGGCAGGGCGCTGGTGTAATGCAGCGTTAACGCGGCAATCACTTCGGGCGAACTAATGCGGGTGAGCGACAGCAATAACTCAATGCGCCGCTTTGATTCAAAGCCGGGGAGTAAGTGGTTCATACGCTATTCCTTCCTTTTGAATCAGCAGGGCTAGGCTGCGGCTTCGCCGTTAAACACCACCAGATTGATGATGGGTTTCTTGGTTTTTGGGTTCACCTTGTCCGACAGCTTGTGATAGCGAATATGCACATCGCGGTGGGCTTCTTGGGTCATGGCTAACACGATATATTGCTGGCACAGCGCGGGCGTCGATAACGAATGCGACAGGCGTTGTGGCTTCATGGTTTCAAACAAATGCTGCGCCATATCATCCAACTTGGCTTGGTACTCCGCAGGGCTCAGTTGACGGCGGTTAGGGTGTGCGCCTACTGAGGTGCTGCACTTTTTGGCCGCTTGTTTTTTCGCTAAGGTCATGGATACGCCGTATACAAAGAACATAGTTACTCTCCCTCGGTTGCCGCTTTAGATGCCGAACTGTTGCTAATACGCAGCCTGTGGGGCGGGCATGAGCTGATGCACATTGTTTGGGGCTTGGTCGTTGCGCCAAACGGTGATGCTGCCGTGTAAACCCTGCTTGGGTTCGGTAAAGCGCAGGCTAAAGCTGTTGCCGAGTTCGCCGGCATGGCCAAAAAACTGTTTGTGGAAGGCTGGGCTAGGGTGGTTGTAAGCAAGGTGCTTCACTAAATCGTTGCAGCGCTGTTGTACCCGTGGGCAATCCATTGGGTTTTGGTGGCCTTTGGTGACGGCAATCAAGCAAGCAAAACGAATCGCGACCAGTAAACGAAACTCATCACGCTGTTTTGCTGAGGTTTGAACTTTCGCTAGTATCATTTCCTTGTCCTCGGTTGTGGGTACATCGACAAGGTTAAGATAACTTGACTTTTTGGTCAAGGTAAATTGTTTAAAAAACTTGACTTTACTATTGGTTAGTTACGTTTGATGATTTTTAGAAAGATGGATGATATAAATTAAGGCCTTGAACTAAGGAGGGTTTATGAGCATTTTCAGGAGTAATGTGATTTATTCTGTAGCTGTGCTTTTTTTGTTTTGCTGTCAATTAGCGCTGGCTGAAATTTATAAGTGCGAAGAGGGCGGTAAGCTAGTAATGCAGGATATGCCGTGTCCTGATGGTGTTGCGCAATCTACTATTGATGTGGTGATTCAGAACGGCCAAAAAAAAGTTGACCCCTTCGCTTATGATGAGAGCCAGTTTAGTGATTGGGAAAATAAGCTAATCAAGGCAGGCAAGGTTGAGGTGGGGATGAGTATTGAAGCGCTTCAACAAAGTTGGGGAAGGCCAATCGACATTAACCGTTCTGCATATTCACCTGAGCAATGGGTGTTTAGAGGCCATCGCTATGCGTATGTACGTGATGGGAAGGTAGTTAATTGGCAAGATTAAACTAAGGATAGATTAAATAGTATCTAAATTAAGCTCATGTTATTAAAGGGAGTTATGATGGCTTGTAGGTAGTTAGAAGGTGAGTTATACTTACTATAACCTTTAGTGTATGGACTATTTAGTCTAGTCGGGCGCTAAGCCAGACTCTAACTTATTGGGACACATTTTTGGTTGCGGGAAGGGAAATATCCATTTCCACCGCCAATCGTTCGTCCCTCACGCTCGGCAGCGGAAATGGATATTTCTCTTCCCGCTTCCTTTAGTAAAGGTGTTTAAAATGCCAGAATAACTCTGGCATTTTTTTTATGATTGCTTAAATGGGGCTTTATGCGAATTAAGTTATTTTCAAATTTGCAAACAAAACTGAATTGTTCAAGAAAAAAAATTGAAACATTTTCAGAGAAAGCACCATATAAGTATAAAGTCTATACAATACCTAAGCGCAGCTCTGGTCTTAGAGTTATTGCGCATCCCTCGAAAGAGTTAAAGGTATACCAAAGAGCACTGTTGTCAGTTTTAGGTGATCACCTTATATCTCATAAGTCTTCATTTGCTTACAAATTAAATACAGGCATTAAAGATAATGCATATCAACATATGCATAACTCTTATCTTCTTAAACTTGATTTTAGTAACTTTTTTAATAGCATTGTGCCTGACATGCTGTTAGCAGCCTTAAACTTCCGAGGTATAGAAGTTTCTGATGCTGAATTAAGACTTTTATCTAACTTGCTGTTTTGGAATAAAACGAAAACGTCAGATAACAAGTTAGTTTTGAGTGTTGGTGCACCAAGTTCGCCTGCGATATCTAATTTTATAATGTTCAGATTTGACAAGGTGGTATTTAAGTATTGTAAAGAAAAATCAATAATATATACTCGTTATGCTGATGATTTAACATTTTCAACAAATATTAAAGATGCTCTTTTCGAGTTACCAAGGTACATTAATGGGTTGCTTGGTAGCATGTTTGACCATCGTATAATGTTGAATGAAAGGAAAACTGTTTTTTCTTCTAAAGCTCACAATCGACATGTGACTGGGATAACTATTACCAATGAAAATAATCTTTCTGTTGGCAGGGCAAGAAAAAGAACGGTTTCATCTTTGGTTCACAAATATTCTCTAAATAAATTAGACCAATTTGAATTTGAACAATTGAGAGGAATGCTATCTTTTATCTTACATATAGAGCCACATTTTCTTCATAGGCTTGAGAAGAAATATGGAAGATCTTTATTAATTAAGATTAGGAGTTAAAATGGAAATTGACTTGAAAGGAAAACACATAAAAAACCTTCGAGAGAAAGCTTTAAAAGGTAATTTCTTCTCTGCTTATCAACTATATGATTTTTATAAAAGTGGTAAATTTGTAGATCAAGATAAGGATAAAGCGGATCAGTATTTAGAGTTGGCGGATTCATTATTTTACCCTCAGGATTTTAAACTATCCAGTCTAAGTATTGATAACTACAAATTGTTTAATGATATACGAATCACAAAGTTCGATGATAATTTAAATATATTTGTGGGTGCGAATGGAGCTGGAAAAACAACTATTTTAGATGCTATATCGATGTCGCTAAGTTGGTTTGTTAATTCGATTAGTAAAAGTGGTGGTACTGGAACATCAATAGATGATTCAGATATCAATATATATACGGATCTTCCTTTTGCTAATATAATAACAACAATTCGTATTAATAAAAATATAAAATGTAAAATGGAGTTATCTCAAGCAAGGGATGGTATTCAAAAAAAACGTAGTTATTTATATGAAGTAAGAAGAATAGGTAGTTTTTATAAAATTTCAAATGAGATAAATTCAGAATTGAATTTACCATTGTTTGCTTTTTATAATGCTCTTCGTTCATATGATGTTTCTCAGAAAGATATGAATATATCAGCATTAGGGTTGGCTAATGATAGCCTTGATAAATTCAAAGGTTATAATAATTCACTTAATGGTAAAGTGGATTTTAGCAGTTTTGTTGAGTGGTTTAAAGCCATTGATGATATTGAAACTAGGCGTCAACTATCATCTATAGATCAAGATTTCAAGATAGCAAATAAGTTATTAGCTGAGATTGAAAACCTTATTGATAATGACCCGAGTTCTGCTCAGAAACTCAATGAGTTAATTAAATCGCTTGCGTTAAAGGAAAAGTTATCTGAAGTAAATGAATTATCCAGTTTAAACAAAGATAATATTAAGTTAATAAAAAAGTCAATTAATTTGGTTATTGAAGAGTTTATGGATGGTTATGGTAACTTAGAGTTAGAAATGGAGCCTAGGTTTGATTTATTTTTAACTAAAAACGAAAGAAAAATTAGTGTGTTGAAGTTGTCACAAGGTGAAAAGGCTTTGTTATCTTTAATCCTTGATATAACCATGCGTTTATTTATGTTAAATCCGTCGCTCAGTAATCCATTGCATGGGCAAGGCATTGTTCTTATTGATGAATTTGATTTACATTTACATCCTAAATGGCAACGTGAAATCGTAAATAAATTGCCCACAGTTTTCCCTAATTGCCAATTTTTCCTTACTACTCATTCCCCTTTGGTTTTGGGTGAGGCTAAACCATCTCAAATATTTATTTTTTATAATGAAAATAATGTACTAAAATTTAGACAGCCTACACAATCACTAGGTCTAACCTCTAATGATATATTAAATGAACTTATGATAACTGATAGTAATCTTAATCAGTTGAGTAGGAATGCTTTGGTAGAAGAATCACTTAATGAAATTTTTAATTTAATTGAACAAGAGACTGACGATTCAATTTTTAAGGCTAAACTAGAAATTGAAAAACTTGAAAAAATGCTTTTTGGTGAAATACCTGAACTGATTGAGGCTAAGACTAAAATAGAATTTCTGGAGCTTTGATAATGATTGTTATATCTAAGTTACCAGCTCCCAGTATTCTGACTCAATACAAATTAAGTAATGGAGCAGAATATGATGGCCCTAATTTTACAGAAGTCAAAAATAATATCAGAGATACATTATTGAATGAGCAAGGGTTTATTTGTGCTTATTGCATGCGACGAATATCTGCTGGAAATATGAAAATTGAACATTGGGAATGCCAGAGTCAATTCGCCGATAGACAATTAGATTATAAGAATATGCTGGGTTGTTGTAGTGGTAATGAAGGGGAGCCACAAAAATTTCAAACTTGCGATACAAAAAAAGGAAATCAATCATTAAAGTTTTCACCCGCAAATCCAAATGATAATATCAAGCTATTGATATATTACAATGATTATGGAGTAATTTCATCTAGCGATGCTGATTTCGATGTTCAGCTTAATAATGTTCTAAATTTAAATGAATCTCGCCTTAAAAGGAATCGTGCAGCGGCATTAAGTGGGTTAAAAAAACAACTAGATTCAAAACCTCATAAAAGAACTAAATCCGAAATTCAAAGAATTTTAGATTCATATAGACAGCTTGATGAAGATGGTAAATTTAAAGAATATATAGGTGTTTTCGTTTATTATTTGGAGAAAAAACTTAGACGGCTATAATGTATTAAATTAAAACTGAATACCAAAACACTTTACCGATGATTTTAATTTGTTTTATCTGTTCAAAACTTAAATGTTCATCTGGCCATTCATCTTGGTTATAGCTGCGTAGTCGAATGCCGCCACCTGGTAACTTGTAGAGCATTTTTACACGCAGCATACCATCGTGATTAATGGCGTACATTTTTCCATCAACAATCTCAGTGTGTGAGGTATCTACACCAACGGTTGAGCCATTTGGTAATACTGGCTCCATGCTGTTGCCGTTCACTTTGACACACACTGCATCGGACGCGCTAACGCCTTGTCGCTTTAAAGTGGATTTTGCAAAGCGCAGTTTCGGACCTGTATATTCACGAATATCTGTTATACCTGCACCGGCAGCTAGCTCTACTTCCATGTAAAACGGTACCTCTACCTCATCGTCACCTAATGGGCTTTCTCTTCCCCAAGTTTCAAAACCGCCAATAAATTCGGCGTTTGATTCTGGTTTACTCTGCTTTTCTTCACCATACAAAAGCCACTCGGAAGAGCAATTCAACGATTTAGCCAACGCGTAAAGGTTCTCGCCCTTGGGCGAGGTTGTACCTGCTTCCCAAAGCGAAATCGTGGCTTTTGTAACGCCAATCATTTTGCCAAGCGCGGGTTGAGTTAACCCTTGTGCTTTGCGTCTTTCTTTAATACGTTCATTCATCATAGTAAAGCTATCTTAACTTTAACTTGGTCAAGTTACCTTTTCTTTTGTTGACAAAATGGTATAGTTTTCTTAACCTTCTTGGGGTTCACTATTCGGAGTTCGTTGATGAAAACAAAAGATGCAATCTCCTACTTTGGTAACAAATCAAAACTCGCTAAGGCGCTGACGATTTCAAAATCAGCAATTGCCCAGTGGGGTTCTGATGTTCCAGAGCTTCGCGCTTTCCAGATTGAGAGGTTAACTGACGGCGCACTGAAGGTTAACCCCGTTGTTGTTTTAGATAACCCAAAGTCGTCGAGTGCGGCTTAGGTTCACTTTAGGCTTAAGGAGGAAAGGGAGCATGAAAACCAGTTCACATAAACGCGATAGCCGTTTGAGTTTGTTAATGAGGACCATCCATCGGGTGTTAGAGCTACCCAAAATGAGCCGCTTTAACTTGGCAATGGATTTTGTGGCGGCGGTTGAGCGCCTTGGGTTGACCGAAGTTTTGGCCGCCGAGGGCATTAGCTTTGCGCGCACTGATGATGTTCATAACAACGCGCGGGTAAATGCGCAAAAGCTGTTCCGTTGGCTTGGGCAGTATGAGGGGCAGCATCCGCAGGTTGATCGCTTGTTCCATATTGAACAGGCATTAGTGGCGGCGTTGCCTGAGCATTTGCGAGTGCAGTATCTCAATGATGTGTTTGGCTGCACAGGGGTTACGGTGATTGCCGACCGTATGAGTGATGGCCATGTGTTGCATGTGGCCGATATGGCGGCGCAACTGACTAAAGAGAACGCCGAGGCGCAAATTGCGGTGATTCATTTGGTGGCTAACCCAAGTAAAGACGAAGTTCTGCTGGCTTATAAAGAACTTAAGGAGTCGGCCGCGACCACGCAGGGCAGTATGGCGGCGCTTGAATTGGCGTATCCGTTTTTGGTGGGCAAGCGGGCAACCGATTTACCCAAGTGTGCGTTACGCCAAAGCGAGAAGTTGGCCGAAGGCAGTAACGAGTAAGCCTGTTGAAGTTTGGCGACTAAGCACGGGCTTAATATCGTTAGAGAGGGAGGGGGTATGTTTGATCCTGAATGTTTGATTTGTTGCTTAGAGGGGACGCGAAATGTTGAGAATTAAATTGCTTAGTGTTTTAGCAAAATTAATGAGAGTCCAATTTAAGGTTGATGGACTCCCTTATGGTGCTACCAAACGCGCTCAGGTGAGTTCAACCATTCATGGCAAGGGTAGTTTACAGACGCCCAACTGCGCTGAATCGGAGCAACAAAAATGATGTCGTTGCTGTCGATAAGTGAGTTTAATTTTTCACAAATTGTAATAGCTGTACTGTTCGTCTCGATTAGCCAAAAAGACTCTAACTTTTTGCAATGATTGAATTTTTGTAAATATTCACTCACTTTTTGGTAGTTCTGGTTGGGCGATTTTAGATCATAGGTAACACATAGTATGGCCATAAGACGTCCTTGTTTTAGTTTAAGAAAGCCCGCTGAAGTTTGGCGACTAAGCACGGGCTTAATATCTATAGGGAGGGGGTATGTCATCAAATCAAATTGATGGTAACTGTTTGGATGATTTAGATCCTGTTGTTCGAAATCAAATTGCCATTTTGCGTTGTAAGGCGGCCTGTTTGAAGTCACAGGCTGAGGCTTCGGGTTGTGAGTCTACACGCGCGCTTCTTTTGGCAAGGTCCAATTGTGCATTTCTTGAGTCAGTAAGAATCGAAGGTCTTGCTCGGTCATCGCTCGAACATCGCTTGGCTTCCAGCAAAATTTTAAGCAGATATACAGGTGTACAGCGTCAATGCCTGACACTCCTTTATATTTTTCGCGCTCGGCCAGTGCGTCACCAAATACGTCTAGTGAATACGCTTGTTTGCCAAGCTCTGCGTGAAGCCTTTGGCTTTGTTCGTAAAGTTCTTTTGTTCGGTGGGCTTTAGTCATGGCAGTTCCTTTGCTATGTGAGTTGTTGAAATAAGAAAGCCCGCTGAAGTTTGGCGACTAAGCGCGGGCTTAATACCTATAGAGAGGCGATTACATGTTACGTATACATGGGTATTTCGTCAATTTTTTGCTGGCTGCCGCGCAGTTAGGCGGTGTGCTATGAGCATGGAATTGATGGTTAAGGCGATGAAGGCCAAAGTGGGTAATCCGCTGCGTAAGCTGGTGTTGATTAAGCTGGCTGATAATGCGAATGACCAAGGCGAGTGCTGGCCGAGTTATCAGCACATTGCTGAGCAGTGTGAGATTGGCAAAAGCACGGTACGAAAACATATTGCGGAACTGGCCGAAGCTGGGCTGTTGACGATTGAATCGCGCAAGGGCCCAAAGGGTAATCAATCCAATATTTACACGCTTACCCTATGCCAGCAGGTAGCACCCCCTGTGCTACCAGATAGCATAGGTATGCCACCAGATAGCACACCCCCTGTGCCACCAGATAGCACCGGAATCAGTCACTCTTTTGAACCAGTCAATGAATCTTTAAAAGAGTCTTGTCCTGCAAGTTGCTCTAAGTCGGTTTTCAATGCGTTTTTTAAAGCGTATCCGCTCCATCGAAAGGGCGGGACGGATGCGGCTGCGTGGAAGGCGTGGAAGTCGGAAAAGTTAACCGATGACGATTGTGTGTTGGCGGTGTCGTGGCTTAAGAACGCCGTGGCGCTTGACTCGAGTTGGGGCTTTGCGTCTGAGGGCAAGTTTGTGTTGGGTATTACCAAGTTTATCCGCGAACGCCATTGGCTGACGCCGTTGCCGAGACCGATGGCAACCACCGTTGGGCAACGGGATTGGCGCCATGCGGTGTATGACCCTGAGGACCCTTTGATATGACTGCCAAGCAAAATACGAGCATGAAATCACTGCAAACCTTAATCCGCCAGCCGCTGGTTGGGCAGGGCGCGCGGGTGGCGCAACCTGAGCCTACGGCAATGGATATGGCGATTGTGGATAGCGTGTTTAGCAAATTGCGGGTGTTGTTCCCTGTGAGTGCGCCACGGCCTGAGGACGAAGCGACCCACAAAGCCGAGTGGCTTAAAACCTTGGCGATACAAGGGATACGTAGCCGCGAGCAAGTGCAAGCGGGGTTAAATCGCGCTAGACGTGAGCAGGGCGATAGGCAGTTTTGGCCGACACCGCGCCAGTTTGCTTTGTGGTGCCAACCGACGGCGTGTGATTTGGGGCTGCCCACGTTAGAGGCGGCGTTTAAGGAAGCAACCCGCCATTACCATCACCCTGATAAGCATACGTGGAGCCATGATGTGGTGCGCTTAGCGGTGCGCGAGACGGGCAGTTGGATGTTTGCAACAGGGCTTGAAAAGGATGTGTTAATGACCTTTGAGCGCAATTACAAAGTGCTGTGCCGTCGCTTTAGTCGTGGCGAGTTGACTGATATTGAGTTGCCAAAGGCATTACCTGAAACGGTGACACGGCCCACTGAGGCGGCAAAGGCAAAATCAATTATTGCTAATTTACGGGCAAACCTTGGGCTTAAGGGGGCAAACGATGGCGAATAAACCACTGACTCAGCGTGAGCGCTTGGCGAAGATCATCACCGGCTCTCGTTATTGGACATTGTTTGAAATTCAACAGGAGTGTTTAACCCGCTTTGGTAAGTGCGATAGCGAAACTGCGTTAAGTGCGCGTTTTCGCGATATGCCTTTGGATAAGCGTTGTAAGCGGCTGCGTGAAGGCACTAAGCATACGTTTGAATATAGGTTGGAGGCGTGATGATGGTTAAGCCAGCAAGCGGGGTGGAGGTTGGTAAGCTGAATGATGCGGCACTTCGCCGTTGGCTGCGTGGTGGGGTGACGCGGGATTATCGTGATCCGCAGTTTCCTGAGTTGCGATTACGAGCGACGGCAGATCGTAAGAAAGCCTCGGTGTTTTTGGTGCTTAATGAAGGCGGCAAGACGGTTTGGCAAAAGCAAGGTGTGTGGCCAAGTATGTGCATTAAGACCTTTGTTGAGGATATGCCGGTGATGTTGGCTAAGCGGAGTTTGGGTGCTGAGGTGCTTCGCGGTGAGTTTGCGACTGTGGTTGATCTGCTTAAGTGGTTTTTGGCTCATATCGAGGGTAATCGGTCGTTTAGCCCAAGTTGGCGGGCTAATTGTAAATCGGTGGTGAATAAGCATTTATTGGGTATGTTTGCTGATTTATCGCTTGCGGAGTTGTCGTTTGTGGCGGTTGATACGCGCTTGGTTAAGCCGATGTTAGCTGAGGGTTATTCGACTAACTACATCAAAAGCGCGGTGAAGATTTTTAAGCGTTGCCTGAGTGCAGCGGCTGATTTGCGTTTGGTGGAGGGCAATGCGCTGGCGGGGTATCGGGTGGAAATGAGTTTGAAGATGGCGCCGAGTGTGGGAACGCAGTTGATGGAGTCGGACTTAGGGCCGTTGTTTACTGCGCTGCGTGATGCGATTTGGCCTGTGGCGATGTTGTTTATGTTGATGCTGATGTTTGGTACCCGCATTAACGAGACTCGCTTAGCGCGTTGGGAACATTTTGCGGGGGATTGGTGGATTATCCCTGCATCGAATGCGAAGAACCGCCAAGAGCATAGGTTGCCATTAACACCAACAGTTAAGGCGTTGTTGACGCATTACTTGCAGTGGCAGGTTAAGCATGTGGGTAAGCGGGCGTTTTTGTTCCCGGGTGATGAGGGGGCGATTAGCATTCGTACTGCGCAGTATTGGAGTGAACAGATCCGCTTTAAGGCGTTTACTTCTCATGCGCTGAGAAAGCTTTGTCGCACCATTATTGCCGATATGGGTGTAGATACCATGGTCGGCGAGCGGCTGCTTAATCATGCCTTGCCTGTGCTTTTGCGTACCTATGTTCACTCGACCTTGGATAAGGGCATGTTGAGCGCACTCGATGCTTATCATGCTCATTTAATTTTGCGCGGTTTTAACGAGGTTGCGCCCGAGATAATCCCTAGATCAACCCTAGATCGTCAGAACACTCAAAACCAGATGGCTAGCGGGTGGCTGTGATGATCGTTGCATCAACCCCTAAGGAGTATGCAATGGCACAAATTGAGGTGATTTTATGAGCAATCGCGCGGCAATAATTCTAAAAACGGGCAGGGCGATTAGGGGGATGAGTCAGGACGAGGTGGCCGAGATTTACGGGATTAGCCGGCGCACTTATCAACGTTGGGAGTGTGGCAGTAGCAATGTGCCGAGCAATCACTTGCTGAGTATTTTGGATGATGTTTTTCATTTATCGATTGAGCAGATCACGGAGGTAGCGAATGAAGCAGTCTAGTGTAAGGGTGACTTTGCCAGGTGATATTCGTGATGACTTAATCAACTTAAAGGCTTTGCGCGCAGGCCTGAGTACCTGGGGGCGCTACTGGGCATTCCAAGAACTCGGCCGCAACTATGGTGGCCGCAGTGCTTGCGATAAGTTGGGCGAGCCGTTAACTCGAGGTGGCTCGGTGGTGCAGGAGTTGAACGTACCTAAGCATGTGGCCCAGTTCGACCGGATGATTGAGCGTCTATCCCCAAACTGCAGACGCGCTATCCGCACTCATTACGTGTGCAAAGGCCAATGGGCCTTGATGGGATTCGATAGTAAGAAGTCATATGTGTACTGGCTGAGAAGGGCAGAGATAGGGTTAATTGGGTAAGTATGGAGTTATTCCATTAGGTTTTTGGAGTTGTTGCAGGGGTAATGATTGGAGTTGTTATAGGTAAGAATATGGTATTTACAGTAATTAGCCATGAATAATTGGCAAGCAATCTTTGAAGTGATGATGCATTTTCCTGACTGGTTCCATTGCATCCTCGTGTCCAGTCAAAATAGATAACATTTGCATATTTATAGCAGCGACAGCATTGCAGTTTCGAAGTGAATCATAAATTACCTTAGGTTCATAACCCACACCATTGCCGATTAGCGAGACAAGACCACTATGAGTAAAACTGTTAAACGCTGAATTGTTAATACTCCTAAAGTCATTCAACTGACTAAGAATATGCTGGGGAGCATCCGAACTTCCAAGTGTTTTAAGCATTTCCCCAATGAAGGGCGTTTCCAGCTTCTTTATCTCATTTGGACCAATTTTTCCAGCTGTTGATAGCTTATTAACCCAAACCTCTGTATCAGCGTACATAAGCCAAAATCCACGTATTAGGCTTTCGTACTGGGGCCGCATCAATGCAAAGCCCGATGCAGTAAAACCCTCAGAGATTAATTTAAGAGAAGATAGGCCGTGTTCAAATGACAAAATGCCTGATTGAAATGCAATTTGCCATTTAAGCTCTGGCATAGCTCCCAGATGTTGTAGTTGCTCAACGTGAGCCGCCATAAAATCATACATTTCAAAGCAGCACGGCAATAATGTCTCTAATTTTTTCTCGTACACAGCAGTTCCATTTCTGTCTCAAAGCCCAAATTGAGTGGGAGCGTCAGAGGTCGGCAATCTAGACTTTCGCTAGTAGCTCTTTGCCATCTATCAGATTACATTTAACACTGTGAATTACAAGTGTTATATCTAGTCTGAACTAATGGGTCCTTCTGGCTCGGTGCACTGCGGGGGCGGTGACGCGCAGTGCTTCATTACATATGAAAATTTTCTAGGGTTGAGTTGTTGTTTTATCAACTCCCTAGAACACCATTCCAACCTTCGCTACCATATGTAAACTAACTTGTTGATATTTTGGCTTAAATTGTTTGTAATACAGAATCTGTTCTTAACAGATTTACAGGGATCTTATAGATCAACTTTGATCTTATAAGTGTAGTAGCACTAACAATTTGAGCTTTGGGTATGGACAAAAACTTATTAAGTGAAGCGGTATCGTTTCCAAGCGTAACCACCATAATCGCTTCAATCACTGTTTTTATTGCTCTCATAAAGTACTTATCAGATTTTCACTTTGAGAAAAATAAATTTCGACATAAGAATCTTGAGATAGCTCAAGCCACGTTGAGCTCTAACTCAAACAAAGCGAGTTTAAAACAGCGGTTCTTAACAGAGCAGGTGTTTAGCTTAATTTATCGATTTAATTTTTCATATGATGAAATCAGCGTTCTGCTTCGTTATGCGAACCCGAGTAAAGCTTTTGATTTATTTGTCAAAGGGTCTCCGTACCTCATGCTTTCTAAAAACATGAAATCTATAGTTTTTAATGGGAATTACTGGCAGTTAAAATTGTGGAGATTCAAGGTTTATCCAAGAGATATCTTACATATTGTCAGATATTTTATTTTTGGCTTTATTGGTACTTATGCCTTTGCTCCTGCAATCTATGTATTTGATAGTGGTAAGTGGTTCGTCGTACCAGAAATTTTTTCCTTTTTAGGGCTAGATGGAATATTTCTTTTTATTATCAGTGTGGTATTTGGGGTGGTGATATGGGGTCTTGCGTTTAAAGCTATTCGATCTGTTGGAAAAATTAGGGATGCATTCGAGCTTATAGAAATTGGAAAATCACTTAAGTGATAAGTAAATCGAAAAAATCCCTGTGATTGATTTTTCACATATCACACCTTTACAAAATTGTCAGCGCCACTTTTGGCGCTTTTAGCGTCAACTTTGACGCTTTCAAGCACCTTAAAAAAGAGTAGATTTATATACGCTTGCTAAAGCCTCGTTTCTGGTTCGCACTCTCTCCCGCTCAAAGGCTCCCTCGTGGAGCCTTTTTATTTGGTGCTTTTATGGCTCGTGTTTCGCTGCGCAAAAAGGTTTACATCGCTGGCCCTATGACTGGGTTGATTGATTGCAACCGCCATGAGTTTCATTTGGCTGCCGATGTAATGCGCGAGATTGGTCATATCGTACTTAACCCGGCAACCCTACCGGACGGATTAACCGAACCCGAGTACATGGCAATTTGTTTGCCGATGTTGATGTGCTGCGATCGGATTTATCTGCTCGATAACTGGGCGAGTTCAAAAGGTGCCAAAGCGGAATATGCGTTAGCAACCAAACTGGGCTTGGAGATTGTTTTTCAAGATGGGGTGGATCATGAAATAACGCTAATCGGTTTGCGGGGTGATCAATAACCGCCGCCTGATTTCTCACAGGTGTAACCGCAAAAGAGAGTTCGCCTTGCTCTAAGCAAAAGCAACGCAGTCAGCGAAAGGTGGCCGATCTTGAAAAGATAACGGCATGACGTAGTTCGGGTTCGCGCCCCGTTAATGCATCAGTAGCTTCAAAGGATTATATCTAGCCAACCCCCGCTGAACAAAAGCGGTCGCTGCAATGGTGGCCGTGGTGGGTCTGTGTTGCCGTGGTTTAGACATGCTCACTACGGACGTTGAAAAACACTAAAAACATCAGCAGTTAGAGTCGGATTGACCTCGCCGATGATCTAACCGTTGGCCGCGCTAAGGCTAACCAACATCTTAAGGGGTAGCCCATGTCATTAAAGCAAAAGCTCATGGCACTGGGGCTTTCTTCTGCTGTCGCGCTGGCGGGTGCGAATTTAATTGCCCCAACCGAAGCGCCGAACGGTGAGCCGATTTTGCACACCTATCTTGATCCGGTGCAAATCCTCACCGCTTGCTTTGGGCACACAAGCCCCGAGCTTGAACTCAACCAATTTTTTAGCGAACAGCAATGTATTGAAATGTTCGCCAAGGATTTAGGCAAAGCCGATCGCCAGCTGCGTCGCCTTACATATCCGGTGCAACTTACCGAAGGTGAACACGCTGCGTACCTAAGCCTAATTTACAACTTTGGCGCGGGTAACTTTCAATCCTCAACCTTGCTAAAGCTGTTAAAGCGTGGCGAACGGGTGTCCGCTTGTCGCCAACTCACCGAGGCCTGCGGTAAGCATGGCTGCAATGGTTTCGTTTATGCTGCTAACGTCAAATTGCCTGGTTTAGAGGTACGGCGCAAAAAAGAACAGGCGATATGCCTTAAGGATCTCTATGTTCCAAAAACTCATTAACGCCACTGGCACATTGCACTTGTATATCATCGGCGCGCTGATACTGGTGATTGCATTACTCGGTATCAGCCTCACCGCCACCAAAACAAATCTTGCCCTTAAAAACTCACAGCTTGAGTCTGCCGCTATCAACCAGCGAATGTTGCAGGATGACCTCACGACCGTCACCGACGAATTACAAGCGCAGGCTAAAGAACGTGACCGACTCGCAAAGGATTACGCCTTTGCCTTAGCGCTCAATCAACAAGCCGCCAAAGCTAAGGCCGAGATTGAAAGCCAGCTTGCCGACCAGCGCGACGCCATTAAAAAACTAAGGACATCATCAAATGAACAAACTCGCAGTTGGGCTAATACTGCCGTGCCTGATGATGTTCAGCGGCTGCTCAAACACGCCGCCTATTGTGCGCACCGTAGTCACCAAGCAGACCCAATATGTGCTGCTACCGAAAGAGTTGATCAGCCAGTGCTTACCCGCCGAATGTGACCTTTTACACAACAAGGGCGAAAACGCCGACCTAGCAGATTGCCTAACACAACAGCTATCAGTCATCAAAAAATGCGATACCGATTGGCAAACCCTCGAAAAATGGCGAACGGAAAAACAGCATGAGCAATCCCTACATCAATGATGTTACCACGCAAAAGTCGCTGACATTTAGCGCCTATATGTCGTCACTCATGAGCACAATCGGAGGTGCGTTGACGTTGAATGAAATCGCCATTTTGATCGGGATCTTCTTCGCGCTCATCACCATGTTAGCCAACGTTTTTTATCAGGATTTGCGCAGCCGCCGTGAACAACGTCAAGCCGATAAAGACGAACAGCGCAAACAAGAACTTCATCGTGCTGAGATGCAACTTAAAGCGGCATTGTTAAAACAGGTAGATGAACATAATGGCACGCATTCAAATACAAGAGACAGCGCCTGTTCTGCTGAATAAAACCGACCTGTGCAAAAGTCTCGGCATCAGTACCCAAGCGTTTGATAAATGGGATGTGCCCGTTCACAGCAAAAAAGGCCGTGAATGCCTATACACCATGTCCGATGTGGTCGCTAATCGCGTGGCTAACGAGCGTAAAAAACACCTCAGCAAACCCGATGAGGATGATCCTGAAAAGCCAGATCTCGACTATGAGCGCTGGCGCTTAACCAAAGCTCAAGCAGACGGGCAAGAACTTAAAAACGAAAAAGAGCGCCAAGAAGTCGTTGAAGTCGGTTTTTGTACCTTTGTGCTCAATCGAATCTCTGCCCAAATCGCCCCAGTGTTGGATCAAACCCACATTCGGATGAAGCGCAAATATCCCGACATTCCAGAACGCTATATCGATGCATTTAGAGCGGAGATGATTAAAAGTCAAAACACTGTAGCCGAACTGGCATCGGGTATCGAGGATTATCTACATGAGTATATCGGCAGCACAGATTAAAAATCTGAAAGCTGCCGTTGCTGCTGGGTTACGCGGATTTTATCGCCCGCCCATGCTCACTTGCTCAGAGTACGCCGATGAGCATTTTTATATGTCGTCGGAGTCCAGCTACACCGAGGGCAAGTGGGAGAGCTTACCGTTTCAAATCGGCATTCTTAATGCTATGGGTAACGACCAAATAAGCACGCTTAACTTAATGAAGTCAGCGCGTGTCGGTTACACCAAAATGCTGATGGCTAACGCTGCTTACAAGATTGAGCACAAAAAGCGCAACGTGCTGATCTACCAGCCGCGTGATGGTCAAGCCAAAACCTTTATGAAAAAGCACGTTGAAACGGCGATCCGCGATATCCCTGTTTGGCGTGAGCTGGCTCCGTGGATGGGGCGCAAACATAAAGACAGCACGCTTGAAGATAAAATCTTCACTAACGGCAAAACCTTAATGGTGCGCGGTGGTACCGCTGCAGCGAACTACCGTGAGATATCCACCGACGATGTCATTTACGATGAGCTAGCGGGTTTTGATGAATCCATCGAGCACGAAGGTAACGCCACCTCATTAGGTGATACCCGTATCGAACTGTCGATGTTCCCAAAATCAATCAGGGGATCAACGCCTAAAGTGCTCGGCACATGCCAAATGGAAAAGGCATGCAGTGAATCGCCACACTTTTTTAAATTCAATTTACCGTGCCCACATTGTGGTGAACTGCAATCACTTAAATGGGGCGGTGCCGAAGAATCATTCGGGATTAAGTGGCGCAAGGATGATAAAGGCGATCATGATCCAAGAACCGCTTACTATCTTTGTGAGCACTGCGGTTGCTGCATTGAAAACAACCAACTTGATGATGATATGGAGTTGCACCCAAGCGCGATTTGGATTTGCGAAAACACCGGCATCCGCACCCGCGACTTTATTGATTTTTACGATGCCGAAGGCAACGACATCACCACGCCGCCCAATATCTCAATCCATATCTGGTCGGCTTATAACTCGCTCAACAGCTGGGCAAAACTGGTCACCGAGTTTTTAAAGGCCAAAGGCGATAAAGAAAAGCTCCAAACCTTTATCAACACCAAGCTTGGATTACCTTGGGATAACGACACGGGCGAGCGCGTTGAGTGGGAAGATTTAAAACGCCGCCGCGAAATGTACCCCAGTAGCAAAGTGCCCAACTGGGTGGTGTATCTCACCTGTGGTATCGACACCCAAGACGACCGCTATGAGGGCCGTGTGTGGGGCTGGGGCGCGGGTAAAGAGGTGGCACTTATTGACCGCTTTATCCTGTATGGCGATCCATCAAGCCAAGTCTTAAAAGACAAAGTTGCCGAGCGTATAGCCCAAAGCTACGCCCGTGCCGATGGGGTGCTCCTAAATATTGGCGTAGCGGGTTGGGACTCTGGCGGTCACTACACCGACGATGTTTACGCCATGAGTAAAAAACTTGGCGTGATGCGGGTGATCCCACTGAAGGGCGCCAACGTCTACGGCAAGCCGATTGCTAACTTCCCGCGTAAGCGCACCGCCAAGGGCGTGTACTTAACCGAAGTCGGTACCGACAACGCCAAAGAGTTAATCATGGCCATGTTGCGCATCGACCCCGATGTGGATGTGCGTAAGCCTGGTGCAATTCACTTCCCGTTGAATGAATCCGTGTGTGACGACATTGAGCTGCAACAGCTCACTGCCGAACGAAAAATTCCTAAACGGGAAAATGGCCGCATAGTTTACCGCTGGGATGCGGGCAAGCGCCGTAACGAGGCGCTGGACTGTTTTGTCTACGCATTGGCCGCGTTGTATATCGCGATAGAGAAATTCGGCATCAACCTCGACAAGCTTTCAAAAGTTACCCCGATCGCTATATCAAGCGACCAACCCAAAGAACCTAAACCCAAAGCCGCAAAACAGGCCAATGCAAATGCTGCTTACCTAAACGGGGGCGGTGGTGGCAGTTCTGGCGGTTGGCTGTAGTTAATGCCATAAAGCCAAGGATAAAAGCATGACCAAAACCCAATGCCAACAGATGATCGATACGTACTTTCAGGCCGAGCTTGATGTGTTGGCAGGTAAGCAAACCACGATCAACGGCAAGACGATGACCACAGAGGACCTAGGTGAAATCCGCAAAGGTCGCCTTGAATGGGAACGCCGCTTATCAGCCTACAGCCGCCCACAAGGCGGGGTAAAGCTGGCGAGTTTTAGTTAAAAAGTCCCTAGGTTTTAGGCCCTAGACTCTAGGAATTATTCGTCCTCCTCGCGAACGCGGGGATCCAGCTTTTATGCCTTTGGCCATCATTCCTTCACCAAGGATTATTATGAGCATTATCAATGATGCGCTGGCGATATTTGCCCCGCGTTTAGCATTACAGCGTGAAGCGGCTGCAATGAGCTACCGCAATCTAAAAGGCTATGAGGCTGCAAATCCAAGCCGCACGCATCGCGCTAAAAAGGAGAGTCGCGGGGCAAACCAAGCGGTATTTGCGGCAGGTAAAAGCCTGCGTGAGCAAGCCCGTTGGCTGGATGAAAACCACGACTTAAGCATCGGTATTTTAGACCGCTTTGAAGAACGGGTGATCGGTGCTCAGGGGATTGTGGTTGAACCTCAGCCTCGCAGCATTAGCGGCGAGATCTTGGATGAACTCGCCAATGATATTCAGCGCCGTTTCGCCACTTGGTCGCTTAGGTGTGATGTCACAGGCCGCTTTAGCCGCCCAGAGCTTGAACGCTTAGTGCTGCGTAGCGCGCTGCGGGATGGAGATGTATTCGGTCAGCATGTCATGGGTAAAGTGTCGAAGTTCGGCCACCCAAACGAGCAAGGCACTCAATACAGCATTGAAGCCTTAGAAGCCGACTTTATTCCCTACGAGTCAAACGAACCCTCAAAGCGGGTACGCCAAGGGCTTGAGGTCAATGCGTGGGGGCAGGTAGTTAACTATCATGTGCTGCTTGATCACCCCGCTGATCAAGTCGGCTTTCGTTACAAAACCAAAGCCGTGGCCGCATCAAACATGATGCACCTCGGTTTATTCAAGCGTTTGCACCAGCTTCGAGGTGTATCGATATTCCACGGCATTTTAACCCGCTTAGCCGACATTAAAGATTACGAAGAATCCGAGCGCGTTGCCGCACGGATAGCCGCTGCGCTGGCGTTTTATATCAAGCGCGGTGATGCCAGTCATTATGTGATGGATGATGCCGTCAGCAGTCGCGAAATCCCCATTGCCCCAGGCATGACCTTTGACGATTTAAAGCCCGGTGAAGATGTCGGGATGATTGAATCAAATCGCCCCAACGTCCATATGGTGGAGTTTCGTAACGGCCAAATGAAGGCCGTTGCAGCGGGTAGCCGTGGCAGTTACTCGAGCATTGCCCGCGACTACAAAGGCAGTTATTCAAGCCAGCGCCAAGAGCTAGTTGAGCAAGACGAATCCAACCGCATTATGCAGCAATGGTTTTGTGCCGGCTGGTCACGCCCTGTGTTTCGCAACTTCTTAAAAATGGAAATGCTCAACAAGCAGGATCCTTTAGTGTTGCCGCCTGATATCGACATTCGCACCTTATTTGATGCGGTGTACTACGGCCCAACCATGCCGTGGATTGACCCGAGAAAAGAGGCCGAAGGCTGGGAAATGATGATAGCCGCAAACGTGGCTACTGAAGCCGATTGGACCCGCGCCAGAGGACGCAACCCAACCGAAGTCAAGCGCCAGCGTAAACGCGAGGTGGAATACAACCGTGAAAACCACATGGTGACCGCCAACGACCCATCGCTAGGAGATCCAAATAGTGAAAAAAACCAAGATAGCAATAGCGGCAGCAGCGCTAAGCGCAATGCTGCCAAGCGGAACGCTGATCGCGCCCGCCGCAACGCTGAGCCAGATTAACAACGAGTCTCACCCAAGCAAAAGCTGGTATAGCCTCAAGGCACAAAACGGCAATGCCGAGTTAATGATTTACGACGAGATTGGCGGCTGGGGAATTACAGCTAAACAGTTTGCCCGTGATCTGCAGGCACTAGGTAAAGTGGGCACCATTACCGCCCGTATTCATTCTCCAGGCGGTGATGTGTTTGAGGGGATGGCGATTTACAACATGATCAAGGGCCACCCTGCGCACAAGGTTTGCTACATCGATGGCCTTGCTGCTTCGATGGCTAGTGTGATTGCCATGGCCTTTGATGAAATCATCATCCCTGAAAACGCCATGATGATGATCCATAAACCTTGGGGTGGCACCCTCGGTGATGCGGATGATATGCGCAAATACGCCGATTTACTCGACAAAGTAGAAGGTAACTTAGTCGGGGCTTATCAACAAAAAACAGGCTTACCCGAAGATGAACTTCACGCCTTATTAGCCGCTGAAACATGGTTAACAGGCCGCGAAGCAGTGGAAAAAGGTTTTGCCAACACACTAACCGATCCGCTGCAAATGGCGGCATCACTTAATTCAAAACGTCTTAAGGATTTTACCAATATGCCTGAACATCTAAAAAACCTGTTTGCACCCAAGGGAAACATTCCTTCGCCTGCAACACAACCCGCTCCTGCGCCAAATGCTCAGGTTCCTGCTCCATCAAATCAACCCGCGCCAGCGGCACAACCAGATGCAGCGACTATTCAAGCGGCGGCGATTGCATTAAACACTGCGCGCATGAATGGCATTAACACGGCTTTTGCGGCATTCCCGCAACTTGCAGAGTTAAAAAATCAGTGTATCGCTGATGCGACCATTGATGCCGATAAAGCCAAAGATATGATCTTGGCTAAGCTTGGCGAAAACACCACGCCAGCGGCGACTATGCCAAATCGGGTGATTATCCACTCCGGCAACGGTAACTTAGTTGGCGACTCGATTCGCGCCCAGTTAATGGCGCGTTCAGGCCACGCGAAAGCAGAAGCTGATAACGGTTATGCAAGCTATAACCTGCGCGAACTGGCGCGGGCATCACTGGCCGATCGCGGTATTGGCACTGCTGGCATGAATGTGATGCAAATGGTTGGCCTAGCGTTTACTCATTCAAGCTCTGACTTTGGCAATATTCTGCTAGATGTGGCTAATAAATCAGTGCTAAAAGGTTGGACTTCTCAGGTTGAGTCCTTCGAGCGTATCGCCAAGAAGGGGCAGCTAAGCGACTTCAAAATTTCCCATCGTGTCGGCCTGAATGATTTCAGCGCATTGGAAAAAGTTGAAGAAGGTGCTGAGTACAAATACGGCACTATCGGTGACCGTGGTGAAAAAATCATGCTGGCGACCTACGGTAAGATTTTCACATTAACCCGTCAGGCGATCATCAACGACGACATGAGTATGTTGATGGGTATCCCTGAAGCCATGGGTAAAGCGGCAAAACGCACCGTGGGTAACCTGTTCTGGGCGGTCATCACTGGCAACGTCAAGATGAGTGATAACGTGGCGCTGTTCCATGCCACTCACAAAAACTTAGGCGCGGGTGCGCCATCGGTAGCCGCGATTAGCACGCTATCTGAGCTCATGGAATCGCAAACATTAGGCGAAGAAGCGCTGAATATTCAGCCCGCCTTTGCACTGTGCCCACCTAATCTGCGCCGTGAGTTTATCCAAATCATCAAATCTAGCTCTGTTAAAGGTTCTGATGTTAACGCAGGTATTGCCAACCCAATTCAAGATCTGGTGGAAGTGATCTCCGAGCCACGCTTGAAAGCGAATAGCGACAAGGCTTGGTATCTGGCGGCTGCTCAGGGGGAGGACACTATTGAGGTGGCATACCTCGACGGTATCGACACGCCTTACATCGAGCAAATGGATGGCTTCAGCACTGACGGTGTGGCTACTAAAGTGCGTATCGATGCGGGTGTGGCGCCACTTGATTACCGTGGATTAGTTAAATCAACAGGCGTGTAATTTTAGGCACTAGGCTCTAGATTCTAGGGCCTAGGTTTTATCCCGTCATCCTCGCGAACGACTGCATGGACGCAGGAGATAGAATAACGCAGGAGCAGTTATCGACGCGGGGATCCAGCTTTTAGGCCCTAGGCTTTATTCCTAGCGCCTAGCACCTTCTTTACTTTTTAAGGAAACCCCATGAAAAATTACATGCAAGATAGCAAGACCATCACGTTCACCCCAACGGTTGCAGTGACTAGCGGGCAAGCATTGTTAATCGGTGCTCTACTAGCTGTTGCTATATGCAATATCCCAGCAAACACGCCTGGCGAATTTATTACTGAAGGCGTTGTTGAATTACCCAAAGCCAATACCGCTGATATAGGCCAAGGCGATGATGTTTATTGGGACAATACCGCTAAGGTAATCACCGACACTGCAACAGACAACACGCGAGTTGGTAAAGCGTGGCTTGGTGCTGGCAACCCATCCACCACGGTTTGGGTGAAGATCAATGCCTAACGTGGGCAATCACTTTGCCGACCGCGTTAACGGTAAAATGGCGCGGGTGTTTCAGCGTTTGGCTGATCCGTGCCTTTTTACCCCAATCGATGGATCCGCGCCATTTGTTCGCTTGGTGAATTTGGATGATAACGGAGTAGAAATAGCTGCATCCGCTAATGAGTATGTACCAGAGTTAATCAGCAGAGCAGAGTTCTTACTAAGTGATGGAGCAGTAAATGTGGGTGATGAATTTGCCTTAGGCGGCGTTGATGAAAACGGGACATTTATATCCAATGGACAGCAAGGCAGACTTACACAGCTAGTCAGTCTTGATAGCATCAGCACCCGCTTTATCTATATCAGCTTAAATGACTAAGGTGAGACTATGGCGCGGATAAAGATTGAAGGCATGGAGGCGGTAACAAAGGAACTGAACCGCATCCGTGCCGCCCAAGCGCCAGCGATTAACCGCGCTATTGATGACACTATTAAGTTTGGGCAAAAAGCGGCGGTCGATGCCATCTTTAACCGCTATGGTTTTAACTCCCGCAGTTACATCGAACAACACCTTTCGGTGAGTGTGGACCCGCGCAACTTAAAAGGGGTGATCACCGCCCGTTATCGCGCAAGCACCTTAACCCGCTTTGCCAGAGCATTAACTCGCACGGGCAAAAATGGCGGCTCAAGAACTGACGGCCACATGATTAGCGCCCTGCGCAATCAGCCAATATGGTTTAAAGGTACATTTACCCTGATTGGCCGCAACGGCAATCAAATCATGTTCCAGCGCCAAAAAGGCGATAACAGTTGGCGCAAGCTTAAGGGGCAAAAATCGCTATACGGCCCTTCAGTGGCTGGCAGTTTTAGCAAAATCCGCGACGATATTGAGCCGCCGATTATTGCTCATCTGCGAAGTAAATACGGCCAGTATACGAATAGATAGGCGCTAGGTTATAGATCCTAGGGCCTCGCTGTTCCTATCCCTTTTTTAAGGACTCCCCATGATCCAAGTAATTATCGACCGTTTAAAAATGGTTGAAGGCGCGACCGTGCGCGAAGGTTTTTACGCGCAAGGTGTAGCCAAGGATAAGCAGTTTATTTTTTTGCAACCGTTTACTGATGGCTTTGGCGCTAAAAACGGGGTTGATAGTTATCGTGATGATCTGGTGCTGCAAGTAGTGGCAGGTATCACTGTTGATAAAACCCCAACGCCAACTGCTGATCTGATTAACCTTGTGCGCGCCATCCGCACCGCGTTTTACAAAGATGAACGCACAGTTGAAAAACTCAGTTGGTTGCCATTGGTGATCACTTTTAAAGAGCTAGAACCCTGCAAGTACATCATGCCCGAAGCCCACGAAAAACACGGGTTAGCGGTGCTCACCCTATCCCTTGTTAATACCGTTAAATTTGGAGACTCACTATGAGTGAAACAGTCGTTGAAAGTTACATCGGCTCAGGCATCGTTTACGTTGATGGCCGTGACGTTGGCAACGCCTCAGGCGTAAAAATTGCCATCGAACAAGAAACCAAAACCCAACCAAACTTCCGTGGCGGTGGCGGCAATGCGGCCGAAATTACCCGCGTTAAAGCGGTTAAATTGTCATTCACCATGAACGACTTTAGCAACGCTAACATGGCCTTAGCGCTGCGCGGTAAAGTTGAAGTGTTAACTGCTGGCACAGTGGATGATGAGCCAATCACCGCAGTATTGGACGGCCTAGCCGATACCAAGTTTATGATCGACACCACTGTTGACCCAGAAGTCACTAACGATACTGGCGCCACTACCTATGTTAAAGACACTGATTATGTGGTCAGTGCTGGCGGTATCCGCGCCTTATCATCAGGTAATATCACCGCAGGCCAAGCTCTTAAAGTGAGCTACACCAAAAAAGCGGGTAATGCGATGCAAGCATTAACCGAATCCGGTGCGGTGGTTCCAGTGGTGATTGACGGTGTTAACGATGCCACAGGTAAACCGTGGACGCTGAAGTTTTTCAAGTGGAGTCCAAGCCCCACTGCGGGCATGGACTTGATTGGCGATGACTTCGGTAGCTTTGATATCGAAGGCGGTGTGCTTGCCGATAGCTCGATTGTTGCTACTGGCAAGTCTAAGTTCTTCGTCCGTAGCGCTGCGTAATCCCTGCTTAACCCTCTAGCCCACAGCATTTATTCAATGCTGTGGGCTTTTTATTTTGGTTTGTTTATTCCATTGGTGATGCCATGAGTTTTAAAGATCAAGTAGTCAACCTGATCATTCAAGGCCGCGACTTGTTTTCAAGTGAAGCTGAAAAATCAGAAAAGGCATTGCAAGAGTTGGCAAACCAAAGTGAAGCCTTAAACGAACGCCTGGATGATTTAAAGCAGCAACAAGCGGCAATCAAAGCGATTGATGATCTCACGTCATCAATCAGTAAAGGTGAAAAGGCCTTTGTAGATAGCTCACGCGCACTCGATAAATTTAATCAAGATCAAAAAGAATCTGCTCGTGTTTTAAAGCAGTTAGAGTCAGCACAAAAAGAAGCAGCATTATCAACCGCTGCACTTGAAACTGAATACAGTCAGACAATTGCGGAACTCAGTAAATATGATGATCAACTCGCTGCCGCACGTGCCGAAGTTGAGCGACTAACGGCGACTCAAGATAAAGGCGCTCAAGCGAGTGAAGATCAAGCTGCAGCACTCTCACGCGCTAAAGATGATTTAAAAAAATTAGAAACAGCGCAAAAAAATACCGAAACCAGCGCCAAATCGTTAGCTACCGAACTTGATCAGCAATCAACCGAATTAAAACAACTCGGTTCTGAAGTTGATAAAGCGGGGCAAAAAAAAGCCGAGTACACACTTAAAGTTAAAAGTGCTCGCACTGAGTTAAATCAACTCGGCACTAGCCTTGGACGCAACAAAGCGGAGCTAGATAAACAACAAACCGTGCTCAATAAAGCCGGTATCGATATGAACAAACTGGCTGATGCCAGTAAAGATTTAAAGACTCAACAAGCCGCCGCTGAAATCGCACTTAAGGGTGTAAACACTCGACTTGAGCGCCACAATAAATTGCTCGATGAAAGCAAAAAATCATCAAGTGATTTTGGCGGTAGTATTAGAGCCGCAACAACTTCTCTGTTTGCAATGGCATCAGCCTATGTTGGTGTTGATAGGTTATGGGAAAGTTTAAAATCCGTCTTATCTGCGGGTGATAAGTCTGCCGCTTTCACTGCTCAAATGACGGCGATGGTGGGCAGTATCGCAGCGGGTGAGCAAGCTACACTATGGATTAAAGATTTTGCTAACAGCACAGGCACGCAACTTGATAGTGCTAAGCAAGCGTTCGCATCCTTAAAAACTTTCGGCATCGACCCCATGAATGGGGCCTTACAATCGATGGTCGATTACAACGCTAAGCTAGGCGGTAGCCAAGAAAAGCTAGAAGGTATCATCCTCGCCACGGGCCAAGCGTGGGCAAAGCAAAAGCTGCAGGGTGAAGAAATCCTCCAGCTAGTCGAACGCGGCGTTCCTGTATGGGATTTGCTCGAAAAAGTTACAGGTAAAAACGCGGTGCAACTTGGCAAGCTGAGTGAAGCTGGCAAACTTGGCCGCGATGTAATGAAGCAATTGTTTGATGAAATGGGGCGGCAAGCTAACGGCCAAGCGGCATTAAGTCTTGAACGACTCAGCGGTCAACTCAATTTAATCTCAAACAAATGGGAGTCATTCAAGCAAATCATCGCGGACTCTGGCGCGTATCAAGTCGCGGTTGACTTGCTAAAAGATATCAACACCCAATTTGATGATCTGAATAAAAGCGGCAGTATTAAAGCCGCAGCACAAGATATCAGCGACTTTTTTCGCACTATTTTAGTTGATGGTGGAAAAAGTCTAAAAGGCATGATGGAAAACATCACCGCCTTTGCGACTGGGCTTAATGTTGTCGCGGGTTCTGTGCGGTTTGTTTTTAATGCTTTTACTTCCGTTGTGGCAACATTCGGCGCGGCTGTTAGCGGGGTATTTGGATTAATTTTGCAAGGTTGGGCAACGGTAGTTGGCGCGTTTGGCGGTGATGAATTAGCGCGAACACTTGAAAACCAAGCTAATGCATTAAAAGCCGTATCAAAAGCCTATCTTGATCAAGTTAAGCAAGATGCCCGCGATGCCACAGCCGCCCTTAAACAAATGGGTGTGGATATCCGTTTAGACTCGGATGGCACTACTCAGACCCAAGTTGATAATGCTGAGAAAGTAAAAGCGGCAGTTAAAAGCCAGCTTGAGCAGCAACTCGAGGCTAGTCAACAAGCGGTGGCCGCTGCCGAAAAAGCCAATGAATCCGCGACTAAAGAGGTGGATGCGTGGAAGGCGCGTGAACTCGCGGCTAAAGATCATTACAAGGCATTAAAAGACTCAGGCAAAGCAAGCCTTGCTGAACTCGAGGCTGCACAAATTCAGCTTGAAAACGCTACACTACGACTTGGAGATGTGCAGTTATCGCAGGTTGATAAACAAAATCAGTTAGCTAAATCAAACGCTGCGCTGGCTACCGCTACCGTTAATTTACGCGCCGAACAAAATCAGCTTGCGCAAGATCAGCTCACTAAAGTGCGTGATGCATTTATTGCGGGCGAAGCATCGGTTGATGACTATAAAACAGCCCAAGACAACGCCAAAAAAGCGGCCGCTGAGTTGGCAAAAGCGCAAACTCAGCTAACTGCGGAGATTAAAAAAACCTCCACTGCCGCCAACGACTATGAAGCATCAATGGCTAAAGCTGGCATTACCACGCTAAAAGTGTTGCGTGATCAAGCTGCTGAAGCAAAAAAGACATTTGATGAAGTAAAGAAAGGTGCTCAGGCGGGTACCGCATCAACATACGAGCTAAATCAAGCGTTTTTAAAATATGCTGAAACAGCGCTTAAAGCTGAGCAAGCATCTCTTAACGTGGGCCAAGCGAGTGACGGCCAAGTCGCTTCAAGTCTACGTCAACAAGCCGCGGCAATGGGGCTAACAGGCGAGATTGATAAGCTAGTCACTCAATATAGCCGCGTGATCACTGCCCAAAATAACTTTACTGCTAGTACCGAAAAAACCGCCAGCGCAGTAACAAAAAATGCTGATGCATTCGGTGGGGTAATATCAAACACATTCGATACCATCGTTAAATCTGCCGAAAATGCGGGTACCGGATTAGCTGCGGTAGCCGATTATTTTGCATCACTCGGTGCTGATGTTTATCAAAGTGTTAGATCCCTCAGTGAGGGAGCGGCTCAATATTTTGACTCGATTGTTTACGGTACTCAAAAAGTCGTAAAAGAAGTCGGTGAGATTGATAAAGTAAAAACGACGCTTGATGGTCTAAACGGGACCATTGGAGATCTGAATAATCAGCTTGCTAAAACAGTCGATTTTGTTGGTTTGCGAACGTGGGCTCTCGAGACTGAAAAAGCTGGCAAGATTGCTGAGCGCGCATATTATCGCCAAAAACTGGAACTGCTGCAGTTAGTTGATGCACTAGATAGTACTGATAGCGCAAACATAAAAATTATCAACAGTGCAGAACGGGCAACTAAAGCCCTTGATCTCGTGAACGACCAGGATATGTCATTGCTCACATCAGCATTGGCTAGCGCAAAACAACGCATGGATGCATTGCGCGATAGTGCTGAGTCCACGCTTAAATCATTGCAAGATGAGTTAGATGGTTATCTCGGACGGCAAGATGAAATCGAAAAGCGTCGATATCAAGAGCAAGTAGCCGATCTTAAAGCCCAACTTGCGGCCGCTGAGCGCTCAGGCGATAAACAACTTATCGCGGATCTAAAAGAAGCTGAGCGAACACTCAAACAAGTTTATGAGTTTCGCACTGCTGAAATTAAAGCCCAGCAAGAAGCCGATAAAGCCGCTAAAGCCAAAAGCGAAGCTGAGGCCAAACAGCAAACTGCCACCGCTGCAGCTAGCGCCAAAGCCGCTACGCAAACCACTACAACCACCACAAACACACCTAGCGCAAATGCCCCGGTGGGCAATAGCTCGGATGCTGTAGTGCTTAAGTTGCAAGTGGGCAACAGTACCTTTGATGCCCAAATGAAGCGCAGCCTGGTGACAGAGCTAGTCGCGGAGATCAAGCGGCTGCAATCGATAGGCGGGTAAAAAGGTGCTAGGCCCTAGGTTATAGACTTCACTCTTTTGCCGTCATCCTCGCGAATGCGGGGATCCAGCTTTTAGGACCTAGCATCTAGGCTTTACCCCTAGCACCTTCTTTAGACAAGGAACCCCATGACCACCATCGATACCATCGCGATTAGCGGCGATCTGCTGTGGCTAAACCGCAACGAAAAGGTGCGCGTTGCCGCCAACCTAAAGCGTGCTTTAAACGGTGCGCCGCAGGTGCAGCAAACCGCCATTCCCGCAGGCCACGCCATGACCTTAGGCACCAAAGATGGCTGGATTGCGCGCAGCGAGTTTGAGCAATTACAGGCCCATGCTGCCAGCACGTTAACCGCTTTTACTCTTGCGCATGAGGGCACTGATTACAACGTGATTTGGGATAACACCCAATCCTCACCGATCGCTGGCGAAGATGTGTTTGATGAGGTAGCCGGCTATCCGCAGCTAACCAACGTCACCCTTAAGTTTTTAACGATGTAATTTTTAAGGTTCTAGGTTTTAGGCCCTAGGTACTAGGCTTTGCCGTCATCCTCGCGAACGCGTGGATCCAGCTTTTAGCTATTTATTCTTGGATATCATATGACTATCACCCGTGCCGATTTAAAAGTATTTAAGCCAGAACAGCTTGGCTCAAGTGATGACGCTGGCGGTCAGCGCACTAAGCTTGCGGTTGAGTCTGGCAAGCTTAACGAACTGTTTCGCGCAATATCAGATATCGACCACGCAGTAAGCGCTGTTGATATCGTTAAATGTTATCCCGCGCTTTATACTGCAGATACATCAGTGTTGCTCGACGCACATGTATTTATCAGCCAAAAACCAACCGATGATTTAGTGAGCATGTTAATCGCTGAGGCTGACACGCTAGACGATGCCGACCGCATGACTGATATGGTTGAGATTCTGGAATCCTCAGTTCGGGCGGGACAGTTGATCCGTAAAGGCTTGATCGGATTATTAGCAGGGCAAGATTCGTTCCCACGCGCTTATTTGCAATCATCTTACTTTTTTAACGGCCAAGAATATTGGTCAAATGTAACGCTGGTGCAGGGCCAAAAGATTGTTATTTCAGTTGAGTACACTGGGGCTGAAAATGCGCTTTATCCACGCTTCGAGCATTTTTGCGAGATATTAGAAACTGTCACAGGCGGTGCAACGGGCATTGCCAGATTCAAACCAGCTATTCCATTTAATACGCCAGACACTAATGTCAACATTGGTGGTGAAACGGGTTGTACTAAAATGCGTTTAACTAGCGATAACGATGGCATTAAATATCACGGTGTAAGCAAACTCACTGCTGCATCTTCATCAAGCAATGAGATCATGCTTGAGTCAACAGTGAGCGAACTTTTACCCAAAGTTAAAACAGTAAATCCTCTCTCTGGCAACAGCATCACCACAGACAGCGGCGGCATTATCGCTAAAACTGCGAGCACGCCATATATTGCAGGTCAACAAACTTATATCTTTGAATTGGCTGATTTACTTAGTAATGACTTTGTTAACACTGGGCTGAGTTTAGCACCTAAAGTGGTCAACTCATTAGCAACGTGGAATAGGTCAATCGTTGGCACTACTGTTACATTTACAGCGGTAAGCAATCTCAGTATTTACGATATCTCTGCAATCACTATCGAATATATTTCTGCATCAAAATACGATGTGTTCAACTACGGCGGCAGCTTTCCAGCGGGTAAAAAGATAACGCTGGGTTCAACGAAGATGGTGATTACATTCACTAACTCAGTCCATGGCGCACGCATATTAACCGAAACGTCAGACGGCAACTTTGTTGATGCAATGGCGAGTGTGCGTTTAGTGCAATTAGATTATGAAACTGGCGTACCCACTAAGTTTTTAGACAGCAGAGGTGACTTCACTATCTCATATAGCAGTTTAGTTGAGTCATCAACCAGTGCTGACAATATTGCTAATTTTGCCCTTGTGACCGATGCGCCAGTGCTCGACACATTCTATGTGCAAGTGAGTAACGCAGCGGGTGACACGCTGTTGTCTGGATCAAGTGATAGTGATGGCGTGATCACTGGCTCAGGGGTAACTGGCACTATCACAGGGACTAACGTATCACTGACTTTTGCTCAGAACGTGGACCTAAAAACGCTACGTTATGACATTAGCGAAACAGTATCGCTATCACCACCGCCAGAACTCTACGGCTTAAACCCTTTGCGGATTAAAAACGGCGGGGTAGTAGAGGCGTTCACTGCGTGGAATCCAGTATCAGTCCAAGATACACAAGTGCAAGTAGTATCAAGCCCTGCGCCAGCGCAAACCAAGTCAGTTCGCGCCAATGCGCGCTTTGTTGATATCACTGACGCCGAAGGCAAATCACTCTGGACGCTAGCTAACACTCATTACGAGTGGGTTAAAGAGACAGGTGTTGTCACTATCAATAGCGATTTTAGCGGTTTTACCGCGCCTTTTATCCTCACCGATACGATAGGCGAAGTCGCGCTAGTGACTGAGGTGCGTAAAAAATCGCTGGTACTCGCTTCGCCGCTTAGCCAAACATATCCCATCGGCGCAAATGTATCGAGTGTGCAAAATCTCGGTGATTTACAAGCCCGCGTTGGCCCCGTACGCGATATGACGGCGTGGGCTAACAACTGGGACTTAGATGGCACGCCAGCCACGGGCAATTTAAACGCTGTGGATTATCCGATTGAAGTGCTCAACAACACTGCGATAAACGAAGATTGGGTATTGATATTCACCTCAGCAACAGTGTTTCGGTGCGTTGGACGTAGGCTTGGGCAAATCGCCACGGGTGACACATTAAACGACTTTGCACCTATTAACCCGCTCACTCTAGCCCCGTATTTTATCATCCGCGTAGGTGCGTTTGGTGGCGGCTGGAATGCGGGTGAAGCTATCCGCTTTAAAACCTTCGCAGCATCAAAACCCGTGATGCTACTGCGCACAGTGCAAAGCGGTCATTCACAAATCACCACTGACCGCGCCGTGCTAGCGTTCCGCGGCAACGAATCTTAATAGGGGAAGATAATGGGATTACCAGTAACGGTTTATCGCCATACCGATGTAGGTGCTCCTATTGGTATGCCGACCAAACCTAGCGATTGGTTAAGAATTTTAAAGGCATGTTTAGTAGATGGTTATGGTAGTAAATCACCTTTGGGTTGGACACTTGATTTTGGTAGTCTGGTCGAACTTAAAATGGTGTTTCGCAATTCATCTGCCGATGGTGGCAGTGGTGGCGCTGTACAGGTTGAGGCTCATGCAGGTAGTGACGTAGTGGGTCAGCTAGTGCGGTTTACTGCTGCAAAACAGATTACAGCATTAGATACGTATATTGAAAAAGTAGGGTATCGCTGTTTTGCTACGACTAACAATAGTGCTTTAGTTACGGGTTGGACTGTAGTCGGTTGCGGAAGATCATTCTACGTCATGCAAGAGGGTGTATTTAATACATTAACTACAACTTTCTTTTCTCACCAGAAAAGACTATGGATCGGTGATTTACAATCCTTTACACCAAACGATCAACATATATTCACAATGGTTAGTGGTAGCGGCAGTAGTAACGCTATGGCTGATTCTGCGAGTACAACATATACACAAGGGGATTTCTGTACGAACGCAATAAACAGTGTAGTTTGTGGTGTCTATGCAAATGACGGTTGTGGTGCCAATACCACATATACTGATGCGAACATAAATACTGCTGGTACACCGTTAGCTATTGATATTTCAGATTTAAATTTACCAATAATCTTCCATCCATTGACCGTTACTATTGCACCTACAGATAACCTCATACTACCCGCTTGTAAAGGTGTTGTGCCGGGTTTGTTTCATAGTCGTTTATCAGGATTTTATGGTAAGTCAACACCAATATCATTCACTGTTGACGGTGTAAACTACGATGTGTGTTATGGCCGCATTGCACCTCATATTTATGTGCAAACTAACGGTGAATGGTATGAGTAAGGTGCATGTGAAAGGTGGTGTAAATACTGGATTTTATCAGGCATTGATTGCAGTTGATGTGGATATCAATGCTGAATCAATCCTGATATTTGATCGTTACATTTATAAATATATTTTCATGTTAGGTAATTTAAGTGGAGGAGGTACTAAAAATATCATTGTGCCATACAGTTATGTAACCAAAAATGATTTGGTTGTAGCAATCACTGACCGAGACTTAGTGTATAGCATTGCAACTGCGGATGGTGTTCAACCGCAGGTCATTGATGGGAGTGTAACAAATATATTACCATGATAACTACTACCACCAAAAACACCATGCTTGCGGTGTTCACTATTACTCATGTGAGTTTGCACACTGATAGTCCTGGTGCTGACGGCGCAATGGGTGAAATTGATGCAGAGCGTGGAGTGGTTGCATTTGGCGCCCCCGAGGATGGCCGTATCTCATTAACTGCCGATGTAACTATCTTAGTTGGCGAACCCGTGACTATCTCCCACGTTGGATATTGGAATGAGACTGTGTTCGTGTTGTCACAAGCTATAACCCCTCAAACTATTACAGAACCCAGTAATTTTATATTGCAGGCTAACACCACTTATATCGAGATCTAACCCATGGCAATCATCCTGCGATTTACTAAACCGTGGGTGTCTGCAACATCGCCAATAACACTGAGATTTGGTGATGATACGCCCGCTGTCACGGTCGCTGTTGGCGTTACTATTCCCGTTACTATCGTCGTTGATTTTGCAGTTAATGCTATACCAGTTGATACCACATTTGGCATTGAGATCGGCATAAGTTGGTTCGCACTCGATGCAGTAGAACAAGCGTTGTTGCTAGCCGAGTTTGCAGCAGATCATGAAATACAGTTTGAGTCAGCGTATACGAGTGATGTGCCATCATCCGTTGATCACAGCATTGCTTATCGAACGCATGAATCAATTGGATTACATGCAGATTTTGTTTGGTTAATCAATGATGAGATGCGTACAGATACCGCAGTAAGCTGGCAAATACCTGAATCCCACGGAACAGCAATTAGTTTTGATTGGAATACACCAGTTGATCACATGTATAACACGGTTATCAACTGGTTAGATATTGCAGCACATCAGTCAAACATAGATGTTAGTTGGATAGATGGTAAGCAGCATCAAACAGATTTGATAATTAAATACAGTGGATTAGCTGTTGATACAGAGCAATCAATCAAATGGGGTTTTCACGAGCCACGCTGGGTGTGCTCAACTAAATACCGCCCACCCGTTGGTAAAGTCACGCTGCGCTTTAATGAGCCGCTTGGTGCCACAGCAAACCCCGTTGTGCTGCGCTTTACTGCATCACCCAATTATTGCTACTGGGACGATGGCGGCGGGCTAATTGACAGTAGCCCAGTATTACCCTCACTTGATTTTAAAATCCCGATTGAACCCCAAATTCGCAGGTACTACTTAATGCAGCCAACGATCACATGCGTGCGAGTGTCCGACGATTTACCGATTGTGATCAGCAGCGTGAACATTAGCCACAGCCGTGGTCAGTGGGCACGCGCTGTGAGCTTGGAGTTCTCAAGCCGCATTGATGCAGAGCGAGCTCACAATGAGCTATTGCTAATCAGCATTAACGGCTATGAGTTTTACGCGATTGCTGAACAGCCAAGCGTAAGTAAAGTATTCGGCAGTGCAACATATAGCAGCACAGGCCGTTCCCGCGTTGCAGAACTAGCTGCTCCTTATAAGCTGCCGCTTAGTTACACCAACGCTACCGCCCGCAGCTTTGCGGGTTTGTTGGGGGATTTGCTGCAAACCACAGGCTGGACGGTAGAGTTAAGCGGCATCCCTGATTTTACAATTCCAGCGGGGGCGTTTAGCGTGGGCAATAAAACGCCTATTGAAGCAGTAGCCGAGGCGGTAGGGCAATTGGGCTGCATGATCTTAACCGATGATGCGGCCAAAAAGCTGACTATAGTCCCGCGCTGGCCTACTGCACCGTGGGAAATGGCAACTGCAGTGCCAGATCTGGCATTGCACGATGCGGTGATCACTAGCTATAGCGATTCAGTTAGCCGCAATCCATTGTGTAATGTGGTGTGGCTGCGGGGAGAACAGCAGGGCATTAGCGCCAAAGTTAAACGCGCAGGCAGTGCGGGCAATATCCCTGCCGCTGATATCAGCGCTCAGTTGATTGTTGATAACCAAGCCGCGCGCGTAGCCGGCACCAATGCACTGGCCGAAACGGGTGATAAGTTGAGTGTGAATTTGTCGATGCCCGTGATGGCGGATTTACCACCCGCAACGCCTGGCATGTTAATTGGTGTCACCATCAACAGCGAAGTGTTTAAAGGCGTGTGCGATAGCTGGACTATCCGCGCGACTGTAAGCGAGCGTGGCGATATCGATATCGAGCAAAGCATCACACTTATCAGCCCGTTAGAAAGTTAGAGCGGGCTGTGCCCTTATAGATTCTAGAATCTAGAGTCTAGCCCTTATCTGCGAGGTCCCCATGCTTAAACAACTTCAATCTGCCTTGGTGCTACCACGGCAGATCATGCTCGTTTCTGCCGTTAATGCCGATGGCACTGTCACCGCCAGCAGCGCCAGCGGCCACACCATCCGCGCCATTGGCACCGCTACAGTTGGCGACCATGTGTACGTGCAAGATGGTCGGGTACTCGGCAGCGCACCCGATTTGCCATTTGTGGAGATAGAGGTATAAAAAAGCCCGCTTTGCGGGCTTTTTTACTTATCTACATATGACTTAACATGCTATTGCACGTTCTCTCTCATATGTGACTTCTGTCTGATTAGAATTAGCCATAGCTTCACGTGCGATAGTTTTCATTTCTGCCTCGACGAATCTTTCTAAAATTCGTCTTATTAGGGGTTGATATCCTCCTAAGTTGTTGGCTTTGGCAATGTTTTTTAAATCTTGAATCATAGACTTTTGTAGTCTGATGGAGATCATTTGCAAGGCAAGCGTATCGTCAACAGACTCTGAAGTCACACCTTCCGCGATAACTGCAAACTGCTCGTCATTTCCAAGCACTTCATTTTCCCAGTTAGCAGCAGTGCCATCAATTTTTTGAGTCATGTCACTCATGGCTTCACTCCTAGTTGTATTTATATTCACTTAGTTTCTGATTTTAAAGCTATTTTATGCTTTTAACTTATACCAATGTAAATTAACATTCTTTGGCTATTCTGTAGTAGAAGTCAATAGCATTTCTTGTAGATGGCTCATACGCCGTTTTAATTTCAATCCCTTCATTAATTTGAATAAAACAAACTTTCAATATCCTTCCCAAGTCTGTTTCAGCTATAAACCATAGCGTTACAGGATCTGTGAGGTGTTCTTCTCTGCTATCCTGCAAGTAACCATGCGTTCTATTAAAAAAGCACTCAAAAATTTCTCTTTCTGTTACTTTATGCCGTTCATGAAGTTTTGCACGTACGGTCTTAGAAATGTAGAACTGCAAACTCAATTAACACCCTCCTTAGCGTCTTAAGAACGCGAACTATACACAAGTAAATCTTGTTTGTATATACAAACTGTATATACAAACCGGGGAACATACAACTCTGTTTCATTAAATTTGATAATTTATTTGTAAATTGCTTTTAGAAAAAAATCTTTATCTTGCAATCTGTTACAACCCCATTTTTTCTGCAATTAACTTGGTTTTATAGCCACCATAATCCAAATTAAGCTTCAAAGCTATTCAAGGTGATTTTCGAGTTATGTAGACACCCAAAATGATCCTACACTTCTTCTGTACCCATTAGACACGGAGGTCATATGTTGATCGTTCAGAGATTAGAGTTCCAATCCATCATGCTGCAAAACATCTATGATGAAAACGGTAACCACTTACCAGATATCAAAATTATCGCTCTACCTAATTCTCGTATTGGTGTACATGCAGACAAAAGCATAGTGATCATTCGAGATGAGCTTTATGGTGAAGAGTTTATGCGGGCGAAAATTTCTGACTGAATACTTGCTAGCTGTATGATTGCTGCTAGAATTACTGTATGTTTAACCAGTGTTCTTTTGTTTATGCGTATCATACCAATCTATGCAAGTGCAGGACTCACGGGGTTTGAAAGCCCTGCTGAAGAGTATCGCCAGCTTGGCCTTAGTTTAGATCAACTCTTGATTATGCATCCCAACGCTACCTTTATGGGGTTTGCTCGAGGGGATTCAATGCAGGGCGTTGGAATTTATTGGGGAGATTTGTTGATAGTTGATCGTCTTGAAACTGCCAGAGATGGTGATGTGATCGTCGCTAATTTTAACAGCGAATTTGTTTGTAAAATTATCGATAAAACTCGCCGTTTACTGCTATCAGCAAATGAACAGCATCAGCCTCAGCCAATCCATGATTACGATACCTTTTGTGTTGAAGGCGTTGTAGTGAGTTCAGTTCGTTTTCATCGCACCAACCCTACACTAGCTAATTTAAAATGTATGCTCTAGTTGATGCCAACAGTTTTTATTGTAGCGCCGAGCAGGTATTTCGCCCTGATTGGCGAGGTAAACCCATAGTTGTCCTTAGCAATAACGATGGCTGTATCGTGGCAGCTAATCGTCAGGCGAAGGAGTTGGGGATCCCCAAATTTGCCCCTTACTTTCAACTAAAGGAACAGTGCCAAAAATTGGGGGTGATCGCCTGTTCAAGCAATTATGAACTCTATGCCGATCTCTCCACCAAAATGATGAATATCATCGGCCGTTTTGCACCTGAGCAGCATGTCTATTCCATTGACGAAATTTTTTTATCCTTTAAGCATTGCCCTTCGATCAAGTCACTATATGAACGAGGGCTGTTAATTCGACGCGCAGTATGGAAAGAAGCCCGCTTACCTGTCTGTGTCGGGATAGGTGCCACTTTAACATTGGCAAAGTTGGCAAATCACGCCGCAAAAAAATTGCCCGGTTATAACGGTGTCTGCGTAATTGATAATGAGCCAGACCGAATCGCTATTTTAAAGTCGGTTGAAGTGGGCGAGGTGTGGGGAATTGGCCGTAGGATCAGTAAAAAGCTGGCGCTAATGGAAATTAATACCGCTTATGATCTGGCAAGTATGCCTGCTGGTTTGGCTCGTAAACAATTTAGTATTGAAATAGAGCGCACTGTAAGAGAGCTAAATGGCCAAGCTTGCAAGCAATGGGATGAGGCGAGGGCGGATAAAAAGCAGATCTTCTCAACTCGCAGTGTTGGCGAACGTATCACTGATTACCAACAACTCCACCAAGCCTTAAGCAAGCATATTGGCATTGCTGCCGCTAAAGCCAGAAGGCAAGGTTCGTTATGTAAAACCATGCTGCTGTTCGCCAATAATTCGCCCTATGATGAACAGCCAACAGGGGCCAAGACATTAGTCAACTTTTCCTGTGCCACTAATTGCAGCGCTGAACTCACCCGTGCTATGAGTGTTGCTGCCCCTAAATTGTTTAGGCAAGGGGTACGCTATTATAAAATTGGTGTGGGCTTGTTAGATTTAGTCAGTGAAAAACACCGTCAATTTGATCTATTCAATGCACCAACCACCAAACCTCAACTAATGCGAACCCTCGACAGTGTTAATCACCGCTATGGTAGCGATACCTTATTCCTCGCTGCGCAAGGCATTGATCAGAAATGGGCTATGCGCCGCGAACTACTAACACCGCAGTACACAACTGATTGGGGATGTTTACCGCAAATTAAGTGCTAACTATCGAGAGTGGGAATGTGGGTAAATGGTATTTCAAAAACTGAATCAAATTAGAATTACTAAGAAGCTGTTGATGCAACAAAAAGGGGACAAACCCCTTATAAGCCGTTGAAAACAAAGTGTGCAGAAAACGCAAGCTAGATAAAAATAAGGAATTTATCCAAGTAAAATTTTATTAATAATATTGATTTAACATATTGATTAACCGTTACTTTTTAAATTTAGCAAATCAATCATGGGGTGTCAGGGGTCGGAGGTTCGAATCCTCTCATACCGACCAAATTCCTCTTTATATAAGAGTAAAAAAGCCTATAAACCTAACAGTTTATAGGCTTTTTTGTTTGTATTGATATTTACACTGATAAATGAGTTTTTGATTTGCAAGGCCAAATTAAATGTTAAGTCAACCCTTAATACGATTGGTATAAGATTAGGCATTTATATTCTGCTTTTAAGGAACTCGACTGCTTTTTGGGCTCGACGCGACAAGGGCCATTCTGCGCGGTGAATAAGCCAAATGGTATCAACCACTTGGATGCCACATTCCACTACATAAATATCTTCTTGCCGCTCAAAAGCTTTACGTGCATATCTTGGTATAACGGTAAAGCCTAAGCCTCTAGCAACAGGTTCAAGAATAAGGCTAATTTGATTGGTAAACCCTTTGCAGGGGAGCTCTTGAATATTGGGACAACCAGGATACTTTCGGGTCAGTAATCTCATGGCCATGGCTTCACCGTCAGGATGAGAGATAAAGCCTAACCGTTGTAAGTCCTGCCATGTGTTAATTTTATGGCCGGCAGGTACGACTAACTCTAAAGGTTCTTCGGTAAAGTAAGTGCTGAAAATCCGGGGATCGGAGGGCTTTAACGTCACCATACCAATTTCATGCTGATTGGCTAGAACGGATGTTAGGATTTCGTTATCTGGTGCAAAGCGGTGTCGTATATTTAAGGCGGGAAAAGCAGTTTGTAACTCCAATAACAATGGGAAAAGTGTTAAGCCTATGCTTCCTGGTGTGATAAGACTGATATCACCGACGTCGGTGTCATCTTTGATCAGTTTTTGTCGTAAGCGTTTTTCCGCGCATTCTACTTCTTTTACATAGGTGAGTAAATTTTCGCCTATTGGCGTTATTTCAAGCTGGCGCGTTCGTCGTAAAAATAAGGTGCCATATTCTTCTTCTAAGCGACTGATATGCTGGCTGACTGCCGCTTGGGTTATACCAATGGCTTCTGCCGTGCGGGTAAAATTACCTTTTTCGACTAAAACGGCAAATGTGTGTAACCATTGTGGATTTATCATAATGAAATCTTATCAAACCTATAATCTAAGAGTGCTTTTAATTATGGCATGATGGGATTAGGCTGTCGTCATTCATTCTGAACATTCGACGGATACAGGAAATTAAATCCCCATGGCTGATCTATTTTCATCATTTAAACTTAAAGATATCACCCTTAAAAACCGAATAGTTGTTGCTCCTATGTGCCAATATCAAGCCAAAGAAGGGCTTCCCAATGAGTGGCATCAAGTGCATTACACTAGCCTTGCTAGAGGTGGTGCAGGGCTTGTCATCGTTGAGGCAACCGCAGTGTCCCCTGAAGGACGTATTACTCCCCGTTGTCTTGGACTTTGGAACGATGAGCAAGCTGCTGGTTTAGCTAAAGTCGCGAATGCAATTAAAAGTGCTGGTGCTGTAGCAGGGATCCAAATTGGTCATGCTGGACGTAAGGCGAGTGCCAACATTCCTTGGGAAGGGGATGACCATATTGCCAATGGTGAGGCTGAAGCGTGGCAACCTATTTCACCGTCTCCAGTGGCTTTTGGGGCTAACTTATCAAAAGTGCCCACAGAGATGACCGTTGAAGATATTGAGCGCGTTAAAGTCGATTTTGTGACGGCAGCTAAGCGCGCCTTAGCCGCTGGTTTTGAATGGTTAGAATTGCATTTTGCCCATGGTTACCTAGCACAAAGCTTTTTTTCAACCTATGCCAACCAGCGTTCAGATCAATATGGTGGTAGTGCTGAAGGGCGTGGACGATTCCTATTAGAAACGATTAAAGCCGTAAGAGAGATTTGGCCACAACATCTGCCCTTAACGGCACGTTTCGGAGTGATTGAATTTGATGACAAAGATGAGCAAACCTTATCAGAATCAATTGAATTGGTTAAACAGTTCAAGCAGATAGGTTTGGATATGCTAAATGTGAGCATTTGTTTTTCGACCCCAACAGCCAATATTCCATGGCGTCCTGCATTGTTAGCGCCTATTGCAGCTCAGGTGCGTAAGGAGGTGGGATTCCCTGTTGCGACTTCCTGGGGGATGGATGATCCACATCAAGCCAATACGGCAATTGAAAATGAACAAATGGATTTAGTGATGATAGGCAAGGCGTTTTTAGCTAATCCGCATTGGCCTTATCAAGCGGCACAAATATTAAAGATAGACCGTCCATCTTGGGTGCTACCATCCTCCTATGCCCATTGGTTGGAGCGCTATTCAACGGTTAAGGTTGGCTGAGCGACTGGTTATTTCAATCTTGATGCTTTATCACTAAAAAGCCCTAAGCCATTGCTGGATTAGGGCTTTTTATTTATTGTTTAATTAATGATTATAGAGACGTCTACCTTCTCGCATAACTTCAATTAACTCGGGTGCGCTGATTTTTTTACGCAGTCGATGCTGAAAATTTTCATCATATATCCGGTATTTACCATGTCTGTCAATCACTGTGATTTCTGACTGTTGGTAAATCGCAAAAATGCGGCTATCACCAATATAAATCCAAGTCTCTTTGCTAGGTTCTAATAGACTACGTCCTGCACTATAGTCGGTCGTGTTATTCGTACAGCCTAACACATGGGTCATTAGGGTCGGCACGAGACCATAGTGGCTTGTGCGATATTTAACCTTAGCTTCACTTGCATTAGGCCAGTGGATCACTAAGGGCACTTTGATACTTTCTGGTGATAAATTGCGCATGGCCTCATCACTATTACTGGTAAACATCTTGCCGTTTACACCTGTAATAATCACTAAAGTATCATTTTTCACATCGGTTAGGATGGCTTGTAGCTGTTTATCAATAAAATACAGTGATTGACGATATTGATTAAAGAGTATTTTTTGCGCCGGTGTTAAGTTGGGATTGGCCTTTATCGTTTCAACACCTAAAAAGCCTACGGGGGTATCAAAATTCTCAGGGGCTTTTAGATTGACTAAGGCAAACCAAGGTTTATTTTGTATGCCGTGCCATTCTTTGAAACTGGCGACGGTATGTAAGTCAGCATCAGCACTGCCATTCGCTTCTTTGGCTATCACAGTATTAAAATCATTAAACATAGCTTGGGCTGAGCGTAGATTTAAGTTAGTTTCAGGGATAAAAAGACCTAACTGATAACCCGCCTGTTGGAAGCTTCTAGTGATTATCGGGCTCGTACTATTAAAAACTCTGGCATCACCATAGCTGCCCTGAATGCCATAAAGGAGCGAGAACATGCCCGTTCTAAACTGATTTCCGCCACTGTAGTGTTCTGTAAACGACTGGTTCTTTTCCATGTACTGATATAAAAATGGCATAGTCTTAGGGTCAACCATGTCAGCACGTAAGCTGTCGATGGCGACCATCAATACGTTGGTTTGTGTGTCAGCTTGACATAGCAAGGGCTGTGTTGGATAGCTGAGCACTCGTACTCCGTCATTGTTCTGGGATGAACCATCGATGCCATGACTTTCCATAAAGGAGCGAGCGGTTGCGGGATAAGACAAAGGATAAGCTTCATCGAAACGGGTTATTTCGGTGATATCGGCAGCATCGGCCCAAATGTGGATTAAGTGGCTACTAATAAAACAGATGCCTACAAAGCCAATAACCTTATTGCCTAAATTCAGTTTTTGGAGCTTATCTATGCGTTTCCACAAAAAATTGGCAAGGGTGAGCTCGATGGTGATAATGGCCAGTGGGGTGACAATGTAAGATGTGCCATGGAGTAGTGCATTGAGATCTGCCCATGCTAAATCAAAGGCAAATGGGCTTAAATGTATACCATAATCGGCATAAACAATGGTGTCATATAATAAGATACACAGGCTTAATGTCGCGATTATTGCCGCTAAGCCTCTCAATATCTTTGAATAAGGTAATATTAAGGTCAGTGGGAATAGGCAGATCAAGTAAGCAATAAAAGCAAGAAAACTGAACTGGCCAATTGTGCTTACAGTGAGATAAATCCAGCCATACCAAGTTTCTGGATAACCGACGCTACTCAGATATCGGGTACCTATAATCATAGCTAATAAGCCATTGAAGAAGGCAAACCAATGTCCCCAGTTGATGAGCCGTGAAACGCGATCGCGGCTCATTTGCTTTTTACGCTCGACCATAGTGATCCGCTTATTCCTAAAAGACGTTGTATCTTATTTTTTGGCGATTATAACCCAACTAACTTAATTGGATTTGACCGATTGTGCGAGTGCTTTCGCAAATTGCTCAGCTACCGCTTGGCGTGATTCGCTAGGTACTTTACGCTCTAACAAATAGGTGACGCAATTGCCGAGCGCCATCAGGCTTAGATCAGTAGGGGCTTTATGTTTTTCTAACACAGCCAATATTTCGGCGATTAATGATTCAACTTGTGTGTTTGAGTATTTGGATTGGATTGCCATAATCAAAAAATGTTTCACTTTGGAATGGATTAGCGGCATATAATAGCGGATTTATCCCAGTATCACTATCAGGGCTTATGAGTATTAACATCGAACAAGCAATTATTCACGAGATTTCCCAGGACAGTCAGGGGCAGTTGCGTTGCCGTTTACGTCCTCAACCCCTGCTGAACGGACAAGCGGTCGAGGTGATGCTGGACGAATTGCACCAAACCTATACCAGTAAAGCGGGGAAGGGATTTGGCTATTTTGGCATTCACGGTGATGATGGCGAAGCCAATCCTGCCTTTGCCAATGCATTAACACAGTACCGTGCTGGCGAGTTAGGTTTTGTGGAGTTTTCAGGTCAAGCCAGTAAATTGTTGCAGGAAGAATTGGCGAAATATGATTTCAGTCAAGGTGGATTCCTACTGATGTCTTGCTACACCAGCATCACCAGCGATTATCTGTTTGTGGCACTCTTGAGCGCAAAATCTTCCATGACAGTATTGGATGATATGGAGCTTTCACAAAACAACCACTTAGATTTAAACAATATTCAGCTTGCTGCCCGTATTGATTTGACCGAATGGCAGGCGGATAAAGATTCTCGTAAGTATATTTCCTTTATCCGCGGCCGCGCTGGGCGTAAAGTTGCCGACTTCTTCCTCGATTTTATGGGCTGTGTCGAAGGGGTAAATACTAAAGCACAAAACAAGACACTGATGAATGCGGTGGAAGATTTTGTTGCTAGTAGCGATCTCACTAAAGATGAGCGTCAGCAGTGCCGTAATAAAGTGTTTGAATATTGCAGTGAGCGTTTTGACGAAGGTGCAGATATCGAAATCAAAGATTTGGCCGATGAGTTAGCCGATCAAGGTATGGACTCCTTCTACGATTTCGCCCGTGGTGGCAGTTATGATCTCGACGAAGAGTTTCCAGCCGATAAATCGACTCTGCGCCAATTGAAGAAATTTTCAGGCACTGGCGGTGGCGTGACCTTAAGTTTTGATGGGGGGCATTTAGGTCAGCGAGTCATCTACGATCCAATTTCAGACACGATTTTAATCAAAGGCGTGCCAGCAAACTTAAAGGATCAACTCGACCGTCGTTTAAAAGGCGAATAGCCTAGATTAATATCTTGTTTTAAAAATAGGCCGAGAATCATTATTCTCGGCCTATTTGCTTTTTTGATTAAACGATTTTTTTAACCAATTTATTGCGCACTTTGTCCAAAAGGAACTGGACGCGGCGTATCTTTATTCGATGGGGGTAGTATAGGTAAAGTAATCTGTGGTTGATCACCCGTTAAAGAGTCAAGGAAGGCGACCATCTCTTTCACTTCTTTATCTGATAATTTTTGTCCTAGCTGGATATCGGCCATGGTATTCACCGCTTCTTCCAAGGTCCATACGCTACCATCATGGAAGTAGGGATAGGTGAGTTCAATATTACGTAATGTAGGTACTTTAAATACAAATTTATCCCCCTCTTTGCCAGTAACGCCCTTACGACCTTCAGCAGGATTGTTTGTGTGGAACGGCTTGATAAGTCCCATCTTCATAAACATGGTTCCACCGACTGCAGGACCATTATGGCAACTGACACAACCCTTATCTTTAAACAGTTGATAACCCGCTTTGGCATCTGCGCTAATCGCATCTTGCTTACCCAAGAGGTATTGATCGAAGGGACTGTTGGGAGTTACTAAGGTTTTTTCAAAGGCGGCAATAGCATCGGTTAAACGGTCAATGCTGACGGTTTCATCGCCATAGACTTTAGCGAAACGCGCTCGATAAGCAGGCATAGAGGCAATCGTTTCAGTTGCAAGTTCATGGGTAAAGCCCATTTCTTTTGGGTTGGCAATCGGGCCCGCAGCTTGCTCTTTTAAATCACTTGCGCGGCCGTCCCAAAATTGAGCCAGCATAAAATCAGCATTAAGCACTGTGGGCGAATTAATAGGACCTTCTTGCCAGTGGTGCCCGATTGACGTTGGTAGTGCATCAACCCCGCCAGTCGATAAATTATGACATGAGTTACAAGAGATAAACCCAGACTTTGATAATCGTGGTTCGAAGAATAGCATTTTACCTAATTCGACTTTTTCTGGCTCAGTGATCTTAGCCGCGGTGATCACCTCAATGGGCTCTGCACCGATGGCATGGGTGCAGGCAAACATACCTGCGATGAAAATAGCGATAGATGTGAGTTTAGTCATCTTGTTTCTCCCTATATAACCTTGGTTTTTGTATGGTTTACGGGGGGGATACTAACGCTTAATTTTACAGAGTGATAACGCCTTGTTTCGATTGGGTCTATCGCTGTTACGGATTAAGTTTTTGTGATCTAATACGCTGTTTTTGCTTCATTTATTAGATAGGGTTTATGTCGCGCCGGTTAGGGTTTTAGTTGCTAATCGACAAATTAGATGTTGTATTTCTGTGAGCGATGAATATCTCCAGCCATGTGCTGTCATTTTGCCACGCTAGCTGTGATTCAACAGATAACCGCTATTTTTATAATCAATACCATCACTTCATTTTAGCTTGTTTGCTCAAAATGACCTGTAGTACCGATTCATTTGTCGCGACTGAGGGCAGAATTGATTAGAATCCCATTTCGTGGATGGATTTAACGCCATTCAATCTAGCATGTTTGGCCATTGCTAAGTGGTGCTACCGGATACAAAGGTGGACTGTTTTTCCGCCGAGGAGAGAAAATGCAACTGTTTGTAAAAGAATTAACTGTGATCGATTTTTCCTACCTTTGCCCTAAGCGTGGCATGGTGGGGGAAAGTTGGATTGTTGATGTACTGCTTGAAGGTGGTCTCGACGAGCAAAATATGGTGCTCGATTTTGCGAAGGTAAAACGTACGATTAAGCAAACGATAGATGCGGTGGCCGATCATCGTTTACTTGTGCCCACTGCGTGCAGCCATGTGCGATGGCAGCAGCAGGGCGATAGAGTATGGATGGATTTTGATAGCGCATTGGGTGAAATCCATTTAGCTTGCCCGTCACAGGCGTTTGCCTTAGTGCCAACAGAACAAATTGATATTCAAAGTGTGAATACCTTTTTACAAAAAGCCCTACGGGAAAGTTTACCTGCCAATGTTGAAGCTATTACGTTGACCCTAAGGCACGAGGTACTCAATTCGCCCTACTATCATTACAGCCATGGTTTACGTAAACATGACGGTAATTGCCAACGTATTGCCCATGGGCATCGTAGTCCTGTGAATGTCTTCGAAAATGGCGTTCCTGCACCTAAGTGGGATGAATATTGGGCTAAGCGTTGGCATGATATTTACTTGGGTAGTGAAGAAGATGTAGTTTCCGTCAACACCTTAAACCTATCACCACAAACCCGTATTTCTAATCGTAGCCACTATGGATTTCACTATCAGGCTCCTCAAGGCGATTTTCAGTTAGCAATGCCAAAAGAATGTTGTGATCTGATCCCCCATGACACTACGGTTGAATTGTTAGCCGATTATATGGCAACCACATTGGCGGCTAAAGTGCCCACTAGCCAGTTTACTGTGGTGGCCTATGAGGGCGTTGGTAAGGGGGCCATAGTGACTAAAGGTGTATCCACCTAGTTTAAACACTAGGGTTTGCTGTCGTATTTAATCAACCTAATAAGGATTTTTGTGAAGATGTTTCATTACCTGAAACCACGCAGTCTAGGTCAGTCTTGTGTTGCTTTTCAGCGATTGATTTACCTGCAAAGCATACCAAAGGTCGTAAATGGCATTATTTTTTCAGCATTAAGCATGCTCGTTATGATGACAAATGCGAATGCTCAGGTGAGTTTTGAGGGCAAATTTGAACAGGGCGCGCTTATTCGAGGACAAGTGCCCGCAGGCACTCAAGTCAGTTTAAATGGCGAAGCGTTAAGAGTGACTCCGAACGGTCACTTTGCCTTCGGTTTTGAGCGTGATGCAGAACTTAATCAACAGTTAACATTAGTCTATCCCGATGGTTTAACCGAGGTTAAGCCTTTGACTATTGCTCAGCGGGAATATGATATCCAAAGTGTTAAAGGTATTAGTCATAAAATTATGAAACCTGATCCTGCTGCGCAGGAAAGAGCAGCTAAGGATACAGCACAGGTAAAAGCGGCGCGAGCGACATTTAGTGAACAGACTGCTTTTTTGCAGGAGTTTATTTGGCCGCTGACAGGGCGCATTTCAGGCGTTTATGGTAGCCAACGAATTTATAACGATGTACCCGGTAACCCTCACTTTGGTGTCGATGTGGCAGCAAAAACCGGTACTGTTGTTGTGGCTCCTGCTGATGGTGTGGTAAGCCTATCTGTTCCCGATATGTTTTATTCCGGTGGGACTATGGTGATCGACCATGGTTATGGTGTGAGCTCGAGTTTTCTGCATTTGAGTAAGCTCTATGTCCAAGCGGGTGAAACCGTAAAACAAGGTCAAGCTGTGGCCGAAGTCGGGGCCACGGGACGCGCAAATGGTCCACATTTAGATTGGCGTTTGAATTGGTATCAAATGCGCCTCGATCCCACCACGATAGTCCCGCCTATGGCAACAGTGTTAGCAAATGAGAAAGCAAAGAAATCGGCTAAAAAGGATTAAATTCGATACTTAAATGGTGCAGTACTGCACCACTTTTATCCAATTGACTGTTAATTTTTAGTCAATTGGATTTTCAGATCTCGTTTCAACGGATGAGTGTAAAAGAATTATTTTAACAGTGGATGATCTGCAGGTAACTGACGGGTGATCCACAAAATCAATTTATGTTTCATATTGGGTCCATCCTCTTTGTCTTTTGCTAAGGGTTGAATAAGATTATCGGTAACGAGGAGTCGATAGATGCATTCCACTTTGTCCTTGGGAGAGACCCCCCGTTCAAAATCATCAAATCCGCGTTTTTTGGCATAACCGATACCAATTTCTAGGGCAAACTTTAGCAATTGCACATCGTTTTTATGGGACTTCATATTCTGTTTCCTGTGCTTCAATGAATAGACGATTGAATCTCGATAGTGCGCAGTTTGATAAATAGATGCACCGTTTCCTACTTTATGGTCAGCGCACTCGCTTGAGCATATTCATTTTGCTCGCTAGCAATAACGGTTTTTATCCCATGTGGATGTAGCTTGATGCAAATATCTCCTTGCTTAAAGGCGATGGTCGGATTGGCTAAGCGTTCCCTATCGCCCTTAGGTGAACTCATTTTCAGCTTAATTGCCCCCTTTGACGTCTCAATTTCCCCTGATAATAGCGAGCTGAGAATAGGGCTGATTGCTTGAAGATCTTGGCTCAAGGTTTCACAGTCCTGTGCGTTTGAGGGAATAACGAGCTCAATATGTTCCCAACCTTCCTGTGGATAGTGCTTATCGCTAGGATAGGGCAGTTCAACACAGGGAATAGAAAACGTACCTAGGGTGAGTGGTGAATTCAATTCGATGATCAATATAGGCCGACCGTTGATTTGATTATCAGAGATAACAGTACCCAGTTGACTAAAGTCATGGCGAAGGGCATCGGCACTTGCAATGGAATTAACCCTGAGTGCCACATGATCACATTCAAGATTTTTGTCTGCTAAACCTAATGTGGCGAGTAAATGTAAAATTTTGGCTTCAAATGCAGGCCAGCTTTTTATGAGATCATCATAACGGAGGCTGGCGATGCGAGTTGCAGTATTGGGAGTCAAGTTGAGTTCCCTTTGAGTGTGACATTAGGGCTCCTGTGGCAACGCTATATGACGAGCAAATAAAAACGCCCATTGTATTGGGCGTTAGCTATATATCCCCAAACCACCTGAAGATGCAGAATTCAGCGGACTGATGTTAACGGCATGGAAACGCACTTTCGGCGCTCTGAAACTCGTATATTCTATATGATCAAATTTAAGGCCAAATCTCAATCGGCGTGCCTTCATCAACGGCTTTCCATAGTTCATCCATTTCAGCATTGGTGAGGGCGATACAGCCGTTAGTCCAATTGAACTGTTGTGCTTGTGCTGGCGATAATGGTGATTTGGGATCCTGACCATGGATCATGATCATTCCACCCGGTTTGATACCTAGGGCTTTAGCTCTTAGCTTATCTTCTTCATTGGGGTAGGAAATGTGAATTGATTTGTAGTAGGCACTGTCAGGTTTTTTGTAGTCAAGAATATAGCGTCCTTGTGGTGTACGTTGATCACCTTCTTTAAGTTTATGTCCAGCAGGTAAATCTCCCATCGCAATCCGATACTGTTTTAGTACTTTGCCATCACGTAGTAAGGCCATATTGGACTCAGATTTAGTGATAACGACAAGATCAACTTTACCTATGCTCGATGAGGCATACACATGGGGAGAAACAAGGACTGCAATTGCCACAGTCATGGATGTCAGTGTCGAAAGTAGGTTAATACGCATATCTTCCTCGAAAAAGTGACTCAAATGTTGGTCTTTTTCGCGCATCATACCGCAAATTTCTTGTGCTGTGAGTAGATAATTTTGAGCTGTGTGTGATTGCGTGTCAGACTCTGACTATCTGGAGAGAGTTATTAGTGTGTTACATCTGATATTTCAAGGAAGTTTTTGCCCCTATGTCTGAATCATTACCTGAAAAAATCGACAGCGAAACCCCATTAAAACGCCAATTACGGACGATTATTTTTGGAACTGATACGCCTGCAGGACGTTACTTTGATATTGCTTTGATGATTTGTATTGCGTTGAGTGTCGGGTTGGTATTCCTTGATACGGTTGAAACTGTTCATCGGGATTATGGAGATCTCATTCTATTCTTGGAATGGGGCTTTACTATTATTTTCACTATTGAGTATGGGCTAAGGTTGTACTGCGCAACTCATCCAGTGTTATATGCACGTAGTTTTTATGGCCTTGTGGATTTACTCTCCATACTCCCAACTTATTTATCGCTCTTTATCCCAGGTGCAAACTTGACTCTCGTGATCAGAGTATTGCGTCTCTTTAGAATTTTTCGTGTACTTAAGCTATTGCGTTATTTAAGCGAAGGGAATGTACTGCTAAGGGCGATGATACAGTCTAGTCGTAAAGTGTTTTTATTTTTCTTTTCGGTTAGCTTGATCATTATGGTGCTTGGCGCAGTGATGTATGTAGTCGAAGGACCCGAAAATGGCTTTAGCTCTATCCCTAAATCTGTGTATTGGACCATAGTGACACTTACAACGGTAGGTTATGGCGATATCACGCCCAAAACAGGATTGGGCCAAGCGATAGCGGCGTTTACTATGCTATTGGGATATTCGATTATTGCTATTCCTACGGGGATTTTGACGGCTGAAATATCCCAAGAGGTTGGGCGCCATCGAGATTTACGCTCCTGTAACCAGTGCCATAAGTCAGGCCATGATCTTGATGCAATGTATTGTAGCCGTTGTGGTTGTGAGCTTGATTTGCTTGATTCTTCAACGGCAAAGAACGCAACTTAATATGGTCGCTAAATATTTTTATTCTGCAGGTGCACCTCAGCTATGACACAGGCAAAGTTCGTTGAAGGCCCGATTCTTAGGCATATTTTAGTCATGAGTTCGACTGCTGCGGTGGGGATTTCAGCCCTATTTGTGGTTGATTTAATCGATATCTTTTTCCTAAGTTTGCTTGGTGAACATGAGCTTGCTGCTGCGGTCGGTTATGCGGGCAGTATTTCGTTTTTTACCACATCCATTGGGATAGGTTTATCCATTGCCCTCGGTGCGTTAGTTTCACGCTCCATCGGTGCTAAGGATGTGTTACTGGCAAAGCGATTATTACTGAATAGTGCAGTGGTCACGATCCTCATAAGTGTGTTGGTTAGTGTGGTCGTAACGATATTTATTCCTGAGTTAGTAGCCCTTGTTGGTGCGAATGGCCATACGGCAGAGCTCGCCGAAAGTTATTTGTATATCCTTGTTCCTTCATTGCCTTTTATATGTCTTGCAATGGCGCTTGGTGGCGCGCTACGGGCCGTTGGGGATGCTAAGTTGTCAATGATGTCGACCTTAGCGGGCGGTGGCGTGAATGCGGTGCTCGATCCGATTTTTATCTTCCTGTTTGCTATGGGGATTGAAGGGGCCGCCCTGGCATCAGTATTGGCACGTATAGCAGTATTTATTATTGCGGGTAGAGGCGTGGTGGTAAAACATCAGCTCTTAGGTCAATTTGATTTATCCTATTTTATGGCCGATCTTAAGCCAATATTTGCCATTGCAGGTCCTGCGATGCTGACTAATATTGCCACTCCCATTGGTAATGCTTTTGTAACCCGAGCCATTGCCGATTTTGGCGATGCCTATGTGGCTGGTTGGGCCGTATTAGGCCGACTTGTTCCTGTTGCATTTGGGATGATTTTTGCCTTATCTGGGGCAATAGGCCCCATTGTTGGGCAAAATTTTGGCGCAGGACAATTTGAGCGAGTGCGTGAGAGTCTGACGAAGGCCATTCAGTTTTGTACTCTGTATGTGCTCACCATGTCTTTGTTACTATTTCTGTTGAAATCCCAGGTCGTTAGTATTTTCGATATGAAGGGGGATAGTGCAGAGTTAATCGAGTTTTTCTGTAGTTATATTGCTGTCTTTTTCACCTTCTCGGGAATTTTATTTGTGGCAAATGCCTCATTTAATAATCTTGGTAAAGCAAAATACTCAACGCTATTCAATGTAGGTAAGGCGACTTTAGGCACAATTCCCTTTGTTTATTTTGGTGCGCTTTGGGGCGGAGTGTATGGCGTGCTGATTGGCCAAGTTATCGGTTCTATTTTATTTGGGATTTTAGGTGTGCTGGTGGCCTATCGTTTAGTCGATAAAGTGGCAGCCCAAGCTAAGGCTGGCGTTTTACCTGTAAACGCCGAGGCGATTAGTACGCCCCTAAACTCTGAACAAGTATTACTCACTGATGAGGACGAGATTGCCAATTGTGTCGCTGAGAACTTACCGAGTGCCACAAACCCTTTGTCTTCTTCCCATGTACAAATGGGACAAATGACTGAAGAACAGGAATGCCAGTCCATATTAACGAGTGACGATGTTAACAAACCGGATAAAGCAGAAGGGACCAAGGATAACCGAACCAAATCTAAAGTGGGTGAGTGATACCTTTGACGAATCGTTTCGTTATCATCTGGAAAACTATCCCTAAAATAAAACGCCACAATCAATGTGGCGTTTTATTTGTGATCTTGAGTGATTATTTTGCGTTAGAGTCGCAGTCAGCTTCTGCAACTTGGCTACTAGCGGATACATCAAGCGCCTCGAGTCGTGCACGTTCAGCTTTAGAGATGTAACCTGATTTGGCAGGTGAGCCGATAGTCACTGGGTCGACTTTATTCAGTCTAGCCTTGGCACGTTTTGCTATTTTCTTGATGATCTTTTGTTTCTTGTTCATGACGTCTCTAATTTCGTTGCGTACCCGCTATACGCAGGAACATGAGGCCAAGGGCTCAATTGAGGGCGGATTCTAACTCAATCCAAGCGAACTGACTATATTTTGCTGTATTTTGTCGAAAAGAAGCACAACTTTTTGTGGCACAATTTCGAGAGATTCTTAGCATATAAATGTGACTCAAATAGGAGACCGCGTGGGGGAACAGATAATGGATATTTTGCTAGACATGCTGTCAGTACGGATCAAAAGCCATTATGTTGCTCCGCATTTTTGACACTAATACCATTTTAATGACTTATATACTGAGCTGAGGATAAGTTGTGTTACTTAGTAAAATCACTTTTTTTGAACGTTTTGAGCAAGATATTTTAAGTGGTGCTAAAACGATAACCCTGCGCGATGAAACAGAATCCCATGTAGTTGCGGGGCAAATTTTGCCTGTTTCAACCTTCGAAACTGATCGTTGGTTCTGTGATATCCAGATTATTGATGTCATGCCAGTGAAGTTAACTGAGCTCACCGACGTTCATGCCGAGCAAGAGAATATGACGCTGCCACAGCTTCGCAGTGTGATAGCCGAGATTTATCCCGGACTTGAACAATTGTATATGATTAGCTTTGTGGTGTTGTAAATTCAATTTATTGATAAATAGAAAGAAAATAGTGAAATAAAAAAGGCTGTCATGCAGCCTTTTCACAGTTTTTGATTAGATTAAACCGTCCATGGCAATAGCTTTTGAGCCAGTCTGTTAGACTCACCTAAACGAATTGCGGCGTGGTGACGCATTCGATAAAAGGCTTGATAGCACAAAGGGACTAAGTACAAGCTAGTCACGGTCGAGAACGATAAACCACCGATAATAGCAATTGCCATGGGGTAGTATGGCGGGCCACCACCGCCGATTTGGGTTTCGCCCAACGCCAGTGGCAGTAAACCCAGTACCGTTGTACCAACCGTCATTAACACTGGGCGTAAACGCGTGATGCAAACCTCGCGTATTGTGTCGGAAAGTTTATCGAGATCTGGCGTCATTTGGTTGATTTGATCAACCAGTACTATACCGTTGTTCACCACGATACCCATTAAAATCAAGATCCCAATCATTGCCATGACCGAATTGGGAGTACCCGTTAAGAATAGCGCCCAAAATACGCCGGTTATCGAAAATAGGATTGAGGTGATAATGGCCGCAGGTAAAAGCAAAGATTCAAATAGCGCCGCCATCACAATATAAATCATCGCCACGGCGAGTAACATATTAATAGCCATGACACTTTGGTCTTCATCTTGACGCTCGAATCCACCACGCAGTGAGTAGTTATATCCATCAGGAAAATGGATATTTTCCATCACTTGCTTGATTTTTGTTTGCGCCTCTTCCGTGGTCATCTCCTCTAAATTAGCGCCAATCGACAGTGAGGTTTGACGATTGTAATGCCGAATAGTATCGAAACGTGGTTGGATTTCGATTTTCGCTAAGTTATCTAAGGTGTAAACCCTTTGGTCTATACGTACTATTGGCAACTGTTTAAGTTTCTCTAAGGATTTTTGCCATTCCTTTTCATAGGCCATTTCAATACGGAGCTCGCCATTGGGATCGTGGCGGAATGATCGCAGTGGAGAACCTCGAAGCGCCATAGAAATACTCGATGCTACTTCATTGAGCTTTAAATCTAACCGCGCCGCCATTTGCCTATCGATACGGATCACCACTTCTTGCTGCGCACCGTTAAGCTCGGAGCGAACATCTTGCAATCCTTTAATATTGGAGAGCAAAGGGAGCACTTGTTCACTTAAGTGAATAAGTTCAGTGGTTGAGCGACCTGTGAGTGTGACTCGAACGCCGGAGTTATCATTGCCCCAGCCAAATTGTGGCTTGGCGATGGAATATTTAGGGAAGCCACTGCGGATTTTCTTTTTTAACTCATCAAGTGGTATAGGTAAGTCTTTTTTTAACAGAATGACCGATGAGCCATCGTCAGAGGCATAGTAGCTATAGACAGAATCTATATGGAATTCTTCTTTATTTTTATAAAGATATTCTTCCATTTGATTCACCATGGCTTCTGTGACATTAAGGTTATGGCGACCTTCTACCTGATAATTGATATAAATTCGCTCTTTGCTTTGGCTATCTTCTTGGTCCTGCTTAACCATGGAGAGTGGTAGCGCAGTCGAGGTGAGAATTGCCACAGCGATCATGCCTGACCGCCAAGGTCTGAGTAACACCCAGTTAAGGCTTTTGTTATAGAAGCGTTGTAAATTACCCGTCTCTTTTTTGGTCGGGATGTCGAAGTGGAGCTTAGTGAGCAGCAAAGGGATTAAGGTCTTGGCAACCAGCAATGATGCTGCGAGGGAAATACAAATGGCAATGGCAACATGCTCGAGAAAAATGGTGATCTCGACCTTTACCCCAAAGATATTGGGTAAAAAGACAATGGCGGTGGTCATTGTGCCTGCTAATACAGCCAGAGAGACCTTATCGACCCCCGTCATCACTGACTCTTCATTGTCTTTAGGGGGTTTACCTTGTTTCTCCTGGAGCACGCTCTCTGTTACCACAACGGCGTTATCAATGAGCATACCAATGGCAAGCAATAACCCCATCATAGACAGAATATTCAAGCTGTAGCCGAGCAAATACATGGCAGCGAGTGTCATGCCGATTGAAATAGGCACAGACGACACGACAACTAAGGTCATTTTTAAATTACGCAGGAACAAATACAGCACTATAAAGGACAACAGTGCACCGATTAATCCAGAAAGTAGCAAATCCATTAATGAGGATTTTACTCCAGAGGCTTGATCTTCCATGATAAAAAGGCGAATACCTTGGAATTGTTGGTCTTGTTTCGCTTGATCGATCACTTTGAGCACACGCTCAGACACATCGACTAGATTAGCGCCTGATTCTTTAAATACATCTAAACCTACGGCATAGTGTTTATCTAAATGCCGGCCTTGTACACGTTCGGGTAAGGCAAACTGTACATCAGCGATATCGCCAAGGGTGAGTCCGGGGATCAGTACCAGTGCATTAATATCTTCAAGGTTTCTAAATTCTCCCTTAGGTGGCACTTGATAAACGATATTGCTGGCCCTGAGTGTACCTGCGCTAATCACAAAGTTCTCTCTGTTTAAACGCTCCTGTAAATCGGTTGCCGAAATGCCACTGGCTGCCAGACGATCGGCGTTGATACGCACTTCAATTTGTTTTTGTTCAACGCCATAAAGATTGACCTTAGACACACCTTCAACTCGCTCAAGTGGTCGCTTGAGTTGTTTATCAAGTAGATCGAACGCGCCAGAGAGTTCTCGCTCACTCGATATACGAATGGTTAGTACTGGCATATCAGCAGTAGAGAACTGACGAATAAAAACACGCTCAACATCCTTGGGGAGTAAATGCCTTACCGCATCAATTTTTTCCCGCGCTTCTAAGCTCTTAGTGGCGACGTTTTCGCCCCACTTCATGTTGATTTCGATTTCGGCGCCTTCTTGGGAGGACTCTGATTCAAGCTCATCAATCCCTCCCATTGTGGCGAGTGATTCTTCCAAAATCTTCGTGATATCTCGCTCAACCTCCGCAGGTGTCGAGCCTTTGTAAGGCACTTCCACCACTATCTGTGGGATATCAATACCGGGGAACATTTCCAATGGTAATAGACGACTAGATACTAGCCCAAAAAGTAAAATAGCAAAGAAAAACATGCTGGTAGTGACAGGGCGTTTAATGGCTAAACGAGTGAGGTTCATGGGCGAGCCTCCTCAACACTGACATGTGAGTCCGTCACGGCATAGGTTTTCCGGTCGAATAGGGCGTAAAGCACTGGCAGCACAATTAAGGTCAGTAAAGTCGATAAACTCAGACCAAAGATCACTGTAATCGCCATTGGGGCACGTACCTCTGAACCATCACCTAAACCTAAGGCCATTGGTAGTAAACCAAGGGTAGTAGTGAGTGTGGTCATCATAATGGGACGTAGGCGTGATTTTGCCGCCACACTTATCGCATGAAGTCTTTGTACGCCTTCAGAACGTAATTGATTAATACGATCAACCAGTACAATGGCGTTGTTGACCACAATACCTGCCAGCATAATAAGACCAATAAACACCACCACACTCAAATGAGTTTGGGTAAGGTAGAGCCCAAGAATACTGCCACCCAGTGCCATAGGTACTGCAAAGAGGATTAATAGGGGATGAAGCAGAGACTCAAATTGACTTGCCATCACTAAATACACTAAGAAAATGGCTAAGATAAGGGCAATTTTGAGGGATTGGAACGAGTGCTCCATTTCTTCATTTTGACCACCAAAGCGGGCTTGTACCGATGCAGGAAGTACTTGTTGTGACAAGATGTCCTGCGCTGTAGCTACTGCATCACTTAAATCACCGTAGGCAAGGTTTGCCGATACGAGTGCGACCCGTTGTTGGCTGATGCGGTTTATTGCTGAGGGGCCTAGTTGAAGTGATACTTCGGCCACTGCACTTAGTGCTATGGGATGACTGCTGTTTGGATTGATGATCAAGGCATCAATATCACTGATATTATCCCGTTCCGCGAGCTCGCTGCGCACCAGAATATCAATCTTACGGTCTCGCACTGTGTATTGGCTGGCAATGGTACCACCTACACGTTGGGCGATACGATTTGCAACCATAGGCGCGTCCATGCCTAGCGCAGCTAAGCGAGCATGATCAAAGCGAATACTCAATTCGGGTTGACCATCACGCAGACTGGTATTGACGTCGGCAAAACGATCTGAAACTGCGAGGGCTTTAACCAGATTATCTGCACTGCGTTTGAGTAACTGTAAATCATAGCCTGTGAGTTCAATTTCAAGCGGCGTTTTAAAGCTAAATAACTCAGGTTGCTCGATTTTGGTCTCAAGCTCAGGAATACGGCGCGCGGTATCACGTAGCACTTGAGTGATGGCGTTATAGGCACTGTGATCGTTAAGTACGACTTGTAAACGCCCCCAGTTCTCGCCACCACGGGCAGTATCTGAGGTCATTAAGCCGCCACTGCCCGCTTGACTATAGGCATGCTTGACTTCCGTTTTGTCTTTAATCGATAGCGCAAGTTGCTGCAATACCTTGTCCGTTTCACTGACTGCCGTTCCGGGGGGGGAGTAGAATTTCCACATAAAACTCACCCTGATTCATGGGGGGGATCAATTCCATACCAAGGCGCGGTAACAAACTAATGCAAGCACCTGTGAGCGCAATGGTCAGTAACAGTGTTATTTTTTGTTGGCGTAGTGCCGAGGCTAATAGTGTGTGATACACCTTCTCAATACCGTGGTATATAAAATTAAAAGCCGAGCTTAGAGGCCGCATTACTAAACCGATTAGCCATGAGAATAAGCGGCCTAAAATTAGCACTAAGGTGAGCGCTGCACTTGGTAAGTAGCTAAAAATTAATAGAATAGGGAAGGAGAACACTGTCGCACTGTAGTGTTTTAGTTTGCCCATTTTGGTGGTGGGTTTGTTTTTCGGCTCAGTTTTTATTAATGCTGGCAAGGTGCTAAAGCCTTCCCGAGATGCCAACATTGGAATGGATGTTAAGGCGACTAATAGCGAGGCCAATAGTGCAAAAGTGACTGTTAAGGCTTGATCCGAGAATAATGCTCCGGCTATTCCATCAACAAACACCAATGGTATAAACACCGCCAATGTGGTGAGTGTTGAAGCAAAAATTGCACCGGCCACTTCTTTGGTGCCCGTTACTGCCGCGTCTAGTTTACTCATGCCTTCACTGCGGCAGCGGTCGATGTTTTCTAGTACAACAATGGCATTATCAACCAGTAACCCAATGGCGAGAGCGATCCCGCCTAATGACATAATGTTTAAGCTGATATCGGCGAAATACATCATGTTAAAGGTCGCGATAACAGAGAAGGGGATCGAGATAGAAATAATCAGTGTTGGTATAATATTGCGTAAAAAGAGGTAGATAACCAACATAGATAATACGCTGCCCATTAGGGCCGAAGAGGTGACTTCACTGACCGCACTTTCGATAAACTCAGATTGATCGTAAATCACCTCAAGTTTATTTTGCTTGGGGTCTTGATTGATTTTAGCCAGTTCATCGCGTAATTTTTTGGCAACGGCTACGGTATTGGCATCACCTTCTTTATAAATGGCTAATTCAATAGATTCTTGGCTACCAATGCGAGTGATATCGCTGCGCTCTTTATAGGCATCACTGATAGTTGCCACTTCAAACAGCCGTACTAAATTTTGTTCATCACGATAAACGATAACTTGGCCCAACTCTTCTAATGAATTGAATTGGTTAAGTGTTCGTACTAAGTATTCACGATCACCTTGGATTACCTTGCCCGCAGAGAGGTTAATATTTTCTTCGTTAATGCGACGTTTAATATCATCGGCATTAAGATTAAGTTGCGACAGTTTCTCTTGGTTGAGCAGAATGTGTACTTCCTGCTCTAGACCGCCAGATAAGCGTACCGCAGCCACTCCTGAAAGTGCTTCTAAGCGCCGTTTGAGCTCTTCATCGGCATAGGTACGCATTTGTTTAAGCTCGGCTTCAGAGACGTTTGGCACTGACAGAGCAAGGCGCATTATGGGGTCAAGATTTGGGTTAAAGCGCAGTAAGAGTGGTTTTTTAACATCGAGCGGTAGAGCAATAGTGTCGAGCTTTTCACGTACATCTAAACTCGCCATATCCATAGTGGTACCCCATTCAAATTCAAGCACAACGTCCGACATGCCTGAACGGGAAATAGAGCTAATTTTTCGTAGGCCCTTAACAACACCAACTGCTTCCTCAATAGGTTTGGAGACCAGCTGCTCTACTTCAACGGGCGCAGCACCATCATAGGTAGTGCGAATCGTGAGGGTTGGATAGCTTAAGTCAGGAAGTAATTTCACAGCCAAGCGAGAAAAACCGACCATTCCGAATAAGATTACTGCCAGCATAAACATCCATACTGTGACTGGCCGCTTAACCGAGGTGCTAATAATTGACATGAAAGACTCCTATTTAGTTCTTAGCAGATGCGAGATCGAGTGGTGTGATCACTTCGACTAAGGATTGGTCTTTCAAGTTTTGGTGCCCACGGGTAACGACTTGCTCACCAGGTTTGATACCTGAAACAATTTCAACCGCATCCCCTTCACGATAGCCAATTGTGACTTCGCGACGATTAGCATTTGTTCCCTCAATAACATACAGTGCTTGTTTATTATCTTGGTTAATCAAGGCACTGTAGGGAACGGTAATCACATTTTCATGGGTATCGTATTTAAGTTCAACCCGGGTAAACATGCCTGCTTTGAGGCGGGCATTTTCATTAGGAACGGCGAGCGTCACCTTAAAAGTACCACTTTGGGGATCGACGATTGGACTAATACGCAGTACTTTAGCATCAATAGTCTGATTGCTTTGTTGGTTGCTAAAAATTTGTGCTTCTTGGCCAAGTTTAAGGCTAGTGAGTTGTTGTTCTGGCAAATGGACTATGCCGTGAAGTTCATCTTGATTGACGATATAGAACAGATCGCCAAATTCTTTGGCCATATTACCCGCTTTCACGTAGCGTTTGGCGATAACGCCATCAATAGGGGAGATAACCCGGCTTTCCTTCACTTGTAGCTCGGCAAGGTCTTTTTTCGCGATAGCGGCTTGCAGATTGTATTCAAGTTTTGCCAAAGAATCGGCGCTAATAAATTCCTTATTGCTCATTTTATTTAAACGGTTAAGTTCTTGTTCAATGATTTTTACTTCGGCTTCCGAGCGGTCTAAATCATATTGTTGTCTTTTAGCATCGATAACCGCCAGCACTTGACCTTTTCGTACGCGGTCGCCTTCTTCTACAGTGATGGATTCAATGAGTCCAGAGATACGACTGACGACATTGGCTTCCTGTGGGGCTTCTAAGGTCGCTGTTGTACTGTAAAAAGAAGAAACATCTCCTTGCATCACAGTGGTAGTTTCGACCGGAATGGCATATTTATCTTCTTTTTTTGTGACTTGTTCTTCACCACAGGCCGCCAACATAGACATCATTAATAAAGGCAAAGCGAAGGTGGTTATTTTAGACTTTTCCATAAGAGAGAGACCTATTATCTTAATTATGATGTCAACGATTAGCATTAAATATGCCAATGTTTAATGTTTTTAAATTTCAATTAGTTATGATTTTATATGCTTGTTTTGAATTGATTGATTTTACTAAATGTAGCTAAAAAGTTTAAAAAGTGATGAGAATAACTAACTAAATGCGGTTAATAGCGATTATTCAAGGATGTCATTGTAACAATTAATGACAGAGTGACTTGGATAGTGTCTTTGATATGAAAAAAGCGCCATAAAGGCGCTTTTTAGGTAGAAATAAGAATCAACTTATTTCAGGACTAGACTTCAGCATCAATGCTTAGCGTTTGTCTAAGTCAACAAAATCGCGTGCGACTTCGCCAGTGTACAATTGACGTGGACGGCTGATCTTATGACCGGGTTGATCTAACATTTCTTTCCAGTGGGCAATCCAGCCTACAGTACGGGCCAGTGCGAACAGCACAGTGAACATACTGGTCGGAATACCAATGGCTTTCATGATGATGCCAGAGTAGAAATCGACGTTTGGATACAGCTTTTTAGAAATAAAGTATTCATCCTCAAGGGCAATACGTTCAAGTTCCATTGCTACATCTAACAGTGGATCTTGTACTTTTAGCTCTTTTAACACTTCATGACAGGTTTCACGCATCACTTTGGCACGAGGATCAAAGTTTTTGTAAACACGGTGTCCAAAGCCCATCAGACGGAATGGATCATTCTTGTCTTTCGCCCGTTCAATGAATTCAGGAATACGGTCTACAGAACCGATTTCTTCCAACATTTGTAAGCATGCTTCATTGGCACCGCCGTGTGCAGGACCCCACAGTGAAGCAATACCCGCTGCAATACAGGCAAATGGGTTGGCACCTGAAGAACCGGCTAAACGTACGGTTGAGGTTGATGCATTTTGTTCATGATCGGCATGTAAAATGAAGATCCTGTCCATAGCGCGTTCAACAATTGGATTTACTTTGTACTCTTCACACGGCACTGCAAACATCATGCTTAAGAAGTTGCCTGCATAGCTCAAGTCATTACGTGGGTAAACGAATGGTTGGCCTGAAGAATACTTGTAGCACATAGCAGCAATCGTTGGCATTTTGGAGACTAGGCGATAAGCGGCGATTTCGCGGTGGCGAGGATCGTTGACATCGAGTGAGTCTTGGTAAAATGCAGACAATGCACCAGTCACACCACATAACATCGCCATAGGATGAGCATCACGACGGAAGCCTCTAAAGAAGAAGGCTAGCTGCTCATGGACCATAGTGTGGGTTTTTACTGTATGTACAAACTCAGCATATTGCGCTTTCGTCGGCAGTTCACCGTAAAGCAACAGATAACACAGGTCTAGGTAATCGGAGTCAACGGCGAGTTGCTCAATTGGATAGCCACGGTGTAACAATATACCTTGATCGCCATCGATATAGGTTATTGCAGATTCACAGGAGGCTGTCGCGAGAAAACCTGGATCAAAGGTAAAGTAACCTTTGCTGCCAAGTTTACTGATATCGATTACATCAAAACCAGCGGATCCCTGCTTTACTGGCAATTCTATCGAGTCGTTCCCTGGTAATTCTAATTTGGCTCTTAAATCAGCCATACCCCGTTCTCCTTACTTCATTTTTATCTGTGAGTGCGGCATGTCAAACCGCCATTACTTTACAGCCATTCTAGATCACATTTCAATTTAAATAAGCGTTTAAATTTGTTAGACCATGGTATAAAAGCGGTTACTTTCCTTGCTACGACTGGTACTTACGCGAAAAAGTTATTAAAAAAACATAATTTGCATTCTGTGATGTTTGTATTTGACATTTGCCGCGAGTATACTTGCCTCCGCCCAATAAGGGCTGCAAACAATGATTATAAAGCACCCATTTTTTACATGTTAAATGAGTGTGTGTTCAAATAGTTAACTGTTTGTTTAAACTTTGCTTTTGTGTTTACTTTTGCCGTGATTTATCTCCCAGTTTAAAGTTTGTACAAAAGCGGTTCACATAACAAAAAAATGCTCAATGGAGCTGAGTGAGCAGAACGTGAAAAAGCAAAGACCTGTCCATTTAGATCTGCAGACCATTCGCTTTCCTGCAACAGCGATTGCGTCAATTCTTCACCGTGTATCCGGTGTCATCATGCTGTTCGCTGTTGGCATTCTGATTTGGTTGCTAAATTCTTCTTTAGCCTCCGCTGAAAGTTTTGCTAGCGTACAATCTCTATTTGATAACTTCATTATGAAGTTTATCCTATGGGGCATTATGACCGCATTGGCCTATCATTTATTCGGTGGTTTACGTCACTTAGTAATGGATACGGGTCGTTGGGAAGAGTTGGCTTCGGGTACCGCCTCAGCGAAAGCTGTTTTCGTGCTAACGGTAGCCTTTTCAATTGTAGCGGGGATCTGGGTATGGTAACCAATGCAGCAAGTTTTGGACGCAGTGGTGTTCATGACTTTATTTTACTACGCGCTAGTGCAGTGATCCTCGCCTGTTATACTATTTTCTTGGTTGGCTTTATTGCATGTAGTTCCCCTCTCACCTACGACGTTTGGCATGGCCTGTTTAGCGCTCTGCCGATGAAAGTATTCACTCTTTTAGCGTTAGTCGCATTGTTAGTACATGCATGGATTGGTGTATGGCAAGTATTGACCGATTACGTTAAGTGCACGTCGTTACGTGGTGTTTTACAGTTCACCTTTGTCGTTACCGTCTTTTGTTATCTGGCGGCTGGCATTGTTATTGTGTGGGGTGTCTAAGTGAGTATTCCAGTACGCGAATTTGATGCAGTAGTGATAGGAGCGGGCGGTGCGGGTATGCGCGCAGCTCTGCAGATTTCTAAAGAAGGTAAAAGCTGTGCGCTTTTATCAAAAGTTTTCCCAACACGTTCTCATACTGTGTCTGCACAGGGAGGTATTACCGTTGCGTTAGGTAATGCCCATGAAGATCACTGGGAACAACATATGTACGATACCGTTAAAGGTTCCGATTTTATCGGCGACCAAGATGCTATCGAATTTATGTGTCAAACTGGTCCAGAAGCCATTATTGAACTTGAGCATATGGGGTTGCCTTTCTCTCGTTTTGAAAATGGTAAGATTTATCAACGTCCTTTCGGCGGTCAATCTAAGAACTTTGGTGGTGAGCAGGCGGCGCGTACGGCGGCAGCTGCCGACCGTACAGGTCATGCTTTACTGCATTGTTTGTATCAGCAAAACGTTAAACACAAAACGCAAGTCTTCTCTGAGTGGTATGCCTTAGATTTAGTGAAGAACGCTGATGGTGCTATCGTAGGCTGTACCGCGATTGAAATCGAAACAGGCGATATCGTTTACTTCAAAGCCAAAGCCACCGTTTTAGCAACGGGTGGTGCAGGTCGTATTTATGCGTCTACAACAAACGCACATATTAACACCGGTGACGGTGTCGGTATGGCAATGCGTGCTGGCGTACAAATGCAAGATATGGAAATGTGGCAATTCCACCCAACGGGCATCGCCGGCGCGGGTGTACTTGTGACTGAAGGTTGTCGTGGAGAAGGTGGATATCTTCTAAATAAAGACGGCGAGCGTTTTATGGAGCGTTATGCGCCCAACGCGAAGGATTTAGCATCACGCGACGTAGTAGCACGTTCTATGATGACTGAAATCCGTGAAGGCCGTGGTTTAGATGGTCCATTAGGTCCACACTGTTTACTGAAGCTTGATCACTTAGGTAAAGAAACATTAGAAGCACGTTTACCAGGCGTGTGTGAATTGTCTCGTACCTTTGCCCATATCGATCCGGCCGATGGCCCAATCCCAGTATTACCAACGTGTCACTATATGATGGGCGGTCTGCCAACTAAGGTTAGCGGTCAAGTGATTCGTAAGCATGAAGACGGCACTGAACAGGATGTTATCGGTTTATTCGCGGTAGGTGAGATTGCCTGTGTATCTGTACACGGTGCTAACCGTTTAGGTGGCAACTCACTGCTTGACTTAGTGGTATTTGGTCGTGCAGCGGGACAACATTTAGGTAAGGCGCTCGATGAGACAGCCGATCCTAAAGATGCGACCGATGCGGATATTCAAGCGTCACTTGCACGTCTGAACCGTTGGGAAAACAACAAAGATGGTGAAGATCCAGCGCAAATCCGTAAGGATTTACAACTTTGCATGCAATTAAACTTCTCTGTATTCCGCCGTGGTGATGCTATGGCTGAAGGCTTAGAGCAGTTAAAAGCGATTCGTAAGCGGTTAGAAAATGCTAAGTTGTCAGATAACTCCCGTGAATTCAACACGCAACGTATTGAATGTTTAGAGTTAGATAACTTAATGGCGACGGCGATTGCGACTGCTTATGCTGCCAACTTCCGTACTGAGAGCCGCGGCGCTCATTCGCGTGAAGATTATTTAGAGCGTGACGATGAAAATTGGTTATGCCACAGCTTGTTTGACCCTGTGACAGAGACCATGGACCGTCGTGCTGTGAATATGGCACCTAAGTTACGTGAAGCATTCCCACCGAAGAAGCGTACCTACTAGGAGTTGCAAAGATGAAATTGGAATTTGCAGTTTATCGTTACAATCCTGATGTAGATACTAAACCATACATGCAGGATTACAGCTTAGAAGTGGCAGATGGCTCAGACATGATGGTGCTTGATGCACTGATCAAGTTAAAAGAGCAAGATCCGACGCTATCATTCCGCCGCTCATGCCGTGAAGGTGTGTGTGGTAGCGATGGCGTGAACATGAATGGTAAAAATGGTCTGGCGTGTATTACCCCGATTTCAACCTTTAAAGGTAAGAAATTGGAGATCCGTCCGTTACCAGGTATGCCTGTTGTGCGTGACTTAGTGGTTGATCTTACTCAGTTCTATAAGCAGTATGAGAAGATCAAGCCTTATCTCATCAATGATGAGAAAATGCCTGCCCGTGAACATTTACAATCCCCTGAAGAGCGTGCTCATTTAGACGGGTTGTACGAATGTATCATGTGTGCATGCTGTTCTACGGCTTGTCCATCATTCTGGTGGAACCCTGATAAGTTTATCGGTCCTAGCGGTTTGCTCCATGCATACCGTTTCTTGATCGACAGTCGCGATACAGCTACAGAAGAGCGTTTATCTGAGCTGGACGACGCCTATAGCGTGTTCCGTTGCCACGGCATCATGAACTGCGTTGATGTGTGTCCAAAAGGTCTTAATCCGACTAAAGCAATTGGTCATATTAAGTCCATGCTGTTGAAGCGAGCAGTGTAATGCGAGAACCCGAGCTAAAACCAATAATAATATAGCTCTTGAAAGAGTCACTTTCTGAGTTTAGAAGGTGGCTCTTTTGCGTATGTAATGGAAGACAACGCGCCGTATATCTGGATATCTAGGGGCGGCAGAAATTATGCGTCGAAGGTAATCTCTAAAGACTGCATATTTAATACTATGGCTAAGCACGTGTATAAAGTTTGAAAGGAATAGAAATGCACCAAGGCATCATGAAAGCCTGGCTCGAATCATCTCACTTAAGTGGTGCAAATTCGACCTACGTAGAAGAGATGTATGAAGCCTATCAAGAGGACCCACAGTCAGTCTCTGACGATTGGCGTGCGGTATTTGATAATCTCCCTCCGGTGAACGGTGCTGCTAAAGATGCGCCTGAAGCTGCTCACTCAAAAGTACGTGATTATTTTCGCAGTTTAGCCCTAGAAGGGCGTCATAAGAGTTTTGCTCGTGTGACCGATCCTGAAATGGACGCTAAACAAGTTAAAGTCCTACAGTTAATTAACGCCTATCGTTTCCGTGGCCACCAAGGTGCTAACCTTGATCCCCTTGAACTGTGGAAACGTGAACCTGTTGCCGATTTAGATCCCGCCTTCCATGGTTTGACTAAAGAAGACATGGAGCGCGAATTCAATACCGGTTCTTTTGCTCATGGTGGCGAAACCATGAAGCTGGCGGATCTAGTAAAAGCACTGAAAGCCACCTATTGCGGTTCTATCGGTGCTGAATATATGCATATTACCGATACCGATGAAAAGCGTTGGATCCAACAGCGTCTTGAGCCGTCCTTAGGTAGAGCCAACTACGATAAGAGTGTTAAAACTCGGATCCTTGAAGGATTAAATGCGGCAGAAGGTATTGAAAAATACTTAGGCGCTAAATTCCCTGGCGCAAAACGTTTTTCCTTAGAAGGTGGTGATGCGTTAGTGCCTATGATGCGTGAAATTATTTATCGCGCAGGTGAGGCAGGCACTAAAGAGATCGTTGTGGGTATGGCTCACCGCGGACGTCTAAACCTGTTAGTGAATATACTCGGTAAACGTCCAGCTGATTTGTTTGATGAGTTTGCGGGTAAGCATAACGATAACTTAGGATCCGGTGACGTAAAATACCACCAAGGTTTCTCGTCTGATTTTGAAACTCCGGGTGGCAATGTGCATTTAGCACTGGCCTTTAACCCATCGCACCTTGAAATCGTTAATCCAGTGGTGATGGGATCTGTGCGTGCGCGCCAAGACCGTCGTGGTTGTAAGGATGGCCTACAGGTTATGCCAATCACTATCCACGGTGACTCCGCAATTACTGGTCAAGGTATAGTACAAGAGACATTTAACATGTCTCAAACCCGTGGCTTTAAAGTGGGGGGCAGTATCCGTATTGTGGTAAACAACCAAGTTGGTTTCACCACTTCTAATCATGCGGATGTGCGCTCTACTGAATACTGTACCGATATTGCTAAGATGGTGCAGGCTCCTATTTTCCACGTTAACTCTGATGATCCTGAAGCGGTTGCTTTTGTGTCCCAGTTGGCCGTTGATTTTCGTAATGAATTTAAACGTGATGTGGTGGTTGAATTAGTCTGTTATCGCCGTCATGGTCATAACGAAGCGGATGAGCCAAGTGCGACTCAGCCGTTGATGTATGCCAAAATTAAGAAACACCCTACACCACGTAAGATCTATGCTGATAAATTGATTGCTGAAAATACCATCGCTGCCGATGACGTGACAGGTATGGTTAACAACTATCGTGACGCGTTAGATCAGGGTGATTGTGTCGTAAAAGAATGGCGTCCAATGACGTTGCATTCTGTTGACTGGACACCTCATATTGGTCGTGAGTGGGATGAAGCATATCAAGCCTCTATGTCAATGGAACGCTTGCAACGTCTTGCTGATAAGTTGAGTTATGTGCCTGAGAGTCATTCTTTGCAATCTCGTGTGGCTAAGATTTATAGCGACCGTGTTGCAATGGCAAAAGGTGAGAAACCACTCGATTGGGGCTTTGCAGAAACCTTAGCTTATGCTTCGATTTTAGAGGATAAGCAGCGCGTACGTATCACAGGTCAAGACTCAGGCCGCGGCACTTTCTTCCATCGTCACGCGGTGCTGCACAATCAAAACGATGGCACGACTTACATGCCATTGCGCAATATTGCTGATGAACAAGGCCCAATTGATATTACTGACTCAGTATTATCTGAAGCCTCTGTATTGGCGTTTGAGTATGGTTATGCCACAGCAGAACCCGGTGGTTTAACGATTTGGGAAGCGCAGTTTGGTGACTTTGCTAACTGTGCACAAGTAGTTATCGATCAGTTCTTGTCATCCGGTGAGCAGAAGTGGGGCCGTTTATGTGGTCTGACTATGTTGTTACCCCACGGCTATGAAGGTCAAGGCCCTGAGCATTCAAGCGCCCGTTTAGAGCGTTTCTTGCAAATGTGTGCTAACCACAATATGCAAGTGTGTATACCGTCAACACCAGCACAGGTTTACCATATGTTGCGCCGCCAAGTGGTGCGTCCAATGCGTCGTCCTTTGGTGGTGATGTCACCTAAGTCATTGCTACGTCATCCATTAGCGATTTCAAGCATGGAAGAGTTAGCCAATGGGAGTTTCCAGAACGTGATCGGTGAAATCGATACGTTGGAAGCGAGCAAGGTTGATCGCGTTGTGTTCTGTAGCGGTAAAGTTTACTTTGAACTACTGGAAAAACGCCGTAAAGAAAATATCACTAATGTAGCGCTTATCCGTGTCGAACAGTTATATCCGTTCCCACATGATGAAATGATCGTTGCTTTGGCTGATTTTCAACATGTGAAAGATTTCGTTTGGTGTCAGGAAGAACCGCAAAACCAAGGTGCTTGGTATTCTAGTCAACATCACTTCTGGGCCGCGATTCCTGCTGGTGCACAGTTAACCTATGCTGGTCGTGAAGCCTCGGCTGCACCCGCGTGTGGTTACCCTGAGTTGCACGCACATCAGCAAGAATCTTTAGTGAACAGTGCATTGAAACTGTAGTAATAGACATTTTATAAAAGGATCGTTTTTCATGAGTATCGAAATCAAGGTACCCGTACTACCAGAATCTGTTGCCGATGCTACGATTGCCACTTGGCACGTTAAAGTGGGTGAGCATGTTTCTCGTGATCAAAATCTTGTTGATATTGAAACAGATAAAGTTGTACTCGAAGTGGTTGCACCTGAAGATGGCCACATTGGTGAGTTTCTGTTCCAAGAGGGCGATACCGTACTTGGTGAACAAGTGATTGCTAAGTTCATCGCGGGGGCTGTTGCTGGTCAAGAAGTCACTAAAGCTCAAGCTGAAGCGGCAGCACCGGTTGCTGAAACAAGCGATGAAAGTAATGATGCGTTAAGTCCATCTGTACGTCGTTTACTGGCAGAGCACAATATTGATGCTAGCAAAGTGAAAGGTACAGGTGTAGGCGGTCGTATCACTAAAGAAGACGTTGAAGCTTTTGTTAGCTCTGCATCAAAAGGGGCGCCCAAAGCAGCGGCTCCTGCAGCACCTGCCGTTGCGCCATTAGCAGAAGGCCGTAGTGAGAAACGTGTACCTATGACACGTTTACGTAAAACTATCGCTAACCGTCTATTAGAAGCGAAAAACTCTACCGCTATGCTCACGACGTTCAACGAAGTGAACATGAAGCCCATCATGGATATCCGTAAGCAGTACCAAGATATCTTTGAAAAGCGCCACGGCATCCGTTTAGGTTTTATGTCTTTCTATGTGAAAGCGGTGACAGAAGCCCTGAAACGCTTCCCAGAAGTGAACGCATCAATCGACGGCGATGATATTGTTTATCACAATTATTTCGATATTAGCATTGCTGTATCAACACCACGTGGTCTGGTAACACCTGTCTTACGTGACACAGATACTATGAGTCTTGCTGAAATTGAAAAAGCAGTACGCGATCTCGCTATCAAAGGCCGTGATGGCAAACTGACGGTTGCCGATATGACTGGTGGTAACTTCACCGTGACTAACGGCGGCGTTTTCGGTTCACTGATGTCTACACCGATCCTTAACCTGCCACAAAGTGCGATTTTAGGCATGCATGCCATTAAAGATCGTCCAATGGCAGTCAATGGTCAGGTTGAAATCCTGCCCATGATGTACCTAGCACTCTCATATGACCATCGTATTGTTGATGGCCGTGAGTCTGTTGGTTTCTTGGTTGCGATTAAAGACTTCCTCGAAGACCCAACACGTCTGCTGCTCGATCTTTAAGAAAAAGCCAGACATACCCTCGTGACTGGCCCTTTAGGGCCAGTTGGAATTGATTAGAAGTATACGGATAGATCATCATGAATTTGCATGAGTATCAGGCAAAATCCCTATTTGCCGAATATGGTTTACCAGTGTCAGAAGGTTTTGCATGTGATACAGCCCAAGAAGCTGTAGAAGCGGCAGGCCGTATTGGCGGAAATTTATGGGTTGTTAAGTGTCAAGTACACGCTGGCGGCCGCGGTAAAGCGGGTGGCGTTAAAGTCACTGGCGATAAAGAAGAAATCAGAGCCTTTGCCGAACACTGGTTAGGCAAAAATCTGGTGACTTATCAAACAGATGAGAAAGGCCAGCCCGTTGCTAAAATTTTAGTAGAAAGCTGCACCGACATCGCTAACGAACTGTACTTAGGCGCAGTCGTTGACCGTAGCACACGCCGCGTCGTGTTTATGGCGTCAACTGAAGGTGGTGTTGAAATTGAGAAAGTGGCAGAAGAAACGCCAGAACTCATTCACAAAGCGATTATCGATCCGCTAACAGGCCCACAGCCATATCAAGCCCGTGATCTTGGCTTCAAACTGGGTTTGAATCCAACTCAAATGAAACAGTTCACTAAGATCTTTATGGGTCTGGCGACGATGTTCGTTGATCACGATTTTGCGCTACTTGAAATCAACCCACTGGTTATCACCACTGAAGGTAACCTGCACTGCCTAGACGGTAAAATTGGTATCGATGGTAACGCACTGTTCCGTCAGCCAAAAGTTAAAGCAATGCACGACCCATCACAGGATGACGCCCGTGAAGCCCACGCAGCGATGTTCGAACTGAACTACGTAGCATTAGACGGTAACGTTGGCTGTATGGTGAACGGTGCAGGGCTTGCTATGGGTACGATGGACATCGTTAACCTGCACGGTGGCAAGCCAGCAAACTTCCTCGACGTAGGCGGCGGTGCGACTAAAGAACGTGTTGCTGAAGCGTTTAAAATCATTCTGTCTGATAGCAATGTGAAAGCGGTTCTGGTTAACATCTTCGGCGGTATCGTACGTTGTGACATGATCGCTGAAGGTATTATTGGCGCCGTTAAAGAAGTGGGCGTTAAGGTTCCAGTTGTGGTGCGTTTAGAAGGTACTAACGCTGAATTAGGCCGTGAAGTTCTGGCAAAATCTGGTCTTGATATCATTGCAGCTACCAGTCTGACTGATGCGGCTGAACGAGTAGTTAAAGCTGCGGAGGGCAAATAATGTCTGTCTTAATCAATAAAGATACCAAGGTAATTTGCCAAGGCTTTACCGGTGGTCAAGGTACATTCCATTCACAGCAAGCTATCGATTACGGTACGCAAATGGTCGGTGGTGTGTCTCCTGGTAAAGGTGGGACTGAACATTTAGGCCTACCAGTGTTTAACACAGTGAAAGACGCGGTTGCAGCAACTGGCGCAACAGCTTCTGTTATCTATGTTCCAGCACCTTTCTGTAAAGACGCTATTCTTGAAGCAATCGATGGTGGCATCGAGCTTATCGTTTGTATCACTGAAGGCATTCCTACACTGGATATGCTACAAGTGAAAGTGAAGCTTGAAGAAACTGGCGTTCGTATGATCGGTCCTAACTGCCCAGGTGTTATCACCCCTGGTGAGTGTAAGATCGGCATCATGCCAGGTCATATCCACTTAAAAGGTAAAGTGGGTATCGTTTCTCGTTCAGGTACTTTGACTTACGAAGCGGTTAAGCAAACCACTGACGAAGGTTTCGGCCAATCTACTTGCGTAGGTATTGGTGGTGACCCAATTCCAGGTACTAACTTCATCGACGTATTGGAAATGTTCCAAAACGATCCACAGACTGAAGCCATCGTGATGATCGGTGAAATCGGTGGTACTGCTGAAGAAGAAGCGGCGGCTTATATCAAAGCTCACGTGACTAAGCCTGTAGTTTCTTACATTGCCGGTGTCACTGCACCTGCTGGTAAGCGTATGGGCCATGCTGGCGCGATTATCGCTGGCGGTAAAGGTACTGCTGCCGACAAGTTTGCAGCTTTAGAAGCGGCGGGTGTGACCACAGTCCGCTCGTTAGCGGATATCGGCAAAGCGCTACGTGCTAAAACAGGTTGGTAAGCTAACCGTTTAAACACTAAAAGGCGCCTAAGGCGCCTTTTTTATTGGCGGTCATTTACGTGATGAAACCCAGCAAATGATGGGAATGGGATTGAGCTAACACCATGAAGACTAGATATTTTATCTTTAACGGGTTAGATTAAAGTATACTCTAGGATATTGGCAGCTTGTCTCTTGGCGCGAATGAGTCCTAGTTGAGCCTATAACCGTAAGCTTAGTGTTTATGGCATCAATGCTGTTTCAGCAACCAATCTTAACTTTTTTATACGACACGATTGCAGCTTAGTGCTGTAAGCGTAGTTATTTTTTATGGCGCTTATCGCAAGGAAAGGGTAAGCAATGGTTTGATGTTTGTCACCGCTATGGGCTACTACATCAGGTTTTTTAATGAGGGAAAGACTGTGAATACACCTAACATTATTATTTCTGAAATCGATTTGGAAAGATTAGAACGATTATTAGAGTCACTACCAGCGAATGCATTTCCAGGGAAAACGGCATTAGAGGCTGAACTTGATAGAGCTGAGATGGTCCCCGCGACCGAAATGCCTGACAATGTCGTTACAATGAACTCGTTGGTTAAATTTAGTGTTTCATCCAGTAACGATACTTTTTGTCTACGGTTAGTGTATCCCAAGGATGCTAATGGCGAAGGAACTATTTCCATTCTTGCCCCGGTAGGCAGCGCATTGCTTGGATTATCACAAGGTGATGATATTGAATGGCCAGGTCCTGGCGGCACTATGGTTAAGGTTCGTATTGAAGAGATTGTATATCAACCAGAGCGTAGTGGCGATTTTCACCGCTAATCAATTGGCGTAAAGTAAGTGTGTTACTTTACGCCTTATTTTCAGCAGTGGTATAGGGAGTTGAGATGATAACGCAGACCGAACGCTTAATTATTAGGCCATTTACAGAGCAAGATATTGAGGCGCTGTATTTGATGAATAGTAATCCTGCCATGCTGAAATACATTCCCACAGCGGCTTTTACTTCCCGTGAGCAGGCCGAAGTATTATTTCATAATGTGATCCAAGCAGATTACCAACAACACGGATTTGGCCGTTGGGCCGTTGAGCACAAGGCCGATAATAAAGTGATTGGTTTTTGTGGGCCGAAGTTTATTCCAGAGTTTAACGAAGTTGAAATTGGTTATCGTTATTTTCCTGAGTATTGGGGAATGGGAATTGGCAGTGAAGCGGCACAGGCTGCACTAAAGGTATTTCCACAATTTGGGATTGATAAAACGATAGCATTAATTTTAGAGGGAAACGTGGCCTCTGAAGCTGTGGCTAAACGCATTGGTATGTCTTGGCGGGAGTACAGTGAATTTATGGGGCATAGGGTCAATATTTACGCCAGAACATTATAATTATCACTCTAAATAAAAAACCAGCCGACGGCTGGTTTTTAGATTTCGTGTGTTTAACACCCTGCAGTCTAGAGACTGTGGCTAAAGACGGTTGACTACTCGTCGTTGTGATCGCAGTTGTCATTAGTGCAATGGCCATAGAGATATAAGCTGTGATTAGTTAGCTTAATATTATGCTTCATGGCTATTTCATCTTGACGACGTTCGATAACTTCATCTGAAAACTCAATCACTTTGCCACAGGATAGGCAAACTAAGTGATCATGGTGGTGCTGAGTCGACAATTCAAATACGGCTTTACCGCTTTCAAAATGATGACGACTGACGATGCCGGCATCATCAAATTGGTTTAACACACGGTAGACTGTAGCAAGACCAATTTCTTCACCAATATCGAGCAGTTTCTTGTATAAGTCTTCTGCACTGATATGTTGATTTTCAGGTCCTTGCATCAGTTCTAGGATCTTGACTCGTGGCAGGGTAATTTTCAAACCCGCTTTTTTTAGCGCTTGATTTCCATCTGTCATTGCTAATCTCTTGATTGCAGAACCAATAGGTTCATCCGTGGATAGAGCTTGTCATTATAGGGGGTGAAATTGAAAACTTAAACCTTTGTTCTAGCTTTCTGGTCTTATATGCAGATAAATTGTGTTAATTGGCGCGAAATTACAATAAATTGCGACAATTCAAGCATAGTTTTTGTAAGGTTATACCAAGGAATAATGTTCACGACCATAAAAGTCCGTGACAATAAGAATAATAAAGAGAATAAAAGGAATCGGCATGTACCAACATATAGTGGTATTAACTGGCGCGGGGATCTCTGCTGAATCGGGATTACGTACCTTTCGCGATCAAGATGGTTTATGGGAAGAGCATCATATTGAAGATGTCGCGACGCCTGAAGGCTATGAGCGTGATGCTGAGTTAGTGGAACGATTTTATAATAGCCGTTGGCAACAATTGCATAGTGGGGCAGTGGCTCCAAACCCCGCACATCAGGCTTTAGCAAAACTAGAAGCGCAGTTTGTAGGGCAATTATTGATAGTAACGCAGAATATTGATGATTTGCATGAGCGAGCAGGCTCCCGCCGGTTGTTGCATATGCATGGCGAATTGTCTAAAGGTCGGTGCCCGCGTTCGCGTCAAACCTTTCTTTTGCGTGAGCCATTTGGTCCTGATAATTGCTGTACCTGCTGTATTCCCGCTCAGCGTTTACGTCCCCACGTGGTCTGGTTTGGTGAAATGCCATTAGGAATGGATCGAATTCATGATGCGCTTGATAGTTGCGATCTGTTTATTGCAATAGGAACCTCTGGCACAGTCTATCCCGCAGCAGGGTTTGTGGATAGCGCAAATCATCATGGTGCTCAGACGGTTGAAGTGAATTTAATGGCTTCCGATAGACACAGTCAATTTCAATATCACCTTACAGGCAAAGCGGGTGATATAGTGCCTAGGCTTGTTGATACCATTTTGGCAGGTAAAGTGATTGGTAGCGACTTGGTGACAATATGAGCCAAAAACTCGCGATTATTATGCGTGGTTTGCCTGGAAGCGGTAAATCTTATTGGGTTGAGCAGTATATTGCCAACTTACCTTTGGATATGGCTTTTCGTCTGCGTCAATATGGACTCTTTTCAACCGATACATTTTTCTATCAGGGTAACGAATATCGTTTTGATGCGAAAAAATTGTCTGAATACCATCAACGTAATTTAACCGCGTTTATCCAAGCTCTCGTATCGAGTGAGCCTATTGTTATCTGCGATAACACTAATCTTTGTCACTGGGAATATATGGCCTATGATGCCGTGGCAAAAGCGCTTGGCTATCAAGTACGCATTGTACTTGTGGGCGAGCCGTTGAATACCGAGCATCAACGATTATGTGCGGAGCGTAATCGTCATCATGTTTCCCTTGCGCATATTCAACGTATGGCAATAGCATTTGATGCGTTTTAATCGATATTGTAATGAATCATCCTATGATAGCGTTCTTCTTTTTGTCACCTATTCCTTTTAAGCTTGATCTTACAGGCAGTTTATCCATTTTGACTCGCGTATAATGCGCTGCTGCGTATGGTTTTACGGGAGCTTTCCTTGCTAACAAAAATTCTGTTCACTCTACTGATCGTTATCGGTGCTTGGTTTTTGCTGTTAAAGCGAGGACGAAGTGTTGGTTCTCAAAGCCAAAGTCATTACCAAGAGAGGTTAACGATAGTGCCTTATGCACCTTTTTGGCGGCGTTATTTGATGACGGGATTATTTGTACTGATTGGAATTAGCACCTTAAGCTACAGTATATGGTACTGGCGTGATCAGCATAAAATTGTCACTGTGACTATTGTGTCACCCACTGGGACTCATAGTGGTGTGTATCAAGCCCGCAAGGGGGATATTTCAGAGGCAAAAATGGTAACAGTGGAAGGGATACATATTCGTTTTTCAACGGCTGAGCGCCTAGAGATCATTGAAGATTAACTTTTCTTTATTTTACTAAATTATCTTATGCATCTTTTCATTGCTAACTTATGCGGTAAACTAGCGACAATTTTTTAGCCTGCACTTAAGTGGCCTTTTCGCTTAGGTTTTGTTTCAGGAGGACAAATGATTACTGCTTATATCTACGAAAATCGTCACCTCACCGTGGCAGAAATCAGTATACAAGACAGTATTCCCACGTCGACCATTTGGTTAGATCTTTATAAACCTGATGATGCAGAGCGAGAATGGTTAAGTCATTTTTCCGTTGAAGAAGTCCCTGATGAAGAAGATATTAATGAGATTGAGGCGTCGGCGCGTTTTTATCAAAATAGCGATGGGCTTCATATCAACTCTCTGTTTCCACAACGTGTAGGCCAAGACGTCCGCGGTGTAAACGTCTCATTTAATTTACGCAGCAATTTTTTGCTGACTATCCGTGAAGAAGATGTAGGACTTATCCGCTTATTACGTAACTACCTACGTTTAGGTCGACTTGAGGTTTCTACTCCACAGGAGTTGTTCCTCGAGCTTTTTAATCTCAAAGTGGACTACCTTTCAGATTTAATCGAAGACGTATATACCGTATTGGAAAATGTCGGTGAGCAAGTATTTGATAACGATCAACTTGATAGCGTGTTCAAACTGATCACCTTGCAAGAAGACTCCAATGGAAAAATTCGTCTAAGTTTGCTCGATACTCAGCGTTCACTGCGTTATATGCAGCGTTACTACCGTGGACAATTGTCCGATGAGCATCTTAAAGATCTGCGGGAAATGTTGTCAGATATCGAGTCACTGATGCCCCATAGCCAGTTTATTTTCGATAAATTAAACTTTTTGCTTGATGCGGCGATGGGTTTTAGTGGATTACAACAAAATAAAATCATCAAAATATTCTCGGTTGCGGCAGTGGTATTCCTGCCTCCGACGCTCATTGCCAGTAGCTATGGAATGAACTTTAGCAGTATGCCGGAGCTTGAGTGGCAGTATGGTTATCCAATGGCAATAGTAATGATGTTAGCTAGTGCGGCAGGTACTTACTTTTTCTTTAAACGTAAACACTGGTTATAACACTAGGCCAGATTATTGAGACAAAGCCGAATAGTTAATTCGGCTTTTTTTATGACAGGTTACTTACGGCTATCGCCACCAAAATAGTAACTGACACGCTCACGGGGATTAAGATATTCATGTACTTTTTCGGGCAGAGCGGCCGGAGGAAGGCAGCGAACAATACTAATACCTTCCAGTTCAAGATCGACGATTGGCGCTTGATCCTTTGGCACTTGGGCATCGTAGACCAGAATCTTAGGACAGAGCAGCTTTTGCAGATTAACTGACATCACCATGGCATATTGACCACTGGATAATTCCACTACGCTACCAGGGGGATAGATGCCGAGCATTTTGATTATCTTTCCAATATATTCTTGATTTAACTTCGTTTTATATTGTTTATACAAATGCCCCAGAGCCGCGTATGGCATCATTGGTTTATCTTGCGGGTTGGGATAGCAAAGTGAGTCGTACTCATTTACTACTGCAAGAAGCTGTGACATTTGATCCAAATCTGCCTCCTTAAGTCCCTTAGGGTAACCAGTGCCATCAAGAAACTCATGGTGGTTAGTAATGGCGGGGAGTGCACTAGGTGGAAAGTTTTCCGCTAGTTTTAGTAGTTCAACTCCGAGTAATGGATGTTGTTTAATAAAGTTAAGTTCGGGCGCTGACCAAGGTGTTGATTTTTTAAGGATCTGCGGGGGGATTTTGAGTTTACCCACATCGTGGAAAAGGGCGCTTAAACCAATCGCTTCAATTTCACTGCGACTCCATTCCATCTCTTTCGCAATCAACATTGATAGAATGGCGACATTTAATGAATGGTAATAGATGCTTTCATCTTGCTTAGCATCACTCATTAAGTGCAGAACCAAATTGTCAGAAGTGAGTAGCTGTTCGACTATGCTATGGACTAAATCCTTTGCATCATCAACGGCGTTGAGTGGGCGATTACGTAGTTTGGAGATCATGCTACGCATCATCGCCACTGAGCGAGTAAAGTTTTGTTCTGTTTTATGGATATCTCTGCGCAATTTTTTTTGCACTTCAATTTGCTCAGCCTTGTAAAGTTCCATGTCATTTTTAAGGTCATGGATCTCTGGAGCAGGAGGCAACTTGATCGGGTTTACGGCATCAATACTCAAAGGTTCAACGTCGCTCCGCTCTAGATCGACGATAACATGTGCAATGCCAAGGTTTTTAATTAACTCAATTTGTGCAGCTTGTTTTATATGGAAGCTACTGAATAAAAAGGGATGATCTTTCCAAGCGACGGGCAAACGCACAAAGTTACCTATCTGGAGTTGATGAACTGACACTTTACAGCTTTTTTTCATATTTTTGTTATCGCGAAGTCAATGGTGTTATTTGATATCAATAATGCTGCTTTACAATTACTTAACTAGCATGTCAGCATAGCAAGTATAGAAACAATTACACCATTGAGGATGTATGGACTTTATTGAAGTATACCCTAATGCGTTACCAGATGACCTGTGTGACCGTCTGATTTTAGCATTTGATCAACATACTGGTGTTGTCGATGGACAAACAGGAAATGGTGTTGACCCAGAAAAGAAGATCAGCCGAGATTTAACCTTAGATAATTTTGACGATATGCAGCCCTTAAAAAATGAGCTTTTAAGTTATACCTTAAAAGGAGTTGTCGATTATTTTACTCAGTATTCTATGGCATTAATGGGGGCGGTGGCGGTATCAGTAAGTGATGCTGAGGGAAAGCCTACGACCTTAACCCCCTCAAATTTTGCTCAGTTGGGATTGCCTAAGGTTGATGGGCTAGTTAAATATTTGTATCGCAGTGGTAGTATCAATATTCAAAAATATCAGCGTAATAAAGGTGGTTATCCCCACTGGCATTCAGAACAGTTTCCACAAAGTGGCCATAATGAGGCCTTACACCGTGTTGTGTTTTATATGTTTTATCTTAATGATGTTGAGGAGGGGGGAGAAACGGAGTTTTACTACCAACGACGTAAAATTAGTCCTAAAAAAGGCACTATGGTTATAGCGCCAGCAGGGTTTACCCATTCCCACCGTGGCAATATGCCAATCAGTAATGATAAATATATTGCAACATCTTGGGTCATGTTTAACCGTGCTGAGCAATTATATGCGGTATACGCTTAATCATGGTATGTAGAGATTAGACTGGGATGCGGATCCTAAAAAGAGCCCCTTCCAAATGACTTTCTTCAATATCGAGTGTCCCACCATAACTGTGAACAATTTCATCGCATACGGCTAAACCAATACCTTGACCTGGCGATTGTGTATCGGCACGTACACCGCGTTGGATTATCTTTTGCCGCAGTGTTTCCTCTACACCTGGTCCATCATCTTCGACGATTAATTCAAATTCACCCAGTGCATTAAAATGAGCACTGAGCTGTACTTGGCTAATACATAGTCGAAAAGCATTTTCCATTAAGTTTCCACACAGTTCCATTAGATCACCTTTATTACCTGGAAACTGTAAGTTAGGTGCTATCTTGGCGGTAAAGTTAACTTGTTTATCGCGGTAAATTTTAAATAGCATCTGCGAAAGCTGATCAACCAGTGGTGCTATAGCGGTATGCTCTTGTTTTAGTCCTTGACGGCCGAGCATCGCGCGCTTGAGCTGATATTTAACCAGTTGATCCATCTGGCTTATTTGCTCCATAATCTTTTCATTAGCAGATTGCTTGCTTAGACTCGTATCGTCAGTGATGGCATGGACAGCGGCTAGACGAGTTTTAAGGCTGTGAGCTAAATCGTTCATCGCATTTTGATAGCGTTGTTGCTGGGCACTTGATTGTTGTAACATTTGGTTCAGTGCTTGAGTTACCCCTTCTAACTCAACAGGGTAACCCTCTGATAGGGACTTAGTTTTACCTTCATTGATCGATTGCAACTCATTTTGCATCAGTACCAGAGGGCGCATTCCCCAATAGGCAGCACTGACGAGTAAAATTAAGGCTAAGGCCAATACCATGGCTAAGCGCATGTAAGTCCGCTTACTGAATTTACTGTATTCTTGTTCAAGTTTCTCGGCATCTTTCATCACCAGCAGGTTATAGTGTACGCCTGCAATTTCTACTGCGAGTAAATAGACAAAGTAGCCTCTTTCATCCGCCATGGTTAGATAATAGGGCGGTGAATCGTTACGGATTTCATTAAAACGTTCGCAGGTATCAAATAAACCACGATCGACTGCGAGTGATGATGTCCATACCTGTTTGAACTTGTCATCACAACTAGCGATAACATAGCGTTCTTGTTTGTTATTTTCTTCGAGCCATGCGCTGGTATCAGGAATGAGATCATGTTCCCTTAACTCTGCGGCGACTTGAGGTATTTCGGCAATGAGTTGGGCAGTTTCTTCGTTGTAACTATTTTGCGCGTGCAGAATATTCACCATCCACGCTAAGCCAAAACCCACTAAAGTGATTATTGATAGTGAGGTGAGAAACATCCGCGTGAGCAGACGTTTCTTAAAGGTAAATTTTAGTTGCATGGCAGGTTAAATTTATATCCTTGGCCACGAATTGTTACTATAGGATTATCTATACCATCTCGGGTAAGTTTTTTACGTAGACGACTCACCATCACTTCAATTGTATTGGGGTCTCCTTCTTTATCGCCATAAATCACATCGAGTAAACGTTGCTTAGCGACAACTTCATGGCAATGACGCATTAAATATTCGAGAATTAAATATTCAAAAGCGGTGACTTCCATCACTTCATTGGCAAGCGTGACTTGTTTTGCGGCGAGATCAAGTTTTAACTCCCCACTTGTGATAACCGGTTTAACGAATCCAGCACTGCGGCGTACTAAAGCATCTAGCCTAGCAACAAGTTCTTCTTTTTGAAAAGGTTTGACTAAATAGTCGTCAGCACCAGCATTGAGACCTTCCACTTTATCTTGCCAGTTTACTCGTGCGGTTAAGATCAGAATAGGGGCTTTGAGTTCTGCGTCACGCAGTTGCTGAATAAGGCTGATCCCATCTTGGTCTGGTAAGCCCAAGTCGACAATCGCAACATCGATGGGGTAATTCGTGGCTTGATAAAACCCTTCTTTAGCCGTGAGGGCAACTTGTACCTGATTGCCTAAATCGCTTAGTTGTACTTTTAGGTGGTGGGATAAAATAACATCATCTTCAACAACCAAAATTCTCATAACATTTATGCCTCAACGCCAATTAGGCTCAGTTTACGCAAAATACCCACTGGAGCCAAATAGTGTCTTATCCTATCTAAGATGAACTTAACCTAGGCTGACCGAGGTTAATCATTGATTAAAATAAACACTAAATAGAATGTATTAAAAAGAGATTTGAGTGCGCAATGTTAATGAATAGAGGAAGTGCCCCAATAGGATTTTTGTCTCCTTAATCGCAATATACCGTTAAAGCAGAAAATTGCACCAAAGGTAAACAGCATTACAGCCCCCATAATTACCGCTAATCTTATCCAAGGTGTACCGTGAGCCATTCGTATTTGTATTGCATCAATAGCGGTAACACCCCAAACTGAAAAAATACTGACAAATAGAATGACTTGTAATAACCGTATGATGAGGCTGTGTTTAAGATATATGCCAAGTGGTGCTAGCGCAAATGCACCTGCTAAATATAGCTGGTCATATCGTAGGAAATGGGCACTCAGTAACCAATAAGCGACAATTATCCAAATGCTTCTCCACCACATGTTGTTTCTCCATTATGCTGAAATTAAAAATTTAACTAATGTAGCGAGAAATGAAGTTTCATTCTACCCGTATGTTCACACTTATGGATATCATGCATGACTGGCACATAAATAAAAACGCCACAGTGATGTGGCGTTTTTATTAGGAGTCATATGCTAAACAGGAGCTAGATTTTTGAATTATCCAGTAGGTGTACTTGTTCATCAAAGCTTCGTGCAACTTTCCCTGCTTGAGTGTTATTAAACACAGTTTCATTAAATTCGCCTTCAGATTTAGCTATCACAACAGTGGCGACACAATCACCGGTAACGTTAACGGCGGTACGCACCATATCGAGTAAGCGGTCAACACCAATGATCAATGCGATACCTTCTACAGGTAAACCCACTTGATTGAGAGCCATGGCCAGCATAATAAGACCGACACCAGGTACTCCTGCCGTGCCGATAGATGCCAGAGTTGCTGTGACTACAACGGCGGCATAATCGGTCAGTGTTAATTCAATTCCAAACACTTGGGCGATAAATACCGTGGCGACACCTTGCATAATTGCGGTGCCATCCATATTGATGGTTGCACCAAGGGGGAGAGTGAAAGAGGCTATTTTATTATCGACACCTAATCTGTGTTCAGAAGCTTCAATTGTAATCGGTAGGGTTGCATTTGAACTTGCCGTTGAAAATGCAAAAAGCTGCACATCGCGCATTTTGCGAATAAAGATAAGCGGGTTTAGCCCCGAGAGAAGCTTGAGTAACATTGGGTAGACAACAAAGGCATGGACTAATAATACAACGAGTACTACAAAGAAGTATTTTACTACACTTCCAAAAGTCTCAAGACCTAAGGTTAATGCGAGTTTTCCCATCAGCGCAAATACACCGTAAGGTGCTAACTGCATAATTAAGGTAACGACGCGCATTATCACTTCATTTAAATCTTCAAATAATACGGCAACTCGCTTACCTCGCTCACCAATATGCGCAATAGCAAATCCGAAAATCACTGCAAATATAATAATTTGCAGCATATTCCCTTCACTCATTGCTTGCATCGGATTGGTTGGCACTATGCTAATTAATACATCAGCTAATCCAGGTGCATCCTTAGCAACATAGTGCATTTTTTCTGTAGCTAACGATGCGTTACCTGGATGAACAATCACTGCACTGATAATTGCGATAGTTAAAGCAATTGCAGTTGTAAATAAGTAAAAGGCTAATGTTTTGCCACCTAAACGGCCGAGTTTTGATGGTTCACTGAGTGAGCATGTCCCACAAACGAGAGAGATAAACACTAAAGGTACCACTAACATTTTTAAACTAGAGATAAAAATAGTGCCGATAACATGCAAAAAACCTTCGGTTATATAATCTTTCACAAACACACTTTCAGGGAAAGCGCTACGAAGCAAAAGTCCAAAGAGAATACCACTTGCCATACCTAACAGAATTTTGCTTGTGAGACCGAGTTTACTTTTAAGCGAGGTTGCCATGGGGGTTCCTGTATGTTTTTTGTACTTTCTATTTTTTGGCGTTCACAAGCCTAACAAGAAAATGCAGAAGATGAAATGATGCCAAATGTTAAATATGTTTTTTATAAAAATAAATAGATGTAAAAATGTATAATTTTGGTGAAATTTGTGTGTTTTTACTCTATAGATTATAGGCATCTAGTTAGTATTATCATCTAAGCAACAGGGAGCCTGACAATGAAGTCAGTGTATAAGGTTTTTCTTGTAGGATTATGTTCACTTTTCTTCGTTGCCTGTGGTGGTGGGGGCAGTATTTCCGATGATGGTGGTGGCTCAACCCCAACACCAGGCGTCATTACCGTCAGTCTTACTATTTCAAATACTAATATTTCAGCTGCTACACCTGCGACAGTGAGTGCGAAAGTTGTTGATTCTAAGTTAGGCGTTCTTGCTAATAAACTGGTCACGTTCACCCTTGATGATAGTGCATTGGGTGTTTTTCAAACGCTAGAGGATACGGCATCTAACGGTGCGGTTGTGACTGATGCAAATGGGGTTGCATCTCTTAAATTGCTCACAGCGCAAAAAGCAGGAGGCGGTGTTATTACTGCAAAAGTGTCATCAGGTGAGTCTGGAACGATCCCTTTTATGATGAAAGGAGACGGCGGTAATGCTGGAGGTGGCCCTCAAGTGACATTAAAGCTAACCGACGCTGCAGGAAATTCAATTAATAGCATTACATCGACAACGCCTGGCATATTGTCGGCAACGGTGACCGGACTCACTAAAACCGTGATAGTGACTTTTGATTCCACAATTGGTGATTTGCCCGTCAAGACGGCCATTACTGATCTCAATGGTAAAGCGAGCGTTAATTTATATGCAGGTAGTACACCGGGTGCGGGGACTGCAACTGCGTCATTAAGTACGGGTGAGGTAGGGGAGCAAGTTTTTGTTGTGGGTGCTACCAATGTGTTAATGGGAAGTGGCTCGCCTTTTGTTTCGGGTAAGGCTGATGTGAGTGCATTAACCTTATCAGCAGGAGGGACTGCAACTATTTCAATCTTATTACAAGATGATCAGGGGAAAGCGTTTACTGAGCCAGTGGATGTTCGTTTTGCTTCAACCTGTTCAAATAAAGCCAGCCCTGAAGCAATAATTAGTAGCCCCGTGACCGCGGTGGGTGGGCAGGCTACAAGTACATATCTTGCCAAAGGATGTGTGGGTATTGACAATATTACGGTGACCGCGGATGTGGGTGGCAAAAATTTGTCAGCGACGGGTAGCATTACAGTGTTGTCAGCAAGTGCAGGGAGTGTCGTTTTTGTTGATGCCACGCCCGAACATATTGGTATTAAAGGGACTGGAATCAATGAGTCTTCTACTTTACGTTTTAGGGTGTTAGATACCAACAATAATCCAGTCGCAAATAAAGCGGTCAGTTTTAAATTGAATAATAATTCAGCTGGATTGACGTTAACCCCCGACACCGCAACATCAAACAATCAAGGGTATGTACAAACAGTGGTTAATTCCGGCACCGTTGCCACAACGGTAAGGGTTACGGCAAGTATTGATGGGACTAACCCATTAATTTCCAGTCAATCCAATGTACTTGTTGTTTCGACAGGTAAACCAGATCAAGACAGTTTTTCACTCTCAGCTTCCGTTTTTAATGTTGAAGGTTGGAATTATGACGGCGCTAAGGTCACTATTACAGCCCGTCTAGCCGATGCCTTTAATAACCCTGTACCTGATGGAACCGCTGTAGTATTTACTGCTGAGGGTGGTTCGATAGAGAGTTCTTGCCAAACACAAAAAGGGGTTTGTTCCGTGGTATGGACAAGCCAGCAACCTCGTCCTGTGGGGGTTGATGGTAATGGACCACTTTTTGATGCAAATGGCAATCAGAACCAAGATCCTAATGCAATGCTTAGAGCCGAGACCAATTTTGCCAGTAAAACATATCTGGGAAATTATTTTGGTCAGCCCTATGGCGGTAGGGTGACTATTACTGCCACTGCTATTGGTGAGGAGTCATTTCCTGATTTAAACAGTAACAACATTCTCGATACTGATAGTGAGTTTAGTTTATTTGTGGGAACTCCTACGAATTGTGGTCGTGATAATAGTGGGGATTGTTATGATCTTACTGAGGCATTTGTTGATCATAATGAAGATGGTATTTATACACCTAAATATCCAAAGAATGGTTCAACGGATACTTCTGGTGATCGTGAGACTTTTACCGATTTTATTGACCCAGTTAACCCGACAGGACAAGGTGTCTTTGATTTAGCCGACGGAGAGTACAGTGGTGTGTTATGTGACAATTCCGCTGCGGCATCAGTCAAATGCAGTCCGCAAGCATCCATCTCCGTACGCCGCTCACTTGTATTAGTGATGTCAGGAAGTGATGCGATTGCCACTCGTGCTGAAAATACCTTAATTGCCGATGCTATTCCCAATAATGGGCAGATTGATATTGCGATTAAAGGCACTGCCTCCGTGATGTTTACTATTGCTGATATCAATAATCAACAAATGCCTGCTGGAACTGTGGTGAACTTTAAAGCAACGGGCGCGACGGTGACAAGTTCAACGAGTTACACATGGCCGAGTACAAATTATAACGGTGGCCGTCAGTTTGTGGTTAGCTTAAAAGGTGGCGATCAAGCTGATTCAGGAAATCTAATCGTCACAGTTACCACTCCGGGTGTAAAAGATGCGCAGGGAGGGGATATTGCTGGAACAACAACGGAGGTATTAAATATTCCTATTCTTGTGAGATAGCTCGATGCGCTAAAAACAAGGTGCTATTGGCACCTTGTTTGGATTGTTTTAAAGCACAACGCTATTTCTGGAATTGGTAGACGCTGCCAAGTTTCATGATCTGAGAAAGTTCATCTAGTGCCGTGCGTGATTCAATAATTAACTGTGGGTCAGCTAAATCTTGGGTCGTTAATCTGTCTCTATAATGTTTTTCTATCCAAGTGTTTAAGCGGTTGAATAAGGCATCATTGAGCAGAGTATGTTGATTGACTGCCGTTATTTCTTTTTCATTCATCGCAACCCGTAAACGAAGGCATGCTGGTCCCCCTCCATTTTGCATGCTTTGTTTTACATCGAAATAAAGCACTTGTTTAATCGGCGTGTTTAGTGTCAGTAATTCATTTAAATAAGCAAGTACCGCAGGGTTTTCTTGGCAATCTGTTGGGGCAATAATGGCCATTTCGCCTGAGGCAAGAGTGATAATTTGCGTATTGAATAAATAACTTTTCACCGCATCTTGAATTGTCACTTTTGCTGTTGGCACTTCAATAAAATACAGTTCAGTGTCGAGCTTGCGTTTAATTTCATCAATTTTCTGTTGGGTATTTAAAAATGCTTGCTCGTGGTAGAACAACACATTTTGGTTACCGACAGCGATAACATCGTTATGGAATACGCCTTGATCAATCACATCAGGATTTTGTTGAATGAAGACACAATTATCGTCTTCAAGCTGATGTAAACGAGCCACAGCCATCGATGCTTCTAAAGTCTGTCTAGCTGGATATTTTTGCGGTTTAGGCGCGTTGGGATTAGTGGCTTCTTGTCCATAAACAAACAGTTCAACACCTGCATGACCATACTCTTTGCAGAGGCGAGTGTGGTTTGCGGCGCCCTCATCTCCGAAGCTATTATGCTCAGGTAAGTGACTATGGTGATGAAAATAGTGGGGATCACTGAAAGTTGCTGTTAATATGCGCCCCGTTGTCAAAGGCTCTATACTGCGATGCAGTTTATCGACTAAATTTGCTGGGGTGAAATGCAGTTTGCCGTCACGTGTATCTGCACTGGGTGAAACCGTTGCCGCATTCGCCGTCCACATGCTGGAGGCGCTGCAACAGGCATTAAGCAATATTGGTGCTTCTTTTGCTGCTTGTTTTAATACATTAGCATCAGAGCCAGAAAATCCAATTCGGCGCAATGTGTAAAGGTCTGGGCGCTCTTGAGGGGCTAACATGCCTTGAACTATGCCCATATCGGCCAGTGCTTTGGCTTTTTGAAGTCCTTGTTTAGCTGCAGCTTTGGGGTTAGAAACTAAAGCAGCGTTGCTGAGTGAGGCGACATTGCCAAATGATAACCCTGCGTAATTGTGTGTTGGTCCAACGAGTCCATCAAAATTCGCTTCAAAGTGCTTCATTGCTTATCCTTGTGATAGGGAAGTTATTATTTGTTCATCTGGTCCCTGAGGGAACCCAGTATACTGAAGCTTTTCGAGCACACAAGCGGACGGTTTTGTGCTCAAAGCGACTTTTTGACGATAAATGCATAACTATTTCTTGCTTGCTGGCAAATAATGAAATATTAGTTTTTAATTACGCATATTATATTTTTACATTTTTTCAACTTTGATTAAAAAGTGACTCGCTGGTACATATAAAAGAGGGATTAACTTGAAACTAAGAGTACAACCCTCTATATATGGTGCCAATTTCCACCTTCTTGAGATTTTTGGCGCAAATTAAACTATGGGTAAATCGCTAGTTATTGTCGAATCACCGGCCAAAGCTAAGACTATTAATAAATATCTTGGCAAAGAATTCATCGTTAAATCGAGCGTAGGTCACATCCGAGATCTGCCGACATCATCGACTTCAGAAGGCAATGAAAAGGTTAAATCTGCTGCCGAAGTTAAGAAGATGTCGCCAGAAGAAAAAGCTCAATATAAAAAGGTGAAGGATCAGCAAGCGCTGGTGTCTCGCATGGGCGTTAACCCTGAAAAGGGCTGGGCGGCTAAGTACCAAATTTTGCCAGGTAAAGAAAAGGTCGTTAAAGAGTTACAGGCACTTGCCGATTCTGCTGACCAAATCTATCTCGCAACCGACTTAGACCGTGAGGGAGAAGCTATCGCCTGGCATTTGCAAGAGGTGATTGGTGGTGATCCTTCACGGTATCAACGTGTTGTTTTTAACGAAATTACTAAGTCTGCGATTCAAGATGCTTTTAGCAAACCGTCGACACTCGACACTAACATGGTTAATGCCCAACAAGCCCGCCGCTTTTTAGACCGTGTGGTGGGCTTTATGGTGTCACCACTCTTATGGAAAAAGGTGGCGCGAGGCTTGTCAGCGGGTCGAGTCCAATCCGTCGCAGTTCGCTTAGTGGTTGAGCGAGAAAGTGAAATCAAAGCCTTTGTGCCAGAAGAATTTTGGGATGTACATGCCCAGTTAACTACACCCGCAGAAGAATCGCTGCGGATGGAAGTGGTTAAGCATTTAGATTCAGCTTTTGAACCCATCAATGAGCAACAAGCATTAGCTGCCGTGCAGGCTTTATCTTCAGCGAGCTTTAAAGTCATTTCCCGCGAAGATAAAGCGACACAAAGTAAACCTTCAGCCCCTTTTATCACCTCAACTTTGCAGCAGGCTGCGAGTACCCGTTTAGGGTTTGGTGTTAAGAAAACCATGATGATGGCTCAGCGACTTTATGAAGCAGGCCATATCACTTATATGCGTACTGACTCAACCAATTTGAGCCAAGAAGCACTCGAAAGTGTGCGTGATATGATTGGTAAAGCATTTGGTGCCAAATATCTACCTGCAGAACCTATTCGTTATGGTTCAAAGGAAGGGGCACAAGAGGCTCATGAGGCGATTCGTCCATCAAATGTCCACGTAGAGGCCACAGATCTAACCGATATGGAGCGTGACGCTCAGCGTTTGTATGAGCTTATTTGGCGTCAGTTTGTTTCTTGTCAGATGACACCAGCACAATATGATGCAACCAAATTAACGGTGAAAGCGGGCGATTACGAATTAAAAGCCACGGGACGAACGCTGCGTTTTGATGGTTGGACACGGGTACAAACCGTGCTCAAGAAGAAAAATGAAGAAGATAATACATTGCCATTCGTGTCACAGGGCGATGTATTAGCGTTGAAAGAGTTACAGCCTAAACAACATTTTACTAAGCCGCCAGCACGATACAGTGAAGCTTCTTTAGTTAAAGAATTAGAAAAACGTGGCATTGGCCGCCCATCAACCTATGCAACCATCATTTCAACGATTCAAGATCGTGGTTATGTAAAAGTCGAGAATCGTCGTTTCTATGCCGAAAAAATGGGTGAAATTGTCAGTGAACGATTAGTCAGTAGTTTTGCTGATTTAATGAGTTATGACTTTACCGCCAGCATGGAGCAAACATTAGATGATGTGGCTCGCGGCGAATTAGATTGGAAAAAAGTGCTTGATGGTTTCTATGCTGACTTTACTAAGCAATTAGAAAAAGCGGAGCGTGATCCTGAAGAAGGTGGCATGCGTCTTAACCAAATGGTGATGACGGATATCAAGTGCCCAACTTGTGGTCGTCCTATGGGGATCCGTACTGGTACAACTGGTGTTTTCCTTGGTTGTTCTGGTTATGAGTTGCCCCCCAAAGAACGCTGTAAGACGACGATGAACTTAACGCCTGGTGTTGAGGCGATTAGCGAAAATAGTGAAGATGCTGAAACAGATGCATTGCGTGCGAAGCACCGCTGTGGTATCTGCGGCACGGCAATGGACAGTTACCTGATCGATGAGAAGCGTAAGTTACACGTTTGCGGTAACAATCCGATTTGTGAAGGTTATGAGGTTGAAGAAGGCCAATTTAAGATCAAAGGTTATGAAGGCCCATTGATTGAGTGTGATCGCTGTGGCCATGATATGGAATTAAAGAATGGTCGTTTTGGTAAATATTTTGGCTGTACTAACGAAGAATGTAAAAATACTCGTAAGTTACTGAAAAATGGTGAGGCAGCGCCGCCAAAAGAAGATCCCATTTACTTACCAGAGCTCAAATGCAGCAAATCTGACGCGCATTTTGTCTTACGTGATGGTGCCGCAGGTATCTTCTTAGCGGCCAGTACTTTCCCTAAATCACGGGAAACGAGAGCGCCATTAGTGGAAGAATTGGTGAAATACCGTGAATTGCTGTGGCCTAAGTACCAGTACCTTGCAGATGCGCCAATCTGTGATGACGAGGGCAATAAGGCTGCTGTGAAATTTAGCCGTAAAACAAAAGAGCAATACGTTGCTACTGAAGTTGACGGTAAAGCGACAGGCTGGTCTGCGCATTACATCAATGGTAAGTGGGTGAGTGAGTCAACGGCTAAAAAAAGTAAAAAAGCGTAATTGATTAATTTTTTAGATAAAGCATATTTGCAAGTTGTGTCGTGTGAGTATGCTTGATTAGCTAAAATTTAATGGTTGCGTGAGCTTATCGAGTTGTAAAAAAGGCCAAGCTATTGAAGCTTGGCCTTTTTGTTTTTATTAATTTGTCGTAAGTGATGTGTTGAACATAAACGCTGAAGGCAATGTTACCACTTCTTTTTCGGCTGAAATAACATATCAATATCGTCTTCTTCGTTTTTAGGTTTTGGTGAGCTTGGCTCTGATTGTTTTTGTGCGCCCATAATCTCATCTAGCAAGAGCTTTGCTTCATCAACTTTACGACCAATAAATGGATCATTAGGGGTTTGAGCTTTAATAGCGTGTAATGTTGCTAAGGCTTTAGTGACCATTTGTTTGGAAGACCCATATTGCTTCATAAAGCTTGCTGCCCGAGCGCGGGACAACATAGAGTCAACATTGATCCTAAGTTGTAAGCTATCAATGCGATTTTCTTCTTGGGCAAATACACTCGGATCGACTCTTCCCTTATTGTGTTCCGCGCGTAAAATGGCTTTTAATTTCTTTAAGGTTTGCACTAGCGCTAAAATTTGTTTGTCATTATCGGGCAATCTAAAATTCTCAATGGGAGGGACTTGAGGTGTGTTAGATTGCAATGTTGCAATTTGGTTTTTGAGATCGGCAAGGCGGCGTTGATAATCCCCCTGTTGCTGGTTTGCGCTTAGGGTAGTTGCGATCTCTAATGCATCTTGCACTCGGCGGTACAGCACCAGAATGATGTGTGTACTGCAAGGTATCATCCCTGTATTGGATAGTACCGTTTCTGTTTCATCAATAATGGCCCTTTGACGGGCAAATTCAATGCGGCGCTCCGCCTCAGCGCGCTCTTTTTGTTGTTGTATAACGTTAATTCCGATAACAAGCAGTAAAAGTGCACCGATGAGGATCAGAACAAAGGTGAATGTCATAGATGTTCCATTATTTATTCAATTGAGCTAATGCTACAATAAATCAATAAACTAGCATAGTTATCTTAGCCTAGGTTATCATTTCTGTCGTATGAATCTTCAGGGTTATGTTCTATATTCCTATTTGCTTTAATTTTTACTATATACTATAACAATTCATTATAGCTGAGTGTGATTTAGGTGCTCAGTGTTCAACAATATTCAGCGTATTTGAGACAAGGATATAAAATGAAACTGCAACAGCTCAGGTATATTGCTGAGGTCGTAAAACACAATCTCAACGTGTCGGCAACCGCTGAAAATTTGTACACATCTCAACCTGGGATCAGTAAACAAGTTCGGATGCTGGAGGATGAGTTAGGGATCCAAATTTTTGGTCGTAGTGGTAAGCATTTAACCCATGTTACCCCCGCTGGGCAGCAGGTAATTAATATCGCTAACGACATTTTAGGCAAAGTAGAAAGCATTAAAAAAGTGTCTGAAGAATATACTAAGCCGGATCAAGGTGAGTTAAATATTGCGACGACAGATACTCAGGCCCGTTATGCATTGCCAACGATTATTCGCCAGTTTATTGATCGTTACCCCAAAGTGAACTTGCATATGCATCAAGGGACACCATCACAAATAAGTGAGCAAGCTGCACGAGGCGATGCGGATTTTGCGATAGCAACAGAAGCGATGCACTTGTATTCCGATCTGATTATGTTGCCTTGTTACCATTGGAATCGCTCAGTAGTCGTGCCAAAAGAGCATCCTTTGGCTACGCGTACGCAAAAAATGACGATTGAAGACCTAGCGCGGTATCCTTTAGTCACCTATGTATTTGGTTTTGACCGTGCTTCAGAAATAGAAAAGGCATTTAATCGTGCCAATTTAGAGCCGCGAGTGGTTTTTAGCGCCACCAGTGCCGATGTGCTGAAAACTTATGTGCGATTAGGGTTAGGCGTTGGAGTGATAGCGTCTATGGCTATTGATCCTAATATTGATAAAGACTTAGTTGCCATTGATGCGGGCCATTTATTTGCTCATAGTACAACGAAAATAGGTTTTAGAAAGGGGAGCTTCTTACGTAGTTATATGTATGACTTTATTCAGCACTTTGCGCCACATTTGACTCGCGATGTGGTTGAGAAAGCGGTTGCTCTGCGCGATCAGCAGCTTATCGATGAAATGTTTGCTGATAAAAATCTACCAATGCGTTGATATTTTCTCTTTTGGAGATGTAAAAAATGCCGCTGATATCAGCGGCATTTTTATGGATACGATTCTTAAATGGATTTAAACATTAAGATAAATCGACTTTATCCATTTCTAACTGGGCTAGAGCAATAACCGCTTGAGTACGGTTACGAACGCCTAATTTTCTGAAGATAGCGGTGGCATGGGCCTTAATGGTCGCTTCAGATACACCTAAGTCATAGGCGATTTGTTTATTGAGTAAACCTTCGGCAAACATTTGCAGCACTTTATATTGCTGTGGAGTCAGATCCGACAGTTTACTTGCCATTTTATCGATATCATCATCTTCAATGGGAATGATTTCAGCACCAGCAGGTAACCAAATATCCCCAAACAATACGGCACTCAGCGCTTCTTTTAGCGTTTCCATCGATGCAGATTTAGGAATAAACCCACTGCTGCCGTAATGGATTGCTCGGCTAATTGTATTGATATCCTCATGGGCAGAAATCACCACAACGGGAAGCTCAGGATAGTGAGAACGTAAATGGATCAATGTCGAATAGCCGTGTGAGCCGGGCATTTGTAAGTCGAGTAAAACCAAGTCGTAGCTTACATCATGTGTATCCAAAACCGTTTGTAAGGCTTCGGCACTGTCGGCTTCATACCATTTGGCTTGCTCAAAGGCACTGGTCAATGCTTGACGTAGTGCATTTCTGAACAATGGATGATCATCTGCGATAATAATATTTAAGTTTTCTTGCTTCATGGCTTTTTTGATTATCTATGTGGCGCGTGAAGATTAAATCCAATGTAACAGAAAAGTAATCAGGGATCCTATTGCTTTATGCAAGAACTGCGACAAAATTTTTATATGTTTCTGGTTGTTATAATGGAGTCTAGATATTCTGGCGCGAAAAATGTCGCGTACTTGAGTGTGAAACTGTGCTTATTTTAGCGGCTCAAGTACGCTAGGTTATTGCTTAAATATTATTCTTTAGTCCAAACTTGTGTGGGATTTCGTTGTTCGTCTACCGCAACAAAGGTGAATACTCCGCGAATAGCATGCTCTCGATGATCATGGTACATATCTTCAACGAAGATGTTTACCTCGACTTTTAACGAGGTATTCCCCACATGGATCACTCGGGCGATAAGTTCCGCTAGTGTGCCAGCGGGGATCGGCTTTTTAAAATCAATTCTGTCTGAGCTTACTGTGACGAGTGCTTTTCGGCAGAAGCGGGTGGCCGCAATAAAGGCAGTTTCATCCATCCATGCTAATGCTTCACCACCAAATAAGGTATTGTGATGGTTGGTGATGGAAGGAAAAACGGCCTTAATGACACGGGCTTCGGATTGATTAATTCTGTGTGCGATATCATCGGGGAAACTTGGACTAGCAGCATCGGGTGAATTGGGCATACGGCAACCTGAGGTTATGCGTTTTTAAAGAGGCAAAATTATAGAGAGTTTTATCCCTGAATCATAGAAACCACTGAGGTTATAACAATAGAGATTCTGCTATTTAATAAAAAAGCTCCCCGAAGGAAGCTTTGTGTTGAAACTGTTTAGTGATTTATTGTCCATCTAACATTAGTAATTCACGTCTTTCCCGAGAAGCATTGGCGAGATCCCGTAATAGCTTTTCAGAGTCATCCCAGTGTAAGCAGGCGTCAGTGATACTTTTGCCGTAACATAGGGCTTGGCCGTCAACCACTTTTTGATTGCCTTCTTGTAAGAAACTTTCGGCCATGATACCCGCGATAGCGGTACTGCCCGCCCGCATTTGTGCCATGATCGACTCCGCTACAATTAACTGCTTGAGATGATTTTTTTCACTGTTTCCGTGGCTAAAATCCACGACCATACGCGGAGTGACATCTACTGACTCTAACTTTAAACGTGCTTCTTCAATATCTTGAGCGTGATAATTAGGTTTTTTACCGCCGCGAAGAATGATATGTCCAAACGGATTACCGTGGGTGCGGTATACAGACATGGCGCCATCTTTGTCTGGTGAATAGAAGATATGGGGCACTTTAGCAGCGCGCACAGCATCAACGGCAATATTGATATTGCCGTCGGTACCATTTTTAAATCCTACTGGGCAAGATAGGGCAGAAGCCATTTCACGGTGGACTTGGCTTTCCGTGGTGCGGGCACCAATGGCGCCCCAAGTGATTAAATCGGCTATATATTGGCCGTTCACCATATCTAAAAACTCGGTGGCTATGGGTAATTTCAGTTCTGTGATTTGTTGTAATAATTGGCGTGCAATACGCAACCCTTTGTTAGGCTCAAAAGTGCCATCAAGATCAGGATCTGAAATGAGTCCTTTCCAGCCAACAATTGTGCGGGGTTTTTCAAAATACACGCGCATTAGAATACACAAATCGTCTTTCAACTCTTGATGCAAAGCGGCTAAACGGTGGGCGTATTCAAGCGCTGCTTTTGTATCATGGATTGAACATGGGCCAATGATCACGAGCAGACGTTGATCCTCGCCTGTGATAATCGCTTCAACTTCACGACGTTGTTGGATAAGGTAATCGGCTGCATCTTGAGTTAAGGGATACTCAGATGCCAGTTGTGCAGGTGAGATGACTTTAGCTAATAAGGTTGTACGTAATTCGTCAGTTTTAATGGTCATTCAAAATACCGAGCTTGCAGGCGGCGCTTTTCGCCAGATTGCCTCGGATTATAACGAATCGAACCGAGTTGCACAGTGGCAATTGCGTTAATTCTCGGCAACTGTGCAATGAATTTGATTTAAGCTAGATTCATTTAAACTAAATTCACTCGGTTTATCTCACGGTATTTGGCTTTACAGCCCTAGAACATATGCCGTTCAAGGCCTGTGACATCTAATATTTTTGTGGCTATTTCTTCCACAGAATGATTAGTCGTGTCTATATAAGGAATACGTTCGCGTTTAAACATCATTTCCACTTCTTTAACTTCTAAGCGGCACTGCTTGAGTGATGAATAACGGCTATTTTCCATTCGACTCTGGCGAATTTCATGCAAACGTACAGGATCAATGGTTAAACCAAAGAGTTTTTTCTTATTACGTTTAAGGGCTTCAGGTAATTTGAGATTATCCATATCATCTTCAGTGAAAGGGTAGTTTGCCGCTTTAATACCAAATTGCATCGATAAATATAAGCTAGACGGGGTTTTACCGCAGCGAGAAACCCCCAGCAAAATTAAATCCGCTTGATCCATATGTTTCATGGTTTGGCCATCGTCATTATCCATGGCGAAATTGATCGCATCGATACGTGCTTCATAGCCGTGATTTGCTTTGCCATGGGTTCTGTGTACAACAGGTGAAGCTGAAACACCTAAATGTTGTTCGAGTGGGGCCACAAAGGTATTTAAAAAATCATAATCAACGCCTTCGCTCGAATAAATAATGTCGCGAATTTCAGCTTTTACGATGGAATGGAAGACTAATGGCCGTTCACCTGTTGTAATAAAACAATCATTTATTTGTCGCTTAACTTGTTCTGCCTTTGCCAAAGTTTCTACGAATGGAATTGTAAGTGACTCAAATTCTAATGGAAATTGCGAGAGAACTGCATGTCCAAAAACTTCAGCTGTGATCGCTGTCCCGTCGGAGATGTAGAATACTTTTGGTGCCATACTGACCTCTTGTAGTAATAAAATTACAAATAAAATTATAGATTTACGCTTCTTCGGCAGGAGTGTAAAATGCCGTTGCCCTCGTGTGAAGGGGCCACTGAAATAAACTTGCGGAGATAGAACTGTGCAGCAATACGTACTCTGGTATCAGGAATTAGGCATGGGTGACGTCAACTTAGTTGGCGGTAAAAATGCTTCTCTTGGCGAGATGATCAGCAATCTAGCTAATGCCGGTGTTCAAGTACCTGGCGGATTTGCGACTACTTCTTATGCGTTCAATGAGTTCCTTGAACAAAGTGGAGTAAACCAGAAGATTTATGACATCCTAGCCACATTGGATGTAGATGATGTCAATGCACTGGCAAAAGTAGGTGCACAGATCAGACAATGGGTGATTGACACCCCATTCCAACCAGCTTTAGAGCAAGCCATTCGTGAAGCTTACGATAAACTTGCCGCTGAAACTAGCGATGCGTCATTTGCAGTACGTTCTTCTGCCACCGCAGAAGACATGCCAGATGCCTCTTTTGCTGGTCAGCAAGAAACCTTCTTAAACGTGAAAGGATTTGACTCCGTTCTCGTGGCTATCAAGCACGTGTTCGCGTCACTCTTTAACGACCGTGCGATTTCTTACCGTGTTCACCAAGGTTACGAACACCACGGTGTTGCCCTGTCTGCCGGCGTACAACGCATGGTTCGTTCAGACAAAGCGGCGTCAGGCGTGATGTTCACTATGGACACTGAATCTGGCAACAACGATGTCGTCTTTATCACTTCCTCTTTCGGTCTGGGTGAAATGGTCGTTCAAGGCGCGGTAAACCCTGACGAATTCTATGTTCACAAACCGATTTTATCCCAAGGCCATAAAGCCGTTGTTCGCCGTAATATCGGTAGCAAGCTCATCCAGATGGTGTATTCCGATGATGCTGCTCACGGCAAACAAGTCAAAATTGAGGACGTTGCTGCCGATAAACGTCGTCAATTCTCCATCAATGATGCTGAAGTGATGGAACTGGCTAAACAAGCCATGGTTATCGAAAAACACTACGGTCGTCCAATGGACATCGAGTGGGCGAAAGACGGTAACGATGGCAAACTGTATATCGTGCAAGCGCGTCCTGAAACGGTTCGTAGCCGTGAAGATGTGCAACTGATTGAGCGTTATCACTTAAAGAGCCGTGGCGCTGTGATCTCTGAAGGTCGTGCTATTGGTCATAAAGTGGGTTCAGGTGTGGCTAAGGTATTAACCTCTATCGCGGATATGGATCAAATCCAACCCGGCGATGTGTTAGTAACTGATATGACCGACCCTGATTGGGAACCTATCATGAAGCGCGCCAGCGCCATCGTCACTAACCGTGGCGGTCGTACCTGTCATGCGGCGATTATTGCCCGTGAACTAGGTGTACCAGCGGTAGTAGGTTGTGGTGACGTGACTGACCGTATCAAAAATGGCCAGTTAGTGACAGTGTCTTGCGCAGAAGGTGATACTGGCTTTATTTACGAAGGTAAACAAGAGTTTGAAGTGATTTCAAACCGCGTTGACTCACTGCCAGCCTTACCAATGAAGATTATGATGAACGTGGGTAATCCTGATCGTGCATTTGATTTTGCCCGTTTGCCAAACGAAGGTGTGGGTCTAGCGCGTTTAGAGTTCATTATCAACCGTATGATTGGTATTCACCCCAAAGCACTGCTTGAGTTTAACCAACAAGATGCAGCGCTTCAGGAAGAAATCAACGAGATGATCGCAGGTTATGAATCTCCTGTTGAATTCTACATTGCTCGTTTGGTTGAAGGTATCGCCTCTATCGGTTCAGCTTTCTATCCGAAGAAGGTGATCGTGCGTATGTCAGACTTTAAGTCTAACGAGTACGCAAACTTAGTTGGCGGTGACAGATACGAGCCAGAAGAAGAAAACCCAATGTTGGGCTTCCGCGGTGCAAGCCGTTATATCTCTGAATCTTTCCGTGATTGTTTTGCCCTAGAATGTGAAGCTATCAAACGTGTCCGTAATGACATGGGACTGAAAAATGTTGAAGTTATGATCCCATTCGTTCGCACTGTGAAAGAAGCTGAGCAAGTTGTAGGTCTATTGGCTGAGCAAGGTTTAGAGCGTGGTAAAGACGGTTTACGCGTCATTATGATGTGTGAAGTACCTTCAAACGCCTTGTTAGCAGATCAATTCCTTGAACACTTCGATGGCTTCTCTATCGGCTCAAACGATTTAACTCAGCTAACGCTCGGTTTAGATCGTGACTCAGGCATTATTAGCCACCTGTTCGATGAGCGTGATCAAGCTGTTAAGATATTATTATCGATGGCGATTAAAGCAGCTAAAGCGAAAGGTGCTTATATTGGTATATGCGGTCAAGGCCCATCAGATCATGCTGATTTTGCTGGTTGGTTAGTGGAGCAGGGCATTGATACTGTGTCACTTAATCCTGACACCGTAATTGATACATGGCTATATTTAGCTGAAGCTCACGGGTGATCTTCGTTATAATTTTGTAAACATATAAAAAAAGCCGCTTTTTAGCGGCTTTTTTTTGTTTATAATGACGCCATAACAATAATTGACTGAGCTGCTCATGCTACCCCTGCTATCACATCAACAAACCTTAGAACCTGTCTATCTGGCATATCTTGATGCTTTAGAACAAAGTGCCTATGCCGGTGATATCGATAAGCGCTACAGTGCGCGCTTAGTGCAAGCTACGGATAACTCCGTCTATCAATTTTTACCCCAGGCAGTTCTTTATCCTAAAAATCAGCAGGATATCCAAATTGCGTTAACGCTGGCGGCTAAAGAAGCATTCCGAGGAGTCAGTTTTAGCGCTCGAGGTGGTGGTACAGGTACGAATGGTCAGTCATTGACCCATGGTCTGATTTTGGATGTGTCGCGTTATATGAATCGTGTGCTCGAAGTGAATGCTGAGCAAGGTTGGGTTCGAGTTGAGGCTGGCGTGATTAAAGATGCACTTAATGATGCATTGCGCCCACACGGTTATTTTTTTAGTCCCGATTTATCCACCTCAAATCGTGCCACGATTGGCGGTATGATCAACACTGATGCCTCGGGTGCGGGCTCACTCGTCTATGGTAAGACATCAGATCACGTACTGGCATTACGAAGTGTGTTGATTGATGGCAGTGTGTTGGATACCCAGCCATTGGATGCAGGGCTTTTGTGTAACCCCGATAACGTCAGTGATAATCCGCTGGGGCAAAAGCTGATTTCGGCCATTGCAAAGGTTTGTCGAGAAAAGCGAACACTTATCGAAAGCCAATTTCCTAAGCTCAACCGTTTTCTCACGGGTTATGACTTAAAACATGTGTGGAACGAAGGCCTAACGCAATTCGATTTATCACGAATTCTGACGGGCTCAGAGGGCACACTTGCGGTGATAACCGAAGCCAAACTCAATATCACGCCATTGCCGACCGAGCGCGCTATGGTAAATATTAAGTACGATTCTTTCCAATCGGCGCTGCGTCATGCGCCGTCCTTAGTCGCTGCGCGCGCGACTGTGGTTGAAACTGTCGATTCAAAAGTGCTTAACTTAGCCCGTGAAGATATTGTCTGGCATTCGGTGGCTGATCTTATCCAAGAAGTGCCAGGTAAAGTGATTGATGGTCTCAATATGGTCGAGTTTGCAGGTGACACGGTCGAAGTTGAGCAAAAGCTCGCCAGTCTTGAAGCGGTACTCTCTGAGCAGATCAGCAAAGGTGAATGCGGTGTATTGGGTTACCAAGTGACGCAAGATAAGCCGAGTATTGAAAAAATTTACGGCATGCGTAAAAAAGCCGTTGGCTTACTCGGCGCCACTAAAGGACGCCGTAAGCCCATCGCCTTTGCAGAAGATACCGCGGTACCGCCCGAAAAACTTGCCGATTATATTATGGAGTTTCGCGCGTTACTCGACGGGTATAATTTGCAATACGGTATGTTTGGCCATGTGGACGCGGGTGTGCTCCATGTGCGACCTGCACTTGATATGTGTGATGTTGAAGATGAAAAGTTACTGCGAGTCATTTCTGATCAAGTCGCGGCACTGACGCTTAAATACGGCGGCCTAATGTGGGGTGAACACGGTAAAGGCGTGCGCGGTGAATACGGTCCAGCAGTCTTTGGCGATGAACTTTTTGGTGTGCTGCAAGATATCAAAGGTTTGTTCGACCCTGACAACCGATTAAATCCCGGTAAGCTGGTGGCACCTAAAGATACTGGTGCCCTCTATTATGATGTCGACAGTGTTAAGCGTGGTAAGTTTGATAGACAAATCCCTGTTGATGTACGTGATGCATTTCCTGATGTAATGAACTGTAACGGGAATGGCCTGTGTTTTAATTACAGTAGCTATTCACCCATGTGCCCCTCATTTAAGGTCACAGGTGACAGAGTGCAGTCGCCCAAGGGGCGCGCTGGTCTTATGCGTGAATGGTTAAGATTATTAGAGGCTGAAGGAGTGGATGTGAATGCACTCGCTAAAGCGAAACCCTTTGGTATATTGCAGCGCATACAAAATACCATTAATGCCAAACGTGATTATGATTATTCCCATGAGGTGATGGAATCGCTCAAGGGCTGTTTGGCCTGTAAAGCCTGCTCAGGGCAATGTCCGGTCAAAGTGGATGTGCCCAAGTTTAGGGCGCAGTTCTTCAATATTTACTATCAACGCTATTTAAGGCCTGTAAAAGACTATCTTGTCGCAGGGATTGAAGATAGCTTGCCATTAATGGCTTCTGCGCCGCGTCTGACTAACTTTGCAGCGCAAAATCCATTGAGCCAATGGGTGATTAAAAAGGCGATTGGTTATGTGGATGCGCCTGCGTTATCTGTGCCGACCTTGAAGCAAAGGCTCGATGGGCATCTAAGCCGCGGTTACGACTTAGCTGCGTTGCAAGCGATTCCAGAAGAGAAGCGTTCGCAGTTTGTGTTAGTGGTGCAAGATCCCTTCAACAGTTTCTATGATTCCGGTCTTGTTTATCGCTTTATTCAGTTAATTGAAAAACTGGGTTTAAAACCTGTGTTATTACCCTTTAAACCCAATGGTAAGCCAACGCATATTAAAGGCTTCTTAGATAAATTTGCTAAAACGGCGCAGTCGAGTGCGGACTTTCTGAACCAAGTCCATAAGCTTGGCATGCCCATGGTAGGCATCGATCCTGCTTTAGTCTTATGTTATCGCGATGAATACCGTGAAGTCTTAGGGGCTAATCGCGGTAATTTTGAGGTCAAGTTAGCCAACGAATGGCTACTGAATGTCATCAAAGATTTACCTGCAAAAGCGGTGCAAGATAAGCAATATACTTGGTTTAGTCATTGTACCGAATCGACGGCCAAGCCAAATACCGCTAATGAGTGGACTAAAATCTTTGCCCATTTCGGTGCGAAATTAAATACAGTCAATTTAGGTTGTTGTGGTATGGCGGGAACCTATGGCCATGAGGCGGAAAACCTCGAGCGCTCTAAGGCCTTGTTCGATATGTCTTGGCAGCAAACCCTCGCTAAGATAGCACAGCCGCAAGTGTTAGTGTCTGGCTATTCGTGCCGTAGCCAGGTAAAACGTTTTGCCGGTTACAAGCCAAAGCATCCACTTGAGGCTTTACTTGAGTTAGTAAACGCGTAATGGTCCTTATTACTTAAATTGACCAGCAAGGCCGTAATTATCCTCACTGGTATATCCAAGTGTTGAATGTCACACTAAAGCCAGCCGCAAGGCTGGTTTTTTATGGATGACGGAGGCCTAGATGGAAAAGATGACTGACAGTATTCAACACACGCTCAAACAATTCGCCGCCGATTGTAGGCTAACCTCGGTTGCGCCATTGTGCAGTGAAGTCCCATTATTTGACATTAACGCCTTGGGTGATTGGACCTATCTAGGCACATCGCTACCAGCAAAGTTTGCTAAGTTGTTCGCCAGTATTTTGCATTGCATCGATGATGAGTATTTCTTAATTACCCCAGTGGAGAAGGTGCGAGTGCGGGTTGAAGATGCCCCCTTACTGATTGTCGATTTCGAGCGAGCGCAACCCCATTCGCTGCTCAATGTAAGAACCAGTATTGAAACACAGCATCACAAAGTCGATATAAAACAGATGAAGCTCACCGATGACAGTGTTTATTTGCCGCTTGAGCGCGGTTTATGGGGCAAATTAGGTCGGGCCTGTTACTATAATTTTGTGAATGAATTCAATTTATCTGATCTAGATGAGGAATGAACTCGTAGATTAATCGCATCATTTGCTGTGGTCTTAGCTAGTTTATTATGGGTTAAGTGGTAGTATTAAAACTAACTCTGGGTTCCTATGATGGCGCATAGAGAAAGTGAAAACGCGTTAAACCTTTGTGGTAGGAGGTGCTGTTTGAATCGTCATGAAAGCTTAGGCTATCTTGTATCCCACTTAAATATCGAGCTGCAAAATGAGCTTGATCTGCATCTTAAGCGATATCAACTCGATATAAAACTGTGGCCTGTGCTGTTTGCTTTATGGCAAGAAGAGGGCATAAGCCAAACTGAATTGTCTAAGCGTTGCGATGTGGCAAATTACACTATGACGCGCTTACTCGATCAGTTGCAGGTGCAAGGTCTTATTACTCGCCATCAAGAAGTCGATAATCGGCGTGCTTTTCAAATCTTTTTGACCGATGAAGCCAAAGCATTAGAGCAAGATCTTATCTGCGAAGCTGAGCGGGTTAATGAAAAATTCCTGTCAAATTTAAGTGAAGATGAACAACAGCTATTCATTTTACTATTGAATAAAATCAACCGCTTGGCTTGAAGCTTTGAATCTAATGGAATGGGTATGGAGGAAAACTGTGATTTAGCTGTTTTTACTTCTATCTGTATGTGGTTATCTAAATCATTTTCCCAGTTTAATCCCACCCACTATGCCTCACTTTGCGGGATGAAACTGGTTTGATTAATTCAAGTAAAGTGCAAAGACGCAAAGCAGGCTGACGGCTATCACTGAGTGCTGTAAATAACGGCGGCTGGCTAATAAATTTTCTTTGCCTTGTTTTAGGCTAGCGACGAGTCTATGTTGCTTATAAATTCGGCACATGAGTTCATCGGTTTGGGGATCGATAAGCAGTTCAAACTTGCATGGTGCGCCGTCTTTAAGCTGAATGGTATGCTCACTTTGAGGCTTAAAGTTAAGCTTGTGCGATACCATCTGGCCATTAACGAAGACCCGCTCTAAACCACTCCAATTGCTGGCTTGCAGTTCTACCACATCTTGGTTGAGATCGTACTTGAAACGGATCATAGCGCTATCCTGTGCTGGGACCTGATAGACTAATTCAAGCAAACAAATATGACGTTTTCCAGCGTGATTTAATGAATATTCTGTGTCGAAATTAAAAGCGCGGCTAAACCATGAGCTTAGGGGTAGATTAAATTTTAGGTAACAAAAAAGCGACCAACGGTCGCTTTTTCAGTGTTAGACGTGCAGAACAATTACTGCTTAGCGGCTTCGATAATGGCTTTAGCCATTTCATCAGCTACAGCGCCAGTTGTACGGTTCTGCGCATCGGCTTGGCTGAATATTTTCAGCAACGTGTTGTAAATTTCTTCTACTTTAGCGGTCGATTTTGCTGCGTCGTAATCTTTTTCGAATGACACGTTAATAATACCGCCTGCGTTGATCACATAGTCTGGCGCGTACAGTATGCCCATTTCTTTGAGTTGTTCACCGTGGCGTACTTCGGCTAATTGGTTGTTGGCACAGCCAGCAACAATTTTGGCTTTCAGTTGCGGTAAGGTCGCATCGTTTAAGGTTGCGCCAAGGGCACAAGGGGCATACACATCCACATCTTGTGAGTAGATTTCTTGAGGCGCCACAACTATTGCGCCAAAATCGGTGGCAACTCTGTCTAACGAGGCTTGATGAATGTCAGTAACAATCAGCTCTGCGCCTTCGCCATGTAAATGTTTACATAGATAGTAGCCTACGTGACCTACGCCTTGAACGGCGATTTTAAGGCCTTTCAGGCTGTCTAAACCGAATTTATGTTTTACTGCGGCTTTAATGCCTAAATAAGTGCCAAGGGCTGTGAAGGGCGATGGATCGCCACTTTTGCCTTCAAGGCCCGCCATATAAGGGGTTTCTTCATGGGCGATCATAATATCAGCCGTAGTAGTACCAACATCTTCTGCTGAATAGTAGCGGCCACCTAGACTATTGATAAAACGGCCAAAAGCGCGGAATAGCGCTTCGCGATCCTGTCTTTTAGGATCGGCAATGATCACTGATTTCCCACCGCCCATGGTTAAACCAGCGAGGGCGTTTTTGTAAGTCATGCCACGAGAAAGGCGTAATACGTCCGTCAGGGCTTCATCATCCGATTGGTAGTTCCACATCCGACATCCACCTACGGCAGGGCCTAGATTGGTGTTATGGATGGCGACAATGGCCTTTAAGCCACTTTCTTTATCATGACAGAATACAACCTGTTCATGTTCGTCAAAGGATACATGATTAAATACAGCCACGTGAATTTCTCCGCTATACACAATGAAAAAGCCGACGAGGTGAGCCTCTATCGACTGCTTGTTATATTTATTGCAGAACCATAGCATTTAGCGATACTCTCAACCATGCATAATGACCGAATAAATACATTATTTGTGGCAATTTAGCTTTCCACTTTACGTAAACGTAAGCTTTGCGATTAAAAATGGATTGTACTGAATTTAACGTAACGAATAGAATGAATCGCGCACTGATCCCAAGAATCAGGCTCGCGTTATAACAATAAGATAGGACGGAAGTATGACTGAACAAGCTGTCGACCAGACTCAACAAAATTTATCAGCTGAAGAAATAGAAAAGCTACGTCAAGAGTGGGTCAGAACTCAATTTCAAAAAGCCAATCGTTTTCTCGCAGAAAAAGGCGTGATCCCAAGCAAAGTCCTCGCCGATGAAAGCCGTTATCTTGCGCCTTATATGGCGATTTGGAAGATGGAATCAAAGCGTCCAAGCAACAAAACCTATTGGGTGATGTCAGGGGATTTACCGTCGGATTTTGTCGATGTGAAAGTGGCGGCGACGGCCCGTGATGCCGTGCGTCATTTCTCTATGATGTGGCAAATGCAGGCGGAAAACTTAGTGCGTTCGGGGGCCACCCGTGATGCGACTCAGGCTAAATTTGCTCAACTATTAGTATCGCGTGCCGAAAGTTTATATCGTATGCACAATGACGATAAACTGTGGAATGCTTAAACTCAAATGAGCTGAGGATTGTATTTAGATAGTATTGAGTTAATACAGTCAATTATGTTGATTGCTCAAAATAACGGCATAAATAATAAAAAGGCACTCAATTGAGTGCCTTTTTTATGTTGATGTTTTATTTAGGCTTTATATTAAGAACAAGGTTATCGAACAAAGTCGATAGGGCCTATTCTTCGCTGTCGCTCAAGTAATAGAAACCTTGATTGATGAGTTTCAACAGTAAGGCTTGGACTTCTTCATACTGACATATTTCAGTCGCTTCATCGGCGTTTAAGCTGACGTTATCGCTCAACTGTGCGATAACATCCGCTGGTGTTTGGGGCAGTTCGTGTACATCACCATTGATGAATAATCGCGGCGTGGCGTCATTTTCAAGGCGCAATACTTTCAAACCGCCGATACGGCTGACGCCAGCACCTTGGGCGAAGGCATCTTGCAAATCTTCTATGTTGTAAGCTTCTTCGCCTTCACACAAATCAAGCTCGAAACGGTTTTGACTGAGCAACTTACCTAACACGATTTGGTAGCTATTGGGATCTTGGCTCAACTGACTCAATAGTGACATTATGCCCACTTGATGATCTTGGCTGACGATACCGGCTGAACTCGGCTCAGTTTGCGAGGTGAAACGCTGCTGACCTAAGTTATTGTCGAGCAAATAATCGGCGACTTCACTGACCAATTCTTGCTGGCTAGGAGCGCGGAAACCAATCGAGTAACTCATTGCCACAGTTAGGGTTTCGCCGCAATGTGGGAAACCAGGTGGAATATAAAGCATGTCGCCTTTTTCTAACACTACATCGATAATGGGTGTGAAGTCTTCAACCAGCGGTGAGTTTGGATTGCCACCGCGGCGTTGTTGCGGAGTATTGTCACCCACAGTCCAGCGACGCTCACCTTCGCCTTGAATGATAAACACATCGTAGTTATCGACGTGAGGCCCAACACCGCCACTTGGGGTGGCAAATGAGGCCATCAAGTCATCGAAGCGCCAGTCAGGTAAAAAGCGCAGCGCTTCAACTAATGGCTGCGAATCAGGATACCAATGGTTGACGGCTTGCACTAATAACTGTCAATGGGTTTCGCCATAGCAGTCGTAATCTTCAAACGGACCTTGCACTACTTCCCAATCATTGTCTTTGGTGACGACGATGCGTGAAGAGATTTCTTCTTCACAGGCAAGGCCTGCTAGTTCGTCGGCGCTGATTGGATCTTCAAACTGCGGAAATGCTTTTTTGATCAACAGGGGTTTCTTTTGCCAGTATTCACTAAGAAACTGGGCGATATCGAGATTGAGTGTATACATAGTGTTAAAAAAGGCGACCACATCGCGGTGATGTGGGTCGCCTTAATCCTTATTTCTGTTTAAGAAAGAGTCTTGTCCGTCGCCAACTTCAGTTAATAACTAATTTCAGTCAATAGCTTACTATTAGTTAATCGCCAATTTTAATTAATAACTTACTTCAGTTCGTCGACAAACGTTTCGGCGCGACCAATGTAATTGGCTGGCGTCATTTTCTTCAGTTCAGCTTTCACTGAGTCTGGTAATTCAAGTCCGTCAATAAACACTGACAGTTGCTGCGCGTCGATACGTTTACCGCGCGTCAGTTCTTTTAATTTTTCGTATGGCTTTTCAATGCCATAACGACGCATTACCGTTTGTACGGGTTCTGCTAACACTTCCCAGTTGTGATCTAACTCATCACGCAGATGTGCTTCGTTAACTTCTAACTTGCTGATGCCTTTTAAGGTCGCTTGATACGCGATCAATGCATGGGCAATACCTACACCTAAGTTACGCAGTACAGTCGAGTCAGTTAAGTCACGTTGCCATCTTGAAACTGGTAGCTTAGAGGCTAAGTGTTGCATCAGTGCGTTAGCGATACCTAAGTTACCTTCAGAATTTTCAAAATCGATGGGGTTAACTTTGTGCGGCATAGTCGATGAACCGATTTCACCGGCGATAGTGCGTTGTTTGAAGTGACCTAGGGCGATGTAACCCCAAATATCACGGTCAAAGTCAATCAGCACAGTGTTGAAACGGGCAACCGCATCAAACAATTCGGCAATGTAATCGTGTGGCTCGATTTGCGTCGTGTAGGCATTCCAGTTAAGGCCAAGGCTTGTTACAAAACGCTCAGACAGTTCATGCCAATTAACTTCTGGATAGGCTGACAGGTGAGCATTGTAGTTACCTACGGCACCGTTCAGTTTGCCCATGATTTCAACATTGGCGATTTGTTTGATTTGACGTTCAAGGCGCACTGCGACGTTCGCCATTTCTTTACCGAGCGTCGAAGGTGACGCGGGTTGGCCATGGGTACGTGACATTAATGGCACAGAGCGATATTCAATCGCCAGCTTTTTAATTGCCGTCAGCAACTCGTTGCAGTAGGGCAGTAAGACTTGCTCACGGGCTTCTGTCAACATTAAACCATGGCTTAAGTTGTTGATATCTTCGGAAGTACAAGCAAAGTGAACAAACTCACCCACAGCAGCTAATTCGGCATTGCCCGCGATTTTTTCTTTGATGAAGTATTCAACCGCTTTCACATCGTGGTTAGTGGTGCTTTCGATAGCCTTAACACGCAGCGCATCTTGTTCGTTGAAATTGTCTTTAATGCCATCGAGCACGGCGATAGCTGACTCGCTTAGCGGTGGTACTTCGATGATTTCTGGGCAATCGGCTAACAGTTTTAACCAATTGATTTCAACCTGAACACGGTACTTGGTAAGACCGAACTCGCTGAAAATCCCTCTCAATGACGCGGTTTTACTACCATAACGGCCGTCTACCGGAGAGATAGCAGTTAGTGCGGAAAGATCCATGTGTAGCTCCTTGATGAACGCTAATTTTATTATAGGGTAAGACTTTTCTTGGCTGTATCGACTATGGCTTTGCGGGCGAAGACTAAGTGTCGACGTTTACCGCCCAACTGACGCCACAGTACTGCGCTGCGTATAGCGGCAAGCAACAGAGCACGAATTTTATGTTGTACGATAGGGCGCTGCAAACACACGGGATTACCCGATATTTGGATTTTGGGCCCTAAATTACTGATGATGTCACTGTAAATGCTGGCAAGATTGGCAACGACTTGCTCATCTGTGATGGCAAAATGATGTAGCTGGCGATTCACTTGATTAATACGTTCAGCCAACATGCCTAAGCCACTGTTAGAGCGCACGAGTTTACGCTCAAGCGCAAGCACGCCTACTAAATAACGGGTAATTTCAACATCTTTTTGGCTGCTGTCACCGAGCTGATTCAGGATCAGCTTATAGCCTTTTTGCAATACGATTTTGTCCGGGTAAACATCGGCCGTATTGTCAGGATTGGTGACGAGAATGGTGTTTAAGCTTGCCGCGAGTTCGGCATTATCCAATTCGCCATGGCGCGCTAAATGTTGAACTTGGGCAATGGCTTGCAGTATGCCTGCAAACGCCATAGTCCGATTAATGAGTTGCTCGTTCACGCTTTACCCTCGGATTAATTGATCGATAATGCCGCCACCTAGGCAGACTTCACCATCATAAAATACCGCAGACTGTCCAGGCGTCACCGCCGCTACAGGTTCATCGAAGACCACACGCAAGGTGTGTTCATCTGTGTAGGTTAATGTGCAAGGCACATCTTGTTGGCGATAACGGGTTTTGACGGTGATATGACAACCATCGACAGGGCCAGTTCTATCCACCCAATGCAGTTGGTTAACTGTCATGCCGGTCGACATCAAACGGGGATGGTGTCCGCCTTGACCCACAATCAATACGTTACGCTCAAGATCTTTATCGACCACATACCAAGGATCGTCATTGCTGTTTTTCATGCCGCCAATGCCTAAGCCTTTACGTTGGCCTAAGGTGTGGTACATGAGTCCTTGGTGCGTGCCTATGACTTCACCTTCTGGTGTTTCGATATTGCCAGGCTGCGCCGGTAAATAAGTCCTTAGAAATTCAGTAAATTTGCGCTCACCGATAAAGCAGATACCGGTGCTGTCTTTTTTATCATGGGTGATTAAGCCCATTTCTTTCGCTATTTCACGCACTTGATGTTTTTCAAGCTCACCGACAGGGAACAGGCTACGTGCCACTTGCTCGTGGCTTAAGGTGTAGAGGAAATAACTTTGATCTTTATTGCCATCAACGCCGCGGAGCATTTGCGTACTGCCGTCGCTATTGTCGCGACGGCGAACATAGTGGCCCATGGCGATGTAATCGGCGTCGAGGATTTCATCGGCAAATTCTAAAAATGCCTTAAACTTGATTTCTTTGTTGCACATAATATCGGGATTTGGCGTGCGGCCCGCTTTGTATTCGGCGAGGAAATACTCAAATACATTGTCCCAATATTCAGCAGCAAAGTTGACTGTGTGTAGCTTGATCCCGAGCTTGTCGCACACGGCTTGGGCATCTTTTAAATCTTCAGCGGCGGCGCAGTACTCGTTGTTGTCATCTTCTTCCCAGTTCTTCATGAAAAGGCCTTCAACCTGATAGCCTTGCTGCATAAGCAAATAGGCTGAAACAGATGAATCTACACCGCCGGACATGCCGACAATGACTTTTTTTCCTGTATGAGTGGGTTCGATTGATGTCATAAATCCTAAAAACCATTGAGTATGTGTGTTGGCTAGGCACTTGAGGTAGGGAATTGCGCATCACCCAAGTAGTAATATGACCTAGCTTAAAATTTGTATATTGCGTAAACGATTTTCCCCGCAAGGAGAGCGTGTAAATGGCTCGAATGGTAGCCTAATTTCCTGAACATCCTAAGCTAACTCATTGCGGATTTACGCGGCGGCGTATTCTATCACGCCTTGCTCTTTGGGGCTATCGTGAGACGAACGCTATTGAGTAAGTCTAGGGGATAAACCGAGCTCTGCTGCAGGTGGCGTCGATAGTCTTTGAGGCAATCGAGCACTAAGGGACTGCGCAGTAAAGATAGCTTGGCTTCTATCTGTGCAAAACTCAGCCAGTGCGCACTGTGGATCGCTTTATCCTGCGGCGCAGGTGAGGGCATATCATCTAACTGCACGAAAAAAGTAAAGCGCACAAAGGCTAAGTCTTCACTGGCGCTAAATTGATAGATGCCGACGAGCCCTTGGGCTTTGAGTGATAACCCCGTTTCTTCAAACACTTCGCGCTCACAGGCTTGGATCAAGCTTTCATTCGCTTCTAAGTGACCTGCGGGTTGATTAAAGCGTTGCTCGCCTTCAATCCACTCTTCTACCATCAGATATTTGTCCTGTGAAGTCGCATGGATAATACAAGCGACGGTCACATTGGGTTTATATCGTTGACTCATGGTACCTCCTTTGAGTGGACATGGTGCCACTTTTTAGTGGTGTTGAACGCAGAAACTTGGCTGAAATTTAGACTTCATCACCGAGACGAATGCATTTGTGCTCACCCGATGGCAAATTATCTAGACTCCATTGGCCTATTTTATAACGGATTAATCTTAAGGTCGGAAAACCGATATGCGCTGTCATGCGTCTGACTTGGCGGTTACGACCTTCATGTATTTGGATTTCTAGCCAAGTTGTTGGGATATTTTTGCGCTCTCTTACCGGTGGATTACGTGGCCAAATATCGGGTGAATCCATAATTTTGACTTTAGCTGGTAGCGTTATACCATCATTTAATTCAACACCTTGGCGCAGTTTTGTCAGGGCATCTTCTGTCGGAACGCCTTCTACTTGCACCCAATAGGTTTTAAAGGTTTTCTTTTTCGGCTCTGTCAGCCTTGCCTGTAATTGACCGTCATTAGTTAGCAGCAATAAGCCCTCACTGTCTCTGTCTAAGCGGCCAGCGGCATACACATCAGCAATCGGGATATAGTCTTTTAGGGTTTTGCGACCTTGTTCATCGGTAAACTGGCAAAGTACATCAAAAGGCTTATTAAACAGTACAATAATCGGTGCGAGCGTTTGGCTCTGCACTGGTTTTGCTGCCGCAATTGCGCGTCGATTAGGATTTTTAAAGGGTTCTTTCTTTAAACTGCCATTGGCATTTCGTGCTGGCGTCACTTTGCTATCTACGGCAGTAGCGCGGTTGGCAGGGCCTCTGCTGGCGTGCTTCGCGGGTTTAATCGGGCTCTTGGCTGGGGAACTGGTGCTGGAATTGGCACCTTTAGGTGGAAACTTGTTTTTGGTCATACTTTTGCTAACAGGAGGTTGAGACACGCTTACCTGACTTGATTGAGTCGTTAATGTGGTCATAGTGTACTTGGCATTCGCCGTTAGTGGAATTTGAATATTATTGCGAATGCTCTATGATGTCGGCCAGAAAATGTGATCTGTGCCTAAATGTTTATTAGGTTTTAATGAGTCGTTGTAACAAATTTTAGCTTGCGCGCAAAGACAGAAGGGCATTGAGAATTTTAAAGGTGAGGGCGTGGTCGATTGCCTTGATTGATATTTTCCCTGTGCTCAGATTTGTTTGCCATGCTATAAAATTATTATAAAAAATATTAAATTTTACAATAATGTAGGATGTAACATGAAAGATAACTCATCAACAATTATTTACACTGAAACAGACGAAGCGCCAGCACTGGCCACCCTCTCACTCTTACCTATTATCAGAACGTTTACCGACGCCGCGGGTGTTGCGGTTGAAACCCGTGATATCTCGTTATCGGGCCGTATTATTGCCAGTTTCCCTGAGCAACTGACCGAAGCACAAAAGATTGGCGACCATCTGACAGAGCTTGGCGAGTTAGCGAATCAGCCAGAAGCGAACATCATCAAGTTACCGAATATCAGTGCTTCAATTCCACAATTAAAAGCCTGTATCCTTGAACTGCAACAAAAAGGTTACGACATTCCTAATTATCCGGATGAGCCAAAAACCGACGCTGAAAAGTCAATTAAAACCCGTTACGACAAGATCAAAGGCAGTGCGGTAAACCCAGTACTGCGTGAAGGTAACTCAGATCGCCGCGCCCCATTATCGGTGAAAAACTTCGCCAAGAAAAACCCGCATTCCATGGGGAAATGGGCCAAAGATTCCAAGTCACATGTGGCTCACATGACTGACGGCGATTTCTACGGCAGCGAGCAGTCTGTCACTTTATCTGATGCGGGCAGCGTGAATATCGTGCTGACCCAAAAAGATGGTCAAGAAGTGGTGCTCAAGTCGGGTCTTAAGCTGCTGGCTGGCGAAATTATCGATGCTGCGGTATTGAGTAAAAAAGCCTTAGTGAGCTTCTATGAGCGTGAAATCGAAAACGCTAAAGCTGAAGATGTGCTGTTATCGCTGCATCTCAAAGCCACTATGATGAAAGTGTCTGATCCTATTATGTTTGGTCACGTAGTGAAGGTATTCTTTAAGCCAGTATTTGACAAACATGCGGCGCTTTTCGCTGAATTAGGCGTAGATGTTAACAACGGTTTTGGGGATGTTTATGCCAAAATCGCGACTTTGCCAGCAGATACCCGTGCAGAAGTCGAAGCCGATATCGCCGCCGTTTATGCTGCACGCCCTGCATTGGCTATGGTCGATTCTGATAAAGGTATCACCAATTTACACGTGCCAAGCGACATCATTATCGATGCGTCTATGCCTGCTGCGATTCGTTCATCTGGCCAAATGTGGGGACCAGACGGTCAACTGCATGACACTAAAGCCATGATCCCAGATCGTTGCTATGCCGGTATCTACCAAGAAACGATTGCTTTTTGTAAAGAGCACGGCGCTTTCGATCCTAAAACCATGGGCAGTGTGCCCAACGTGGGCTTGATGGCGCAAAAAGCGGAAGAATATGGTAGCCACGACAAGACGTTTGAAATTCCTGCTGACGGTGTGGTCAACGTTGTTGATGCCAGCGGTAAGGTATTGATGAGCCATAACGTGGAAGCGGGCGATATCTGGAGAATGTGTCAAGTTAAAGACGCACCTATCCGTGATTGGGTCAAACTGGCCGTGCGCCGTGCCCGTTTAAGCAATACTCCTGCGGTATTTTGGTTAGATAGCAAACGTGCCCACGATGCACAAATCATTGCTAAAGTGCAGCAGTATCTGCCAGAGCATGATACTGATGGCTTAGAGATCAGCATTATGTCTCCTGAAGAGGCAACGCGTTTCTCTTTGGCTCGCATCAAAGAAGGCAAAGATACGATTTCAGTTACGGGTAACGTTTTACGTGACTACCTGACTGACTTGTTCCCCATCCTCGAGCTAGGCACCAGTGCCAAAATGCTGTCAATTGTTCCATTAATGAACGGCGGCGGTCTATTTGAAACAGGTGCGGGCGGTAGTGCACCTAAACACGTGCAACAGCTTGAGAAAGAAGGTCACTTACGTTGGGATTCGCTCGGTGAATTCTTGGCTCTGGCGGCATCTTTAGAGCATTTAAGCCAAACCGTGGGCAATCCAAAAGCCCAAGTATTGGCAGATACCTTAGATCAAGCCATTGGCCAATTCTTAGATAGCAACAAATCGCCATCAAGAAGAGTCGGTGAGCTGGATAACCGTGGCAGCCATTTCTACTTAGCCATGTACTGGGCACAAGCCTTAGCAGCGCAAACGGGCGATGAGCAACTACAAGCACACTTTATTCCTTTGGCGCATGCGCTGGCTGCGAATGAGCCAGTCATTGTGGCTGAATTAGCAAATGCACAAGGTGCGCCTGTCGATTTAGGCGGTTATTACCGTTTAGATGCGGCTAAGGCTGAAAAAGCCATGCGCCCAAGTGAGACGTTAAACAAACTGTTGATTGCTTAATTTCGCTAGTTATCACTTTTAGATGGTGTGCGCGTCAGTGTGGGCCATCTAAGCTGATGTGAATTTGTAAGTCATTAGACTGATTTAAAAAAGGATCTGCATTGCAGATCCTTTTTTATACCCTAAATTTGCTGCCGAGATCGATGATCAAATCTTTTTGCTGGGATGCAATGGGTGATGTGCGGTGATTGAACTTGAATTAAATTCATGCGAAATGATGATGAGCGATGCAGCATTAAGTGGTGAGAATTTATGAAACACGCAGCAATAAAAAGGCAGGGACAAGTCCCTGCCTTTTAGATCATTGGCCTCACCAAACGTTATTTTGTTGGTGAAATGGCTGAAGCGTGCATCCCTTTTGGACCTTGCTCTACTTCAAATTGAACGGGTTGGCCTGCTTTTAGAGTTCTATAGCCTTCCATTTCAATGGTAGAATAGTGTGCAAAAACGTCCTCACCACCTTGATCAGGGCAAATAAACCCGAATCCTTTGGCGTTGTTGAACCATTTAACAGTTCCGCTTGCCATACTTCCACTTCCTTCTGTTGTCTACTTACCAGTAAGATAGTAAAACCTGTATAGACGGGTTTCGCTCACCGTCTGAACTACAGAATGTAAGGAGTAAATGCGGAAGTCAAGCTAAAATTAACAAAGGGGCAACAACTGATTAATTTGAACATATCAATTGGAAGAGGCCAACACGAGAGGCTAGTATTAAAAAATGGGTAAGACAGGAAATATTGAACACGTTGAAGAACGTGTAGAGTCAGAGTTGATGCCACCATCAATGTATAAGGTGATCCTCAATAATGATGACTACACTCCAATGGATTTTGTGATTGAAGTTTTGCAGGTTTTCTTTCGCAAGAACGAGCAGGAAGCGACCGATATCATGTTGACGATCCATCACCAAGGAAAAGGGATTTGCGGTATTTTCCCGTTTGGGATTGCAGAAACTAAGGTGATACAAGTAAATCAATTTGCAAGACAAAACCAACATCCGTTACTGTGTTCGTTAGAGAAAGCATAAAACCGCTTTACTCTGTAGTCTGTTGTTAATTTTGGGGGTGCTTATGCTGAACAAAGATCTGGAAGTCACCTTAAATCTGGCGTTTCAGCAAGCCAGAGACGCGCGTCACGAGTATATGACAGTGGAACATCTGTTATTAGCCCTCATCGACAATCCAGCGGCTCAAGAAGCGTTAATCGCCTGTGGAGCGAATCTAGATAAACTCAGAGATGAAGTGGCAAGCTTTATCCAACAAACAACCCCAATCATTGCCGATATTGATGATGACAAAGAAACTCAGCCGACGCTTGGGTTCCAGCGAGTGCTGCAACGGGCAGTATTCCATGTGCAGTCATCGGGCCGCAATGAAGTGAACGGCGCTAATGTGTTAGTCGCCATTTTCAGTGAGCAAGAATCTCAAGCTGTATATTTACTGCGCCGTTGTGATATTAGTCGCCTAGACGTAGTGAATTTTATTTCCCATGGTTTCGCCAAAAATGATGATGCTGAGTCACATCAAGATCAAGAACGCATAGAAGATCAAAGTGAAGGCAGTGAAGAACGCAGCATGTTGTCGCAATTTGCGGCCAACTTAAACCAACTTGCAAAGCAAGGGATTATTGATCCACTGATTGGCCGCGATCAGGAAATTGAGCGCGCGATTCAAACCCTGTGCCGTCGCCGTAAAAATAATCCACTGTTAGTGGGTGAGGCGGGTGTGGGGAAAACGGCGATTGCCGAAGGGCTGGCGTATCGGATTGTGAATAAACAAGTGCCCGATGTAATGCTTGAAGCCACGGTATATTCCTTGGATTTAGGTTCATTGCTTGCAGGCACTAAGTATCGCGGCGACTTTGAAAAACGCTTTAAGAACCTGTTAAAAGAACTGGCGGCGGATAAGCATGCCATCCTATTCATCGATGAGATCCATACCATTATCGGTGCGGGCGCGGCCTCTGGCGGCGTAATGGATGCCTCTAATCTACTGAAACCTTTGCTATCTAGCGGTAATTTGCGCTGCATGGGCTCGACGACTTTCCAAGAATATCAAAGTATTTTTGAGAAAGACCGTGCGCTGGCACGTCGTTTCCAAAAGGTGGATATTAATGAGCCTTCAGTGGAAGAAACCACTAAGATTTTGATGGGGCTTAAGTCTAAATACGAAGAATATCATGGCGTTCGTTATACTCAGGCCGCGATTAGCAGCGCTGCAGTATTATCGGCCAAGCACATTAATGACAGACATTTACCCGATAAAGCTATCGATGTGATCGATGAAGCGGGGGCTCGTATGGTGATGTTGCCTATGAGCAAGCGTAAAAAGACCATTGGCCAAGCCGAAATTGAGTCCATTGTAGCTAAAATGGCGCGCATCCCTGAGAAGTCAGTATCTGCCACAGATAAGGACTTACTGCGTAATCTTGAGCGTAACCTTAAGATGGTGGTCTTTGGTCAAGATAAAGCCATTGAGACCTTAAGCTCAGCCATTCGTTTATCGCGAAGTGGTTTGGGCACAGATAAAAAACCTGTCGGCAGTTTCTTATTCGCCGGTCCCACCGGTGTAGGTAAAACCGAGGTTACCAATCAACTGGCTACCTGTTTAGGGATGAAACTGGTGCGCTTTGATATGTCGGAGTACATGGAAAGCCACACAGTGTCACGCTTAATTGGGGCACCTCCAGGTTATGTGGGTTATGACCAAGGTGGATTGCTGACCGATGCTGTGATTAAGAATCCGCACTGTGTCGTGCTATTGGATGAAATTGAGAAGGCCCACCGTGATGTCTATAACTTGCTGTTGCAGGTGATGGACCACGGCACTTTGACCGATAATAATGGTCGTAAGGCTGACTTCAGACACGTGACTTTGGTGATGACCACTAACGCGGGGGTACAGGAGACTATTCGTAAGTCGATTGGCTTTACCCAGCAAGATCATACCCAAGATGCGTTATCTGAAATTAATCGAGTATTTTCGCCAGAATTTCGAAATCGTCTCGATTCCATCATTTGGTTCAACCATTTGGATATGACGATTATTGCCAAAGTGGTCGATAAATTCTTGGTGGAATTACAGGCTCAGTTGGATGCAAAACACGTCATCTTGGACGTCAGCGACGAAGCCAGAACCTTACTCGCCGAGAAAGGCTACGATAAGAACATGGGCGCGCGTCCAATGGCTCGGGTCGTGACCGAATTGATCAAACGTCCATTAGCGGATGAGATTTTATTTGGTGCCTTAGAGTCGGGTGGTGTGGCTTACGTGGATGTCAAAGAGGGTGAAATTGCTATTCGAACAGAGCGTCATGAAAAAGTGGCTTCTAAGGCTTAACTCGGCCTAAAGGTGAGTTTTGTCCATAAAAATGGCTGCAATTGCAGCCATTTTTCTTATCTTTCGCCAACAAAAAAACCCGGCCTTGCCGGGTTTTTAAATTTATGAGGCTATATCAGCGTGCGCGGAAGACAATACGACCTTTGGTCAGATCATAAGGAGTCAACTGGACGGTAACTTTATCGCCAGTGAGGATCCGGATGTAGTTTTTGCGCATTTTGCCTGAAATGTGGGCTATCACCACATGACCATTTTCAAGCTCTACACGAAACATTGTGTTTGGCAAGGTTTCAAGGATAGTGCCTTGCATTTCAATGTTGTCTTCTTTCGCCATTAATTAATTATCCCATTAGCCTTCGAATATAAAAAACGGGCGTATCATGCCCCAAATTCACCTTGCTGTAAAGGGGAAGTACTTAGCAAACTTAGGAATACTCCCACCCTTGGGGGGTTAGAATTTGATAAGGGCGATATAAACGCTTATAGGACATTTTGCGGTTTGCATCTATTTGATATCCGAGATAAAGGAATTCTTTTCTTTGTAATTTTGCAAGTCGGCATTGAATTAAAATCAGCAGCACGCCGAGTGAACGATGGGCTTCATCAGGATCAAAATAGCTGTAAATGGCTGAGAGGCTGTTCGGTAACGTGTCAGTCACAGCAACCGCGATAAGTTTATTGCCAGCATAGACTTCGATGAAAGTAGGGGGTAACCAATGGCAAAATAAGAACTGCTCATATTGTTCCTTACTAGGAGGAAACATCGGGCCGTCAAAGTGCCGTTGACGGATATAGCGCTCATAAAGTGTGTATTGCTCATCGGTCTGGCTAGATGTGATGCGCCACGTTAAATCGCGATTATTAGCCAATGTACGCTTTTGTCGTTTGGACGGTATAAACTCCCGAACGGGTAATCGGATTGGTTGACATGCGCTACATCGAGGACAGCGGGGTTTATAGATAGCGCTACCACTGCGGCGAAAACCAATGGCTAATAAACGCTCAAATAAAATGGGATCGAGAGTCTCCTCTTGGATAACGAGCAATTGCTCCTGCTGATCCTCGAGGTAGCTACAGGGGAAAATTTGGCTGATACCGATAGCTATCGGTGTTTTATTGGCGTTAGAGTTCAAGGAACACCTCACTGGGTATCCAAGCATCTGGATGCACTTTTTTGTCCCTAAATTGGGTCAGTAATTCAATAAAATGAGTTCGTTTAATCGCCTTTGCTCCCAAGCTTTCTAGATGTGGGTTCATTACCTGAGCATCAATCAGTTTAAATCCCATTTTTACTAAGTGTTGCTGCAATACCACTATTGCTGCTTTTGAGGCATTGGTTTGGCGGTGAAACATAGATTCACCACAAAACACTTGGCCTATGGCTAAACCATAAAGGCCGCCAATTAATTGCCCACCTTCCCATACCTCAATAGAATGTGCATGGCCATTTTTATGTAATTCACGGTAAGCCATTTGAATCTCATCGGTTATCCAAGTGCCATTTTGCTTTGGACGTGGCTCGGCACATCCTGCCATCACAGAAGTAAAGGCATGATTGATGGTGAAATGCCATGGCTGTTTTTTTAGATACTTGCATAAACTTGTACTGATACGGATTTTACCGGGCATAAATATTGCGCGGGGATCGGGTGACCACCAAAGAATAGGATCATCGGCATTAAACCAAGGGAAAATTCCGTTATAATAAGCGGTCAGTAAGCGTTCTGGACGTAAGTCACCGCCAATCGCCAGTAATCCATTGGGATCCGTTAAGGCGAGTTCGGGTGAAGGAAAAGCTTCAAATTCGTGATTCAGAAAAGACAGTGACTTCACAATTGCGTATGATTCAGTAATAAACCCTTCTACTAAGTTAGCGGAAATTCGGATATGTGGAAACCTACTCTAGCAAGCTTTATGTTTATTTTTGCCTTTCTATTAACTCCTGCTAATGCAGCCTACGACCGCAATCAAGCCGTCCCTGTAGAGAAAGTCCTCTATGGTGATGTCACCTCTGTGCGCAATATCACAGAAACTCAGCTTATCGAAGACAGAAACCAAGGTTGGAAAACCTTTGGTGGTGCATTAGTTGGTGGAGTTATTGGCCATCAGTTTGGTGGCGGTTCAGGCCGCGATGTAGCAACAATTTTAGGCGCTCTTATCGGCGGTGGTATTGGTAATCGTTATGGCAGTGGTACGAGTGTGCAATCGTTTAAGCTGGTGGAACTGATGATCAACCAAGAAGATGGCACCCAAGTTATGGTTATCCAAGATTATGATCCCGGAATGGTATTTAATGCGGGTGACCGAGTGCGAGTCGTATACCTTCAAGGTGGTGTTCGCATTGACTTAGCCATGTAGGTTGAGACAATCATCTTTAACAATTAATGCATGTGGTGATGACATGACACGGACAGAATTGGGTCAATATTTAGCAGACTTTTTACGGGTAGCCGCATTTAAGGATTACGCACCTAACGGATTACAAGTAGAAGGTAAGAACGAGATCCACACCATAGTGACGGGTGTGACGGCTTGCCAAGCCTTGATCGATGAAGCTATTCGATTAAAGGCCGATGCGATTTTGGTTCATCACGGTTTTTTTTGGAAGAATGAACCCGAGGTTATTACGGGGATGAAACAGCGTCGTATTAAGGCACTGCTCCAGCACGATATTAGCTTGTTTGGTTATCATCTACCTTTAGATGCTCACCCAATGCTCGGCAATAATGCCACTTTGGGCAGACAACTTGGGATAGTCGACGCTGAAGCCATCGAAGAGGTGGCTCAGGGCCTCCTGTGGCGTGGCAAACTCGATTTACCTGTCAGTGCTAGCGAATTTACAAATACCCTTGAGAATGCCCTAGGTCGAGCGCCACTGCATATCGGTGATAGCGATGCCAAGATCCAATATTTAGCTTGGTGCACGGGCGGTGCGCAGGATTATATCGATGTGGCGGCAAGTCTGGGCGTGGATGCGTTTATCAGTGGTGAAGTATCCGAACGTACTTTCCATAGCGCAGTAGAGCAGGGCATACATTATTATGCGGCGGGGCACCATGCGACTGAGCGTTTCGGCATTGAAGCCCTAGGGCGTCATCTCGCCCGTGAGTTTAATTTAGTGCACCATTTTGTGGATATCACCAACCCTGTTTAACGGCATCGCAGCCATTAGAATTCATTAAGTTTAAAGGCGAGCATAGCTCGCCTTTGTATTATTAAATCAGCCCTAAAGTAGACAGGATAAAAATGCCTAAGGTGCAGGTAAGCAGCGAGCAAACGGTGGTGAGTGCGATTATATTAGCCGCAAGCGTGGCATTTCCGCCCATGGCCCGCGCCATCACATAACTTGCGGCCGCCGTGGGCGCTGCACTCATCAAAAACACTAAGGCAAGTTCCACTCCGCGATAGCCAAGCATCAAGGCCCCTAGGGTGATAAACAGTGGGGCAAAGATAAGTTTTAAGGCGGTCGAGAACCAAGTGGAATACTTTTCATGTCTGAGTGAGCCAATATCCAGTGAACCACCAGTGCAAAGTAGCGCTAATGGCAGGGTCATATTGGCAAAGTATTGTCCCGCATCGAGGACCATTTTCGGTACAGGAATCGCGAGCAGGTAAAACAACATGCCAAGGATAATGGCGATAATTAGCGGATTTTTGGTGATGGTTTTTATGATCACCGCAAAAGCGCGGCGGCTGGATTCCTCACCCCTCGGGCTTAAGCAAATCACGGCTTGAATATTATAGAGTAGCGTCATCGACGCCACGTAAACTGCGGCTAAGGCAACCCCAGACTCTCCATAGGCGTTAGAGACATAGGCTAAGCCGATAATCGCAGTATTGGCCCTAAATCCTCCTTGAATAATAACGCCTTGATCCTTTGGCTCAGGGAAAAATCGTTTCGTCGCGTAGGTCGAAAGGATAAAAAACAACAGATTGGCCAATAGGCCGTAACCAATTAAGGGGGCACTGGCGGCAAGATCGTGATGTGAGCTAATAATGCTTAAAAACAATAGTGCGGGCAGCGTGACATTAAAGACGAGTTTTGATGCGACATCGATAAAGTTTTCGTTGATGACTTGGGTGCGTTTTAGGATCACCCCGAGGGCTAACATCAAACAGATCGGACCCGTTATTGAGGCAGAAAACAACAACTGCTCAATGATATTGCCCATAACTTCTCCCCGAATAATTTCACTCGTAGTCTCAATAAGTAAGGCCGCACTGAATGCGGCCTTACTTTTTGGGCGTCATCTTGTGCGGATTATTTAACTCGCATACCCGGCTGTGCGCCTTCATGGGGCTCTAAAATCCACAGGTCACTACCACCTGGGCCCGCTGCTAGCACCATGCCTTCTGACATGCCAAAACGCATCTTACGCGGTGCAAGGTTTGCAACCATCACCGTCAGCTTGCCTTCAAGATCTTCTGGCGAATAGGCCGATTTGATCCCTGCAAACACTTGGCGCGTTTCGCCGCCGATATCGAGCTGTAACTTTAGCAGTTTGTCGGCTTCGGCCACATGCTCGGCTTTGACGATGCGAGCGATACGTAGGTCGATTTTAGCAAAATCATCAAAGTTGATGGTTTCACTGATAGGATCGTCAGCCAGCGGCTCACTGCTGACATTAGATGATTCAACGGTTTTTTCAGGTTCCGCCGTCTTTGGTACATCGGCCGTGACTTGCAGGTTTTCCTTAGAGTCGGCCACCATAGCGTTGACTTTGTCTAACTCAACACGTTGCATCATGGCTTTGAATGGCGAGATTTCATGGCCCGCCATATCTTGGGCTAAGCCATCCCATGTTAAGGTCTGTTGGAAGAAGGCTTCAACGTCTTGGGCTAAACGTGGCAATACAGGTTTGAGATACGTCACGAGAATACGGAACAGATTCAAGGCGTTTGAACACACTTGGTGCGCCGCTTCCTGTTGATCGTCCTGTTTCACCATTTGCCAAGGCGCCGCATCGGCCACAAAACCGTTGGCGATGTCCGCTAATGCCATGATTTCACGCATCGCTTTACCGTATTCACGGGTCTCATAAAACTCGGCGATTTGTTCTTGCTTGGCTAAAAACGCCTCGGTCAGTGTAGTATCAGTAATTTTCGCGAGCTTGCCATCGAAACGCTTAGTGATAAAACCCGCAGTGCGAGATGCGAGGTTGACTAACTTACCAACCAGATCTGAGTTTACGCGCTGGGCGAAGTCTTCTAGATTGAGGTCTAAATCGTCGATACGGCTGCTGAGTTTTGCGGCGTAGTAGTAACGTAGATATTCAGGATCTAAATGATCTAAATAAGTACGCGCCTTGATGAAAGTGCCTTTGGATTTCGACATTTTTGCGCCATTGACGGTCACATAGCCGTGGGCATAGACGCTGTTTGGCTGGCGGTAACCTGAGCCGTGCAGCATAGCGGGCCAGAACAGGCTGTGGAAGTAAACGATGTCTTTACCGATAAAGTGGTAAACCTCGGCCTTAGAATCCTTCGCCCAAAATTCATCGAAGCTGAGTTCAGGGCGTTTGTCACAGAGGTTTTTGAATGAGCCCATATAACCGATAGGTGCATCTAGCCAAACGTAGAAATATTTGCCAGATGCATCGGGAATTTCAAAACCAAAATAGGGGGCATCACGGGTGATATCCCATTGTTGTAAGCCTTGCTCGAACCATTCGTCGAGTTTGTTGGCCATTTCTGTTTGCAGAGCGCCAGAGCGAGTCCACTCTTTTAGCATGCCTTCAAAGGCGGGTAAGTCGAAGAAGAAGTGCTCAGTGTCTTTCATCACAGGCGTAGCACCAGAGACGGCCGATTTCGGGTTAATCAGCTCAGTTGGGCTATATGTCGCACCGCAGGCATCACAGTTATCGCCGTATTGATCGGGTGATTTACACTTAGGGCAGGTGCCTTTAACGAAGCGGTCCGGCAGGAACATCGATTTTTCAGGATCGAACAACTGAGAAATGCTCTTGCTCTTGATATAGCCATTAGCACGCAGTTTTAAGTAAATATCACTCGCCAGTACGCGGTTTTCGTCACTGTGGGTGCTGTGATAATTATCGAAGGCGATATTAAAATCGGCGAAATCCTGCTGATGCTCTTTGTTCACTTGAGCAATCATCTCTTCAGGCGCTAGGCCTAATTGTTGCGCTTTGAGCATAATTGGCGTGCCGTGGGCGTCATCGGCGCAAATATAGTGGCACTCATGTCCACGAAGCTTTTGGTAACGCGACCAGATATCCGTCTGGATGTATTCCAGCATATGACCTAAATGAATCGGTCCGTTCGCGTAGGGAAGTGCGCTGGTCACGAGAATTTTACGTTGTGAAGTTGCCATCTTGTCTCAAATATCGTGGTGGGCCAAAAATAATGGTAGAGATACTAACCGATTACAGGATGATTTTCATCAAAACGTGAGCCAATTGAGCTAAATCTGCACTAATGTTTTTGTCATTATCTGGTACACTTGGGCAAATTTATTGGTGGGGGTAATGCTTTTGTCTTCAACTCAGACTGATTATCGTTTAAATGACGATCTTCTTGGGCCTGTTCTGGCCATTCTCGATGCATATATCGACCCGTATTTAGCTAAAGGGTTAGTGAGCGCTGGATGCGTGAATAAATTGGCGATAGAAGGCAAGCGTTTGCAGCTTGGCTTAGTCTATCCATATCCTTGTATGACGCAGTACCGCGATACTGTGATGGCACTGACCAACAAACTTGCTGTGCTTGATGCCATTGATGAAGTCGAATGTGAAATCGATTTTCAACCTAAGGTCTATTCTGCGTTATCGTCTATTGCGCCTATCGCAAATGTGAAGCAAGTGATTGCTGTCGCTTCAGGCAAAGGCGGTGTGGGTAAATCAACCACGGCGGTGAACTTGGCTTTAGCACTTGCGGCAGAAGGCGCGCAGGTCGGTATCCTCGATGCCGATATTTATGGCCCGTCAGTACCGTTAATGCTAGGCATTCCGAATTTCAGACCCGTTTCACCGGATGGCAAGCATATGACTGCGGCCAGTGCCCATGGGATTGCCGCGCAATCAATTGGTTTTATGTTAAGTGGTGATGAAGCTGCCGTGTGGCGAGGCCCAATGGCCGCGGGTGCGTTAGCACAACTACTCAATGAAACCCAATGGCCTGAATTAGATTACTTAGTGATCGATATGCCGCCAGGTACAGGGGATATTCAACTCACGCTATCGCAAAAAGTGCCTGTCAGTGGTGCCGTTATTGTGACTACACCTCAAGATATCGCACTGGCCGATGCCAAGAAAGGCATCACAATGTTCCAGAAAGTGAATATTCCAGTGTTAGGCATTGTGGAGAATATGAGTTTCCATTTATGCCCCGAGTGCGGTCACAAAGAACATCCTTTTGGTACGCACGGCGGCAGTAAAATGGCCGAGCGTTATCAGGTTCCTTTATTAGGCGCTTTGCCACTGCATATTAATATCCGTGAAGCAATGGATGTGGGAGCACCAACGGTTGTAGCCGATCCCGACAGTGAAGTGGCAGGTCTTTATCGGGAAATTGCCCGTAAAGTGGGTGCAGAGTTGGCCCTTAAACAGAGTCAAAAAACAGTTTCTATTAGCGTATCAGATGATGAGTAAGGTTTAAGGGTATGAATTCTCAGCAGTGTGTCATTATTGCAATTGCTGGCGCGTCAGCATCGGGCAAAAGTTTGATTGCCAAAACGATTTTTGACGAGTTGCGTCGTGATTTAGGCACAGATCAAATAGGGGTAATTAATGAAGATGCGTATTACCGCGATCAGAGTCATTTATCCATGGATGAACGGGTATTAACCAACTACGACCATCCAAAAGCACTAGACCATCAACTGCTATGCACGCATTTACAGTTGTTAAAGTCTGGTGAAGCTGTAGATATCCCTTGTTATAGCTATACAGAGCATACTCGCACGGCTGATACGGTAACAATGACACCTAAAAAGGTGATTATTTTAGAAGGCATTCTGCTATTAACCGATCCTAAATTACGTGAACTGATGGATGCCAGCGTGTTTATGGACACGCCGCTGGATATTTGTTTTTTACGTCGCTTAACTCGTGATGTGGCAGAACGTGGTCGTACGATGGAATCTGTTATTTCGCAGTACAAAAAAACCGTGCGTCCGATGTTCTTACAGTTTATTGAACCTTCGAAACAATACGCCGATATTATCGTGCCTCGTGGCGGTAAGAATCGTATTGCGACCGATATTTTAAAAACTCGTATTCAGCACTTATTGGCAAAATAACGACATAAAAACTTAGGGAGTAATAGGTAAGATGCGCTTAACTGATATCGAAATTGAACAGGCTCTTGATAACGGCACAATCGTAATAGAACCTCGTCCTAGTATTGATGCCATTTCTGGTGTGAGTGTGGATGTACGTTTAGGTGGACAATTTCGCGTCTTTAAAGATCATACCGCACCTTTTATCGACTTAAGTGGTCCCAGTGGAGAAATGCAGGCAGCGCTTGACCGGGTGATGAGTGAGATTATCGAAATCCCTGATGGCGAAGCCTTTTTTCTTCATCCTGGTGAATTAGCCCTCGCGGTGACTTACGAGAGTGTAACGCTGCCTGCGGACATTGTCGGTTGGCTTGATGGTCGTTCATCACTGGCGCGTTTAGGCCTGATGGTGCATGTGACTGCGCACCGTATCGATCCGGGCTGGCAGGGTAAAATTGTGCTCGAGTTTTACAATAGCGGTAAATTACCCTTGGCTTTGCGCCCCCGGATGACCATAGGTGCGTTAAATTTTGAGCGTTTAAGTGGCCCAGTGGCACGTCCCTATAACACCCGTAAAAATGCCAAGTATAAAGATCAACAAGAAGCGGTCGCTAGCCGCATAAGTCAGGACTAACATCCGTGATTTGGGTGAATGGTGTGTTGCAGGGGAGTATTGATCCTTCGGATCGGGGACTGGCTTACGGTGATGGTCTGTTTGCAACCATGCGAACGAGCCATGATGGTATTTTATTTTTAAATGCACACCAATCACGCTTAACCGATGGCGCCGCAAGACTTGGTTTTGAATGGCACATGGGAAGTGCGCTTTGTCAGCAGCTTGAGGCCTTGGCCAGACAATACCCCTGTCACTGTATTAAGCTTTTAGTTTCAAGGGGGATTGGCGGGAGAGGTTACGCACCACCACAGGCGGTGAATGTGACTGAAGTCGTCTCTGTGCATCCCATTCCTAGCCATTATGCGCATTGGCAAAAAAATGGCATCAGCCTTAAAACATCCCCTGTTCGCCTAGGTATACAGCCATTATTGGCAGGGATTAAACACCTTAATCGTCTTGAACAAGTACTGATTAAAACTCAGCTTTTACCGAGTAACGTCGATGATTGGTTAGTTTTAGATGCTGATGCGAGGGTGATTGAATCTTCGATGGCAAATATCTTTTTTATCAAAGACAATGAGGTTATTACGCCATCTTTAGCCCAATGTGGTGTGTCTGGCGTGATGCGTGAGCAGGTGATTAATGCCTTGCTCGAACAACAGTTCAATATTCAATGTTTGCCATTTGGCGCCGAGCGTTTAGGGGAGTTTGACTCGGCATTTATCACTAACAGTGTTTTAGGTGTTGTGGATGTACTGGCGATAGATTCGCTTAAGTTCACTCGATCCCCTATAGCCGCCAACCTTAGACAGACACTTTCACTCACACTATGAAAAAACTGATCCTGATTGCCAGTTCAACTCTACTTACCTTACTGACATTAGTTTGTTTAGTGGGTTACTGGGGTTATCAAACTATTGTTGATTATAGTAATACACCACTGAACCTTGTTGAGCCTAAAGAGCTCACCATTGCACGAGGCACCAGTGTTAACCAACTTGCACAGCAGTTAGCCGATGATGGCGTTATTCAAGACACATGGAAACTTAAATGGTTACTTAAGTTTCGCCCAGAGCTTGCCAAGATTCGTACCGGCCTTTATGAAATGTCGTCCTCACAAACCGTGACGGACTTGCTCAACGACTTAGTGGCAGGTAAAGTCAAAATCTTCAGCATTACTTTAGTTGAAGGTAAAACCATTGCTGAGTGGGAACAACAGCTAGCAAGCGCACCACATTTACAAGTGACTCCCAAAGTATTTACTGCAGTATTAACAGAGCAGGGGGACGATTCGGCTTTGCCAGAAGGTAAATTCTTCCCCGATACCTACCATTATACTGCCGAGGCGGATGCTAAAGTCATGCTGACTCAAAGCTATAAAATGATGGAGCAGGAGCTTGCTAAAGCGTGGGCGGAACGGGCGCCGAATTTGCCGTTAAAATCGCCCTATGAAATGCTGATTTTGGCATCGATAGTCGAAAAGGAAACAGGCCAAGCCCATGAGCGTGAGCAAATCGCCGGTGTATTTGTTAATCGTCTTAATCTAGGTATGCGTCTGCAAACCGATCCGACGGTGATTTACGGTATGGGCGATCGCTATAAGGGCAATATTACCCGCAAGGATTTAGTCGAAGAGACACCTTTTAATACCTATCGTATCTTTGGCTTACCGCCAACACCGATAGCTGCACCGAGTAAAGCATCCCTGATGGCAGTGTCAAAGCCTGCGAGTGTGAGTTACCTTTATTTTGTATCGCGCAACGATGGCACCCATGTGTTCTCAACCACACTAGAAGAACACAACCATGCTGTAGACATATATCAGCGTAAGATAAAACCGGCGCCCCCAGAAAAATCACCAAAGTAAAAATGCAGAGAAAGAAAATCTAATGTCAGTTCTTGCAAAATTTATCGTTATTGAAGGTTTAGAAGGCGCGGGTAAGTCGAGTGCAATTACCCTTATTCGGGATTTTATTGAGAAGCACACTGGGCAAGCACCTATTTGTACCCGAGAGCCCGGAGGTACACCGCTCGCTGAACGGATCCGTGATTTAGTCAAAATTGCCGATCCGAGCGATCCCCTCTGCGACGAGTCTGAATGTTTGCTTATATATGCCGCTAGAGCGCAGTTGGTTGCTAATGTAATTAAACCTGCACTTGCGCAAGGGCAATGGGTACTTGGAGACAGACACAATCTATCATCACTGGCATATCAAGGTGGTGGACGAGGGTTAATGCCCTTAGTGGAGGCGGTGAGTGCTGCAACACTAAAGGGATTTAAACCCGATCTCACCTTATATTTAGATTTAGATCCTAAGCTTGGACTCACCCGCGCGGCTAAACGTGGTGAACTCGATAGAATCGAGCAGCAGACCATTGATTTCTTTGAGCGCGCCCGCGCAACTTATCTAAAGCTTGCCAGCGAAGATGACAGTATTGTGGTTATCGATGCAAGTCAAACCATGGCTGAAGTTCATAAAGATATTTTGGCCGTGCTACAGGCGATGGCATGGTAGCCGAGTCCGGATTTACGGCTGAGCAATTGCCTTGGCTCGAAGGGCCAAGGCAAGCATTTTTAGCACAATTACAATGCCAGAAGATCCCCCATGCCCAACTCGTTGGTATCGATGCTGCGTTCGGTGGTGAGCTGTTTAGTGTGTTTATGGCGCGTGCAGCCCTGTGTTTAGCGCCTAATTCGGCAGGCGCATGTGGTTTTTGTAAGTCGTGCCAGTTATTCGCTGCGGGCAATCATCCCGATTTTTACCAAATAGAAGCCGATGGACATCAAATTAAGGTCGATCAAATTCGTGAACTTTGCGTACGCCTTACGGCAACCGCGCAGCAAAGTGGTCGCCGTGTAGCGATTATTCATCACAGTGAGCGCCTTAATTCTGCATCGGCTAATGCACTGCTTAAAACCCTTGAAGAGCCGGGCAAGGACACGCTGTTAATATTACAGTCGGATACTCCGGCACGTTTAATGGCTACCATCAGTAGTCGCTGTCAGCGCATTCCTTTTGTGGCGCCGAATAAGGCGATGATCAAAACCTGGTTAGCTCAGCATTGTCATATTCAAGAGGATGTGGCTTGGTGCCTAAGTGTGGTGGGTGGACCATTAAAATTGGCCGAGAGTTTGCTAACAGATGGTACACAATCGAGCCGCTATCAATCCCTGCTTCAGTTTCGCAAAGATTGGGCGCAAAGTTTGTCGTCTGGTCATCTGTGTGCTAGTTTATTAACAGTGAATGAACAGCAAATAATTGATGCACTTAAGGTTTTATATCTACTACTGCGACAAATTTTATTAAAAAATAGTCATCAAGATGCGTTTATTCAGGCGCAAGTAGGGAACTTGGCGGCAAAGATCATGGGAATGTGTCATAGCTTAAGCACAATGCCGACTGTCAATTATTTGGGCTTATGTCAAAGTTATGTCTTAGAATATAGAGAAATAACAAAAAAGTAACATGCCATGGTCGATCTTATTGTTAATTTTGACACCTTACATCAGCTCTATCGGGCTTATATGCCTTTTATCAAGCCTGCGGGATTGTTTGTTACCACCAGTGAAAGCCATTATCTAGGCCAGCCTTTAACTATTGCCTATCGTTTGCCCGGTGCAACGACAACCAACGAGTTTCGTGGGGTGGTTGTATGGATCAATCCTTTAGGCGCCTCCGGTGGTCGCCCAGCGGGTATTGGTATAAAGATCCTCTCAGAACCTGACAGTCATAAACACCATATTGAAAAATTACTTTCCCGTGAACTTGCTTCCGGCGATTTAACCTGCACCATGTAATCACTCGATTGCTTGCGGGCGAGATAGGTATTTGACCTCGATCCCTTGGATGGGTATCCTTGTCGTCCTTTATTTATCTGCTTGGAAATCCCTGTGCTTATCGATTCACATTGTCATCTTGATCGCCTAAAAGCGGCACCAGATCAATTATCCCTAGAACATATACTTGCTGGTGCTAAAGCCCGTGGTGTTGACTATATGTTGTGCGTGAATGTACGTCAGCAAGGATTTGAATCGATGCGTGACAAGATGGCAGCCTTTAATCAGGTATTTTTATCCTCGGGGGTGCATCCCTTGGATGTAAAAGAAGGATTAGATGTTGAGCAAATACGCCGTTTTGCAACCGATCCTAAAGTGGTTGCCATTGGTGAAACGGGTTTAGATTATTTTTATGCCGATGAAACAAAACGGCTTCAACAGCAATGTTTTGAGCAACAGATAGCCCTTGCGGTGGACGTGGATAAACCTTTGATTGTGCATACCCGTGATGCACGTGAAGACACGATTAATATGCTTAAGCAGGGCGGTGCCGATAAAGTTGGCGGCGTTTTACATTGCTTTACCGAAAACTGGGAGATGGCGAAGGCGGCCATTGATCTTGGGTTTTATATTTCGGTCTCAGGCATAGTGACTTTTAAAAATGCGGGAGATCTGCGAACGGTAATCCGTAAGGTGCCCAAGGATCGTCTGCTAGTTGAAACAGATTCGCCTTATTTAGCGCCGATCCCACATCGTGGGCAAGAGAATCAGCCCGCCTATGTGCGCGATGTGGCTGAATTTGTAGCAGAGCTTAGAGGCGAGCGTTACGAAGATCTAGCTGAGTACACTAGCAATAACTTCTTTAATTTATTCAAAGATGCGGCACGTTTAGTTGGCCGTGAAATCTAGCCTCAATCGTATTGGGTGATCAGTATAGACCGTCAGTGAACTTAGTTAGCTACTGTGATGATGGGTATAAGCGTTGCTATTCGGTTCAATAGTATCGCGGAATTTTCGGTGTGAAAGTATAAAAAAAGGCCCAAAACGATTATAGCTGTTTGGGCCTAGGGGAATGGCTCGTTAAAGAGCCGTGCGCTACAGGTGAAAGAGCGATACAAAGCACTTTACATTAGACTCAGTGTAGTAGAGCTTTGGTCCTAGAGTAGTGTGCTTATTCCCCTTTTTTAGGTTATTTTTTGCTAAAAAATAGTAAAACTATAACGATTTTATCTGTTCTGATAGCAGTAATACTTTATCTTTCACTAAATCCCGAGGGAGATTGTTTTTTAATCTATTACCTAAGTGCTTTGCCATACCTAAGGGGGCTCCGCCATAACAGACGATGACTTCACCTTGAGCTTTTACTGCGGTGTTTAGGCTGATATCTCTTCCCATTAGGTACTCTTTTGCTTCGACATCGCTCAGATCAACCGTTTTTGCGGTTGGGCTGAGCTGTTTTCCCGCTAATGCAATAATTGCCTCATGGCGGACTTTAAAACCATGCTTAGTGCTATCGGCGAGTTTAATACCAATACGCTGAAACCGCATACGGCCGATAAAATCCCTAAATTCATGCGGAAATAACCAGAATTCATCATCACGCACCATAATAAGGTCATCTGGCAAACTTATCCCTAAGTCTTGTTGAAAATAGTCTTTTATTCCTTGGGCTTGCTTAGTTGTTGCTGGAGTAAAAGGGAAGTTTTTTTGCAGTGTAGGCTCAGGTTGTAAACGCGGCACAGAGGCAGTTTTTGTCAATTTAGCGACAAAAAAACCTTCACTATCGTAAATCTGTGGCCAGACATGTAAGAAGCCTTCGGGAGTGGCAGCGCGTTCAGCGCCCTCAAATAAATCGCTTAAGGATTCAAATTGCACCGCATCACCGTAGGTTTGCTTCAAATATTCGCACACGCCTTGGTTTTCAAGGCGATTTAAGGTGCAAGTGGAATAGACTAAGCTACCACCGGGTTTTAGGGCTAAAAATGCCGATTCGATTAGGGCTTTTTGGGTTTCACTTATCGCCAGTACATCGTTTAGGCTCCAGTGTTTTAGGGCATCGGCATCTTTACGCACTGTGCCTTCACCGCCACAGGGGGCGTCAATAAGCACGGCATCAAAACTTTCATACAAGTATTCACCAAACACACGGCCATCGAAGTGGGTGAGCGCACAGTGACTCGCACCCATGCGCAGTACATTCGCGTGTAGCACTTTCACGCGGCTCGCTGAATACTCATTGGCGATCAATAACCCTGAATTGTGCATGAGTGCGGCTATTTGGGTGGTTTTTGAACCGGGTGCGGAGGCGAGATCCAATACGCATTGCCACTTTGCACTAGGCGTAAATGCACTAGGTGTAAAAAGTGCGGTCGGCGGCAACATAGAACTGGCTTCTTGGATGTAGAATAAACCCTGAATGTGTTCTAAGGCGTTGCCGAGTTGTTCTTCTTCGTCGTAACTGATCCAAAATCCATCTTTACACCAAGGTATAGGATCAAATGTCCAGCCCTTAGGTTGCATCAAGGTCTTAAAGTCGTCGGTGCTGATTTTTAAGGTATTGACCCGAATTGAACGTCTAAGCGGCCTGTCGCAGGCGGCAATAAAATCATCCATAGACAAATGGGCGGGCAGTTCTTGGGTGATTGTATCGATAAAATTTTGATTTAATTGAGCCATTGATTTCATTGAACCATAGGGAAATAGACTGTGTATCAACTGACGCGAGTATATCATAATCGCTTATTGGGTCTGAGATTTTCTCCCAAGTGCCTAAGCCGCTATTATGGTTTGATGTTTATACTCTGAGTATTTCATTGATATTGCATTGAGTTGCGTAGGGTTAGCACTCAATGGCTGTAAACTAATAGAATAAAAACAATAAAAATGAGGGGATTAGTGTGCTTAATAGGGTGTGGTTAGCTTTCTTTATCACGGCACTGTTAGCGATTGCTGTGCAGATATTCAATGGTCATATCGATGTGCTTTCTACATCGGTCGAAGCATTATTTGCGAGTGCGAAACTTGCCGCAGAAATATCCCTCGGTTTGATTGGAGTGCTTTCTTTATGGATGGGATTGATGCGAGTTGGCGAAAAAGCGGGAGTGGTAGGCGCGATCGCCTTTGTATTTGAGCCATTGTTGCGCCGTTTGATGCCAGAAGTGCCTAAGGGGCATCCTGCCTTTGGCAGTATCACGATGAATTTAACAGCGAATGTTTTTGGATTAGATAATGCCGCCACACCACTTGGGTTAAAAGCGATGCATGATTTGCAAAGTTTAAATCCGCAAAAAAGCGTGGCGACCAATGCGCAAATTTTATTTTTAGTGCTCAATACTTCCTCTGTGACCTTAGTGCCTGTGACGGTATTTCTCTATCGTGCCCAACAGGGGGCGACGGCACCTGCGGATATTTTTTTGCCGATTTTATTGGCAACATCGGCATCGACACTCGCAGGATTACTTATCGTGGCATTAGTGCAGCGGATTTCCTTGTTTAACGCTGTGGTACTTGGTTATGGGGCATTACTACTTTCGGGTTTAGTGGCGAGTGGTTTTTATCTGATGACCTTAAGTGCTGAAGCGATAGGTTCAGTATCGACCGCAATGGGTAATGGTGTACTGCTGTTACTCGTTTTTACCTTTGTGATTGTCGCAGGGATCCGTAAAGTGGCTGTTTATGATGAGTTTATCGAAGGTGCCAAGGCTGGATTTACCCAATCTATCCAGCTTATTCCCTATCTACTAGCCATGTTGTTAGCGATAGGTCTATTACGCGCATCAGGGGCTTTGGACTATTTACTACACTTGATTGCAAGTGGTGTACGGATATTAGGTTTTGATACTCGCTTTGTGGATGCGATGCCGACGGCATTGATGAAACCTTTTAGTGGTTCAGGCGCCAGAGCGATGATGCTTGAGACAATGGATCACCACGGGGTTGATTCCTTTGCAGGCCGATTATCGGCAATTTTTCAGGGCAGTACCGAAACGACATTTTATGTTCTAGCCGTGTATTTTGGCTCAGTGGGTATTCGTCATGGCCGCCATGCCTTAGCCTGTGGTTTAAGTGCTGATTTTGCAGGTATTAGCGCAGCTATTGCTGTGTGCTATTGGTTTTACGGTTAGTGTTATCGGGGATATAAAGGGATAAATAATCAGGCGCATCTGCGCCTGATTTTGTGTTAGTAAGCTTCAAACAGTGAAAATAAACGGGCAAGCATGCTATTGAATTGGAGCCCATTCCTGCCATTCATTTTGAACTTTATGTTGCAATTTGATGATTGAGCCATTGGCGAGTCGATTATTGTCTTGGGTTGTTGCTTTTGTGGCCACATTAATCCCACCGGCAAGCAAGGTCTCCAGTGAACCCGCTTCAATCTTAGCGCCTGAGAATATTCCCACATCCACTTTGATGCCTGAAGCATCCCAGAACTGGCTAGTTTGATTAACAAGATGGCTATACTGAGGTTCAATATGAGCTTGCATCAGCACACTGTTGCCCTGTTTTGATAAGCCATAACCGTCGATCTGGCCGATTTTAATCCCACGGAAGAAGATCGGCGTACCTACTTTCATTGACCCTAAGCTCGCATCTTCTAAGGTGAACTTTAGCGCATCTTCGGGTACATTGGCGTAACTGCTAGCGACCACATTTGCAATAAACTGAGTCGCTGTTTGACTACTTTTACCCGGTAGTACACCAATATATGGACCTGTTATGAGGGTTTCTGGCGCTTTGATCCCCGCGAGTGAAATTTGTGCATCCACTAAATGATATTCACAATCACTGCGGCTGAAATGATCGGCATATTCCCCATAAAGGTAAGCTGTAGCCGTTAATGTATTTAGGTCAGCATTGAGTTTCACTTGTGACACTTCGCCTACTTGATGGCCTTGGTAACGAATGGCGGCTTTTGCATCAAGTTTGGCTGAAGCGGGTAACGTGAGCCTGATAGGTTGTGCCTGTGTTAACGCAAGTTGCTTATTCTCATAGAGTTTTAAACTTGTAGATGTTTTAGTGGGCTTAACATTATCACTATCGAGTAAGCCTAAACTGATACTGCCTTTTAATGCGCCTTGCAGCGGTGCAGCCGCGACATCGATACCTGCAAGACTGGCGTTTACTTCTATTGCACTATTACGCCAAAAGACCTTAGGTTTTTGCAACAGCGGTTGAAACTCTTTGTCGATGGCGAGTTTAATGACAAAATCTTCTGTTTTGCTTTGCCAATTAATGGATTGGACTATACCAATCTGCATTTTTTTATAATAAACCGGTGAACCTTGGCTAACATCTGCACCATCTTGACTGATTAAGGTCAAATGAACTTTATGTTGACGATCAAAAAAGGCGATAGCCGCATCGATTGAGCTGAATAAGGGGAGACTGGTATTGGCCGCAAGAGGCGTTTCACTCTTACCTAGGATAAGACTGACAGCTCCTTTAGTGAGCGTGGTAAAATCCCTCGATTTGACGGATACACCGTCAAGTGAAGCTTCAATTGCGAGAGCCGATTCTGGCACAAAGTAGCTATCACTCCGCACTAGGCTGGCAAACTCGGGCTGTAATTCGAGTTGATATTCGACAGCAGATAAATCTTGGGTCAATTTAACACTCAATACAGTGCCGATAGGGAGCTGCTTGTAACGAACCTCTGCACCTGCGGCAATACCCATATTTTCGGTAGAAGTTATCGTTAAAAAACGTTTTTTCGACTTCAACATATCGGGCGCTTTAGATTGCAGGACGAAATTACTCGGTAGGACGTTTTGGTACCCAGTACCGGGTAAGAAGTTGATCACGCTACCAGTGAGTAAGCGTCCAGGGTTTTTTATGCCAGAAAGTGAGATTTCAGCCCCTTCTAACCAAAATACGCCATCATTAGTTAATAAATGGGTGTATTGATTTTCAAACTTTGCAATTGCAGTCACGCCGTTTGTGGTTAATTGCTTGCTTACAATAGTACCAACATGAATTCCCCGATAAACAATGTGTGTGCCTTTCTCTACACCATTACCATCATCCATGGTGAGATTGATATCGACACCACCAATAGCGTTAGCCTCTGAATCATAGAGTGAAAAACTGTCGCCGTTTTGTGCGACTGGCGCAGTATCATCAGAACTAAAAGTGACCCCACCGGCAAGGATTGACGCTAAGCTTTCTGAGCTGACCTTAATGCCCGAGAGTGAGGCATCAACTTTAACGCCTGATACATTCCAAAATAAGGAGTTTTTCTTCACTAATCTCGCATATTGCTCTTGAATAAAGGCGCTGATAACAACATTTGTGTTACCTGCTAATCGATAGCTAACTACACTACCGACGGGGATTTGACGAAAGAAAATAGGTGAGCCCACATCCAGAGAGCCGAGTTTATCCGAAGTTAATTCAATCATTACGCCTTCAGAGCCTATTTGCATCGGCGGCGCTTGTCGTTCTGCCTCAAAGAACGTAGACGCATTACCTTTTCCTGGCTGAATCGCAATATAATTGCCAGAAAACAGCGCATCTAAACCTTCAACACCAGTAATACTGGCTTTAGGTGTCACTAACCAAAATAAGGTTTCTTTATTTAAGAATGGCTTAGCGCGATAATCCATTACCACTTTGACATTCACACCTTTGAGATCGTCATCTATACCAATGTCTTTGACTTTACCGACGGTCAGGCCTTGATATTTCACTAAGGTTTTACCCACATCAATCCCTGTGGCGCTGGGAAAGTGAATTTGAATTTCAATACCCGATTCTTTAATGCTTTTTATGCCAAGCCAAGCACCGAGCGCGAGTGCGACAATCGGCAGCAGCCAAATGGGCGAAAAGAGTTTTTTCTTCACAACTTTTGGCGATTCAATTTGTGTCATCTTGAGTGTCCAATCGATCCCAGAGTAAACGAGTGTCTAAAACTTTTGCAGCGAGCTGAGTTAACAAAATAACCAATGCAAATGCAGTGGCTGCAGGTGCGGGCTTAGCGTCTAGCAGTTGCCCCATATTAACGAGCGCAACAGTGAGCGAAATTACGAATAAATCAAGCATAGACCAACGGCCAATCCACTCGATAACATGAAATCCCACCATTAACTTCTTTTTTGAAATCGGAAGCTCAAAACTGATCGCGCATAGGTAAATGGACAGTCCTATGATTTTAATCCAAGGCACTAAGATACTCGCGATAAACACAATAATGGCGATAGGGATCATATCTGAGTGCACTAAATGGATGATCCCTGAAAAAATCGTATCGTGGCGCACTTGTCCCTGATTAGTCAGTATAGTGATTGGGTATAGATTGGCGGGTACCAATAAAATTGCGGCCGTGATGAGTAGCGCCCAACTTTTTTGCAAGCTACTGTAATCACGAACCTTTAACTCTGCCTCACAGCGCAGGCAGTGAGTGCTACCTGTGGTGTTGAGTTGTTGGCACACACGGCATAGACAAAGGCCAATATCCTTACCTTGCTGTTTCATACTAGCGATGCCCATCCAATAGGGTCCACATATGCTCTAGATCGTATTCCCGTTGTAAAAATAAGGTCACGAGAAACAACATTGTGAAGCAAAATGTACCCATTCCAAAATAAATATCTGAAAAATCAGATAATTGAAATGATGAAACTAAAAAGCTAATCACGTAAATTTCTAACATGGTCAGTTGAGAAAGCACGCCTTGAAGTTTCAATAACTGTTTTAAACTGTTACGCCAAAAGGGGATAGAAAGCCCCCATTTGACAATTAATATCTGTGTAAGAATGGATAAAATCAATAATCCTGGACCTATTACCGCAGCCGCTAATACCGCTAAACCTACCACCCAGTAGCCTTGCTCAAATACGGCAAATGCACCTTGAAACACGGTAGTAGTACGAATGCTGCCGAGGAAATGGATCTCAAGTACAGGCAAAAAATTAGCTGGAAAATAAAATACTAGCGCAGTAATACACAAGGCTAACATGCCATTTACTGAGCAATATGGCGTATCATAGAGTGCAGTGCTGCAACGCGGACATAGGGCTCTAACACCTGAGGGTAAGGCGCGTTTGCGGATAGCCAAGTCGCAGGAACGACAGAGGATTACAGAGTTTTCTACTGTGTTTTCATGCATATAAAAATATTTAATTAGCCCCAAAATGACTAAGAAATTAAGTGTCCACCCATCAGTGATATGCTGTTGGACATTGAAACGTCAGAAAAACTCGCTTATCTCACTAATGAAAGCCGCCTGATAATACCAGATTAATCAGAACACTTGCATCACAAGTTCGATCTATGTCATTCTGGTTACTGTATATAAAAACAGTGCGAGGCAGTCATGGCAGTTATTACACAGTTTGTCGTGGTAAGAGAAGGGGTTGAAAAGATGACATTCACATCGAAAAAGGAGGCCGATGCCTACGATAAGATGCTCGATATCGCTGATAACCTGATCCCCTTCATTCAAAAATCTGAATTAGGCATTGATGAAAGTCTGAGCGAACGGCTCGCATTTTATTTTGCTAATAATAAAGATGAGCTGACGAACTTGCTTAAAGGCGTCGTTCAGGTTAATAGTACGCCAACGAATCAAGCGGTAACCAAGAAAACAGCGAAAAAAGCTGAAGCGGCAGAGTAGACAAGGTTAGGAAATATAATGAAATCGCAATTTTATGAGTCACTGAATCGTCAAGCGTTAGCTTTGCTTGAAGGTGAAGATGATGTTGTGGCGGCAATGGCAAACTTTTCCGCCTTGCTGAATGATAATTTAACCGATCTTAACTGGGTTGGGTTTTATGTTATGCGTGGTGAGCAATTAGTGTTAGGCCCGTTCCAAGGTAAAGTGGCTTGTACCCGCATCCCTTTAGGAAAAGGCGTCTGTGGGACTGCCGCATACACTAATCAGACGCAACGGATTGCAGATGTACACCAATTTGATGGACACATCGCCTGTGACTCTGCCAGTAATTCTGAAATTGTTGTGCCAGTTCGTGCTAACGGAAAAGTTATTGCAGTGCTCGATATTGACAGTCCGAGCTTCGATCGTTTTGATGAAGACGACCAAAAAGGGCTGGAATTGTTAGTTAAAAGCTTTGAAAATTGCCTATTTGATTAATTTGCGTGCAATAACACATAATTCATAGTCGCAATCGCTAGCGTGCGCCTTATAATATGCGCCAGCATCGATTAAGCCGGTTTGACACCAATGTCATCAATAAGCTTGATGTGTTAAGCCGTAAAAAATGGTTAAGTTATACTTTTTTAACTTTAGAAAATGCGGCGAGAATGCTAATTTGTACCTTGGCTCAATATTGGGCTTAACGAAGACAAACGACACGTAAGAAGCTGATTTTTATCACCTCGAATTCGATGTCCCTTTTTGACTGTGGAAGTAATGATGGAATCAACAGATAAGTTGACCGACACCAATGCAATTTTGGCGTATTTGTATGAAACATTTCCTTTGTGCTTTATTGCTGAAGGTGAAACTAAGCCATTAAAAATCGGATTGTTTCAAGATTTGGCTGAAAGGTTGGCTGATGATTCTAAGGTCAGTAAAACTCAACTACGAGTTGCCTTAAGACGTTATACCAGCAGCTGGCGTTACCTGAAATGTGTAAAAGCAGGCGCACAACGGGTTAACCTCGATGGCGAACCTTGTGGTGAGTTAGAGCAAGAACATATTGATCATGCTCAAGCCATGTTGAAAGAAAGTCAGGAAAAAGCGAAGGCAAAACGTGCGGCAAAAGCACCTAGTACGCCTAAAGCTGCAGCCAAAAAAGCGCATAAGAAAGTGGCCGTTCCTCAACGTCCTAAAACTGAGCGTCCTGCTAAACCAGCACCTAAAGTTGCTGCGCCAGTGGTCAATTTAGTGCAAGCACAGTTGACTGATTTAGCGAAAAAACAACGTGTTAATGTTAAGTTAGGTGTGACACCCGTTGCCGGCGTGATCACTGACATTAATAAAGAGGACATTCATGTTCAGCTTGATAGCGGTCTAACGATTAAAGTTAGAGCGGAACATATCCTGCTGTAATCATTTATTAAGACGGAGTAACTTGTTGATGCGAAAACTCACTTTGGCTATCTCGATTGCCACTGTTTTTGTCGGATTTTCGGCTTGGGCCGTACCACCCACGATTCAAATCAGCGAGTTACCCACTCTCAAGCAAGAGGCACAACATAAGGTTGCCAGTAAGAGAGTGACGGACTTATATACTCGTTCGCATTACCACAGATTCAACTTAGATGATGCGTTTTCAGCGCAAATCTTCGATCGCTATCTACAACAATTGGATTATCGCCGCAATGTATTGACCCAAGCGGATGTAGATAGCTTTAAACCTTATATTAATCAATTCGATAACATGTTGATTTCCGGTGAGCTTGAACCTGCATACAAGATGTTTGATGTAGTGCAAAAGCGCCGTTATGAAGGCTTTGTTTATGCCTTGTCATTATTGGATCAAGAAATTGATTTTACAGTTCCGGCTGATGTGTACGAATACGATAGGGAAGATGCTGCTTGGCCTAAGGATCAAGCTGAGATCAATGAACTGTGGCGTCAACGTGTTAAATATGATGCGTTAAATCTTAAGTTAACAGGCAAAAAGTGGCCTGAGATCGTCGATATTTTACAAAAGCGCTATAACAACGCGATCAAACGTCTCACTCAAACAAACAGTGAAGATGTATTTCAAGGTGTGATGAATGCTTTTTCCCGTAGCATAGAGCCACATACTAGCTACCTATCGCCACGCAATGCTGAGCGTTTCCAAATGGAAATGAACCTTAGTCTTGAAGGTATTGGTGCTCAATTGCAGCTTGAAGATGATTACACAGTGATCAAGAGTTTGATTGCGGGCGGGCCTGCTGCTGGTAGCGAGAAGCTTTCACCCGAAGATAAAATTGTTGGTGTTGGTCAGGAGGGCGGCGAGATTGTCGATGTCATTGGTTGGCGTTTAGACGATGTTGTTGACCTTATAAAAGGGCCAAAAGGCAGTAAAGTGGTTCTGCAAATTCTACCTAAGAAGGGTGGCTCAAATGCAAAACCATTCAATTTGACCTTAGTTCGTGACAAGATTCGCCTCGAAGATCGCGCGGCAACATCAAAAGTGATTGAACCTAAAGAAGGTGAATACGCCAATCGTAAAGTGGGTGTTATTCAAATCCCTGGTTTCTACATGAATTTGTCGCAAGACGTTGAAAAAGAACTCGTTAAACTTAACGAAGCCAAAGTAGAAGGGATTGTTATCGACTTAAGAGGAAACGGTGGCGGAGCGTTAACTGAGGCCGTATTGCTGACAGGACTCTTTATTGATATGGGGCCTGTCGTACAAATTCGGGATGCCGATGGCCGAGTGTCAGCACACCGTGATAATGATGGTAAAACCAGCTATTCAGGCCCATTAACTGTGATGGTTGATCGTTATAGCGCCTCTGCATCTGAGATTTTCGCCGCTGCATTACAGGACTATGACCGAGCATTAATTGTGGGTGAATCAAGTTTTGGTAAGGGCACGGTACAGCAACATAAGAGTTTAGGCCGTATTTACGATATGTATGATAAGCCTATTGGTCATGTGCAGTACACTATTCAAAAATTTTATCGTATTAATGGTGGCAGCACCCAAATTAAAGGGGTCACTCCTAATATTGCTTATCCAAGTGCATTAGAGCCAGGTGAGTATGGTGAAGCTGAAGAGAAAAACGCATTGCCATGGGATAAAGTTCCGGAAGCCCAATACAATAGATTAAGTGATGTAACGCCTGAGTTGGTTGTTAACTTAGAGAAGAAACACCTCAACCGAATTAAAGACAGCGTAGAGTTTAATTATATCAATCAAGATATTGCTGAATTTAAAAAGCATCACAAAGAGAAGACCATTTCTTTAGTTGAGAGTGAACGAATTGCTTCTCGTGAAGCTGATGAGAAAAAATTGTTAGATAGAACCAATGAACGCCGTGTTGCTCAAGGTTTGGCTGTGGTTAAATCCATGGAAGACATTAAAGATACTACTGAAGCACCGGATCCATTTTTAGACGAAACCGCTTATATCACCTTAGATATGATTGATGCTAAAAAGCTCGCTAAAACTAATGTGCAATAGGTGTGACTAAAGAGATATACCCCGTATTAAAACGCGCTTATGGCGCGTTTTTCTTATTAAGCTCAGAGTTAAAGGGATCGAAATGACGCAAGCACAAGCCAAGTACCTTAAAGATTATCAAGCCCCGCTATTCACTATTGATACCATTGATTTAGTCTTTGACTTAGCGGGTAAAAACACGCGTGTTAAAGCGACAAGTACTGTTAAACGTACTTCATCACATACACATCCCTTAACGCTTGATGGTGATGATCTTGTTCTTGAATCGGTAACTATCAATGGCGAAGCTGTGCCTTACCAAGTCGGTGCTGGATACTTAACTCTTGAAACCACCCTCGATGAGTTTGAGTTGGCGATAGTGACTAAGCTGGATCCTGAGGCAAACTTAAGCCTTGAAGGTTTGTATATGTCCGATGGTGCTTACTGTACTCAATGTGAAGCAGAAGGTTTTAGGCGTATTACCTATTTTCTCGACCGTCCCGATGTACTTGCCAAATATACTGTGCGAATAGAAGCGGATAGTGCGGCATTTCCATTTTTACTGAGTAACGGCAACTTAATTGACCAAGGGCCATTAGAGGGTGGGCGCCATTATGTGTGCTGGCAAGATCCGTTTCCGAAACCTGCTTATCTGTTTGCCTTGGTCGCAGGGGATTTTGATATGCTAGAGGATGAATTTATCACCCGTAGTCATCGCAAAGTGATACTTCAAGTATTTGTTGATAAAGGTAATCTACATAAAGCAAACCATGCGATGGCGTCTCTTAAAAAGTCGATGGCTTGGGATGAATCACGGTTTGATCTCGAGTATGACTTAAATATTTATATGATAGTGGCCGTCGACTTTTTCAATATGGGAGCCATGGAAAACAAAGGCTTAAATATCTTTAATACCAAATATGTGCTTGCTGATACCTTGACTGCTACGGATGAAGATTACCACGGTATTGAGTCAGTTGTCGGGCATGAGTATTTCCATAACTGGACGGGAAATCGGGTGACTTGCCGTGACTGGTTTCAGTTAAGCTTAAAAGAAGGGTTAACCGTATTTCGTGATCAGGAATTTAGTTCCGATTTAGGTTCACGGGCGGTGAATAGAATTCACGCAATTAAAGTGATCAAGAATCAGCAATTTGCTGAGGATTCAGGCCCAATGTCCCATCCGATCCGTCCTGAATCAGTGATTGAAATGAATAATTTTTACACTGTTACTGTGTATAACAAAGGTGCCGAAGTGATTCGAATGATGCACACTTTGCTCGGCGAAACTCAATTTCAGGCAGGAATGAAATTGTATTTTAAACGTCACGATGGTCAAGCTGTGACTTGTGATGATTTTGTGGCTGCGATGGAAGATGCCAGCGGAGTTGATTTAACCCAATTCCGTTTGTGGTATAGCCAAGCAGGTACCCCGATAGTGACGGTAACAGACTGTTTTGATGCAAGTTCAGGTACTTATCAGCTTAGTCTTAAACAGACATTAGCGGGCTGTAAATCTCCATTACATATTCCCTTCAGCATTGAACTCTTAGATACCAAAGGAGTGTCATTAGTTAATGAAGTACTTGATTTTAAAGAGGCAGAGCAGGTTTTCAGTTTCGAGGGATTAAGCCATAAACCGGTAGTTTCATTACTGCAGGATTTTTCAGCACCCGTAAAATTGCATTATAACTTTAGTGTCGAACATTTAGTCCATTTGATGCGTTTTGCCAGCAGTGACGTTGCGCGTTGGGAAGCCTCTGTCACCTTGGTAAGCCAAGCTATTTGGCAGAATGTTACTCATCTACAACAGCAGCAAGCGATGGCTCTGGATGAGAGGGTGCGTGATAGCTTCAAGGGTGTGTTGCTTGATACTGTGCTAGATCAGGCTTTAATTGCTGAAATTTTAGCTATTCCATCCGCATCAGCCTTGATTGAGCAGGTTGAAACCGTTGATTTAGATGCATTAGTCTGTGCCCGGGAGTTTGTATTAACTGAACTTGCCTCATATTGTGAAGATGAGTTAGTTGCGCTTTATCGTTCACTGTTGACCGTGGAAAGTACTCAGGCTCGCGCTCTTAAGAATCAATGTCTAAATTGGATGAGCCGAGTTTCCGTTGGCGCTGAAGATTTTGTCATATCCCAGTTTGAAAACGCGACTAATATGACGGATTCCCTCGGTGCTTTAATGGCCGCTAATGTTGGTGATTTGCCTTGTCGAAGTGAATTAATGGCAACATTTGAACAGCGTTGGCGAGATACTCCGCTAGTGATGGATAAATGGTTTATGTTGCAAGCAACGCGTAATGCAGATGATGTCATTGATAGTTTACGTCAATTGCAACAACACAGCAGCTTTAGTATGAGCAATCCTAATCGGGTACGCTCACTCATTGGCAGTTTTGCCGCTGGCAATATTGACCAATTTCACCGTGCCGATGGAAAGGGGTATGCTTTCTTAACGGAATGCTTAATCACATTAAATCAACTCAATCCTCAGGTGGCTGCACGAATGGTGACACCATTAATCCAATTCAGTAAATTTGATTTAGCACGTCAAATGCATATTAAGGCTTGCTTAGCGCAGCTCTTAGCGTTGCCCGATTTGTCTAAAGATATGTATGAGAAAGTATCGAAAGCGTTGGCAAATTAGGATTCTGTAGGAGGAGGGCGGCAGTGTATGTCGCCCCATTTATTGATGGAATTTTACTTCAAATTAACGATCAGCTATCGAGACTTTTTGCCTTACTATCAGGGTATTGCTGATAAAGTGGAAGTACGCGAAAGCCAAGGTCGAATATTATGGATCAATGGGCGCCATTTTCGACGTTTTTTAACAGAAGAGGGGATCCACGGCTATTTCAAATTAGTTGTCGATGATAAGGGACAATTTGTTTCATTAAATCGTGTTTAATTCATATTTATTTATTGTTACTTAGAGCAATTACTTTAAACGGGTGGATGAATATACATTTTATGAAGTAACAATTTGTCGCTCTTTATGTTAATGAATATTATGATTTTTTAGTGTTTTTTGCCCTCAGCCTTTTGTCTTACCCTTTTCTAATTTAAATCCTCTCTGACAAATCTATGACATAAACATGTCTACGTGCTTAATTCTTTAGAAAATTTTCTCTAATAGTGCCTTGCTCAAGGGGATTAATTGCTGTAACAATGATGTTACCTGTGAGCTAACAAGATGTTGGTTGTAATTCCTAAAACAAAGAATCCAGCAGGGTACGGAGAGCTAAAATGAAAATGGTTAAAAATAGCTTTAACAAGTCGGCGCTTGCTTTGGGGGTGGCGTCGGCATTGAGTTTATTAACAGTGGCAAGTGTTAATGCAGTCTCATTTGATTGGGGTGAGGTTAAGGGAACATTTGACTCAACTTGGACTGCTGGCGCGAGTTGGCGTGTTGGAGACCGTGATTGGTCTGGTCAAATTGGTAAAGTGAATCAGCCTCAATTTGATTGGTCTAACTACAGCGCATTTGGGAATACTAAGTATACCTCTACAGAGATCTGGGCTCAGCCAGGCTCTTATTCAAGTAACAACGATTTAAGTAATTTACTTTATTCTCAGGGTGATACTACTTCTGAGATCTTCAAAGGCTTACATGAGTTATCACTTAAGTATAAAAACTATGGCCTATTTGCCCGCGGTATGTATTTTTACGATCGTAAATTAAACGACGGTAATTATGACTACAACGACCCGATAACAGGTAAAGCATTTGATCCTTGTGATGATAACCGAGCATCTGAAGTTCAATGTAAGGATATTCGTCTACTTGATGCTTTTGTTTACGGTAATTTCGATTTAAACGATGGTGCAAACCCTTTATCCATTCGTTTAGGTAACCAAGTGGTTTCATGGGGGGAAAGTACGTTAATCGCCCATGGGATCAGTGAAATTAACGCTGTTGATTTAAATATCCTTAACGCACCAGGCGCAGAGTTGAAAGAAGCTTTTAGACCTCAAGGCATGGTGTGGGCATCCCTTGGGATCACTGATTCGTTAACAGTTGAAGCTTTCTATCAATACGATTGGCAACCCATTTGGGTTCCAACGCCAGGCTCCATTTTTGCGACCAATGATTTTGCGGGTTTTGGTGGTTATGCCCAAAATGCACAGCTTGGCTTTAACGCGAACCCAGATATTAATCTAGACTTCGTGATGCAAGAGTATGAACTCTTAGCAGGAATGATTGCCAGTGGTCAGACTATCCCAACAGCACAATTGGTGTCTATGGGATTAGCTTACCCAACCAAAGTGACCTTAGTGCAGGATGAACAAGAGCCTAGCAACGGTGGGCAATACGGTATTAAGTTGGGTTATTATGCACCTTCACTCGGCGAGACCGAATTTGGGTTCTATTTTATGAACTACCATAGCCGTAGACCATTGATCAGTGGTACAGCGGCCGATTTCAGTACAGGGGCTATCATAGCTGATCTGGCAACGATAGGCCAAAACTCAGGCAATATTAATCGCGAACTGTTACTGAGTTTGAAGAGCTTTTCCAAGGCTCAAATTGTCTATCCAGAAGATATTAAGCTGTATGGCTTTAGCTTTAACACCTTGATTGGTGATACTTCTGTCGCTGCGGAAATCGCCCACCGTCAAGATGAGCCGTTGCAGATTGATGATGTGGAATTGTTGTTTGCGGGTATGCCACAGCAGTTAGCCAATGCTGGAATACGGCCTGATCTTGATGGTATTTCCCAGATAAAGGATGTTAAACCAGGAGAAACCGTTGATGGGTTTATTCGCTTGGATACGACCCAAGCGCAAATGACCTTAACACACTTATTTGGCCCAACATTAGGTTTAGATAACTTAACTATGTTGGCCGAAGTCGGTGGTGTGTGGATCCATGATATGCCTGGTTTTGATGAACTGCGTCTCAATGGACCTGGCACTTCGCGCTCTGGTGGTAATCCAGATATGCCTGGAATTATTCAAGCACTGCACAATGGTCCAGAAACCAACCCATTCCCAACCGATTTTGCTTGGGGATATCGCATTGTTGCTAAAGCTGAATTTAATAACCTATTTGCGGGTGTGAATATGTCTCCAAGGGTGATTTTCTCCCATGACGTCGACGGTATCACACCAGATCCTATGTTCCTTTTTACGGAAGGACGTAAATCAATTGCACTAGGTCTTAATTTTGACTACCAAAACCGCTGGGGTGCAGATCTGTCCTATAACAACTTCTTTGGCGGTGTGGGTACGACGAATGCGATGGCAGATCGTGATTATGTTTCATTCAATATCAAGTATTCGATCTAAAAGGATTAAAACAATGAAGAAACTGACGATATTGGCGAGTGCAGTCATAATGGCACTTGCAGCGCCTGTTGTAATGGCGAAAGTCTCAGAGGCTGATGCAGCAAAACTAGGTAATGAATTAACGCCATTGGGTGCTGAAAAAGCGGGTAATGCCGATGGCTCTATTCCGGCGTGGGATGGTGGTATCACGCAACCTGTTGCAGGCTATACCAAAGGAATGCATCATCCCGATCCTTTTCCTGAGGATAAAATAGAATTCACCATTACGAATGCTAACAAAGCAGAATATAAAGATTTTTTAACGCCAGGTCAGCTACGGTTATTTGAACTTTATCCTGATACATACAAAATGAATGTCTACAAGACTCGCCGAAGCGCATCCGTGCCTCAGTTTGTCTATGATGCCACTAAAGCAAACGCGACTCGCGCTGAGTTAGTCGCACAAGGAAATGGCTTGTCAGGTGCATCGATTGGTATTCCATTTCCTATTCCAACTAATGGGTTAGAGGCTATTTGGAACCATATTTTACGTTTCCGAGGAGTGGATGTTGAGACGACTCGTAGCCAAGCAGCTCCGACTGCTGATGGGAACTTTACCTTGGTTGAAATGGCTGAAGAGCTTCGTTTTGAATACTCGCGTCCTGAGATCACCTTAGAACAGTTAAAAGCCAACAATACCTTATTCTATTTCAAACAAGTGGTGACTCAACCCGCTCGTTTGGCAGGAACAGCCCTCTTGGTTAAAGAAACCATGGATCAAGAAGCATTGCCACGCCAAGCTTGGACCTATAACACGGGGCAGCGTCGTGTACGTAAGGCACCAAACGTGGCCTTTGATACTCCAGGTACGGTTTCGGACGGTTTACGCACTACGGATGACTTCGATATGTTTAACGGCTCTCCAGTGCGTTATAACTGGGAGTTGATTGGCAAGAAAGAAATTTATATTCCGTATAATGACTATAAATTGCACTCAGACAAGCTGAAATATAACCAAATTTTAAAAGCGGGTCATATTAATCCTGAGTATGTTCGTTGGGAAAAACACCGTGTTTGGGAAGTGAAGGCGACATTAAAACCAGGAATGCGCCACATTTATAAAACCCGTGTGATGTACCTAGATGAAGATTCATGGCAAGTATCAGTTGCCGATTTATATGATAACCGTGATGAGTTATACCGTGTCGCCGTTGCCCATGGTTTGAACTATTACGAAGTACCGACGCAATGGAATACTTTAGAGGTTTTCCATGATTTACAGTCTCGTCGTTATTTGGTGATGGGCTTAGACAACCAAAGTGGTATGTATAACTTTGATGCCAAATTGAGCGAAGCAAACTTTACCCCAGACGCCTTACGTCGTGAAGGTATTCGTTAATCGCCAAATATTAAGGGGCGCTAAGCGCCCCTCATTAGTTTAAGGAAGTTTGTATGTCGTTTCGCATCCTTCACTGTGTTACTGCGCTCAGTCTCAGTTGTTTATTTAGTTCTTCTTTGTTTTCTGCGACATCAGTTACGCCGCCATCTCAAATTCAACCTTTGGCTAGCTCATCACTAATATTAGACATTGCCGATACGGGTCAACGCTTAGTCGCGGTGGGTGAGCGTGGGCATGTACTGGTTTATGATAACCATTGGCAACAAGTGATTACGCCTACATCGGTTCAGTTAACTAAAGTGTTTTTTATTAATAGCACATTAGGTTGGGCTGTTGGCCATGACGCAACGATTTTGCATACACAGGATGGCGGTCAAACATGGCAACTCCAAATGCAATCTAGCGAGGTTGAAAAGCCTTTTCTCGATATTCTGTTTTTAAATGAACGAGAAGGTATGGCGATAGGTGCCTATGGATTGTTTTATCGTACTTGGGATGGTGGCGTTAATTGGCGTGCCGAGTTCCATGAAGAATTACTCGCCGAAGAGGATGTCGCTTATTTGGCTGAGTTAAAAGGTAGCGATGAAGCCGCCTATCTGGATGAGCGAGCTTCTTTATTACCTCATTTTAACCGCATTATCGCTTTAAAAGATGGTCGCCTAATTCTAGTCGGAGAACTGGGTTTAGTGGCTTCATCGGACGATAAGGGAATAACCTTCACCCGAACTAGTTTTGATTATGATGGTTCTATGTTTAATGCCATTGAAATGCGAGATGCAATCTATGTGATGGGGCTGAGGGGAAATATATTTAAGACCGATTTGAGTTTGGAACAATGGCATGAAATTGAGATGCCAGTACAATCTTCAATCAATGGGGTTATGGCTATCTCAGATGAAACACTCTATTTAGTCGGCAATGCGGGGGTTGTGATACAGCTAAATAGTGATGACACCAGTAGCATAGTCACCCGTCGTCAAGGGGAAAATTTAGTTTCTATCGCAAAAGATAATCAAGGGAATATGTGGTTATCAGGCAGCCAAGGGCTGTTTATTCTTAAGCCATAAAATTCTAGAACAACAATAATAGGGCCGAGAAGATGTTAGAAAAACTGGTCAACGGATTTGAATCATTTTTATTTCGCAATCGCGCATGGGTAGTTGGTATTTTTGCGTTATTGACACTGTTTTTGGGATATCAAGCTAGTCAGTTGAAAATGGATGCAGCGTTTATCAAAAATATTCCGCTAAACCACAGTTATATGCAGACTTACCTCAAACATCAAAAGGATTTTGGGGGAGCGAATAGCATTATGGTGGCCGTTGAAGATACAAGCGGCAATATTTTTAATGCAAATTACTTTGATACGTTAAAAAACGTCCATGACCAACTCTTCTTTATCCCCGGGGTCGAACGTTCACAGGTGAAATCTATTTTTTCTCCTTCAACGCGTTTTACGGAAGTGGTAGAAGATGGCTTTGCAGGGGGGCCTGTGATCCCCGCTGATTTTTCAACGACTCAAACAGGGTTGGATACGGTTCGCGATAATATTGAAAAAGCAGGGATTGTTGGGCGCTTAATCGCAAATGATTACAGTGCTGCTATGGTGTCCGCCCAATTAATGGATTTTGATCCACAAACGGGTAAACCACTGGATACTATCGCTTTTGCAGCTCAACTTGAAAATGAACTCAGAGGAAAATTCGAAACCGATAAGGTTAAAATTCACATTATTGGTTTTGCCAAAATGGCGGGTGATGTTGCCGACGGTGCCAAGGGCGTGTTGCTGTTTTTTGTGATCGCGATTTTGATCACGGCCGTGATGGTTTATCTTTTTTCTAAGTCCCTGATCCTCACTATTTTGCCTTTGGCTTGCAGCTTGACTGCGGTGGTATGGCAACTTGGACTATTAACGGTGATCGGTTTTGGTCTCGATCCCATGTCGATTTTAGTGCCATTCCTCGTGTTTGCGATTGGGGTGAGCCACGGTGTGCAAATGATCAATGCGGTTAGGCGCCGAGTGATGGATGGGCAAACGACAAAAGCGGCGGCGGCATCGGCGTTTCGTAGTTTATTAGTCCCAGGCGGTGTGGCGTTACTCTCTGATACCGTTGGTTTTATTACACTGTTATCTATTGATATCGGCATTATCCGTGAGTTAGCTATTTCTGCGTCTTTAGGCGTAGGTGTGATTATTTTCACTAACCTTATTTTGCTGCCATTAGTGATTTCTTTCACTGAATTGAAAGCCGTCAAACACGCAGAGCCGACGGCTGAAGAAGTGCGTGCTGAAGCCATTTGGCGTTTTTTAGCAAAGTTTGCGACCCCTAAATATGCTGTTGTGGTGATTATCGCAACTACAGCATTGTATTTTGTTGGTTTGCAGCAGGCTAATCAGATGAAAATTGGCGATTTGCAGGGTGGGGCTCCCGCCTTACATCAAGACTCACGGTATAACTTAGATACTTTCTTTATTACTGACCATTTTTCTATTACCACAGATGTGATGACTGTGATTGTTGAAGCGACTCCAGAGGCATGTACTTATCATGATATATTGACGCAAATAGATGAATTTGAATGGTTAGTTCGCAATACTCCTGGGATTGAATCGACAGTGAGTTTAGCTTCAGTTGCAAAAAAAGTGAATGCGGGCTTTAACGAAGGTAATCCAAGATGGGAAGTGCTACCGCGCACGACAGCAAGCTTGGTACAAGCGATAGGCCAGATCCCAACAACATCAGGGTTGTTAAATGGTGATTGTTCCGTGATGCCCGTGTATTTGTTTATGAAAGATCATAAGGCCGAAACCATCGAAACTGTTGTGGCAAAGGTGAAGGCCGTCGCGGCGAAAATGGATAATGAACAATTGCAGTTTAAGCTGGCGTCGGGTCCTGTGGGTGTGATGGCTGCGACCAACGAAGCCGTTGCTGCCGCGCAATTGCCTATGATGCTATACGTCTATGGTGCTGTTTTTGTACTTTGTTTAATTAGCTTTAAATCCTTTAAAGCGACGGTGGCGGTGATTATTCCTTTATATGTTGTTTCAACATTAGCGCAAGCCTTGATGACGCAGCTTAATATTGGGCTCGCGGTCAGTACGTTACCTGTGATTGCTCTTGGTGTGGGAATTGGTGTGGATTATGGGATTTATATCTTATCTACTATGTCGTCTAAGCTGTCTAACGGTATGCCTGTTCAGCAGGCTTACTATGAAGCCTTGGTCGAACGGGGTAGTGCGGTGATTTTCACTGGTTTGACGTTGGCGATTGGTGTGAGCACTTGGTTTTTCTCGGCGCTTAAGTTCCAAATGGATATGGGAATATTGCTTACCTTCATGTTTGTGGTAAATATGCTGGGTGCAATAATTATCCTACCCGCGTTAGCCGCGGTATTTTGGCGACAAGCCAAGTAGAGTCTAGCAATGGGGAGTTTAACTCCCCATTTATATTTGAATAGTTAGTCTGTTTTTACGATTGTTTGGTCATTATTCATCCTGTATCCCTGCCTTTACTCGATTTTAAGAGGATGTACCACTAAAATTTTCCTCGAAATACAGAGGATTTAGTAATAAACTTCGCGCGATGATCCGGATCACACTAATTTTCTGAGATCGTTAAGCCGAAGCATCCAAATAATGAAAAAAAGCGCTGCCATAGACGCTTAAGGAAACAGCAACATGGCCTTGAAAGATGCAATGCCTTCAGTACTACTTGAAAATGTAGTCAGTTTAATTCACGCTAAAGTCCCTAATTCACAAGCCAAGCAAGTTGAACAGTTCGCGACCTGTCTTTACGGCCGTATGTCGAAAGATGATCTCAATGCGCGTAATGATAGCGATCTGTACGGTGCCGTTCTCAGTTTATGGAACGCTCTCAACAAAACCCCAAAAGGTGAAACTCACCTCAGAGTTTTCAATCCAAGCCAGTCAAAACACGGCTGGCAATCTACCCACTCGATTATTGAGGTTATCCAACCTGACATGCCGTTCTTGGTAGATTCAGTTGGTATGGCATTGAATCGTATGGGTATTACTGCACACCTGATGTTACATACACCGTTAGCAATTGAGCGCACGGCATCTGATGTTTCTAAAGTGACCTATCTTAATCAAAATCCAAATAGCACTGAGCATGTTGCCGTTTTCTTAATTGAAATTGACCGTCAAAGTAGTACCGATGACATCAAGGTGCTCGAGCGCGAAATTAAGTCAGTGCTCGCCGATGTTGCCGCCTCAGTCAATGATTGGGCTGCGATGTCAGCTAAATTATCGGAAACCATTAAAGATTTACCTAAGCGTCCATTCCCTGGAGATAAGCAAGAGTTAGAAGAAGCAATTAACTTCCTGACTTACTTGAATAATCATCACTTTACGCTATTAGGTTACCGTCAATACGATTTGAAACGTGTTGAAGGTGACGTTGAGCTTGTGCCTAATATTGCCTCGAGTTTGGGGTTGATGAATAAGCACTCTAAAGCTCAGCCAGAACAAGGTTTGCTGCTTTCTAGCTTCTCCGATAGCGCCCGTAAAGAAGCCTTAGATGATAGCTTGCTTATCTTGACCAAGAGCAGTGCCAAAAGTCGTGTCCACCGCCCAGCTTATGTTGATTATATCGGTATTAAGCGTTTCGATAAGAAAGGCAATGTGGTGGGTGAGGACAGATTTATCGGTTTATATGCCTCTAACGTGTATAACCGTAGTCCGCGTGAAATTCCGCTGCTAAATGAAAAAGTGCAACGAGTGTTAGATCGTTCAGGCTTAACACCACGTTCTCACGACTATAAAGCCCTGCTCAATATTCTTGAAAACCTTCCCCGTGATGAGCTAATTCAAGCCAATGTTGAGGATTTAGCACACACTGCTCACGGTGTGCTTGAAATGCAAGACAGAGACAAACTAAAACTCTTTGTACGTAAAGACGGTTTTGGTCGTTTCTTATCCTGTTTAGTGTATGTCTCTAAGGATCGTTACAACACTAAACTTCGTCAGGATACTCAGCGTATTTTGGCTCAGCACTTTAACAGCAAAGAAGATGTAGAGTTTACGACTTATTTCTCCGAGTCGTCCCTTGCTCGTACACACTACATTGTCAAAGTTGATAACAATAATATGGATGTCGATGTGGCTGCGATAGAGAATAATTTGATTGAAGCGGCACGTTCTTGGGAAGATAAGTTAAGCACTGCGCTTAACAATGCCTTAGGTGAAGAAGCCGGTACTCACCTTACTAAGCGTTATCTCAATGCGTTTGAACAAAGCTATAAAGAAGACGTACTGCCAAGCTCTGCTGTAGTGGATATGCAGCATTTAGAGGCTTTGGACGATGAACACAAGCTTGGCATGTTGTTCTATCAACCACAGGAAGCGGCGCTGAACGACAATAAAGTGCGTTTAAAGCTGTTCCATAAAGATGAGCCTATTCATCTTTCTGATGTGCTACCAATGTTAGAAAACTTTGGTCTTCGTGTGATCAACGAGCGCCCCTATGAAGTCACGACCTCAGATGGTTCTACCTTCTGGATCTTAGATTTCTTGATGACGGTTAAAGTGGTCAACACTGACAATATCGCCGATAGCCAAGACAGATTCCAAACTGCACTGTCACAAGTATGGCAAAAGAAACTCGAAGATGACGGTTTTAACCGCATTATTCTGGCGTCTGGCTTAACGGGCCGTGAAGTGTCGGTATTACGTGCCTATGCAAAATATATGCGTCAAATTGATGCAACATTTAGCCAAGCCTATATCGAAGAAACCTTTGGCCGTTACCCACAAATCGCTGATTTGTTGGTTAAAATGTTTATCCGTAAGTTCAATCCTAAACTGAAGACCCGTACATTGGGCAAGTTTTTGGAGCAGATCAACTTACGTTTAGATGAAGTGTCTAGCCTTGATGATGACCGTATTATTCGTCGTTATTTAGACCTCATTAACGCCACTCTACGTACCAACTTCTATCAGTTGGACGCTAAAGGCGAACCTAAGAGTTATATCTCGTTTAAATTCATGCCTTCCATGATCCCTGAGATGCCGCGCCCACTGCCGAAATTCGAAATTTTCGTCTATTCGCCACGGGTTGAAGGTGTGCATTTACGTTACGGTAAAGTGGCTCGAGGTGGTTTGCGCTGGTCAGATCGTCGTGAAGACTTCCGCACCGAAGTATTAGGTTTGGTAAAAGCACAACAAGTGAAAAACACTGTGATTGTGCCTGTCGGTGCTAAAGGTGGTTTTGTTTGTAAACAATTGCCGACCGAAGGTGGCCGTGAAGCCTTCTTTACCGAAGGCCAAGAGTGTTACCGTCTGTTCATCCGTGCATTGCTCGATATTACCGATAACATCGTTAATGGTGAGATAGTCCATCCTGCAGAGGTGGTACGTCACGATGAAGATGATCCTTATTTAGTGGTGGCAGCCGATAAGGGCACGGCGACTTTCTCCGATATCGCGAACTCGATCTCCCTTGAATACAATTTCTGGCTCGGCGATGCGTTTGCATCGGGTGGCAGTAACGGTTATGACCATAAGAAAATGGGGATCACCGCTAGAGGTGGTTGGGAGTCGGTTAAACGCCACTTCCGCGAAGTCGGCATCGATTGTCAAACCACTGATTTTACCTGTTTGGGTATAGGTGATATGGCGGGCGACGTATTTGGTAATGGTATGTTGTTGTCTAAGCACACTAAATTAGTTGCCGCTTTCAACCACATGCATATCTTTATCGATCCCAATCCAGATACGGCGTTGAGTTATGATGAACGGGCGCGTTTATTCGCTCTGCCACGTTCAAGCTGGGAAGATTACAACAGCAAGTTGATTTCTAAGGGCGGTGGGGTTTTCCTCCGCTCATCTAAATCAATCCCATTATCGGCAGAAATGAAGCAAATGTTGGCCACAGAGAAAACCTCTATGACCCCAACTGAACTGATGAAAGAACTGCTGAAAATGCCAGTGGATCTGATCTGGAACGGCGGGATCGGGACTTATGTTAAGTCATCCCGTGAAACCCATGCTGAAGTTGGCGATCGCGCTAACGATGCTCTGCGGGTCAACGGTGGCGAACTGCGTGCTAAGATTGTCGGCGAGGGAGGTAACTTAGGTTGTACTCAGTTAGGTCGTATCGAATATGCGGCTAATGGTGGTCGAATCAACACTGACTTCGTGGATAACGTTGGTGGTGTGGACTGTTCAGATAACGAAGTGAACATCAAGATCCTGCTGAACGCTATGGTGACTGAAGGTGAACTAACGCTTAAGCAGCGTAACCGTTTACTGGAAGAAATGACCGAAGAAGTCGGTCAAATTGTTCTGCAAGACTGTAAAGATCAAACTCGAACTATCTCTGTGACTCAAGTGCGTGGTGCTGAGCAGCTTAAAGAGCAGATCCGCTTTATCCAATATCTGGAAAAAGAAGGCAAGTTAGACAGAGCATTAGAGTTCTTACCCTCAGAGGATGAACTTGCTGAGCGTTTAGCCAGTGGTCGCGCGTTAACACGCCCAGAGCTTTCTGTACTGGTTGCCTACGCGAAAATGGTGCTGAAAGAACAGTTAGTGACACCAGAAATCACTGAAGATACCTTATTAAGCCAATTGCTTATCGCGTATTTCCCTAAAAAACTGCAGGAAAAATACAGCGACAGAATGGCGACACACCCACTGCGTGGTGAAATCATTGCGACCTCACTCGCCAATGAACTTGTCAACGATATGGGCTTGAACTTCGTTCAACGTATGCAAGATGAGACTGGTGCCTCAGTTGCCGATGCGGCGATTTGCTACACTATGGCTCGCGAAGTGTTTGGTTTAGCTGAATTAACTAAATCGATCACTGACTTAAACGGTATCGTACCTGCTGTGGTTCAAGGTGAAATGTTGCACCAATTGCGCCGTAATATGCGCCGTGCATGTCGTTGGTTCCTACGTCATCGCAATCGCGCGTGGAGCATTGAACAAACCGTTGCATTCTTCAAACCTGTATTTGAACAAATTAAGGCCAATGTTCATTTATATCTAGTAGAAGAAGAAGCCGCGGGCATTCAAACTGAGATCAACGCCTTGATCAAGGAAAATGTGCCACAGGATGTTGCGACCTTAGTAGCTAACATGAGTACCTTATTCTCAGCGTTAGATATTGCACAAATTGCCCAAGCTGAAGATAAGACAGTGGCGTTGGTTGCTGAAACTTACTTTAAACTCGGTGCTCGTGTTGAGTTACACTGGTTCCTAGAACAGATCAGTGCTCAACCTGTGGCGAACCATTGGCAAGCACTGGCCCGTGCAGCCTTTAGGGAAGAGTTGGATTGGCAACAACGTGCGTTGAGTTCAGTGGTCTTAAGAACCTGCAGTGCAACCTGTGACGCCCAGAGCGTGATTTCCCAATGGATTGATTCTAATCAAGCTCTATTGGAAAGATGGTTCCATATGCTAGCTGACTTCAAGACATCGCAAATCCATGAGTTTGCTAAGTTCTCCGTCGCCCTACGTGAACTTAATCTTCTGATCCTTCATTGCGAAGGCCAAAAGTAAACTTTTATAATAATCAGAAGCCCTGGCGATCGCCGGGGCTTTTTTTAGGTCGAGGAAAGTACATGTTCTATAAAATCGCACAGAAAGTCATGTTTCAGATGGATCCTGAGCGAGCGCATAATCTGGCTATTGGCAGCTTAAAAATGACAGGCAACAGTCCGTTAAACTGCTTTTATCGCCAAACGATTGCGCCAGCTCCAGTCACATTTATGGGGCTGACTTTTCCAAATCCGGTAGGTCTCGCTGCGGGAATGGATAAAGACGGCGAATCAATTGATGCCTTTCATGCGATGGGATTTGGGCACATTGAGGTGGGCACCGTTACCCCAAGACCACAACCAGGTAATGATTTACCCCGTTTATTTAGATTAAAACCTGCCAAAGGCATCATTAATCGAATGGGGTTTAATAACAAAGGGGTTGATAATTTAGTTAGAAATTTGATCGCGAAAAAGTCCGATATCATGGTGGGTGTTAATATTGGTAAAAATAAAGACACACCAGTGGAGCAGGGCAAAGATGATTATTTGATCTGCATGGATAAAGTTTATCCCTATGCCGCTTATATTGCGGTGAATATTTCATCTCCCAATACCCCCGGATTACGATCGCTACAATATGGCGATCTATTAGATGAATTATTAAGCGCCATTAAAACAAAGCAACTTGAACTGGCTGAGAAGCATAAAAAATACGTGCCTATCGCACTTAAAATTGCACCAGATTTAACCATTGAAGAAATTGAAAATATCGCCGACGCGCTGATTAAAAATAAATTTGATGGTGCTATTGCAACGAATACCACGTTAACGCGCGATGGTGTTAGTGGCCTTGCTAATGCTAATGAAAGCGGTGGTTTAAGCGGCAAACCTTTAACAGAGCTGTCAACAGAAGTGATAAGGCAATTGGCAACATGTTTGAAAGGACAGATCCCAATCATAGGCGTAGGTGGGATTAATAGTGCTGAAGATGCCCTAGCAAAATTTGATGCGGGCGCCACTATGGTACAGATTTATTCTGGTTTTATTTACCAAGGTCCGAAGTTAATTAAAGAGATAGTAGAAGCTTATCGCTTAAAATAATGATCTTAAGATCAATAAAGAGATCGAAAAGAAGATCTTTTTGAATAACTGCGATCTAAAAAGATCATTGGATCGCAGTTAAGATCCGATAATAGATCGACTAAGTAACTGTTAAATAATTTGTATTTTATTATTTTTATTTTGATATTGAATAAAATATCTACTATGATGTGCGAGTGTTCAAATAGTAGGTAAACGTTATGTTATTAATGCCGCAAAAGGATTGGCAATGGAAATATAACGATTCGTATGGTGTATTAGGCGTATCGTTAGGTTCCGAAATAGAATTTCTGACGGCTTATAAAGCAAAATCATTAATTCCTGATGCCTTATCGAGGATGGAGTTTAATATCGCGCACGCCAAATTCTATATGAACTTACTTGATAGATTACCTAAAAGTTTATCTTTGACCGATGCTGCGATTGTCCAAATTGCCCTCAATGCCACCGCCGCTCATTTTATGCTAACACCGCAAATGCCTAAATCATGGTTTTTTGATACCAGTGATGTCTGTGTCTATAGCGATGTGGGTAAAGTTTTTGAGCTTAAATGCCAAAAGCAAAGGGCACTGGTACTTGTGGTTGAAAATACCCTACAGTCCGCGCTAGTGATGTTATTATCGCCGGAATGTGTTTTATCTGGGGCTAAAACCATGGTGCAGTTTGAAACCATCAAAGTGATGCATAACCGCTTACACCCACTGCGTGCGCAGCGTCATGTGGTTGCGGCATAACGTAGTTGCAGATCAATAGTCACTATTGGTTTTTAATATCAACCATTAGCCGATAATTCGCTTAAATTTCCATGAGTTCACGACAAGCATCGCTAAGAGTTCGGTCTTGGCTTTCTGCCATTTGTTGAGCTAAGCGTTTTATTTCTTCGTCCACAAGAAATTGAATTCTGTATCCATGGTGAGCTCCTTTATTGTGAGTACAAATGTTAGCGCTGACATTATACTAGGACAACTAACAGATTGTTAAATTAGTTACGGCCACAAACGACATGGCCTCCACGGGACTGCCTATGCTGCGCAGCGGCAACCCATTAGCAACAGGTTAAGTGGTAGAACCATGAATCCAGAATTTGAGCAAGAGTTAAACCGTAAATTAGCCGCATTTGACGCATGGGCAAATGTGAGTACTTTCCGCGAATGCAAGTTAGTTCAGTATTGTGGCGTTGATTTGGTTGGGGTCATTGATGTTGAAACGGATCAAATAGTTGACCAAATAACTGGCTTGTTGTGCGAAGGTTTTTACGTGGATTGGAAGCAGAGCGGAAGTATCTTGTACTTGAGGGTATATGAGTTCGGGGGGCCGGAGCCGACGTGGGAGCAAGTGGTGAACGAAGAGCCATTAGCGGATATCGACGCAATCCTTAAAGATGCTGGCTTCCGTGAGTAATCGCTTAACAAAGCCAGTCAGTAGGACGATCGCAAGCCTGCACCTCTGCTGGCGGCGGTATCAAAGGGAAATATGGATACATTAATTAATTTTTTAAGACGAGCGAACGGTCAACTTGAAAGTGGTTGGTTATATCTTCCGGCAGAAGGAGCATGGAATCTTAATACACTCGGGTTGATAATCGATGATGACGAGCTAGATATCCATGAAGTCGATGAACAAGATGAGCCACTTATTGCGAAAGAAAAAGGATTAATTTCCACTCTTAATACAGGAACGATTGAAAGTATATTTTCTTTTGCTAAGAGTCTTGATTTTGAGCTAACTGATGATTTTTTATTTGAGTCATTCCAATATTATTATGACTACGATGCGTTTTTACCTTATCCAGGTTTCAAGCCCTTAGAACAAGAAGAATACCAAAGGAAAGTAGACAGAGATTTTTATGATTGTCTTGGTGAAGAAAGAAGTCAGGTACAGTGCAAAAATGAAGAGTGCCAAAGAGGAGCAATAACGAGCAGTGCTTATTGCAGAGCCCACCATTTTGAAATGGTTCAAAACAAACCGTGTCCTTTTATAGATTGAAATATAATCTTCAAGTGAGGCTGTCCATCATTCTGCGCCAAGTTAATTAGGCTGTTTATCAGTCTGTATTCGCCCCATGATCCCTCGGGGTGCTTTTGTGTGAGAAGTTCTACGGTAGAAGTGAGTCGATATCAGGCACTGGCTTTGCCAGCTTTTTCATGTATTTGAGCTGGTAGTTGAAAGTAAATTGAGGCATTCATTGTAAGGCAATAACATCGTTGCCAGTTAATCATATATCCCTCTAACGACAAATCCATCCATAAAAACGCCTGCTATTACAGGCGTTGTTTTATACACTAGAGCGCTTAAATAGGGCTACTTTTTAATCCACTTCCCGCTGGCATCTTGCACATAATTGCCTTTATCTGTGGCGGCGATGGCTTTTTCACCGGCCAGTTTAGCGACATCGGCGGCGGAGATATTGTTCTTTTTCGCGATGGTTTCGTAGTGGGCGCGGCGTTTGTTATTGACATCGTCCATGACGGCTTTGGCTTCGGGATTGGCTTGCACTAATCCTAAGTAGCCGTTGGCTTGTTCGCCGAGAAAGCCTTGAGATTTGGCTTCTTGAAGTGACATGGCAAAGGCACTTTGGCTTAAGAGGCTAAGGCTTAAGAAGCAGAGAGTGAATAGCTGTAGTAACTTTGTTTTTAGTCGCTTTGTTTTTAATGGCATTGATTTCATGGTAGTTCCTCAATTCTTGTGTAATTTAGAACAGTTTCTCATCAGATAGGAGTTGATCTAACTCTTTATCTACTTTGATTTTTATCTCGTGTTCAATTTTTACATTGAGATTGATAACGATAGGTTTATCCGGTGGCTCTATTTTGACTGTGGGCGCGCAGCCCTGCAATGTGGTGAGTGCGATTAAAGCGATGAGAGCGCTTCGAGCACTAATGCTAACTTGCTTTAATTGAAATGTTTTCACTGAGATTTCCTTGTTACTTCACTGATTTTTCGATTCTGTCCTGTAAATCATTACCAATTTGCAGACTTCTAAATAATTGCAGCATGTTCTCTTCATGGGAGTAATTCAAGTGAATTGGCCGTTCAACCCCTTGGCTACGTCCTTTGACTTCGACAATTAGGGTTGCATCACCTTCTTGATCCATATCAAAGCTACTCGATAATTGACTGTATTGTAAGTGCTCTAGGGTAGAAAAGACAAAGTTGAGATAGGGTTGGGATTGACGCATGCCGTCCACCGCAGGATTGCCTGAAATCGCGATAAGTCCTCCGGGCGCCCTTGCGGCAAGTTGCCCACCCGAGATGGAGACTTTGCCATCAACTAAATCAACAGGTAATACACCGTCGAATATACCGTCGGCATAGACGCCAATTTGTGGTTGAATTCGTAATACTTCCTCTAGATTCATGCCTTGCAATAGCAGATAGGCATGTGATTTCTCTTGTAATTTAAGGGTAAATTCTGGCAGTAAAAACTGACCATTGAGCACTTTGCCTTTGGCTGTCATAGATACATCGGTATCGCTTAAGCCCGTCAGTTGTTGTATCCAATTCTCGGGCAGTTTTTCAGCATCTTTACTAAGGGCAATATCGGCTTCTACTTCGATATCGGTGAGCGGAAAGCCTGGGTCGAACAGGGTAAATGTCATCAGCGTTTGTGGACAATTGAGTTTACTTAGACTGCTAAAATAGCCTTTATCCTGCGGCTTTTTATGAGAGAGGCCCCAAGTGAACTCACATTGTGCCTGCAGTTTTCCGCCTTCAAAGGTGGTGTCTTTGTAAAAACCTTCAAGATTTGTCATCAATTGAGTAATTTGCATGGCAAATTGAGTCTGATCACGCTGCTGTGTCAGATTAAACTGCGCCTGTAATTGATTATTGCCCGTAACATTAAGCTCAGCAGGTAAAGGCTGGGTTTGATTGAGCAAGGACAGTGCCTCGGTCATGCTCGTATCGACAACCCATTGACCAGTCAATGCGAGTGGTTTGTTTGCTGTGGCGAGGTTTAATTGATGATGGCTTTGTAGTTTAACGGTGCCAACCTGCCAGTTTTCTTCACCTAGCAGTGTACCTTGTTGCCAATCTACATCTTGTTTAAGGGTTAATGTATCGAGCTTTAATACTGTTTCTTTGCGGCTTCGACCTCTGCTACTGAGCTGTTTTTCAATATGAAGCTGACTGGCCTGCCACTCGAGTCGATTCTGCCAAGGGGAGGCGAGTAGTGAGTCGAGTGGGGTTTCAATCTCGGGCCTTAGCGTAAATAACATGGAGTTTTGTAAGGCAATTGAGAAATGGCCCGTGTTCACGTCAGTTTTACTGACGATACCCGAGTTTATGGCTTCATTGGACTCGGTTTCTGCTGGTGCGGCCTCTATAGTTTGTATGGTTTGCGAAAGATGCAGTTGCTCAAGTGCTAAGGTTAAAGGTGGTAGGGTGACTGTTAACCCGTCTGTGGTATTTGTATTTACCTTAAGTGGCGCAAGGGCATTAATGGCGATATTGCCAAGACTTATATCAGCATGCTTAGTCCGATTTTTATCTTGCGTGTTGATCTGCTTAAGTCCACCCATGACAAACTGCAATGTGCTGTTTTTCGTTTGTGTTGTTGACCTAGCAGTCCCGATAGGTTCAGTAATGAATTGCCAGTCAGTTGAGTTGGGTGTTGTTGCAAAGTGAAATTTCCCTGCGGTTGTTAACTGGCTGTGGCTCCAACTGAGATCCAGCGGTACATTTGCCCACAATTGGGATAATTGTAATGGGCTGGTTTGATTTATCTCTAGGTGCCAATCCGAGTTAAAAGACAGAGCATCGGCGGACTGAACCACTTCAACATTGGCTAAATCGATTTGCGCATCGAGCTTACTGCCTAATGTTGTTAGTTGAACTCGGGGAAGATTAAATATAAACGGTTTATCCGCACTAGGCTTTGCCTGTGTATCTTGCTGAATGTGAGTCAGTGGATAATGCAGGGTTTCAGGCAATGTCAGCGATAATCCCACTGGTGTATCTGTGCTTTTAAGCCCAGATAGCAGCTTAGTTATTTGACCAGTTACTTGGTTTGCAACTTGATCTGGCGCTTGCTCAGAGTCGGGCTTGGTTGTCGATGGAGACGAAGGCTGAGTTAAAGGATTAGCCAGGGACGCATCGAGTAGCTGCATTAATCGCTGTTGCTGCATTGCATTGGGATTTACCGCTAAGGTAAAGGGCTCAAGGCTGAGGTCAAGCTCTGCTAAATGTCCGGTAATGTTAAATGCTAACTTAGGTTTTGGCACAAGCTCTAGTGCAGCCAGTTGACTAAAGGTCAGCTTTGGATCGATTAATTGATGCTCACTGATAAGTTCGCCTGAGGTTAAAGTGATACTGCTGTTGGACACCAATTGACCTTGTAGATCAATCGCTAACGCTTGCCATTCATTATCAAGTTCAGTTAACGGACTAAGTACACTGTCTTGCGCTTGCCTCAGGCTGATTTGATGCAAGCTCGCAAGCAGCGGCGCGAGTGCAATTTCGCTCGCAAGTTGCCACTTGTTAGCTTCGAGTGTTGCTTTAAGTTTGGCGATGCTTTCACCTGCATGGCTAAATTCGCTGTTGATTTCCCCCGCGCCGTTGAGGCTCAACTTGTCCATCACCAAACGATAGGCGGGTAAATCATTTTGGGTGTTGAGATGGTGGGCTTTGAGAATTAGGCTGGTTTTACCTATATCAATAAGTGGCAATGATTTGATATCTAGGGCTAAGGCGGGGCCTTGTTCATCGATAGCATTTCGATTAGGTAAAAATAGCGATTGCCCTAACTCGACCTCAATATCACCTGTGGAGATTTGGGTGATTTTTTGAGTGAGGTAAGAGACTTGGCTAAACTGTTTCAGCTCGGCAAAGCTCTGCGGCCAGTCCAGTTTTAGCTGGATATTCAGGTTATTAAGCCTGATATGGCTGTCATGTATCCTAAGGTTAGCAGAGGTAATACGCCAATGTGCTAACTGACTTTTCCCTAACTCAATGTCAATCAGTTCGCTGTCCATGCCTGCGAGGGCAAAATTTGCCGCTTGAATGATGAGTTGTTCAGTCTGGGTATTCACAATCCAAACGGTTAACGCCACACTCGCCAAGATACCCGTTAAGCTGGTCGCCAATAGGGTCTTTTTTAGTGGGAATTTCCGGCGATTTGGCTTGTTGTGGATTGGCATTGGGTTCGACTTCTATCCTTATTCACTGAGCCCTGACTAAACTCGTGCCTTAGCTGCGCAAAAATACACTAACCTGTATTTACCTAGGTACTTTTATTTTGAAGCTATCGTATCACACACGAGCATCAGAGCGAGTTTAACACTCAAGAACCTAGCTGACTAATGTGAAAGGATCATTGAATAGACAAAAGCCTGCTGTCAATAGTTGAGGTTTTACAGGCTCTTGTACCTAATCTTTTATTCGAGCTAGCTAACTTTTGGTTAACTCACTCTTGGTGAGTGAATTGCGGCTAGCTAAATATCTGGGCGGCGATCACCACAATTCCGCAAAGTGTGGCGAGCATTAAGGCAAACTTGCCGCCCGCGACCCGATAACCCGTCGGCATATTAGCAGCGTCTCGCATCTGGCGTTGTGTCCACACCATGGCCACAGGTAAAAAGATGGCGAGGATCACCAGTGCAATCGCCGCGTAACCCAGCGCTGTGATAAAACCTTGGGGGTAGAAGAGGGCAAAACCTAAGGGCGGTAAAAAGGTGATGGCCGCAGTTAAGCTGCGACCTGTTGCATTATCTTCTTGCCTTAAGCTTGAGGCCATAAAATCGAACAGGCCTAAACTTACCCCTAAAAACGAGGTCGCAAGGGCGAGGTCGGCAAACAGACTAATCGCGCTACTTAAGTATTCACTGTGCAGTACGCTCGCCAGTCGATTGATAAAGCTCGATAAGCTCTGGTTTTCGAGCAATTGACTTTGGCTCAATACGCCTTGACTGCCCAGTTGCCACAAAAGGTAAATCACTAATGGCAAAGCCGAGCCAAACAACATGATCCTGCGCAGGGCTTTGACCTCAACGCCTAAGTAGCGCACCACAGAGGGAATAGAACCGTGAAATCCAAAGGAGGTAAAAATCACCGGAATAGCTGAGATAATCAGGCCTTGGTTGAGCGGGAGTTCGAGCAAATGTGCGCTTTCAACCTGCGGCAGTAATAAGGCCAACATAAGCAGTAATGCCAATAGCTTAAGGGCAAACAAACCGCGATTGATAAGGTCCACACAGTGGGTTCCCATGCCCACAATGGCGCCAATCAGCAGGGTAAACAGGATGGCGCCAGCCTGTGGTGGCAAACTTAGCCCTAGCCAAGTGCTCAGCTTTTGGTTCACTTGCTCGCCGCCGCCAGCAATGTAGGCGGCGCAGAGGGCGTACAGTAAAAACATCAAGGCGCTATTGGCGATCAACTGGCCCTTACGACCCAATAAGCGCTGCGCTAAGTGATTAAGGCTGGCATCGCTGGGGGCGAATTGATGGATTTCCACCATAAGCAGTGCCGTGTAGGCCATTAGCGCCCATAGGATGAGCATAATGGCGGAGGAGGTGCCAAAGCCAAGTCCTGCCGATGCGATAGGCAAAGCCAACATGCCCGCGCCGATTGTGGTGCCTGCGATAAGCAGTAAACTGCCGAAAATTTTATTCTGTGTCATAACATGATCTCAAAAGCGTGTTGCAAGAAAAAGAGACAAAGACTTGATCCTAAAGCAACTGTCTTAAAGGATTTTGATGTGATTCAATGATGAAATGATTCAAGCACAAAATAATTTAAGCAAATGAGACAGTGGCGCTCAGCGGATCCGAAAGGATATGGCCACAATGGAAGGTCAGGCGAGGTGCCTATTTTATACCTAAACAATATCCATTGCGGCTACAGATAGGGATAATAAAAGGGTGTGAAACACATAAAACTTGCCTTAGCGTGTGTTGAGTAAAAACGGATAAGTGTTTTGATGCCTTGCCTTAATAACCTAACAGCAACGGAGGCTACCATAGGGAACTGAACTGTACTTGTCAACCATTACAACAGTATTTTGATTATTTTTTGTTATAGGATTAAGGCGCAAGATATTCATTGCTCACATTGCGGCAATGGCACTTGAGGGAATCGCGCGATAAAAAATGCCGCCGACTTGATTTAAGTGGGCGGCATTTTTAGCGGTAAAATCGATAGTAAGACATCAGGAACAGTAAGCAGATTATGCTTTGCTCTGCAGCGCCTTTTGATGTCTTGCCAGCAAGTTTGCTGTGATATCACTAAGGCTTAAATGTTGATCTTCAAGCAATACCAGCAAGTGATAGATAAGATCTGAGGCTTCGTTAACCAGCTCTTCCTTATCGAGGGTCGCGGCGGCAAGGGCGGTTTCAAGACCTTCTTCCCCGACCTTTTGGGCGATACGTTTTGTGCCGCGCGCAAATAATGACGCCGTGTAACTGGAATCGGCACTTTGTCCTTTACGCGAGGTGATAAGGCTGGCGAGGTTGTTCAAAAAGGGGTGCGCATTGTCATCTAACCAACAACTTTCGGTGCCTTTGTGGCAGGTTGGGCCGTTGGGGATCACTTGCACTAACAGGCTATCGTTATCGCAGTCTTTATCGATAGCGACCAATCTTAGCGTATTCCCCGAGGTTTCACCCTTAGTCCACAAGCGCTGTTTTGAGCGGCTGAAAAAGGTGACATCACCTGTGCTCAAGGTTTTTTCCAGCGCGGCCTTATCCATATAACCGAGCATTAATACCTTGCCCGATAAATGGTTTTGGATAACGGCAGGAATGAGCCCATCCTGTTTATTCCAATCCAGCTCGCTAAAATCCGACTTAGTGTTTGTTTGCGTTGACATAGTATTCACTCTTAATCTGTTTGTAGAACCTAGAACCTAGAACCTAGAACCTAGAACCGCTCTAGCGTCTAATCGCGATCCCTTCGGCCGCTAAATAGGCTTTTAATTCACCGATGTTGATAATCGCCTTGTGGAATACGCTCGCTGCCAGCGCCGCATCGACCTTAGCTTCAATAAATACATCGCGAAAATGCGCCATAGTTCCTGCACCGCCCGAGGCAATTAACGGCACGTCGCAGATGGCGCGAACAAGACTTAACTGCTTGATATCATAGCCACCACGCACACCGTCTTGGTTCATAACATTGAGCACGATTTCACCACAACCACGTTTTTGCACTTCTTCAACCCAGTCTTGGGTAAACCATTGGGTATCTTTAGTCGCAGCCTTATCGCCAGTAAATTGCTTTACTTTATAGCTGTTGCTGGTGGCATCGAAAAAGGAGTCGATACCAATCACGATACATTGGCGGCCGAACTCGTCCTGCAGGCGTGAGATCAAACTCGGATCGGTTAACGCGGGCGAGTTAATCGAAATCTTATCCGCACCAAAGGCTAATAACTCACGGGCTTGGCTAATGGTTTTAATACCCCCTGCCACACAGAAGGGAATATCAATCTGCTCCGCCACGCGGCTCACCCAAGATTTATCGACCACACGTTCGTGGGCGCTGGCGGTAATGTCATAAAACACCAGCTCATCGGCGCCTTCTTCGGCATAACGCGCGGCTAAGGGAACGATATCACCGACAATTTCGTGGTTACGAAACTGCACGCCTTTCACTACTTTACCGTCTTTTACATCTAAACAGGGGACTAGTCGTTTGGCCAGCATTGGATTGCCTCCGACACGTTAAACTGATTGATAAGCAAGGCTTTACCGATAATGATGCCTGCAGCGCCGCTGTCTCGCACGGCGCTCACATCATCAAGGGTCGCAATACCGCCGGAGGCTTGCCAAGCGATGTCGGGGAAGCTTGCAGCAATTTCTTGATAAAGCGCGGTATTCGCGCCCGTTAAGGTGCCGTCCCGGCTAATATCAGTCACCAGCGCGTGCTTTAAGCCGACCGCGCTAAAGGTTTCTACAAGGGATTCTAAACTCTTACCGCCACCACTTTGCCAACCGGATACGGCGACCATTTTCTCGCCGCTCTGGTTGATATTGACATCGAGCGCGAGGCAAATTGCTTCGCTGCCGTATTTGATAAACCATTGTTTGACTAACTCAGGCTCTTTCACCGCCAGTGAGCCAATTACCACTCGTTTTACACCGATAGCTAATAATTCAGTGACTTGTTCTTCAGTACGAATACCGCCACCCACTTGAATATTGGCGTATAGTCCCGCCACTAATTCACTGATAAGACGAGTTTGGCGTTTCGCGGGATCTTTCGCACCCGTTAAATCAACGATATGCAACCACTTAGCGCCTTGTGCCTCGTAGGATTGCAACTGCGCCAAAGGACTTAAATCAAAGGTGGTCTGCTGACCGTAATCGCCTTGATAAAGGCGGACGACATTGCCATCAATTAAATCAATCGCAGGAATAATCATAAGCTTAAATCCTCGATTGACTTATTTATAAGTGATTCATTAATAACTTCTTTTGTATTGAGTAATTTATTCATTGGTCAGCCTTCTTTACACCAGCTTGGCCATCAGCAGAGTTGCTTTGCAGCGCTTTGTTCATCAGAGCTTCGTTCATCTGTAACTCATCCATCTGTAAAAAGTTACGCAGAATTTGCGCGCCCACGGCGGCACTTTTTTCGGGGTGGAACTGCACGCCCATAAAGTTGCCTTTGCCGATGGCGGCGCTAAAGCCTTCACCATAGGTACATTGGGCTAATGTAAATTCACTCAACGGCGCGCGGTAACTGTGGACGAAATACACATAACTGCCATCTTCAATGCCCGCAAACAGCGGGTGAACGCTAGGGATTTTGGCTCCTTGTGAGTTTGTCGTTAGCTTAAGTTGATTCCAGCCCATGTGCGGCAAAGGTAGGCTTTCAGCTTTGAGTAACTGGGTATCCAGCTCGCAAATGTCGGTGGGGATGATGCCTAAGCACTCGCAATCTTGACCTTTGCCGCCGCGTTCCTTAGAAATCGCCGCCAACATTTGCATGCCAAGGCACACGCCCAGCACAGGTTGAGTCAGGCCTTGAATGAGTTCGACCAAGCCTTTTTCATGTAAGGACGCCATGGCCGCACCTGCCGTACCCACACCCGGCAGCACCACGCGTTTTGCCACTTTGATTTTGGCTTTATCGTCTGTGACCAACACCTTAGCGCCTAAACGCTCGAAGGCGAAACGTACTGAGTTTAAATTGGCACAGCCCGTGTCTATGATGACGGTTTCAGCATCTGGTGATGCATTTGCTGCTAATTGCTGGCCAGCTGATAATAGAGTGTCTTGTTGCATCCTAACCTCTTAAACGATTTATGCTGATGCCTTAAAGCACGCCTTTGCTCGATGGCAGAATATCGCCTTCGACTTTAACCGCTTGGCGTAGCGCGCGACCGAGCACTTTAAACAGGGCTTCAACCTTGTGGTGATCGTTATCGCCTTCGGTTGACACATGCAGCGTACAGCGCAGGCCATCGGCAAAGGATCGGAAGAAGTGCGGCACCATTTCAGTGGCCATTTCGCCCACGTGCTCACGCTCAAAATCGGCCGAGAATTTGATAAAAGGGCGGCCAGAGATATCCAGCAGACACTCACCCTTAGCTTCGTCCATCGGCAGGCTAAAGCCGAAACGGGCAATGCCGCGTTTGTCACCGAGCGCTTGGCGCAGGGCATCACCTATGGCCAGCGCAGTGTCTTCGATGCTGTGGTGATCGTCGATTTCCAGATCGCCATCGACTTTCACATCCATTCTAAAATTACCGTGGGTGGCAATTTGATCGAGCATGTGGTCGAAAAAGCCAATGCCTGTATCAATTTTACCTTTGATTGAACTGTCGAGATCCACAGTCACGCGAATATCGGTTTCTTTGGTGGTACGTACGACCGTGGCGGTGCGGCCTTTATTGAGCAGTGCATCGGCGATGGCGTTCCAGCCTAAAGTGTCGCGTTGATATTTCAGGCTTTTAATGCCCATGGCATTGCCCAGCTCCACATCGGTTTCGCGATCGCCAATCACCGCCGATTGGGTGAAATCGATGCAGCCTTGGGTGAGGTAGTCTTTTACTAGCCCCAGCTTAGGTTTACGGCAGCTGCAATTTTCATCATTAAAGTGCGGGCAAATCACCACATCTTCGAAGTTCACCCCTTGGCTTTTGAGGATTTGCATCATCATATTGTGGGGGGCATCGAAATCTTCCTGCGGGAAAGACGGTGTGCCAAGGCCGTCTTGATTGCTGACCATGACTAAGCGAAACCCTGCCTTTTGCAGACGTAGCAAAGCGGGGATTACCTGTGGCTCGAACACTAATTTCGTTAAACTATCGACCTGTTTGTCGGTGATGGGCTCTTCAATCAAGGTACCATCGCGGTCGATAAACAGAATTTTTTGTGCAACGTTTGGGATAAATTGTGGGTTCATGGCGCTACCTTAAAATATAGTTCGTTTTATTATTCAACTCGTTGTGACTCAAAAAGGGCGACTAAGCGATCGGTATCCGCCTTTGAACTAAAGCTAAAGCGTATCGCTTTGGCAAGCCTTGGGTCCTTGTAGGCGCGGGCGACAACACCACTGCCTTGCAGTAACGCCGCGACCTTGGCGACATCATCAAATTCAGCCAATACGTAGTTGCCATGGGGAGTTAGTACTCTGCCGCCCCATTGTTCACAGTAAAGATTGAGTGCCGCGGCAAGTCTTTTACCCTGTTGATTGAGTTCTTCTACCTGAATTTTCATCCGCGCAACACCTGCGCTCGATAGCGCCTGTGTGGCGACTTCACTCACGGGCAGCGGCACCGGATAGGGCGCAATCACGCGCATAATGATTTCGACCACAGCCTCGTTTGCCAGCATAAAACCACAGCGTGCGCCGGCAAGTGCAAAGGCTTTTGACAGGGTGCGCAGTACCACTAGATTCGGATAGCTTTCCAGCAAATCCGCCACGCTGTATTCGGGGCAAAACTCAATATAAGCTTCATCAATGACTACAAGCGCGTCGGGCAGGGCTTTAATTGCTTGCTCGATAATGGCTTTGTCGATCACTGTCCCCGTCGGATTATTGGGATTACAGATAAACACCAGTTTTGCGCCGCGAACGTCCTCGGCATAGGTTGTTGGCAAGCCATATTCCGCGCTGAGATTTAACGCTTTAACGCCCACATTAAAGGTGTTCGCGCTGATGGCATACATGCCGTAAGTTGGGCCAAAGCAAGCAATGCTGTCGACGCCAGGTATACAAAAGGCACGAATTAATAGTTCAATCGCTTCATCGGCGCCGCGGCTGGCAACTATCTTACTGGCACTCACACCGCTGTACTCGCTGTAGGCCTTGATAAGCTGCGGCGGTTGGCATTCTGGGTAACGATTCAATTTTGATAAATCGAGCGCTGCCGTATCGACATTATTGAAGGGTGATTCGTTGGCATTGATCCAAATATCACCACGACCGCCCAGTCTGCGGGCACTCTGGTAGGGCGTTAAATCCAGTAACTCAGGGCGCGCTAAGCGCTTGGCTAAATTTAGCGCTAATACTGTGGGTTCTGCTGTTTTTTCCATGCTGCTCATTTGGCTCATTTTCTTCACTCAGCTCTATTTTTATTCACTTAAGATTAAGCAGATCATTTCTCTAGGCTAGCTAAACGTACTGCGACAGCATTTTTGTGCGCATCGAGCAATTCGTTACTGGCTAACGTCATGACCGCTTGCCCCAATCCGATTAAGCCTTTAGCGCTGAGTTCCTGCACGGTAAAGCGGCGGCTAAAGTCGGCTAATGACAGGCTCGACACGGCGCGGCTGTAACCGTAAGTTGGTAGCACGTGGTTGGTGCCACTGGCATAATCACCAATAGATTCAGGCGTATAAGCGCCTAAAAATACCGAGCCCGCGGCGCGAATATTTTTCAGTACCTCACGGGGAAAGCGCGTTTGAATGATCAAGTGCTCAGGCCCATATTGATTGGAAACCTGCGCGGCTTGTAGCATGTCGTCCACAACAAAAGTGCGACTGCTCAGTAGTGCCGTTGCCGCGATATCACAACGCGGCAGGGCAGCGAGTTGTCTTGTTAGCGCGTCATTCACGCCATCGGCGATAGCTTGCGAATCTGTCACTAAAATCACTTGTGAATCTGGGCCGTGCTCCGCTTGCGAAAGCAAATCGGCGGCGATAAATTCGCAATTGGCGTCGCTATCGGCAATCACTAACACTTCAGAAGGACCTGCTGGCATATCGATACACACAGTGCAGCGGCCATCCTGTGACACTAAGCGTTTAGCTTCAGTCACGTAGCGATTACCTGGGCCAAAAATTTTATCGACCGCGGGGATCGTTTCTGTGCCAAAGGCCAGTGCCGCAATGGCCTGCGCGCCGCCTACTTGATAGATTTCAGTGATCCCACAGGCATTGGCTGCATAGATAATGGCATCGTTGATGGGCGGTGGGCTGACTAATACTCTTTGTTCGCAGCCGGCGATCTTGGCGGGCAGGGCGAGCATCATCACGGTAGAAATTAATGGCGCACTGCCACCTGGAATATATAAACCTACTTTTTCAATTGGTTCGCTACGCAGTTCGCAGCGCACTCCCGCCTCGGTCTCCATATCAATCGGGCGAAATTGCTGGGCGCTGTGAAACACGTCTATGTTCGCCATGGCTTTGGCGATCGCCGCTTTTAGCTCAGGCGATACTCGTGCACTTGCCGCAGTTATTTCGGCTTCGCCCATGCGCAGCTCACCACTACCTTGTCCATTTAAATCTTTGGTCGCGCTATCAAAGCCATCAAACTTTTGATTAAATTCGGCAATGGCGGCATCACCCCGCGTCGCTACCGCATCGAGAATGGCGCGAACGCTTTGCTCTAAGCCACTATCACCAATTAAGGGCGAGCGTTTCAGCGCCGTTTTCTGCTCGGCGGCGGATAAGGTTGACCAAGTTAGGATTTCCATACATTACCCCATCATTTTTTCGATTGGCATCACCAGAATCGAGCTGGCACCGAGTGCGGTTAGCTGCTCCATGGTATCCCAGAATAAATCTTCGGTACTGACGGCGTGGATAGCAACGCGGTTAGTATCATCATTTAATGGCAATACGGTTGGGTTTTCAGCGCCGGGCAGTAGGGCGACGATTTGATCTAAGGTTTCGGTTGGCGCGTGTAGCAGTATGTACTTGCTCTCACGGGCGCGGATAACGCCATTGACGCGGGATAGAATTTTATCGATGAGTGCTTGTTTAGTCGGCGATTGGGTTTGGGTCGATTGAATGATGCAGGCCATAGAGCGGTAAATTACTTCAGTTTCGTATAAACCGTTGGCCTCTAAGGTGGCGCCCGTTGACACGAGATCACAAATCCCATCGGCAAGGCCGGCACGCGGGGCGACTTCAACCGAGCCTTTTAACATACAGTCGCGATAAGTTATGCCTTTTTGTTGCATAAAACGGCGCAGCAGGTTCGGATAAGAAGTGGCGATGCGTAATCCTTCTAACGAGGAGGCATCGGCGTAACTGAATTCTGTTGGTACGGCTAACGAGAGGCGACACGAACCGAAATCTAACTGACGCAGTTTGAGGCAATCTGCGGGTTTGTTCAGAGTTTGACGCTCGATTTGTTCCTCTTCGAGCACGTTTTCACCGATGATCCCCATATCAACCACGCCGTCCATCACCAATCCTGGGATATCGTCATCACGAACGCGCAGTAAATCGATAGGCATATTGTCAGCGTGAGCAATAAGGCGTTGTTCATTAATGGAAAATTTAACACCACAGCTTTTTAGCAATTGTTGTGATTCGGTCGATAGACGGCCAGATTTTTGGATGGCGATGCGTAAACGGTTCGATTCAGTCATAGTGTTATCTCGCTCAAAAGTATCAAAATTAAAAGATTCAAAATTAGCGCCTAAATGCAAAAACCCCCGGAATTCCTTCCAGGGGTTTTTGATCATCTTGAATCAGTCCGCCAGAAGGATATAGTCCTCCGGCAGTGAGCGTCCGAAGGCTACCGCATATGGTGGTGATGGTGGTGGATAGCGTTCAGTAGTGGGCTCATTTTACTCTCTCGGTCTTTGTTCGTTATTTGTTTATATTTATCGCTTAACCGTTCTAATTACAGTGAAGCGTTTAATTCGTTGCTACGGGTGTCTATCCGTATAAGTGGATTTAAACTAACCGCTTTTATGAGCCTTTGCAACAGCCAATTTGAATTAAATGAGAATATTTATGCGTTTTTGTGGTGAATACGGAAAACGTGATGATAGTTAACTTATGCTCTTGAGGTGTTGGTGCTACGTTAATTTAGTGTTATCTGCATCGTCGTTAATTCTATTAGGCTTTTGGGTGAAGAGAGATAACCCGTTACACTTTGACAAAATGCAGTAGTCGATTATTGGCTGGCATAGCCACATCTTGCTTCAGCGTTAGGCCTTGCTCGCTGGCTAAACTGCAAATCCATTCAATATCACGAATGCCGCTGGCGGGATCGCGCTGTTTTAAAAAGGCATCAAACTGGCGATTGCTGTCACTGCTAAATTCGCCTTGGTAGTTAAAGGGGCCGTAAATGCACAGGGTCTTGAGTTGGGGGAGATACAGACCAAGGCCAGTAAAAAACGCTTCAACCATATTTTTGCTCATAATATGCAAAGTGTTTGCAGTAAATACGCCATCAATATCAGGTGTTAATCCCTCCACTGGCCATGGCACAGTGACATCAAGGGTAAGTGGTAAGCGTAGGTTTGCCGCTGCATTGGGTAGCTTGCCTTCATGCATACACCTTGCGGTAATGACCTCAATATACTCAGCCTGATCGCTGGTTTGCCAGATTAAATGGGGAAGATTTGCTGCAAAATACACAGCATGCTGCGCTGTGCCACTGCCGATTTCGAGTACATGTTGGTTGAGTGAGAATGCTTGTGTTAATACCGCTAAAATCGGCGCTTTGTTGTTTTCACATGCTTGGGAAAACGGCAATTGGACAAGTGGTAATAGTGGCATAATGGACTCTAGGTTGCTGAGATAAAAAGAGGATGACGCCGCACAAGCCTATCTTAAACCAGCAAAAAGTATAAGGCTTAAAAGATAAAATCAGCCGCGCCTTAACATTCGGAGTCACTATCTTAGGTAACTTAATCTTAGGTGCCTTAATTTTAGTGCCTTAATTTTAGTGCCTTAATTTTAGTGCCTTAATTTTAGGTACCGCCATTTCAGAAGCTTCCATCTCAAGCCCCCCCATTTCAGGTTCTTCAAGCAGGAGCCAGCAGCCAGCTCAACTCCCTTTGTCATGTCCTGCAAATAGTTATCGCAATTCAGTGTTGACCTCGATCTCAACTTAGATATACTCACAAATTCTGAACGCTTGTAAAAAATATAAAACAATGTCGGCATGATGCCGTGTTAAAACGAGTGTCCAAAACTGAGTGTCCAGAAGAACTGAGTGCCCAGAACTAAGACTCAACACTCACTTTCAGCCATCAACTTTCAACAGTTAACTTTCAACATCAAGGAATGACCATGCCAGCAGAGCGTTGCGCCTCCTACTACAATGCCACCATTGACCAAGAGTCAGATTATCCTGCGCTTGAAGGCGACATTCGAGTCGATGTGGCGATTGTCGGTGGCGGTTTTACTGGCGTGGCAACGGCGTTGGAATTATCTGAGAAGGGCTACAAAGTGGCGCTTATTGAGGCCAATAAAATTGCGTGGGGCGCGACCGGACGCAACGGCGGGCAGGTGACGGGCAGTTTGTCCGGCGATGTTGCGATGACAAAGCAGCTGCGCTGTCAAATCGGCAATGAAGCTGAAGATTATGTGTGGAATATGCGTTGGCGCGGCCACGATATAATTAAAAATCGGGTGGCCAAGTACGGCATAAACTGTGATTTAAAGTTTGGTCATATCCAAACCGCTTACCAGCCAAAGCACATGCAGGAGCTTAGGGCGATGCATGATGAGGCGCAGCGCCGCGGCATGGGTGAATTTATGACGCTGGTATCCGCCGATGAAATACCCGCCTATTTAGGCTCGCCCTTGTATCACGGCGGCTTAGTCAATCGGCGCAATATGCATTTGCACTCAGTTAATTTATGCCTGGGTGAAGCCCGCGCCGCAGCAGGTCTTGGGGCGTTAATCTTTGAACACTCACCCGTACTTGATATTGAAGAAGGCGATGTGGCGACTGTTGTCACTGCCAAGGGAAAAGTGCGCGCCAACAGTGTGCTGATCGCCGGTAATGCTTACCATAAACTCGCCCGTCCAAAACTGCGCGGTATGTTATTTCCGGCGTCCTTAGGCAATTGCGCCACTGCGATTCTGCCCGATGAGATCGCTTTGCAAATCAATCCGCAGGATTTGGCCGTGTACGATTGCCGCTTTGTGTTGGATTACTATCGCCTGACCGCGGATAAACGGTTGATGTTCGGCGGCGGGACTAACTACAGCGGCCGCGATCCTAAAAATGTGGCGGCGGAATTACGGCCCGCGATTGAGCGTACGTTTCCACAATTAAAGGGCGTTGATATCGAATTTGCTTGGGCCGGAATGGCAGGAATTGTGATTAACCGTATCCCACAGCTCGGCAAAGTGTCGCCTAATGTGTTCTATTGCCAAGGATATTCTGGGCACGGAGTGGCGACATCGCACATTATGGCTGAGATCATGGCCAATGCGATGGACGGGCAATTGCGTGAATTTGATTTGTTTGCCGCCATGCGCCATATCCGCATTCCGTTAAATGAATGGTTCGGCAATCAAGCGCTGGCGTTAGGCATGCTGTATTACACTTTGCGGGAAAACTGGCGCTAGTTTGCGCCGTTTTGTCTGCTACCACCTACTAATCAATCTGCTCAAACAGTATTTAACCCTGTTCGATGAGTTTTTCGGCAAGATAATCGACCAATACGCGGATCTTAGCCGACAGGTGGCGGTTTTGCGGATAGAGTGCCCAGATGCCTTCTTTGGCTTCGCGGTGACCGTCAAGGAAGGAGAGTAACCGTCCGGCTTGAATATCTTCTTCAATATAATAATCAGGCAGTTGAACTATCCCTATGCCCTTTAGTGCCGCATCCCTTAATGCGTAGCCGCTGTTACAATTAAGATTGCCGCGGACTTTAATATTGCGTTCGCGGCCATTTTCTACAAAGCGCCAGTAATTATGATTACCGATCAAACAATTGTGCCGGCTAAGTTCTGATAAGGTATGGGGCTGACCGTATTTTTCCACATAGCTTGGTGAGGCGGCGACATAGTGAGTGCGACTGCTGAGCGGTTTGGCCATCAGACTCGAATCGGCGAGTTTTCCGAGGCGAATGGCCAGATCATAACCGCCTTCAATCAAGTCCAAGGTGCGATTAGTTAGGTCGACGCTAAATTCAACGCTGGGATATTGCACCATAAAATCATTGAGCAACGGCATGATAAATTTTTCGCCATAGGCGACGGGCGCCGTGAGCTTGACTAAGCCTTGGGGTGAGTCCTTTAGGTTTGAGGTGGCGCGCTCGGCTTCTTCTAACCCCGTTTGTAATTGGCGGCAATGACGATAATAAATCGTGCCTTCTTCGGTTAACGACACTTTGCGGGTTGTGCGGTAAAAGAGTTTTGTGCCAAGGCGGTTTTCTAAGGTGCTCACTTGGCGGCTAACGTGGGCGGTGGAGATATTCAGCCGCTGCGCCGCTAGGGTAAAACTTTCGGCCTCAGCCACCGCGACAAATTCAGAAATGCCGTCCCAGAGATACATTGTTGTTACTCAGTAAAAATGAATTGCTTGAATACTAGATTGTCTCTCGCTGAGAAACAAATACAATCCTCCTATTCAGTAGCATCAGTGCAATGGGCGCAAGAATTTGCTTGGCCTGAATTGAATTTATGATACACCAATGACTTACTCCTATTACCTATTCAAGGGACGTAACAATGTCGAACGAAAAACCGCAGTTTATTAAATCAAAGGCCGCTGTTGCTTGGGGGCCAGGACAACCACTTAAGATTGAAGAAGTGGATGTGATGTTACCTAAAGCGGGCGAAGTCTTAGTGCGCATTGTGGCTACGGGCGTGTGTCACACGGATGCCTTTACCCTGAGCGGTGATGATCCAGAAGGCGTATTCCCAGCGATTCTAGGCCACGAAGGCGGCGGTATCGTTGAGCAAGTGGGCGAGGGGGTGACCAGCGTACAAGTGGGCGATCATGTGATCCCACTTTATACCCCAGAGTGCGGAGAATGTAAGTTTTGTCTATCGGGCAAAACTAACCTGTGCCAAAAAATTCGCGCGACCCAAGGTAAAGGCTTAATGCCCGATGGCACCACGCGTTTTTATCTTGATGGCAAGCCTATTTTCCATTACATGGGTTGCTCGACCTTCTCTGAATATACTGTGTTGCCTGAAATCTCATTGGCTAAAGTCAATAAGAGCGCGCCATTAGAAGAAATTTGTCTGTTAGGTTGTGGCGTAACCACAGGTATGGGCGCGGTGATGAACACGGCCAAAGTGGAAGAAGGCGCGACCGTGGCGATTTTCGGCCTCGGCGGTATCGGTTTATCGGCGATTATCGGTGCCACTATGGCCAAAGCCAGTCGTATTATCGCGATTGATATCAACGAGTCTAAGTTCGAGTTAGCCAAAAAACTTGGCGCGACCGACTGTATCAACCCAAAATTATTGGATAAGCCCATCCAAGAGGTGATCGTTGAGATGACCGACGGTGGCGTGGATTACTCATTCGAGTGTATCGGCAACGTCAACGTGATGCGCAGCGCCTTAGAGTGTTGCCATAAGGGCTGGGGTGAATCAGTCATCATCGGTGTTGCCGGTGCTGGTCAAGAGATTTCAACCCGTCCATTCCAATTGGTGACTGGCCGCGTTTGGCGCGGTTCTGCCTTTGGCGGTGTGAAAGGGCGTTCTGAACTGCCACACATCGTTGAGCGTTACTTAGCGGGCGAATTTAAGCTCGATGATTTTATCACTCATACTATGGGACTTGAGCAAATCAATGAAGCATTCGAGCTGATGCACCAAGGTAAGAGCATCCGCAGCGTGATCCATTTTGATAAATAAGCGGTTTCGCATTGTAAACTGATGCTTCAGCTTGATGTGACAAACCGGCAGACAGGTGCAAATCTGTTTGCTGTGTTGCCAACAGAGTAGACGATCAGCGCCATGACGAATGCTAAGATAAATGCTATGACAAAACGCTAAAAGATTGAGCTTAAAAGGACTTGTATGACCATAGAAAATATCAGTTGTAACAAGAGTTTTGGCGGTTGGCATAAGCAGTATCGCCATCAATCTCAGGCACTAAATTGCGAGATGCGCTTTGCGATTTATCTGCCGCCAGAGGCAGTCATTAAGCCAGTGCCTGTGCTGTATTGGCTCTCGGGCCTAACCTGCACCGATGAAAACTTTATGCAGAAGGCGGGCGCACAGCGTATGGCGGCCGAGCTTGGGATGGCGATAGTTGCCCCCGATACCAGTCCTCGCGGTGATGATGTGCCCGATGCGGTGGATAAAGCTTACGATTTAGGCTTAGGCGCGGGTTTTTATCTCAATGCGACAAAAGCACCTTGGAATCGTCATTACAAAATGTACGATTACATAGTCCATGAGCTACCTACTTTGATTGAAGCACATTTTCCTGTCACTACTCAGCGCGCTATCTCCGGCCATTCCATGGGCGGTCATGGTGCTTTGGTGATTGGTCTGAGTAATCCACACAGATACAGCTCAATTTCGGCTTTTAGCCCGATTTCGAATCCGAGTAATGCACCTTGGGGTATTAAAGCCTTTAGCGAGTACTTAGGTGAAAATCGTGAACATTGGCGCCAGTATGATGCATGCGAGTTGCTTAAGCTCGCGATTAGCGAAGTGCCAGTACTGATTGACCAAGGCGAAGCTGACAGCTTTTTAGACACCCAATTGATGCCACAATCGCTGGTGGATATCGCCCATACCAAGGGTTATCCCTTGGATGTGCGGATGCAAGCGGGGTACGATCACAGCTACTACTTCATCGCGAGCTTTATTGAAGAGCACCTTAAGTTCCATAGCTTGTACTTTAAGCCTTAAACCCATTTAAGATATTGATACAAAAGGCGCAGTGATATTGTTTTATCACTGCGCCTTTTGTTTACCCAATACTGTCTCTTGGTCGTTGGATAGCTTAGAAATATGTCACGCTTGAACATTAATTTGGTTGAATAAAACATTTATCAACAGTAAGTTAGTATTCAATATTTAGGGATTTGAAACGTATTTAAAGGAGATTTGATGAGGATCGTTAAACTTGCCATGTTAGGCGGATTGTTGATATTAGGGGGATGTGCATCGTACACCACCCCAGGTGGTAGTGTGCAGCTGAGTTCGTTAGCTGAATCGGATATCAACTTACTTATGTCCAAAGAGCCTGCTGCGGTGTTTCCTGCAAATATTTCGGTAGCGCGTATTCAAGCTCCCGGTTATTTATCCTATCGAGTAAGCAGTTTTGGTACAGGTCGTTATAGTGTGGTGACGACCCGCGAAGTTGAGACGGAAGCCGACTTTGCTAGGCTAGCTAAAATGCCACAAGTGTCAGGTATTGCGCCATTAAATCGCATTTTACTCCCAGAGAATTTGGACTCGATAAAATCCTTACGAGAAACCGCTGCGAGATTAAAAGCGGATATCTTACTTATCTATACCTTCGATACTTCATTCCATGCGGGTGAACAACAGTTTGCTCCACTCAATGTGGTGTCTTTGGGTTTCTTAAAGAATAAAGAGATCAGTGTAACGACGACTGTTTCTGCTGCATTTTTTGATGTTCGGACTGAATATCTTTATGGACTTGCCGAATCTACCGCGAAAGAGACGGGAAATGCTAGCGTATGGGGAACGTCTGAAGCGGTAGATGATTTGCGGGTGATTACCGAAAAAACGGCATTTACGCAGTTAATCCCTGAAATAGAAAAAGCTTGGGCGGGTATTATTTCGCAGTATTCCCTGAAAAAATCTTAGTTACGCCAGTTGCCTAACATCTACCATCGATAGCGATTTAGGAGGCAAGTGCTAGCTAAAACAAAAATGCCGCAACTCACTGAGTTGCGGCATTTTTTATGGTGCGATTTAAGCGATTAACGAGAGTGAACTAACACTCAGCACTTAGCACTCAACAATGTTGACCGCTAAACCACCTTTGGCGGTTTCTTTGTATTTACTACGCATATCTTTGCCCGTGTCCATCATGGTTTTGATCACTTTATCCAGTGAAACCTTATGGTTACCGTCGCCGCGTAGGGCCATACGAGAAGCGTTAATCGCTTTGATCGCGCCCATGGCATTACGTTCGATACAAGGCACTTGCACTAGGCCGCCGACAGGATCGCAGGTTAGACCTAAGTTATGTTCCATGCCGATTTCAGCCGCGTTTTCAACGTGCTCAACCGTACCGCCCATGATCTCTGTCAGAGCGCCAGCGGCCATAGAACAGGCCACGCCCACTTCACCTTGGCAACCGACTTCTGCGCCCGAAATTGAGGCATTTTTCTTGTACAAAATACCAATCGCAGCGGCAGTTAATAGATAACGAGCGCAGACATCGATATCCACTTCTTGTACGAAGGTATCGTAATAGCATAAAACGGCAGGAATAATTCCCGCAGCACCGTTTGTTGGCGCAGTAACAACGCGATCACCTGCGGCATTTTGCTCGTTGACCGACAGGGCGAATAAATCGACCCAATCCATAGCGGTTAATGGATCGACATTGTTACGGCCTTCGGCTTTCAAACGACGGTACAGTGCAGGAGCACGACGACGCAGTTTTAGGCCACCAGGTAAAATGCCTTCCTTCTGATAACCGCGCTCGATACAGGTTTTCATCGTCTGCCAAATATTCCACAGCTTGGCTTTGACTTCCTCTTCAGAGGCTAAACTCAGTTCGTTCGCCATCATCAAAGAAGAAATGCTGAGACCTTGCTCTCCACATAATTTGAGTAAGTGAGCCGCGCTCACAAAATCAAAAGGTGCCGATTCAATTTGTGAGGCTGGTGAGGCATTACGTTGGCTAATTTCATCTTCATCTAGGATAAAGCCGCCACCCACTGAGTAGTAAGTGCGCTCATATATGCATTTATCTTCGCTATAGGCGTATAGGGTCATGGCGTTAGCGTGCGCAGGTAGTGTTTTGCGTCTATGGTAAATGATGCCATTTTCACGGGTAAACTTAACCACTTTGCCACAGTGCAGCGTTAAGGTTTCATCCTTGGAGACGTGTTCTAAAATGCCATCGATACTGTCGGTATCGACGGTTTCAGGATCTTCGCCCATTAAGCCTAAAATCACTGCTTTGCCCGTGCCGTGGCCTTTGCCTGTTTGGCCGAGGGAGCCAAATAGTTCAGCTCTTAGTTCATCCACTTGGGCCATGAGTCCAGAGTCTGCAAGGTTTTGCATAAAAATTTTGCCCGCTTTCATCGGTCCGACAGTATGTGAACTCGACGGGCCAATGCCGATCTTGAACATATCAAATACGCTAATCATGATAGAAGTCCTGTTGTGTCTCGTTTTTTATTCTAGTCTGAATGCACTGGATTGCCCGCGGTATGACACCTTAAGTACGCTTATCTTTCTTGCGTAGGTTCAGGCAATCTGCTCGCATCTTCCATGCTAAATCTGCTTGTGTAATACTCTTGCCATCAGTATCCCATAGATTAGCGTGACAATTCACATTAGTTTTTTTGATTTAAAATACTTCGGATAAGCTGAGCTTAACTGTCAAACAGAGCTAGGCTAATTTATGGGCAGAATTAAGGGTTTTTATGGTGCTCGTACGGTGAATGGTTCGCTTTTTTCTGATTTTATGTGAACCATGTAGCCACTCTACACTGTGGTTATTTTTTGAGTATTAATGAATATTTTTAGGGATAAGTATGAGTTATTTGATGTTGGATTTGCTGTCTATAGATGTCAGTGAGGCAGAAGCTGAAATGTTACGCCATCCACAGGTGGGTGGTTTAATTTTATTTTCCCGTAATTTTTCGAGTCGTGATCAGTTAATCCGTCTGGTACAACAGATACGCCAAATTCGTCCAGAAATACTGATCGCGGTCGATCATGAAGGTGGTCGGGTGCAGCGTTTTCGAGATGGGTTTACCCTTATTCCTGCAATGGGGGATATTTTACCCGCGGCGAAAGGTGATATGACGTTAGCGAAGCGTTGGGCCTGTGAGTTAGGATTTTTAATGGCAATAGAATTGCTGGCCTGTGATATCGATTTAAGCTTTGCACCTGTACTTGATCTTAATGGCATTAGTGAAGTGATCGGTAAACGAAGCTTTAGTGCGGATCCTAGCGAGGTTATCGCACTGGCAGATAGTTTTATTGACGGGATGGCTCAGGCGGGAATGGGCGCAGTAGGTAAACATTTTCCCGGCCATGGCAGTGTGGCGGCGGATTCTCATATTGCCCAGCCTATTGATGAGCGTGATGCGAAGGCTATATTTGCTAAGGATATTTTGCCCTTTAAGGAATTGATTGCTAAGGGGCAATTATCGGGCATTATGCCTGCCCATGTGATTTATTCTAAAGTCGATCCTCATCCAGCGGGATTTTCACATTATTGGCTTAAGCAAGTGTTGCGTCAGGAACTTGGTTTTACTGGGGTGATTTTCTCCGATGATTTAGGGATGAAGGGCGCTGCATTTGCAGGGGATTATCGCGCTCGAGCTCAAGCGGCCCTTGATGCAGGGTGCGATATGATCTTAGTCTGTAATGATAATCCGGGTGTTATGTCGTTGCTTGATGGCTTTAGTTGGCCTGAAAATGCACCGTTACATCCTGCAAGTTTGTTAAAACCCAATGTTAATCAAACTTCACTGGCACTAGAAAATCTGGCTCGTTGGGAAAATGCAAAACAATTGGCGGAACAAATTTGTTTGGCACAAAAGGCAAAAGCTTGATGTAGCGCAAAGTATGAGTTCACTCTTTTGCTAGGGTTAGTTAATTCACTGTTAAAAATGGTTAAAGGCCTTGATATGATTTTCTATCTGCATGGATTTGATGCGACTAGCCCAGGTAACCATGAAAAAATGCGGCAGTTACAATTTATTGACCCTGATGTGCGTTTGTTAAGTTATAGCACCTTGCACCCTAAGCATGACATGCAGCATTTGCTCAAGGAAGTCGCTAAGCAAATGCAGCATACCGACGACCCCGCGCCTTTGATGGTTGGCGTTGGGCTAGGCGCTTATTGGGCCGAACGGATTGGATTTTTAAATGGCTTAAAGTCTGTCTTGATTAATCCTAACTTACACCCCGAAAATAATATGCAGGGCAAGATTGACCGCCCAGAAGAATATGCCGATATTGCGAGTAAGTGTGTTTCTGAATTTAGATTGAAAAATACTCACAGAGCGATGTGTATTTTTTCGGTGAATGATGACGTTTTAGATTGTAAGGCAAACGCCCAAGAATTAAGTGAATATTATGCGATTGAATGGGATGACGTTCAGCCCCACAAATTTCCCCAACTCGCCGCACATCTCCCCAAAATAAAAGCCTTTAAGTTGGCTTGATTTATATCGATTATATAAAAGTATCACTCCTCTTTTTATATTGAAGAGGGGAGTGGATTTATCTTATCGGCTATTTAACCTTATGTTTCGGCTTTCATACTTCATGTGGCGCACATTGCGACTCTGAATATGAGTGTGGCTATGGGTATATATTTCAGTAGGGCATATTGAGGGCTCTAGATTATAAAATCGGCTGTATTGGTTTTGGACTCAAATGTGTAGGAAAGTAGTCTCGGATGGCTGTGACTTTTGTTTTTTGTTTTTTGTTTTTGGTTTTAGGGATTTAGTGTTGGCTGGTATCTACGTATATAGGCTTACCATGGCATTGACTCACCGACACGGTGAATAGAAATCTAGGGTTTCTAAGCTTATGAGCGAGAGCCATAGACGGTGAACTGGCAGTTAAACAAGGATGTTGTTCAAGTCCGTCCTGCTCGACCGCCCCATCTGATGTGAAAGGATTCACAAATGCCGCGATGGCATGGACGCCAATGAGCGGCCATGGGGCGGACGGTCGTCTCGCCAATCACCATGGCTCACCTTTTTAGCTTTAGCGTAACCTGTAGATTTAAAAACATACGTAACGCACTTTTGGGCAATTCCGAGTTAGACCATTAGCTCAAATTAGTAAGTTTCAAATTATATTCTAGTCTGGATCTACTTGAAGCATTATTTCGCCACATTTCAAACAAACAAATTTGAAAAAATAGTGAAGTTCCTCTTCAGGATTGCCGTTTTGACATGATCGTAATTCGCCTTCGTCCATCCAGGTGGTTTTATACAGGCGCTCCTCTTCCTCTTTTGAGATCTTCTGTATATCGCCGATAGTGGCGACTCCATGGAACACGCAAAAATCTTCGCAATGATTTGGCCATTCAATTTCTTGATAGCTAGAGAACCCAGGGGTACGATAAAGCAGTTCTTCAAAGGCGCTGTCCGGGCAATTAATAGATATCGGATTTTTAGGATCAATTACCGCTGGCATAATTGACGAAAATTCAATTTCAAACTTTTCCCGAGCTTCGCCGTTAGCAATACACCAAGGGCATATGTACTCGGGTCTATGCCTTGTATACATCGACCCCTTATATATAAACCCTCTTTTCTTGTTGCAGCATTCACAAACTTCTCCACTTTTGACAATGCTGCCTGTATTTATAGGATTTGGATGGTATTTAAACTTTGGAAGCTCCATAGTTCTCCTCGGGAATATCGCCCAATTAAGGTGTGAGGCACGCAACACCAAGGCTTCCGCATACCACCTTAACCACTAACATCAACGCATAGTAAAATGCCACGCGTGCCGAATCACTCTTAAATTGTTTGTGTACGCCCAGCATGGGCATGAACTAATGAGGTGAAAGTCCTCTGTAGGAAGGTCACCGTTCAATAACATACTGTTATTAAACGTTAACTACTAGCGAATGGCAAGGGCTTATCCGTGAGGATTGGTCTGGAGGAAGCCGCTAGCAAATTTGCGAGCTGATGAACAAGAACATCATATGAGGCGTAGGCTAGAGGTGAGTTGGCAGTGCCTCCCCCACGCAGTAAGGGGACAAGACGACGAAACCACGTGATCTAATGTCCACCGTAAATGATGCAGCAGTGCAAAGAAAGTTCATGCTCTTATCTGGGGAGATCTGCTTAACACGCGATCGGTCAATAACCAGTCAGGCTCTGGTTTATAAGTGCCTTGGCTTTTCAGTATCATCGACTGAAAAGAGCGAACCAGATGAAAACCGATAGCGCATGACGGGGCAACTCGGCATGTGATTAAGCAGAAGTCAGCAGACGGCATAGTAGCCCAACGCCCATCGTAATGGTTGGGATATGGTGAAGGCCTGAACATTTAGAAGAAGGAGGGGTCTTGTCAAACTTGTCGATACCCACTACGTCGCCAGACGATTACTATCAGCAGCGTATTGATCTGCAACCGGCCTTCAACAGCGATTTATTTCAACAACTACTCGAACCTGAGAATTTACACCGAGCGTGGCGTCAAGTTAAAGCCAATAAAGGCGCGGCAGGCATCGATGGCATGACCATCGAAGCCTTCCCGCTCTGGATGCAACAAGGCGGCTGGCAACAGTGTAAAACTCAACTTGAGCTAGGTGAGTATCAACCCTCAGCAGTCAGACGCGTAGAGATCGACAAACCCGATGGCGGTAAACGCAAACTAGGGATCCCTAACGTCATTGACCGTGTGATACAGCAAGCCATTGCTCAAATTCTCACGCCGTTGTTTGACCCTTTCTTCTCGGCTAATAGCTTCGGCTTTAGACCGAACAGGAATGCCAAACAAGCGGTACTGCAAGTAAGGGATATCATCAAACAGAAACGCAAATTTGCCGTCGATGTTGATCTATCCAAGTTCTTTGATCGAGTAAATCACGACCTGTTGATGACTCAATTGAGGATTAAGGTACAGGATAAGCGTCTGCTGGCGCTTATTGGTAAATACCTGCGTGCTGGCGTGATGATCAACGACCAATTTGAAGCAAGCTTCGAAGGCGTGCCTCAAGGCGGCCCACTCTCGCCATTACTCTCTAACATTATGCTGGATAGTCTGGATAAAGAGCTGGAAAGCCGAGGGCATAAATTCGCCCGCTACGCGGACGACTTTATCATTTTGGTAAGGTCTATTCGCGCGGGGGAACGGGTACTAAAGAGCATTACTCGCTACCTTGCCACTAAGCTAAAACTGGTTGTTAATGAACGGAAAAGCCAAGTGGTTAAGGTAGGTCAAAGCAAGTTCCTAGGGTTTACATTTAACCGCGGGAAGATCCAGTGGCATGCTAAAACATTGCACATTTTCAAACAAAAGATGAGGCGACTAACGAACCGAAATTGGGGCGTGAGTATGAGTTATCAGCTGTTTAAAATGCGTCAATACATGCAAGGTTGGATCAACTACTTTGGCATAGCCAATGCCTACCAAGGATGTGTCGATTTAGACCATTGGATCCGTCGTCGTGTTCGTATGTGCTACTGGCGTCAGTGGCGAAAACCACGGACTAAGGTACAAAACTTACTTAAACGTGGCGTTAGGATCCAAGCAGCTGTTGCTTGTGGTATTACAAGTAAAGGCCCTTGGCGTAGCTCTAAAACACCCGGGATACAGCAAGCGCTGAATAATGACTATCTTAAGAAAGCAGGTTTATGTTCACTGAGAGATGGATGGATTGCAGTTCATTATCCTAACCAGAAAGTGAGTTAGGCGTTCTAAATGAACCGCCCTGTGCGGAGCCGCATGCAGGGTGGTGTGGGGGCTGGAGGCTAGATACCTCCGGCTACCCGATTATGTGTTTATTATTTTGATACCCATTTCAAGTAAAACCTCTCTACGCACGTGTGAAAGATGCTCCTCATTGATTTGATGAGCAATGTCGGGATTTTTAGCCATTGTGGACAAGCTCATGTTAATTATCTGATCTTTTGAATAGACAAACCTGGGGTTCTTAGGAATACACTTTCTAAGTGCAATGATCTCAGCTAGCGCGAGCTTTTGTACTGGAAAATGAGGATCCAGCTTCTCTTCCTCTTCCATCCAAGAACGTAATTTTTTGAGCGGATGTCCATTCAAATAATTCTTGGTTAGAAAGCCGTCACATATACAGAGCACAAATGTTAACGAACCAATTTTAAGCAATAATGTACTAGGTTCTACTATTGTTACTAGATCGGTTTCAGTGTTCTTGGTTTTGAAAACATAAAGACTTGAAGGGAGTTGAAAACCATAGCCTTGTTTATACGAGCTCTGCACGAGTTTAAAATTATCACTTTGTATAATCGATGAACAAACATCTTTCCATTGAGGGTCTTTCGTAGAGATCAAGTCATAGTAGAAGAGTCCATAATAGATCTTCGATAGCCAAGTTGTAATCAATGCAGATACGGAGCTATCGGGGCTGTACATCATTAAGATACCAGCTTCTTCAAGTAACTGGTTATAAAGTTGTTCCGGATTTTCAAGTAAGCTTAATATTCTGTTTTCATAATCACTGCCAAACTGATTATTGCAGCTTTCATGAGCTGGAACTTTTACTCTGCTATATTGAATAGTGTTAAATTGACCAGTGACCGTTTTTTCTTTTATGCCTAATTTCCCGAGCAAACTATTTGGAATAATGTGCTCTAGTGTCTTTTTGCCATCAATTCTATCTTTACAGAAAAAACACTTCCTTCTTAAATCATCCATTTTGATTCCACGATACCTCTGTAAACACATAACGTCTTAGTATTTATGCGCTGCGCTGTTTGCAGGGCATAAATCGCTTGTTGGACTTGGCCGCTGCCACATCCGTGTAAATGGGTATGAATGATGCTATAGGAATTTGCTTTTTTGCGGTAGCGGTTTTTTATACAGTTTGATGGGTAATCACTTGATATCGTTTTAGCTTTCTCATTCTTGCAAGCTCACTTTCGACTGATTATTGACCTTGGTTGACAGCATTTGGCCTCACATTCAGGCTGACACTCACACCCTATCCCCTCATCGGCTTGCGCCCATAAGGCTGGCTGCTTTTCGCTGTCGGTCATTTCGCTACGTCTTGAGGGAGGGGTTATCCTGACAGGCATATTGGCTGACTTTGGTTGTTAATCATCACTAATCCCTGCTGTCTTATCAGCCCAATAAACTGTAAATGACCTAACTGGCATTGCGGACATGACCACAAACAGTCCTCCTTAACTAAAGGACTCACCAATACCACCTGCGGCTTACGTAATTGCGGCTGGATAAGCGCGAGCTTTTTACGGCGGCAAGCGTTGGCGAGAAAACCAAAATGTCTCACTCGCATCAGCCCTTTGGGCAATACATGCAATAAGTAACGGCGGATAAACTCATCACAACTTAGCCGCATTTGCTTATGCTGCTGACCGTCACGATAGTCCTTGTAGTAAAAACTGACATGCTCTGCGGTGACGTCGGCAATTCTTGATTCATGCAGCATGCCTTTACGGGTATAACGCCCGAGGTATTCCACCACGGTTTCGGCGCGGCTCAGACACGCTTTGCTGTAAACACCACGGTTTTGCCATTAAGGTGTCAGCCGCAGGGATAGCCAGCTCATGTTGTCGCAGCGCCCGTAATAACTTGGCCCGATATACGGTGGACAAGGCTCTAACCGGAAACAGATAATCCGTTTTCACGCCATGCCAATCTCCCGCTGACGTCAGCACCCCACCCGGGATTAAGCAATGCAAGTGAATATGCTGACTCAAGGTTTGCCCCCACGTGTGCAGCACCATAGTGCAACCCAATTGACCCTGAAGGTGTTTTCGCTTCATACCAAACTGCGCAAGCGTCTGCCACACCGACTCAAACAGGGCGCTGTATAGCGGCTTGGCAGCGTAGTGCGCCAAGATGTTCAACTCGTGGGGTAAGGTAAAGACCAAATGGAAATAGCGGCAAGGCAAGACTTGCGCCTGTTGCGCAGCAATCCATGCTTGTGTCTGCCTTCCCTGGCAACGAGGACAATGCCGGTCACCACAGGAGCAAAATACCTGCTGCTCATACTGGCAAGTATCACAACGCCAATGCTGTATGCCTAAGGTTTGCGTGCGACACTGCTGAATATGCTGGCAGACTAAGGCTTGCTGTTCGGTCAGTTTATGCTGCTGTTGGTAGTGGGCTAAGTGCTGATGAAGGATATCGCTTAAATGGTAGGTGGTTGCCATTGCATCCCCCCAAGACTTGCTAGCAAGTCACACCCTTGATGACCCAATTCCGGCGACCAATGCAAGTAGCGCTCGGTGGACTTAATACTGTGATGACCAAGTTGAGCTTGTAATTGATGAAGGGGCATACCCGCTTGTAATTGATGGGTCGCATAAGCATGCCTTAGGCTGTGTGGACTGCATGGCTTAGTGATACTCGCTAAGCGGGCCGCCTTCGCTAAGGCTTTACGAAAGGTCGACTCATGAAGCGGATAAACCACATCATGATAGGTCGAGGCAAACAACCATTCGACTGGATGATACGCTTGCCAATACTGACGCAACAGGGTGAGTAAAGTCGGTGAGAGTATCACCCAGCGGTCGCAGGCCCCCTTGCCTTGACACACTTTGAGCAACTGCCGCTGTCCGTCGATATCAGCGACCTTAATATGGGTTAACTCACTGACGCGTAAACCACAACCATAACACAGCGCCAACATGGCGCGTTGTTTCAGGTTTTGACAGTGGTACAGCAGTGCCGCGATATCTTGGCAACTCAGCAATTGCGGCAGCTTGTGCGGACGTTTCGGTAAACTTAGCTGAATCGTAAAGTCACGTTTTAGGACATGTTCATAGAAAAAATGAATGCCATTAAGCTGTAACTTTAAGGTGGCTCTGGAATGATGCCGCTCAAGATTTAAGTAACGGAAATAAGCCGTAAGCTGCTCATCCGTAATGTTATCGAGCGGTTGGTTGGCATACTGCTGCAGTTGGGTGATGGCATACAAATAAGCGTTACGCGTACGGGCCGAGTAACCACGTAAACTAATCTCATCATGGAATTGTTGCAGAAGTGATGACATGGTAGACCTCCTAGGTGAGGGATTATCCCTAGGAGTAAGTGTGGAACAGTGGATCGTTTTAGGCTCCGCGCAGCGGCTTAGTTCAACATTTTATTAGTGCGCATGCGCGTTTACCTCATTAGACCAGTGAAAACGCGCACAGTTAACTATCTGTATGCAAAGAACTTATCAGCTTTCTATCAAATACACCATCTGGAAAAACGCGCATGCGCGTTTTCCAAACCTATTAACTAATTTTGGAAAAGTATATATAAATGATTTTAAAGAGTTTTGTTAATTTTAGGCTGGAAAAACGCGCAAACTAATGAGTGTAAAAACACTCAAAAACATCTAAATTTAAATATGACTGTATACCCATCCAGTTCCGCTTATTCATGAAGACTCACTAAAAATAAGGTTCATCGATAAGAACTGTTAGGGCAAATAGTTCGTCAATTTTCGATTCACTAAATAAATGCTAGCAAACTTTGGGGCAAAGCTGTTTAGGGCTGATTTGTGTATTAATAACTTAGTTAAGATTGGCTTTGTTACAACAGTGACCGTTGGCGACATGACCGCTCTTTCACATCTGACCCATAGGGATATGGGAAATGTCACTATGATGTCGGGAACATCATTGATCATGTGAACGCGGCATTTACACTTGTGCTGCAGATGTCGCCGTTGAGCCTATAGGGATACTTCTTATTAAATAAAATAATCGGCGAGTTACTGGTAAACAATGACAATTAATGCCGCAGATCTAGCTTTGTGCATTAGTTCTTTATGCGGGAATTCGTCATTAAGAATTTGCCTAAGATTGGCATTGCAGTAGCTGTGACTATCTAAAAAGGATGTTTTAGTAGCGTACTCGTGTGTTGTGCTGAACAGGCATAAATAGCCAAAGCATTTTATTTACTGGGCACGAAAGGGCATAATGCGGCGCTTACTATTTGAGATACAAGGAATAACCATGAAGTACTTGGTTAGCGTAGTTGCATGCTGTTTATTATCGGCCTGTTCTTTTGGGGATGCTGATGTTGAGTTTACACCTGAAAAAGGGGAAGAACGCTCGTATCAGCTTTATAGCACCAGCAAGATCACAGTAGATAATGGTCGGCGTACCGAAACGGTTAACACCAGCTCACATCAATTGTTGCGTTATAAGGTCCTCGAAACAGGCAAAAACAGTCGGTTTCAAGTACATGTCGATTATATGAACATGCGCGATGGTCAAGGAAGCGGTGTCAGCAGTGGCCAACGAGCCGATCGTAATCCAGAAATGCACGCTATTTTCTCGCAAGGATTTGAATTTACGTTAAATCTAGACAATGGCAGCATTAAAGAATTTAGCGCACTAAACAAATCGGTATGGCAAGCTCAGTTGGCTGAGCGCGGTGCAGAGCTTGAGCAGGAACTGAAAAAGCTCTTTAGTTCATCGGCCTTTCTAAGTTCTATACCCGCTAAAACAGGTGCAGTTGTTGCGCTTCCTGCCTATCAAGGCCACGCCAATGCCAAGCTTACCGTACTACAAGTCACAGACTCGCATGTGTTAGCCAAAGTTGAAAGTGACAGTGAGCAAGCCAAAATATACGGTCAGTTGATGTTAGAGCGTGAGCGGGGTTGGTTAGCGCAGTTAGCCTTAGTCGCGGAAGCGCCGTTTGAGCGCTACGGCTATAAAGGCAGAGTGCGCAGCAATGTCATTATGTTGCCGCAACAGCGCCAGCTAGGTGATCTAACGCAGCGTTTAGGTTTTGATTATGATTTCCCTGCCTTTGAGTATCCAAAACAGCCTGACATTGTGCTGGATGACGTTAATAAAGCTTTAACCCAAGATGTCGTATTTGCCTATGATGCGGGTTACTTTTACCAGCAAGATGACTTGTTGAATCTAACTTATCAACATGATTTTTCAGGTTATAAACCCGAAGGTGGGTTTAACTTAACCGATATCACGGCACACAGTGCGGATGGCACAGTGCTACCGCTGCAACTGAGTAAGGTGGGCAGTTACAGTTATCCAGAGCAGGATGGTTTTTATCAATCCGTTCAGCAAAATCTGCTTATCGGCTGGAATGCGCCGAATGAACTCTTAACGCAGGTTACTGAGTTTCGCGCAAAAGCCCATTATCATGGCGCAAAACTGGTAAAACTTAACCTGACACCCGATCCCAGCAAAACCGTGACCTTGCAGTATGAAGACTTACAACTGGAACTCTCGCCGCTCCCCGACAAGCCATTCAGTTATTTATTGAAATCGCGAGGTTCTGACAAATCTTGGTTATATAGGCATTATGATGGTGCCGAAGGCGCTATGGTGCAGTATCTTTCACCGCCGCCCACTGGACCGGATTGGTTAACTTCAGCAGAGCAAAATATGTTGGCGCTGGTGTCATTTGACCAATATGAAACGACCACGCAGTTTACCTTTACCACTGTGCCGCCAACGCTGACACTCTATGTGAATACTGCGGCTGACAGCGGCGAACTGACTAAAAATATTCGTTTTATTCCGACCTTAGATTACGCGCAAAATGTGGCGTATCCACCAGTCCAGCAACAACTGCTTTACCGTGATGATATGTATGCGGCTTATGATAATCAGCCGCAAGCTATCACACCTGTCGATATCGCCTTACTTGAGCCGCAAATCGTGGCTAAGTACGGTGTCAGCTTGTTGTTAACCTCAGAGCAGGCAGCGGTGTGTACGCTCAGTGTTGTGGATGCACCTAAGGTAAACGGGCACACACTGCAATGGACAAATATAAGCTCTAACACTAATTCGGGTTTCGGTGGTGGGCTGGATAAGTCTGTACTGTACCAATTGAGTAGCGCCGATGGGATCCGCCGCAATTTTTACGATATCAATGTCAGCAGCACCTTGGCCTGTAAAGGTACGCCTCAATGGCAAGCGCTAGTGTATCACCCCGAGCAAAGCTGGTTGATTGATATCACGCAATTGCCGAATGTTGATACCCGTCAAACTGTGGCCGATTTTATGCGCCGTTATCGTTTTTTAAATGCGCAGAATGTACCGCTAGCTCCTGCTATTCAAGATGAGAGCGATGATTTTTATCAGCGTCCGTTGCAGCAAGTATTACGTGAGGAGCGCTGGTTTGTACTGGCGGGGCGTGCAGCCGCGATAGAGTATTTGACGATAAGCGGCGAACCCGTCAATAAACAGTGGGTTAACACTTTCCCACCGTTACCTTAAGGAGGTGATATGAGAGTTTTATTAGTATTATCAGTACTCTTGATGTCATTTAATCTGTCAGCGGAGCGGATCTTACTCGACGAACTATGGCGGGTTAGCGATGTGCCGGGCGAAGCTATCTATTATCAGGAGCAAGCGGCAACAGAGCAAAATGGCGTGTTGCCAGTGCAGCTATTTTATCTGGAGACGGATAAGCCGGTTTTTAAGGGTAGCGTTAAAGGACCTAATTTAGCCGAGAGTTATCTTGTCGGTGATTTCGAGTTCTTCTATCCCGACGGTCAACTGTCTCGCAAAGGCAGTGGCGATGCACAAGGGCGTTATCAGGGAGCACATTTGCATTACTGGGAAGATGGAACGCTCTCGGGAGAGTACCACTACCTGAATGGGCAGTTGCATGGTGAGCAGAAAAGTTACCATACCAATGGCCAATTACGAGATCATCAGCATCGCGTGAATGGGGCTGAATTAGGTTTATCGCAAAGTTATTTTGACAATGGCCAGTTGCAAACACGGGTAACCTATGGTGCTAACGGTATGGAAGGGCTTTATGAAAGCTTTCATTCCAATGGTCAGCCAGAACAAACCGTGAATATGGTGGCAGGAAAAAGAGAAGGTGAGCGACTGTATTGGACAAAGGAAGGCTGGTTATTCACCAAAGAGTTTTACATTAAGGGGAAATTACACGGTGAAGTGTTGATTTATCAGGCCGCAGATGTGCTACGAGAAATTAAACACTATCAGCATGATAAGCAGGTGGGAAACCAGCAGCGTTTTGATCAACTAGGGCAGTTAGCAGCGCAACAATTGTACGATAAGGATGGCCGTGAAATTCAAAATATTACCTACGATGATGCTGGTAAAGTAGTAAGCCAGAACGACACGCAATACCTCGCTAAAGGTCGGATGACTACTGAAAAACGCTTCGATGCAACAGGAGTATTAACCTATCAATATCAGTATGATACTGTCAAAGATTGGAGCCTACGTCAGCGTTTTACTGCAACCGGTGAATTGATTGGGCGCGAAGAACAACTCGAGGGGCACTACGAAGGTTTGTATATCGGTGATGGCTGGAATGGCTATATCAGACGAATAAACTACCGCAAAGGTAAAATGCACGGTGCATATCGCGAAGATAATGCCGTAGTTGGTGGATTTGTCACTGGGCAATATCACTTAGGCGTAAAGGTTGGTAAGTGGGTGACCAAAAACGCTGATACGACCCGTAATGAGCAGTTTAACCAACAAGGCCAGCTTAATGGTGAACAGAGCGAAATCGCCACAGACGGCACGGTAATGCATCAAGCGTTTTATAAAAACGAAAAGTTACATGGCGCGTATCTACAGCGTGGCTTTGATAAACAATTGCAGGCCCAAGGTCAATATGTTAATGGTCAGCGCGAAGGCCAATGGCTGCTGCAAGATGAAAGCAGCTACAGCATGGTTAAGCTATGGCATGGCAACTATAAGGCAGGACACGAAGTAGGGAACTGGCAGGCCTTTTCCGCTAACGGCCATTTATTAGGGCAGATGCAATATGATAAGAAAGGTCAATTGCAAGGTAAAAGCTACAGCTTTAACGAAGATGGTAGCCTACTGCAAAGTGATGAGTATCTTGATAATCAACTGCACGGCAGGTTGGTGTACTACGTTAATGGTGAACCGTCATCCGAATATCGCTATCAAAATGGTCAGATGATAAGCGAGTAGCATGTTATCGCTTAATCAGGTGAGTGCGTAATAAAGCAAAAACCGGCGGATGAGCCGGTTTTCTGCTTTTGCCATTTGCATATCCTTTGCTGGAATTACGTTAACTTTTTTGCTATGTACGCCGCTCGTGATTGAAGTGGAATAGCGACATTTCAATTACCAACCCCTTTGTTTCGTCATCATTAGCCTACCAGATAAACACTATCTCACCTTTAATACGATTGGTATAAGCATCAAAATAGTCTGATGCTTACTGTGATCACATGGGTGTTTTCAAATATGAACAATATAGACAGAAGCCTAAGATGATTTTCAACTAAAAGTATTATATTCCCTAAAGGTGGATAGTTTTATTTTTCAAACTCTTGAAAATAATTATTTATTGTGTAGAGTAGCGATTCTCGCTATTCTGTAACAAAATGATACAAAATCGCTGCTTTATTTGTCCATTTATTGGATATCCCTTTGCGTATGTCGCCCGACACAGCTAACTGCAGTTTTGTTAGCTGTTTTTTTGCGTAAATTCAAATATTGTTTGTTTTTTGCTCTATAGATCCATAGGTTAACACTTAGCCTTCGGATAATTGCGGCTATGCTTAATTCAATAACAGGCTTGTGTGCAAAAGGGGCGTGAGATGAAGCGTGTATTAATTAATTTGATGGGTAAAGTACAAGGTGTGGGTTGTCGTCATGCAACGCTGACTAAAGCCAGAGCCTTAGGTGTAACGGGATATGTAACGAATTGTCGTGATGGTAGTGTCGAAGTGTTAGCGCAGGGCAGTGATATTGCGGTGAATAATTTGATTGCTTGGTGCGAGGTGGGTGTACCTTGTACCGAGGGATTAACAGTGACTGTGGGAGAAGACGAGGGCGATGATATTTACCTCGACTTCTCCATTGTACAGTCTTAAATAACAGTGCAGTGTTAAGTCAAAAAATGAAGCATTAATTTTGGCGCACTGATTTGACTTTCGTTTTTGCAATGTACGAGCTTGCTTAATATTGTCCAACCGTTTGTATCGATTCGGCATTTTGGTTTTGTTGTTGGGCACTTGGTTGTGCCATCTTACGTATTTGGATCACCATACCCATTTCGGGATGATCTAAATAATGGATTTCTTCACTTTTGATTCGGCGATTTTGCTCAAGTGGAATTGCCATTAAATAAGGTGTCATTACCTTAGGGGCCGTAAGTGAAGCTGACGTACTGACATTCGCATCGTCCGTCGGCGCGGGTAACATTTTTCTACCTTCTTTACGTAAATTTAATGCCGTTTCAATATACAAATAGTGGTTAAGATAGATATTTAATGTGCCATCAAGTTCCCATACAGGGGAAATTGCCGGTGCTGACACTGTGCTGCCATTGGTATTCGATATGGACTCATTGAGAGCCTGTTGCACTATTTTTCGGCCGTCAAAATGGTAGGTTCCTGAAAAATCTTTGCCCGCAAATAAACGGATAGGCACTGAGCCATTCTTAGTACGCATCGGTTGCTGCCATGTCATATGTAATAGGCTGCGATTTCCCCGCTCCCTTGATAAGCTATTAATAATACTTGAAAACTTACCTTGGCTCGTCGAGAGTAATATAGGTTCTCCCTTTGCAGAGCCATATTGAGTTCCATTGCTACCAATTTGGGCGGGTATCACGGAGGGATAACGGTATTCTACTCTATCTGACATATTGGCTAAGGGATCGATGCTTGAGGTGCCATCTGTGTTGAGGTTTTCAGCACAGTGACTATTGGCCTCAGCATCAAATACTAAAGTACAAGGTGCTGACTCCGTGGCCATTGGTGTCACCGCTTGGCCGACAACGGGTGAGATTAAGTCAATGACTCGATTCGTCTTAGTGGCTATGGGAGTATCTGGCCATTGCTCGGTTGATTGGCTTTTGCGTTCGAAGATATAGACTTCCACTTCAAACCAAGCCTCAGCGCGGGCTAACTGGCTATGCGATAGTGCAATGAGGGTGGCGATAGAGACCGCGAGTTGACGTAACACTATTTATCTCCAAGACGATGTTGCGATAATTGTTCAAGCAAGAGTTTGACTACATCGAGTCTATCTTTGGCTGTTTCAGCAGTAAGACTGAACTTTAACTTATTCGGCCCTTCCATTCGATAGATTTGTGGCTGGCTTTGGAGTAATCCAATAATAAAACCCGGATCTATCACATGATCATGGCTAAATTCGATACTGCCGCCTTTGGCGTGTACTTCAATTTTAGTCGCCCCTAGGCGAGTTGCTTGATGTTTATAGAGCGTCATTTCCATGAGGTTTTTAGTTGCCTCTGGCAGTAAGCCAAAGCGATCAATTAATTCGACTTTTAATTCATCGAGTGCCTCTTGGGTTTCGCAGCCTGCAATGCGTTTATATAAGGATAGGCGAATATTTACGTCGCTCACATAGGCCTCAGGCAATAGCGCTGGGATCCTCAGTTCGATTTCACATTGCTGGTTGAGCATTTGCGCAAGCGATGGCTCTTTGCCTTGTTTAAGCGCTTTTACCGCCGACTCGAGCATTTCCATGTAAAGGCTAAAACCAATTTTGGAAATATGGCCGCTTTGCTCGTCCCCAAGGAGTTCTCCCGCACCGCGGATCTCTAAATCTTGGGTTGCGAGCATAAATCCAGCACCAAGATCTTCTAGTGCATCAATGGCTTCAAGGCGTTTACGGGCATCACTTGTCATGCGTTTGGGGTGTGGTGTCATCAAATAAGCATAGGCTTGATGATGTGAGCGGCCTACACGACCACGCAGTTGGTGTAATTGTGCCAGACCAAAGGTATCAGCGCGCTCGATGATAATGGTATTTGCGCTGGGGACGTCAATCCCAGTTTCGATAATAGTAGTGCAGACTAACACGTTGAATCTTTGATGATAAAAGTCTGACATTACACGCTCAAGATCCCGTTCACGCATTTGACCATGGGCGACGACAACGCGAGCTTCAGGCACTAAGTCGATAATCCCTTGGGCACATTTTTCAATGCTTTCGACATTGTTATGCAGATAATAGACTTGGCCACCACGCAGAATTTCCCGCAGAATGGCTTCGCGCACGGTTGCGGGATCGGATTCGCGTACAAAGGTTTTTACGGCTAAGCGTTTAGCGGGTGGGGTGGCGATAATAGATAAATCACGCATGCCCGACATGGCCATATTTAAGGTTCGCGGAATGGGGGTTGCTGTGAGGGTTAAAATATCCACATTGGCCCGCAGCGCCTTAATTTTTTCTTTTTGGCGTACACCGAATCTGTGTTCTTCATCAATGATCAGTAAGCCGAGATTTTCAAATTTAGCTTCAGATTGCAGTAACTTATGGGTGCCGATAACGATATCGACTTTACCTTCTTCCAGCTGCTTGAGCACTTGGGTTTGTTCTTTTGCCGTTCTAAATCGCGACATCACCTCTGTGACAACGGGTCAATCGGCGAATCTATCCTTAAAGTTTTCATAGTGTTGCTGGGCAAGCAGTGTGGTGGGCACCAGTACAACTACTTGTTTACCTGCGTTGACGGCCACAAAGGCCGCGCGCATTGCGACTTCCGTTTTACCAAAGCCCACGTCACCACATACAAGTCTGTCCATGGCAATTGGGGAACGCATGTCTGCTAATACGGCATGGATAGCACTTTCTTGATCGACGGTTTCTTCAAAGGGGAACCCTTGGGCAAATTGGGCATATTCCTCTTCGTCAATCTGGCAACTTTCGCCGGGACGCGCTTGGCGACGGGCGTAAACATCAAGCAGTTCGGCTGCCACATCGCGGATTTTCTCTATGGCTTTGTTCTTGGCTTTAGCCCACGTCTCGTTGCCAAGTTTATTGAGATGGGCGTCTTCATCTGCACCAACACTGTAACGGCTGATCAGGTGTAAGTTCGATACGGGTACATAGAGTTTATCGCCACCGGCGTATTCTAATTGCAGGTATTCGGCTACTAAACCGCCCGTGTCTAGGGTCACTAAGCCTTGGTATAGTGCCACGCCGTGTTCGAGGTGCACTATGGGTTGACCGACTTTTAGTTCGGCTAAGTTTTTAATCAGTGCATCATTGCTGATCTGGCGCTGTTTTTCCCGGCGCCGCTGCTGGGAGATACGGTGACCAAAAAGTTCTGTCTCACAAATAATGCTCACGGCATCTTTTGGACTGAGCTTAAGTAAACAGCCGCGTGACAGTGGCGAAACGATAAGCCCCAGTTTGGCATCACTTTGAATAAATTCATCAAAATGGCTGAATAATGCGGGTTTAAGTTGGATTTTACTTAAGAGTTCAAGCAGGGCTTCGCGCCGTCCTTCAGACTCGGCGCTAAATAGCATCCGCGGTGCATTTTGGGCGTAATCTTGTAATGCGAGTAATGGCTGCTTTAATTTGTGATTCGCACTGATATCGGGAAGTTGATTAGCATCGATAACTGTGGCTTTACCTGTCTCTGCCGACTCGGTAGTGGGCGAAATAAACTGATAGCGCGGCAGTGGTTTAAATGCCGCAAATAGCTCTTCAATCAGTAAATACAGTTCTTTAGGCGCGAGCAGTGGCCGCAGTGGATCGACACGTCTGTCTTGGTAGCGGGTTTCGACTTCCTGTAAATGGGCTCGGGCGGATTTTTCAATATCCCCAAGGGTGACAAGTTGAGTCTCCTTGGGTAAGTAATCAAATAGGGTGGCGACTTCATCAAAAAACAGTGGCAGGTAATTTTCAATCCCTGCGGGCATTTGATTACGACTCACCAATTGGTAAACCGATTCAGGCTCTTTGACTATCACTTCAAAACGGCGGCGGTATCTTTGTCTAAATCCTTCAATGGCGGCGCTGTCGGTCGGAAACTCCTTTGCCGGTAATAGTCGAATGGACTCAACAGGATGTAACGAACGCTGGGTTTCAGGGTCGAAATGGCGAATGGTCTCAACTTCATCATCGAATAGCTCGATGCGCAGCGGCATATTAACGCCCGTGGGGAAAATATCCAAAATCGAACCACGGATAGCAAACTCGCCATGTTCATACACTTGCTCCACCAAGTGGTAACCTGTATCAGTTAAATGTTGGCGTACATTGTGTAATTGATATCTATCGCCCTTTTTAAGTACAAAAACGTTGGCGCTTAAATAGGCTTTAGGTGGCAGGCGCATCATCAAAGTGGTGACGGGGACGATAACCACACTGTGTTCGGTTTGGGATATTTGTGACAGGGTTTCTAGGCGTTGAGAGATCAGATCCTGATGGGGCGAGAAACTGTCATAGGGCAAGGTCTCACGATCTGGGAATAGCCGAACCTTGATATCACATTTACCGAGTAAATAGGTGAGCTCTAACTCTAAGCTTAAGGCGCTAGGCGTGTCGCTGGTGACAAGCAGTGTTGTCCCTGGATGTTGGCGCACTAAGCTGGCGAGTGTGACCGCTTGGCAAACACCACCGAGTGCGGATAGGGTTTGCATTTGAGTACCATTTTTGACGACTGGTGGCGTTAGGGCTGAAAAGTGAGTCATTGGCGTGGAATATAAACTGATTCATTCACAAAGAGTTGCAGACATTGTAGAGACTTGCAGGCGCAGGTGCCAGTGAAAAGTCAGCCATTATTGGTTTCCATCTCTGGCAAGTTTACGCAGTTTCAGTTGTTTTTGTTGTACGTTAAGGCTGGCTTTTACCAATTGTTCGATATCGGATTCAAGAATTTGGCTAAATTCAAGATCGATAAAATATTGCTCGGCAGTGGGATCGCCATCGTTTTGAACCCTTGTATCAGGGTTACTTGCGACTACCTTCGCGAAACATAAAATGGCGACCAATCCATCGTGGATAAAAAGCGTCGTTTTATACTGGGCGCCAAGGGGGAGTGGGCTGGCGCTTATCAGCCGAATACTGCTACCACCAAATTGACAGCCCTGGAATTTATCGCCTTCTTGGGTTTCTTTTTCTAGTACATGTTGCAGTACTAAATCGACTTTGCGGGATTGTAGTTTGAGAAAGTCGACAACGGCCTTAGCTTCATTATCTATATGCCGCAGTTGCAGTAGGCAGTTTGCCTCGAGTTCTTTGACTTCACTGAGTAGCTGTATCCCCAATGATTGCATTGATCTTAATGCTATTTCACTGGGTACTGGCTGACTCTGCGGCCATGCACTTAGGTAAGCTGTGAAGGGGTGAGGCACACTAAAATACGGATTGGAGTCAGTGAACAAGGCTTGCCTCTTTATTTATAGGACCTAAACCCCTATTATCGTGCCCATCTTCATGATTTAGCAAGTTCAGCACACAGGACGCAGCCCCCTTTCAATGAATTTAGGAATTCCTTTCTACGTTGGTTACCGCTACTGGCGGGCCAGAAAAGCAAACGCGTTTGCCTCGTTTATTACTTTATTTGCAGTGTCGGGCATTTTTTTAGGCGTTGCCGCCTTAATTGTGGTCAGTTCTGTGATGAATGGTCTCGAAGGTCAACTTAAACAACGCATCCTTGGCGCAGTGCCGCAGCTCACGGTTTATACCAGTGCGCCCTTAAACAATTGGACTGAACAGGCTAATGCTCTTAAGGGTTTACCCGGTGTGCAAGGTGTCACACCCAGTGTTTCAACCCAAGCTATGGTGCAATCGGCGGCTAATATTCGCGCCGTGCAAGTGTTTGGGGTATTTCCCGAGCTTGCCGCAAAGCTTTCGGTTATTGCACAGCACACCTATTCAGGTGCATTTGATGAACTAATCAGTGGTCAATATAAGGTCATTTTGGGCTCCGAGTTGGCGCGCCAACTTAAAGTGAATCCAGGTGATACGGTTCGATTATTAAGTGGTGATGGGGTGGTGTATTCGCCCTTTGGACCAGTACCTAGCCAACGTAAGTTTTTGGTTTCGGGCATATTTGAAATGGGCTCTCAAGTCGATGCGGGTGTTGCTTATATTCACTATCAAGATGCCAAGCGGTTAATGCGCCAGCCTAGCGAAGCAATCGATCAACTTAGGCTTTATCTTGATGATCCCTTCAGCGCACCCGCGTTAGCGCCTAAGGTGCAAGATATCTTACTCAAACAAAATATCGAGGCAACAACCAGCGATTGGCGCGATACCTACGGGCACTTATTTGGCGCAGTGAAAATGGAAAAAAACATGATGTCACTGATGCTCAGTCTGATTGTTGCCGTGGCAGCCTTTAACATTGTTTCTGCATTAGTGATGATGGTGGTGGATAAAACCACGGATGTGGCGGTGCTGAAAACCCAAGGTCTAACTACACCCGCTGTTATGGGCATATTTGTTGTGCAAGGTTCGCTCAACGCCATATTAGGTTTAGTGCTGGGGTTAGGGGTTGGCATTCTCCTCACGCTTAATTTGAATGGGATTATGTCTACCCTTGGCATTTCTATTTTAGGTGCTGGACAAGTGCTACCCGTCAAACTTGAGTTGACGCAACTGTTCGTTATTGTGGTGGGTACTTTACTCGTGACGTTACTCGCGACCTTATATCCCGCATTGCGTGCAGCCAGAGTGCAACCTGCTACTGCACTAAGATATGAATAATCGGAAGTTGATACGAATAATCAAGTGTTGGCTTAGGTAAATGGCCAAACCTATAACAAGTATTTTATAGAGAGAACCTCAATGCAAGACGTGTTACTGCAAGTGCAGAATGTCAGTAAGAGTTACCATGATGGTGCGGTGACTACGCAAGTATTGTCCAATGTGGATCTGCAGGTCTTTAAAGGCGAACAGTTAGCCATTGTCGGTAGCTCTGGTTCGGGTAAGAGTACCTTATTGCATATTATGGGCACTTTGGATGAGCCAACGGCGGGTAAAGTTTTGCTGTTAGGCGAAGATTTATATCAAGTATCCAGTGCTCGCCAAGCGCAGATCCGCAATCAAGATTTAGGCTTTATTTATCAATTTCACCATTTATTGCCTGAATTTACTGCGCTAGAAAATGTGGCAATGCCCGCATTTATTCAAGGGAAAGATCGTAAGCAAGCGATTGCCGATGCAAAACTGCTACTTGAGCGGGTGGGGCTGGGTCACCGCATAACGCATATTCCCGCCGAATTATCGGGCGGCGAACGTCAACGAGTAGCCATTGCGCGGGCGTTAATCAATCAACCTAAATTGGTGCTCGCCGATGAACCAACGGGCAATCTTGATGCAAATAGTGGTGATGCCGTATATGAGCTTATTCGCGAGTTAGCAAATCAACTCGGTACAGCCTTTGTGGTGGTAACCCATGATCATAAATTAGCCGCGCGTATGGATAGGCAATTGATGATGAAAAACGGTTACTTGCAAGTCGCGGCGGAAACCCAAGTATGAAAGGACCGTTAGCGTTATCTATCGGCTGGCGTTTTTACCGCGCTCGCCAATCAAACAGTTTTATTAGCTTTATCTCTTTTGCATCCACCGCCGGCATTGCCTTGGGCGTTGCGGTATTGATCGTGGTGTTGTCGGCCATGAATGGTTTTGAACGTGAGCTTGAGCAACGACTCCTTGGCGTTATCCCTCAAGCCGATATTGTTGGGGTTAACGAGCCCATTGTCGATTGGCAGAGCGTTGCAGAGGGCGCCCTGCAAATTGAGGGGATTCGTGGTGCGGCGCCCTTTATTCGCATGCAAGGATTAGTGCAAAAGCCTGGCGGATTTCAAGGATTATCCGTGGTTGGAATTGCGCCTGAAGAAGAGACTAAAGTGTCCACACTAGCCCAGTTTATGAATGATGAAAGCTGGCAGAGCCTCGCGCAGGATGAGAATCATATTGTCCTTGGTAAAAGTTTACTGAAAAAGTTAGGACTTGAGATTGGCGATACGCTAGCGTTATATGTGCAGGATATGGACCCCGAAAATGCGGGCAGTCTACGTGCAGCGAAGAGTCATCGTTTTGTGGTCTCGGGCGTTTATGCCTTGGGGGGAGAGCTTGAACTGACGACGGCTTATATTCCAATGCGTTATGCTGCGCAGATCCTTAATATGCAGAATGGCGTGACAGGGGTGCGGATCAGTGTCGAGCAAGTATTTGATGCACCAGCCAAAGTCCGTGAACTTGGCTATGCGCAAAAACAATCGGTTTATATTAGTGATTGGACTCGAACCCAAGGGCATTTATATCAAGATATTCAACTGGTTCGCACCGTGATGTACTTGGTATTAGTGTTAGTGATTGGTGTTGCCTGTTTTAATATTGTCTCAACCCTCGTGATGGCGGTACGGGATAAAGCCTCTGAAATTGCGATTTTAATGACCATGGGGCTGAGCCGCTTAAGCATAATGGGCATTTTTATGGTGCAGGGCGCTCTAAATGGCCTATTAGGCTGCAGTTTAGGGGGAATTATTGGTATTAGTGTTGCACTTAATTTAAGTGAGATAGCCAGTGCTATTGAACAGTTATTGGGTATTGAGCTTTTATCGGCTGATGTGTATTTCGTTGACTTTTTGCCTTCAGAATTACATACCTCAGATGCCATCTTAGTGATTGCTATGGCATTTGTGATGAGTCTGATTGCAACGCTGTATCCAGCATGGAAGGCCAGTCAAATTGGACCTGCGCAAGCATTAGCGGGTAGGTAGTTGGCAGATATTGGCTTGATGAGAAACTAAACAAAAGCCCGTGATATTTTTAAATATCACGGGCTTTTTAATATGGGTTCTTGGGTGAATTATTGTGAATAAATTAACGCTTTAAGCCTTCATTCAATAAAGGACGCATGATTTTCACTAATTCTGTCGTCACTTTAGGTGAGCCAGCGACGATATTACCCGAAACCAAATAGTTATGGTTTCCCGTAAAATCAGTCACAGTACCGCCAGCTTCGCGGCAAATCAGATCGCCAGCAGCAATATCCCAAGGCTTTAAGCCTATTTCGAAGAAACCGTCCAAACGCCCCGCGGCAACATAGGCTAAATCTAATGCGGCGGAACCCGCGCGACGTAAGTCTGAACATTGACTGAAAACCTCACCGAAAATAGCCATATAAGTTTCGGTGTGTTGACGAGATTTGAATGGAAAACCAGTGCCAATCATGGTTGGCGCTAATTCATTCACATTAGTAACACGGATACGGAAATCGTTAAGTTTGGCGCCTTTACCACGGATAGCGGTAAAGAGTTCTTCGCGAACAGGATCATAAACGACGGCAACTTCAGTTTTACCTTTATGTTGCAGTGCAATAGAAACAGCGAAGTGGGGAATGCCTCGAATAAAGTTGTTAGTGCCATCCAGAGGATCAACTATCCAAATATAGTCTTTGTTACTACCACGGTTTTCGCCGTTCTCTTCACCCACAATCGTATGATCTGGGTAAGATTTACGAATTTGATACGTAATAGCCGCTTCTGCTTCCTTGTCTACACTGGTAACAAAATCATTGATACCTTTAGCACTGACTTCAACACGGTCAAGTTCAGTATAGGCGCGCATAATAGTTTGGCCGGCCGCGCGGGCAGCGCGTACAGCAATCGTCAGCATCGGATGCATTGCAATCCCCTGGATGTTAAAGAACGTTAAAATAGCGGGCGGCATTATACTCGATTTGATTGTTATATCAAATACCGATTTTCATATAAGCATTCGCCCGCGCCTGTGATAATATTCGCCCCCAGTGTTTTATGAATTAAATTAAGTTGTTTCATGCTAAGTAATATTCGTGTGGTTTTAGTGGGGACATCGCACCCCGGCAATATAGGTTCCACCGCCAGAGCGATGAAAACAATGGGTCTGTCTACGCTATATCTTGCCGAACCTCGCGTAGAACCCGATGGTCAATCTATTGCGCTTGCCGCGGGTGCTTCTGATATTTTGAAACACCTCGTTAAAGTCGACTCACTCGCCGAAGCCATTGCCGATTGTAGTCTGGTCATTGCCACCAGTGCGCGCAGCAGAACCTTAGATTGGCCTATGCTTGAACCACGCGAAGCAGGGCAGAAACTGGTTACAGAAAGCGTAACTGGCCCTGTTGCCATTGTTTTTGGCCGTGAAAATCATGGGCTCAGCAATGAAGAGTTGCAACAATGTACTTATCATGTGGCGATCCCTGCAAATCCTGAGTACAGCTCACTTAACCTCGCTCAAGCGGTACAAATTATTTGTTATGAAACCCGCGTTGCACACTTAGCTGGAATTGAATCTGCACAAGAGCCGACAGAATATCCATTGGCAGCCGATCAAGAGCGTTTTTTTGTACACCTTGAAAATACGTTATTTTCTACGGGCTTTATTATTAAAAACCACCCTGGACAAGTGATGACTAAATTGCGCCGTTTGTTCAGTCGTGCACGGATTGAAAGCCAGGAAATGAATATTCTTAGAGGGATCCTGACTTCCATCGATAAAGTGGTTAGCAATAAACAAAAATAGTTAACCCTACAATAGTCAAAAATAATCGCGAAGGATAAACAATGGGCGTGATAGCTAGGCTAAAAGAAGATATTGAATCTATTTATCACCGTGATCCAGCGGCGCGCAGTGCCTTTGAGATCTTGGTTAACTATCCAGGAATGCATGCTATTTGGTTGCACAGGATAAGCCATAAATTATGGAAGGCAGATTGGCGCTTGACAGCACGTTGTTTATCGACGTTTTCCCGTTGGCTGACGGGGGTTGAAATTCATCCCGGCGCAACCATAGGCCATCGGTTTTTTATCGATCATGGTATGGGGGTTGTGATCGGTGAAACCGCAGAGATTGGTGATGATTGTACTTTATACCATGGGGTAACCTTAGGGGGAACGACTTGGCAGGCAGGGAAACGTCATCCAACCTTAGCCAATAACGTAGTGGTCGGTGCAGGGGCTAAGATCCTTGGTCCTATTACTATGCATGATGGCGCACGCGTAGGCTCTAATTCAGTTGTTGTTAAAGATGTACCTAAGGATACCACAGTAGTCGGTATTCCTGGGCGCGTTGTCGCAACCCCTTCACCTCAATCGAAGGAAAAATCTGAACGCCGTAGTGCTATGGCAAAGAAATACGGTTTTGATGCCTATGCAGTTTCACCTGATAATCCTGATCCTGTCGCTAATGCCATAGGTCAAATGCTAGATCATATGCATTTAATGGATTCAAAAGTGCAAGAATTGTGTCAGGCAATACAACGTTTAGGTGGGGATGTTTGCACTGAAAAACTGCCAGAGCTTGATATGGGTGAGTTTAATGAGGCAGAAAAAGCAGCAGCGGATAAACGTCAAAGTTCATTAGAAGAGTTTGATCCTAGCATTTAAGCTTCGCTACAGATCGTGTTTGCCCAGAAGAAGTGCCAGTGCTGTTAATAAATCCACAGATTAGGGAATAGGTTTATATTTCACTCTCTTTGTGGTGTTTTGGAATAAGCAATCAGGTTTATCGCTAATGATAGTGCTTTAGATCGCGATCTAGGTCTCTTAAGGCTTATTTATTGCGGTTTTGGCATTGAATCTTCAGAGAGAAAAAGGTTAAATACCCCACCAAGATGACAGGGTATTGGTTTACAATATGACCTATTACCTGAGTGTTTTAGTAGGACTTATACTTGACTAATTTACTCAGGTATGTTGAAATGCTTTCCATACCTGTTCGGGAGCTATGGTAGCTATGAAACTTACATCTAAAGGTCGTTATGCAGTAACCGCTATGCTGGATGTGGCCATCCACTCAGCATCGGGGCCGGTTCCCTTAGCGGATATCTCTGAAAGACAAGGGATTTCGCTTTCTTATTTGGAACAACTCTTCGCAAAGTTACGTAAACATGGCTTAGTGGCCAGTGTCCGTGGTCCTGGTGGTGGTTACCGTTTAGGGCTAGAAGCCAACGATATTTCAGTGGGTATGGTTGTTCATGCCGTAGATGAGTCCGTTGATGCGACTCGTTGTCAAGGATTAGGCAATTGTCAGAGTGGAACTCGCTGCTTAACGCACTCGCTTTGGGGTGATCTAAGCAAACAAATTTCAGATTTTTTAGATGGTATCAGTCTTGCCGGCTTGATGCAGAAGCGCGATGTGCAATTTATCTCGCTTAAGCAAGACACTATGCAAAAGGAACAAAGAGTCATTTTATAGGCTCCTTGTTATACATAAAAATTATATTGTACGTTGTATGTAGCCTCGGCAGAGACTGCTAAGTACGGAGTGTGTTATGAAGCTTCCTATCTATTTAGATTATGCCGCCACCACGCCTGTCGATCCGAGAGTCGCGGAAAAGATGTTCCAATATATGACGATGGATGGCATCTTTGGCAACCCAGCCTCTCGTTCACATCGCTACGGCTGGCAAGCTGAAGAAGCGGTGGATATTGCTCGCAATCAAGTGGCTGATTTGATCAATGCCGATCACCGTGAAATTGTGTTTACCTCTGGCGCGACTGAGTCAAATAACTTAGCCATCAAAGGTGTTGCTCATTTCTATAACAAGAAAGGCAAGCATATCATTACCAGCAAGACTGAACACAAAGCTGTACTCGATACCTGCCGTCAACTAGAACGTGAAGGCTTTGAAGTCACCTATTTAGAGCCCGCATCTAACGGCATTATTCCGATGGAACGTTTAGAAGCTGCGATGCGTGACGACACTATTCTTGTTAGCATCATGCACGTCAACAATGAAATCGGTGTGATCCACGATATCGATGCAATCGGTGAGTTATGCCGCTCAAAAGGCATCATTTTCCATATGGATGCGGCACAAAGTGCAGGCAAATTGCCAATTGATGTGCAAGCCACAAAGGTCGATCTTATTTCAATCTCTGGTCATAAAATGTATGGCCCTAAAGGCATTGGTGCCCTTTATGTTCGCCGTAAACCTCGTATTCGCTTAGAAGCGCAAATGCATGGTGGTGGACACGAACGTGGTATGCGCAGTGGTACATTACCGACTCACCAAATAGTCGGTTTAGGTGAAGCTGCCGCGATCGCTAAAGCGGAAATGGCAACAGATAACGAACGTATTGGTCGTTTGCGCGATAAATTATGGAATGGCATCAAACATATTGAAGAGACGTATATTAACGGTGATCTAACTCAACGTTTTTGCGGTAGCCTCAATGTCAGCTTCAACTATGTTGAAGGTGAGTCTTTGATGATGGCCTTAAAAGATTTAGCTGTTTCATCGGGTTCGGCTTGTACTTCAGCCAGCCTTGAACCGAGCTACGTATTACGTGCACTGGGTTTAAATGATGAAATGGCACATAGCTCAATTCGTTTCTCCATTGGCCGTTTCACAACGGAAGAAGAAATCGACCATGCTATCGAAACTATTACACAATCTATTGATAAATTAAGAGAAATGTCCCCGTTATGGGAAATGTTTAAAGATGGTATCGACCTGAACCAAGTTCAGTGGGCACATCATTAGTTCTGACACTTAACAATAGATAATTTTGGAGTAATACCATGGCTTACAGTGAAAAAGTGATAGATCATTATGAGAACCCACGTAATGTAGGTTCCTTTGATAAAAACGATCCTTCGGTCGTGACCGGTATGGTAGGCGCGCCTGCTTGCGGTGACGTGATGAAACTTCAGTTGAAAATTGGTGCTGATGGCATCATTCAAGACGCTAAGTTCAAAACCTACGGTTGTGGTAGTGCCATTGCCTCTAGTTCACTGGTAACTGAGTGGGTCAAGGGTAAAACGATTGAACAAGCCGCAGCGATTAAAAATACTGATATCGCTGAGGAACTTGCGTTACCTCCAGTGAAAATTCACTGCTCAATTTTGGCAGAAGATGCCATTAAAGCCGCTATTGATGAGTATAAATCGAAGCAAGCTCAGTAGCTTCTGGAGTTAAGATGGCGATTACAATGACCCCAGCGGCAACAGAGCGAGTCAGATCTTTCTTAGCAAATAGAGGCAAAGGTATTGGCCTTCGCCTTGGCTTAAGAACTTCTGGTTGTTCTGGCATGGCTTATGTGCTTGAGTTTGTTGATACTTTGAATGATGACGATGAAGTGTTTGATATCGAAGATGTGAAAATCATTATAGATGCCAAAAGTCTTATCTATCTTCAAGGGATCGAGCTGGATTTTGTTAAAGAAGGGCTCAATGAAGGCTTCCAATTTAACAATCCTAACGCAAAAGGTGAGTGTGGTTGTGGTGAGAGTTTCACTGTTTAACCGCTAAAGTTGACGCATGAATTATTTCGAGCTGTTTAAATTTTCTCCTGCCTTCGATATAGACACCGCTGTGCTTGCAGAACGCTATCGCGAATTGCAGCGGGCGGTGCATCCCGATAAGTTTGCCCATGATACTGAGCAGCAGAAGTTGTTGTCTGTGCAGCGTACAGCACAAGTGAATGATGGTTATCAAACCTTAAAAGACCCCATTCGTCGTGCTGAGCATCTGTTGTCACTGCGCGGTATTGATCTAAGCCATGAAACGACCACAGTCAAAGATACTGTTTTTTTGATGCAGCAAATGGAGTGGCGTGAGGCTTTAGAAGATATCCGTCACAGCACTGATCCTCAAGAGAGTATTGATGAGTTATATCAATCCTTTGCCGAGTATCGTGCCAAACTTACTCATATGTTGACTGCACAACTTAACAGTAGCAAAGATGAAGATGCTTTGTTAGCGGCAGATCAAGTTCGCAAGCTCAAGTTTATGGCAAAATTGCATGATGAGCTGACAAGAATTGAAGATGCTCTGTTAGATTAATTTTCCGTGTTTATGTGATTCAGCCAACTTCATTTTTTTGGGGTTGGCGTTACTAAGTTGGATATATATGGCCCTTTTGCAGATAGCTGAGCCCGGTCAAAGTGCCGCGCCACACCAACATAGACTTGCCGTTGGTATCGATTTAGGTACGACCAATTCGTTGGTTGCAGCAGTTCGAAGTGGAGAAACGGCAACCTTGCCGGACGAAGATGGACAACATTCTTTACCCTCCATTGTCCGTTATACCCAAGACACTGTTGAAGTTGGTGCGCTTGCGGCATTAAGCTCAGCCCAAGATCCAAAGAACACGATAGTATCGGTAAAGCGTTTTATGGGGCGTAGTCTGACCGATATTCAAACGGGTGAACAGTCCTTTCCCTATGAGTTTGCCGAAAGTGAAAATGGGTTACCTTTATTTGTCACTCCCCAAGGCCTAGTCAATCCAGTGCAAGTCTCTGCTGAGATTTTGCGACCACTTATTGCCCGAGCAGAAAAAACCTTAGGCGGCGAACTCCAAGGTGTGGTAATCACAGTTCCCGCCTATTTCGATGATGCCCAACGTCAAGGCACTAAAGATGCTGCGGCATTGTTGGGTGTTAAAGTCTTGCGTTTGCTCAATGAGCCAACCGCAGCCGCGATTGCCTATGGTTTAGACTCTAAGCAAGAGGGTGTGATTGCCATTTTCGATTTAGGTGGTGGTACCTTTGATATTTCAGTTTTACGTTTAAATCGTGGCGTATTTGAAGTATTGGCAACAGGGGGAGATTCGGCTCTTGGTGGTGATGATTTCGATCATTTGCTACAGGAACATATGCAGCAAGTTTGGCAGCTTGGTGATATCGACTCACAATTAAGCCGTCAGTTGTTGATTGAATCGCGTCGAGTTAAAGAAGCCTTAACGGATGCTGCAGAAACTGAAGCGAAAGTGATCCTTGCCGATGGGACTGAACTGACGCAAATCGTTACTAAAGCTGAATTTGATGCCATGATTGCGGCATTAGTGAAAAAGACGATTGCCAGCTGTCGCCGTACACTACGTGATGCTGGCGTCACAGCAGAAGAAGTGCTTGCAACTGTCATGGTTGGCGGTTCAACGCGCGTGCCATTAGTGCGTGAACAGGTCGAAGCTTTTTTTGGCAAACCACCGTTGACATCTATCGATCCCGATCGTGTTGTCGCCATTGGCGCCGCAATTCAAGCCGACATTTTAGTGGGTAACAAACCCGAATCGGATTTGTTATTGCTCGATGTGATCCCTTTGTCGTTAGGCATAGAGACCATGGGCGGCTTAGTGGAAAAAGTGGTGTCGCGTAATACCACGATTCCGGTTGCACGGGCGCAGGAATTTACCACGTTTAAAGATGGTCAAACGGCCATGGCGTTCCATGTGGTGCAGGGGGAGCGTGAGCTGGTCGCTGATTGCCGTTCACTCGCGCGTTTTACCTTGAAAGGTATTCCGCCTTTAGCCGCAGGTGCTGCGCACATTCGGGTGACCTTCCAAGTGGATGCCGATGGTTTACTCAGTGTGACCGCGATGGAAAAATCCACAGGGGTGCAATCGAGCATTCAAGTAAAACCATCTTTTGGTTTATCAGATACTGAAATTGCGACTATGTTGAAAGATTCGATGAAGTACGCAAAAGATGATATAAGCCGCCGTATGCTTGCCGAGCAGCAAGTCGAAGCTGCAAGGGTGCTCGAATCTTTACATGCTGCGTTAGCGAAGGATGGCGATTTGCTAAATGATGATGAGCGTGGGCAGATCGATGCCACTATGGCCAATGTGGCGCAATTGGCCACGGGCGATGATGCCGAGGCAATTAAACAAGCGATTGAACGACTGGATGAGCAAACCCAAGATTTTGCCGCTAGACGTATGGACAACTCTATTCGAGTGGCATTTAAGGGCCAATCGATCGATAACATATAGGTGATGTGATGCCACAATTAGTTTTTCTTCCCCACGCAGAGCTGTGCCCTGATGGTGCTGTGCTTGAGGCAAATGTCGGTGAAACTATTCTTGATGTTGCGTTGCGTAACGGCATCAATATTGAGCATGCTTGCGAAAAGTCCTGTGCTTGCACAACATGTCACTGTATTGTGCGTGAAGGCTTTGATGAACTAGAGCCAAGTGATGAACTTGAAGATGATATGTTAGACAAAGCTTGGGGACTTGAGCCTGAGAGTCGCTTATCCTGTCAGGCTAAAGTGGTCGATAGTGATATGGTGATTGAGATCCCTAAGTACACGGTCAATATGGTGAGTGAAGGTAATTAGCCATCAAGCTGCGCCGCTTAAATAGTCAAAAACCAGTCCAAGCGACTGGTTTTTGACTTATGATGCTGAGCATTTGCTCAAGCAATAATAGCGATGATTGATTTATCCTTTAGCAGGCGTATTATGCGCTCAAAATTAAATGGTTGCCGGAGACCAGAATGAGAATCGCGATCCTATCGCAAGGGCCTGAGCTATATTCAACTAAGCGACTCGTTGAAGCGGCTCAACTACGTGGTCATGAAGTACACGTAATTAATCCCCTTGAATGTTATATGAATATCAACATGCGGCAATCGAGTATTCATATTGGTGGGAGAGAACTTCCTACGTTTGATGCAGTGATCCCCCGTATTGGCGCATCGATCACCTTTTATGGTTCGGCGGTGCTGCGTCAGTTTGAGATGATGGGGGTCTATGCTTTGAATGATTCCGTTGGCATCTCCCGTTCACGTGACAAATTACGTTCAATGCAGTTGATGTCACGTCGTGGAATTGGGTTACCAATTACAGGGTTTGCTAATAAACCCAGTGATATTCCTGACTTAATTGATATGGTGGGTGGTGCGCCTCTTGTTATCAAATTACTTGAAGGCACACAAGGAATTGGCGTGGTCTTAGCAGAAACCCGTAAAGCTGCCGAGAGTGTCATCGAAGCCTTTATGGGCCTTAAAGCCAATATCATGGTGCAAGAATATATTAAAGAAGCAAATGGCGCGGATATTCGTTGTTTTGTGCTTGGTGATAAAGTGATTGCCGCCATGAAGCGTCAAGCTATGCCAGGTGAGTTCCGCTCTAACTTGCACCGTGGTGGTACCGCAAGTTTAGTTAAACTTACGCCTGAAGAGCGCTCCGTTGCTATTCGTGCAGCTAAGACTATGGGACTGAATGTGGCAGGTGTTGATTTGCTACGCTCGAATCATGGCCCCGTCATAATGGAAGTGAATTCCTCCCCTGGGCTTGAAGGGATTGAAGGTGCCACCACTAAAGATGTGGCAGGTGCGATTATTGAATTTGTTGAAAAAAATGTGACTAAAGTGAAAAAGGTGACTCAGGCGCAAGGTTAAATAGTGTAGGTTGCGTCGCATTAAGGCTATCAGTTTTTTCGCTTCCCTATAAATGAATAAGGAGAAAGAGATGAGCTTAAAATGGACAGATTCCTTAGATATTGCATTAGAGTTACTCGAAAAACACTCAGATGTTGACCCTCACAAATTACATTTTACTGAGTTGTATGAATGGATCTTAGCCTTAGATGACTTTGATGATGAGCCTAAACATTGTAATGAACGTATTCTTGAAGCCATTCAGCAATGTTGGATTGAAGAGAAATAACTGATTTTTGGGTAGTTAAAAGCACAGATAACACCATTAATGTGAGTCATACTGTCTTTATTAATATTGGCTAAGGTGATTTGTCTCACGTTTTAGTGGTGGCATAGAGAATATTTTGTGGGAGTTTGATCGCAATCAAGTTCATTCTGGATGAATACCGTATCTTGTTATACATTGGTTAAGACATTTTGCTGGCTTAACTTTGGTATCGCAACTGCAAGGATGTTCACATGAAACTTTTGCTTGTTTTGTTATCTATACTCGTTCCTTCAATGGCTTGGGCTCATCCAGGGCATGGCGGTGTTGGTCTATTCCATCACCTATTAGATCTTGCCCCTGCAATTATCCTTGTGGCTTTGATTGCATGGGCGGGGATTTGGGCTAAAAATCGAAAATAATCCCATATTCATAATTGATTGGCCCCACTCGGATTTTTGATCCTAGTGGGGCATTTTGTATGGTCAAACTGTTTACGAATAAAGCTACTGTGCGCAATATCTCAGGCTAATTGGCTATAAAGATAGGATTTGGCTTTTAAATTTCGTATAATCCGCGCGAATTTTTTCAAACTTGCTGACAAAGGAAGCTCGTTATTATGGCGATCGAACGCACATTTTCTATTATCAAACCAGATGCTGTTGCAAAAAACCACATCGGTGCTATCTACAATCGTTTTGAAACTGCAGGTCTTAAGATCGTTGCAGCTAAAATGTTACACCTGACTAAAGAACAAGCTGAAGGTTTCTATGCAGAGCATAGCGAACGCGGTTTCTTTGGTGCTCTGGTTGCATTTATGACTTCTGGCCCAATTATGGTCCAAGTATTAGAAGGCGAAAACGCTGTTTTAGCTCACCGTGAAATTTTAGGTGCAACTAACCCAGCTCAAGCTGCTCCTGGTACTATCCGTGCTGATTTCGCTGAAAGCATCGACGAAAACGCTGCACACGGTTCAGACGCTGTTGAATCTGCTGCTCGTGAAATTGCTTACTTCTTCAGTGCTGAAGAACTGTGTCCACGTACTCGTTAATCTGAGTGCAAGACCGAAGAAGGGAGCCTGATGGCTCCTTTTTTATTGGAAAATTTTTTTAAATTTTTCCCTTGAAATCGGCTTTCCTATCCTTATATCTATTGCAGGATCGCTCGATGAGGATCCGTGATTGTTTCTGTGCCGCAAGGACAGAAGTTAAGTTCGGCGAGACATATCACGTTTGTTTGTGAAGGTTGTCCGCTAATTTCCCATATTGCTTAAGACAAGGATATGAATATGCGTACTTATGATTTAACTCCACTTTACCGTAGTGCCATTGGTTTTGATCGTTTAGCACAACTGGCCGAACATGCCGCAGCTAATAATGGTAACTCAGGTTATCCTCCATATAACATTGAATTATTAGGTGAAAACCGTTACCGCATCACTATGGCTGTCGCGGGATTCTCAATGGAAGAGCTTGAGATCAGTAGCGAAGGTGAAAAGTTACTGGTAAAAGGCAATAAGGCTGAAAGCCAAACCGAGCGTAAATATCTGTACCAAGGTATTGCTGAACGCGGATTTGAGCGTACTTTCCAATTGGCCGATTATGTCACTGTACTGGGTGCCAGTTTAGAAAATGGGTTATTGAATATCGACTTAGTGCGTGAAATCCCTGAAGCATTAAAACCACGCAAAATTGAAATCACATCATCGCGTTTATTAGATAACCAGCAATAATGGTCTTTGCGATGCTAGCCTAAAAGAGAAGGGGAGCAAATGCTCCCCTTTGTTTTATATTTTCTGAGCCTTAGGCTTTCATGGCTTTTTCACCACGGGAAAGGCCGACAACGCCTGAGCGCGAGACTTCAACCACTTTTGTAACTTCGCCCATCGCATGGATAAAAGCATCGAGTTTGTCAGTCGTACCCACTAGCTGGATGGTATAAAGGTTCGCGGTGACATCGACAATCTGGCCACGAAAAATATCGGCAGTCCGCTTGATTTCTTCCCTGAACTCACCCTGAGCTCGCACTTTCACTAAGGCAAGTTCACGCTCAATATAGGCTGACTCCGTGATATTCGATACTTTAAGTACATCAATCAACTTATGCAGTTGTTTTTCGATTTGCTCAAGGATCTTTTCATCGGCAACGACGGTGACAGTTAAACGCGACAGTGTAATATCATCGGTGGGTGCCACGGTTAAACTTTCAATGTTATAGCCGCGTTGTGAAAATAAGCCCACTACTCGAGACAGGGCACCGGATTGGTTTTCTAATAAAACAGATATAATTCGACGCATTAGCATTTCTCCGTTTTGCTTAGCCACATCTCATTCATTGCCCCGCCGCGGATAAGCATAGGGTAAACATGCTCAGTTTCATCCACCATGATATCAATAAAGACTAATCTGTCTTTCATCGCTAAGGCCTCTGCCATTTTTGATTCAAGCTCGGCAGGATCGCTGATAGTCATACCCACATGTCCATAAGCTTCGGCAATTTTGGCAAAATTAGGCACTGAATCCATATAAGAATGAGAATGACGACCAGAGTAAATCATGTCCTGCCATTGTTTAACCATCCCAAGAAAGCGATTGTTTAAATTGATAATTTTGACAGGAGTATCGTATTGCAATGCGGTTGATAACTCTTGAATATTCATCTGGATTGAGCCATCACCCGTGACACAGACTACGGTTTCATCTGGCATAGCTAACTTAACTCCCATCGCAGCCGGCAAACCAAATCCCATAGTGCCCAAGCCACCAGAGTTGATCCAGCGGCGGGGTTTATCGAAGGGGTAGTATAGTGCTGCAAACATTTGATGCTGACCCACATCAGAGGCGACATAGGCATCCCCATGAGTCAATTTATATAAAGTTTCAATGACTTGCTGCGGCTTAATACGATCAGTATTTTTGTCATAGGCGAGACTATTACGGCTACGCCATTGCTCGATATCATTCCACCATGTTGCGATAGCATCGTTATCATTGCGTTCATTCGATTCGTCTAACAGCGTTAACATACTGTCAAGCACGCTATCGGCAGAGCCTACAATGGGAATATCCACGCGCACGGTTTTGGATATGGATGAAGGGTCGATATCTATATGCAGAATGGTCGCATTTGGGCAATATTTTTCAACATTGTTAGTGGTTCTATCGTCGAAACGGACACCTATGCCGAAGATTAAGTCGCAATGATGCATGGTCATATTAGCTTCGTAACGGCCATGCATACCTAGCATACCTAAGCTATTTTTATGGGTGCTAGGAAAGGCGCCAAGTCCCATAAGTGTACTAATCACTGGGATATTCAGTTTTTCAGCAAGTTGCAAAATTTGCTTGTCGCAACCAGAGATAATGGCACCACCACCCACATATAGCACTGGCTTTTTAGCCGTCAGTAGCGCTTGTAGGCCTCGGCGTATTTGACCTTTATGGCCTGAAGTCGTTGGATTATAGGATCGCATTTTTACGCTTTCGGGATAGAGGTATTCGTGCAGCAACGCAGGGTTTAAACAATCTTTTGGTAAATCGACAACGACAGGGCCAGGGCGTCCTGTTGAAGCAATATAAAACGCTTTCTTAATAATTTCAGGGATTTGTTTTGGATCTTGGACTAAAAAGCTGTGTTTTACTACCGGGCGCGAAATACCGATCATATCGCATTCTTGGAAGGCATCATTGCCAATCAGGTTACTCGGTACTTGGCCGGACAATACCACCAGCGGAATTGAATCCATATAGGCAGTAGCAATACCAGTAATTGCATTCGTGGCGCCAGGACCTGAGGTGACAAGTACCACGCCCACTTTACCCGTTGCACGTGCATAACCATCGGCCATATGCACGGCGGCTTGTTCGTGACGAACCAGAATGTGTTCTATACCGGGGATAACGTGTAGGGCATCGTAGATATCTAAAACTGAACCGCCAGGATAACCAAATACGTGCTTTACACCTTCGTCTATTAAGGATCGCACTATCATGCTGGCGCCGGATAACATCTCCATGTGGAACTCCTATTGCATAGTACCGTTACGGTAAACAGTATTTTGTTACAGCGACGGTAATCGCTCTAAAGTTAAGCCTGAAGGGTAATTCAGACTCCAAACTGCTGAACTTGCTCTAGTAGGGCAAGTGACTCATCCTCTTGGATGCAGCAACTGTTGCAATGAACAGAATTTCATCATATTCAAAAAAAATGACATTTCAAGCGTTTTATCTAAAAAATAACCAACTTGAAACATTTTCAACTTTCTAAGCGCAGTAAATAAGTCTGTGAGGCTAGGTTTTTGTGATGATATTTTTATAAAAACGCTAAATATCAATGAAGTAAACGATGTAAAATAAAAAAACGATGTCAGGACATCGTTTTTCATCAAAGATAAGCAATATTAATGAAAGCTGATATTGCGTTTTGATTGCTAGCCTGCTTTATGCTTAGGTCCATTCCACTGACAAATCCCCACGAGTACCACTGCTGCTAACATTAATGCCGAGAAGGGGACGGCAGTACCATTATAAAATACAGCAAGCAGAGGGCCTGCAAGAGCACCACAACCAAACCTTAAGGTACCAATAACTGCAGTAGCAGTTCCGGTCTCTTGTTTAAATTTCATGAGCACTATGGCATCGGCATTCACCGACATTATCCCTAAGCACCCCATGAGAGGAATGAGCATCATCACAGTAAAGTGGTAACTAAGTTCTAGTAGGTTTACTGCTAATAGTCCGACACCGGCCAAGGCACCAAAGAAAGTTGAAACGTGTAACATTCTTAAGGAGCCATAACGACCTACTACTCGGGTATTAAGGATATTGGCCAGCATCAAAGCGCCAACATTAATACTAAATAAAATAGCAAAAAAAGATTTATCTAAATCAAATACTTCCATATAAATAAAGGGAGATGCTGTGAGGTAACAGAAGAAGGCAAAGGAGGTTAATACACCACTGGCAATATTCAGTTTAACGCCAGCACGGGAAAATACAGTGGCATATGCACCTAAGAAGGATTTTTGACTACGGGTATCTTGATCTTTATCGCTTGGCATTTTCAGCAGTATTATCACCATCAATAGCAACAGCGCTGCATAGGCAGATTGAATGAAGAAAATTAAATGCCATTCGCCTAACTCTAAAATTAAGCTACCGATACTGGGGGCTAATAAGGGGGCTAGCATCATAATTAAGCTGACGTAGGACATGCCTTTTGCCGTATTGTCCCCATACACTTCTTTAATGTACCCAGGAACAACGACTGTTGCCGCAGCACCAATAAAAGCTTGCAAGAAACGCAGCCCTAAAAATATTTCGACTTGTGCTGCAAAGCCAATCAGAAAACTTGTCAGCATAAATCCGCTCAGCCCCATAATGACCATAGGTCTTCGACCGATGCGATCGGCTAATGGGCCAAAACACAACATGCCGAGTGCATAACCTGCTAAATAGATGCTCAGTGATTGTTGCACTGTAGTGATGTCGGTATGGAAACTCAGTGCCAAGGTCGACATTGCGGGTAAATACATGTCGATAGCCAGAGGGGTAATTGCCACTATGGCGGCTAGCATGGGAATAAGCAGGCCTAAATTGGGTATGCGTCTGATATTAGTGGCTGTGCTACTAGGTTGTAATTGTGGATCCACTGTAACCTCGGGTGGCGAAAGAAATAAAAACTCACTTCTGTGATTAACACTTGCTGTTAAATGGTAAGAAGCCTATTCCTTGGTCAACCATATCTATCATCAATATTTAGCTCAATACAATATTGATTGTTATGTATATGGGGATTAACGCGAATGGCTTGTCTCGTTCACTGGCACACAAGGCTCGAAGAAGCTAAGCAATAACATAGTAAAGCGGTCAGGCAAATAAACCAATCATTGGCGTCGCTTCTTTCTCTTCTTTTTCGTATTAAAGTGTAACGAAAGGAGAACTGAATAAATGATATGCCTTGAACGGTGAATATACTTTTTCAATTTTTAACCAACTGTTGTATCTAGGTTTTATCTTGTCACCTAAGTGTCACCATATTGTCATTCCTGCGACTTTTTCCTTCTTTAGTTTAATGGGCTTTAGTTTCTCTTTACCCCATTCTGACAGGAAATAATATAACGATGAAAATAAGAACATTCCCTCTTACAGCGGCTGTTATGGGTAGCTTATTGCTTTGTGCTTGCAGTGGTGATGACGGTGCTACGGGTGATAAAGGCGACAATGGACTGAGTTCACTTGTTAACGTGACTGCATTGAATGTTGGGGATGCTAATTGTCCCGCGGGAGGTCAGCGTATAGAGACCGGATTAGATGTTAATCGCAATGGGGTATTAGATGAAAGTGAAGTAGACCCCACACAAATACAGTTTGTGTGTCAGCCTCAAGTAGTAGGATTAACTGCAGAGTTGATTGGTCGGCATCAGACGGGCATTTATGGATTAAGTGCCGCCGAGATTGTTGAATACCATGGTGCTTCAAATCGTATTTTTGTCGTTAATGCGATCAGCGGTAAAGTCGATATTATTGATGGTAGTTTATTAGCGACCTCATCAGCAGCCACTGAACCCTTGGCATTGAATAATCTCGATAAACTAGCAGAACTCGATGTTGCTAAAGATGTGGGGCAAACCTTTATGGGGAGCGTCAATAGCGTTAGCATTTCGGGTAACTTGCTTGCTGCGGCAATTGAACGTGGGGATGCTGCGGGTAATAAAACGCAAGCTAATGGTTTTGTAGCCTTTTATCAGCTTAACGGTGCAGATACTCCACAGTTTATCAGTGCCGTTGAAGTTGGTGCCTTGCCGGATAATGTGGTATTTACCCATGATGGCAAAATGGTAGTAGTCGCCAATGAAGGCGAACCCAATTCATCCTATACCTTAGATCCTGAAGGCAGCATTGCGCTTATTGCTATTACAGAGGGTAAACCTGCAGCAACGGCTACCATCATAGGCTTTAGTGATTTTAATCAAGGTGGTACACGTCATAGTGAGATCACTGCGGACATCAAAATTAATGGCCCAATGGCCAGTGTGGCACAGGATTTAGAACCTGAATATATCGCCATAAGCCAAGATAACCGTCGTGCATTTGTCAGCTTACAAGAGAACAATGCCATTGCTGTCATTGATATCGTCAATGCCAAAGTTGCAAAAATTTTACCCTTAGGTCTGAAGGATTATGGGCTTGAAGTGAATAAAATTGATGCGAGTGATAAAGATGACCGAGTGAACTTGCAAAGCTACACCGGCGTTTACGGCATGTATCAACCCGACACTCTTGCGACGTACCGCTGGAATAACACAGACTTTATTGTCACAGCTAATGAAGGTGACTCCCGTGACTACAGTGCTTTTTCGGAAGAAGCCCGAGCAGGGGATTTAATACTCGATGCCAATCATCCCCAATTTGCAGCCGCTAAGGATAAAACCCAATTAGCACGTCTTAAGGTAACGACAAGCATGGGGGATGATGATAAAGATGGCGATTACGATAGGATTGTTAGTTTTGGTGCTCGTTCATTCTCGATTTGGACTGCCGATGGTCAACAAGTGTTTGACAGTGGCAGTGATTTTGAACGTATTACCGCAGCACTATTAGGTAATAAATTCAATAATAACAACGAAGAAAATAAAGGTGATAGCCGCAGTGATGATAAAGGCCCGGAGCCAGAAGCCTTGGCCTTAGGTCAAATTGGCCAGCGTCTTTATGCCTTTATTGGTTTGGAGCGAACTTCGGGTTTTATGATTTATGACGTGACGAATCCTTTCGATGTGCATTTTATTGATTATGTCGTCAATCGTGATTTTGACGCTGACTTTACGATTAATACTGAAACTGGAGTGGTTAAAGGTGATGCGACTCTGGCGGGGGATTTAGGCCCAGAAGGGATGAAGTTTGTGAGTGCTGATAAGAGTCCTAACAGCAAACCTTTGTTGATTATTGGCAACGAGGTTAGCGGCAGCACCAGTGTTTATCAGTTGAATGTAAAATAACGGTTTAGTATACCCATCCAGATTAACGCCAACAGCAGTAATGCTGCTGGCGTTATTTTTAACAGATTAGCGCGATTTTCAGTTTATCTTGCATTTTGCGTGAACAAAATTCATGGCTGTTTTGAGTCAAACCACAGAGTAGGCATTTTGCACCAAGGAATGTATGGTCGCTTCTATGCATTCAACGGCGAGATTGAATTGCGCATCATTGTCCGCGCCACCAAGACTTAAGCGGATAAAATTATCGTGGCAATTAAAATCATCACCGTTACGAATGAGTACGCCTTTGGCTGCTAAAGCCGTGACTAAGTGATGTGCTTTAATATCCTCGGGTAATTGCAACCAGCCATTTAAGCCGCGCCAGCGCTGTTTTAAACCTAAGCGTTCACCCATAGCAATACATTGGCTTTGGCGTTGGCGTACTATGGCATCCCGGGCTGCTGTGATGTTTCCTTTTTTGATGATTTGGCAGGCTATTTCCACATTGAGCGGTGATACCATCCAGCATTGGCTGTGAATAGCCAAGCGAACTGGGGCGATGAGTGCTTCCGGTACTAAGATAAAACCTTGCCTTAAACCGCCAGAAAAAAGTTTCGAAAGGCTGGAAATATAGATCACTCGAGGAACGGCTTTTTGCTGTGCTAATTGCCATAGCGGTATATGCCATTCCTCTGGCAAACAATAATTGACATCATCCTCAATAATATAAAATTCATATAATTCAGAAAGTTCAAGTAATTTTAACCTTTGCTCATGACTGTATTGGATACAGGTTGGATTTTGGTTATTCAAGGTCAAATAAACCAGTTTAGGATTATGCAACTGCACTAATGCTTCAAATCGAGCGAGATCAACCCCTTCATCCGTCAGTGGGACTCCGATGCTGGTAATACCCAATTGTTTAGCGCAAATGCGTACACCGGGATAACTGTATTGTTCGTGCAGTAGCACATCACCCTTAGATAAAAATGCACTCAGGCAGGCAAAAATGGCCTGTTGCCCCCCGTGACTAAAGATCAATTGTTCAGGCTTTTGTTCTATGCCTCGTTGGGATAACCATTGATGGAACACTTGTTGGTGTTGATCTAACGGGCTTGCTCTATAACCCATCAATTGACTCAATTTTCTGGGATCTTTCGCGAGTTGGCTAAGGCAGTCGCTTAATGTACTCGTTTGATCGGTGAGAGGTTGTTGGCAGGTTGCCATATTGAGTGGCACATTCGTTAATTCTGCTACTGGAGATGGGGAACCGCTGACATAGGTGCCATCGCCAATGCGGGCTTCAACATATCCCCGCTGCTCAGCAAGGGCATAGGCACGCGTAACTGTCCCTATCGTGACACCTAGTGCATCGGCTAAACGCCTCTGTGGTGGGAGTTTACGGCCATGGGGCAGTTGCTCATTTAAAATATCTTGTTCAATTGCACTGACTAAGCGTTGGTATTTTGGACCTGAAAAAGCACTTAGGTCTGGCATCCAAATTGTACCCATAACAATAAATCCATTGATCTCTAATATTCACCGTATATTATTTGTTGAATATTTTTATGTCAAACAATGTATGCATACAATTATGGGTAATTATGAATATTGCATTTTTTTACGACACACAATTATGGAGTTTAATGACTTCGGCGGCGCTATTTTGTGCCACGATGACAATGACACCCGGCCCGAATAATATTCTATTGGCTAGCTCAGGTGCGCATTTTGGCGTATTACGGACTGTGCCACATATTGCGGGGATCCGCTTAGGCTCGACCTCTTTGCATCTATCGGTATTGCTTGGTCTTGGTGCTTTGTTTGCAACAGTCCCCCTATTGCATCAAGTGCTGAAATACTTCGCTTTAGCTTACTTGTTGTATTTAGCTTACAGATTAGTGACTTTACCAGTGCAAGAAACTTATCTAGATGATGGGCGAAAACCAATGACGCTAATAGAAGCTGCATTGTTTCAATGGATTAACCCTAAATCTTGGATGTCGACAATTACCCTTTGTAGTGCTTTTACATTAAGTGGGGAGGGCTTTTGGTTAAGTGCTTTTCTCGGCGTATTAGTGTTTAACTTAGTGGGATTTCCAGCATCATTTACTTGGGTATTGATGGGCGCAGCGATCAGTAAAAAACTCAATACCGCTAAACGTAAGCGACACTTCAATTGGTTTATGGGTAGTTTACTTCTGGTGTCTTTACCGATGATTTTACGTTAGCTTAAATTTCAGAACCCTTAAATCCATAAATATTCTGGAAAACAAACTCGCGTAACGATTGGCTTTATGTCATAACCAACCTAATATTGATGAATTTTTTGTGACATAGGCCTTTCGCTAACAATTTAGGCATGTCTTGATATTCTTGCCTCCAAGGATGTGCGTATCTTGGGGGTGTATATGGAGGTTAACCACGTGAAGTTTCCCAGTTTAGTATCCTTTATGCCCGGGTTAGCGCAGTTATTGCAATATGAGAAGCAGTGGCTTAGGGATGATGTACGCGCTGGATTATCCGTTGCAGCAGTGGCGTTGCCAGTGGCGATTGCCTATGCCCAACTTACAGGGGTAAATGCCGCTGTCGGTTTATATTCCTGTGTTTTACCTATGCTAGTGTATGCATTGTTTGGCACGTCAAGGCAATTAATTGTCGGTCCTGATGCTGCTACCTGTGCGGTGATTGCCGCGGTTGTCACCCCACTTGCTGCTGGTGATAGCATGAAGCATTGGCAGCTAGTCATGACGATGACCGCGATGACCGGCTTTTGGTGTCTTATCGCGAGTCGGTTTAGACTCGGTGTATTAGCAGACTTCCTTTCTAAACCCATCTTGATGGGACTCCTTAACGGGGTAGCCATTACTATTATTGTGGGGCAGTTCTCCAAAATATTTGGATTTACCTTCGATGAGCGTTACTTGATTGAGCGGCTTACTGGGGCGCCCTCCTACTTATCTAAAACCCATTGGCCGACCCTACTGATGGGGATTGTGACATTGGCGACCTATGCGCTGATCAAGCGTTTTCGCCCCCTTTGGCCTGCCTCAATGTGCGCAATGGCTATGGCCGCATTTTTAGTTTGGGTATTTAATCTGACCTCCTTTGATATCAATGTAGTGGGAGAGGTGGCCGCAGGATTACCCTCGTTTTATGCCCCAGTGTTTAATCTTGGCATTGCCCGTGAATTGGTAGTACCAGCACTTAACTTAGCCATGGTGAGCTTTGTCAGTATGATGCTCACAGCGCGAAGTTTTGCTGCAAAAAATGGTTATGATATTGATGCAGATAAAGAATTTAGAGCACTTGGCATTGCCAATATTGCGTCAGCATTATCCCAAGGTTTTGCCGTGAGCGGCGCAGATTCTCGCACTGCAGTCAATGATGCCAATGGCGGAAAGAGTCAGCTTGTCTCGATTATTGCTGCGGTATTAATCGCCTTAGTAGCATTGTTTTTTACCGCACCGCTGAAATATATTCCAAGTTCCGCCCTTGGGGTTGTTTTAGTCATTGCCTCAATTTCACTTATCGATTTAAAAGCATTATGGAATTTACGGGTCAGAGATCGCTCAGCTTTTTTACTTGCTTGTATTACGCTATTTTCAGTCTTATTTATTGGTGTTATTCCTGGGATTACTTTGGCGGTATTACTGGGACTATTCCAGTTTTTAGCAACCGTGATGCGTCCGACAGATCAAGTGCTTGGATTAGATGAAAAAGGGGTCATTCGGAGTATTGATGACTCGGGAAAAGCGAAACCAGTGCCTGGCGTATTTATTTACCGTTTTAACTCACCACTGACTTACTTTAACGCGACTTATTTTAAGCGCCGTTTACTCGAGAAGTTTGTTCGTGAACCCGAGCCCGTAGATTGCATCATTATTGATGCAGTGCCTTGTTTTACACACCTTGATCTGAGTGTCATGGCCATGCTGGCGGATTTACATCAGTTACTGAAAAAACGAGGTGTGCGCTTAGTATTGGCCGGGCGTAAACGTCAGATGCTTGGGTGGTTTGAACTGACGGGCATGCAAACAGGTGAAGGCGGGATTTTAGTTCGACCAGATTTATACTTAGCGCTTAAGATGAATCAAAGTTATAAACAGGCATTGGCTGAAGGGCAAGCACCTGTTATACAAAAGCTTCCTGATGACTCAGTGTTATTACATAGTCACTTGTAAGCTGAGCATTACCTTGTGGTGCAGCAAAGATGAATAGCGTAGTCATGTACTGCGCTATTTTTTACTTACTCTTTGAGAATGGCATCTAAGGGGATAAAACCATGGTAGCTATAGTAGCCTAAAGGGCCAAATAGCAGGCTTAATAAACACCAAAAACATTTTTTATTAGTACTGATATGAACCTGACTTTTAAAGGCTTTAAACGCAAATAAAAAATGTAATACGAGCAGACCCACTAGCATAACCATAATATTAATATCCATATCTTCCAACTGACTTATCCTTGTAACTCGTACCTGTAAAAGGGATTAAGATGTCTTACCACGTGTTAATGACTTGAATAGGTATCGTTGCTTAAGTGTGCTTTACCTTACTTGAATATTTTACCGATTGCTACAAGGTAAAATAAAAAATTTCTTAAAAGTTATTGAGTTACATTCATTCCTAACAAGATTGTTTGTTTTTAGCTAGCATTCTAGATCACATTTTTTATATTGACGTATAAATCATTTTCCCAGCCTAACGCCGCCCTATTTAATGACCTTTGTTTTTGTCTGTGTTTATTTGATTGTGACTCAGGTAAAATTTCGCGCTATTTTGCGATCTGTCGCAAATTCATCGTTTATTTTAAGTTCATGCACTGGAAATTAAGTTCCAGCCAGCAAAGAGGGTGTTATGACTAAAGTTGTTGTGTGTGCGTTATATAAGTTTGTGTCGTTGCCGCATTTTGAATCTATCCGAGCACCTTTGCTCGCCATGATGGAACAGTCTGAGGTCAAAGGTACGCTGCTACTCGCAAGTGAAGGGATCAATGGCACGGTTGCTGGCAACCAAGAGGCTATCGAAGCCTTATTAGCGTGGCTCAATAATCAAAATGGTCTAGACAATATTGTTTACAAGTTATCATTCGACGATGAAATGCCGTTTTACCGCACTAAAGTTAAACTGAAAAACGAAATTGTGACTATGGGTGTGGAAGGGATTGATCCACTAAAAGTGGTTGGCACTTACGTTAAACCTAAGGATTGGAATGCGCTGATTTCTGATCCTGATGTGATTTTAGTCGATACTCGTAATGATTATGAGGTACAGATCGGAACCTTCAAAAATGCCATTAACCCTGTCACTGAAACCTTTAGAGAATTCCCAGAATACGTAAAGCAGAACCTTGATCCTGTCAAACATAAAAAGGTGGCGATGTTTTGTACAGGTGGCATTCGTTGCGAAAAGTCAACGGCCTATTTGAAGGAGCAAGGTTTTGAGGAGGTGTATCATCTTGAAGGCGGTATTCTTAAATACTTGGAGGAAGTCAAACAAGAAGAAAGCCTATGGGAAGGCGAGTGCTTTGTGTTTGATAATCGTGTTGCCGTTAACCATGAGTTGAAGAAAGGCCAGTACGATCAATGCAATGCTTGCCGTATGCCGATCACTGAAGCCGAAAAACGCAGTCCTGCCTATGTGCAGGGTGTCAGTTGTCCTCATTGTGTCGATAAAATTTCTGATGAGCAGCGCAAGCGTTTTGTCGAGCGTGAACGTCAAGTTAATCTCGCCAAGGCAAGAAACGAAGCGCATATCGGTAGCGACGTAAATCAAGTGATTGAAGCGCGTCGAGAGAAGAAAGAAGCGCTACGTAAACTCGCCGCACAAAAAAATAAACTAAAGCAAACTGGCACAGTTTAATGAGTGTACGACTATTAAGGTGAAAACCAATTGAGAGATGGCCCGACTTGTTCGGGCTATTTTTTACTTCAGATTTGTATTTTTAGCGTAAATTATTTTTTGAAATAGATTTATGCAGAAACGCTTAAATTTATGATAACTTTCAGCGGCTAGTGATTTAAACAACAGGGATCCATTTCGTGCAAGGTAGGCAAAGCGCATGACTATTTGGAAAGAGCTATACGATATTTTCGATAAAGAACGCAGCCGTTGGCAACAATCGAGTGCCAATAAACAAGCGATAGCCTTCGAGCTAAAAGCGAATTTAGGTTTTCTTGCCGATGCCTTGAGTAGTGGTTTGTCGCAAAACGCGATTGCCAATGGTTTGGAGTACAGTGTCTTCGAGGCCAAACTCAAAGAGGGCACTGCACTGACGGGGCTAAATCGCCGTAAAGTGACGCAGCAATTTATTGGTGAATTTACTGGTTTTGCCACGTATATCGGGAAAGAAAACGACTATTTAGTTGAAAATGCCTATTCTAGAATTAAATCCTTAAAGAAGTTAGTCGCGGCACAGCCCGATAAAAATCATAATCTTAGAATAAAATTTCTGTTTAATTTTTTAGTCTTTTTAGTGGCGCATCTCGAGGAGCGGCCATTGAGCCGGACTTCGGCAAGAAAGAGCATTTAAGTTCGTTGTTTTGTCGAAATAGGTTTATTGGGTTGGTCTTTGGCCGTTTATTTGACAAAAAGGCGCATTTAGCGCCTTTGAATTCCCATAAAGTAACCTAACTTGAGCCTAGGTTACTCTTTGTTGTCTGTTTTGCTGGGTTCTGAGACAGTCTCTTTCAGCGATGTTTGCTGTAATGGTTTTTCATTATCTGCTTCGGTAGGCGCTTTGTTAGGATCCGCAGCAGAAGCGCTTGTACCCGTCTTTAGCTGCTTATCTTTATCATGCTGACCAAATTGCGGTAGCTTAAACTTAGCACTGTATTTTAGTGCTGCCAGATTGCTGGCGATAACACCGATGACCAAAATAATAATGATCCAGACTTCTAAGGTCGACATATACAGCTCCTCGTTTGGTATATCTGTTTTCGGGATTAACCTGCCGCTAAACGCTGCTCACATTTGTGGATATCTTCTGGTCTATCGACTTCAAGAGAATTAGAGGCGCTGATGGCAATTTTGATCTTATGACCATGTTCTAAAGCGCGTAATTGCTCGAGTTTCTCTAGATCTTCAAGGCGGCCTAATGGCAGCGCGGCGAAGGTTTGTACAAATTTGCTTGTATAAGCGTAAATCCCTAAATGCTTAAAAACAGGATAATCTTGGGTATCGCGGCCAAAGGGAATACGCGAGCGGGAGAAATACAAGGCATAGTAGTTGTTATCAAAGACCATCTTTACTTGCATTGGGTCATCAATGTCGGCTTTGTTGACGATTTCATAGCCTAGGGTTGCCATTTCAAACTCACCCGGTTGACGTTCGAATAGGTTGATCAGTTGCTCGATAGCCGTGGGATCAATCAGGGGTTGATCGCCCTGTACGTTGATCACTAAATCATCATCTTTCAATCCCAGCAGTTTGATCGCTTCATTGATACGATCAGTTCCCGATGCGGCATCTGGGCTGGTCATCACCACTTTGCCACCAAATCCTTCAACGGTCGCTTTGATACGTTCGTCATCGGTAGCAACATAAATATTCGTGAGACCTTTTGCTAACGATGCACGTTCATACACGTGCTGGATCATTGGCTTACCGTTAATCGGTGCCAATGGCTTGCCTGGGAAGCGGCTAGAGCCGTAACGCGCTGGGATTAACAGAATCACGTTCATCAAAATATCCTACTTATCAAGGTTATGTGCTGTAGACAGATAAAAGGGCTCGCGGCAGAGACCTTAAGTATGGGCTAGAGTTTAAATGCGGTGGAATAGGGCGGTCAACATACTGCCGAAGACTTTTCTCTTTAAGCTATCGCTTCTGGCTATGTTGTAACTGCTTGCCTTACTTGGAACTTTAATCCTAAATAAGGCAAGCTGTACGTTAATATCGACCACTTTTATTTGCTTAGCGAGGATTGGCTAAACCTTGAGTTCGATCGACAGTGACATCTAAATCTGTGAGTAAGCCGTTATCTATGCCATAAATCCAACCGTGAACGGCGACTTCTTGGCCACGGTCCCATGCCTCTTGCACTATGGTTGAACTGGTAACATTGGCGACTTGCTCAATCACGTTGAGTTCGCACAGACGATCGAAGCGTTTGGCCTCATCCATTTGCAGTAATTCTTCTTGGTAGATACGGTAAATATCCCGTAGATGCCCGAGCCAGTTATCGATAAGGCCGAGTCGCTGTTGACTCATCGCTGCGCGTACACCACCGCAACCATAGTGGCCTACTACCATAATATGCTTTACCTTCAGTACATCGACGGCGTATTGCAGCACAGATAAACAGTTGAGATCCGTGTGGATGACCATGTTGGCAATATTACGGTGCACAAACACTTCGCCGGGCATTAAATCGATGATTTGATTAGAAGGTACACGGCTATCTGAGCAGCCAATCCACAGGTATTCAGGATTTTGCTGTTTTGCCAATTGTTCAAAGAAATCGGGATTTTCTTGGCGTATGCGTCCTGCCCAACGGCGGTTATTATCAAATAAAGGTTTGAGTAGTTTCATTTTAACCTATTGTTTTATTAACGCATTAACTTATCTTTAATGCTCTAAATCACGCATAAGCGAATTTTCTGCAAGAGTATACCAGTAATTTTATGACGGCTGGTCTATCCAATGTGTTGTTATGAGGCATCTTTGGTAAGACGTTTGAGAAATTGGTTAAGCTGTTGGTTAATAAAATCGGCTTGCTCTAGAGTTGAGATATGGCCAGCATGAGGGATATGTACCAGTTCACTGCCATCAATGGCATCGTGCATCAGGTAGCTTTCTAATACACTGCGGGCTTTATCTTCAACACCGACCATGATCAAACAAGGCAGTGTAAATTGTTCCGCAAAATCCATAGTATCTCGGCGGCCAAAAATCATACGCCCAAGCTGTACTATTGCCGGAATATTTTCTGGGGGTATTGAGGCTAAATATTGTTCAAAACCCGTCACCAGCTCTGGATGATTGTTTATGGCATTGTTTGCAAAAAAGAGGGGGGAAATGGCGCTGATAAGGGCAGGGGGAATGACACCGGCATTTTCTATCAAATCCAACATATTATCGTATTTTGCACGGGTAATTTCTGGTTCAAACCCAATAAAACTGTCGAGCATGACTAAGCTGTTAACTCGAGTTGGCGCTTTTAGGACAAGCTCTGCGCCCCACATTGCGCCAACTGAAAGCCCTATAACACTAAAATTATCAATGGCAAGGGTATCCATCAGCATAAGCATGTGATCGGCAATATCAAGTAAGTTGTTGCAGTTGTCTGGCAGTGTGTCAGATTGTCCATGTCCCCACAGGTCTGGTGCTATGCAGCGGTAATGGGAACTTAATGCCATAATTTGCGGCGCCCACATAGCGCTATCCCAGAGATAACTGTGTCCTAGGAGCAAGACTGGCCCAGTACCGATATCGAGATAACTCAGTTGACGACCTGAAATCATCTTAGTTTGACGGTATAAAGATAAATCCATAAAAACCTACTTAATATCAATTAATACACCAGCAATAGGATAAAGCTGACACCGTTATTCAGGTTTTGCGATACGTCGTACATATTCATCCACTAAGGTGTTTAAGCGGGTGAGTACGGCATCTTTTAATAACATATCACTGTTTTTTAACAATATTGCCAGTTCATGGGTATCAAATTGGGGTAATAATAGCTGTGAAACGGGAAAATAACTGATGTGCCAAGGTTCGGCACTGACCGCACTTTGTCCGCGCTGAAAGGGAAAATAAAAACCAAAATCACGGGCATTCTCTTTTAGCCAACTATGCAGTTTGGCGCAGGGGCCTCCCTCAATATACTCAGCCTCAATAAGCCTAAGTGCTTTAACATCAATTTGATTGGCATCGAATACATCAATATCTGTCCCCCAATGATGACGCGATGCACCGGGGAGTGCTGACCAGAGTAAAATCAAGTCGATCAATTGATCATCACTCAATCCTTCAATATCAATGGGTTGCTCACAAGCATCTAAAACAACTCGTTTACCACTGGCTTTGGTATTCCATATGGCCAATTGGCGATCAAAGGGACGATAGGCAGAGCAGATAGCTAAGTGAATGCCCTCGAGTGCCGCTTTGGCTGCCATAGCTTCGAAGGCAAGGGCGGTCTTGGCTTCCAACTTAAACCGTGTTTCTTGCTTATGGTATGGGCTGGTTATTTCAACGAGCGCATTAGGCTCTAAGCCATAAAGCCGCGCAGTTGCAGGAGATATTGTCGATGTGTTTAACACAGTAGCTGTTCCAAAATCACTTCATAACACAGCGCGAGTTGTTCAAGATCATCCACTTTTACACATTCATTCACTTTATGAATGGTCGCATTTACTGGACCTAACTCTAAAACTTTAGCGCCCGTAGGGGCAATAAAACGACCATCGGACGTGCCACCAGTGGTTTGTGGTGAGGTGTCATAACCCGTCACTTGGTGAATAGCGTACCGCGTGGCATCGAGTAGGGGACCCTCGCCAGTCAAAAATGGTAATCCATTGAATATCCAGCTTATATCATAATCAAGTTCATGGGCTTTTAATAAGGCTTCTACCCGCTCGATAAGGATCTCGGCAGTCACTTCTGTCGAGTAACGGAAGTTAAACATCACCTCTAAGGCGCCGGGGATCACGTTCGATGCGCCTGTACCACCGTGAATATTGGCGATTTGCATGCTGGTGGGGGGGAAGAATTCGTTGCCGTTATCCCAATGCATTTGGCTTAGCTCCGCTAAGAAAGGGGCCGCTTTATGGATAGGATTATCAGCAAGATGAGGGTAAGCCACATGGCCTTGAATCCCTTTGATGGTTAAATTGCCGGTGAGACTGCCACGACGACCATTTTTGACGACATCGCCTAACTTGAGGGTTGATGAAGGTTCGCCCACCAGTGCCCAAGTGATTTTTTCATTGCGCGCTTCTAGGGTGTCTATCACCCGAGTGGTGCCATTAATAAATGGACCTTCTTCGTCACTGGTAATTAAAAAGGCGATAGAGCCTTGATGATCAGGATGTTTTGTCACAAAACGTTCGGTCGCCACGATCATGGCAGCGAGGGAACCTTTCATATCCGCGGCGCCACGGCCATACAGATAACCATCGATAATGGTGGGTTCAAATGGTGGTGTATGCCAGCGGCTTATATCCCCAGTGGGTACCACATCGGTGTGACCTGCAAAACAAAAAACTGGGCCTTGGTTGCCACGGCGTGCCCACATATTGGTGGTGTCTTCAAATATCATGGGTTCGATATTAAAACCGATAGCGCTCAGTCTTTCTGCCATTAATGTTTGACAGCCTTCATCGAGTGGAGTGACTGAAGGGCGTGAAATCAGGTCTTTAGCAAGTTCGGTGACCGGAAAATGTTCGGCTGTCATCATAGGGAAAAGGCCTTCTTATAGTTTGCTTCATTAAAGCCAACCAGTACTTGCTCGCCAATAACTAATATGGGACGTTTGATAAGCGTAGGGTGGATTAACATTAATTGAATGGCTTTGTCTCTATCGATATCGGCTTTATCGGTTTCATTTAGCGCACGAAAGCTAGTACTGCGTTTGTTAAATACCGTTTCCCATCCAGCGGTATCGCACCAGAACGTCAGATCTTCTTGGGTTAAACCATCTTCTCTAAAATCATGAAAGCAAACAGTAAGCTGATGATTTTCAATCCATTTACGTGCTTTTCGCACAGTGTCACAATTTTTAATACCAAAGAGAGTCAAAATCTTGCTCCAGTGTAGGGCACGCAATGCGTGCAAACTTTGATTTTGCACGCATTGTGGCATTGTGCGCTGGATGTCACAAGTAGGATATCCCCTTTCCTAAAGGGGATGACTTAGACGATAAATTTATTCAGGATTGCGTCTTGTTCTTTGATATGTTGCGTTTGTGTATACATCGCCGAGTTAGCACGAATGGCCGTGTCTGAAACTTGGACAGATAAATCTTTGATCCTAATTGTATTACTGTTTATTTCTTCGGCAACGAGACTTTGTTCTTCAGCCGCAGAAGCAATTTGTAGGTTCATGTCTGTGATTTGTAATATGGCTTCACGGATCTTATCGAGTGCAGTGTTAGCATCTTGGGCGCGGGTAACGGCATCTTTTGCGGTTTCCTTACTTTGGTGCATCACTTCTGCCACGGCTCGGGCTCCTTGCTGAAGTTGTTCTATCATATTGCGGATTTGTGTTGTCGATTGCTGTGTTTTTTGCGCGAGAGTTCTGACTTCATCGGCTACAACGGCAAAGCCACGCCCTGAATCTCCCGCCCTTGCAGCTTCAATTGCCGCATTTAAGGCCAACAAATTGGTTTGATCTGCGATATCGTTAATGACTTTTAAGATAGTCGCAATATTATCTGTCGCAGATCCTAAGATTTTGACTTCAGATACTGCCATATCGATTTCGGAGGATAAGGCATTAATCGCCTTCGTTGTATCGCTAACGACGCGAGTTCCTGCACTGGTGGCGTCGTCTGCTTCTTTGGCTGCAGAGGCTGCACCCTGAGCATTGCGTGCGACATCTGTTGAGGTCGTTGCCATTTCATGCATTGCGGTGGCAAGTTGTTCGAGTTCATGTAGCTGCGAGTTCATTGCATCAGTTGATTGTTGTAACTCTACCGATGTCATTTCTGAACTCTGATGGATGAGTCGACCAATCGATTTAGATTCAATAATGAGTTGTTGAAGATTAGCAGTGAAGGTATTGAAACTAATGGCTAAAGATGAAAACTCAGTATCGGTTTTTGTATTCAAACGTTGGGTTAAATCACCTTCTCCAGAAGCGACATCTTGAATCGCATCATTCAAGGTTTGCAATGGGCGCATCAAAGTTGTGATGAGTAGGAGAAGTACAGTAATACTGATAAGCAAAGCGATAACTGTATAGAGAATAGAGCTATTGCGTAAATCGGTTACGGCGGCATAGGCAATATCTTCATCTAAGATAACGCCGACATACCAGTTTTCTCCTGCCACTTTAGAGAAATCTAAGGTGAAGTTTTTACCATCAATACTCACTTTTTGAGGTTGTTCCATCACTTTGATGTTAGGCAGATAGTCAGCCATTGGAGTACCATTTCGCTTTTCTTCTGGGTGGGCGATTGTCGTTCCATCCTGTGCAACAATAAACACATATCCAGCGTTGAATAGTTTCACCTCATTGACTAATGTTGCTAATCCAACAAGGCTAACATCATAAAAAATTGCCCCAATAAATTGACCGCTCTCTTTTACGGGGGTTGCGATAGAGACAAGAATTTCACCGGAGGCAGAGTCAGGATAGGGTGCTGTGATGATCAATTTATCGGCTTGTTTTGCATCTTTATACCAAGGTCTCGCCCTTGGATCCCATCCAGCGCCGGGATCCCAACTCGGATTATTATTAATATTAGTGCCATCCTTTTCGTATCCGAAACCGATAAGCAAAAATGCATTTTTGACCGTGGGACGCGTAATAACGCTACTGATGTGGGCTGGGGTGAGATCTTGCTCTATCAAGCTAGTGGTATAAGCTGCCAGTTGTTTACGTGCTTCTATTTCCGATGAAACAGTGTTTCTTACACCATCAACGATTTCAGTGACACTGGCTTCGACTTGTGCCTGCATTTCCTTCTGGATGGAGTAGTATTGTTTTATTGTGAGTAGCGTTACTGTCACTAAAAGTAACGCAGAGGATGCGGCGACAATCTTATGACTGAACTTCATTGTTATTCCTCTTTATTAAAAAAGCACTACTAGATATATAGTCATTCTTTTACACGAGAGCCAGCGTAGACGTTGATTTTTTTGGGTTTTGCGTGAGGTAATGTGGGTTATTTGGGAATGAGAATTGATGAGTATTATCGTTGATCAGAGAAGCCTTTTTGGCCAGTCTAGGTTAACTTACTTAATGGCACATTGCAGGTGTATATCTTAGGCTAGATCCTATGAGCTAGCCTAGATGTTGTGACAGACAGTGTGATCTATAGGTACGCAGTGCGGCGGCATAGAATGGATAAGCGGTTTTAATTTATATTCATCATTAAAGTTGGACAGTAAAGATCACATCTTTACCTGCGGTCACACTTCCCTGAGCTTTATCAAGATATTTAACGTCTTCCATATTGGCGAGGACTACAGGGGTAAGCAAACTCTCGACTTGATCCCTAAGATACTCAATGTCAAACGCTAAAATCGGATCGCCAGCTTTTACAGTTTGGCCTTCTTCCGCAAGTCGCTTAAAACCTTTGCCACGAAGTTCAACGGTACCCACTCCAAAATGCACAAATAGCTCTAAACCTTGTGGTGACTCTATGCTAAAGGCGTGGTTGGTTTCGAAAATTTTACCAATAGTTCCATCAATTGGGGCAAGCATTTGATCACCTTTAGGCGCAATTGCAATGCCGTCTCCAACAATTTTTTCTGCAAAAACAACATCTGGGACTTTTTCAATGGCGACAATATCACCACTCACAGGTGCATATACCATGATACCGCCGGCTAAATGGGGTTGCCCCGATACCAATCGTCTTATGCGGCTTAGAAATCCCATAATGTTGAGCCCCTTGTATTGATTTTTGTCATTATTTTTTCGATCCGTGATGCAGCATAACGAATAAATTCTACTATTTATAGCTTGTTATACATTGCTGTAAGGTTGCAATTCTATCTTGTTGTAATGCAGTGTGCGCTAGCGCAGAAAATCGTTCAAAATCCCCTTGGCAGATGGCAGCTTTAACTTCTAGCAGGGAATTTAAATTCACGCTCAGTTCATCAAGACCCATACCAACCAATAAGGGCACCATAAGAGGTGAACTGGCAAGTTCACCGCAAAGTGATACTTTAACGCCTGCTGATTTCGCCTGTGATATGGTCATTTTTATCAGGGCAAGTATCGCAGGGGAGAGTGAGGGATAGTCCCGTGTAAGCTGCGGATTTGTGCGATCGGCTGCCATGGCATATTGGGTTAAGTCATTGGTGCCAATACTTACAAAGTCCAGTTTAGGCAGCATGGCACTGAGGTTGAGTACTGCGGCAGGTGTTTCTACCACAATGCCGTAACTCAATTCGCCATAACCTTTTTCTTCTTCCTCTAACGCAGCTTGACATTCGGCAATCAGCTTAAAAATTTGTTCGAGTTCCTCGACTTGATTGACCATCGGAAACATTAATCGAATTGGGCCATGATTAGCGGCCCGGAGCGTGGCTCGCAATTGGGTTTTAAACAGTTCAGGGTGCGCCAAAGTGTAGCGTATTCCCCGTAACCCGAGTGCAGGATTCTCCTCCACTTCCTGATATAGACAAGGCAATTCTTTATCGGCCCCTATATCTAAGGTCCTAATAGTGAAAGTTTTTCCTCCAAGAACATGTAATGCCTCGCAATATAGGCTGTACTGTGCTTTTTCATCGGGTAAGGTTCTGGCATTCATTAGCATAAATTCGGTACGAAATAACCCAATACCGTCGGCACCAACATCACTTACATGGGTGATATCGTTCAAGTTGCCCACGTTTGCTAATAGGCTAATCTGGTGCCCATCTTGAGTTTGTGCAGGGACGTTTTTATAGTCATCGAGTGCTGCACGTCGAGCCTGTTCATGGTGCAATGTGACCGTCAGCCGAGCTTGCTCCTCTGGCGTAGGCTTTACCCACAATTCGCCATTAAGGGCGTCGAGAATTAAGGGCGTACCATTGGGAATACATTCGGCATCAAACTGGCAACTTAAAATAGCGGGAATTCCCGCGGCTTTGGCTAAGATGGCGGTATGGCTGGTTAACCCGCCAGTTTTCAGAACGATACCGCTAATATGTTCCTTTGGCAGCAAAGCAAACTCAGCCGGGGTAAGATCTTGAGCGAGCAAAATCGTGGGAGAATGTAGTTTCTCTAAGCCTTGATCTAAGTGGCCATGGATGGCAGAAACGAGACGTTGCCCAAGGCTGCGCACATCCTGCGCCCGATTGGCTAAATAGGGGCCGTCAAGGGATGCTAATTCATTAGCTTGGTGAGCGAATATCCGCTCAACTGCGACGCTGGCAGATAATTGCAGAGTCCTAATGGCATCTTTGACTTGCTCAATAAGTTCTTCATCTTGTAACAGCAATAAATCGGCTTCAATAAGCTGATAATTTTCACATTCGGCAGAAAGTTTAGCTTGGCTATGGCTAAGTTGTTGTTGTAGTTCCTGTAATGCTTTGAAAAACTTTGCTTGCTGTTGTGGGATCCTCGCGAGGGGAATGGGCCGATAATCGAGGTAGTTTTTGGTGTAGTTAAGGTGTAATGCCTGTCCAAAGGCAATACCCGATGACACTATGATCCCTGTTATCGACATATTGATTCCTACAATTTACGCGTAATTAAATGCGAAATAGAGTTTAACTTAAGGTAATTAAGAGTGTGGAGACTTTTTCAACTGCATCCTGTGCATCTTCCCCATCGGCAAACACTCTAACAGTAACACCATGATATAAACCTAATGTTTGTAATTTAAATAAACTTTTAGCACTGGCTTGTTTACCATTGCACTCCACTAAAACATCACAGTTAAAGGTTTTAGCCTCTTTGACGAGTAATGCTGCTGGGCGAGTGTGAATACCATGTTTGGCGGTAATAGTGACAAATTTTTCATACATAGCGGATCCACTCTTTTACGTTCTACTGTGTTTCTTGTGATTCGATAACTTGATAACCCTGTTTTCTTAGAGCATCAATGGCACTGGTGAGACGACTTTGTTTCACCAAAATATAGTCGGTATCGAAAGTTGAAAGAGCAAAAATACTGATTTGTACGTCGGCTAATGTACTAGAGACTTTCGATAAAATGCCCGTCATTGAAAAACCGAGAGGCCCAAGCACTTCTATACAGCACCAATGGCCTTCTTGTTCAAGACTGTCTAGTTCAACATCACTGCCGATAACGACCGTAAAACCTTCTGCAGTTTTACTGATAAAATACACATCTTCGGCAAAGATGTTGCTCGGTAGTTGGGCATTGGGGCTAAAACTATGTATGGTGTATTGCCGAGTGTGAACGGCTAAAGTCATGCGCATCGGCTGTTCCTCTGTTGATATTTGTGACAGGATACCCTAATCCTATTGGCTTAGGCGTGAGGTTTTTTGTTTTGAAACATTTTAATTAAAAAAGGCGCCGATTGGCGCCTTTTTACATGTACCTTGGGCCAATTAGATTTTAAATTGACCTAGTGTATGGGACATATCTTGGCTAATGTCCTGCAACGATTGTGCTGCATGGCTGTTACTTTCATTTGCTTTGACCGAAACTTCGGTTAAATCTGAGATATTACAGATATTTCGGTTAATTTCTTCTGTCACTAATGACTGTTCTTCCGTTGCGCTGGCAAGCTGAGTATTCATATCACTAATATGGGCAATCAATTGCAAAATAGCCGCCATTGATTTACCTGCTTCGTGAGCTTGAGCTTGCAGTTCATCGGATTGATGTTGGGTTTGGCTATTACTTTTCATCACTGAGCTAACACCGGATTGGATCTCAGTGATGATCTTCTGAATCTCATTCGTCGAATCTTGAGTACGGTTAGCTAACGCTCTGACTTCATCGGCAACGACAGCAAAACCACGACCATGACTACCCGCCCTTGCGGCTTCAATCGCTGCATTGAGTGCCAGTAAATTGGTTTGTTCAGCAATACCGCGGATCACATCAAGAATACTGCCAATTTGCCCTGAGGCAACGCCAAGTTTTTGGGTTATGGTTTCAGAGGCTTTAAGCTCTTGAACGAGTTTCTCAGTGTTGCGGACGGTATTGTCTATTACTATTTGGCTTTGCTGAGCTTGTTCTTTAACACTATTTGCTGCATCTGCGGCTTGTTGGGTATTGTTCGCCATTTCATGGGTAGTTGAGAGCATTTGATTCACCGCGGTAGCAACACTGCCTGTTTCACGATGAATATGCTCAGCACTTTGATTGGACTCTTCAACGGCTTGCATTAATTGTTTTGCATCGTTATCTAATGAATGGCCAAGAGGTTGTAAGTGGCCAATCATATCGCCAATTTTTTGTGCAAAAAGATTAAAAGCTTGGGCAAGGTGGGCTATTTCATCTTTACCTTTAGTGCTTAAACGTTGGCTTAAATCCCCTTCACCTTGGGCAATGTCTTCCAATGCTTCAATGGCATCGTTAAGTGGTGAGGTGATGGAGTGATTTAATACGAGGAAAAAGGCAAAAATGGGGACAGAGATTAAAAACATGATAATCAGATAATCAACGATGACCGATTTAAGGTTTTTTTCTACATCGCTAAGATATGCGCCAGTAACAATCGTCCAGCCCCATTGAGGATAATAACGGGCTTCGGCAAGTTTATCTTCAATCACATTAGTGACAGGATTCGTAAATGGATATTCTAAGGTGGTTTTTGCATTTTTGCGCGCTAACGGCAACATAGTTGCTAATGGGGTTGAACCATCTGTCAGCTTAACATTCATGGCAGAAGTGCCAATTAAAGCCTTATTTTCACCGTGTGCAACGATTTGATTTGTATCATCTATCACAACAAAATAACCCGCGCCAGCATAACGAATTTGGGTCATTAATGCCGCTGCAGCTTTTTTTGCCTCTTCTTCGGTGGATTTCCCATTAAGGGCATCTTGGCGATGGGCATCGAGTATGCTCAAAACACTGCCAAGTTGCCCGTCGATCTGTTGCCATTTCTGCTCTATCAAATTGTTGTACTGTAATTTTATTGAAAAGCTAGCAAAACAAACAGTACCTATTGCCGCCATGATGAGCATTATCATCAGTCGTTGCAATATTGTCAGTTGACGTAAAAATGTGATCATTTGGGTTCCTTAAAGGCACAATACACACAAAAATAGTGTAACTCAATATACATGCGAATCATTGTTAATTGAATCACTTACTACTAAATTTAGTAACAGGTTAATAAGAATCGAAGGTTTCTTTGATCTTAAGCAGGATATCTTATTCAACGGTTTTGAAAAGTGAGTGTTAACGAGCCTATTCTTTATTCGCCCTGTTTTTGAATTGCCATATCATCTGGAAGACTAACCTAATATCAATAGGTTACAGATTTTTCACGGTTTTATTCTTGATAAAAGAGGCTAATCAATTGTTTTAGTTTTGATTTTTTTGGGTTTTACGCGCAAGATTAATTCATCGTTCAGTTTGAGAATTGATTATGACTACAGATACAATTGTTACTTCGGATGATATTTTACTTAAGCTATGTCATTCGGTGGCCCACGTGTTATCGAGCACGAGTGCTAGCCATGTTAGCCATGCGGGTATGGTGCAGAGTATTGCTCGGACTCGCCTTAAGCCAGATCTTGGCTGTTTTTCTATTTTTGATGGTGGTTTTTCTGGACTTGTCGTGATCAACTTTTCAGCTTCCGCCGCCATTGAGATCTATCGTCGGTATATGTTGAATATGGGAATGCCGGAGTCCGAGTTGGCGTTTTCCCACACTTCTGATGAAGTGGGAAATGTGATGGGGGAGTTAATGAATCAAATTCTTGGTGATTTTATTAATAAAATCTCTAAAGAGTTGCAAACATCCATTAGCCAAAGCCAACCTAAGATGTTGACTATTAATAAAGAGTTAACTATTTCTATTGATGCAAATTTAGATGATGCTGTCGCAAGAAGGGTGTCCTTTAAAACAGAAAATAACCATATTTTTTACCTTGAGTTTGCAATGGATAAGACTGAATTTATTAAGTTGGACGAGTTTGAATACGATGAGGAATTCGATCCAGATAGTTTGCTTGAGCAACATGGTAATAACGGTGCGAGTAACGATAGCGATGTATCACCTTGGTCCAAAATGAAAGATAAACCCGCGATAGCCTCACTTACAACAGATGCTAATGCCGATGATTTACTTGACCAATTAGGCCTTTAATTAATAAGACTCTTAATCTGCGCAATAGACGAATGTGCACAGCATTCGTCTATTTTAGTGGGGTTAAGGGTTCTATTTCGCGCTGTATTGGCGGATAAATTTAGCCACATCGGCTTTTGTTTTTTGAGTTATTTTTTGCATTAGGCTAAAAGGCGGTGATGTGATCGCAAAATCACGCTGTAAATCCGCCAGCATGGCTAACCATAAGTGGCCAGTCATTTCTGCATCGGCTAAAGCTCGGTGAAAGGTGCCGTTATTAGGCAATTGTTTATAACGTACTAGAGTCGCCAGTTGATGATTGCTCGCTAAGGGGTATAAACGTCTTGCCAGTAGTAAAGAACAGGCAAATTGGCCTTGATACTGGTGGTGGATATGGGCAAATTCAGCATCAAGAAAGCGTTGATCGAAGCCTGCATTGTGTGCCACTAAATGGTTATCGCCAATAAAATCGGCAAAACGTGCCATCACTTCGTGGCAGGGGGCGGCATTTCTCAGCATTTGGTTGCTGATCCCTGTGTAGTCTTCAATAAAAGTGCTGATCCTAAAGCCAGGATCCATTAGCTCTGAAAATCGTTGGGTTATCACGCCATTTTCAATCAATACTGCACCAATTTCGATGGCTCTAGCTCCTTGATTGGGTGATAAACCCGATGTTTCAAAATCAAGTACGACGAGGGTATTTGCTGGACTAAACGTTGGTCTTTTAGGCATAAATGAGTCGATTTATCTATTGTAGATTGACCTTCAATTGGATCTCGGTCACTGTTAAATTACGTGTGGTTATCATAGGGTTAAATTGCATAATCGAGATCGAAACTTATCTTTAAACCTAAGTTATAGGCGTGATTTTGGTTCAAATACTCCATTAATTCACTATCCATGATCTGTGCCAAGGTCATCGGCCTTGCCTCCCAGCGCGGTGCATGGCCTGCATCATTGCAGTGGGCAAGATACACACGATGTTTACTTTGCATTATCCCAAAATAGTGCATATTGCAGCGCTGAGCGATGGAAAGATAAGGCTCAAAATCGAGTGCATAAACCTGCATATTCTGAAATACGGACCATGGAATATAGCGGGTCTTTTCATAGCATATAGCGGGCAGATTTGCTTCCGGCGCTATGTTATCAAATAGCGCGGTAACCTCTTGTATGTTATTTAATTTAATGATGTTTTCAGCCATCAATCTTACTCCTTAACCCCAAAGTCTATCGGCAAGACCCGATGCCCTTTGGGTGACTTGGCTGCTGGCTCGCTCAAAAACTTGCTGGGTGCCTAAGCAAGTAAAATGTGCTTTCGCGCGGGTAATTGCCGTATAAATTAATTCTTTAGTTAATAGTTGCCACTGAGCTAGGCTTGGACTCGGTGGTAGCACCAAAGCCACGCGATTAAATTCACTCCCTTGGCTTTTATGCACTGTCATCGCGTAGCAGGTTTCATGCTTTGGTAAACGTGCGGGTAAGACTTTAAGCAGACCACCGTCGGCCTTAATAAAGTGTGCCATTAGGCGTTCGGGTTTATCTTCATCCTGTAGAATTAGTCCGATATCCCCGTTAAACAAGCCTAAGTTATAGTCATTACTTTGGATAATAATCGGGCGGCCTAAATAAAACTCCTGTTGTGGTTTGATAAGTTTGGCATGGGTGAGCGCTTGGGTGACATAGCTGTTAATACCTTCTACCCCATAATCACCCGAGCGCATGGCGCATAAAATCCGGTAGTGGTTAAAACGCTCGATAATTTCTGCGGTGCTAGGACGATTCCCTATATCCTGATTTAATAAACCGAGGTAATCGCCATATTGTGCGCATGCTTGTTCAAGCAGTAAGTTAAGCCCAGTGTTGTGTGCAGGTTCACTGATTTTAGCTTGGGTTTGGCTTAGATGAGTACTGTGTTCTAACCAGTTAAGCTCCGCAAATCCTTGGCGCCACACCTGTAGAATCCCTTGAAGATCAGCGCGATTAACTGCACTTGCAAGGAGTCCTATGCCCGCATCCCCTTTGAACCTATGGCTATGCATTAACATACATAAACTATCCCCTATTTTGGGGGACTGGCTGATAAATGGTGTTAAGTCATAGCCTGTCAATATACTGAGTTGTGTGGCCTGTTCGAGCGAATAGCGCATTTGCCAAAGTGATTCTTGTGTACCTCCTTGCGGCATAGGCAGTTTTAAACCTGCACAAATATCGGCAAGTACAGCACCCGCTTCAACGGAAGCCAACTGATCTTGATCCCCCAGTAAAATCAAACTGGCATGCTCTGGTAGGGCATTTAACAACTTATACATCATAGGTAAATCTACCATCGAGGCTTCATCCACGATCAATAAGTCGAGCCTTAACGGATTACCTTGATGATGGCGAAACTGAGGTGAATTAGGAATGACCCCAAGTAGTCGGTGTAAAGTCGAGGCCTCTTCTGGTATTCGGCTGAGTGCGGTTAAAAATATTGCTTGGCTATTGTCACTTTGATTAAGGCTCAGTTCTTTCGCAAGGCGGGCTTTTGAGGCCTTAATGGATTCACTTAAGCGCGCCGCGGCTTTTCCCGTAGGAGCGACTAAGCGGATCGTTTGGTTTGATTCCAATTGCAACAATAATAATAGCTTAGTCACCGTTGTGGTTTTACCTGTGCCAGGCCCACCGGTGATAATCGCCAGCTTTTTGCCAAGTGCGGTGGCCGTTGCCACTTTTTGCCAATCAATTATTTCGGCATTGTTGGCAGGGAATAACTGATCTAAGTGACTTTTGAGATCCTCAACTTTTACAGTATTGGTTTGTGCGGATAATTGAATTAACGAGGTGGCAACAGCAGTTTCAAACTGATGATAACGCTGTAAGTAGAGTCTGCCATTTTCGATAATCAGGGGTTTATTGCTGCCAGCTTGGCCCACGGCATCAAAGGTTTGCAGAATGCTAGTTAATTCATCAAGGCTTAATGTGATTTTACAATGACTGACTTGCTCTGCCATGGGGTTGAGAGGCACGATATGGGCAAGTACTAAGCAACTATGCTGTGAAGATAACTGTTGGCTCAACAGCGCACAGAGTAAGATAAACAGGGGATTTTGGCTATCACCTTGATGTAACTGACTCATTTGTAGTGCAAAATGCCGATCGAGCGATGTTATCAATCGCTCTTGCTCCCATTGTTTGAGTAAATCTGCTAGTGGCGCCGTAAGTTGGATGGCGCCATAGTCAACCCAATGTTCCGCTGAATGAGCGTGCGCATTTAAGCCGAATGTTGAGCGCATCATACCGTAACTCCAGTGTCGATAAATGGGTTATCAAATAAAGCATCCAGCGCATAGATCAGTGCCTTAGACGGTTTATCATAATAAATACCATAGCCAGGATATTGAGCAGACATTCCCCTTAAAAACAAATAATAACAACCCCCTATATGGGTGTCATAATCATATGCGGGCAGGCGCAATCGTAAGTATCTGTGCAGGGCGAGGGAATAAAGAATGTACTGTAAATCATAGTGATGTTCTTTAATTGCTCCCTGAAGAGCCGCCTGATGGTAGGCATATATATCATCACCGAGATGGTTGGATTTATAGTCAGCAATGTAAAATTTACCTTCATATTCAAAGGTTAAGTCAATAAAACCTTTCAGCATACCTTGAAGATCATCAAATTTAAGGGTTGACCTATAACCAAACTGATTCAATAACGCATTAAGCTGTGTATCTTTTAGCGCGTTAAGGGGTAAATAAAACTCCATTTCAACTAAGGTATCTTGTTTTGATAATGTGGCCAAATACAGCTTTGGATTGATAAGTGGAGTCGTCGCTTCGGCTTCAGCGGGCATCAGTGCAAGGGGTGCCTTGAGGATATCAAGATACCAAGCATGCAAGACGTCTACCCATTCGGCTGCGATACCATATTGCAGCATGGCTTTAGGAAGTTGCTCAGGTAAATCGAACTCTGCCTTTGTAAAATCAATTAGCTCGAGCACTAAGTGCATAAAACTCCCCGCGTTTGCACCGCGCTCAAAGTTAAAGCGATTAAGCCCAAATGGCTTAGGATCTAAGCTGTTATCGGTTTTAAGTTGGTCGCGTGATGCAATACCTTGTTCTAAGACACTAAGAGCTTCATCATCGGCACCGGGCGCGGCTTTACCGTGGCTGGTATTTTTCACTAAACCAGAATAACTGCCGACTCGCCAAGGTGTACTGTACTGGCGATGGATTGTTTTGGGGGCGAGTGTTTGCGTTGCATCATGGCTTGATGGCAATGTTTGCAGGCTAGTTTCTTCTGGTATTTTATCAATGCTAATCGCATCAATACCTTGAGCAAGATTTTGTGCTGCTTGGCTGATACGGTTAAAATCACAATCGGCATCGGTGATCCCCAGAAGATAGCCAATAGCGGTTTCATGGAGCTGACTTTTTAGGCCATTTTTGAGTTGACGGCTGTGGTTAGCGATATACAAGTAACACAGATACACAGGCCGAGTGAGTGCCACATACAATAGCCGGAGATCTTCGGCCAAGGTTTCTTGCCTAAACTGCTCCCAGCCTTCCTCTGTTCCTTCAATATCCCACACTAACGCTTGCCCATGAGTCTGGTTTATTTTGTGGTAAAGCATAGGTGTTGGGCGACGGCGATTGTCCCGCGCCAGACTGACAAAGGGCACGAAACAAACGGGGTATTCGAGTCCCTTACTTTTATGGATAGTGACGATTTGCACTAAATTCTGCTCGCTTTCTAGGCGAAGCTGTTGTTCATCTGTTCCTGTATTATCAATAAGTTGTTGTTCATACCAATTGAGTAGGGCACTTATCCCGTCGAGTTCCGTGGCCTTTTGCTGTAATAGTTCAGCTAAATGACGAAAGTCGGTCAAGCGCCGTTCACCGTATGTTATTTCTTGTTCTTGATTGCTATCCAACTTGGGCTGAGGTGCGTGCAGCAAACGTTCGATAAGCGACGTACTATTGGCAAGACTGAGCAGTGCCGGCATGATGCCGCGTTTTTGCCAGATAGTGTGTAAATCAAAAAACTGTTCTAACAGTTGTTGTCTCTGCTCTTCATTTTGGTTAAATGCATGAATTTGTTCTGCGTTATAACCAAGTAATGCCGTGGCGAGGGCGCTTCGCAGTGCGCGCTCATCTTTGGGGTTTGCCAGTGAGCGTAGGATCAACGCCATTTCTCGCGCTTCAAGGGTATCGAATACACTGTCGCGACTTAAAAACACGGCACCGATTTGGCGCTGACTGAGTGCCGCTTTCATTACTGCGGCTTCGTTACGATCACGCACTAATATGGCAATGTCTTTAGCCATTAATGGCCCTTTAGGGGTATAGCATTCACCATGGGCGGCACTCGTTAACAAACGGGTGATTTCTGCCGCAGCATCGTTAGCGAGTCGATGCCTTGCCGTGGTTTTATTTAGGCCATTTTCGGTTTCACTTAACAGTCTTACTCTGAGCGCAGCGGGATTTTCACTTGGCTCGGTTAAGATTTTATGCTTCGCGCTGCTGGGGGTTTTGACGCTGTCAAAGGGAATCGATTGACTGATAAAAGGATCGGGATGTCGGCTAAATAAATGGTTAACGCCAGCGACCATATTGGTGCTTGAGCGGTAGTTTGTATCTAAGTGGTAGTGGGCTTCAGTGGCTTTGCGAGCCTCGATATAGGTATAGATATCGGCGCCACGAAAAGCATAAATCGCCTGTTTAGGATCGCCAATCATCAATAGACTGAGGTTTTTTTCAGCATGATTAAGGTGATTATCAGTTGGTAAATTGAATGCGTGATGGGTTTGATAAATGCTTGAGAAAATAGCAAATTGCAGGGGGTCTGTATCCTGAAACTCATCAATCAATGCCACAGGGAAACGACTTGCTACCGCTTTGGGTAAGGTCTGACGGTTGGCATTTAATGCTTCGGCTAAGGTGGTGAGTAGGTCATCTGGCGTCAATACATTTTGTTGTTGTTTTTGTTTTGCAAAACGCGCGCTAATGCCCTGTTTAGCACTATACAAAAACGCGGGTTTAACGGCTTTTATGAGTGCCGCCAATTGCTCCATATGATCAAGCAGTGGAGCTTCGCTTACACTTGGGATCACGCCGCCTTTATTGAGCTTAAGTTCCGATAGGGATAAATCCTCCAATACTTTTATGGGCGGTAGACCATTTCCATAGGCAAGCCAATTATCTAAGGCATCGAACATCGCGGCAAGCTTGGGATAATGATCACTTGGCTTGCCAAATCGCGTGCCATTAAGTGGCAAGTTATGCAATAACTCGAGTAATCCATCACGGCCACGGGGCCAAGCTAACTTGAAGCGTTCTAAACTCTGGCTGAGGGATTGCGCTAAGGTGGTAAAGTTTGCTGTTGGGCTAAGCGGTTGCGCTTGGCTCGCCCCCAGTAATGGCCGCAGTTGTTTGATTAAACCGTCGGGCTCGCCAAACTCTTTTGCGATAACTTGGGCTAAGTAGTCTGGTAAGGGATAACAAGCCTCACGCCAAAAATCCCGCACAGCATGGTGCAGGAATTCGCTATCATCTAAGGTAAAGTCTGACTCGAAAAGCAGGGATGATTCAAAGGCAAGATCCGACAAAATTCGCTGGCAAAAACCGTGAATAGTAAAAATCGCGGCTTCGTCGAGGGATTTTAGTGCTAAATCGAAACGCCTAAGGGCAATTGAGCGTTCATCAACAGGCGTGTTGTCGTAAAGTGCTTGTACAAAGGGATCCTCAATCGGCAAGCCTAAAAAACACTTAAAGGCGACTTGAATGCGGCGACGAATACGATCCCTTAATTCTTCAGTTGCGGCATTGGTAAAGGTGACCACTAAAATTTGTTCACAGGTTAAAGGGGGATCGATGCCATCACCTAGGAGTAAACGCAGATAAAGACCTGAAATAGTATAGGTTTTACCCGTTCCTGCGCTGGCTTCTATCAGCCGACTGCCGCCAAAGGGCAATGTCAGTGGGTTAAGTGCCTCAGCCTGATGTTGTACTGTTGGCGTTTGGGTTGTCGTGTGTGTACTCAACATCCTATCTTCACCCATCTTTATTCTCCCCGTGAGATATGCTGTTGTGTGCTAACGCTATTGATGTCGGCCGTTGGATCTAAGTTAACACTACCGAGGTTCATGCCATGATTGATGGCAAAGTCCTCAAGCTGAGCCAGCGTGTCTTTCACGTATAAACTGACCATGGGGCGATAAATACGGTCGGCGAGTACGCCAAAGGTGTTTTCAGTAAAATCCTGTGGGAATTGGAATAGCCGTTGATAATGTGGCTCTGTACCTTCACCTATTTCTCCTTGTTCATCTAGCCATTCAGCCTGTGCCTCATTGAGTCTTTCAGCATGTTCGCCTTCACTGCTCGCGTAAGCAAGGGCGGTGCGTGGCATAAAACACAGGGGATGCTGTTGACCTTGATAAAAGAGTTGCAGTAAATCAGTCAATAGCTGGTGGGCGTGCTCTGGCGTGATGGGCGAAAGCGCATGAAAATGTCCCATATCCAATAGATAGCTAGCATGGTCATACCCCATCGCCATAAGGCACAGGTGGCGTAAATACAGCCTCAATATATCGCGGCCATGGGCACTGCCGGGTCGGTAATTGATGAGTCCCTTAGGGCTAATATCATCAATGCGACCTTCAAGCCATACTCTGCGCGTTTGACTGGGCTGAGTTGTGGGTGAAATCGCTAAATCGAAGCTGAGCCTAATGTCTGCATGATGGCTCTGCTGCTCGCCTTTAAGGAATAAGGTCCTGCCAATAAGCGGTTTAATGTCCTGCTGATATTGGCGTAGCAGTAGATCGTCAAAGGGATGCATGGGCAAGTTACCACTGGCTTTTAGGCGTTTTAAAAGCTCAATGTCCGGCTCTAACACACCTTGGCTTATGCTATTGTCGAGTAGTTGTGCTTGTAACATATAGCGTTCAAGGGCATTTAAGCTAAAGGGTTCGTCATTGTCATCAGCTTGAATATTAAGGCTTAAATCAACCTTGAGTGTACGGTTAAAGAAGTATTGTGCCGGATTACGAAAGAAGCGGATCAAGGCTGAAATATCCAGATGTTCTTCTTCAATAATAGCGGCCTGTGTGATTTCATTCTCGACCACTATCCGAGTGAATTCATCGATAAAACGACCATTATCCGTTCGAGTATTGGGTGGACACCATTGTTGGCTGTAACTTTGCTTGATCCCTTTTGTGCCCGCCGTTTCGGCTTGGTACAACTTAGGATCAAAGGGTTGCAATGGCTGTTGACTGACAATCTCATTGAGCAGGGCTTTTTCTACCTCTTCACTGTTACTGATAGTGGCAAGCTGCGGCGATAGATCTTCAGGCAGATAACAAAGCTGACAATATTCAATCAGTTCAGAAACAAGCATCGAGGCGATACGCTCCGAGTTGTCCCTTTCACTGCGACCAATGTAGCTGATATATAACTGCTCGCGCGCTGAGAGTAGGGCTTCTAAAAACAGATATCTATCATCAAGACGGCGGGAGCGATCACCTTTGCGCGGCCCAAAGTGGGCCATAAGGTCAAAACCGACTGGGTGTTGCACCCTTGGATATACCCCGTCATTCATCCCGAGCAAACAGACAAGCTTAAAGGGAATGGAACGCATGGGCATAAGGGTACAAAAGTTGACACTGCCTGCGAGATAGCGTTGACCAACGCGGGATTCCGTTAAACGCTGATTAAACCATTGCTGTAATACTTCGATGCTTAAGGTTAGCGATGTGGCGATATCGGCTTGGGCTGTTGATAGTGCCTCAATCGGTTTTCCTGCGGATAATAGCTCTTGTTCTAGGGTGGCAATGGCATCGCGGATATCTTGTAACTGCTCGCGCTCGTCTTCATCTGTGTCGTAAAAGGCGTCTAATAATGTCGTTAATTCCATTAAACGCACGGCGCCCGTTTGGGGCTTTTCGAGTATTTGTTGGGTTTCATCGAGTGTTTCGATAAAGTTGAGCAGTTTACCGAGTGCTTGTGCCGATTGTCCTTCTATGCCGGTAACCACTAAATGATCTTGATAGAGCGGCGCATCGTCACTTAAGGCATAACCTAAGATCAGCCGTTTTATGCCAAAGGCCCAAGAGTTTTGCTCAAATGCGGGGACACCTTGCTTTAGGCGACTTTGTTGATCTCGGCCCCAGCGGACACCAGCCTCATCAAGCCAACGGCGGATCAGCTGTAATTCATCGTCATCAAGCTGAAAACGGCGCAAAATGGCGGGTACTTCGAGGATGCTAAGGATATCGGTCAAGCCGAAACGACTTTGATTAATCCCAAGTAAATTCAAAAAACTATTAATAAGAGGTGATTCTTGTGCCGCGCCGCGATCCGCGATGGCATAGGGAATATAATGCAGGCCCTGTTTGGCAGCGAACACGGCATCGATATAAGGCGCATAGGCGGCGACATCGGGCATCATCACGACAATATCTTTGGGGGACAATTGGGGATGGCGACTTAACATATCGAGAAGGTGATCGTGTAGGGTCTCGACTTCTCGCAGTGGGCTATGGCAGCTCTTAACGAGTATTGACTCGTCATCTTTTTTAAGTATGCGGCGTGCTGCGATATTTTGGTAAAGCGCAGCATCAGGCCCAAGTACGCTATCTAAGGTCTGCATCTCTAAAATATCGTATTGCACCCCGTGGAGCATACTGGCGTGACTGGCAGGATCGTTAGGGTCATCGCAAGGTTCACAGTAAACATCATCACCAAAATCACAATGCTCGGCGGGAAGCTCAAGCAACATATCGAGTAACTCACGCCCCATCTTGCCATTGTTTGCTAACAGAGGATTACCAACCTCGAGTTTATCCTCCCATTGCTCTGCTAATTGGCGCTTGCCTGCGTATTGCACCGCCATGCGTGCACGGTGCCGTGGATCGATAATATCACCCCAATAATGCTGGCATGGACTCAAACTCAAGATAATCACATCAATACGGCTTGCTAAATGATAAAGCACTTCAAGGGTTTGAGGCGCCATTGATGAAATACCAAATACAAAGAGCCGTTGAGGCAACGGGGTTAGTGAGGTATTGGGATCATTGAGCACTTCAATCAATGCGCTGTGCAGGTTTGCCCTGTGATAATGGCTTTGATTGAGTTCATCTCGATTAAAGGCAACTAAGGCGCGCCATAAAATAGGCTGCCAGCGTTGGTCTTCATTGAGCGGTTTGTTGAGCGTTATAGGGTGCTGGTTTTGCTCCCAAGCTAACATCCAGTCGGGGCGATAGACTAAATATTGATCGAAAATATCGGCAATACGACCGCACAACTGATACAGCTTAATATCATCGGCAGGACGCTGATGCGCCAATTCATCCAATCCATTTATGTGAATGTCACTTAACGCATGTAAACTTATGTCACCTAAATAGTGCCTAAGTGGCCCAAAGGCATCATCCGCTAACAGACGGGGCAATAACTGCATGAGTTTCCAGGTCATTGCGGCCTTAGTGAAGGCGTTTTCCTTCGGGACATTAGGTAATAAATGGTGGCACAACTGCCATGTAAAACTGGAGGGCAGTGGAAATTCGAGTGCTGCTGCAATACCATTTTGCTTTGCAATTTCAAGACGTAACCAAGTCGACATACCGGGGCTTTGTACCAGAATATGCTCACTGCGTAATAGGCGTGTATTGGGGACACTCTGGCGAAGGTAAGCGGCTAAATGGGCACAGAGTACTTCCATTTGATTAGACTGGATTAACTTTAGCATGGGCAACTCGTGGTGTTGTGAGTGACTATTGTTTAACAAACAATGGTTTGTTTAAGTAGCAACAAGGTAAATGACAATAGTGTCAGTAAAAGCAATTCTATGTGTTTGATTTATAAGATTCAACTCTTTACTTTTTCAGTTGATTTAGTGCCTATTTTAATGGGTTATTCGGCCGTATTAATCGCCAATATACTGCCTTTGCCGTGTTGTTAAATTGCCTTAACTGTTGTTGATATACTTTGGGGGATAAATTTTGATATTTAAGCGCGACATAGCTTTGGGTTAATGCATTAAATAGGGTGCAAAAGTTAGGTGCTTTATGTTGATAAACTTTCATCACTTGCGCGGCAAAATCATTCGGGCCTTGACCTTCTTGACGCGTTATCCCATGTGCTGCAAGGCGTAAACAAATTTTTTGATAGCGTGAACTTATCGGATCATTTGTCTGCTTACGGTGAAATAATCCCACGCTGTAGGCGATATAAAGTCCAATCAAACTTAGGCACAACCCCATAAATACCGCTACTTTGGTTTTAGTGACATCCCCTAAAATATGACTGAGCACCTGATTTTGTCTTTCTTGATTAAAGCCTAATACCCACATACTCCAGTAGTAATCTATGCTGGCAAAGCGTTGTCTTAGCTCATTGAGCCATGGTGTGGATTTAAAGCGTAAGCTACTAAAAGGGCTTTCTTTTAGGTAACTGTCCTCTGGTGTAAATTCGGCATCAAAACCGAGTTCAATACGATTAGGCGCCACCATAGCTGTGGGGTCGAAACGTACCCAACCTTCGTTCTCAAGCCAAACTTCGGCCCACGCGTGTGCCATATATTGATATACGCTCAGATACCCCGCTTTGGGATTATATTCACCGCCTTGATAGCCCGTGACCATACGCGCGGGGAGACCCGTCGCCCGCGCCATAAAAATCAATGCAGTTGCATAATGCACGCAAAAACCCGCTTTATTTTCAAACAGAAAATCATCCACTTGCTGTGGCCCTAGCGTAGGTGGTGTAAGCGTGTAGAAAAAGGGCTCAGTGCTGAAATATTGCATTATGGCCCCGAGGCGTTGTTTGGCATCGGGGTAGGTTTGCTTAAATTGCTGCGCAAGTTGCAGGGTACGTGGATTACTTTTATCTGGTAGCGCCAGATTGATATCCCTTTGCCGAGAAGAGAGTACAAGATCCATTTTGGCATGGGGCCAAGAATCAAGCTGATAGCTCATTCGCTGATCGAGATTACGTAGGGCTACAATGCGATAATCGGGTAGATTGACTACCGCTTTATCTTCGCTGTAGGCCACATCAAGACCAAAAAGCCATGGCTGATGACTTGGCTCGGCAATGATCTGATATCGATAAACCTGCACCTGTTGACGGCGAACCTTTGCTTGATTGTCCTTCATGTTTAACGTGGAGATCTGTAGGGCAGGGCTTGGTCTAGAGGGTGGAAAAATCAAGGCATCCTGTTGCAGTTTTTTGATCCCTTTCTCTTGTCGCCATGTCACTCCGTCGTAATCTTCCATCACCAATGCCCGCCAATAAAGGTCAGCATGATGTGGCGTGTGTTCTGTAAAACTTGCTCTAAAGGCAAGCTCGGTGGAGCGGGTTAGTTTATTGATATCACCAATGGCAAGGATATCGGATAAGCCTGTTTTGGCCTCTTTCATATTGGGGACGAGCCAGAGCGGTGTAAAGCGGGGCAAGACTAAAAAGAGCAATAACGCGAGCGGTACACTCTGTAACAGCAACTTGCCCCCAAACCACAATGTATGTTGCCATCTGTATTGACTTTGATATAACGTCACAAGTACGCAGGTATTCACCACTGTCACTGTGAGCAAATGCACAGTGCTTAGCATAGATTGGTGATCTATAAAGGTCAGCGCAATCAGAAAATAGCCAACTACCACTACAGCTCGAACATCCCTTTGATTACGCATCTCAATGTATTTTAAGGCATAACCTAAAATAAGCAGATTGATTAAGGCATTGAGTACCCCCATTTGACCTGAGACCAGTGCTAAGGTGATGGCAGCACCAATAGCCAAACTTGTCACTAAAAAGCGCGGCGGTTTCGCCACTTTGCCTATATAAATGCCTATGCGCCAAAGTAGACAAATTGCGCAGATCCCAAGTGTCCAAGGGGTTGCTTTATCAAATAAGGGGCTTAATACGGCAAGGTTAGTCAGTAGCAGCCAAAAGAGAGTTTGACGGCTGATATTGTCACCGATTTGTGGGACTGTGATAACTTCATCCGTAGGCTTTGATAGGCTCATTTTGAGCGGCTCGGCGTGAATGTGCGCAGTTTCTCAATGTTTTCCTTGGCGTTAAAAAGTGAATCAGCGCTAGCACTATGGGGGAGATCACCCGCTTGTGGCGTGTGTGGATTGAGCCGATAGAGTGCCAGAGCTTTCAGGCAAGCCATGCGATGACGATTGCCGACAGCGGGCGGCAGAATAATATCCTTGCCAGAAGGGATGTGTAACCAGAGGCCAAAATGCTGCTCACCTTGACTCAGTTTATTCACTTGCCAACTTAATTGGCTTAATTGGCGCTCAAGCGATTTAGGTTCGGGCCTCAGTATTAACCATAGAGGCTTACCTTGAGGTTGCTCGAATTCTTTACTTAGCATGCCGCGTCCCTGCGCCCATTGTTTCCAGGCTACTTGCTTAAGGGATTCGCCCAGTACATGGGGTTTGAGCCCTTTAAACTCATCAATACCCGCTACATGTTGGCCTGTGAATGTGCTGGGTGGCTCAGTGTGTTCAAGCCTTGCTAAAAGTTGGAGTGGGGTTTCTATTGGTTTTGGATAGACGATATGAGTGATAGCCAAATCAACATAGGACCAGGTACGACAAAGCCCCAGTGGATAGCAAGATTCAATGGTCAGTCGTCCCGGTCTCACAATACCGCGTTTTCCATGTTCAAAGGGAACGAGGGCTTGGACTTCATCTATGCCGACTAGCATAAGCGTGTAACTGTGATTGTTTGGGTATTTTAGGTGGATATGATAACGGTTATGGTGGGATTTAAGCTGAATGGGGAAGGTGAGAGTTTGCCCCGCATAAACTTCAGGCGGTATATCTGCCCGTAAATGTAGCCCAGCAAGGTTGTTATAGCTGTAGAGAATACAAGTGTGAAAAAGACTTAAGAGTAAAATACTTAACCCGATCACCAAATTGTTTTGGTAGTTGGTTCCAAATATAAATAACAGTAAAACAAGACTGAGCCAGATAAGCCCAAACCCACTGGGCAGAATAAAAATACTGCGATGGCTGAGGGTGATTTCGGAATTGGGAGGGAGGCGTCTTTCAAGCCATTGCTGCCAAATGCGCATGATTAATCGTTTCACTCTGTCCTCATCATTGATGCTGGTTTTTGTCTATATCACGACATTCATCTTACCCATTACATAATGGGATTCACGCTGGCGAGGATACGCTCTGAAATCGCTTCGCCTTGTAATTGGCTACTGGTTCTGAGTCTGTGCTCCGCGACACAGCCAAATACGGCTTGTACGTCTTCTGGGACAAGGTAATGCCGTCCTGCTAAAAATGCCCATGCCTTTGCTGCTTGCAGTAAGGCTTTGGTGGCGCGGGGAGATAACCCAAGGCTTTCAGTGTGAGTGCGAGAAAAGCTCACTAAAGCCAAGATGTAATTGAGTAGGGCATCGGATGCACTGACCTTGTCACATTGTTCTTGTAACTGCATTAAGGTCATCGGGGTTAAACATTGGGGCAATTGATCCAGTATTTGCGGTGTATGGCGAGTTTTAAGCATGGCAAGTTCAGCTTCGTGGCTTGGATAACCAATGGAAAGCCGCATCATAAAACGGTCTAGCTGGGATTCAGGTAGCGGAAACGTACCCGATTGATCCGTTGGATTTTGTGTTGCGATAACAAAAAAGGGATGTGGGAGTTTGTGGGTGATGCCATCAACGGAGATTTGCTGTTCCGCCATGGCCTCAAGCAGGGCACTTTGAGTTTTGGGGCTTGCGCGATTAATCTCATCGGCTAAGACCATTTGTTTGAAAATGGGGCCAGGGTGGAAAATAAATTGCCCTTGGTGCTTATCAAAAATGGAGACTCCTAAAATATCGGCGGGAAGCATGTCGCTAGTGAATTGCACTCTTTGGTAACTGAGGCCTAAGCTTTGGGCGATAGCATGGGAAAGACTGGTTTTGCCCATGCCGGGGAGATCTTCAATCAGTAAGTGGCCGCGGGCGAGTATGCAGGCGAGTGCGAGGCGAATTTGCCGTGGTTTACCCAGTAGCACTTGCTCAAGTTGTGCTAATAGGTCGTTAATCCCTGATGGTGCCACACTAGACTCCTTATGCCATGCTAGAGGAGAGTCGATAATCGACTCGTCCTATCACTATGGTGGATAATTCCCTTGATATCCAGTTGGGAGTAATGAGTCAAAGGTGCATTACATATTTTTCAATAAAACCGAGCTTAGTGATGAGGTTAGGTAAAATGTAAGGTTTCTGTACTTATCGGGCGAATAAACCATGACTTGAATAAAAACCCTTGCACTAAATGTACGCCAATATCTTTTGCAAAGGCTAGGTGTGCTTCAGTTTCTATTCCTTCCAGAATACAGCGCTTTCCTGAGCGTTTTGCAAAGTCGATAAGTGCAGTTAACAATTGGATCCCCTGAGGTTGTGTAATCAAGGTTAACCAATGGCGATCAAATTTGAGGTAATCCACATTCATCATTAATTCCACAGATAACATGGAATGGGGCGCACCAATATCATCGAGTGCGACGTTAATGTTGGCCTCCTTAAACTTTGTAAAAAGTTGGTTGGCAAGATCTGCATCGCTCACACAGGTATTCTCAATGATTTCGACCGTGATCTGCTGATAGTCTGATAACAAGGCTAGCAGCTTTGCTGTATGCGGTCCGTCAACGGCATGTGGGTCAACATTAATAAAAATGGGTTGGTTTCGCGGAGCATGAGCGAGCTGAAATGCTTTTGCTTGATATTCAACAGCCGCTAACATTTCTGAGGATTCATGTAATTGCTCGAATACAAGATTAGGCGCAATGGCCTTACCATCGGGAAAATAAAAGCGGGCGAGGGCTTCATAACCGTCAATGGTTAAGGTTTGTGGATCGACAAAGGGCTGGTATTCACTGCTTAGACTGAGCGTTTTAAGGTTAATCATTGGCCAAATACGAGAGCTAAATCATTCAATTGCTTATTATTTGCATTTAACCTCTGGGAGTGCAAATAAGTTTTGACTAATTTGGTTTGATCGCGGATTTTGTATGCATTTTTACTCTCATATAAAACGCCCGATAAGGAATATCGGGCGTTTTAGGAGACAATCAGTGCCAATCAATTTTGATACGAGGCAAGCCGTATAACGAAGATTTGCAATTAATAGCTAAATTTTAGCTCAGCATCACTGAACAAGGGTTGTGGATTTTTCTTTTGCGCTTCGTAAATCAAGCGGTAACTCAGCACTGCTTGGACATATTCACGGGTTTCAGTGAAGGGAATGGACTCAATAAATCCCATGGTATCCAATCGTCCATTGGACTCTGCTAACCAGCGGCGTACCCTTGAGGGGCCAGCATTATAGGCTGCGGTGGCGAGTACACGGTTTTGATTAAACTCTTTTAAAAGCTGGGCGTAATAGGCGCTACCCAAATTAAGATTAAGCTCCGCACTGTAAAGATCCTTAGGATCGCTATATTTTGCGCCGTGTTTTTTAGCGGTGGCTTTGGCGGTTGCAGGCATAATTTGCATTAAGCCGCGGGCGCCAACACCAGAGGTCGCATAGCGATAAAAAGCACTTTCGCGGCGGCTAATTGCACGGATTTCATCGATATTAACCCGATGCTTTTTGCTGGCATGTTCAAATCCGGGTTGATGTGCCATGGGAAAGCGTAGGGGAATATCGTCCCATAATTTGCCTTGGATACTCGCCTCGACACCAAAATCATACCAACCTTGAGCATGGGCATAACGGCCGTAGCGGGCCCGCATTGGGTTGTCGCTGCGCTTGAGTAACGTAACCCATTCATAACGGGCATCGAAATATCGATCCAGCGCCATCAGTTCTTTTACGCGTACAAAACCTAAGTCATCCTCTAGTTTTGGACTGCTTGCATCCACAACAGGCTCAGGGCTTTGGTTGAGCGATACCGGTTTATTTAACAGTTGTGAGGCGGCAAAACCATAGAAATTACGCTCGTTACTGATGGCTCCGAGTGCTTTTGTTGCGCTATCAGGGGCATTTTTTGCATTGGTGCGGTATAACCAGTATTGCCAACGCTCTTTGGCGAGGGTTTCTGGTTCGAGTAAGTTTAGGTAACGGGCAATATGGGTTGTATCTTGTTTGCGAATGGCCCACCTTAAACGACGCTCAACTAAATCATCGCTTTTCATTTCGGGTAAGAGTGTATCCACGAAATCTTTATGATTGTCATCCTGCTCAATTAATACTCGACGGACTAAGAACTTTTGCAGTTGTTGTGCTTGAGCGGGAGTAAAGCGCTTAGACTTTTGATATCGGGTATATAAATGGATGGCTTGGTCGAGATCCTTGCGGGCCAGTCGCTTTAACCCAAGGGCGACAATATCGCCCACAATGGGATTTTTATCGTTGAATTTTTCGGTATGTCGTAGGCTATTCGGATCCTTAAACACCGCCACTAAACGCTTAGCTTCGTTATTATGGGTGGTGATTTTTTGGGATAAATAACTCAATAAACTGGTTTCGCCCTCATCAAAACTTAGCAGCATTCGCGCCCAAATCAGATCTTGAGTACGCTTGCCCGCTTTTATCCACGCGTTAAAGAGGGGATCACATTCTTTAGGACGAGAACCGCCATAAACCCACAGTGATTGTGCGGCGGCATAGGCGGTTTGCGTTTCACCCTTGGCAAGTTTGGCCTCAAAAAAAAGACACTGCAGGCGAATATCCGAGGGTGGATCTTTCGCTATCACAAGAAAGTCATTCCAGCGTTTTTGACTACCTGCATTGGTTAAATACTTCGCGCGCAAGCGGTTATACATAGGGGTGGTTTGGTATTTATCAATAAGCGCCTTGGCTTGAGTGCCCGGTAGCGCATTGAGGTTACCTATATCGATATCATGGTCTAAATAAATCGCCAGTGGATAGTCACCCAATTTTGCGCGAAGGGGTTTATAGTTTGCATAATCTTGTTTTTTTAGCGCTTTTTCTGCTTCTAAAAATGTTTTTTGAACTGGGGTCAAGGCGAAAGCAGCAGAGGCATTGAATGCACCAGCTATGATAATTGCGCTCGATAAAACCATATTCATTAATGGCTTGCACATGCAGAACTTGCCTCCTGTAATGTCATTATCGATATTTTAGTATCGATTCAAGGTGAAAATGATTATTGTGTTTTTGCTTAATAGGGTTCCAGTTCGGCAATTCCCTGTGGCCCATGGGCGAGTGTTTGAGTTGGCTCATCGTCCTCTGTGTCACTGTCGTCTTGCGCTTCATTCAATGCTTTTTGCAGCAACATTTTGTCCAATTGTTTACTGGTATCTACACCGAGTTGCTGCATTAAATGGGCTTGGCGAACTAAGTTACCTTTGCCCGATGATAGCTTGTTCATTGCACTATGGTAGGTTTTTTCCGCGTTATCTAAGGCACGACCAAGCTTTTCCATGTCTTCTATATAGCCACATAATTTATCGTAAATGCGGCCAGCCTGCTTGGCGATAGTTTGAGCATGTTGGTTTTGATATTCATAACGCCAAATATTGTTGATTGTACGCAGTGCCACTAAAAGATTGGTCGGGCTGACCAGCATAATATTTTGCTCTAGTGCAAAATTCACTAAACTTGGGTCGTGCTCCAAGGCGAGCAAGAATGCAGGTTCAATGGGGATAAACATCAGCACATAGTCTAAACTTTTAAGCCCATGTAAATGTTGATAATCCTTCTGGCTCAATCCCTTAATATGGTTACGAATCGAGATTACATGCTCGTTGATAGCCTGTTGGCGTAGGGCGGGATCTTCACTGTTAAAATAGCGCTCGTAACTCACCAGTGACATTTTGGCATCGATTACGACATCTTTGTTTTCGGGAAGATGGACGATGACGTCGGGCTTAAATCGTTTGCCATTATCATCTTTTAAATCCTGCTGAGTATGGTATTCATGCCCTTCACGTAGACCACTTTCTTGTAGCACGCGATCGAGTATCACCTCTCCCCAGTTGCCCTGTTGTTTGTTATCTCCTTTGAGCGCTTTCGTGAGATTGATGGCATCTTGGCTCATCTTTAAATTGAGTTCTCGTAGATGTTCGAGTTGATGTTTAAGGGCACTGCGCTCGGATTGTTCGTGGGTGTAGGATTCTCGGATTTGTTGTCTAAACCCTTCAAGCTGTTGTTTTAGTGGGCCTAAGACACCCTCTAGCTGGCTGGCATTTTGGTGCTTAAAGTTTTCGCTTCGCTCTTCAAAAATACGATTCGCCAGGTTTTCAAACTGGGTTTTAAGACGCACCTCGGCGGTTTCTAAGGTGGCAATTTTTTCCTGAAGGGACTCCTGCTGGGCATCGGCCTTCGCTTGAATGGTCTGCTGCATGGCATTGGATTTTGATAATGCTAACTGCAATTCTAATTGGCGACGCTGGCTATCGTTAAGCTGCAGCTCTAAACTCGGTACACGCTCGGCTAAGGCTTCGGCTTTACCTAATTGCTCAATTTTTTGCTCTAATCTTTGCTGGTATTGACGTAATTGTGCTTCTTTGTCATCGACCAGTATTTGTTGTTGTGCCAATGAGAGTTCAGCATCTTCATTGACTTGACGCATTTCTTGTTCGAGTTCGTCTTTAAACTGCTGCCAACGCTGGCGGGTTAAACGTTGATTGAGAAGGGCACCAATCAAAAGACCCAAGAACGCGATGGCGATAAAACCGATGATGTCGGCAACGGAAAAAGATTGAGAAAATGGCATGGTCAATTGCACTCCTTTAGCATTGGCGCTTAGGTTCGCATGCTCCCCAAAAGGCTTCAAGTGCTTTAATGAACAATCTCTGTGAGTCTGGCTTGAATGAGCAAGTCTTATACGTTTAAGCTGAAATATCCGTGAAGTGAAAGTTTTTTAAGGATTTCGCTGTCTATATCTGTATCTACCGCAGCTTGGCTCTACTGGGCGCTGCGTGACCATAAAATGGCAAAACAAAGTTGAGGTGTCAATTGGCTCATTCTTCCCGTTTCACCCAAGGTATTCTTAAAAAAGCGCAGTGGCATATTCAAGATAATCAAGTCACGCCTGAATCTGTTTTTCGTTCACGCAGGCATATTGTTAAAGCATTAGGACTTGGCGCGATCGGGGCGAGTATTCCAGGTTATGTGCAGGCGGGTTTGTTTGATCTTTTTGGCGACCAACCTAAAACATCGTTTATCACGACACCACTGACCTTCAAAACGAATTCGTTATATGGCGGGAGTGACGGTTTAACGCCCTTTGATAAAGTCACCTCCCATAATAATTTCTATGAATTTGGCACCAGCAAGCAAGATCCAATGGACAATGCCCAAGGTTTTAAGGTTGATCCTTGGCAACTTCGGATTGAAGGTGAGGTTGAGCGACCCATGACATTGGACTTTGACCAACTCACGAAAATGTTTCCCTTAGAAGAGCGAACCTATCGTTTGCGATGCGTCGAAGCGTGGTCAATGGTGATCCCTTGGGTGGGATTTCCCTTAGCTGCATTACTTAAAAAAGTGGGGGTGACCAGTAAAGGCAAGTATGTTGCCTTTGAAACGGCTTTCGATCCTGAACAAATGCCCGGCCAAAAAAGTCGATTGATGGGCGGGGGAATACATTACCCCTATGTTGAGGGTTTAACCTTAGCCGAAGCCATGAATGATCTGACTTTGCTGTCGGTGGGGTTATATGGCAAAACCTTACCCCCACAAAATGGCGCCCCCATTCGATTAGTGGTGCCGTGGAAATATGGTTTTAAAAGCATTAAATCCATAGTGCGTATTCGAGTCATGGACAAACAACCGCCTACGAGTTGGAATCAGTTAGCGTCCCATGAATATGGTTTTTATGCCAACGTCAATCCCGCAGTAGATCATCCCCGTTGGTCACAGGCGACTGAACGTCGGATCGGTGAAGGTGGATTATTTTCCGCGACGCGAATCGATACTCAGTTGTTTAATGGGTATGGTGAGTTTGTCGCATCGCTCTATGATGGCATGGATCTTCGCCAATTTTATTGATCATCATTTATATGGGAGTGGGATGTTGAGATTAACGGCGAAGCATGTCATTTGGCTTAAGAGTGTGTTCCACTTAATCGGTGTTATACCTATTGCCTATTTAGTTATCCTAGTCACAACGGGTCGCGCGGGTGGCGATCCGGTCCAGTACATCATTCACTTTACTGGAATGGGCGCACTCAATGCATTAGTGGCGACCTTACTTATCTCACCCATTGCTAAGCTCACTAAACAAGGTGTATTAATGCAAACCCGCCGTTTAGTCGGCTTATATGTATTCGCCTATGCTACCTTGCATATTCTGGCTTTTTTTAGCTTGGATTTGCTGTTTGCTTGGGGCCTTTTGTTGAGTGAAGTAGTGAAGCGCCCTTATATCCTAGTGGGTGCCTTTGCTTATCTTATCTTAGCAACATTAGCTGTGACCTCGTTTAAGGCATTAATGCGTCGAATGGGGCGTCGCTGGCAAATAATCCACAATGGCGTGTATTTGGTTGCCATACTCGCACCTATTCATTTTTATTGGTCGGTTAAATCGGAAATTATTGAACCGAGTTTATATCTTGTGGGGTTTTGTTTGTTATTGCTATGGCGGTTACCATTGAGATACAAAAAGCGTGTTGGACGGGATATTACAGACGGGAAAATGGCAAAATAATTTGTCAGAAGCTTAAACGCTGCGTTAAGCCTTACTGGCAAACGCAGCGTTTAATGATCGCTTAGTCTATCGATTAACCTAAACCTTGAGTGGCTGATTTCATTTGAATAAATTCAATCTTATAACCATCTGGATCTTCGACAAAGGCGATTTCTGTTGTGCCACCAGCGACAGGACCTGGTGCGCGTGTGACTTTACCACCTGCTGCGGCAATGGCCTCACAGCGGGCATAAATATCTTCATCACCAATAGCAAGGTGACCAAAACCTGTGCCTAAATCGTATTTATCTGTGCCCCAGTTATAGGTCAGCTCAACGACGGCTTGGCCTGTGGATTCCTCGCCATAACCAACGAATGCCAAAGAATACTTATACTCTGGATTTTCAGAGGTACGTAGTAATTTCATGCCTAATATTTGGGTATAAAAAGCGATACTGCGTTCTAAGTTACCGACGCGGATCATAGTGTGTAACAGTTGAGACATAGGTTTCTCTCGGTCAATGAATTGCGCGGTCGAGTATAACAAAAATGTGCTTTTATATGATGCTAAAAATTGCGTTAACGAGATCATTAATACTGATTGACCTGAATGTGGTGTTAGGCTAGGGAACGCTGTTTTTTACCTGTGTGCGTGCTTTTTTGAGACCAATAGTAGATAAAATGCCCGATAAATTGGTTGTTGCTCACAAAACAGGGAATCAAACATGGTTTTTATCATTAGGTTGATAATAATGTAGCCATACCAACTAGGAGAGTGAATGATGAACACCGAACTTAAAATGGCCTTAGGTACAACTGTTGTTATTGCTTTGTTTTTCAGTGCGTTCTTTGTTTCAATGTTTTGATTTAGCTCGTGTTAACCTGCCGTAATTTCGTTGGACGACAAAACCGAGATTTTCAATCTTAGATTGTATATAAGGTTATTGTTCGTTTCTTATGTAAACAAAAAGCCGCAATAGCGGCTTTTTGTTTACCTCAAATTTGGTTTAGCAAAATAGTTTGAAAAATAACTAATTTGATATTCATATATTTTGATTTTCAAACTATAATCCCGAGCCAGTGAGTATCACTTATCAAGCCTTATGTGGCGTAGGGAATTTATATAATGAAATCAGAACATTCAGAACAACCAGCCAGTGGTCTAGATGCCGCAAACACCACTACAGGGCACGCAATCACAAAGTGGCAGCATTCCCATGGCTTTTCGAGCCAAAATATCGCTGGCGAGAAAAATACACGCTATGTTCTCTATTTAACGCTGATCACTATGGTGGCAGAGATTGTCGCTGGTACGATTTACGGCTCAATGGCACTGTTAGCCGATGGTTGGCATATGGGCACCCATGCTGCGGCTTTTATGATCACCTTGTTTGCCTATTCCTATGCCCGTAAACATGCCAATGATCCTACTTTTGCGTTTGGTACAGGAAAGGTGAGTGTGCTCGGTGGTTACACTAGCGCGATCGCCCTAGGTTTAGTGGCATTAATCATGCTGGTTGAATCTGGGATACGACTTATCAATCCTGAGCAAATTCATTTTAATGAAGCGATTTTTGTGGCTGTGATAGGGTTAAGTGTAAATGTGCTGAGTGTCTTTTTGCTCAAAGATCATCATAGCCATGATCATGGTCATCATCACGGTCATGACCACTCCCATATGCATTCTGAACATGAGCATGTTCATCACGATGATGAACACCATGACCATACACATTGCCACCATAATGCTGAGCATGAGCATGAGCATGAGCATGAGCATGAGCATGAGCATGAGCATGAGCATGAGCACAAGAGTCAGAAGGCACATGGTGGCCATGACCACAACCTACGCGCCGCCTATTTTCATGTGTTAGCCGATGCGTTAACCTCAGTGCTCGCTATTGTGGCATTGCTATTTGGTAAATATATGGGCTTAACTTGGCTCGATCCTATTATGGGAATTGTCGGCGCCGTCATTATTAGCCGCTGGTCTTGGGGGCTTATTCAGCAAACCAGCCCCATTTTACTCGATGGCGGTGTGAAGGAATCATTGCAGCGTAGGGTTAAACAAACAATCGAAGCTGTGCCGGATCATCAAGTGGCCGATTTACATATTTGGCGTCTGAGTGCAGATCATCATGCTATGATGGTGTCCATTGTGTCTCACTCACCGAAAGAAGCCAGTTATTTTAATCAGTTACTGAGTCAATTTCCTGAGTTATCACATATCACTATTGAATTACACACTTGTCGCCAAAGCGAGTGTTTGGCTAAGGAAGTTTAATGACAGCGGGGCATCCCAATACCACTCAACATCATTCGACTGATCACAGCTTGAACCATGTGATTATTGAGTTTTACGAAAAGCTGTCGTCTTGGGAACATGCTATCGTGCGTGACAAAGGCTTCAGCTTGTCACAGGTGCATACCATTGAGTTACTCGGCGTGCATGGCGCCATGAGGATGAAGGAACTGGCCGATAAAATCGGTGTCACTACGGGTACCCTTACCGTACAAATCGATAAAATGGTGGAAGCTGAGTGGGTTGTACGTCGTCCCCATGAAACCGATCGTCGTTCGATTCTGGTGGAGTTAACCGAAAAGGGCCAAACTTTGTTCCTCGAACATGATGCTCTGCATCTACAGCTCACCACAGATCTCACCGCTAAAATGAGCAGTGAAGAACGTATCGTGCTGCTCAATTTATTGTCTCGTATGAATAACGAGTTTTAATTTACTCTATTTCAGCCACTAAAAAGCGTCCCTCGTGGACGTTTTTTTTATAGCACGACATCCTTAAAAACGCGACTCATTCTAGATTAATCATCAGCTATTACAGCACCTTACCTTTTGTTACATTCTTGTTGGATTAATAGTTGAACTGGAGATTAATTAAGGTAATGTAAGGGCAGATCTCAAGATGGACTTTGTTTAAAAGGAATAGAATGAATAATAAATTACTGCCTTGGTGCATTGCAGGAGTGCTCGGTATGAGCGGTCAACTTCACGCAGAAGAAGATAAATACATTTGGTTAGAAGATGTTGAAGGCGCAAAGCCGATGGAATGGGTGAAAACCCAAAATGCTGCATCTGCCGCCGAAATTAAAGCGTTTAAAGGTTTTGATACCTTAGTGGCGAACAGTCTTGCCATCCTGAACGATAAAGAACGCATTCCCTACGCGACCCACATTGGCGACAAGTTATACAACTTTTGGAAGGATGACACCCATGTGCGCGGTATTTATCGCCGTACTACCATGGAAGAATATGCTAAACCCGATCCCAAATGGGAGACTGTGCTTGATATCGATGCCCTAGGCAAAGCTGAATCCGTCAATTGGGTATTTAAGGATATTAGCTGTCAGTATCCCGAAAATGAGCGCTGTTTTGTCTCACTTTCCCGCGGCGGTGCCGATGCGGTGGAAGTGCGAGAATTTAATTTAAATACTAAATCCTTTGTTGCCACCAAAGATAAGCCATTCTTTTTGAAAGAAGCCAAATCAAGTCTGAGCTGGATAGATAAAGACCATGCCTTTGTTGGTACTGATTTTGGTGATGGTCAAAGCATGACTGACTCAGGTTATCCACGGGAGGTGAAACTCTGGCAACGGGGTACACCACTCGAGCAAGCGAAACCGATTTTCACAGGCGACAAAACCTCAGTCGCAGTATCAGGTTGGGTACTCTTCGATGATAAAACGCCCCTTAGCTTAGTCACCGAAGCACATACTTTTTATACCGCAACCCAATATGTTTACCAATATGGCAAACTTATTAAACTACCAGTGCCAGAAGATGCTGAAATTAAAGGCTATTTTAAAGGTAAGTTATTTATTGAGTTAAAGAGCGATTTAACTAATGATTTAACTAATAAGGACGGTAATTTTAAGCAAGGCGCGGTCGTGTATGCCGATGTGGCGGATCTTATCGCCCAAAAAGCCAAATTCAGTTTATTTGTGAGCCCGACTCAGACCGCATCGATTGCGCAGCTCAGTTTTAGTAAGAGTGCGATTTTCGTGAATTGGCTCGATAACGTGAAAAGCAAATTAGTGCGGTATGAGCAAGACGAAAAGGGCGCTTGGCAAAGCACCCAAGTTCCATTCGAAGCGAATGGCGCCTTGACGGTAATGGACGTTGAGCAAGACAGTGATGATTTTTTCGTGAATTACACCAGTTTTCTTGAGCCTTCAAGCCTCTATACGGTTAACGCAAAAACCTTAAATCCGAAGAAAATTAAAGGTATGCCGCAACAGTTTGCTGCGGATAAGTTTAAAACTGAGCAATACTTTGCGACGTCTAAAGATGGCACTAAAGTACCGTACTTTGTGGTAATGGCTAAGGATCTTAAGTTAGATGGCACTAATCCTACGCTACTTTATGGCTATGGTGGGTTTGAAGTCTCACTGCGTCCATCCTATTCGGCCACCATTGGTAAGAATTGGTTAGAGCAGGGCGGCGTATATGTATTATCTAACATTCGTGGCGGTGGCGAATATGGCCCAGCTTGGCATCAAGCGGCGTTAAAGCAAAATCGACATAAAGCCTATGAGGATTTCGAGGCAATAGCGGAAGATTTGATTGCCCGTAAAATCACGTCAAGCAAACATTTAGGCATCCAAGGTGGCAGCAACGGTGGCCTGTTAATGGGGGCAGCATTTACCCGCAGGCCGGATCTTTACAACGCTGTTGTATGCCAAGTGCCTCTGCTTGATATGTTGAGATTCAACAAGTTGCTAGCGGGTGCCAGTTGGATGGGTGAATACGGTAATCCTGATATTCCTGAGGAATGGGCTTACATTAAAACTTACTCTCCGTACCATAATCTGCATAAAGACGTGCATTATCCCAAGGTCTTTTTCACCACATCGACCCGTGATGACAGGGTTCACCCAGGCCACGCTCGTAAGATGGTGGCTAAGATGAAAGACATGGGAATTGGTGTCTTGTACTACGAAAATATTGAAGGTGGCCACGCTGGCGCTGCGGATAATAATCAAGCTGCGGAACTTAATGCGATGACGTTTGCCTACTTATTACAGCGTTTACGATAATTGTCATACGAGAAACACATAGACGTAATAACTCAGTCGTAAAAGATTGGGTTATAAAAGACAGAGTTGTAAAAACAGAGTAGTAAAAACCGAGCAAGTCCCTATAGGTTGGGGAGTAAAACGGCCGAGTTTATTGATATTCGGCCGTTTTTTTATGGATAACAGGGAGTTAATAAGGTTTGAGCTAGGGGCGTCGCTTGCTACTATGGCGCGAAAATTAAGTCGTAAGATTACCTTAAGAAAATTAAGTTAGCTTCGGCCAACGGCCAATTTGAGAGAGCGTTATCGGTGCTAACAAGATTTAAGACCTTATCAGTGAATCAATTTACGCTGATCACTGCATTGTTCTATGTGTGTATTTTTAATATCCCACTCTTTACTTTTATTCACGAAGGTATTGAAAAACAGCCTGAGGTAGAACCGCTTTTTATCGCCAGTATGCCACTGTTTTTTACCTTTGCCCTTGGCTTGGTATTTTCGTTTTTTTCGGTGAAGTATCTACTAAAACCCTTGTTTATCGTGCTCACCTTAATGTCGTCGACGGTATTTTTTGCCACGATGAAATACCAGGTTGTATTTGATTACGGCATGATTGAAAACATTTTTCAGACGAATCAGGCGGAAGCCTGGATGTATATTAATGTTGCTTCAGTGGCTAATTTACTGTTAACAGGGATATTGCCAGCATACCTTATCTATAAAGCCGATATTCAATACAAACCGTTCTTTAAGGAGTTGGCACATAAAGTATTTTTTATGCTAATAATGCTTGCTGGTATCGGGGTGATTGGTTTTTTCTATTTTCAGGATTACGCCACGTTTGGTCGAAATAACGATGGCCTGAGACGTTATATTGTGCCAACTTATTTTGTGGGTTCGGTCTCTAAGTACATGTATTCACATTATTTACAAACACCAATCCAATATGAAACACTTGGATTGGATGCAAAAGATGTCAGTGCTACCCCTAACCATAAACCCAACTTATTGGTGCTGGTGGTCGGGGAAACTGCACGTTCGATGAACTACCAATATTATGGCTATAAAAAGCCAACCAATGCCTATACCCAAGATCTTGGCTTGATAGTGTTTAAGGATACCCATTCCTGTGGTACCGCAACGGCGGTGTCCTTGCCCTGTATGTTTTCAAGAATGGGGCGCAAAGATTACGATTCACGCCGCGCTTATGCTCAAGATACGGTTATGGATGTGCTGAAACATGCTGATATTGAGGTGAAGTGGTTTGATAATGACTCTGGGTGTAAAGGCGTTTGCGATCGCATAGAGAATATCACTGTTGATCTCAATAGTGATCTTAAACTCTGCTCTGGGCAATATTGTTTTGATCAGGTGTTATTAGAGAAATTAGATGAGGCGCTTAATAGCGCAAAAGCGAAAGACACTGTGCTTGCCTTGCATATCATTGGCAGTCACGGTCCAACTTATTTTCTACGTTATCCCCCGCAATACCGTCGATTTATACCCGATTGCCAACGCAGTGATATCCAAAATTGCACCAACGAAGAGTTGGTAAATACCTATGACAACACGCTGCTGTATACGGACTATATAGTGAGCGAAGTCGTTAAAAAACTTCAAAAACAGCAAGATAAATTTAATACCGCGATGTTATATCTCAGTGATCATGGTGAATCATTGGGGGAAAAGGGGATGTATTTACATGGTGCGCCTTACAGTATTGCGCCGATAGAACAAACCAGTATCCCCATGTTAGCTTGGGTCTCTGATCATTTCAGTCAAGATAATCATTTAAATATGGCGTGCTTGGCCGAACATGCTGACAAGGGAGGATACTCCCATGACAATTTATTCGATAGCCTCTTAGGGTTAATGAATGTGAAGACTGAGGTGTACCAAAGCCATCTTGATATTTTTGCCTCTTGTCGTAGCTAATGGACGGTATTAGATAAGATAAACCTATGCGAATGTCAGGTATAGGTTTAAAACCGTCACAATAATTATGCTTCCCCATATCCAAATTCGATCAGTTGAGCTAACTTATGTTATACAAAAAATTAACAATAATATGGTTTCAATATTTATGTTTTCTGTTGAAAATAAAGAACTTGATTCCGCGGCGCAAATTTTGCGGCTAGCCGTGCCACAAATGTCGGCCCTTGATATCCCCGTTACCCCGGAAAACTATACGGTTTGGTATGAATATTTTGCGGGGACTAATCTTGACTTAAACCGTGCGATTGATGGTTTTATCGCAAACGGTGTTGTGTTTACAAAAGAGGTTAATACAAGCTTATATAAAAATTTTATCCAAGAACAATCCCCCGAGGTGATTGAGAATGTGCAAATAGAGACTCAGATTTTAATCAATTCATTACTGTGCAAAATTGTACAATTGAACCAAGGGACCGCGGATTTTTCGGGCACTTTAGCGGAATTTGGCATCAAGCTTCAATCCAATTCTGACATTAATACCTTAAATCAACTTGTTGATGGTGTGATGGATGAAATGCAAAGTTTACTGATCAACAACCAAAACATGGAACAAAGCCTAAATGCCATGGGGCAAGAGGTACAACATCTTAAGTCGGAAATGGAAAATTTAAGTCTGGCGGCCATGACGGATCAATTAACCTCTTTATATAATCGCCGCGCCTATGAAATTGCCATTCAAGACCATATTCACCGCGCCCAAGAACAGCATTCCCGTTGTAGCTTACTGATTGTTGATATAGATAGGTTTAAACAATTTAATGATACCTATGGTCATCAAATTGGCGATAAAGTATTAGCTTATGTCGCACTCGCCTTAAAGCAATGTGTTCGAGGTGATGACTTTGTTGCTCGCTATGGTGGCGAAGAGTTTGTAGTGCTTTTGCCAAATACCCATTTTCACGATGCTTTACAAGTTGCGGAAACCTTAAGAGAACGTATTTCAGAGCGGCACTTAACCATAGGTAAAGATAAAAAATTATCCCTCGGCGCAATTACAGTATCGATCGGTCTTGCCTCATTACAAGAGGGTGATGATGCCGAAACGCTCTTTAGCCGAGCGGATAAAGCCTTATATGAAGCTAAATCCGATGGGCGTAACTGTGTTAGGGGATAGAGATACCCAAACCTGCTCACAATACACAACGCCACATCTTCAGATTGTTTGAGTATCCAGTTCGCGAACTATTTTACTGGGGAAATAAATCCCTTAGGTTTAATCGCTAGTACTGAACAATTCAGTTGGGTAAGGATCGCTTCTGCCGTATTTCCGATGATAAGCCCTGGAATACCTGTACGGGCAACGGTGCCCATAACGACAATATCGACCTGTAGCTTTTTGGCTAATTGGGGAAGTTCTTGAGCGGCAGCGCCTTGTACCAAATGGGACTGGGGGGAAAGATAATCGTAGGATTGCTTACCCAGTTTATTTTTTAAATTATCAAAGAGCGTTGCCATTTTACTGCGTTTTTGAAGATATTCGTCTTCTAATAACTGGCGCTCTAATTTTTCGGGTTGCTCTGCCCATAAACCAATAAATCCAGCTTCAGGCGTATCGTATGCATTTACTATATGTAGTGATGCAAAATCAGACAGTGCGAGTGCACTGGCTATATTTACTATCTCTTGATTTAAATCACTATTTTCTTCTTCGGTAATATCAGTATTGAAATCCACCGCGGCCATAATTTGGCGGTAATTGGGATTTTCATTGGGTTGCATTAACCAAATTGGACAGGGACATTTGCGCAGTAGGTGCATATCGTTACTGCCAAAAAGGCGATCGAGCCAGCTATTTGATTCAGTTTCTTTGATGACTAAATCAATATTTTCCATCTGCACTGTGTGAATGATATCGATGTAACTTTTACCCATTTTTAGTTCAGCTTTCGCGGTGCAGTGGGGCGTAAAAAACGCCAGTAATTCTCGCAATTTAGCTTCTTCATGGTTCTGTATTTTTTGTGCTATGTCTTCATCATTAATGCCTAGTTGTTTGGTATAAGCACTCAATGAAGGCTTAGGGATAATACGTAATAGTGTTAATTCAGCCTGATTATTGTTGGTAAGTGATATGACTCTGGCTAATGATTGGGGATTTTCATCTCCATGAGGATGCAGTACATATAAGATGTTTTTGAATTGATTCATGGAATATCTCCTTATTTATAGTGGGTAGATTTATACATCCACACCATCAAGTAACAACTCTATTGCCCTATCTGCAGCATCTTGAAAGGGTTCTAATACGAGGTCGATACCCAGCATTGTTAATTCTTCCGTTTCTTTTTTACTCTGAGAAACCGTGGCTAATTTACCGCTAAAACCGCTTGTGCGAGTGAGTTGTATAATGGTTTTTCTTGTATCTTCTAAGGTCAGGCCCGTATGGTGCTGTGGCATAGTAGATACAATCCAATGGGCGTGTCTAAGAGGAAGTTCGGCGATAAACTCGGCGTCTGTCACATCGCCGTATTCTGTATCAATACCGAGTAAGCGACACTTTTTTATGGCTGATGGATTGAAGTCTAAACCGAGTACTTTCACGCCTTTTTCTTTTAGACGCGCAGCAATTGCCGTCCCTAAACGTCCTAATCCAAAGATGACCACTTGATAATGATCTTGGGTTGAATGTTTAGAAGGTTGTTCACGTGGAGTGCCTGTTCGTTCAAATATTCCCAATATCGGTTCGCATATTGCGTAAAGTTTATGGGAGTAGGTGATCATATAGGTTGATGCCGTGATAGTGACAATGCCGACTAAGGTCACTAACCCCAAAATGTCTTGTTGAATATGGCCTAGGCTTATCCCCATCGCAATAAAAATGAGCGAGAATTCACTGATTTGTGCAACGGTTAGGCCAGCTAAAAAACTGGTTCTTTTTTTGTAGCCCATTAATCCCATGATAATCAACACAATCAGAGGGTTGCCTATTAACACGAAGACCGAAAATAGGATGGCTGCGTAGATATGTGATCCAAGTTGAGACAAATCTAAGGTCGCACCAAGGGCGATAAAAAAGAATAACAATAGAAAATCGCGCAGGGGGCCAAGTCTGGCGGCAATACTTTCGCGGTAAGGGGTTGAAGCAAGCGCAATCCCTGCGAGTAAGCCTCCCACTTCCATCCCTAAACCTAATAAATCACAGACGGCGGCAAATAGCGTCGCTTGTGCTATTGAGTATATCAGCAGTAATTCCGGTACTTTTGCCAATTGCTCTGTGAGAGGGGTGGCTAAATATCGAACAAAAACAATGACAAATAGCACTAATCCGATGCCTGATGCTGTCACTTGCAGTATCGATGTATTTTGAGTTCCGCTATGCCCCGCATCAGAACCTATGCCGATGGCAGCTAAGACTATCATGGCGACCACGACGACAAGATCTTGAACGATCAAGAAACCTAATGCTATTTGTCCATGCAGAGAGTCAATTTCTCGTTTATCGGACAAAAGCTTGACGATGATAATGGTCGATGAAAAGGTCAGGGCGACGGCAATATAACTACTGGTGATATGATCTAACCCAAGAGCTAATCCGATAAAATAGCCAACAATGGAGGTAAAAATTACCTGTCCAAGCCCCGTGAGTATTGAAACCCCACCAATAGATTTGATGAGTTTTACATCCAGCTTGATACCCACGAGGAAAAGTAAAACAGCAATGCCTAATTCTGAAAGTAAATTAATTTGCTCTTTTGAATGCACTATATCTAAAACGGAAGGACCAGAGAGTAGACCGACAACAATAAAACTGACTATAAGAGGCTGACGCAAAATATACCAATAAAGCCGATAATAGCGGCCATAACCAGCAGTGCGGCAATTTCAGTAAATGAGGATTGCGTAATGATGTCAATCAAGGTTCCACCCTCAGCTAAGCACCGTATTTACGTATAAGGATAGAACAAAAAGGCTAATGTATGTCCAGCGTTTTTACTAAAAACTGTCAATAGTATAAGGACATAGAGCATACTTACATTTTAACAAAGCCTCTTCTATCGCACGCCTGGTGCATCAAATAACGCATTTTCAATCGGTTTGATGAATCCCATACCACAGTTGGCCAAGGGCTATCCCTCCATCATTGATGGGGATGTGTTGACTAGATAATACCTGATTACCTTGGACACTGAGTTGACTCAGGCAGTATTCCAACAGGTATTTATTTTGAAAAACACCACCACAAAGTACGGTTGGAAGATGTTTGTATTTAGCGGCATAAACACAGATTGCTTCACCTAGGGTATGTAAAAAGGCGCGGGCTATCGTGTCGCGTCTGTGAGCGGTTAAGGGGTGCGCTGTGATTAACTGAATAATTTGTTTGAACATGGCACTGCTGTTCCATTGTCCCTCGCTGAAGGGAAGAACGAGGATTAACGGATCGAGTGCCAGCATATCGGCACGATTTGCTGCAGCTTCAATAGCCATCCCTGCTTGGCCTTCGAATAGCGTGGTTTCAATAAGCCCTAATGCACAGGCGAGGGCATCAAACAGACGTCCAACGGATGAGCTTTCTATTGCGCTGCCGTTTTGCCAGATTTTATGTAAATTCGTCAGTGTGTTTGGACTAAGGCATCTTAGTATAGGTAATGGCAGAGCCAGTACCTCGCTTAGACTCATTTGTTCAAATAGGAGTGCTAATAAGAGTCTTACTGGCTGTTTAATCGCTTGCTCGCCACCCAGTAAGGCGATGGGCTCAAAGTGAGCCAACCGTTCTGCTTTATCGAGCGTGGTTAATAGCACTTCGCCGCCCCATAAACGGCCATCTTCCCCAAGTCCTGTCCCATCGAAGCTAAAGCCGAGAACAGGATCGCAATATTGATTAATTGCCATCACACTCAATACATGGGCATGGTGATGCTGCACCGAGAAACATTTGCGTTGTTGGCTTGTATCTATGGCGTTATTAGCATCTAAGACACTATTAGCCTGCGCCCAACGAGAAGGCGCGTAGTCTGGATGTTTATCACAAATAATCCATTTAGGTTCAAAGTGATATAGGCGAGAGAAGGTGGTTAATGTACGTTCAAAATACTGCTCAGCACTGACACTAAAGAGATCGCCAATATGTGGGCTTAAAAAAACATTCGAGCCAAAACCGAAGGCAATCGCATTTTTTTGTTGTGCACCAACGGCAAGAATCGATTGAGTCAAAGGTGTTGTTAGGGAAAAACTGGCTGGAGCAAATCCCCGAGCGAGGCGCAGTACTTGTACACTTGGCGGTATAAGATAAGGGGCCGTGTCATGTGTTCGAGGTTGGATGACTTGTACAACACTGTCATCGCAGCCGTTAATAATAGGGCGATTATGATCGACTATGGCATCTACAACATGACTCAGGTGACTCACTAACTCATCACAGTGGGTGATGATAGGTTCACCCGATACATTGGCACTTGTGGCGACCAAGGGGCCATTGAAGAGAGCTAACAGCAAATGATGCAGTGGGGTATAAGGTAAGAATACCCCGAGTTTGTCCAGATTAGGGGCGACTTCAATGCTAAGATCGTTTGCGGGTACGCTATTCATCAGTACGATGGGGCGTTCCTGTGAACTGAGCACTTGCCATTCAGCATCTGTCCCGGTGACATATCGCTGCGCCATCGCAATATTGGCCACCATGACAGCTAAGGGCTTTGCTTGACGCTGTTTACGTTGGCGAAGCGCTGTGACAGCCCCAGTATGGCGTGCATCGCATACTAAATGAAATCCACCTAATCCTTTAATCGCCAGAATTTGCCCTTGGGCTAATCTATTGGCCGCCAGTTGTAACACAGTCTGCTGTGTGACGTTAACTGGCGTAATATCTTCTCCCTGTGGTGTTTTTAAATAGAGTTGAGGACCACAGTTAGGGCAGCTTACGGGTTGGGCATGATAACGGCGATCGAGCGGATCGTAGTACGATTTTGCACAATCTGGACACATGACAAAATCAGCCATAGCCGTATTGTGTCTATCATAGGGTAACGCATTGATAATAGTATATCTTGGGCCACAATTAGTGCAGTTGGTAAAGGCATAACCGAAGTGGCGATCCTTGGGGTTATGCATATCGTTTAGGCAATCTTGACAGGTACTTTTGTCGGCAGATACAGCGACAGCACTGCCTGATCCCTCAATATCTTCATCACAACTTTCGATGATGGCAAATAGGGTTTCGCCTTCAATAACGGGTAGTAATGTTTGAGTTATCTGATCGATTCGTGCCAGTGGTGGTGGATTGGATTTGAGTGCGGTGATAAAAAGTTCGAGACCAGTCTCATTACCCTGCAACTCAATGGTTACACCTTGGGCATTATTGAGTACAGTGCCCGTTAGTTGGTTATCAAGGGCGTAACGATATACAAAGGGGCGAAACCCCACCCCTTGTACTATGCCTGTAATATGCAATTTATATCGCTTGAGCGCTTGGTTCTCTAGGACAACATGTTCCAATACGTATTCTCTTGGCTTTTTTGTTAAACGTTACTCATTCAGTTTACGCTGCTTAGCGTAGAGCGCGCCGACGGCTAAATTATCTCCGTCTAAATCAAGACTGCGATTAATCACAAGAGGAAAGTTCTTTCCTATGCGTAAACTTATCCGTTTGCAGAGGGTTTCATTGGTTAACTCATCTCCAGCGAGAGCAATCTGTTGTAATCCGATATTCAGATCGATATGTTCTAACCAGTTTGCGAAATAGTCAGCAAGGGAATCCTGCATCGCAAAGGCGAGTTGGCTGGGATCGCCATTGCCTGCAATACGAAAACTCAGCACAGTGCCTAAGGTTTTGCACCAATTAAGGCTGCGATGTGCTTCACCTTTAGTCAAGGGGTAATCGATACGCGGCGCATTGGCACCTTGGTAACGCATGGCCGCCGCCATTAGGGCATCACTCAAGGTTTCTGGACGTTGAGTTTCTTCACTGTGGTTAAGTCCCATTAAGATAGCGGCAATTGCCCACAGGCTCTGTAAGTTATCACGTCTTCCTGACAGTTTTAGGCTCAGTAATTTTAAATAGTCATCCGGAAACAAGCTTTTAAATTTTTGTGCTACGGCTTTTTGTGGGCTGCTATCCAATTGATGGAAGATTTCATAGCCGTTATCGGGTAACTCAGGTAATGCGAAGAAGAGTTCAGTATCACCCTTTTTATCGCAGGTAACGATTTGGCTGGGCCTAGTGTGGCTAAGGTAGATGATAGCGGCATTTTTTGCCTGTTTATGGCTGGCTAACTTGCCGTTTAGCAATGCGCTGAATAGCGCACAATCGGTGAAAGTATGATCTTCTGAATGGGTGTTCTCAATAGCTGAGTGTTCGTTTGATTGTGGGTCGTATAACGCCGTGACAGTCAATTCTCCTTGGTGCGAACGCGAGCGCTTAATGGCTTGCCATTGTGCTTGATAGCCCTCAAAGCTGATTTTTTCGCGTAGCGGTTCAGGTGCGATAAATTGTTTAACAGCCACAATGTGTTGGCTTGATAGCTGAGCCCAAGCGCCATCGACCCACGCAAGCTTTGGTCTTTGGTGATCGCCTTGAATATAGACCCAATCTACGCCTTTTTGCCTGAGCACTTCAGCCAGCACTAAGATAACGCGACTATAAGCAAAACATATATCGTAAAGTGGGGCGGTAAGTTTACTGTGCTCTTGGGTGGGTCTGGCACAGATCAGCGGTTTTTCTATACTGGAAAGCGCTAATACTTGATGATCTTTGAGGCAAAAATGGGCATTGAGTGTATTGGGATTGCAGATCAATAATTGGGGACGTTCGCCTAAGGCATCACTGGTAAAAGGCGTCAAGCTAAGGCTGATACTGTCTGGTGCATTAAGTGTTAATGTGCCTTGTGTCAGTAAATGCTGTGCCATAGCTTTTATGTCTGACAAGGTTAAAGCTTTTTGTTCGGTGGTTAACAGGTTTTCGCCTTTGCAACAAGGGCAAGCCAGATCAATGATGCCAAATTGAGCTGACTGATTATCACCGAGCAGTGGGTAGCATTGCTGACAAAAAGGTGCGATCGCTCGGGTAGTATTGGTTGACGAAGGTGTGGCATATAAACAAGGAAGGAGTGTTTTGTGACCGGTGGATTCATTGATGACCTTGATGCCTGAGTCAATGAGCCAAGCAGAAATTAAAAAATCCGCGGCGATTGCATCGGCAAGTTGTTCCAGTTGTGTTTGCTCACCTTGGGCTTCAATGAAATAGGTTTGTGAACCAAAGTGGTTTTGATTGTCACAGCCAATAGTAATGTTCAGTGCATCATAATTTAGATATTGATTACATAAATGCGCGTACAAAGGCACCTGACGTGAGCAGGTAAAATCAAATCTGATGTTTTTCATCTATAAGGACACCACGTTTATAAGAGTCTGGGATCAGCGAATCAATGCTATGTTCAGCGATGCGCGTCACAGTAAAGCCAAGGGAGGCTAAGTGGGTTAACAAGGTTTTTTCCATTAAAGGCACGGCTGCTGCGACCTTAGGAGTTAGCCCTAGGATCATAGGTTCAAGCACTGTAGGTGTGACACCTAGCACAAAGGTTTTAGGCCGATCGCCCACCATTTCCATCATATTGAGGGTTTGCAGCATTTCCACTTCATGTGCGCTGCCTTGCCAATCAATTTCCTTGGGTGCTTTGTCAAAATCGAAGAAATAGACTTCGCCAGTATCGACACCGTTGGCATTAACGGTATCAACCACAATTAAATAATCATATTGGCAGATAATAGGAATGAGTCCCTGAGCCAGCGTACCGCCGTCGAGCAGTTCTAGCTGGTGGGACTCATGGGTAAACTGATAATTATCAGCAATGTAATTGACAAAATGTACGCCGATGCCTTCATCGGCGTACAGGACATTGCCAATACCAAGTAGCAATATCTTCATTGGACTCCTAGTGATGTGAGTCTGGCTTATGGTAGTCATAGCCAGAGACAATTGAGTCAACAGAGTTATGTTTGAAGCGTATCCCTGACCAAACCGCCATATAGACGTGGATAACCACAAAGATAACAAATGCCCAAGTGAGGTAGTGGTGCCAAATCCTGACCTGTGCGAGTCCACCCATTTGTGCTGTAATCCAGGCTGCGCTTCCCCAAAGCATGCCACCTAAACCTTCGTGGTATACATTGGCATATAAAACGAGGCCTGTAATACAAATCACCAGTGCAACTAAGGATATTGCTACATAAGTCACAAATTGCAGTGGTCCATAGACTCCCGCTTTATGCAAATGTCCCATCCAAATATAGGATTTCAGTTGGGTTATCCAACTTTGGATACTCATTACATCCCGGAATGAACGTCGCTCAATATCGCTTCGGCTGAAAAAATACAGGTAGAAGCGAACTAAAGTAATTGCGGTCAGTAAAAAACCACAAACCAAGTGAGCAAAACGGATCCAACCTTGAACGAGTACATCGCTACTTTCTGGTGCCACAAGAAACGGCCAAGCAATATAGAATCCTGTGATCACCAGCACCAATATTGACAGTGCCCTGAGCCAGTGAAAAATTCGTATTGCAGGACTAAATACTAGTGTACGAATGCGGGTTGCAGAATGGTTCATTATGCGCTCCCTCCCTCGATTATTGTCCATTGGGGCTGACACGGAACTCGCTCAATGCCTGACCTTTAAAATCCATTACGTGTACAGAACACGCCATGCAAGGGTCAAATGAGTGAATAATACGTATCACCTCAAGGGGTTTAGTTGGATCTTCCAGTTTTAAGCCAATGAGCGAAGCTTCATAGGGACCCATTTTACCGTTGGCATCGACAGGACCTGCGTTCCACGTGGTTGGTACGACAGCTTGATAGTTTTCAACAACCCCATTTTTGATGCGGATCCAGTGACTTAACATTCCGCGCGGTGCCTCAATCATGGCATGACCTACATATTCTTTGTTGGGGTCAATATTGGGCTTAACGAAGGTTGTTTCATCGGATTGGATGTTGACAAGCAAAGCCTCGAAGGTTTTTAACCCTTCTTGAGCCACAATCACGGTTTGTAACATACGGGCAGCAGTGCGGCCTAATGTGGTAAATAAGGCTTCAACGGGTAAACCTGTGCGAGCTAATAAACCATTAACGGCATCCACTACGACTTTATTACCACGAGCATAACTCACCAGTAGACAAGACAGTGGACCTACTTCTACAGGTTCGCCTTGATAACGGGGTGATTTTACCCAAGAGTATTTTCCATCACCATCCAGTGTTGGCAGCTTGCCATACACAGTGTCGCGTTCGATAAAACCCGTATAGTTAGGAATCGTCGTACCGTCATAGGGATGTTGCGGCGCATCGGCGGTATACCAAGCGTGGCTTACATCTTCGGCGATAAGATCTGGGTTGATATCACTAACGCCAGCAAGATCGCCATTCATGATCACACCTTGATCAAACATGAATTCGCCATTAGCTAAGACAAAGTCATTAGTCGCCATGAAATTTTTCACATTCACGCCGCCAAGAACGCTTGGCTCTGTCCCAAAGGCTTCTGCAGCCATCACGATATCGGCTTGATAGGCACGTAGGATAAAGTCAGTTACGATGGCGTGTTTTTGTTTCCATTCCTGCAAACGCGCAGGGCTTAACATATCGCGAACCGAGGTGACACCGCCGACAACCAGTGATTGTGGGTGAGGTGATTTACCGCCAAATATTGCTAGCATTTCTGCGGCAACACGCTGCACTTCAAGTGCTTTTAGGTAGTGAGATAAGGCAATAAGGTTTTGTTCAGGGGTAAATTTATAGGTGCCATTGCCCCAATAAGCGTTAGCGAATGGGCCAAGTTTGCCTGTTTCGACAAAACCTTTCACTCTTTCTTGCACCGCCCGCAGATCGCCTTCACCTGCTGCAATCGGATTATCTGCATACTTCAAGGCAACCTGTGCTGCTTTCGCAGGATCGGCGCTCAATGCAGAAACAATATCCACCCAATCTAAACCATGTAAATGGTAGAAGTGCACTATATGATCGTGCATATAGAGCGAGGTTTGCATCAAGGAGCGTAAGTATTTTGCGTTCAGTGGAATTTGGAGCCCCAGTGCATTTTCAACGGCTTCTGTACCACAACGGTAATGGGAATAAGTACACACACCACAAATCCGCTGAACGATAAGGCCAACATCCATAGGTGTACGGCCCTTGAGGATGACTTCAATACCACGCCAAAGGGTAGAGGATGACCAAGCCTTGTTGATGACATTATTCTCATCAACTTCAACTTCGATACGTAAGTGACCCTCAATACGGGTAATAGGGTCGATAACAACGCGCTTGCTCATGGGTTATTCCTCCAGCGGTTTGGCAAAAATACTGGCAACAGCATGGGCTCCAATGCCCACCACAGTCGCGCCTAAAATTACCGCACCAATAGTATCTGCGGTCGCATCCAATCCATGGAGGAGTTGACGGCCAAGGGGTTTTTCAAAGTCAGCCATATCATCCCAGAAGTTAGGTTCTGAGCAGCCCATACAACCGTGTCCAGCGAGTACTGGCCAGCTAGTGTGATGGTTAAAGCGTTCGGTTGGGCAGTTGTTGTATGTGTAAGGACCTTTACAACCCACCTTATAAAGGCAATAACCTTCTTTCGCACCGTGATCGCCAAATTCTTCAACGAATTCACCTGCATCGAAACGGCCACGACGTTCGCAGTTATCATGTACTCGAGCACCATAAGCCCACTTTGGACGATTAAACATATCCAGTGCGGGTAATCTTCCAAACATAATGAAGTACATCAATGTACCCACAATATTTTTTTCACTCGGTGGACAACCGCCTAAATTAATAACAGGTTTACTCACGACCTCATGGACACCTTTGGCGCCAGTGGGGTTAGGATATGCGGCTTGAACGCCACCAAATGCGGCGCAAGTGCCGACCGAAATAATGGCTGCAGCACCTTCAGCAGCATGCTTGATAATCTCTAAACCTGTGTGGCCTTTACAACCCACAGTTAAGAAACTGCCATTATTGGCGGTAGGAATGGCACCCTCAACAGCCAGCAAGTAGCGACCCTTGTAGGCTTCTAGCGCATGTTCGAGATTTTCTTCTGCTTGCCAACCAGAGGCCGCCATTAAGGTCTCGTGGTATTCCAGCGAAATATGGTCGAAGATCAGTGAATCTAAGTTCGGTGTATCGGCACGAACAAGAGATTCAGAACAACCAGTACACTCGGCCATATGTAACCAAATTAAGGGAACTCGGTCAGCTAATTCGGCCGCTTCGGCTACTAAGTTACTAAACGGAAGTGGTAATGCGAGCATGCCCGTCACCATCGCACTCCATTTCATAAAATCACGGCGACTAATGCCATGTTGTTGCATTTTTTCGACAAGGGATTGCTGTTGACGGGGAGCGAGCTGGCGAAGTGCCTCTAAGCGCGCTTTTCCCTGTTCATATAGGGCTGCATGTGTGTCCATGGATCAACCTTTTTTGTTATTTGAATGTAAATTGTAAATGTTTTACATAATTGACGTTATCAGTTTAGGCTTTAGGTTTGTAAAGATTATTGATGTATATCAAGAATTTTTAAGAGATGTGACAGAACTGATTTTGACATTTGATTAACATGACGCAGATCTAATTTCAGTTTTTCTAATGGGACAAAATGTCTCAATCTAAGGGTTTTGATATAAATTGCTTGTTTTTTCATCGCGTTTGTTCGGGATGATTAATTAACCCTTTGACGGCTCCATCCTTGAATGGATTTATTATTTGATTGTTTAAGAAAACCTTAAGATAGGGTTAATAGATTCAAGCTTAATTGTTAGTAATGGATATGTTATGAAAAAATTATTGTCGCTATTGGTTTTAATGGCTGTGGGTGCCCAAGCCGCACCGTCTTTGGATCACACAGTATTTGATGCCCGAAATGAAACGACTTCGCTTGCTGAATTTAGGGGGCAGGTGGTGTATGTCGATTTTTGGGCATCTTGGTGTGTGCCTTGCCGTAAGTCATTTCCTTGGATGAACGAAATGCATCAAAAGTATCAAGCACAAGGTTTAGCCGTTGTGGCCATCAATCTTGATACCGATCCTTTGCTTGCTCAGGCTTTTCTTGCCGAAGTTCCCGCCCATTTTACTGTGCGCTTTAATCCTGAAGGCGATGTTGCACGTAGCTTTGATTTATTAGGTATGCCAAGCAGCTTTATCTTTAATCGTCAAGGTCAATTAGTGCAGAGCCACGTGGGGTTTTATACCAATAAGGCCGCAGATTACGAGCAAGAGCTCGTCAGCTTACTCAAGGAGTAATTTATGCTTAAACCTATATCTGTCGCTGTAACTCTTGTGATTGGTTTGAGTGGTTGTTCAAACTTAGGTGTCCAACCCTGGGAAAAGGGCCACTTAGCTCGGAGTGATATGGCGCTTGACAGTGAAAAACTCGATTTAGCGCTTGATGATCATATTTATTTTAGTAAAGAAGGTAGTAGCGGTGGCCGAGCCTTTGCAGGTGGTGGGTGTGGCTGTAATTAGTGCGTTATGTGACTAATGTTCTCTGCTATATCGCGGCGATCAACATTAAAATCAAGTAGCCTACAGGTGTTGTCAGTTATGACAAATAAACAAAATACCATTCCAAATAGACAAACAAAGCAGATTGCAGGCGCCTTAGCACTCGCCAGTTGTGGCCTGTTTACCACCAGTGCCCATGCCACTGAATTAGCTAAAAAAAACGATGAGTGGAAAATTGATGCCGCGCTAATGTATTACGGCGAGCAAGATAGAGTACAGGCGATTGAGGCGATTGGAACCGCACAAAAGGCCTTTGGTGATGAGAGTGTGTTGGATCTCAAATTGGTTGTTGATAGTTTAACAGGTGCATCAGCATCGGGAGCCGTCGCTCAAAACAGCAGTCAAACCTTTACTCGTCCCTCTGGTAATGGTCAGTATCATGTATCCGCGGGGGAAACGCCGTTAGATGACACCTTCCATGATACGCGTGTGCAAGCCAATGCGGCTTGGAGCGAAGTACTGGATCCGGATTGGAAGCTCAATGTTGGTGTCTATGGTTCTAAAGAGTTTGATTATATGTCTATCGGAACCAATGTTGGCATTGAGCGGGGCTTTAATAAGGATAATACGACGTTATTTTTAGGGACCGCCTACAGTTTTGATGTGGTCGATCCGGTCGGAGGGCGGCCTGTCGATTTATCTTCTATGGCGATTCGCGATAACTTCACGACGCAGGAGGCCTATCGCAGTGCATTTGATGCGACACGTCAAGGAGGTAGCGATAATAAACAAACGGCCGAGGTTATGTTCGGTGTTACCCAAGTACTCAATCAGCGTTGGTTATTACAAGCAAACTATGGTTTATCGAGTGTTAATGGCTACTTGACCGATCCCTATAAAGTACTCAGTGTGGTCGATAAGAATGGTATCACTCAGGATATATTGTATGAAAGTCGGCCTGACTCCCGCTTAAAACACAGTTTTTATGTGATGACAAAAGGGGCATTAGATTCTGGTGTGGTCGATTTTTCCTACCGCTACAATACCGATGATTGGGATCTCACCTCGCATACCCTAGAGACCCATTACCGTTATTATTTTAGCGGCAGTTTCTATGGTCAATTGCATTTACGTTACTACCAACAAAGTGCGGTCGATTTTTATCAGCCCTTTTTAATGGCTGATATTCCTTTACCTGAATTTGCCAGTGCCGATTACCGAATTGGGGAGATGACGGCGTACACCATTGGGATTAAATTTGGTCATAAACTATCGGGTGGACACGAAATGTCTTATCGATTGGAATACTATCAACAAGATCCTAAAAATAACGGTACAAGTATTCCTGGAGAGCTACAAAATTTCGATCTTTTCCCGACTCAAAAGGCGATTGCAGCACAGTTTAGTTATTCTTTTTAAGCGATTTGTTGAGTCAGTGGAATAAAAAGATGTTGGCGCTAATAAGTATGGGAAGCTTTGCAACCCATACTTATTCATTTATTCCCCGCCATGCTTAATATGATCTATGGTGCAATGCAATCGTGATGAGTGATTTAATCTTTATGAGAGATTTATAGTGCAGCCAACTTTTCCCCTTAAGAAAATACCATACACTTTGTCGCGTCGGGATTGGGGTTATATCGGTGAGTTTCGCGCCATGGCAAGCCCCAGTGAGCTGCTGATTGCCTGTGACCAGATCGATATTGCTGATCATATGCTCAGTATGGCGGTGGCAGAGGTTCAACGAATAGAGCAAAAGTATAGCCGTTTTATTGCACACAATATGCTCTGGAATGTGAATCATGCCCAAGGCCAAAAACAATCAATTGATGAAGAAACTTGGCAATTATTGCAATTTGCTCAGCAGTGTTTTCAGTTAAGTGAGGGATTATTTGATATTTCGGCAGGGCCTTTAATGGCACTTTGGCGATTCGAACCTAACACACCATTGCCTGCCCATATTGATATTCTGAGAATGAAAGCGTTTGTGGGATTTGAGCGTATAGACTTCACCTCACAATATTTAGTTATGCCAGCAGGAATGCAGTTAGATTTTGGAGGGGTTGCAAAAGAATACGCGGTCGACAGCGTCGCCTATCAGCTCGCGGAGTCTTATCCCACTATTGCAGTATTAGTCAATTTTGGGGGGGGATATTGCCTGCCCAATTGCAAAAGCGACACCGTGGCAAGTGGGCATTGAAGATCCACAACATCTTGATCATGCTGCTAAAGTACTTTCAATAAGGCATGGCGCACTCGCAACCAGTGGTGATACCCGCCGATTTATTGAAGTAGCAGGAAAGCGTTACGGACATATTATCGATCCGCGAACGGGATATCCTGTGGTGTGCGCGCCACGTTCAGTGACTGTGCTGGGACCTAATTGTGTTACGGCTGGAATGCTTGCAACAATGGCGATGTTGCAAGGCGCTGATGCTGAATATTTTTTATCACAACAATCTGTTAAATATAGTATTTTTAGATAGGATAAAGCGAATGCGCATTATGTTAGTTGAAGATAATGAATTACTTGCACAGGGTATTTGCCTTAGTTTGGCAAAGCTGGGTATGCAAGTTGATCATCTCAACAGTTATCAACAAGCCTTACAAGGCGTTAAAAATGAGACCTTTAGCGCAATCGTTCTCGATCTTGGGTTACCCGATGGCAATGGAAAAGATCTTCTAAAAGCTTGGCGTCAACAGGGGATCTCAATCCCAACGATAGTGCTTACCGCTAATACCAATTTCGACACTAAACTTGAGTGTCTGGATATGGGAGCCGATGATTATCTAGGCAAACCTTTTGATGTCAGAGAGTTGGCAGCACGTATTCGAGCGATAGTAAGACGTCAGTATGGATTAGATCATAACAGTTTGATAGTGGGGGCTTTATGTATTGATTTAAACACCCGTGATGTGACTTTTAGAGAGCAAAACATTCAGCTTTCAAGGCGAGAGTTTCAACTTTTGTTGGAACTAGCACAATCGGCAGGGCGAGTATTGACTCGTGGTCAGTTGGAACAATTGACCTATGGTTGGGATGAGGTTGGCAGTAATTCAATTGAAGTGCATATTCACCATTTACGTAAAAAACTCGCTAATGAACTGATAAAAACGGTCCGTGGTATTGGTTATACCCTGATTGAAATGCATTAACTAGAGTAATAGCTTGATATACCTCGGTTTATAATATGTAGTTGGTAATTTGAGAGAATGAGAATTTCACCGTGAACCGATTAAAGAAGCTGAACACGTATTCACTACGTTTATTGCTGACACTGTTGATGCTTTCGGGAATTTCCGTTTCAGTGGGGATTTCTAGCTGGTTCAGTATTCTAGATGCAAAATATCAAATTGAAGAATTATTTGATGCGCAAATGTTGCAAACCGCTAAAATACTAGAGCTTTTCTATCATGATGAGGTCGATGCTCACCAGCCAAATCCTACACCTCAAGTCCTCCATATTCCCGATAGTCAAGTGAGTACCTTTACTGAAAAATCGGACGCTTTAGAGCTTGCTTATGAACATAAACTGGCATTTCAGATCTGGAATGAGGCAAAGCAAATACTAGTCCTATCGGACAATATTGGTCGCCAGCCTATCACTGAGTTTGAGCAGGGATACCACAAAACCTTATTAGGCGGTGAGCTTTGGCACGTTTTTAGTTTTTTTTCTACAAAATATCGAGTGTGGATTATCACTGCTCAGCAGGATGAGGTACGTGAGGAGCTTGTCTCACAGATTATGCACAATACGGTCATTGTGCCTTTAATTGTTGTGCCATTAACATTATTGATCGTGAGTTTATTGTTTTATATTGCATTTAAGCCATTAAAAATATTTGAGAAAGAGTTAATCCAGCGTGCGCCTAACGATCTGACCCCCTTGACGATGTCATTACCCAAAGAGCTTATTCCTGTACGCAATGCACTTAACCTGTACATTAGAAGCATTGCGCGTTTTATTGCGAGGGAACGCCGCTTTAGTGCCGATGCCGCCCATGAGCTTAAAACCCCGTTATCTGTGATCAAATTACATCAACATGGCTTAGAGAGTCTTATCGGAGATGATCCGCAGCAGCGGTTTCATTTAGCGGCGATTGATGCTGGTGTTGTACATATGAGCCATACGGTAGAACAACTACTAGTGCTTGCACGGGTTGACTCGATCGATGAATTGAATGTGCAATCCCATGCCATTTTATCCATAGTGGAAGATGCATTAAATCAGTTAATGCCGCAAATAACAGATTATGAGTGGAATATTCAAATCGACCCCAAATTAACCTTAAAATGTGATCGATTTTATTTACTGCTAGTCCTGAAAAATATCATTGAAAATGCGTGTAAATACAGCCCGATAGAAACTGAGATTTCAATTTTTGCAGATTCAGTACCGTCAGGCATTGAGATCCGTGTCGCTGATCGTGGACAGGGGATGACAATAGAACAAATTGCCAGTGCAACAGAGCGTTTTTATCGTGTGAATGAAAATGAAGGCATAGGTGCAGGGCTTGGGTTATCCATCTGCCACCACATTGTAGAGTTGCATCAAGGACGGCTTGAGATAAGACCTCGGGAGCAGGGAGGGTTAGTGGTTATCCTTTTTTTACCTCAATAGGGCATGTTTTGCGGCTTCCATTGTTATCACTCTCTCTTGCGTCGCCCTGTGCAGAGATTATGGCGGAACTCAGCTAGAATATTCTCAACTATAGCAATCAATTAGCTCGCTAATTTGATTATATAACCTAAAATGGTGGTTGGCATATAATGCTTTTTCCTGTGTTATAAATAGAGATAGCGCTCTATACATGGGATCTTGATTAGTTTTTAAATGAGAAGGATAGGTTAACAGTCACTTGTTATGCCTTTATAATATAAGTATATTGCTAAATAGTATTGTTTAGGTGAGGTTAACTGCATCTTTATTTATGCGTTTTTTTCTCGTTCTGATATCTTTCGCGATATGTAACAGTATGTTCTTTTTCAGCTTAAAATAGAGATGAAAAAAATTCACTGTATACAGAAAAAACATTGATTTCTTAGTTTATTTTTAGGTCACCAATTCTATGGTTAGCTTGTTGCGTTGCCAATCGTCAAAACCTTATTCGTCTCTTATTTGTTCACTGGCACTAGGCGTAGCGTTTGCTTTGTCTGGTACCGCGTACGCGGAAGAGACTAAACCGACTGAAACAGTCCCCGCGCCAGTGGTGACGCCACCCAAAGTGACTCCTCCACCTGCGACTAAAAATCAAGTGAGATTCACTAAGACTGGCGCTTTTGATAGTGATTATGTGGTGAAACTTGCCAGAAAGCTGGCTGCCAAACCCTATTCCGTATTAAAGGATCCACTTCCAGTGGGTCTGGCAAAACTGACCTATGATGAATATCGTGATATTCGTTTTAACCCGACGGCGTCTATTTGGCGTGATCAAGGGTTACCGTTTCAAATGCAGATGTTCCACCGTGGATTTTATTTCCAAGATCTGATTGAAATCGCCATTGTTGAAGGCAATAAAGCCACTCACTTAGCCTATGAGCCTAAATATTTCACCGCGGGTGAGGTGATTACACAGGCATTACCGAATGATGACATTGGTTACTCTGGTTTTCGCATTCATAACCAGTTGAATAACAATGGTGTATTTGATGAGTTAATGGTTTTCCAAGGTGCGAGTTATTTTCGAGCATTAGGTAAAGGTAATGCTTATGGGTTATCAGCCCGAGGTCTTGCACTCAAAACCGCAGATCCTGAAGGCGAAGAATTTCCTATTTTCCGAGCTTTTTGGGTTGAACGTCCTCACTATGATAGCAATTTGATCGTGGTGCACGCACTGCTCGATAGTCCGAGTGTTGCGGGTGCATATCGTTTCTCAGTTCGTCCAGGGGATAACACTCAAATCGATGTTGAAGCGACGCTTTTCCCGCGAGTCGAGTTAAGTAAAGTCGGTCTTGCCCCCAGTACGAGTATGTTTTTGCATTCACTCAATGGTCGCCATGATACTGATGACTTTAGACCAGAGGTGCATGATTCTGACGGTTTATTGATGTTCAATGGTCGTGGTGAACACCTATGGCGTCCGTTAGCTAACCCACGTCAATTACAGGTCAGTGCTTTTTCTGATAATTCACCACAAGGTTTTGGTTTAATTCAACGTGAACGCAGTTATGCGGCCTATCAAGATCTTGAAGCCCAATACGAACGTCGTCCAAGTTTGTGGATTGAACCTGTGGGTAACTGGGGACAAGGAGCGGTTGTTCTTACTGAAATTCCAACAGAATCAGAAATTCATGATAATATCGTGAGCTTCTGGAAGCCGCGTCAACCGATTCCTGCTGGAAGCGAATACCACTTTGCTTACCGCATGAGTTGGGGAGAAGAGCCTGCAGTAAAACATAATTATGTCGTAGTTAGCCGTACAGCAAGTGGTCGTGCCGACATTGCCAAACCGACACCTAGACGTTTATTTGTCGTGGATTATCAAGTCAATGGCGCTATGCCAGAGGAGTTACCGCTGGCGAAAGTGGAAGCTTCAGGCGGTATCATTTCTAACGTAGTGATCGCCCCTAATGCTGCTAATAACGGCTATCGCCTCGCGTTTGAGTTAGAGCCAGAAGGTAAAGAATTGATTGAACTACGGGCTGAACTCAAATTTCCAACACCTCGTCAGGTTGAAACCTGGCTCTATCGCTGGACGCTTTAAGGTCCATGACGGAGCAAAATAATATGACTGTATCCGAGAATTCGGTACTCGAGACTGAAGTGCTCGTGGGCGGTAGTGCCATGCCAAATGAAAGACCTGGTGCTATGGAGCCACAAAGTTTAACTGAAATGCCAGAGGGTTTTCCTCGCCGCAGTACTGTGGCTAATGGTGTTCGTTCACGTTCTTCTAGGCGTTTCTTTGTTGTTGGTGGTGCGCTGTTACTTTCCTCATTTGCAATTTATGAAATGGGTGCAGTATTCAGTATCGGGGGGATCACGCCTCTGGAATACTTGGTGCTGTTGCTTTTTGCGATCAACTTCTGTTGGATTGCGCTGGCATTTTGCAGTGGTATTGCTGGTTTTTTAATTTTATTGAGAAAACCCAAAGCAAAAGATTTGGAAGTGACCGAGTTACATACTCGCACTGCGATTCTAATGCCCACCTATAATGAATCCCCTGATCGGGTGTTTTCTGCCGTGTCTGTGATGGCTGAAGCCTTATCACAGACAGGGCATGGTCATGCCTTCGATTGGTTTATTTTAAGTGATACAACCGATCCAGAAATTGCACTGTTAGAAGAACAGGCATTTTTGGTGTTGCGCCAAGAGACTCATAAACATTCCCGTGTATATTACCGTCGCCGTCGTAAAAACGTGGCTCGTAAAGCGGGTAATGTCGCGGACTTTTGTCGCCGCTGGGGCTCGCGTTATGATCACTTATTAGTGCTCGATGCGGATAGCTTAATGGAGTCTTCGACCATCACAGGTCTTGCCCAGCGAATGCAGGCGGATCCTGATGCTGGGCTTATCCAAACCATACCTTCGCTTATCAATGGTACGACCTTGATGGCTCGTTTGCAGCAATTTGCGGCGCGTATTTATGGTCCTGTAATTGGTACTGGTTTAGGTTGGTGGGTACAAAAAGAAGGGAACTTCTGGGGTCACAATGCGATTATTCGCACCGAAGCATTTATGGGGGCAGCGGGCTTACCAAATCTGAAAGGTAAGCCGCCTTTTGGTGGTCACATACTAAGCCATGACTTTGTTGAAGCTGCACTTATCCGCCGCGCGGGTTGGAGTGTGGTGATAGCCTATGATTTGCCTGGTTCATATGAGGAATGTCCACCATCAATCGTTGATTTAGCGGTACGGGATCGTCGTTGGTGTCAGGGTAATTTACAGCATTCGCGTATCTTGCCGACCAAAGGATTGCACTGGGTCAGCCGTTTACATTTGTTGACGGGAATTATGGCGTATTTATCATCGCCATTTTGGTTATTGTTGATCTTAACGGGCTTAATGCTTGCCTTGCAGGCGCACTTTATCAGACCTGAATATTTCACCGATCAGTTTTCTTTGTTCCCTACATGGCCAATCATGGACTCCGATAGGGCATTGAGATTATTTTACATCACTATGGGTGTACTGTTTGGGCCCAAAATATTTGGGGTATTACTGCTACTCAAAGATGGTCAGTTTGCGCGCAGTGTGGGCGGCCGTATCAAAGCCATTTTCAGTGTGTTGTTTGAAGTTGTGCTTTCCGCATTAATCGCACCTATTATGATGTTTATTCACTGTGGCGCAGTGATGTCCATTCTGATGGGGCGTGATAGCGGCTGGTCGCCTCAGCGACGCGATGATGGCAGTATGCCTTGGTTAACGCTTATTTATCGTCACCGTTGGCATATGCTCGCGGGGGTGATGTTAGGTTATGCCGCCATTTTGGATTCATTAACTTTGCTTGCGTGGATGAGCCCAGCCCTGATTGGTTTATGGTTTGCGGTGCCTATCTCGGCTTGGACAGGGTCAGTCAAAATTGGTGAAGTGTTTAAGCGAGCGGGTATTTTAGCTACGCCAGAAGAACGTAGTCCTGCGGCAATTTGTTTGCAGGCTCAGGATGCGCGTGCAGCCTATCAAGCACATATCTCTAAACCTTGGACATTAGCACAGTTATTGAAAGATCCAGCGTTAATGGAGTTGCATTTAGCAATGGTGGATAAACAACCACTGCGTGCAGCGGGAACGCCTATTGAGCCAGTTGAAGCTATTGTGCATGTTAAGGTGCATGAAGCGCAGTGCCAAGAAAGTGCGATGGCATTATTTAACCGTCAAGAAATGGCATTAGTCTTAGCCAATCCATTGATGCTTCGCAGCTTACAAAAGTTACCTGAGCAGTTTGTGGCAGAGGATTTAGTGTCTTTTTGCTAGCAGTTCACGGTAACTCAATTTTAGGTCTCGAATAATTTTAGACTTCGAATGAGTTTAGCGAGTTAGAAGATAGGCTAAAAATAAAATGCCACTGATTTATCAGTGGCATTTTTGTCTCTATGGCGTATCAGAAAATTTAATTTATACGGCGCGGTCTAAATAATATTTAGGCATTAATCAACGCTGAGTTCACCCACTAAATTCTGTAGCATAGCCGCTTTTATTTCATGCGGTTGTAAGTTTTTGGAGAGTAAATAGTGCAGTTTTGCGAGGGCGGCTTCAATGGTCATATCCGCACCACTAATAACGCCAGCTTTAGCGAGGGCATTACCCGTTGCATATCCCCCCATATTCACTTTGCCTTGGAAACATTGAGTCAGATTAACCAGTACAATTCCACGCTCATCTGCTTGTTTTAAGGTTTTGAGTAGCGCTGGATCCTGTGGTGCATTACCGACACCGAAAGTCAGTAATATGAGTGCTTTTACTGGTTGTTGGAGGATGTTTTCAAATATCTGTGTTGAAATACCCGGATATAAGGTCACGACTCCGATAGGTTGCGGGCTAATATTCGCGACTTCTAATTGCCTATCACTTGCCACTGCAATTTTACCCGCTCGAAGATTAATTTTGATCCCTGCCTCCAATAGAAGTGGAAAATTGGGGGACGCGAAGGCATCAAATCCATCGGCGTGGGCTTTTGTCGAGCGGTTACCTCGGAAGAGTTTGTTATTAAAGAATAAACACACTTCTGCGACTGGATAATTAGCTGCGATATAGAGTGAGTTCAATAAATTAGTTTGCCCATCTGAGCGCAGTTGGGCGAGAGGAATTTGCGAACCTGTCACTATTACAGGTTTTGATAAACCTTGTAGCATAAATGACAAAGCAGAAGCCGTGTACGCCATGGTATCTGTGCCATGGAGGATAACAAAGCCATCATATTCTTGATAATTATCTTTAATATCATCGGCAATCATCTGCCAATCGGTCGGTGCCATATTTGATGAATCAATCAATGGGCAATATTCGTGGATCACGAAATCTGGCATTTCATCATGGTAAAACTCAGGCATCGATTGCACGCACTGAGTGAGGAATCCCGCTACGGGAACGAAGCCGTTATCGGTTTTTTGCATACCGATAGTGCCACCTGTGTAGGCTACATAAATGGAGCGTTTAGTCATTCTTGTCATTATCTTAGCTGCAAGTGGGGCGATTATACGATTTTGCGGAGTTAAACCCAATAAAAAAGCCGATTTAACATCGGCTTTTAAATCGAACATTTAATGCGTTGTGACGATAGGTTAACCCTATTATTGCGCGTTAATTGAGTAACTCACAGTTGTCACAGTAAATATAAACATGATTAGGATCATTGAAAGAGGTAATCGTCTTTAGGCTACCAGTCCATTGTTGTAGCATTTGCTCAAGCACAGAAGAATGGCTGAGTGACGCAGGTAAATAACTCGATACTGAAGCAAACATTTGCTGAATAAAGAGTTGTTCAGGGGTTAATTCCTGTTCAATCACACGGGTATCAAATAGATTCAAATTGGCTAATTTTGCGGCTTTGGCGATAGCTTCATCGATGTCGCCTAGCTCATCGACTAAACCTAACTCAAGGGCTTTTTTACCGCTCCACACCCGCCCTTGGGCGATGCTATCGACCTGTTCTAAGGTCATGTTACGCTCTTTGGCAACGAGGGAAATAAAATTGAGATAACCTCGCTCAATATGGCGCTGGATAACCGCTTCAACCGATGATGAAAGGGTACGAGTCACCGATAAACCAGCCCATTCAGATGTAGATACGCCATCCGTATGTATCCCAATGCTATCAAGGGAATCTTCAAAAGTGGTAATCATACCAAAAATACCGATTGAGCCTGTAAGCGTAGTGGGCGTTGCAAAAATATAATCTGCACTGGCCGAAATCCAATAGCCACCGGATGCAGCAAGGCTTCCCATACTGACAACCACAGGTTTACCCGCCGCTTTTAAGGCGAGTAGTTCTTGGCGAATTTGCTCTGATGCGAAAGCACTTCCGCCAGGGCTATCCACTCTAAGCACTAAGGCTTTAATGTGTTTATCAAAGCGGGCTTTACGTAACAATTCTGCCGTGCTATCGCCACCAATTTGTCCAGCAGGTTGCTTGCCATTGAGGATAGTGCCACTGGCAACGATAATTCCAACGCTATCTTGCTCAATAAAGCTAGGTTTAGGGGCGACAAGGGTTAAATAGTCATAAAAACTGATTTGCTTAAAACTATCGCCACTTTTCGCTTTGCCTACCGTATCGAGCATGGTTTTGCGGAAATCTTCAGCAGTGGCGAGTGAATCAACCCACTTCATATTGATAGCCATCGTCGCAGAGTCGCCTTGGGCTTTATCTAACTCGGCTAAGTAGGTTGATGCGTCGAGAACGAGGGCTGAGGCGTCTATATTGCGATTGTTGGCAACAGTTTGGGTATAACTTTGCCATACATCGGCGAGCAGTGCGCTGTTAGCTTCTTTTGCAGCATCAGACATATCATCGCGCATATAGGGTTCAACAGCAGATTTGAAGGTACCGACCCGAAAAATATGGGCTTTTATTTTGAGTTTCTCTAAAGCCGATTTGAAGTATAAGTTGTACATGCTGAGGCCATCGAGTGAAATACCCCCCTGAGGATTGAGATATATCGTATCGGCAAAGCTGGCGAGAAAATATTGATTCTGTTCGTAATAATTACCAATGGCAACCACTTGTTTACCGCTTTCTTTAAAGCGGTTAATGGCGTTACCTATAGATTGTAGTTTACTGATCCCGGCACGTTTAAGATCGGCTAAATCTAAAACTAGGGTTGTTATCCTTGTATCTTGTGCTGCGTTATCAATCACATATAACACATCTGCGAGCAGGATTTCACCATCGGCATTTGCCTTATTCCCTTGTTTGAGCGCCGCTTCTATAGGATCAATCTGTTGTTTTTGATCGACGATAGAACCGGCTAGGTTAAGCACCAGTGCCGAGTTATCTTCGACTTGGATATCTTCGCCAGCAGTTATGGAAATCATGATGACTGCCAAGATACCAAAAAAGATCAGATTGAGGATGAGTTTACGGGTTCCGTTGAGGATATTCCAAATAAACAAACATATTCTCTTGAAAAACGATGGGTTAGCGGACATCTGCCACTCCTTTATAAGTCCAATCTGCCCATGCTAACCGAAAATCTCGTTTCAGGCTAAACACAATTGTAAAGGTTTTTAACTTAAGGCATCTAAGCAACGGTTGAGCTTATATTTGAGTCAAGGTATGCTGATTTAAATCACTTGTTTTAAAAGGATGTTTGAATGTCGTTTCCCCATTTATTAGAACCCTTAGATCTGGGATTTACCCGGCTCAAAAACCGCGTGCTTATGGGCTCAATGCACACAGGTTTAGAAGAAGAAAAGGGCGGATTTGAGAAACTGGCAGCGTTTTACAAAGAACGCGCTCTGGGCGGTGTAGGTTTGATTGTGACGGGCGGTATTTCCCCCAATCTTCGTGGCCGCCTTACGCCCCATGCTTGTCAGTTGAGTTTTCCATGGCAAGTGGGTAAGCATCGCGTGGTTACGCAGGCGGTGCATGAGGCTGGCGGTAAGATTTGTATGCAAATTTTGCATGCGGGTCGTTATGGTTATCATCCTTTTTCCCAAGCACCAAGTAAGATTAAGTCACCCATTACACCCTTTACGCCGTCGGCAATGTCGAGCCGCCAAGTACGTTCGACCATTAAGGATTACGCCAGCTCTGCCGCCCTTGCTAAAAAAGCGGGTTACGATGGTGTTGAGGTGATGGGCTCTGAAGGGTATTTAATTAATCAGTTTATCAGTGCGCGTACCAATACTCGCAGCGATGAATGGGGCGGTGCGTTTGAAAAACGAGCGCAATTTCCTATTGAGATTGTTAACGCGATACGGGCAAAAGTCGGTAAAGAATTCATCATTATCTTCCGGTTATCCATGCTCGATCTGGTCGATAACGGCTCGACTTGGGATGAAGTGGTGCAACTCGCCCAGTGGCTTGAGCAAGCGGGGGTGTCCATTATCAATACGGGGATTGGTTGGCATGAAGCGCGTATACCAACAATCGCAACCAGTGTGCCGCGGGGCGCCTTTGCATGGGTGACTGAAAAACTCAAACAATCCGTTTCTGTCCCCTTAATTGCAACTAACCGTATTAATACGCCGGAGATTGGCGAACAAATCATCGCCTCAGGGCAAGCGGATATGGTGTCGATGGCAAGACCTTTCCTTGCCGATCCCGAGTTTGTCAATAAAGCCGCGGCGAACACGCCAGAGCTGATTAACACTTGTATTGGCTGTAACCAAGCATGTCTTGACCATACTTTCTCCCTCAAGCGCGCAACCTGCTTAGTGAATCCTCGTGCCTGTTATGAAACGGAAATCAACTTCTTACCAACGGCACACAAGAAACGTATTGCGGTGATGGGCGCAGGCCCAGCTGGGATGGCATTTTCGGTTTATGCGGCGATGCGCGGCCATGAAGTTGTCTTGTTTGAAGCGAAATCTGAAGTCGGCGGTCAATTTAATCTGGCACGTAAAATCCCAGGAAAAGAAGAGTTTAACGAGACTATTCGTTATTTCCTCAATCAAATCAAACTGTATAAAATCGATTTGCGGTTAAATACTCGGTTAGATGCCAAGGTGTTAGAAACGGAGACGTTTGATGAAATCGTTATCGCATCAGGCGTGGTACCCAGAGCATTAAACTTCCCCGGATTTGACAGCCATAAAGTGGTGGATTATCAACAAGTGCTCACAGGCCAAGTCAGTATTGGCGATAAAGTCGCCTTAATTGGTGCCGGCGGTATTGGTTTTGATATGGCGCATTACCTATGTGAATCCGAATCGAGCACATTACATCCTGACAAATGGTTAAAACAGTGGGGCATTGATAAGCAATATCAACATGCGGGCGGTTTAAGTGAGCCTGAGACCGATAATCCAGAACACAGACAAGTCTATTTATTGCAACGCAAAACCTCAAAAATGGGCCAAGGCTTAGGTAAAACGACTGGCTGGATCCACCGCTTAGTGTTAAAGCAACATGATGTGAAGATGAAAACGGGTGTGAGCTACAACAAGTTTGATGATGAAGGATTGCATATTCGCGTTGGCGAGCAAGCAGAAGTGTTGCCCGTCGATAATGTTATCCTCTGCGCTGGCCAAGAATCTAATCGCACGTTAGTGGATGAGATGAAAGCAACAGGCATTCCTGTGCATTTAATCGGCGGTGTAGATGTTGCTGCAGAACTTGATGCGAAACGGGCGATTCGCCAAGGTGCCGAACTGGCGATGCGGTTATAGAGCCATTTTGAAGAACCCATATAAAATTAAAGCCTGAATCTTAATCAGGCTTTTTTTATTGTATTTTCAACATTGTTGCCGCAAATACGCTAAGGTTTAAATGTTTAAATTAAGCAACATAACTCACCCATAACTCATGCAGAGGGAATTCGCTATGCAGCTTAACACTGTCTTTAACGCTAAGGTCACCATCAGCCTTATCACTTGTCTATTATGTGGATTAGTGGTGAGTTTTTCAGCGCATAGTACTCCACAGTTTGACGAGCAGCGTGCTAAAAATGCCGGTGCCGATGAATACGGTATGAAGCACTATGTCATGGCCTTTTTAAAGCGGGGCCCTAATAGGGATAGAACACAGGCACAGGCCGAGCAATTACAACGGGCGCATTTGAACAATATCACTCGCCTTGCCAATGAGGGTAAATTAGTGCTGGCAGGGCCCTTTTTACACGATGGCGAATTACGTGGCATTTATGTTTTTGACGTTACTACGGTTGAAGAGGCAAAAGCCTTAACGGAAACCGATCCTGCAATTCAAGCGGGCAGCCTAGTATTGGAGTTATTACCTTGGTATGGCAGCGCCGCACTGACAGAGGTGAATGAACTGCATAGGGTGATGGCGAAAAAAGATATTTAACAGCCAAGTCGCTAGACTCAATTAGCAGAGGTTATTCTTCGCACACTTCGGCGATTTTTGGTGAGATCTGCGGCTTTGCACTATGGGATATGGTGCTCTGTGTTGGTGAATGGGTGTGGCCCATTTGCTGTGGCTTTCTGGCCACATTGGCTGCGTAGGTGACAACAGTCGCCCCTTCGGGGGATAAATCGAGTTCTAAATCCTCCGAAGGTATACAGCAGCAGGGTAGGCATTCGTCGTTATTCAGCTCGGCTAAGGGCTCGCTCAAATAGCTGACTTTACCGCTGATAATCCTCGTCTTGCAGGCACCACAGAAACCGCTGCGGCATTCAGAGAACATCTTGATGTTCTTCGCTTCGAGTGCTTGCAACAAAGACCCCTGTTGCTCGGTAAAGAGCAGCACAGGTTGGCCCTGAAGGCGCACTATGGGCGCCTTCGCAAAGGGGCTTTTGGCTAAATTGGGGCTGAAGTGCCTTGGTTTTGCCACTGTAGGTCTACCTAGAGATCGAAGTCGAGGAATTCATCACCATCCACCGCCGAGTCAATTTGCCCGACAAGATAAGAAGACACTTCTACTTCTTGGGGGGCAACTTGTACTGCATCACTTTCTAGCCAATTTTTCATCCAAGGCAATGGGTTGGTACTTTCTGGATAAGGTTGTGGCAGATTGACGGACTTCATGCGTTGATTGGTGATAAATTCAACATATTGACAAAGAATTTGCTCATTCAAGCCAATCATAGAGCCATCTTTGAACAGGTATTTTGCCCATTCTTTTTCTTGCTCGGCGGCTTTTAAGAACAGATCGTAGGCTTCCTGTTGGCACTGCGCCGCAATTTCGCCCATTTCAGGATCGTCTTTACCGCCCTGCATAATGTTTAAAATATGCTGAGTACTGTTTAAGTGTAAGGCTTCATCACGGGCAATTAAGCGAATGATTTTTGCGTTACCTTCCATTAGCTTACGTTCAGCAAAGGCAAAGGAACAGGCAAAACTCACGTAGAAACGAATGGCTTCGAGGGCGTTCACAGACATCATGCACAAATAGAGTGCTTTTTTCAGAGTACGGGTATTTACGACTAATTCTTCGCCATCAATAAGATGGGTGCCAGCACCAAATAGGTTGAATACTTGCGTCAGTTTAATCAAGTGGTCGTAGTATTCGGCAATGTCCGTTGCGCGGCGTAAAATTTCTTTATTCACAACAATATCGTCAAAAATCACCGAAGGATCGTTGACGATATTGCGGATAATATGGGTATAAGAGCGTGAGTGAATTGTTTCAGAGAAAGACCAAGTCTCGATCCAGGTTTCCAACTCAGGCAATGATACTAAGGGTAAAAATGCGACATTAGGTGAACGCCCTTGAATAGAATCGAGCAGCGTCTGGTATTTCAAGTTTGAAATAAAAATATGCTTTTCATGATCGGGCAGATCGTTGTAATCGATTTTATCGCGACTGACATCAACTTCTTCGGGGCGCCAAAAGAAAGATAACTGCTTTTCTATCAGTTTTTCGAACACTTCATATTTTTGTTGATCATAGCGTGCCACATTGACCGATTGACCTAAAAACATAGGTTCGCGGGTAGCATCGTTAGGTGTTTGACAGAAGGTAGAGTAGGCCATGTTGCTATTTTTCCAATGGGCAGGGATCCCAAAGGGACCCCTGCAAAACCGTTAACGTATAAGACTAGATTTTACAGGCACCGCCTGCACATCCATCATCTTCTTTCTCTAGGTTGGTGATGTCATCGTGTTGATCCGATGCACCATCGCGAGTGTTATGGTAGTACAAGGTTTTTACACCCAACTTATAGGCATTGAGCAAATCTTTCAGTAGCGTCTGCATTGGCACTTTACGGCCTTCGAAACGGGAAGGATCGTAGTTAGTGTTGGCCGAAATCGCTTGGTCAACGAACTTCTGCATAATGCCCACTAGCTGTAAGTAACCGTCGTTGCTTGGCATTTTCCATAGCAATTCATAGTTATCTTTTAGGGTGTCAAAATCAGGCACTACTTGCTTGAGTTGACCGTCCTTACTGGCTTTTACGCTGATAAGTCCACGTGGTGGCTCGATACCGTTCGTCGCATTTGAAATTTGTGATGATGTTTCAGACGGCATCAAGGCAGACAATGTTGAGTTACGTAAACCGTACTGCTTAATATCGCTGCGCAGTGATTCCCAGTCTAAATGTAACGGCTCATTACAAATCTTATCTAAGTCACGTTTGTAAGTATCAATTGGCAAAATACCTTGGGAGTAGGTGGTTTCGTTAAATAACGGACAAGCACCTTGCTCTTTCGCCAAGTTCATAGAGGCTTTCAGTAAGTAGAACTGAATGGCTTCAAAGGTTCGATGAGTCAGATTGTTTGCACTGCCATCGGAATACTTCATGCCATTTTTGGCTAAGTAGTTCGCGAAGTTAATTACACCTATACCGAGTGTGCGGCGGTTCATTGATGCAATTTGTGCCGCTTTTATTGGATAATCTTGATAATCCAATAGATTATCCAGTGCACGTACTGCTAAGTCGGCCAAGGGCTCAAGTTCTGAAAGTTCCTTAATCGCTCCGAGGTTTAAGGCTGACAAAGTGCAAAGGGCGATTTCGCCATTAGGATCATCAATGTTATTTAATGGCTTAGTTGGCAGTGCGATTTCAAGACAGAGGTTAGATTGTCTGATCGGCGCAACTTTTGAATCGAATGGGCTGTGAGTGTTACAGTGATCCACGTTTTGGATATAGATACGACCTGTCGAAGCGCGTTCTTGCATCATCAGTGAAAACAGTTCGACGGCTTTAATGGTCTTCTTACGAATGCTGCTGTCTTGCTCATATTGCAGATATAAACGCTCAAATTCGGCTTGATCCTCAAAGAAGGCATCGTACAAACCGGGTACATCCGATGGGCTGAATAAACTAATATTCTCGCCTTTGATCAGACGTTGATACATGACTTTGTTCAGCTGCACACCGTAATCAAGATGACGGATACGGTTGTCTTCTACGCCACGGTTATTTTTCAATACCAGCAGAGATTCGACTTCTAAATGCCAAATAGGATAGAACAGGGTTGCAGCACCGCCACGTACACCACCTTGAGAGCAAGACTTGACCGCCGTTTGGAAATACTTATAGAAAGGTAAACAACCTGTGTGGAAGGCTTCGCCGCCACGGATTGGGCTACCTAATGCACGAATACGACCGGCGTTAATACCGATACCCGCACGTTGGCTAACGTACTTCACGATTGACGATGCTGTCGCGTTGATTGAGTCTAAGCTATCGCCACATTCAATTAATACGCATGAACTGAATTGACGCGTTGGCGTACGAACACCCGCCATGATAGGCGTGGGTAAGGATATCTTAAAAGTTGATACCGCATCATAGAAATCTTTCACGTATTTCAGACGTGTTTCTTTTGGATAACGGGCAAACAAACAGGCCGCCACCAGAATATAGAGGAACTGGGCGCTCTCATAAATCTCGTGGGTCACGCGGTTTTGAACTAAATACTTGCCTTCAAGCTGTTTAACCGCTGCGTAGGAGAAATTCATATCGCGCCAGTGGTCGATATAGGTATCCATAAGGTCAAGTTCTTCGCGGGTATAATCCTGCAGAATGTGCATATCATACTTGCCAAGTTCAACGAGTTTAGTCACATGATCGTATAAGGCTGGCGGTTCGAATTGACCAAAGGCCTTCTTACGCAAATGAAACACCGCTAAACGGGCAGCAAGGAACTGGTAGTCCGGTGATTCAGGTGAAATTAAATCCGCTGCCGCTTTGATAATGGTTTCGTGGATAGTTTCGGTGGGAATACCATCGTAAAACTGCAAATGCGAGCGAAGTTCAACTTCAGAAACAGAAACGTTTTTTAATCCCTTGGCTGCCCAAGTAATTACGCGGTGTATTTTTTCGAGATCGATATTCTCACGTTCACCACAGCGTTTTGTGACTGTTATAGTGCTATTCATTGAAGAGAGGCCTTGGTTCTGATATCTATTCAGGTGAGCTAAGTCACCGTACGTTTCCTTGTAAAACAATCAACAAACATCCCTTAAATACTGCTGACCTCCTAAAATGGCGTCAATTGAGTGGGGAGTTTTTAGTGTGTCTGATTGTTACCGATACACAAGATATGGTGTTTTAAATAATCTGAGATACAAGATAGTGAGGTTTGACGCTATTTGCAAGTTAGAATTTCGGGGGTATCTTGTGGATATCTTGAGGATAAGCAGTTGTGTTAGTAATGGCTAACCCTGAAGTGCTATTTCAGAGTAGCGTACATGATCCATGTCGACTTTTTGCGCGATCTCACTTGAGATCGCGATCGCTAAAATAAGCAGCAGTTCGATCAAACCACTCAACTAACGAGTTGCAACTAAAGCCTGATGGACAGCCAAAGGTGAACTAAATTGTGCCAATGCTGGCCAATTTTGTGGTTTATCTTCTTCCCCTAGATAACCCCATAATGCCACACCGCCTACCATACCTGCCGCTTTGGCGGCGAGTAAATCTCGTTCAGCATCTCCTAAGTACAGTATATGTTCAGGGGCGCAGTTAAGCTGCTGCGCACCCAGTAACATAGGTGCCGTATGGGGTTTAGCATAGCGGGTTGAATCGCCGCTGATAACAACTTGCATCCGCTGGTGCAAATTCAGTTTTCGAACCAGCGGGCGAGTAAAGCGCGCTGGTTTATTGGTAATAACGCCAAATGGCAGTTGCTGTAGCTCAAGCCAGTCGAGCAATACATCCATACCGGTAAATAATCGACAATGGTCGCCATTAATACGTTGATAGTGGGCGAGTAGCCCTTGCTGGATCTGAATACGCAGGGACTCATCAGCATTGGGGAGCGCGGCATCAACTAAGGCAAAACTGCCATGGGAAGCGGCGCTGCGTAATAGCTCGAAGGGTTTTGCTTCAATCCCCGCGTCACAGAGACTTAAGTTCAGTGCCTGCACAAGATCTGGCGCGGTATCGGCAAGCGTACCATCAAGATCAAACAGTACCGCTTTAACCTGTGACAAACTCATGTTAATCAACCTTCTGGGTTGCAATCATATAATTGACATCAACCCTTGGGGTGTACTTAAAAATGCCTGTTAGTGGGTTATAGGTTATTCCAACAGCGTCTTTGCAGATAAGATCTGTATTATCTACCAGCTCGATCAGCTCTGAGGGTTTGATAAATTTATTATGATCATGGGTGCCAACTGGTAGCATTTTTAGCAGGTATTCGGCACCTAAAATCGTTTCAACATAAGATCTTAGATTGCGGTTAATGGTTGAGAAAAATACGAAGCCACCGGGTTTTACCATATCGCAGCAAGCCTTGATGACCGATTGCGGATTAGGCACATGCTCGAGCATTTCCATGCAAGTTACCACATCGTAATAGCCTTGATGATCTTGGCTATGGGCTTCGGCCGTATTTTTTACATAAGTGATGTTTACACCGGTTTCCAGCGCGTGAAGACGCGCGACTTCTAAGGGTTCTTCACCCATATCCAGACCATCAACCTCGGCACCGATACGCGCCATGCTTTCAGATAAAATGCCTCCACCACAACCTACATCGAGCACTTTTTTACCGAAAATACCGCCAGCGGTTTGATCGATATAGTTTAAGCGCAGCGGGTTTAGTAGATGCAGCGGCTTAAATTCGCCGTTAAGATCCCACCAAGTCTCGGCCATACGTTCAAACTTTGCGATTTCCTGTGGGTCTACATTGGTATTATGTTGCATGGGATTACCTGAAGCGGCTGTATTGTGCGGCTATTATAACGACTATGATTGATAAACAAAGTGTTCGCTGGCTCTAAGTCCTTGTGGTTGAGTGAAATTTAGACAATTTTCATCTCTGTAGCAACTCACTGTGCCCTAAGTCGCCTTTTCTGTTTACAGATTAACCAAGGTTTGAGCTCAAATTGGCATAAAACCTTGTCTTTTTCCAAGTTCACAAGTCTAAATTGATAGTGTTTTCATCTATTAAGTTGCTTCCTTCTCAATTCGATAATGATAGGTCTGGCGACATTAAATAACTGTGTTAGAATGCCAAATCACGTTTTTGGGCTAGGCAATGATACGGATTATACGTTGTCGGCTATTTTTCAGGGGAACGAGCAGTTTATGACTGATCTGGCATCATCTATTTCGCCAATTAATATCGAAGACGAACTAAAGAATTCGTACCTTGATTACGCCATGAGCGTTATCGTGGGACGTGCATTACCAGACGTGCGCGACGGCTTAAAGCCGGTTCATCGCCGCGTTCTGTTTGCCATGAGTGAATTGAAGAACGATTGGAACAAGCCTTACAAAAAATCTGCCCGTGTGGTTGGTGACGTCATCGGTAAATATCACCCCCATGGTGATTCTGCTGTTTATGACACTATCGTCCGTATGGCCCAGCCATTCTCACTGCGTTATACCTTAGTAGACGGCCAAGGTAACTTCGGTTCGGTCGACGGTGACTCAGCGGCGGCAATGCGTTATACCGAAATCCGTATGGATAAGTTAGCGCACCAATTACTGGCCGATCTTGAAAAAGAGACAGTGGATTTCGTCCCTAACTACGACGGCACCGAACAAATTCCAGCCGTATTACCTACACGCGTACCTAACCTGTTAATTAACGGTTCATCAGGTATTGCGGTCGGTATGGCAACCAACATCCCACCCCACAACCTAACCGAAGTGGTCAAGGGCTGTTTGGCATTGATTGAAGAACCTTCACTGTCGATTGAACAGTTGATGGAATATATCCCAGGTCCAGATTTTCCCACTGCGGCGATTATCAATGGCCGTAAAGGAATTATTGATGCCTATAAAACGGGCCGTGGCCGCGCGATCATGCGTGCTCTGGCGGATATTGAAACAGAAGATAATGGCCGCGAGCGCATTATCGTCACTGAAATTCCTTATCAAGTGAACAAAGCCCGGTTAATCGAGAAGATTGCCGAGCTGGTGAAAGATAAAAAGCTTGAAGGGATAAGCGGTCTACGCGACGAGTCTGACAAAGACGGTATGCGTATTGTTATCGAAATTAAGCGCGGTGAAGTGGGCGAGGTCGTATTAAACAACCTGTATGCTCAAACGCAAATGCAATGCTCTTTCGGGATTAACATGGTGGCCCTGACCAATGGTCAGCCTAAACTGTTTAACCTTAAAGAAATGCTTGAATGCTTTATTTTGCATCGCCGTGAAGTAGTGACGCGTCGTACCGTTTTTGAATTACGTAAAGCCCGTGAGCGCGCCCATATTTTGGAAGCCTTAGCGGTAGCGCTCGCCAATATCGACCCAATTATTGCGCTGATCAAAGCCTCGCCAACGCCTGCTGATGCCAAAGTGAAATTGGTTGAGCAAGGTTGGGAATTAGGCCATGTTCAAGGCATGCTGGAAAAAGCGGGCGATGACGCCGCGCGTCCAGAGTGGTTAGAGCCACAATACGGTATTCGTGATGGTCAATACTTCCTGACTGAGCAACAAGCTCAGGCGATTCTGGAACTGCGTTTACACCGTTTGACCGGTCTTGAACACGATAAGATTATCGCTGAATACGAAGAATTACTCGAATTTATCGCGGGTCTGCTGTTTATTTTGCGCAGTCCTGAGCGTTTGATGGAAGTGATCAAAGAAGAGCTTGAGGAAATCCTAACGGAATACGGTGATGCTCGCCGCACAGTGATCAATGCCAACGAAATTGATATGAGTCTTGAAGATCTTATCAATGAAGAAGACGTTGTAGTGACCTTGTCTCACTTAGGTTATGCCAAATATCAACCATTGAGCGATTATCAAGCCCAGCGCCGTGGTGGTAAAGGTAAAGCGGCGACTAAAGTCAAAGACGAAGATTTCGTTGAAAAACTGCTGGTTGCCAATACCCATGACACCATTTTGTGCTTCTCTGACTTTGGTAAGATGTACTGGCTGAAAGTCTATCAATTACCACTGGCGAGCCGTACGGCCCGCGGTCGTCCAATTGTTAACTTGTTGCCGTTATCCGATGGCGAGCGCATCACTGCGATTCTGCCTGTGCGTGAATACGCGGCTGACAAGTACATCATCATGGCGACGTCAAACGGTACTGTGAAGAAAACCGCACTGACTGCTTATAGCAACCCACGTGCAAACGGCATTATCGCCGTTAATCTCAAAGACGGTGACCAACTGATCGGTGTCGATATCACTAACGGTGATGACGAAATCATGTTGTTCTCAAACGAAGGTAAAGTGGTTCGTTTTGGTGAGAAAGTTCGTGATTCTGAAACAGGCGAAGTGAAAACCGATCCTGAAACCGGTGAAGAAGTGTTGTCACTGCGTCCTATGGGCCGCACTGCAACAGGCGTTCGTGGTATCCGTTTAGAAGAAGGCCAGAAAGTCGTGTCGCTTATCGTACCGAAAGGCGATGGTGCGATTTTGACTGTGACTGAAAACGGTTACGGTAAACGGACTCAACTGTCTGAATACCCAGCGAAGAGCCGTGCGACTAAAGGTGTGGTATCAATCAAGGTGAGTGAGCGTAATGGCGCGGTCGTTGGCGCAGTACAAGTTGGCTCTAATGATGAAATCATGCTGATCAGTGATAAAGGAACGTTAGTCCGTACTCCGGCTAAGGGGGTTTCTATTATCGGTCGTAATACCCAAGGCGTGACTATTATTCGTACCGCAAGCGACGAGAAAGTGGTTGGTCTACAGCGTATTGATGAAATCCAAACTGATGAAGATGATGAAATCGAACTGGATGAAAATGGTTTGCCGATCGTTCCTGCGATCATTGAAGGTGAATTAGCCAATAATGAACCTCTTGACGATGATATCGACGAGGATGAACTGGACGACGATGAAGACGACGAACTTGCCGATGAGCAAGACGAAGACTAATTAAGTGCCTTTAAATCGAGCGTCCAATTGGACGCTCGTTTTTTTAAGGGCACAGTCATGTTATGAATACAAAAATCATGGTTGGAAATAAGGAGAGTGTCAGTGAGCGCGATTTATAATTTCTGTGCTGGACCTGCAATGTTACCTACTGCGGTAATGAAAAAAGCACAACAGGAATTACTTGATTGGAATGGCCAAGGCGTTTCCGTGATGGAGATAAGCCACAGAAGTAAAGAGTTTATCGCGCTGACTAAGCAAGCCGAGGCTGATTTACGTGAGTTGATGCATATTCCGGCCAATTACCATGTGCTATTTATGCACGGCGGTGGTCGTGGACAGTTCTCCGCTGTCGTGAATAATTTTTTAGGTAATAATGGTAGAGCACTGTATTTAGTCAGCGGCCAATGGTCATCTTCCGCCTTAGCTGAAGCTCAAAAACTGGCGGGTGATGCCCAAATTGATAGTCTAAATATTGTTGAAAAACACAATGGACTCAATGCTGTAGTATTGCCAGATCTCCATAAAATTGATGCCGATTATCGTTATGTTCACTACTGCCCAAATGAGACAGTAGATGGTATCGAAATTTTTGATGAGTTAGATAGTCCATGGCCAATCGTTGCCGATTTATCGTCAACCATTATGTCGCGCGAAATCGATGTTAGTCGTTATGGCTTGATTTACGCAGGTGCACAAAAAAACATTGGTCCATCGGGATTATCAATTGTTATCGTGCATGATGACATGCTCAAACTGCCGAGTTTAGTGCAATCGTCCATCATGGATTACCGTTTAGCCGTAGAACATGATTCTATGTTCAACACACCGCCAACCTTTGCTTGGTATCTCGCCGCTGAAGTCTTTGCTTGGCTTAAGTCCATTGGTGGCATTGTGAGTATTGCAAAAATTAATCAACAAAAAGCACAAATGCTGTACCAATGCATCGACAGTAATACCTTTTATCGTAATGGTGTTGTTGCTTCTAACCGTTCACAAATGAATGTGACCTTTCAGCTCGCTGATGAAACACTTGATGGTGAGTTCTTAAAGCAAGCACAAGTCGCAGGGCTCGTGGCCTTAAAAGGCCACCGAATTGTCGGCGGTATGCGCGCTAGCCTTTACAATGCTATGCCACTTGAGGGCGTTATCGCGTTAGTGAAGTTTATGAATGAGTTTGCCGCAAAGTACCGCTAACACAGGCTTATTTAAATATTAGCGATAAAGTCATGTTGATTTGACCGCGAAATATCCCAAAATATTTTTTCACTTTTTTGGGGTACCACCAAAAGATGTCAAGCAGTAAACAGCGAATGCCACAGTGCATTCGCTTTTTTTTATCCTCAAATCCTGAATAACTCCTCTTTTTCATCATCAAAAACCTCCCTTGCTGTTTGGTGATGTTAAAAAATTTATCATTCCCAATTAAAATAATATTGTAATACCATTAAGCTATAGTAGTATTGTAGTACTAAATGTTTTGATGTCATCTGCACTCACTTGGTTAGGGCAGAGTTCAATGTACGGGGATGCTAATGGCTAATGTTTTAGGGTCTTACGCGTTAGGGCTAGATTACGGCTCTGACTCAGTTCGCGCGTTATTGGTTGATACGCAGACAGGTGTAGAGGTTGCCACTAATGTGGTTTATTACCCACGTTGGAAAAAGGGGTTATTTTGCGATCCTGCTAAAAATCAATTTAGGCAGCATCCACTCGATTATATTGAAAGTTTAATTGACGTTGTTCAGGGACTCTGGACTAAAGCGCCACCGGGAGCCGCTGAAAAAGTGTGTGGTTTGAGTGTCGATACCACAGGTTCTACTCCGATTGCTGTCGATGAGTCAGGTATGGCATTGGCACTTAAAGACGAATTTGCTAATAACCCTAATGCAATGTTTTTACTCTGGAAAGACCATAGCGCTATTCTAGAGGCACAGCAAATTACTGCTGCGGCAAAGGTGGCTAAAGAAAATTATCTTAAATATGAGGGTGGGATCTACTCATCTGAGTGGTTCTGGGCCAAGGCTTTATATGTTCTGCGCCATGATACCGAAGTAAGACAAGCGGCATACAGTTGGGTTGAGCACTGTGATTGGATCACCGCGCTAATGACAGGCACAACTCACCCTAAGGTCTATAAGGCAGGGCGCTGTGCATCAGGGCATAAAGTCATGTGGCACGCGTCATGGAATGGGTATCCACCGAATGAATTTTTTGTTGGTATTGATCCATTGCTCGATGGTTTGCGTGATCGCTTACCCGTGGAAACCTGCACTTCAGATAAAGTCTGCGGTACTTTAATCCCTGAGTGGGCAGCCAATCTAGGATTATCGACCGATGTTATCGTGTCGTTCGGTGCGTTTGACTGCCATGCCGGTGCGGTTGGTGCCAATGTTAAAGCGGGCGTACTGACTAAGGTGATGGGGACATCGACCTGCGATATTACCGTTGCCAGTTATGAAGACATTGGTGAGCGGTGTATTAAAGGCATTTGTGGCCAAGTTGATGGTTCAGTGTTACCGGGGATGATTGGTCTTGAAGCAGGGCAGTCGGCCTTTGGCGATTTGTATGCTTGGTTTAAGGATCTCACCCTTTGGCCCATTAAACAGATCAATACCTCTGCACTATTTGACGATGAGGTGAAAGCTAAACTTATTGCACAACTTGAAGATGAAACCTTAGCAAAACTCGGTGAGGCCGCGGCTAATCTTCCCGTCAGTGAAACAGGCATTGTCGCGCTAGATTGGATTAACGGACGCCGTACCCCCGATGCCGATCAATCCGTTTCTATGGCGATCAGCGGCTTAACCATGGGTAGCCATGCACCGCACGTCTTTAAAGCCTTAGTCGAGGCCAGTGCCTACGGAGCAAGGGCGATTATTGAACGCTTTAAGGAGGAGGGGGTGCGGATAGATCATGTCGTGACCATTGGCGGCATCTCTAAAAAGTCTGATTTTATTATGCAAACCTGCGCGGATGTGTGGAATTGTAATATTGACGTGCTGGAAAGTGAACAAAGCTGTGCCTTAGGCGCCGCTATTTATGCCGCAACGGCGGCGGGTATTTATCCCGATGTATTAAGCGCTCAAGCTGTGATGGCTTCAAATGTAGCTAAAACCTATCAGTCTAATCCCATCAATGCAGAAAAATACCAAATGCTTTATCAAGCGTATCTAGCCCTAGGCCATTATGTTGATGGAGCGAAATAATATGTCATTTATAGAACTTAAACGCGAAGTTTATGAAGCCAATATGGAGCTCGAAAAGCGTCATTTAGTGACCTATACCTTTGGCAATGTGTCACAAATTGATCGCAAGCGTGGTGTCATCGGTATTAAGCCCAGCGGCGTACCCTACGAAGATCTTAAGGTTGAAGATATCGTTATTGTCGATCTTGAAAACCACATCGTCGAGGGACGTTTACGTCCATCATCTGACACTAAAACCCACACTTACTTGTATCGCCAGTGGGAAAGTATTGGGGGCATTACCCATACGCATTCCACCTATGCCACCGCATGGGCACAGGCGCAAATTGCAATCCCTTGTTTGGGTACCACTCAAGCCGATTATGTTTACGGCGAGATCCCCTGTACAGCTGTGATGCGTGATGACCAAATTAGTCGCGACTACGAAGAAGAAACTGGTGTACAGATTCTCGATTGTTTTGCTGATAGAAACCCGAGTGAGTCACCTATGGTCATTGTGGCAGGGCATGCACCATTTACGTGGGGAGACAGTGCCGCCAAATCTGTTTACCACGCCGTTCTGCTTGAAGAAATTGCCAGAATGGCATACCTCACTAAGACATTGTCACCGAATATAACATCATTAAAACAAGAGCTTATAGATAAGCACTATCTGCGTAAGCACGGCAAAGATGCTTACTATGGTCAAGACAAATAAGTTTCCTGTTCTGAATAACTGAATTTAAAGATGAGAGAGAGCGATATGAAAGCATTCAAACAAAAACAAGTGTGGTTTGTCACGGGGTCGCAGGAATTGTACGGGCCCAAAGTGTTAGAGCAAGTCGCAAAAAACAGTGAACAAATTGTCAACGGATTTAATCAGTCTGATGCAATTTCAATGGAAGTTGTCTATAAACCCACGGTTAAATCTCCCCGCGAAATTTACGCGGTGTGCCAAGCTGCTAACAGCGACGAAAACTGTGTCGGGATTATCCTGTGGATGCACACTTTCTCGCCAGCCAAAATGTGGATAGCGGGACTGAATGAACTCAGCAAACCTTTTATGCATTTGCATACTCAATTTAATGCCGAACTGCCTTGGGCCGACATTAATATGAATTATATGAACACTCACCAAAGTGCCCACGGTTGCCGCGAGTTTGGTTATATCGGCACTCGGATGCGTAAAGAGCGCAAAGTGGTTGTAGGGCATTGGCAAACAAACGATGTACAAGCCCAAGTGGATGATTGGTGCCGCGCGGCAGCAGGCTGGAACGAAAGTCAAAATCTTCGTATTGCTCGCTTTGGTGACAATATGCGCCAAGTGGCAGTGACCGAAGGTGATAAAGTTGCGGCACAAATTCAATTCGGTTACGAAGTGCATGCCTACAGTTTAGGCGAACTCAATGATGCCATTAATGCCATTAGCGAAAATGATATCACGGCTCAAATTGACCGCTATGCGAGCGAATATATTATTAGCAACGAATTGTTTAATGATGAATACCAACTCGATCGTTTAAGAAAAGAAGCCAAAATCGAACTCGGGTTAGCGCAGTTCTTAAAGGATGGCGAGTTTGGTGCTTTTACGAACTGCTTTGAAAACTTAACGGGAATGACGGGATTACCAGGGTTAGCGACACAGCGTTTGATGGCCAATGGTATTGGCTATGGCGGCGAAGGTGATTGGAAAACCGCTGCGATGGTACGCATCATGAAAGTGATGGGACAAGGCCGTGTTGGAGGTACTTCCTTTATGGAGGATTACACCTATAACTTCGGCGCGACGGATCAAGTGCTCGGCGCACATATGCTCGAAGTGTGTCCATCTATTGCTGCTAGCAAACCACGTTTAGAAGTGCATCGCCACACTATAGGTGTGCGCTGTGATGTGCCACGCTTACTGTTTACGGGGAGAGCGGGGCCTGCCATTAACGTATCGACAATCGATCTTGGTAATCGTTTCCGTATTATCCTCAACGAATTAGACACAGTGACACCGCCACAGGATTTACCAAACTTACCTGTTGCTTCTGCACTTTGGGAACCGCGTCCAAATTTGTCAATTGCAGCAGCGGCGTGGATCCATGCGGGCGGCGCGCATCACTCGGCCTATAGCCAAGCGATATCGACTGAAAACATTGTCGATTTTGCTGAAATGGCGGGGGCTGAATTAGTGATTATTGATGCCGACACTCAAATTCGTCAGTTCAAAAATGAATTACGTCAAAATTCCGTTTATTACGGCCTAGCAAGAGGGCTATAATTTATCTTCTTAAGTTAAGAGCCGCCCTAGGGCGGCTTTGTATTTTATGTCCGAAGCTGAGTTCTTTATTTGCTAATGGTTCCCCGTCCAAGAGGTTGAAACACAACATGTATACAAATTTTGATGGCATTATTTTTGATATGGATGGCACTTTGGTGGACAGCGGTCAGCTACATGAACAGGCATGGCGACAAACACTAAGTCACTTTGGGATCCCGATTGATGCAGCGTTAATGCGCTCTCTTGCTGGCGTACCGACCATTGGAACACTTGAAATACTTATCGCCCATTTTGGCGTCACGCCAACCGCAAGCTATGAAGCGATGAATGAGTATAAAGAAGCCTTGGTACGAGAAACCATGCATTTATATGTTAAGCCGACTCGTTTAATCGAGTTTGCTAAGCAAAATAAGGGGAAGCGTCCTATGGCGGTGGGAACGGGGGCCTATACTGGCGAAGCGGTTGAGATATTAACCTTGTGTGGTTTGCTTGAACTGGTCGATCATGTGGTAGGCGCAGATCAGGTCAGTGAACCCAAACCTGCTCCAGATACCTTTTTACGCTGCGCCGAATTGATGGGGATCGCGCCAGCGCGCTGCATCGTATTTGAAGATGCAAAAGCAGGTATTCAAGCGGCTAAGTCAGCAGGAATGTTTGTCGTCGATGTCCTTGTCGATTTTGATATCCAAAATGATTACTTTCTGACGGCATAGGCTTGGTTCAATTATTGGCTTATCCCTAAAAACCTAAACCAATGTTTTTCTTTGGTTGAAATCCCCATAAATTCTTGGCTTTATGAAAATTACCTGTTACGTTTTTAGGGAAAGGTAGTATTATAACATTAGATAAATCTTAGGTTTATCACCTATTCATCTAGATTGAGTTCGGCATATTTTCTAAGACAAAAGAGGGCGCAATGGCAAATCAGGCAAACAACCGACCGCAAAATATCCACAACTGGGTGGCTAGCGAACTGGGTTCTCGTATTGTTGGCGGTTTTTATGCACCAGGTGAATATATTCCTAATGAAAATACCATCTGTGAAGAACTTGAGGTCTCCCGTACATCGTTAAGGGAGGCATTTAAGGTGCTGACGGCTAAGGGGCTAATCGAATCTCGGCCGAAACTGGGTACCCGCATTCGTGAGCGTCGTCATTGGAACATGTTTGATCCTGTGATCTTAAACTGGTTTTCCCAATCTAAACCGTCGCCAGAGTTTTACACTTCGTTGTATGAAATTCGTGAGGTGTTTGAGCCAGCCGCCGCAGAATTGGCCGCTAAAAAACGTACGCCAGAGCAGCTTGAAATCATTGAAGCTGCCTATGCCAAAATGGAAGCCGCACAGCTGGGTACGGATGAGGTATATACCTCAGATATCGAGTTTCATATGGCGATTCTGGATGCCACCAATAACGAATTTATGGTGTCTTTGGGTGTCTCCATTCAATCGGCATTGCTGGAATTGTTTAGATTAAGCAGTACGATTCAAGATGATTTTCTACAATCACTTCCGGGTCATAAGGCCATTTATACCGCGATAGCGGCAGGAGACAGCGTGCGTGCCAAAGCCGAAATGAATAAGCTGCTGTCGACTTCCCAAGAAACATTAAAGAAAAATATTGAGCGAGACTAATCTGTTTGTTACATAAGGTGATCTTTGCCATTAGATCACCTTTTTGTTTTTCGCTGACATGAGGACTTAAACTGCTATTGTGCCGCTGAAATACCTTCTGTGGTCATATGAATACGTTTAATGGTGCCATCTTCATTGTAGTAGAGCGGGTCAATTGCCACAGAACGTCTAAACTCTCCACCATTATCCTGCGAAGCACCTGTGTGATAGATAAAGTAGGATTTGCCTTTAAATTCGATAATGGCTTGATGATTTGTCGGTGAATTACCGGCAACTTCATTAAGAATTCCTTGGTATTTCCAAGGGCCATTAATACTGTGACTGGTTGCATAGGCAATTTTTTCAGGAAAACCAGACGCATAGGAAAGATAATAAGTGTGATCTTTTTTATGGACCCAGAGTGCTTCAGTAAAGTTAGGCACATCAATAGAATGAATCGGCCCATCGAGTTCAATCATATTGGCTTTAAGTTTGGCATAACGAGGTTTAGTGTTCCCCCAAAATAAATAAGCTTGTTTGTCGTCATCGATAAACACGGCAGGGTCTATATCATCCCAATCGATATCAGTATCGGTTGTCATATCGTTAGTGATTAACGCAGTGCCTCTGGCGTCCTTGAAGGGGCCTAATGGACTATCTGCAACAGCTACACCAATGGCAAAACCATTAATTTTTGCGTGCCTTGCTGTGACAAACCAATAGAACTTACCTTCTTTTTCAATGACATGGCTAGCCCATGCATCACCTTTGGCCCAACTAAAATCTTTGACTGACAGTTTACTGCCATGCGCAGTCCAATTAACCATGTCCTTGGAGCTAAAGACTAACCAATCATGCATTTCAAAAAAGGTTTTGTTGTCTTTGGCCACATCATGTCCCGTATACAAGTACACAGTATCTTGATGAACGATTGCGGCGGGATCGGCAGTAAACACATCTGAAAACAACGGATTTGCCGCAAATGTCGCTGAGCTAAAGGCTAAGCAAATACTCAAAAGCGTTTTTTTCATAATTCCTCTATTGTTTTTTGACATTTTAGTATTATAGTAATACCAATACTTTTACTCGCTAGCAATCTTTAAAGTACGAATTGTTAACGACAGTCTTTTAATCGCCATTATTTGCCTTAGCTTCGCGGTAAATACCGCACGTACTGAAAATAGGTGTGAATAGGCGAGTCGGGCACTAAGCAGAGGTAAAACGAAGGTGTAACAATGCAGAATAAAAAAACAAAAGCACTTCGTTCCGCAAGCTGGTTTGGTAGCGATGATAAAAATGGTTTTATGTATCGTAGTTGGATGAAAAACCAAGGCATTCCAGAGCATCACTTTCACAACCGGCCTGTTATTGGTATTTGCAATACTTGGTCGGAGTTAACGCCCTGCAACGGTCATCTGCGGGAATTGGCTGAAAGAGTTAAAAATGGGATCCGTGAAGCAGGGGGGATCCCAGTGGAATTTCCAGTATTTTCTAATGGCGAATCTAATTTACGCCCCAGTGCCATGTTAACGCGTAATTTGGCCGCGATGGATACCGAAGAAGCTATTCGAGGCAATCCGATTGATGGTGTGGTGCTCTTAGTGGGTTGTGATAAAACAACGCCGGCTTTACTCATGGGGGCGGCCAGTTGCAATTTACCCACCATAGTCGTGACGGGTGGGCCTATGCTAAATGGTAAACATAAAGGGAAAGATGTAGGGTCTGGCACTTTAGTCTGGGAACTGCATCAAGAATATAAAGCAGGAAATATTAGCTTGGCTGAGTTTATGAATGCCGAAGCCGATATGTCACGTTCAACGGGTACTTGTAATACCATGGGAACGGCATCGACTATGGCCTGCATGGCAGAAAGTTTAGGCACCAGTTTGCCACAAAATGCGGCTATTCCTGCTGTTGATTCAAGACGTTATGTCTTAGCCCATATGTCTGGAATGCGTATTGTCGATATGGTCCATGAGGATTTAACGCTTTCAAAAGTGCTCACGCGTGAAGCATTTATCAATGCGATAAAAACCAATGCGGCGATTGGCGGCTCGACCAATGCGGTTATCCACTTAAAAGCCATAGCGGGGCGAATAGGGGTTGATTTGTCACTGGATGATTGGTCGTATGGCTATGATGTACCGACGATAGTCAATCTTAAGCCCTCGGGTCAGTATTTGATGGAGGATTTTTACTATGCAGGAGGTTTACCCGCAGTGCTAAAAGAACTCTTTAACCATCATTTATTGAGTAAAAATACCTTAACAGTGAATGGGAAAACGCTCTGGGAAAATGTGGCAAATGCACCTTGTTACAACCGAGACGTGATCATGAGTATTGATACACCCTTAGTTGAAAATGGTGGGATCAGAGTATTAAAGGGAAACTTGGCCCCTCGAGGTGCAGTGATTAAACCTTCTGCAGCCAGTCCGCATTTAATGAAACATCGTGGTAAAGCGGTCGTGTTTGAGAGCTTTGATGATTACAACGCCCGCATAAATGATCCCGAACTTGCGATTGATGAAACGAGCATCATGGTGCTCAAAAATTGCGGCCCGAAGGGATATCCTGGAATGGCTGAGGTCGGCAATATGGGATTGCCACCTAAGCTGTTAAAAAAAGGGATTAAAGATATGGTTAGGATTTCGGATGCGCGAATGAGTGGTACTGCATTTGGAACAGTCGTATTGCATGTTGTCCCCGAGTCACAGGACTTAGGCCCACTAGCTGCGGTACAAAATGGTGATGTGATCGCACTCGATACTTTTGCTGGCGTACTGCAACTAGAGATTAGTGACGAAGAATTAGCGGATCGGTTAGCAAAAATCGCCTTGGTTAAGCAACTTCCTGTCAGCAGTGGTTATTTATCCCTTTTTAGGGAAAGAGTGTTGCAGGCCGATGAAGGGTGTGATTTTGATTTTCTAGTGGGATGTCGGGGTGCTGATATTCCGGCACATTCCCATTAAACATGGACACTTTTTCTTTTATAATAAAACCAAATAATTATTTTAATAAAGGTTGAGTTATGAAGTTAAGTAATCAATACCCGAGCTTGAAAGGAAAAACCATTTTTATCAGTGGTGGCGGTACGGGTATTGGCGCCTGTTTAGTGAGATCATTCTTAGAGCAGGGCGCAAAAGTTGCATTTGCCGACATACTTATAACGGAATCAAATCAACTTGTTAGTACCTTATTAGCCAGTATGCCCGATGCAATAGTGAAATTTTATCCCTGTGATCTCGTGGATATTGCAGCACTAAAAAACGTCGTTACGCAGATAGAGCAGGAAATTGGAACCATTGCGGTATTGATTAATAACGCCGCCTGCGATGAGCGCCATAGCATAGATGAAGTGACTCCTGAGTATTGGGATCACTGTTTAAACACCAATTTACGGCATTATTTTTTTGCAGTGCAAGCGGTAAGGCCGCAAATGCAACGTCTGGGTGGCGGTTCAGTGATCAATTTAGGCTCAATGAGTTGGCATAATCGCCAGCCGGGTATGGCAGGCTATACCGCCTCTAAAGCTGGTGCTATGGGATTGACTCGCGGATTAGCTGCGGATTTAGGTAAAGATAGAATTCGAATTAATACCTTGACCCCAGGTTGGGTGATGACGAAGCGTCAATTAACGCACTGGGTTGATAAGGATACGGCAAAACATATTGAAGATAATCAATGTATTAAAGAATATGTGATGCCTGAAGATATTGCCGCTATGGCGTTATTTTTGGCGGCCGATGATAGCAAACTCTGCACTGCACAAAATTTTATTGTAGATGGTGGTTGGATTTAATCATTAACAATAAAGTCTTTGTTGATTAAGTCGTCATTATCTTACATAGATAGCTGAGGATGAGTGCTGAGAAAACTTATTATAAAAGGTGAAAGCACTCATATGTCACTCTCAATCTCTACACAAAAATTAACACATAGTGCCTTTCCTGCACCATTAGAGTTAATAACATTAACGAATAGTCATGGTTTGGAAGTAGTGTTATCGAGTTATGGTGCAAGTATTTGGTCTGTCAAACTCTATGGAAAAGAAGATAAAACCATTGATCTCAGTTTGAGTTATCAGAATATTCAAGATTGGGCAATAAATCCTTATTATTTTGGTATTACTGCAGGCCGCGTTGCAAATCGAATTGGTGGAGCGGCATTTTCTTTAAAGGGTCAAACCATTGTATTAACCCCGAATGAAGGTAATAACCAACTTCACGGTGGTCCGCAAGGCTTAAGTCACTGTGTTTGGCAATGTGAAACTAAGCAATATTCCGATGCTGTTGGTGCCATCTTTAGAATACAGAGTCCTGATGGTGATCAAGGTTATCCTGGGGATTTATCCGTAACAGTCGAATATCGCCTTAGCGAAAGCAATGAGTTGACCCTAATTTACGATGCACTCTCTGACCAAACCACTCCGGTTTGTCTCACAAATCATGCCTATTGGAATCTCGCATCTGACAAGCAACATGGCATCTTAGGCCATAACTTACAACTCAATGCGAGTCATATTTTAGCCTTAGATTCTGAGCAAATTCCTACGGGTGAATTGGTTTTAGTCGATGATACCCCCTTCGATTTTCGTCAAATAAAATCCATATCTGAAGATATTCATAAATTAAGTAATGGTTATGACCACTATTTTGTGATGTCGAAGGATATAGACAATACCTCATGCTTAAAAACCATCGCCACATTAATCGAACCTATTTCAGGACGTGAATTGGAAATCAGTACCACAGAATTAGGCGTGCAATTTTATAGTGGTAATTTTTTGGATGGTACGCGGCTTGATAATCATGGAAAACCGTTAAATCAATATCAAGGTTTATGTTTAGAAACCCATGGTTATCCTAATGCCGTCAATATTGCTCATTTTCCGAGTGTTATGTTAGAGGCAAATAAACCCTATAAACAAATAACGGTGCATAGATTTAAAAATATTTAATTTAAACCGTGTGTGACACTTTAGTCATATAACGAATTAGTCATATTAGTTTAATTGAGTTTGATCTTCTGCATTAAGAAGGTCTGGGGATTGCTGTTATTAAAATTTAATAAGGGAATAAAAATGACAAAATATACATTAGTTTCAGTATTCAGTTTATGGGCGATAGGAGCCAGTTGCGCCTTTGCGACCACGGTAGGTTTTTCGCAGGTGGGCTCAGAAAGTGGCTGGCGAACCAGTTTTAGTGAGGCGGTAAAAGCGGAAGCCAAACAACGGGGAATAGACTTAAAGTTTGCCGATGCTCAGCAAAAACAAGAGAACCAAATCAAGGCTGTACGTAGCTTTATTGCTCAAGGCGTCGATGCGATTATTATCGCGCCCGTCGTTGAAACGGGTTGGAAGCCTGTCCTTAAGGAAGCCAAGCGAGCAAATATCCCCGTTGTGATTGTTGACCGTAATATTAAGGTCGATGATGACTCACTGTTTCTCACCCGTATTGCTTCTGACTTTACCGAAGAAGGCCGCAAAATAGCGCAGTGGTTAATGGATAAAACCCAAGGTAACTGTGCGATTGCCGAGTTACAGGGCACAGTCGGTGCGACTGCCGCTATCGATCGCGCTGCAGGTTTTAATGCCGTCATTGCTAATTACCCGAATGCCAACATTGTGCGTAGTCAAACTGGGGAATTTACCCGCGCTAAGGGTAAAGAAGTGATGGAGGGTTTTCTAAAAGCACAGAATGGTCAAGCACTGTGCGCCGTTTGGTCACATAACGATGAAATGGCATTAGGTGCTGTGCAAGCCATTAAAGAAGCCGGATTTAAGCCGGGTAAAGATATCTTAATTGTCTCTGTTGATGGGGTGCCTGATTACTTCAAAGCAATGGCGGATGGTGACGTTAATGCAACGGTCGAATTGAGTCCATATTTGGGTGGTCCCGCCTTTGATGCGATTGATGCGTTTCTTAAGGGAAATAAAGATCTACCTAAGCTTATCAGTACAACAGGTGATGTATTCACTCAAGAAACCGCAGCAGCCGAATATGAAAAACGTCGTCTGCAATAATCCGCGATAGACAGTTTCTTGGGGAGATGCGCTATGAGCCTTATCTTAGAACTTAAGAATATCAGTAAACATTATCCGGGCGTAAAAGCGCTCGAAGCGGTGAATTTACGGTTATTTTCTGGGGAAGTTCATGCCTTATTAGGTGAAAATGGTGCGGGGAAATCTACCTTAGTCAAAGTGATGACGGGCGCACAATCGAAAGACGGTGGTGAAATCATTTTTCTAAATGAAAAACAGCATTTTAATACGCCTATTGAGGCCCAAAAGATTGGCATAAGCACTGTGTATCAGGAAGTTAATCTGGTCCCTAACCTTACCGTGGCGCAAAATTTATTTTTGGGCCACGAGCCAAAACGCTTTGGTTTGATCCATTTTCAAAAAATGTATGCCGATGCACGCACTGTACTGGCACAATTTAAGCTCGATATCGATGTGAGTGCACCGTTATCGAGTTATTCCATTGCTGTTCAGCAATTGATTGCCATTGCCCGCGGCGTCGCTATGTCGGCTAAAGTCCTCGTGTTAGATGAGCCAACGGCGAGTTTGGATGCCGATGAAGTACAAGTACTGTTTAGTATTTTGAACCAGCTCAAGCAAAAGGGTGTCGCAATTGTATTTATTACGCACTTTCTCGATCAGGTTTATCAAATTAGCGACCGTATCACAGTCTTACGAAACGGGCGTTTTATCGGTGAGTATCTGACCTCTGAACTGCCACAACCTCAGCTTATCGAAGCCATGCTCGGGCGCTCATTGCAGCAGCATTTAGTCGAGAAAAGTGCGGCGGAGCAAACAACAAACGGCACATCAGCCATACTTTTGTCCCTTGAGGGCGTGTCGGTTAAAGGGTCAATTCAATCGATGAATTTAACAGTTCCTAAAGGTCAAGCCGTTGGGCTTGCTGGACTTTTGGGTTCAGGGCGTAGTGAGGTGTGTAATGCGGTATTTGGGCTCGATTTACTCGAGAGTGGCAGTATTCACCTTGCGGGTAAAAAGCTCCATCTTTCACACCCTGTAGATGCAATTAATGCGGGCATTGCTCTATGTCCAGAGGATCGTAAGGTCGATGGCATTATCGGCCCGCTGTCGATCCGCGAGAATATCATTCTGGCATTGCAGGCGAGGGTAGGATGGTGGCGCTGTTTGTCAAAGACAAGGCAGCAGGAAATCGCCCAATTTTTTATCGATAAGTTACAGATAGCGACCCCAGATGCAGATAAACCCATTGAGCAACTCAGTGGCGGTAATCAACAAAAAGTCATTTTAGCTCGCTGGCTCGCCATTGAACCCATTCTCCTTGTATTAGATGAACCGACTCGCGGTATCGATATTGGTGCTCACGCCGAAATTATCAAGCTGATTAGAACCTTATGTGATGACGGTATGTCGTTACTGGTTGCTTCATCTGAGCTTGATGAACTGGTCGCCTTTTCCAACAAAGTGGTGGTATTGCGCGACCGATATGCAGTGCGTGAATTATCGGGTGCTGAACTTACCTCACAACACGTTATGCAAGCCATTGCGGAGGGATAGATGAAAACCTCAGTAGAAATGATGTCATCCGAGGCTTTGATTGAGATGCCAAACAGTCAACAAACCAGCAGTAAAACACCCAATGATCGCTATCAAGCGGGTAAGTCTACGTCCTTTGGTCGGTATCTTTGGCCACTGTTAGCACTGGCCTTACTGTTACTGGCAAACCTCTTTATTGATAGCAGTTTTTTCCAAATTGCCTATCAAGATGATCGGCTTTACGGATCCTTAATTGATATTTTAAACCGCAGCGCACCTGTTGCACTGCTCGCCATTGGCATGAGTCTAGTGATTGCCACTGGTGGGATTGACCTTTCCGTTGGCGCTGTGATGGCAATCGCCGGGGCTGTGTGCGCAAACCTCTTACTATTACCGGATATTGGTCTTGGTACGGTTGTATTGGCAGGTCTTGTCGTAGGATTGCTGGCGGGCTGCATTAATGGCTCACTAGTCAGTTTTTTAGGGATCCAGCCGATTGTTGCCACATTACTCTTGATGGTTGCGGGACGTGGTGTTGCTCAGCTTATTAACCAAGGACAGATAGTCACGTTCCAACATCAAGGCTTTGCAGCCATTGGTGTCGGGCAGTTTTTAGGATTACCTATGCCGATTTGGATTGTGATTGGCATGCTGGTATTGACCCAATTGTTATTGCGTAAAACCGCACTTGGTCTCTTTATTGAAGCCGTTGGTTGTAATGCTAAGGCGAGCCGCTATCTTGGGATAAACGACAAATCCATCAAACTATTCGCCTATGCAATTGCAGGTCTATGTGCGGCTTTGGCGGGTATGATAAGTACCGCCGATATCCAAGGTTCAGATGCTAATAACGCCGGATTGTGGCTCGAGCTCGATGCTATTTTAGCCGTGGTGATTGGTGGTGCGGCATTAACGGGCGGGCGCTTCTCTTTGTTTTTATCAATCATTGGTGCTCTTATTATTCAAACCTTAGCCACAACGATTATTGTTAGTGGTTTACCCGCCAAATTTAATCTGTTGACCAAAGCCATAGTGATTTTAACCGTACTTTTATTGCAGTCGGAAAAATTCAGACATCAGTTGTCTGGCTTATTTAAATTACGTGTGTTCAAGGGCACAACGGCTGGAGACAAGAAATGATGTCTAAGCGTTTTATTCCATTGTGGATCACGGCCTCCTTGCTGTTGGTCATGTTCCTGATAGGGGCGTTACATTTTGAGGGGTTTGCCAGCGTTCGAGTGGTGACTAACCTATTCCGTGATAATGCTTTTCTATTGATCACTGCACTTGGGATGACCCTAGTGATTATCTCGGGGGGGATTGATCTCTCCGTCGGCGCTGTGATTGCTTTAAGTGGTGTACTCAGTAGTGTATTAATTACGCAATATCAGTGGCATCCTTTGCTCGCTTTTGCACTTATCTTACCCTTAGGCACGCTCTTTGGCGCACTGATGGGCACGATCATTCATGTCTATAAGTTGCAGCCTTTTATTGTAACCCTTGCGGGGATGTTTCTTGCCCGTGGTATTGCGACAACAGTAAGTGAAGAGTCGATAGCGATTGATCATCCATTTTATGATGCGATTGCCGACCTGAGCATCGCTTTACCAGGTAATGGTTCACTCGATATCAGTTCGCTGATTTTTATTGTTTTTTTTGCCATTATCGCCACCATGATGCACTACAGTCGTTTTGGTACAAATGTGTATGCCCTCGGTGGTAATGCGCAGTCTGCCGAGTTAATGGGGGTTTCGATTGCAAAAACCACCATTAGCATTTACGCCCTTAGCAGTTTTCTCGCCACTTTGGCGGGGATTATTTTCACCTTCTATACCTTTTCTGGTTATTCCCTTGGGGCGGTTGGCGTAGAACTTGACGCTATTGCTGCCGTGGTGATTGGGGGGACATTACTTACTGGCGGGAGTGGTTTTATATTAGGTACTGTACTTGGGGTGTTTTTGATGGGAGTTATACAAACCTACATCACCTTTGACGGTACACTCAGTAGTTGGTGGACCAAGATAGTAATTGGCTTATTGCTATTTTTCTTCATCGTGTTACAGAAACTCTTGAATGGACGCAAAGCTAACCATGGATAATATACTCTCGAAAACTAACGCAAAATTCGGTCTGTTATCAGCCTTTATTACCTCGATGCTGTTGCCTGTGTGTGCAGCGAGTTCCTCGCCCGTTCTAGCGCTTCCTGCTTCTCAAACTAGCGTGACGTCAAGTGCAGTTCAAGATGCCCCTTTTATTGAGCGCCGCGCGGATCCTTGGGTTATAAAAGATGATGATGGGAGCTATTACTTTATTGCATCTGTACCCGAGTTTGATCGGATAGAGCTTCGTCATGCCGCAAATATTAAAGAATTAAGTCAAGCTATCCCCAAAATTATTTGGCGTAAGCATACATCAGGGCCAATGAGTATCGACATTTGGGCGCCAGAACTGCATAAAATTGATGGTCGCTGGTATATCTATTATGCCGCCAGTGATAAAGACAGACGCTTTCATAACCGCATGTTTGTATTGGGGCTTGAAGGTGACAACCCCATGAAGGGCGATTGGCAAGAGCTTGGCCGTTTAAAAACCGCAAGGGATGGATTTTCCTTAGATGCCACCCACTTTAGTGTTGGCGGGCAGGGCTATTTTATTTGGGCGCAGCAGGACGATGCCAAAAGCTACAATACGGGACTGGTGATTGCCAAAATGCTGTCACCTACAGCGGCATCACCACAAGAAGCAATCATCAGTGAGCCTTTGCTGGATTGGGAAAGGCAAGGCTTTAAAGTTAATGAAGGCGCTGCGGTATTGGTGAAAAATGGGAAGGTATTTGTCACTTATTCTGCCAGTGCAACAGATGATCGTTATGCGATGGGACTCCTTTGGGCGGAGCAAGATGCAGATCTGCTCGACCCCAAAAATTGGCATAAAGTTTCTGAGCCTGTTTTTAGCACAGAGCCTACACTTAATCGCTTTGGTCCTGGACATAACAGCTTTGTGCTTGCCGAAGATGGTCAAACCGAGTTGATGTTTTACCATGCTCGCAATTACCTTGAACTTCAAGGCACGCCATTAACCGATGGTAATCGCCATACTTACTACCGCGCTATTTCATGGACAGAGAATGGATTCCCTGTATTTCACAATGAGCTGGCAGATAATGTGGTCGATATAAAATAACAGAGTAATAGTGTGGCAGTTATCAAAGCAGAAAAGCGATTAACAGGTGCTTACATCATGCTTGTTAATCTTTTGTGATAAATACCGGCTTTGATGTTTGATGACTGTTTATTGATCCTAAAAATAAATTCCTATCTATAATTTAGAGCGCAGATGATTATCTAATCGCTATATTCCTATATTCGATTGGATGACATCATTATTTCAATATAGATAAGGTAATTAACTATGTTAAGGACGATAAAAATCCAAACCCGCCTATTAATCGCTTTTTTGCTCATGGTATTGCTGCTGATCGGCTTAAGTGGATTATCAATTTCATCGATGAAAACTATCCGCGCAAATGCCAATACCGTTGAAACCAATTTATTACCTTCAATCATGAGTCTTGGTGAGCTTAATTCAAATATGATGCGAATTAGGGTGCTCACACTCAGGTTATTAGTCAGCGAGACTCAAGAAAGCCGCGAACAAGTTGCTAACGTTATCCGCGATCTTAAATTGGAGATTGAAAAAAATCAGGCTCAGTATGAACAACTGATCTCGATGGATAATGAGCGGGCGGTATACCGTGCATTTGAACAAGTCCAAAAGACCTATTATGTTGAACAAGATAAATTAATTAGTTTTGCAACATCGGGAAAATTAGATGAAGCTAAATTGGTACTGCCGCAGCTTTATACATTGGCTGATGAGATAGTTAAAGATCTTAGAGATCTGGTTGCCATAAACAAAGCATCCTCCGATGACACTCGTATTGTCTCAATTACGGAATATGATAGTAATTTTTGGTTAGTCATTGTGACAGTGATCGTTGCCAGTATCATTGCCATCGTTATTGCTTTTATGTTGTCGAATAGTATTAATCAGCCCCTACAAGCTGCAGTCAAAACCGCAGAAATTATTGCCCATGGTGATTTAACTCAGTCGATAAGTGTCAGTGGTGACGATGAGTTAACTCGTCTTGTTACTGCGTTACAAATTATGCAGCGCAATTTAAGGGACGCCATTGTGCATATCGGCAGTTCCTCTAGCCAACTAGCCTCCGCCGCAGAAGAACTCAACTCCGTCACAGAAGACTCATCCCGTGGTTTACAGCTACAAAATGATGAGATCCAACAAGCCGCTACAGCAATAACTGAAATGAGCACTGCTGTGGATGAAGTCGCTCGTACTGCTCAACAAGCGTCAGATGCATCTTCTGAATCGGCCAAGCTTGCGGTAGAAGGTAAAAATCGAGTCGAGGATACAACTGCCGTTATCACCGAAATTAACGATGAGATGACCAAAAGTACGACGGTCATTAATCAGTTGGCTGCTCAGGTTGTTTCAATTAGCAAGTTGCTGGATGTGATCCGCTCAGTATCAGAGCAAACTAACTTATTAGCACTCAATGCTGCCATTGAGGCGGCTCGCGCGGGTGAGGCGGGACGTGGGTTCGCGGTTGTCGCCGACGAGGTAAGAAGCCTTGCCCATAGAACACAAGTATCTGCAGGTGAAATCGAGACTATGGTACGGCAAGTACAAGTTTCTGCTGAGGCTGCAGTCACCTCCATGGTCACTACAAGTGAAAAAACCAATCAAGCCCGTATTGTTGCCGACGAAGCGACTAAAGCACTCGATCAGATCACCACGCGTATTGTTGCAATCAGTGACAGTAATCATGTGATCGCGAGCGCTGCTGAAGAACAATCAACCGTAGCAAGGGAAATTGATAATAATATTATAACCATTAGAGATTTAGCGGCTCAAACGGCTGCAGGCGCTCACCAGACAAGTGCGAGTTCTGCAGAACTAACCCGTTTAGCGGTAGATTTAAATACGTTAGTGGTTAAATTTAAAGTCTAGGTTTGGGTTATTGATGGTTAAAAAGCCCCTAATGCAGGGGCTAAAAATCACAGTTAACTTACTCTTGGATAGATGGCTTACCAAATACCGGCATACCTGAATCATCCCAACGAAGCGCCTTGACATAGGTGTGACGGTTTGGATCCCACAATGGATCGCCTTCAATTTCAGTATAAGTACGTGCGTGATACACCAATAAAACCGTTTCACCATCTTCTGCAAGGGTGAAACTATTGTGTCCAGCCCCATAAACACCGTACTCATAGCAACTTGTCATCACAGGGTTTGATGATTTATGCCATTGATTTACATCGAGTAAATCAGCATTTTCATCAATATGCAGTAAGCCAATGCAATAATTTTCATCGGTCGCGCTGGCAGAATAAGTGATAAAGATTTTACCGTTGCGTTTTAGCACTGATGGGCCTTCATTCACCCAAAACCCTTTAATTTCCCATGGGTACTCAGGCTTTGTCAGCATCACGGGGGGTTGAGCTTATTTTGTCTGGGGTATCCATCTTCGCGATATAAAGATTGCTGTTCCCTTGAATATCAGGGGCTTTTTGCGCCCAAACATAATACAGCTGCCCACTGTGTTCGAATGTTGTCGCATCGAGACAAAAGGTGTCTATGCCAGTATCAAGTTGGCCAAGGAACTGCCATTCCCCCGTTAGCGGGTTGGCATCATTGCAGCGCAGCACATACATACGATGTTGAAACAGAGCATCTTTAATTTCGCGGCTTGGGGCTATGGCGACATACAAGTACCAAGCCCCTTGGTTAAAGTGGAGTTCTGGTGCCCACACTAGATCGGAATAGGGGCCTGTATCGGGTTTATGCCAGACATCCACTGGGACTGCATCGGCAAGACCTGCAATAGTCGTTGCTCGGCGTAATTCAATACGGTCGTACTGAGGTACTGAGGCGGTGAAATAATAAAAACCATCCGTATGTTTATAAATAAACGGGTCGGCACGTTGTTCGATTAAAGGGGTGAGTTTTAACATCTATGACTCCAAAAACATCATCAAAAACTATATAGAAACTTGGGTTTGGGTACTATCCTTGTGGACATTAGGCTGTGTCACTGGCGTACTTTTCCCATCAATTACTTCCATATCGGGCAGTGACAGCTTAATGTCCTCATAGACACGGTCCGATATCTTGTATTTGAACATCAATAAGCCCATCAAGGTATGGAACGCGCCAGGTATGATGGTTAGCATCAGTGAAATGCCTATGAGCGTCGTAGACGTTTGTTCTTGTCCCGGTTGATAATTAAAGTAGGTCAATAACATGCCAACTACAAAACCTGCCGCTCCCATTCCCGCTTTTTGTGCAAAGGATATCCCCCCAAATGCAAGGCCAGATACCCTATGACCGGTTTTGACGGTTCCGTAATCGACGGATTCTGAAATCACTGACCAGAAAACTGGAGCGTGCAAATCAACCACAAAAGAAATCGCAAAATAGAGCACAAAGGCTAACACTATGTCTCCGGGTTGAACGGCAAAAAACATCACCACACTCAAAATGCCTACAGCAATTTGGCTGTAACGGAATAATTTGAGTTTACAAAAGCGCTTAGTGATCCAAGTTGAGGCGACCATCGCAAGGATTGCCGCACCCACTCCTGTTGATAAAAAGGCCGAAAGCATTTTGGCATCACCACCAAGGAAGTAGGTGGCGTAATAGGCGGCAACCGAACCGCGGATCACATAACCAATAGTGCCAATGACACAAATAGCGGTCAAAATGAGCCACTGATCATTTTTTAACAATAGACGTATTTGCATTGAAATAGGTTTAGTTTCAACCTTATAGGCTACACGTTCAGTTGTAGTGAAAAAACAGAATAAAAACAGCAGTGTTGCCATTAACGCCATCACTCCCATGGCCTTTTGATAACCTGCAGCAATATCATCTCCCCCCCAAGAGGAAGCTAATATAGGGACAATAATAGTCACTAAAAAGGCGGCAATTTTGGCGAAGAATAACCGATAACCGTTAGCGGATAAGCGCTCCTTTGGATTATCCGTCAGTACACTAATAATGGAAATATAGGGAATAGTGACCGTGGTAAAAATGATGGTCACAAGAATATAAGTCGAATAAGCCCAAATGAGTTTGGCGTTATAGTCCCAATCCGGCGTGCTGAAGGTTAAAAATACCGAAAGCCCGAAGGGGATTGCCATAAATAAGAAGTAGGGACGGTAACGCCCCCAGCGCGTGGTGACTTTATCATTAATGATGCCCATTAAGGGATCCGTGATGGCATCGATTAATCGAACGAGTAGAAATAAAATGCCCACATCGGCGGGCTTTAGGCCAAAAATATCCGTATAAAAGAAGGTAATAATTAACATCATTGAAGATATCACGACGTTGACGGCCATATCCCCTGAGCCGTAACCGATCTTTTCAATGACCGACATTTTATGAGAACTCATCAGAAATCCTTATTATATTTTTTATAAACAGTGAGTTAATGTGTCAGCACAGCGTATTATCGCATTCCCCAGATGTTAACACATTTTCTTGCTGTTAATTTTCCGCAGTTGATTGTTACTTATTTGTCTTGATAGTATGATAACCTTAATCATCATACAATAGCATAATAGCTATTTTGTTAGAATGGGATCTCGTTTCATTAAGGAGAAATGATGCTACGTATTTCTATTACCGCGAGAAAGCACCTTAAGCGACATATGAATAAGCTCCATTGTGCCTTGTTGATCGGGCTTATGGGTTCGATAGGCAGCGTTAATGCAAAACAGGTCAGTATTCATGATCCTGTTATGGCGAAAGAAGCTGGCAATTATTATCTTTTCAGCACGGGACCTGGCATCACCTATTATGCTTCAACGGATAAGGTGCATTGGACATTAGCCGGACGGGTATTTGATACTGAGCCTACATGGGCACGCGGTGTGGCTCCGGATTTTAATGGGCATTTATGGGCACCGGATATTATTGAGCACGACGGTTATTTTTATCTTTATTACTCTATTTCCGCTTTTGGTAAAAACACTTCCGCGATCGGCGTAGCCGTTAACAAGACGTTAGATAAAAACTCAAAAGATTATCAGTGGGTTGATAAGGGAATGGTACTTGAGTCTATTCCCCATCGAGATGCATGGAATGCAATTGACCCTAATATTACTGTCGATGAAAAGGGCACGCCTTGGATGAGTTTTGGTTCATTCTGGCAAGGGCTAAAGCTGGTGAAGCTCAATCAAGATTTTATCTCCCTTGCTAAACCAGAAGAGTGGCACACTTTAGCCAAACTTGAGCGTCCAGCTTTACTAAATGATGCCGAACCCGGCCCTGCACAAATCGAAGCGCCGTTTATCTACAAAAAAGATGATTATTACTATCTATTTGTTTCCTACGGTCTTTGCTGCCGCGCCGATGATAGCACTTACCATTTAGCGATTGGGCGTTCAACCTCTGTCACTGGCCCTTATCTTGATAAAGAGGGTAAAGATATGGCACAGGGTGGCGGTTCCGTGCTGCTTCGCGGTACAAAAGCTTGGCCTGGCCTTGGGCACAATAGCGTTTACCAGTTTGAGGGCAAGGACTATTTGGTTTTCCACGCCTATGAGTCTGCGGATAAGGGCTTACAAAAGCTCAAAATAGCTGAATTAACATGGAATACCCAAGGTTGGCCTGTCGTTGATCCAAATGCGCTGACTCAATATAAAAGTGTATTAGTTGACCCAATCGGAAATAAATAATAATGACGCATTCTCTGACAACATTGATGGCCGCGATGGCGCTCACATTTGGCTTTAGCACTGGAGTGGTTGAAGCGTCACCTGTGCCTGCTGATAATCATATTACCAGTGAAACCTTTGCCAACCCATTGTTTCGTAATGGTGCAGATCCTTGGCTTGCATACAATAATGGAAACTATTATTTGACGACGACCACTTGGACCTCTGAATTGGTGATGCGTAAATCGCCTACGATAGCAGGGCTTGCCGATGCCCCTGCGCACAATATTTGGTCAGACGATGATAAGTCCCGTTGCTGTAATTTTTGGGCGTTTGAATTCCACCCCATGCAAACCGCAGAAGGTTTGCGTTGGTATGTGATTTATACCTCGGGTGTAGCAGAAAATTTTGATGGTCAGCGCAATCATATCCTTGAGAGTGAAGGCAGCGACCCTATGGGGCCCTATAAATTTAAGGGCACTCCCATGCCAGAACACTGGAATATTGATGGCAGTTACTTAGAGCACAAGGGGCAGTTGTACTTTTTGTGGTCAGAATGGCACGGTAAAGATCAAGTGAACCTCATCGCTAAAATGACCAATCCTTGGACGGTAACGGGCGATCATAAAGTGATCACTCAGCCCATTTATGACTGGGAAAAGTCAGGCTTAAATGTCAATGAAGGGCCTGAGATTATTCAGCGTGATGGACGCACTTTCCTCGTTCATTCGGCCAGTTTTTGTAATACAGAGGATTATTCTCTCGGTGTTGTTGAGCTGACAGGGGAGGATCCTATGGATCCTGCTGCTTGGACAAAATTCGACAAACCCTTCTTCAGTAAAGCCAATGGCGTATATGGCCCAGGCCATCACGGATTTTTTACCTCCCCCGATGGCAGCGAAGATTGGTTAGTGTATCACGGTAACTCATCACCCACAGATGGTTGTAGTGGCACCCGCGCCGCCAGAGCACAACCTTTTAAGTGGGATGATAAAGGCTTACCGCAGTTTGGTGAGCCATTAGCCGACAAGCAACAGTTACCTGTTCCAAGCGGCGAGTTTGGGCCATTAAAAGCCCAAGTTGAAGGGGTGAAATACCGCATCGTCAATCGTGATATTAATCAATGTTTAGTGACCAATGCGAAAGGAGAAGTCAGTGTTGGTCAGTGTGATGATAAAGCCAGTGCTTGGATTATCGACCCTGCTAACGATGGTTTATATCGGTTTGCTAATGTGGCCGAAGGGACCTTTTTAACGCAAGCTGACTGCCAAGATGAAAAGGCCTCGGACATGAATGCAGCGCCTTGGGTTGCGTCCCGTTGTCAGCGTTGGTCGGTTGATGCGAGTCGTGATGGCTGGTTCCGTTTTGCCAATGAGCGCTCGATTAAAAATCTACAAGCGGCCAATTGCAGCAGCAAAAAGAATACGGCTGTGGTTGCTGGTGAAAATCGTGTTAGTGAATGTACAGACTGGCGTATCGAACCCGTATCCCATTTTGCAATTGTAAATGCCCACAGTGGCCGTGTAGTCTCAGCGCAGCAATGTGACACAAAGGCGAATGCTAATGTCGCCCAATATGAATACACAGGTAACGCCTGCCAGCAATGGCACGCAACATCCACCAGTGAAGGCTATTATCGTCTGCAATCAAATCAACTGACGGCGAATAAACAAGCCCAGTGCTTAGTCAGTGTTGAGGGTAATTTGCAACTTGGCGCCTGTGATAAAGATGACAGCGAATGGCGCACTGAGTTTATGCCAAATGGTTCCCTTCGAGTGGTATCGCGCAAAGGGGGATCGTCGATGAAAGTCGCGGGCGAGTCCTATACCAATGGCGACAATATTGTTGAGGATGTGTGGAAGAATACCATTTCGCAGCAGTTCTATTTCAGGGAGGTGAAAACCAAATAGCCCAAACTATTTTAGGGAGGGTGATGTTTCGAGATTCATTTTTGTTTGTTCTGGTCCAGATTTACCAAAATCTAGGGCAGGTAGCGACAAAAAATAACCCTGAAACATCAACGTACCCTAGACATGCCGTTGTAAGTTGAGGTCGCTTAGCGGCATATTGGTTGAGCGTTAATTGCTCGGCGTGCTGGCAGTAACTGTTTGTCTGTTACTGCTTTTTTTTTATCTTAAATTGACCACTGGTTAAGTGCTTGCCAAATTAACCGCAAGGCGAGCAGCGAAAGTACAAGACTAAATATCATCTGAAAATATTTATCGGCTACCCGTTTTAGCATGTTAAAGCCAATCCAAGTGCCTAATGCACCGCTCAATATCATCCAGCACAACAATGGCCACCAATCAGCGATGGATATGCCCATTCCTTCAAATACCGCTACTTTAACCCCATGTTGCAATGACATGGCCATTGCAAAGGTTGCGACAGTACGAAAACGATCGACTTCAAGCTGTTTAATAAAGGCCGCCACTAGCGGTCCTGTCGCTCCAGCAAAAAGAGAAATAAATGTGGTGATAGCCCCTGCGATGAATGTCCCCAACGTTCCTAAAACAAGTTTCGGTAGCTTGGGCCCCCAGCAGGAATAGAGAATAAAAGCCGCAATCGTGAGATACATAATAGAAGGTGGTAGGGCAACTAACACTAGGCTGCCGAGTAAAGCTCCTAGCAGTGCTCCGGGTAGAAAAGTGTAAATAAATCGCCATTGAATATCCTGCCAACCGACAATAGCTCGTCCCGCATTGGCACCCAATTGCACGACACCGTGGAGTGGGATAATCAGTTGTGGGGGGAGCACTTGCGCCATAACGCCGAGCAACATTACCCCACCGCCAATACCAAAACAGGCGGTAAAAAAAGATGTAAAACCTGCACTCAAGATTAAGAGTACAAAAATATCCGTAGGGATAGTGTCAACGAAAAACCACGATGAGAGCATAAATGTCTATTCGGTCACTGTGAGGGTGTTAACAGTAACAAATCACCTATGGCTTTCAAAGCAGAGGATGTTATTGCACGAAAGGAATCCAACGCTATCAGCTATCTTGATTGAAAGCCTGTGCCACTAAACGACCTGTAGCCGTTAAAGTGATGTAGAGCAAAAGGTAAATGCTTGTACTTACACTCATCTCAAAAAGAAAAGCTAATCAGATGATTAGCTTTTTAAAACGAACGAGATACTAAATCTTTAGCTTAGAACGAGTAGCGAACGCCTAATGCAAATGTGCGGGTATAGATACTATTTGTACGGTTAAAGAGCACTGAGTCCTCATAGTATTCTTGGTACACATCATCAAGAATATTGGTTGCATCGAAGGTCAACACCAAATCATCCATTAAGTTGTAGCTAAACTGGAAGTCTAAACTTTGCTCTGGCTTACGATAGATACCCCGTGGCATAGCAAAACTTCCCGCATCGTATGCATTTAAGAATTTATCACGCCAAGTGTAAGACAAGCGGGCACTGTACACTTCTTTGTCATAAATCAATATTGCACTCCAAGATGTGTCGGAAACGCCGAACAATTCTCTGGTAGTCGATCCTGTTTTTTCACCAGTCTTGCTATCGTATTCCGGAATGTCTTGGCTAGAATCCAAAAAGGTTGCACTCATCTGAGTACCAATGCCATCAAGATAACTAGGCAGATTTTCAGGGAAATATACTGTGCCAAGTTCAAAGCCAGTTAGCTCGCCGTTAGAAGAGTTATCTGGTCGGCTTAATAGGTAAGTTTTGATTTCACCATCAACTTCGCGTGTCGTTGTGGTTGTTGAGTTATACACAAACCCTTCGATATCACGGCGGAAATAAGTACCGTAGATGGATGAACCTTCTCCAAAGTAATATTCCAATGAAAAATCATAGTTTTTTGACGTCGTAGGCTTAAGTTTTGAGTTACCACTGGATGCTTGGCCAAAGCCAAGATTTGTCAAATCTTCTACATATGAAATAGCGGTACTCAAATCACCAAAAGCAGGTCTACGAATGGTTTCTGAATAGGAAAAACGGGCAACTAATTCATCGGTTAGCCAGAAACGAACCATCAGGTTTGGTAGAATTTCTGAACTACCATTAGTATCGGATGAATGCTCAAGATAGTACTTTTCAGTGACAGTGTCTTGTTTCCTCTCCCAAAAATCCATATCGGCATCGGCTTTTTCATAGCGAATACCTATTTGACCATCGACTTGCTTACCCCATAGCTCGGTTTCAAAATCACTTTGGATATAAGCCGCATAGGACGTTTCATCGATATCGTAGTTTGTATACATTGCCAATGCATCTGCATCAGCACCATATAAAGCCTCAATGGCTGCGCGGTTAGCATATAGATAGTTGCCATCTACCAGCGCCCAGTTTGTGGGAACATTACCGCGACCATCAAAGAAGCCAGAGGCAACAGTAAACATGTTGGGGTCAAGATCAGTAAACTTAATATTTTTATCTAATGCACCAGCATCATAGAGGCCGTGTTTGGCTCCCCGTTTTTCGACACGAGTACCAAATTTCATTTTGGTGAAGATGCTGTAATCGAGATAGTAATCACCATTTAAGGTCCAAGCTACCGAGTCGCCTTCATCCTTGGTTCCGCTGTCATACATATTAGAGGTTTGCCACAACGCTAATTGGGATAAATCAGATTCATTAATCGCAGTACTTGGATCATCTAAATAAGCCCAGCTTGGTACACCGCCACTTTTATTATTGTAATCAACATCCACTCCGTAGAACTTTTTGTTACTGTTAGCACTGATCCCTCGCATCGCGATGAACGATGATTCATAGGTACTGGTTTGATAGACAACCTCAGATTTTAAGGTCACATCATCCAGATCCCATTTACCACCTAAGGCAAATACATAGCTATCGGTGCTGTTGTGGCTGTGATCTGAACTACTAAAGCCTCCCACGTTATAGGCCGTTCTCGATTTAACCACATTGGTGCCATCATATATTTCAATTCCATTATCAATAACTTGACTCCAATTATCAGCCGAATCTACGTTACTAAAAAGCATGGCGTTGGCACTATTGTTACGATAGCCATTATAAAATGCTTCAAATAAGTATTCTGAATTATCAGTCGGCGCCCACTGTAAAGACAGATTAAGCGCAGGGCGTTCGCGCTCACCAACATTCATATTTTGGAAAATAGCATCTCGCATTAACAGGTATTCTTCACCGTTAATGAGTGCGCCTTTTGTGGTATCTAGGCCGTGAGCGAGACCTCGTGTCCAATAGGCATCATTAACTAACAGACCCGTTTCTGCAGAGTAGGGTAATGAGGCACCAGGGGAGACAACTTGGTCATTATAATTAGTTCGAATATAAGATACGTTTAACAGCGCTCCGACATCACCGATTGCGGTATCCCAGCGGTCACTGACCAGAGCACTCAATGCTGGATCGACTTTATCGGGTTGATCTGAATATATGCCTTTAGCCGCGACACTGACTTTACTATCACTAAAATCAAAAGGTCGATGGGTGCGAATATCAATTTGACCCGCAATACCACTGCCGACTTGCGAGGATGAACGCGTTTTAAATACTTCTACACTGCCCAGTAATGCCGCTGGAATATCGGCAATAGCGACTTCACGGCCTGCGGCGGTGAAAATTTGACGACCATTAACGGTTGTTGTGACATCGGTTAAACCCCGAATACTCACGGTGTTAACTTCACCTGAGGCACGATCAGTGACTTGTACCCCAGTCACTCGTTGCAGTGCTTCAACCACGTTATTGTCGGGAAATTTACCAATATCTTCAGCGATAATCGCTTCAACTACCTGAACATTTTGACGTTTAAGTTCTACAGCTTTATTTAAACTGCCACGAATACCTTGGATTTGAATGATTTCCATGGCTTCTTCATTCGGTCGTGGGTTATCGGCTTGTGTTTCTTCTTGAGTCGTAGACTCAACTTCTACCTGATCCTGTGGTGCAATATCATTATTTGCCGCAAACGTAGCTTGGCTTGTGAGTGCGAGAATGATCGCACTTGCCAAATAAGTCTGTTTAAACATCTAGTTAATCTCCGGTAGTTTATTATTTGACCCGGTAAGCCTAAGACACCCACTGACGTCCCGGTCTTTTTATCCCACTTCAAAGTCACCGACTTCCCCAACTGTGCCCCTGAAAAGTTAAGAGTTTGATAACACACCTTGCACCGTAAAGGGGATTGAACTGCCGATGAGTGCAAAGTTAACAATGTATGACAACTGTTAAAATCATATTGTATGACTATTGATGTGTCAACTTGTTGATTTATGCAATTGCTAATTAATGTCACATTTATCATCCGTAATTTATTTAATGGATAAATAACTTATCATTATGTATTTGCTGGTTATTATTTGTTTTGTGATGTATAGAGATCATCTTATTAGACTAAAGTCGTAAACCCGCTGTAATCGCCAAGGTCAGGTTAATCCAGACATCAAATACAGGAAATTCCTGTCACAACATATTTACTTCTATTTTAAGAATGCTACTTTTAACTTTGGTGTTACAGTAGTATTGTATTACATAATGTAGTGATGAAATTGATTAACAACTAACCTTAATATTCAAACACAACAATAAAAGGATCGACGCTCATGGTGCTTCAACGCTCATTCGTGTCTGTAGGATTGATTTTAGCGCTTGCTTCCTGTGGTGGGGACGACAGTAGCAACAGTGCTAACGACACAAATACCTTTACACTTCCGCCTCCAATAACCTTTGCCAACCCAACCCTTTCTGGTGATGTGAATTACACTGATGTGGTTGTCCATGATCCTTCGATCATCAAAGATACCGATGGCACCTACTATGTGTTTGGTTCTCACCTTGCTGTTGCAAGTTCAAAGGATCTTATCAGTTGGACTCAAATTGCGCTTGATGGGGTAGAGACCAGCAGTTTGTTTAATACGTATGCAACTGAAATCGCAGAAGGTACAGCATGGACGGGAGGCTTTATTGGGTCGTGGGCGCCTGATATTAAAAAGTTAGCCAATGGTAAATACCATTTTTACTATAACTTTTGTGCAGGGCCTGTTGAATCGGATTGTGTTTCCCGCTCCTACCTCGGGGTGGCGACGTCTGACAAGATTATGGGGCCTTATGTTAACCAAGGTTTATTCCTAAAATCTGGGCATGAGGGTGCCGAGAACCCAGGAGTTAATGGTAAAGACTACAGTGGATATACCGATCCTAATGCTATCGATCCTGCCATTTTCTACGATAAAGATGGTGGACTTTGGATGACCTATGGTTCGTATTCGGGTGGTATTTGGGTATTGCAGCTCGATCCGACAACAGGTAAACCCCTTGATGGCCAAGGGTATGGCACTAAGATCATGGGCGGTGATTATAGTCCGATTGAAGGCTCTTACGTTATCTATAGCCCTAAATCTGAATATTATTATATGTTTACCTCATTTGGTGGCTATGAGCAAAATGATGGTTATAACATTCGTATTGCGCGCGCTAAAACACCAAATGGCCCTTATGTCGATGCTTCTGGCAAGGATATGATTGATGTGACGGGCAACGCAGAGATGATAGCGCCCTATGGTGCGAAATTAATGGGCAGTTTTCTATTTGATGCCCATCCAGGAGATGTAGGAACTGATATCGGCTATATGTCACCAGGGCATAATTCTGCTTTTTATGATGCAAATACGGGAAAATATTTCTTAGTATTCCACACTCGCTTCCCTGAAACAGGTGAAGGACATAGTGTTCGAGTGCATGAAATGTTTATGAATAGTGATGGCTGGTTAGTTGCATCTCCACAACGTTATGCCGCTATAAATGGGGAAAACATTGTCGATGAATTGGATATTCAAGGCGCTTATAAATTTATTAACCATGCAAAAGACATTAATACTAAACCACATAAATCTGTTCATATTCAGTTAAAAAGAACTTGGACCAATAAAGGTGCGATTACTGGCGATGTCACAGGAACTTATGTACAAACAGATGATAGCCACATCACGTTAACCCTTGATGACTTAGGCACATTTGAAGGGGTATTAGCATGGCAATGGGATCCAAACCAAGCGAAGTTAATGCCCACATTTAGTGCGATGTCCAGTGACGGTGTCAGTATTTGGGGCACAAAATTAGCAGATAAAACCACAGATCAAATATTAACGGATACCGTTAATGGGATTAGTGTTGTTTCGGAAGCGACAACAGATTCAATTCTTTTACCCACTGAAGGTACGCATGGTGCAACCATTAATTGGGTTTCAAGTGATGAGGGCGTGATCCGTACCGATGGAACCATTATTAGGCCCAATGCAGGGGAAGGCGATAAGGTCATCACCTTAACAGCGACTGTGATGGTAAACGGTAAAAAAGTGACTAAAACTTTCCAAGTGACTGTCTACGCGAGAAAAGCCTATAACCGTATTGCATATTATCGCTTTGAAAATAATCTAAATGATACTTTGGGGTTATTTGCTGCAGGTCAACCTACGGGTGATCGGATATTTAAACCTGCAGAGTCAGTTGGTTATAGCATTGGTCTTGAGGGGCAAGCGCTTTCCCTCGATGGTGCACACGGTGTATTGCTCCCGAGCGGTATTATCTCAAGCTATGAGTACACTGTATCGTTTTGGGCAAATCCTAGTGTAATAACACAATTTACTACCGCATTTTTTGGTGCTGTAAATGAACAAGCTGCTGAAGATGGCAGTAAGTTTTCCAATTCGTGGATCAGTATGTTACCCCAAGGTTGGGACGGCAATGCCATGTTCTGGAGCAATGGTTCCGCTTGGTTTAATGGCGTAACGGGTGAACGTATTGCTGAAAATACGTGGTCTCACTTAGCTTTTTCGGTGAAAAATGGTTTAGTGAATGTCTATATCAATGGCATTGAGAAATTTAGCCAAGGTAATCTCGCTGATTTCTTTACAGGTAATGAAGGGGTATTTGCCCTAGGGGTTAACTATTGGGATATTCCCTATAACGGTTTACTTGATGAACTTAAGGTATATGAAGCGGCATTAACGGCTGAAGAAGTCAAAGCACTAGACATCGATAAGTTGCCAGATAGCGAACTACTGGCTTCTGCGGTTGATATTCTTGACCTAGGTGATTTAACTGCAGTGCGTAAAGACTTAATTTTACCTGTGACTGGCCCTTATGCTGCAGCAATAACTTGGGCATCATCGGATCCAACCACGATTGATCATAAAGGTGGAGTTAATCAGCCGAGTCGAGATGAAACCGATAAAGTGGTCACTCTCACGGCAACACTTAAACTTGGTCAAGCGACACAAACTAAAGTCTTTACTGCTACCGTAAAATCAAAAGCACCACCAACACCTATCGCAGTTTATAGTTTTGAAGATAATCTTATCGACAGCACTGCAAACTTTGGTGCAGGTAATGTAGTAGGTAAGTTGATTGGTACGACCGGAGGGACGATTAGTTATGCCGCAGGTGCTGTGGGTAAGGCCGCGGTGTTTGATGGGGCTTCAGGTATTGAATTACCGAATAACCTGATTAAAGACAATACTTATTCCGTATCACTCTGGCTCAATCCCAAAGTACTCAATAAATACACCACAGCACTGTTTGCTTATGCGAGTACCTCGAGTTGGACCAGTATATTACCTGGTGGTCAAAACGATTATGAGCGTTTGGTACTCTGGTCGGGTGAAGCTTGGTATGATGGCAGAACAGGTTATGTGATGCCTAAAGATCAGTGGTCGCATATGGTTTACACTGTCAATGCGGGTGATGTTAAGGTATACGTTAATGGTAACCTGATGTTTACTGGTGCTAATTTCCCTAATGTGTTCTCGGCACCAACCACGAAATTTGCTGTTGGCGTTAACTTCTGGGATGTTCCATTTAGCGGATCTATTGATGAGATTAAATTCTACGATGAAGTTGTCACCGAGCAAGACGTAAAAGAATTATTTGATGAATCTAAGTAATCCTTATTGTTAACAAATTGATGTCAAGTTGAAAGCACTCGAAAGAGTGCTTTTTTGTTTACAGTCACAATATAACGTCTCAATTTCATTATGTGCTGCAACATTGATTAATATCAGCATATGTTGAAAGATAACGGCACTTCAAACGACCTAAGTTGGTTATGGCTAAGTTAAGTGTTGGTAAATTATTAATGACTATCCCTGTGGCAAATACCCTTGGGGAAGGTGTGATATGGGATGATAAAACTCAATCCATTTGGTGGACCGATATCGAATCTGCTTTGATTTACAACTATCAAATTGAGTCTCAAACACTGTGCAAAATACCGATGCCCTATCGTGTAGGTTCATTTAGTCTTACCGACAATCCAGATCAGCTTATCGTGGCGTTTGATCGGGGCATTGCTTTATTTCATCTTCACACATCAGAGGTTCAATGGCTTGCAACACCAGAGCTGAATATTATTGGCAACCGATTTAACGATGGACGAGTCGATAGGCAAGGGCGATTTTGGGCGGGTACTATGATAGAGGCTCCCCATTCAGTAGGTCAGAAGGCTGCACTTTATTGCATTGATAACCAAAGGCAATGTGTAAAAGTGTTAGATGAACTTTGTATTTCAAATGGACTTTGTTGGAGCCCAGATGGTTTGACTATGTATCATGCTGATTCACCAAAACATGAAATATATCAGTACGATTTTGATCCTATCGCTGGCACAGTGAGTAACAAGCGATCATTTATTAACACCAATCAGCATTTTTTCCCTGACGGTTCTGAAGTTGATGCCGCAGGATTTATTTGGAATGCACAATGGGGTGGCGGCCAAGTGGTTCGCTATCACCCAGAGGGATATATAGACTTAATCCTGCCACTGCCCGTTACTAATCCAACCAGTATTGCTTTTGGTGGGCCAAAGCTTGATTGGCTGATTATTACCAGCGCAAAACATTCACTCAGTGATGAGCAATTGATCAAAGAGCCCCATGCAGGTGATGTTTTTATTTATCAATTACAGAGTATCAGTGGCGTAAAATCACAACCTTTGTATCGCGTTGCTAAATGGTAGGTTGCTGCATTCCTTTTACAGAGAGGAATGCAGCTTTGGATATAGATTTAAATAACCTTTGCAATCGATTGTGCTAAATAGTCGACATTATCTTCGCTTATCCCAGCAATACTGATGCGGCTTGAACCTACCATATAGATGCTGAATTCTTTTTGTAGGCGTGCCACTTGCTCTGGATCCACCCCAAGGAAAGAGAACATGCCTTTTTGGCGGGCGATAAAGCTAAAGTCACGGTTTACGCCATTGGCTTTAAGTTTATCCACTAAAATGGCACGGTTGCCATTGATGCGATCGCGCATCACTTTCAGCTCATCAAGCCATTCTTGGGTTAATTCTTTTGATCCTAAAATCGTCTCAACAATCGCCGCGCCGTGAGCTGGTGGCATAGAGTAGAGGCAGCGAACCACATAAAGCAGTACCGATTGCGCTATATTGGCGGTATTGGCATCTTTAGCAATCACAGAACAGGAACCGATACGCTCACGGTATAAACCGAAGTTTTTCGAGCATGAGCTACACAGGATCATATTATCGACCGCTGCCGCCATTTGGCGTACGCCGTAGGCATCAATATCCACACCATCACCAAAGCCTTGGTAGGCCATGTCAATCAGTGGTGTAAAGCCTTGATCTTTTGTCAGGGCAACCACTTTATCCCATTGTTCTGTGGTGAAATCCATTCCGCTAGGGTTATGGCAACAGGCGTGGAATAACACCACATCATCAGGACTCACTTGCGATAATGCAGCGAGCATCTCATCAAATTTCAATGATTTGCTATCGTAGTCATAATACGGATACGTTTTAACGGTAATGCCAGCGGCTTCGAACAAACCGATATGGTTTGCCCAAGTCGGGTCACTCACCCATAACACCGCATTCGGGTTGCAGCGTTTGATAAAGTCACCTGCAACGCGTAGCGCGCCTGTACCACCGGGTGTAGAAACGGTGCGGATGCGATTAGCGATAATGGCACTGTGGCCTGCACCAAAGGCTAATTCCGTCACCAAGGTGTTGAATTGTGGTGAGCCTGTTGGGCCGATATACACTTTAGTGGTTTCGGTATCGAGACGGAATTTTTCCGCTTTTTTCACGCAGCTTAGAATAGGGGTAACGCCGGTAGGATCTTTATAAACGCCCACCCCTAAATCCACTTTTTGTGGGTGAGAGTCTTCGCGGTACTGAGTTAACAAGCCAAGGATGGGGTCCGCTGGCATTGCGATGAGTGAGTTAAACATAGCTCCATCTACCTTTCTGGTTATAGTGCAAACGTGATTGTTCGTATCAGATATGCGTTATTTATCGTTTGGAGGGTAGAATAGCGCGGAAAGGTAAAGTAATTAAAGTGAAAACTGTGATTACACGCCAGTTATCTTGGCAAAAAAGCCTGCCAAAAATACGGTTAAATCATAAATTAACCGCTTAAATTTTGCGTTTTTGTTATTTTTACACTGTTCTCAGCAAATAATCGGACCAAAATGCCATTTTTCTCGAAAAAACGGTTGAATCCTTAGCGACAATCGGTAATTTTATAACGACGAAGCACCAACAAGGCCCCAATCTCCTTTTATTTGTAATCTTAACTTGACGCGCTGTAGCGTGAAGTTGCCATTTTGCGTATTCAGTCCGCGTGATCGTGATGATGACGCCCTAGAGAGAAAGAAGATTTATTCATGAAGCAATTACGTCTTGAACCTGTTGTGCAAGTCCGCGGTGAAATCAATATTCCGGGCTCAAAAAGTATTTCAAATCGAGCCTTATTATTGGCCACCTTAGCCCAAGGTACGACCACGCTCACCAATCTGCTCGACTCAGATGATATCCGCCACATGTTGGCCTCCCTCAAGCAGTTAGGGGTGAACTACCGTTTATCGCAAAACAATACCGTGTGTGAACTCGATGGTTTAGGTGGTGTGATTTCCTCTGCATCCGCACAGGAATTGTTTTTAGGCAATGCGGGTACCGCAATGCGCCCCTTATGCGCCGCCTTAACCTTAGGCCAAGGTGAATTTACCCTCACGGGCGAACCACGTATGGAAGAGCGTCCGATTGGCGATTTAGTCGATGCCTTAAGGCAACTCGGTGCCAATGTCGTTTACCTTAAAAATGACGGTTTCCCGCCACTGACGATTAATGCCACTGGCCTTAATGGCGGCGATGTCGAAATCGCAGGCGATTTATCGAGCCAGTTTTTAACGGCTTTGTTGATGGTAGCGCCGCTTGCCAAGGGCAGCGTCAATATCCATGTCAAAGGCGAGTTAGTCTCTAAGCCTTATATCGATATCACTATTGCCTTGATGGCGCAGTTTGGCGTTAACGTCATTAACCATGATTATGCCCGTTTTGAGATTGTTGCAGGCCAGCGTTATATATCACCGGGTAAAGTACTGGTAGAAGGCGATGCGTCATCGGCATCGTATTTCCTCGCGGCAGGGGCGATTAAGGGCGGCGAAGTCAAAGTCACTGGTGTGGGCCGTTTGAGTATCCAAGGCGATGTGAAATTTGCCGATGTGCTCGAAAAAATGGGCGCCGATATCGAGTGGGGCGATGACTATATTATCGCCCGCGGCTCACCATTAACGGCCGTCGACTTAGACATGAACCATATTCCCGATGCGGCCATGACCATTGCAACTGCTGCGTTATTTGCTAAAGGCACGACGGTTATTCGCAATATCTACAACTGGCGCATTAAAGAAACCGACCGGTTAGCGGCCATGGCGACCGAATTACGCAAAGTGGGCGCCGAAGTTGAAGAGGGCAATGATTACATTAAAATCACTCCACCGGCGGCGATTAACACCGCTGAAATCGATACCTACAACGATCATCGCATGGCCATGTGCTTTTCTATGTTGGCATTTGCCGATTGCGGTATCACCATCAATGATCCTGACTGTACTTCCAAAACATTCCCTGACTACTTTAAGCAGTTTGCGAGCTTGCAAGGTTAAGTTTTTGGGTTTCGCCATGGTTACAATAATCGATGTCAAGAATAGCAAGCCGTGTTTGCGCGGCTTCTAATCTTCACAAAAAATCAACGGATTTTGTTTGTCTTTTATTGTACAATGCGGCGCGCTCATTTTCGGGGCTCACATGATGAACTCACGGATGATGATTATTTTTTGCGGAGGAATGTATGTCTGAACGGGCTCCTGTAGTCACAATCGACGGCCCAAGTGGTGCTGGTAAAGGTACAATTAGTCAGTTATTGGCTCAGCATCTAGGCTGGCAACTGCTTGATAGTGGTGCTATTTATCGAGTTCTTGCGCTTGCTGCCATTCATCACGACGTTGAACTGGAAAATGAAGAATCGATCACGCTGTTAGCTGCACATCTTGATGTGAAATTTTTAACAGGCAATGATAAAGATCCCGTTCAAGTGATATTAGAAGGTGAAGATGTCACCACGGATATTCGTACTCAAGAGTGCTCAAATGCGGCATCTAAAGTCGCGGCATTTCCTAGAGTAAGGGAAGCTTTATTACGTCGCCAACGCGCCTTTAGAACTGCCCCAGGATTAATTGCCGATGGTCGTGATATGGGAACGGTTGTTTTCCCTACGGCACCGGCAAAATTATATTTAACAGCCTCAACCGAGGAGCGTGCTCAAAGACGCTATAATCAGTTGCAGGACAAGGGCTTCGATGTTAATATCGAGCGCCTTTTAAGTGAAATTATCGAACGTGATGAACGTGATATGAATCGTCCGGTGGCTCCTTTAGTCCCCGCTGAGGATGCGTTTGTTATCGATACTAGCGGAAAAGGTATAGATGAAGTACTTGAGCTTGCGCTCAAGCACATCAACGAAAAGTTATCCAGCGCTAACTAAGTTAGCCCACTGGATAGGTATTCGTATTAAGGATGATACGGATAATTAGACTGACTCCACGTCTAGGACTGACAGTGGTTTATTAAATAAAGTAACCTAAAACATGACTGAATCTTTTGCTGATCTATTTGAACAATCCCTTCAAACTCTGGAATTCCGTCCAGGTTCTATCGTTCGTGGTACTGTTGTTGCTATCGAAAACGGTATGGTCCTTGTTGACGCAGGTCTGAAGTCTGAAAGCCCAATCCCAGCTGAGCAATTCAAAAACGCCCAAGGCGTTTTAGAAATTCAAGTTGGTGATGAAGTTGACGTAGCTCTTGACTCTGTTGAAGACGGCTTCGGTGAGACTCAATTGTCTCGCGAAAAAGCGAAACGTCATGAAGCTTGGATCGTTCTGGAAAAAGCTTACGAAGATGCTGAAACTGTAATCGGTATCATCAATGGTAAAGTGAAAGGCGGTTTCACTGTTGAATTAAACGGTATCCGTGCCTTCTTACCAGGTTCTCTAGTTGACGTGCGCCCAGTTCGCGACACCGCTCACTTAGAGTACAAAGAATTAGAATTCAAAGTTATCAAACTAGACCAGAAGCGTAACAACGTTGTTGTTTCTCGTCGTGCAGTTATCGAATCAGAAAGCAGCGCTGAGCGTGATGCACTGTTAGAAAACCTGCAAGAAGGTCAAGCAGTTAAAGGTATCGTTAAGAACCTGACTGACTACGGTGCATTCGTAGATTTAGGTGGCGTTGACGGTCTATTACATATCACTGATATGGCGTGGAAACGTGTTAAACATCCATCTGAAATCGTCAATGTTGGCGATGAAATCAACGTTAAAGTACTGAAGTACGATCGTGAGCGCACTCGTGTGTCTCTAGGTCTGAAACAACTTGGCGAAGATCCATGGTTAGAAATCAGCAAACGCTACCCAGAAAACACACGTTTAACTGGTCGCGTAACTAACCTAACTGACTACGGTTGCTTCGTCGAAATCGAAGAAGGCGTTGAAGGTCTGGTTCACGTTTCTGAAATGGATTGGACTAACAAGAACATTCACCCATCTAAAGTGGTTAACTTAGGTGATGAAGTTGAAGTTCTGGTTCTGGACATCGATGAAGAGCGTCGTCGTATCTCTCTTGGTCTGAAACAATGTAAGACCAACCCATGGGATGACTTCGCAACTCGTTACAACAAAGGCGACAAGGTTTCTGGTAAGATCAAGTCAATCACTGACTTCGGTATCTTTATCGGTCTTGACGGCGGTATCGATGGCCTAGTTCACTTGTCTGACATTTCTTGGAACGGTACTGGCGAAGACGCAGTTTCTGAATACAAGAAAGGCGACGAAATCCACGCAGTGGTTCTGTCTGTTGACCCAGAGCGTGAGCGCATCAGCTTAGGTGTTAAACAAACTGAAGACGATCCATTCAACGCTTACTTAGCTGATAAGAAGAAAGGTACTATCGTACACGGTACTGTTTCTGCTGTTGATGCTAAAGGTGTCACTGTTGAACTGGCTGACACTGTTGAAGGTTACATCCGTGTAGCTGACATCAGCCGTGAGCGCATCGAAGATGCATCTACTGTCTACAATGTAGGTGATGCAATCGAAGCTAAGTTCATGGGTGTTGACCGTAAGAACCGCTCTATCAGCCTGTCAATCAAAGCGAAAGACGAAGCTGAAGAGAAAGAAGTAATGGCGACCTTGAATAAACAAGAAGACGCTGTTATTAGTAATGCTATGGCTGAAGCGTTTAAAGCAGCTCGCAAATAATCGCCTGTTGTTAGAGGGTGGTTCGCCACCCTTTATAGGTGACTGTGTTTGGCTTGATAATAGGGGATAGCTAGGATGACAAAATCCGAACTGATCGAAAAACTCGCCACCAGGCAGTCGCAGCTGTCGGCGAAGGAAGTTGAAAGTGCAATCAAAGAAATGTTGGAGCAAATGGCGACAACATTAGAAAGCGGAGATCGTATCGAGATCCGTGGCTTTGGTAGTTTCTCGCTTCATTATCGTGCGCCGCGTACTGGCCGCAATCCAAAAACTGGTTCATCAGTTGAATTGGAAGGCAAATACGTCCCGCACTTTAAGCCAGGCAAAGAACTGCGCGAGCGTGTTGACGCCGTTAATGTGTGATTGACCGCATAGTAAAAGGCCTCCTTATGGAGGCTTTTTTGTATCTAATGTAAGGCAATGCTGGTCAGCTTAGTGAATTTCTTGGATAATCATAAAATTGAAACGCGTTTAGGGAGTACAGCGTGAAATCATTTCTAGTGACTGTCCTAGTGGCATTATTATTTATTTTGGCGCTGATCTTCGGCGCGCGTAATGAACAAGTGGTGACAATAAGCTACTTTGTGGCTCAAGGTGAGTATCGTTTACCTGTGGTATTGGCAATCGTTTTCTTTGCTGGCTTTATGCTGAGTTGGTTATTTGCTTGCTATTATATTGTCAGACTTAAACTTGCTTTAGCTATGACCCAAAAGAAACTAAATGCCCAACTTGCCAAAACCCCTCAGGATGTAGACGCCTAATATGCTTGAGATCCTCTTTCTGTTGCTTCCCATTGCTGCCGGTTACGGTTGGTATATGGGTCGGCGGAGCATAAGGCAGAATCAAAGTAATCAGCGCAAGCAATTAAGTCGTGATTATTTCACGGGCCTTAATTTTTTATTGTCCAATGAGTCGGATAAAGCGGTTGATTTATTTATCAGTATGTTAGATGTAGACGATGAGACTATCGACACTCATTTGTCCTTAGGTTCACTTTTCCGTAAACGTGGCGAAGTTGATCGCTCCATTCGTATTCACCAAAATTTGATTGCTAGGCCTACACTCACCAATGAGCAGCGCGACATTGCTATGATGGAGCTGGGTAAAGATTATCTGGCGGCAGGATTTTATGATAGGGCTGAAGAAATCTTTATTAATCTTGTAAGCCAAGATGATCACAGTGAAGAATCTGAAACACAATTAATTGATATTTATCAAGTAATTAAAGAGTGGCAAAAAGCTATTGATATCACAAAACGTTTAAGCCGCAAGCGCCAGCAAGTGCTTAAACCTATCATTGCTCACTTCTATTGTCAGTTGGCTGATGAAACCAATGATGACGACAAAAAAATTAAGCTATTACAACAGGCACTTAAACAGGATCCTAAGTGTGGCCGGGCCTTACTCACACTTGCAAAAAAATTCCTCGATATTCAAGATTACCCACAATGTAAAGCCATGCTAGCGGCGCTCAAAAAAGCGGATATTGAACTCTTTGCTGATGCATTGCCGACAGCGAAGCAAGTTTACCGTGATACCCAAGATAAAGAGGGCTATCAGGAATTACTTGCAGGGGCTATGGCAGAAGGCGCTGGAGCCTCTGTGGTTGTCGCTCTCGCACAGCATTTGATCAGCCTTGATGAAATTAAAGCGGCTGAAAATATAGTGCTTGATTCGCTATATCGCCATCCCACCATGAAAGGCTTTCAACACCTAATGCAGATGCACCTACGTCAAGCTGAAGACGGACAAGCTAAGCAAAGTTTAGCTATGTTAGAGCAACTTGTTGAACAACAAATAAAATTTCGCCCTAGTTACCGTTGTAAGGAGTGTGGTTTTCCATCACATGCGCTTTACTGGCATTGCCCATCTTGTAAAAATTGGGGCAGTATAAAACGGATCAGAGGGCTTGACGGCGAATAATCTAGTAGAGAAATACACAGTTTGTGTAACCCCGTTGGAGAGATGATGACCACTAAACCTATCCTCGTAGCACTTGATTACGATAATAAAAGCCACGCGTTGCAACTCATAGATCAACTCGATCCCAACATGTGCCGCCTTAAAATTGGCAAAGAAATGTTTACCCTATTTGGGCCTCAGCTCGTTAAGGATATCCATGATCGTGGCTTCGATTTATTCCTAGATTTAAAATTCCACGACATTCCAAATACAGTCGCTAAAGCAGTGGCCGCTGCCGCTGATTTAGGGGTATGGATGACGAACGTGCATGCCAGTGGTGGTTTAGCCATGATGGAAGCGGCAAAAAAAGCGTTGTTGCCATACGGTGACAAGGCGCCAATGCTGATTGCTGTGACGGTATTAACCTCCATGAGTGATGATGATCTTAAATTAATCGGCATCAATGTGCCTGCCTTTGAGCATGTTCAGCGTTTAGCTAAATTGACGAAACAGGCTGGTCTTGATGGTGTTGTTTGTTCAGCGCAAGAAGCAAAGGCACTTAAAACGTTATTAGGTCAAGACTTTAAACTCATTACACCAGGCATTCGTCCTGTGGGTAGCGAGGTTGGCGACCAACATCGGGTGATGACACCGGCTGCGGCGATAGCCGCCGGGTCAGATTATTTGGTGGTTGGCCGCCCCATTACTAAAGCCGTCGATCCATTAGCGGCCTTGCAAGCGATTTATCAATCATTGGCATAGAATAATAAATCACACCTGAGTGTTTATTCTCACTGTTCACGGAGAACGCCCATGTTTAATGCTACGATGTTTAACTATCAAGGTAAGAATGTTGTCGTTGTCGGAGGAACCAGTGGAATAAATCTCGCGATTGCCATTGCGTTCGCACAAGCTGGTGCCAATGTGGCCGTCGCGAGCCGCAGCCAAGATAAAATCGATACCGCAGTATTGCAGCTACAGCAAGTCAATCCTGAGGGGATTCATTTAGGAGTGAGTTTTGATGTGCGCGATCTTAGCGCCCTTGAAATTGGTTTTGATAAAATCGCTTCTGAATTTGGTTTTATCGATGTGCTTGTCAGCGGCGCGGCGGGTAATTTTCCTGCAACAGCGGCTAAGCTTTCAGCTAATGGCTTTAAGTCGGTGATGGACATCGATTTGCTGGGCAGTTTTCAAGTGCTAAAACAGGCTTATCCTTTGCTACGTCGTCCTAATGGCAATATTATTCAAATCTCTGCGCCACAGGCTTTTATTGCAATGCCAATGCAAGTACATGTTTGTGCAGCAAAAGCTGGCGTGGATATGTTAACGCGAACCTTAGCGATTGAGTGGGGTTGTGAAGATTTACGAATAAACTCTATCGTACCAGGTCCGATTGCTGAGACCGAAGGTTTTAATCGTCTTGCACCGAGTGCTGCATTGCAGCAAAGCGTTGCTCAATCTGTACCCTTAAAGCGTAATGGCACGGGACAGGATATTGCTAATGCGGCCTTATTTTTAGGCTCTGAATTAGCCTCCTATATCACAGGCGTTGTTCTGCCAGTTGATGGTGGTTGGTCACTCGGTGGAGCGAGTATTGCGATGACAGAGTTGAGTGAACGGGCTGCAAAAATGTAGTTTGGTGTTAGATTCTAGATATTCAAAATCGAGAACGTTGATTTTATATAGATTAAGTAGGTAATGATCCATGGCTAACGCATTACAAGAGCAGCTACTGAAAGCAGGGCTGGCCAGTAAACAAAAAGTTCGAGACGTTAAGACCCAAAAACGTCGTGATAAAAAAGCACGAGTAGATGACGGTTCAGCGGCATTAAAGCAAGAAGTAGCTGAGCAAAAACGGCTGCAGGCGGAAAAAGATCGAGCGCTAAATGAACAGCGTTTTGCAGAAGCATCTGAGCGTGGACAGGTGCGTGGTTTAATCACTGAGTTCACTAAGTCTGCGATTAAAATCCCTGCTTATGCAGAAGTGAAATTTAACTATACTCTCGATAATAAAATCTATTCTTTATATATAGATGAAAAGATCCAAGCGGAGTTACTCAAAGGGCAATTGGGTATTATTAGATATGAAGAAAAGAGTTATCTTGTGCCACATAAGTTAGCTGAACGGGTTAACTTGCTCGTGCCTCAATGGTGTGGCTATTTGTGGAAGCATGATGAATCTAAAGAGGTTGTTGTTGAAGATGATCCTTATGCTGATTATGCTATTCCAGATGATTTAATGTGGTAAATCATCATCTAATCGTGAGCTAACGCGAAGACACTCTGGGTGGTAACCCGATAGAATAATGACCCTTAAGGAAACTTAAGGGTTTTTTATACGTTAAATTTATGCCTATACAGAATAGTGTGGCAACTTTTAGTCGTGGTATCACGATTGTTTTCTGTAGTGAACTGGTATAAATTAAAACAACTGTTTTAATCCTACGTTTAAGAGTCTACCAATGAATCCTTACCAAGCCCCGTTGACGGATATGCGTTTCCTACTGGAACAGGTATTTGATGCCCCAAACACTTGGGCACAATTGCCTGAGATTGCTGAAATGGTCGATATTGGCACTGCTAATGCCATCCTTGAAGAAGCCGCTAAGATCAGCAGTCAGTTAATCCATCCGCTTAATCGGACGGGCGATGAGCAGGGCGTGTTGCATCAAGACAATCAAGTGATTACCCCTGATGGCTATAAATCCGTTTATGAGCAGTATTCCCAGGGCGGTTGGATTGGTTTGTGTGGCGATCCTGAATTTGGTGGCATGGGCATGCCGAAAATGTTGGGGATCTTAGTTGACGAAATGGCTTACAGTGCCTGTAATGCGTTTACGCTTTATGGCTCGTTAACTGCGGGGGCGGCTTTATGTATCAATGCTCACGGAAGCGAAGAATTGAAACAGGCTTATTTGCCTAAGTTATATTCCGGGGAATGGGCGGGTGCTATGGATATGACTGAGCCGCAGGCGGGTTCTGATCTGCGTAATATTCGTACTCGTGCAGTGCCATTGGATGATGGCAGTTATGCTATTACTGGCAGCAAGATTTTTATCACGGGTGGCGACCATGATTTAACCGAAAACGTTATCCACTTAGTGCTAGCAAAGCTGCCCGAAAGTAAAGGTATTTCACTTTTTCTTGTGCCTAAAATTTCAGTGAATACTGACGGTAGTTTAGGCAGTACAAATGGGGTGAGTGTCGGTTCAATTGAGCACAAAATGGGGCTAAAAGGTTCAGCAACCTGTGTGATGAACTATGATAATGCTCAAGGTTTCTTGATTGGCGAGCCTAATCGCGGCTTAGTATGCATGTTCACTATGATGAACTACGAGCGTTTAGCTATCGGTATCCAAGGCTTAGGCAGCGCACAAGCAGCTTATCAAATGGCGGCCGATTATGCGAAAGAACGTCATCAAGGCATCGCCGCTGGCGGCTCACCCACTGGAAGTGAATCTGATCCTATCATTGTTCACGGTGATGTGCGTCGTATGTTGTTGACTATTCGTGCGATGACTGAAGCGGGTCGCGCTTTGTCTGTGTTTACTGGACAACAATTGGATTTAGCCAAATATGGCCAAGATGAAGTGAAGGCCAAAGCGGCTCGCTATGTTGGTCTATTAACCCCAGTGGCTAAGGCATTTTTAACCGATCGCGGTTTAGATGCAACGATCATGGCGCAGCAAGTCTTTGGTGGTCATGGTTATATTCGTGAGACAGGTATTGAACAATTAGTACGAGATACTCGTATTGCACAGATTTATGAAGGCACCAACGGTATTCAAGCGATTGACTTTCTTGGTCGTAAAGTGACTGGAGACAACTTAGCCGCGTTAAATGAGTTTGTCGCCGATCTCAAAGCACAAATGCGCGCATTTTCCCATGTAGATGCTGTGAAAGTGGCTGCCGTGTGTGCTCGTTTAGATGCGCTTGCCATTGTTGCCGAAACCATTAATGGACAAAAAGTGGCCCAGCCAGCCCTGATCAACGCGAGTGCTGTCGACTTTTTAGATGCCTTTGGTTATACACTCTATGGTTTTTATTGGTTAGCAATGGTCGATAAAGTTGCTAACCATGAAGATACTGCTTTTGCACAGCAGAAAACCTATCTGGCTAAATTCTATTTTGATAAGTTATTGCCGAAAGCAGATTATCATTTAGCACAGGTTCGTGCAGGTGATACCAGCACAATGGTAATGCCTGCGGATTTCTTTTAGCGCTAATTATACTTACGCTTATTAATTAAAAAGCACTGAATATTCAGTGCTTTTTAATTAATAATTACTCAGGGGTAATCTTGGAATGAGCTTGAATCGTATCAGTCTCCGTTAGAGATGCTTTGACTTCTAGCTTTGTCATCAATTGAGTTAAAAAGTCTGCGCTAAAAGGGGGCTTATTTTGCTTTTTAAGCGCTGGGCTGATGCCATTTTCGAGTACAACAAACAATATATCCTTATGCTGTGGTAATCGCATAAATCCTGCTAGGTTTGCGATACCTTGCATCGAGCCTGTTTTGGCAAAAATCAGGTTTTTCAATGGTGGTTTAGTGAAACCTGTTCGGTATTTTAGTGTACCACTGACCCCAGATTGGGGCAGACTGTTCATTAATTCTCTAAAGCGATCATCTTCATAAATTAACTTCAATACTGATGCTAACTGATTAACACTCAATAGGTTATATCGTGAAAGTCCAGAACCATCGACAATACTTGCATTCGTTAAATCAATCCCTAAATCGGTGAGAATACGGCGCATTGCAGCCGCACCATGGGTGAAACTTCCCTGTGTACGGTAATAGCTCTTTCCTATTTGCTTGAACAAGCTATCAGCAATTAAGTTATCCGATTTAAGTAACATTGTTTTGAGTAGTTCAGGTAATGGCTGTGAGCTATGGCTCGCAATCAGTTTGGCTTTTTTAGGGATGCTATTGCCTATGCGTACTTTACCCGAAAGTGGTGTTTCGGCTTTGAGTATGGCTGTTAGGGTGTCTTGCGCAAACTGAGCTGGATCAGTTACTGCAATTGCGAGAGGTATGGCTTCAGATCCTGGATAACATCCTCGTAAGTGGTAGTTGTTTTGCCCTAAACGGACGAGATCAAGCTGACAGAAATCGCGATTGGCTTGTCGATCGAATACGGCGTCACTATTGACCTTTACCCCATAACTGGTGGCGCGTAACACAACCTTTGAGGGCTCTTTTTCATTGCTTGGGATGAACTGACCGAAAACACAATTTTGGTTGATGATGTAGCTCGACACAGGGGCTGCATAGCAGATGCCTAAATCATCCCAAACCCAACCCGGTGCTTGCAATTGTTCTTGTTTATCCCCAATAAGATACAAATGACCATCAATGCCATTAATGCCTTGTTTCACTAAACTGGCAAAGAGGGCTTTTAAATCCAATTGTGTCAGGGTTGGATCACCACTAAAACGTAAATAAACACTCCCTGCAATGTGGCCATTACGGAGTGGTGCATCGGTCCATAATTCAGTGACATAACGAAACTCAGTCCCAAGTTCTGCCATGGCGGTGACTGCTGTGAGAATTTTTTGTGTGCTGGCAGGAACCAACAGGGTATCCGCCTGTTGACTATAGAGAATCTGATTGTTCGCTAAATCCAATGCTAATAATGCGGTTTGTGAATGTCGTGGGTTAATATCGGCGATACTTTGGCTGAGTGTTGTAGTTCTAAGCTCAATGCTGGGGATATTTGCTTGTGTAGCCTTAGTGCTTATTGAGAAAAAACTCAATATTAACCCTATGTAACACGTTGTTTTAGATAACATATCCATGTTAATACTCAATCATGTTGCTCGGTTAGCGTTCATTACTGCCATCATCTTTCTCCATTAGACGATAAAGCCTTAAGGTGACAAAAAGCACTAATCCAATAAATAATGGCAGGATTAATAATCCAAGTTGAGTCTTAAAATGGAAAATTCCCCAAGCGAAGAGTAATGTCAGCGCAAGGGTTAGCAAAATTTTTTTGTTCATAGTCTTTATTTACTTAGTGCAAAGAGGTTTTAGTTTACGCTAAAACCATGCTTTCGGGGACACGAAAATCCAGTTGGCGATTTTTTTGTGATTTGGACGCCGTTTCTCATTCTAATATCGTTTTAGACAATATGGGTTCTAAATGAGGTTTATCATCAGCATCAGCGCGTTTCAGGTCAAATTACCAGCAAAACAATTGGTTTTAAGCGTGCTTTTGGGAGAAAAGCCTTGCCGAGACGCAGTGAAGTCGGTAATTTCTACCCCTTGTGATTTTAGGTTCTCAGGTAAAAAACTAAACCATGCCTCATATTAGTATGCGCGGCTTACCACAGGCAGTCGTTGCAGAGTTTAGCCAAGCATTACTGCAGTCTTTGGCGGCTATATGTAAAGGTAATGCAGAGAGTTTCACATTAGATTGGATCCCAAGTATCAGTTATCGAAACGGTAAGATTGATCAACGCTTTGTCCAAGTGGAGTTACTTTGGTTTCCTAAAGATCCTGATATTCATCTTAAAGTAGAACAAATGATCAGGCTGACAGTGACCGAAGCCTATCCAGAATTAACACATATTGCTGTGATGTTTTTGTCACTGAACCCTAGTGCTTCCTATCAGGGTGGTCAGCATGTTTAAAGGAGGATACCTTGCTAGATAAGCTTGGTGGTATAGCCGTTCAACCCGAGGCTTTAACGTGGTTGCTTACGCCATGCCGATTTAAGGCAGAATTACTCAATCGTATTGAAGGCGCGAAACACAGTATTTATATTGCTGCGTTGTATTTAGAAGATGACGAAGCGGGCCGTGAGATTTTACAAGCTTTGATGTCCGCAAAGGCCAATAATCCAGCATTAGATATCAAGATCCTCGTTGACTTTCACCGTGCCAGACGCGGCTTGATTGGCCATAAAGGTGATAGCGGTAACTATTTGATGTACCGTAAAGTTATGGCTGCGGCCGAATATCCTATCGATATTTTAGGTGTACCCGTCAAATCCCGTGAGTTTATGGGGGTACTTCATCTTAAGGGCTTTATTATTGATGATGCAGTCATTTATAGTGGGGCAAGTCTAAATAATATCTATCTGCAACAGAATGATAAGTATCGCTTTGATCGTTACCATGTGATTGAGTCTGTAGAATTAGCACGTAGTATGCGGTCGATGATCCAGCGTTATATTATTGCCGATCCTGCGGTATCGTCACTCGCTCAAGATGCGGCTCAAGAAGTCCTACCACATAAAAATGATATCCGTAGTTTTAAACTGCGATTGTCCGAAGCCGAATATCAATTTAACAGTACCAATACGGGTAATCGGATTACGCCCTTATTGGGGTTAGGTCGTAAAAAAAATCTCCTCAATAAAGTGGTAGTGGCTTTGGTTGAGGAGTCGAAGGATGCTTTGTTTATTTGCACGCCTTACTTCAACCCGCCATACATATTAGTGCGAGCCTTGGCGAAGCATTTAAGAAAAGGCAAACGTGTTGATATCGTAGTAGGTGATAAGACTGCTAATGACTTTTATATTCCACCAGAGCAGGATTTCTCGACCATAGGTGCCTTGCCCTATATGTATGAGCAATCTTTGCGTAAGTTTGCCAAACGTCAACAGTGGGCGATTGATAATGGGCAGTTGAATATCCATTTGTGGAAACACGGTATCAATAGTTACCATCTAAAAGGGATCAGTGCTGATGGTTGTAAGCACTTGATCACTGGTTCCAATCTTAATCCAAGAGCTTGGGCATTAGATCTTGAAAATGGTCTTTTGATCCATGATGAAACCGCTTGTTGGAAAAATCAGTTTGAAGCTGAACAGACCCATATTCTTGAGCATACAGAGCGGTTATATCATTATAGTCAAGTCGATACACTGCAAAGCTATCCAGCGCCAGTGAAGAAGATCATGAATCGTATTCGACGATTAAAAGCCGACTTTCTGTTAAGACGTATTCTGTAGCCTTAGACGATTAAAGGAAAAGCCCACATCATATAGTGGGCTTTTTAGTTTCTAACTTACTGATTTTGTAGCATTAGATTTTGATGGGTATCATTTTGGTCTTTAGCATAATGAAGTGATGCTATCACAAGGATAACCATCATAGTACTCAGTAATCCAATACTTAATTGTCCTCCCATGGGCATGACTGACATGCTAAGAGCCGCAAGACCTGCACCAAAATTCTGTAACCCACCAAGTAATGCCCCCGCAATACCCGCTTGACGCGGAAACGGTTCCAGTGCCGCAGAGGTGAGAGTAGGAAAGAGCATACCTGCACCACTAAAAAATAATACAGAACCTACAAGTAAACTCCATGTGCTGACGAGCAAGAATATCCCAGGGATAAGCATAAATAAAGCCCCAGTCCCTAATAGTGCAACCCCTTGATAAACAGTACGTTGTGTTTTAGTTTGCTTGCCAGCAATCAAGGCTCCTAACAAGTAACCAGGAATAGGAGCCACAAAGTAACAACTCACAATAAAAGGGGGAAGCCCTAAATATTGACCGTAGAGTACACCTGCAATTGCTTCAAAAGCAGCAATACCTGCGAATGTGGCAATTAATGAAGACAGATAGGCTCTAAATCCTCTATGCCGTAGTACATGTCGATAGGACGCGATGATGGGGTTATGCTCACGTTTATACGACGGGAGGGACTCTTTAAACCCGACTAATAATAGTAACCACACAAATACGCCAAATCCTGCTAGTACCCAATAGACAGCTTGCCATCCAAAATAGGCGGTCATTATGCTACCTAAAAAGGGGGCTATAAGTGGGAGAAAGACCACGGCCATAGAGACATAACTGTTAAATTTTACTAAATTGTCACCAAAATAGTGATCCCGAGGAATACTACGACATAAGGCGCCTGCACTTGCGGTTCCTAAACCTTGGATTAAGCTCGCAAAGATAAGTTGATTGAAATGTTGAGCCCGTGCGGCCATAAATGCCCCTAAGATAAAAATACCAATACCGATGAGTAAAGGTGTTTTACGCCCAATACGGTCAGACAAAGGTCCATATACAAATTGGAATAATCCATATGCAATAAGGTAACAGGCCATCACAGCCTGTAATTGACTGGCATCTACATTTAAGCTGAGGGCAATTTGCGGCAATGCGGGCACAAAAATGGTTTGTGCCATTTGGCCACAAGCCACCATAAATACCAGCATAAATATCAGGCTTACAGAAGGAGATACTGAGTTTGACACGAAAGAGTGTTGAGCTTTGCCAGACATGAAATAGCCATAAAAAGAACATAAGTTAATGGCGCGCATCTTACGCGCTAAAAGAGGAACTTCAAGTGTGAATCATGCTGATTTAGCAAAATAATATTTTATGTTTTGCATAAGTTTTTCTCTTCATTTTGGGTTGTAAAGTTAAACTTACGCTGAGTTATTTGCTTGTTAATTGTGTAGGGTAATTGCAAATACATTAATGTTTGGCTCAACTCTGATGCCCCTATTTCCTTACAAGCGGATTTGTTTAAAACATTTGGTATCAGCGACAAACCAGTGGATAAAATACTTGATATAAGGAAGTAACGCTAAAAATATGGGTAAGGTACAAATAAAATAGGAGATCGCAAATAGGCCTATCTCCTTTAATGCTACGTGATGCTATTTTTGCAATTTTTCTATGCCAGTTAAAATCTGGTAGCCCACAGTCACCCGTGGTGGAACGGGATAATTTTTATTGCTTAGTAAGACGATCCCAAGCTTTTGCGCGGGGATAAAGGCGACATAGGCGGCAAAACCACCGGTTGAGCCTGTTTTATTGATCCACACATTTTGCTGCGGTTCAAGGGGTGGCAATATGGGGTTAACGGGCGTGCTACCAAACACCACTTCCTGAGTGTGGCCCATAAGTAGCTTATCGAGCTCAATCGGATAGGAATAATGTTCCCAAATCATATCTTGGGTCATTACGCCCACATCAAAGTATCCCCTGTGAGTCTCATCGATTGCCGTTTGCAGAGGTTTGGCAAGTGGGTGCATTTGCATATTGGCTTCCACAAATTGCAGCAGATCTGTGGCTGTAGTTTTAACGCCATAGGCTTCATCGGCTAATACGCCGGGATTGACCCGAACCGGCATATCTTGCTTATTGTAGCCTTGGGCATAATCGGCCATTTTGTCGCTGGGAACCTTGACATAGCTGCTGGTCATACCCAATTGCGGAAAGATTGTTTGTTCAAGTGCTTGCTGAAATGTTTGATTCAAACTCTGCGCGGCAATCATCCCGAGCAGGCCAATGCTTGGATTGGCGTAATTTCTGTGGGTCCCTGGGGCAAATGACGGTTGCCACTGTTTAAGATAAGCCATTAATTCTGCGTTGTTAGTGACTTTATCGGGTACTTGCATTGGCAGATCTCCCGCGGTGTGAGTCGCTAAGTTAATGAGACTAATCCCATCAAAATGACTGCCTTTTAATGCTGGTACATAGTCACTGGCCATATCCGTGAGAGTTAATTTGCCTTTAAGCTGTGCGTAGTTTGCCAGTGTCGCGGTAAAGGTTTTACTGATAGAGCCAATCTCGAACAGGGTATGTTCAGTCACACTTTGCCATGAGGTTTTAGAACTGACGCCATATCGATAAAAATACTGTTTACCATCAATAGTTAAGCCTATTACGGCACCGGGGATATGGTACTCAGTCATCAAAGGTTTAACCACAGAATCTACCAGCGATTGCATTTCCTTAGCATTTAAAGCTTGGGCTGCACTCACATTAGAAAATAGCGTTACACTGAGCAGTACGCTGCTTAATAATGGCATTGAAGCGAGTAGGGGATGTTGTTGCATAATTTACCTGTAATCAAAAATTGGATGTGCCTTTTATGGCGATAATGTATGGGGTGGATTGCGCCATTGATGGTCAAGGGATAAACTGCGTCGCCGCAATAGGGAAGATTAAAAGCCCTCCATTGCAGCTTATCATAAGTTTGAAAGAGAATTGGTTTTATGGCTCTAGCCCCCCCATGCCGTCCACCGTCTATATGAGTACCGTAAGTCTATTTCGACTAAGCCTTTTGGTGCCCGTGGCAAAAAATTGATCCGCTGCCCATTATGCCTTTTAGGTGAGCAGTTTTGTACCTGTGCGCTGCGCCGTCAGTTACAGACTCAAGCCAGTTTTTTGCTGATCATGTATAACGATGAAGTGTTAAAACCGACGAATAGTGGCCGACTCATTGCGGATCTTATTCCTGATACTCATGCCTATATTTGGTCACGTACAGAACCTGAAGCTGAGTTGCTTGGCTTGCTTGAGTCGCCGCAATATCAACCTTATTTAGTGTTTCCAGCCCAATATGCAGAGCAAGGGCAGATTGTACTAAATCAAGTACCTATGTCGACATTAGCTGAAGGTAAACGGCCGCTGCTGATCATGCTTGATGGCAGTTGGCGTGAAGCGATAAAAATGTTCCGTAAGAGTCCTTATTTGCACTCGTTGCCCTTATTATCATTCGATCCCGATACGCTTGCGACATATGCGCTACGAAAGGGGAGTCACGACTTTCAACTGGGTACCGCTGAGGTCGCTTCTTTAGCGTTAGCCGCGATAGGTGAGGAGGCAAATAGCAAAGCCCTTAGCACTTGGTTTGATTTGTTTGTTGAATCATCATTACTTGGTCGTAATCGGCGTTGTAGAGAAGATCTTTTACCCATTTCATCCTTTACAGATGCTGTTGAAGCGGCTTATGAAAAGGCAAATGCCATTTTGCCCAGCGTTTAATTTATTTCAGTGGAAGAACGAAACTTCACAAATAAAACTCCCCTAACAAGTAGGGGAGTTTTGCTTTAATTGCGTTTATTTTTAACTGCTATGGTTAAACCCCAACTTGTTTACCATCTTGCTTACGGATAAGCACTGTTGCAGAACGAGGGCGAAGAGTGGTTCCCGCTGGAGTTTGCTCAGCAGCATTGGTAGAGTAGGGCCAATTACCCGGATGTTGGATATTAATAAACATTGACGTGTAATCAGGGCTAACTGCAAATCCTGTCACTTCGCAATCATTAGGGCCAACAAAGAAGCGTTTTAATTCCATTTGGTTATTTGCTGTGACTGTCAGTTGTTTATCTTGGCTATCAACCAAGGTAGAAGGCACAATTGCTAACATCTGATCGTTAGTTTCTTCCGCGACTTCCTTAGCACCGTTGTCGGTCTGCACCCACAGAATACCCCGTTGGTCAAAAGCTAAACCATCGGGACTCGCAAATTGATTCAAATCCGTTAAACCTGATAAGTTTGTCTCGGCATTACCATCACTTGGTGAACCAAATACAAAAATATCCCATGTGAACTCTGTGACTTTATCACCTTCGTCCCAACGAATAATATGACCAAAGTTATTTTTAAGTCTTGGGTTTGCAGGATGTGCTTCGGTTCTTTTCGAGTTGTTGGTCAAGGTTAAATAGACTGAACCTGTAAAGGGATCAACAGCACACCATTCAGGACGATCCATCGGTGTTGCGCCAACAAGATCGGCGGCTCCTGCAGTATTGAGAATAATATCAGCCAAGCTGGCGAAAGTATCACCGAGTGTTTTACCGTCTGAGGTTTGGCTATCTAAGGTTAACGGTAACCAAACACCACCGCCATTTTCGTTGAATTTAGCAACATATAAAGTCCCTTCATCCATGTACTTATTACCCGTTTGTATACGATTGCTACTATTGGCATCTTTTGCATCCCAAGCAGCCGCTGAAACAAATTTATAGAGGTATTCAAAACGAGCATCATGACCCGAATAAAACACCACAGGTTTACCTTCAGTTAATTTTCCAAAAGTACAACCTTCATGGCGAAAACGTCCTAATGCGGTACGTTTTACTGCGCGTGATGCAGGATTGAACGGATCTATTTCTACAATATAACCATGACCGTTTGCTTCGTTGCGGTAATCATCTTGAGCATTTGCACCCTTGGGAGTGATATCAAAACGTGCAAATTCATCGAGGCGTTCTTCATCATGGCCAGCAAGATGGTCCCAACCATAACGTGTACTGGTTTTGCTGATACCAATGCGGCTTTGATCGGGTTTCAAAGTACCGCGGTTTGCAAAATACTCAGGCCAGTTTTCTTCACAAGTGAGATAAGTTCCCCATGGAGTATAACCATTGCCGCAGTTATTTAAGGTACCGCGGGCTTGACTGCCATCGGGTGAATAACGAGTTTCGAGCAGAGAGGTATAAGCCAGAGGGCCTGCCATATCCATTACTGTTGCGCCCGTGAAACGACGATTATGGCTGTCATTTAGAACGACTTCCCACTGATTATTAACCAGTTTGATCCGCACGACAGTGACACCATGGGCATTAATTTCTTTGCGAATTTCATCGACAATGGTGCGTAAACCTGTGGTGGCATCTACGGTCGGTCCGGCTGGGTGCAATGCATCTTCATCAATATATTCATGGTTTATACAGAGTAAGCCATCATTACCGGCATCATTTAATGGGAAAAAATGCATACCATCGTGATGCATCCCAACTGAATTGGCTTGATCGTCTGCAGTGTTACTGCCATCACTTTTCCATGGTGCGGCTTTTGAGTTTAACGGTGTTCCCCAAGGAGCGAGTACCTGTGCGGTGTAACCTTCCGGTATCACAACTGCATCCAGTCGAGCACCTGCCACAGATGTAAAGTTTAATTTGGCGCTGCTTTTTGTGGGAGGTAATGTGGGAACTGGATCAACTGGCGTCGGTGCTGGTGAGCTATCCGAACCACAACCTGTTAGTCCTATTCCTGCAAAAGCGGTCATGGCACCAAGGCCCAATCCGCTTTTGACAAAATTTCGGCGAGATAAATGCTTATCCAACACTTGGTTAAACGGCTCATTATTACTTTTATTATAAAGTGTAGGATCAAAGGTGGCCTTGCTCATATTTCACTCCAATATGTGATATGAATTAAATTTCGAGGCCCAGCCTAATGACTCTATGTGACAATAAAGTTGAATTTAGATGACAAAAATACTGCAATATCCTGAAATATTTTTATATTCACGGTCGAGTAAGTCATAAATCACGCTAAAATCAATTGATACAAAGCACGTGACATATACATACACTCACGTAAAATCAGTCATTCTGATATGTATCGTATGAGTTTCGTTGTAATCATTTTAGGGATATAAAAATGGCTGAGGACAGAAAAATTGCCGTGTTGTGCCGTATCGAGCCAGGTTGTCTTGGTCCTGATGGAAAAGATCATATTGAAGCTTTCTGTGCTTTAGCACAAAAGGCGATGCAACATTTTGATGTGGATGTTGGAACTTGGTTACTTACACCAAGGTACGATAAAACACTCGATGAAATGCAATATAGTGTGGCAAATAAACTGCTTTCACGGACACAGGCGAGTAAATACTTTCATCTGATTGGGCGTGATATTGAGGTTTTTGAAGAACGGTTTGAAAATAAATTAGCGTCACTGATTAATCTTTATCTAGCGCGAAAGTGATAACGTATTGATGTAATAAATTTTTATCGCTGTCTAAAAAGATTCCCATAACTTATGTAGCCTACCTAGCTTGCTACGCTAAACACGAAATGAACTAAGTCGATTCAGTCGGATCTCCTTATCGCAGTAATTAACCCCATAAAGTCGGACAAAATTTGTTAAACTGTACATCGGTTTCACATTTCAGCTTGTTCACTCCTAAGGTTAGGCAATGTTTCACTCAACCCCAGAAAAGCCTCTTGCAGATAAGGCTGACAGTTATAGCACTTTATTGCAGCAACAATTTGGTTTTTCAGCCTTTAGGAATGGTCAATACCAAACGATTTCGCAGCTATTAGCAGGACAATCTAGCCTCGCCATTTTTCCGACTGGATCAGGTAAGTCCTTGTGTTATCAATTTACTGCCTTACAGTTGCCCCATTTGACCTTAGTTGTATCCCCCTTGCTAGCATTAATGAAGGATCAACTTGAGTTTTTGCAAGCCAAGGGAATTGCAGCGGCAAGCATAGACTCAACTCTCAATGCTGAGCAGACTAAGCAAGTTATGATGGACGCGCGGTCGGGCAAGCTAAATATTTTGATGGTATCGGTTGAGCGTTTTAAAAATGAACGCTTTAGGCAGTTTATCCAGTCGGTTGCCATTTCAATGCTGGTTATTGATGAGGCGCACTGTATTTCAGAATGGGGACATAATTTCCGACCGGATTACTTAAAGTTACCCGATTATCGACGGGAGCTTGGGATCCCACTAGTGCTACTTTTAACGGCAACCGCAACCCGTAAGGTGAAGTTGGATATGGCGGCGCGGTTTGATATCGCTCCTAAACACATAGTTCAAACAGGATTCTATCGCCCCAATTTAGATTTATGTGTTATCCCTGTATTAAGCCAAGAAAAAAATGCATTACTGTATAGGCAAGTCCGCCAATATGCAGGAGCGGGTATTGTCTATGTCACTCTTCAACATACGGCAGAACAAGTTGCGGATTTGCTCACACAAGAAGGGATCCTTGCTCGTGCTTATCATGCAGGCTTTGACGATGTAAAACGCCAGCAAGTTCAACATGATTTTATGCAGGATAAAGTGCAAGTGGTGGTCGCGACGATTGCTTTTGGTATGGGGATAGATAAAAGCAATATTCGTTTTGTTATCCATTATGACTTACCTAAATCCATTGAGAATTACAGTCAAGAAATTGGGCGAGCGGGTCGAGACGGTCAACACTCGCACTGCGTGACCTTGGCTAATCTTGATGGAATGAATACAGTCGAAAATTTTGTTTATGGTGACACGCCAGAACGAAGCGGTATTGAGCTCATTATTGAAAATATCAAGCAAGAACAACATCAAGGACGTTGGGAACATCAGTTAAATACGTTATCTAGCATCAGTAATATCCGTCAGTTACCATTAAAAACACTGTTAGTTCAGTTAGAAATACAAGGCGTAATTAAACCGCTTTATGCTTACTATGCTGATGTAACCTATCGCTTCATCAAAGATAAATCAGAAATTTTAAGTGCATTTAATCCAGAGCGGCAGGCATTCTTATCGCAAATTTTTACTCACACACACATGAAGCGGGTTTGGGGTGTTTTAGATGTTGATGCACTTTACAGTGCAACGGGAGCTGAACGCAGTAAAGTATTAACAGCACTGGAATATCTGGCAGATAAACAATGGATTGAACTAGAAACTAAAAAAATTACCGATGTTTATCAAGTGAATAATACAATATTGGCTCAGATCTCCCTTGTAGACAATCTTCACCAATACTTTGTGGAAAAAGAACATAAAGAAATTTTACGTATTGGACAATTAGTGCGTTTTTTCGAATTAGATACGTGTCTGAGCTACAATTTATCTCGTTACTTTGATGACCAAAACACACCACAATATTGCGGCCATTGCAGTGTTTGCCGCGGAAATGTGGCTAAGTTAACGTATTCTGCAGATCCTGTTTGGCCTGATGAGTCACAAATCCGTGCCGATTTATTCGAACTACAAACCCACGTAAAAATGAAAGGTATACTTTCGCTGTCACTCGATACTCAATGCCGATTTCTAGCTGGCATGATGGTTCCTCTTTTTAGTCGACTACAGATCCGTAAACTCAAGGGATTTGGTCGTTGTGAAAAATTAAGATATGCAGAAATAAAACAGAAAGTTACGTCACTACTGGCGGGCTAGATGATAAAAGGATCGAACATGAATAAGGCTGTTAAAAAGATGCTCGCCAACCATGAGAGATTAATTCATTCAGGCGAAGTGACTGTGTTATCCCATACTCAAAGAGAAAAGGGCGAATGGGTGCAACATACAGTGATGCTCGAAAACTGTGATGTGCCATTTAAATTTCGTCGTGTAAAAAAATACAAAAATTTACAAGGGCAAAAAGTGAGTGTTGTCTATTATCCTGAAACAGAAATGGTGGCAGGTTTTGAAATCGAGATTATGCAAGTAGTTAGAATTAAAAGATTTTAGTAATGCCCATCGGATCTTGACTCTATCATGTCAGTCCAGATCCGAAGGGCATTTGCTTCAAACAGGATATTCAGAATATTTTATTTAGCATACTGAAAGGCAGAATCTACTTTCCACGTTCTAAAACGTAATTCAGTGCCTTCTGGTAGGTAAAATATTTTAGGTAAACGGCTATCGTAACGCATTGTTAACTCACCAGGAATGCGTACAAAAGCTTCTTTTTTAGCAAGTTCAAAGCAAGCCATCATGGTGCTTGGACCTTCTGAGACCTCATCCACTTGATAATAGTTGTAACCCCATCCCTGTACTGAATGTTCTTTCAGCTCGCCGTTTAAACTGTGTTTGTTACAGTCGATGAGTTGAGTCTGGCCTATTTGGACTTCAAGCATATAGTCTTCTTCATTCTCTAACTTAGGTAGTGTAAGAATATGTTGCACCATGCCTACATTAGGTACAGGGAACATTTTAGTGGCTTCTTGCTGCGTGTAATTTTTTGATGTGAAACTCATCACGCTGATCATAGGTGCATTTAATCCTGTTTGATTGGGTGGACTCACCGCAGCAGCGTTAAAAGATAACAATGCAAAAGTAAGAGGCACCATCGCAGCATTAAGTAGATGAGTCAATTTCATTGTGTTCTCCCTAATGGTTCAAATAAGTCGTCGTATAAACAAAAAGTTCCGCTCTTTGTCGAGCTTCTGCCCCTACAAACGAAACAGAATTTAAAAAGGGTTAAAAGTATTGGAAAATTTCACCCAATGAATTTGTTGTACCTCTTCAAGTTTAATTCATCTTCAACCGAGATGTGTACCCTAAGTGATATTGATGTAAGTGGTTTAAAAAATGAAGATAGCGATATGGTACTGAATGACCACTTAAGAAGTTTTAAAAGGCTCTTTTTGAAAATGCAGTGCTATAGGATTTTTTATTATCAACCAGATCATAGATGATGCAAAGCTAAGGAATATAAATATAGAAAAGGTAATAGAGCTGGGGCAATTGGATAAGATTGTTGAAGCATATGAATTTAAAGTGAGAATTGGTACACCCGAGTGGACTCGAACCACCGACCCCTACCATGTCAAGGTAGTGCTCTAACCAACTGAGCTACGGGTGCACTGTTTACTTTTTAATAAGAAGAAGTCACTTTTTATACTCTGTGAAAAGAGTGGTACACCCGAGTGGACTCGAACCACCGACCCCTACCATGTCAAGGTAGTGCTCTAACCAACTGAGCTACGGGTGCATTGTCTATTTTTTGGTAGTCTTAACCACCAATTTTCATCGCTTGTTCTCAAATGAGTAAGTAGTGATACTTTTATCAAACTGAGCTACAAGCCGTTTTAACAGCTATTGCGCTTTGGAGCGAGCGCTATATTAGGGTGATAGCGAAAGGCTGGCAAGCAAAAAAAACAATTTTATCGTCAAATGGTGAATTGCTGTGCAACTTGTCCAGAGTTTCAACATTGATATGCATAACCTTCTTATTGCGAGTGGTCTTGTTCCAATCGTTTCCATCAAAATCAAAACGATAAAAAATGGCGAGCCAAGAGGCTCGCCATTTTTATCGTTAATATCATAACTACGATTGCCGCTCATACTTCTTGCAATCTAAGTGAGCATTAATGGTGTGCGCTATCACCTTCAATAAGGCTTAAATGTACTCCATGCTTTTGGATATAGCGTAAGCGTATAAAAAACAGCAGCGCTGCCGAGGTCAGTCCTGCGATAAGTCCAGTCCAAAATCCGTGGGCGCCCATAGCTGGCACAATATAATCCGTATAAGCCAAGGTATAGCCTAGTGTCATGCCAATCCCCCAGTAGGAGAAGAGCGTGATATAAAAAGCACTACGAGTATCTTTATAGCCCCGTAGGGCGCCCGCCGCAACAACTTGGACTGAATCCGATAATTGATATAACGCGGCCATCAACATCAAACTACCAGCTAACACAACGACATCCGGGTCATTGTTATAGAGTTCGGCAATCTGGAATCTAAATAGTACCGTTAACACCGCAGTGGAAAGAGCGAGAGACAGCGCTAGCCATAACCCCACTTTGGCCACAACGGCAGAAATATCGCTACGATCTCGGCCTAAGTAATAACCAATTCTGATCGAAACTGCGATACCAATAGATAAAGGCAGCATAAAAACAATTGCGGAGAAGTTGAGGGCAATTTGGTGACTAGCTACAACAGTGGCACCTAAAGGCGCCAGAAGCAATGCAATGATTGCAAATAAACTCACTTCAAAAAACAGCGCCATAGCTATTGGCATGCCGAGCTTCGTCATTTTTTTCATCGTTTTAAACTCTGGTCGATGAAATTTACTGAAAGGAGCAAGTGCGGCAAATTTGCGGTGAAATTGCATATAAATAGTCATTGCAATCAGCATTGCCCAAAAAACCAAGGCCGTTGCAACCCCGCAACCCGCACCGCCCATTGCAGGAACGCCAAAGTGACCATAAATAAAAATGTAATTGGCAGGGATATTGACGGCTAATCCGACAAACCCAATAACCATTGTCGGTAAAGTGTATGAGATCCCTTCGCTACAGCCTCTTAATACTTGATATAACACAAATGCCGGTGCACCCCATAAAATACCGTCGATATAACCTATGGTTAAGCGGTACAATTCAGGTTCTAAGTCCATATGGCCAAGTACAAAAGGTGCCGATGCGAGGAAAATCATCACCCCAATGCCGCCAATGATGGCAAGATAGGCCCCTTGAAAGGCTAAAGGTTGAATCGCTTTTTGATTATTTGCACCATTAAAATGGGCAAATAAGGGGGTAAAAGCCATCAGTAAACCTTGAACAAATAAAATAGCGGGCAGCCAAAGGCTGGTTCCTACGGCCACAGCCGCCATATCAACGGCACTGACTCGTCCCGCCATAACAGTATCGATAAATCCCATCATTGTCTGGGTGACTTGGGCGATGAACACTGGCAGTGCAAGTTGGATTAAGCGTTTGGCTTGGAAGCCTGAATGTTTCATAAAATACAGCCTTTAACGAATAAGCGAGTAATAAATGTTTACAGGTATAGTTCAAGCCACCTGCGAGGTGGTTGCAATACATAAGAAAGATGGCCTAAATACCCTTGAGGTAGCGTTTAAACCTGATTTGCATGAGGGACTTGCGATTGGTGCAAGTGTGGCAAATAACGGGGTATGTCTTACAGTGACTCAGGTGGTTGATGATAGGGTATTTTTCGACGTAGTGGAAGAGACATTACGACTGACGAATCTCGCTAATTTGTCTGTAGGTCAATACGTTAATGTTGAACGCTCGTTAACTTTTGGTAGTGAAATTGGAGGGCATATTCTTTCTGGCCATATCCATACAAAGGCTAAAGTTACCAATATTAGCCACACAGAACAGCATTACGATTTGACATTGAGTATTGAACCTAAATGGATGGACTATATATTTTATAAAGGATTTGTAGGTGTAAATGGTTGCAGCCTAACGGTGGGTGAGGTGACAGAGACAAGTTTTATGTTGCACTTAATTCCAGAAACACTCAAGCTCACCAATTTAGGTCAGTGCAAGGTAGGTGATGAATTGAATATTGAAATCGACAGTCAAACGCAAGTCATCGTCGACACTGTCGAGCGTGTACTGGCCAAACGCTTGAGCGAGTATTCATTAAATAATTAATAAATTTGCTCATCATCTGAGTCTACGTATAACTCAATCGTGCGCCGCAACTCATCTATATGTAAGCGTAAATGGATTGGATTACAGCAAATTCGACAATCATCGTAATAATCTTGATCACCACTGCTGGCATCGATACTGATATGTTGATGATGCCCGCAGTGTGGACAGGCGATAACCTTATTCATGATCCTCATAATGTTACTCCTTCTTTCAAGTGGGATGAAAGAATATCCCCCATACGATACATGGCTGTTCCCATAGGGCTTACTAAGTATAGCTGCAATTGTAGTGAACCAAGTGAACGGATGAATTGCTCATACGGATCAAACATGACTCTTTTACCGTAATTAGCCTCTCAATTTCATCACTAGCAAGTTGCCAACACACTGCAAAATCATGAATTTGCCTTTATTGCGCAATGCCACGCAATTTAGCCAATTTACTTGCACCCCTTGACGCCAATCCCGTAGAATAAACGCCCTGCTACGCAAGGCGGCTAAGACTCCTGTACTGTCTTAACCTAGCGAGCATTTCTCTTACATTAACTAAAACCAAGTGGCCCTACGTGTGGGTCACCACTGGAAAGGACATTTCATGCCTGTAATTACACTTCCCGATGGTAGCAAACGCGAGTTTGCTCATGCTGTATCGACTCTCGATGTCGCCGCTGATATAGGCCCTGGTCTTGCTAAAGCTTGTATCGCTGGCCGCGTTAATGGCGAATTAAAAGATGCTTGCGATCTCATTGAAACCGATGCTGAGCTATCAATCATTACCGCCAAAGACGAAGAAGGTGTTGAAATTCTTCGCCATTCTTGCGCGCATTTATTAGGTCACGCGATTAAGCAAATGTGGCCAGAAACCAAGATGGCGATAGGTCCTGCTATCGATAATGGCTTTTATTACGATATCGACCTTGAGCACAAGCTGACTCAAGATGACATCGAAGCCTTAGAAAAGCGCATGCTTCAACTGGCAAAAACCAACTATGACGTTGTAAAACGTGTCGTTAGCTGGCAAGAAGCCCGTGATACATTCGCGGCGCGCGGTGAAGAGTATAAGATTGCCATTCTGGATGAAAATATCAGCAAAGACGCGACACCTGCGCTATATCATCACGAAGAATACACAGACATGTGTCGTGGACCGCACGTACCTAATATGCGTTTCTGCCAACATTTCAAATTAATGAGCATTGCCGGCGCTTATTGGCGTGGCAACTCAGAAAATAAGATGTTGCAACGTATCTATGGTACCGCTTGGGCCGACAAAAAAGCCCTGAGTACACACTTAACCCGTCTTGAAGAAGCGGCTAAGCGTGACCACCGTAAAATCGGTAAGCAGCTCGACTTGTATCATATGCAAGAAGAAGCGCCTGGTATGGTGTTTTGGCATAACGACGGTTGGAGCATCTTCCTCGAATTAGAAAGATTCATTCGCCGTAAGCTAAACCAATACACTTACCAAGAGGTGAAAGGCCCATTAATGATGGACCGCGTGTTGTGGGAGCGTTCTGGTCACTGGGACAAATACTCAGAAGCCATGTTCACGACCAGCAGTGAAAACCGCGAATATGCTATCAAGCCGATGAACTGCCCAGGCCACGTGCAGATCTTCAACCAAGGCTTGAAATCTTACCGCGACTTGCCACTGCGTATGGCGGAATTTGGTTGCTGCCACCGTAATGAACCTTCAGGCTCATTGCATGGATTAATGCGTGTACGTGGTTTTACCCAAGATGATGCCCATATTTTCTGTACTGAGGATCAAGTTCAAGAAGAAGTGAGTGCCTGTATCCAAATGGTATACGACACATATTCTACTTTCGGTTTTGAAAACATCGTCGTAAAACTGTCGACGCGCCCAGAAAAACGTATCGGTGACGATGCCATGTGGGACAGAGCAGAAGAAGCATTAAAACAGGCTTTACGTGCAAACAACATTGAGTTCACCCTTTTACCAGGTGAAGGTGCGTTCTACGGCCCCAAAATCGAATTTACTTTACACGATTGTTTGGACCGTGCATGGCAATGTGGTACTGTGCAGCTCGATTATGCTTTACCAAACCGTCTTGGTGCAACTTATGTTGCCGAAGATAACAGCCGTCAGACCCCTGTCATGATCCATCGTGCTATTTTAGGCTCTTTGGAACGATTCTTGGGTATCTTGATAGAAGAATATGCAGGACGTTTCCCAACGTGGTTGGCCCCAATGCAAGTTGTTGTGATGAATATCACCGACAAACAGGCTGATTATGTTCAAGAAATCGTCAAATTCTTCAAAGAACAAGGTATTCGAGCGTCTTTTGACTTGAGGAATGAGAAAATAGGCTTTAAAATACGCGAGCACACCTTAAGGCGTGTCCCTTATTTGTTGGTCGTTGGCGATCAAGAAATGGAAAATAAGGAAGTAGCGGTGCGTACCCGTGATGGTATCGATTTAGGTAAGATGCGACTTGAAGATTTCGCCACTAAAATCCATCAACAGATTTCGCTCCGTAGTCTCAAATTGTTGGAGGAATAGGTCATAAAGATCAAAAAAACAGCAGGGCGTCAGCCGGCCCCTAATAGAATCAATGAAGAAATCACAGGCGTACCTGAAGTACGTTTAACAGGCATTGATGGTGAAGCTATTGGTGTGGTAAGCATCAGAGATGCTCAGAATTTGGCCGATGACGCAGGTGTAGACCTAGTAGAAATCAGCCCAAATGCTGAACCTCCAGTATGTCGCATTATGGACTACGGTAAGTTCCTCTTTGATAAAGCGAAAGCGCAAAAGGAACAAAAGAAGAAGCAAAAGCAGGTTCAGGTTAAGGAAATTAAATTCCGTCCTGGAACTGACGAAAACGACTATCAGGTAAAACTACGCAACCTGATACGTTTTCTGGAAGACGGGGACAAAGCGAAGATTACGCTGCGTTTCCGAGGTCGCGAAATGGCCCACCAAAACCTAGGTATGGATCTTCTGAACCGTATCAAGGCTGATTTGGACGAGTATGCGGTTGTTGAATCTTTCCCTAAAATGGAAGGTCGACAAGCAATTATGGTGCTAGCGCCTAAAAAGAAATAAGTAGGGCAACCCTAAAGTAGCAAAGGTCTATGGCCTTTGCTCGCCTTGCTTTTTATATAACATCCCAATGCGGAGTTTTAGTAATGCCTAAAATGAAAACCGACAGAGGTGTAGCGAAACGTTTTAAGAAAACCGCCAATGGTTTCAAGCGTAAGCAAGCACATTTACGTCACATTTTGACCAAGAAAAGTACTAAACGTAAGCGCCACTTACGTGCTAAATGTTTAGTATCAAAAGCTGACGTTCCAGCAATCGCGCGTCAATTACCTTACGCTTAATTTAGGAGATTAGAAAATGCCAAGAGTTAAGCGTGGTGTAACCGCTCGTGCTCGTCACAAGAAAGTTTTAAAACTAGCTAAAGGTTATTATGGCGCTCGTAGCCGTACTTACCGTGTTGCTGTACAAGCAGTCACTAAAGCTGGCCAATATGCTTACCGTGACCGTCGTCAGAAAAAACGTCAATTCCGTCAACTGTGGATTGCACGTATTAATGCTGCGGCTCGTCAAAATGGTCTGTCTTACAGCCGTTTCATCAACGGTCTGAAAAAGGCGTCTATCGAAATCGATCGTAAGATTTTGGCTGACATCGCTGTATTCGATAAAGTTGTATTTGCAACGTTAGTCGAAAAAGCAAAAGAAGCATTAAACTAAGAAATTAGTTTGTTGCTGTAGAGAAGGGACCATTTGGTCCCTTTTTTTGTGCGCTATTTTTGATTACCGAATAATGTTATTTACCTAAGCACTCATAACTGATTCGTTATTGAGAATAGTGAAGCAAAGGCTCTGAGCGCGTGAATCCTATTGATTTACTTTGCCCGTAAAAAGTTTGTGATCAGTTAACAATGTTGAGCACAAAAAATAGCAGGCAAAGCCTGCTATCTGTTCAAAAAGTGAGTCGTATTATTTTTTAGCGTCTAAATAACGCTCGGCATCGAGTGCTGCCATACAACCAGTGCCTGCAGAAGTAATAGCTTGGCGATAATGTTGGTCCATCACGTCGCCGCAAGCAAAGACACCTTCAATACTGGTTTGGGTCGCATTACCTTGAAGACCACTTTGTACTTTTAAGTAGCCATGGTTCATCTCTAATTGGCCTTCGAAGATACTGGTGTTGGGGCTGTGGCCAATCGCGACAAATACGCCAGCAACGGCTAAGTCAGTAATAGAGTCATCTTTAGTGCTCTTCATCTTAAGGCCGGTAACGCCCATGGCATCACCAACCACTTCATCCATAGTTTGATTTAAGTGGAGGATAATATTGCCGTTGGCGACTTTATCCATCAGACGGTCAATCAGAATTTTTTCTGAGCGGAAAGTGTCACGACGATGAATAAGATGCACTTCAGCCGCTATGTTGCTTAAATACAAGGCTTCTTCAACCGCAGTGTTACCACCACCAATCACAGCAACTTTTTGATTACGATAGAAAAAACCATCACAGGTCGCACAGGCTGATACGCCACGGCCCTTGAATGCTTCTTCCGACTCAAGCCCTAAGTAACGGGCAGAAGCGCCTGTTGCAATGATCAACGCATCACAACTGTACTCGCCGTTGTCGCCTTTCAAACGGAAAGGGCGCTCGGTAAGGGTTACTTCGTTGATATGATCGAACAAAATTTCAGTATTGAACTTTTCAGCATGCTTCTGCATACGTTCCATCAAGGCTGGACCGGTTAAGTCATCTGCATCCCCCGGCCAATTTTCAACTTCAGTCGTCGTGGTTAGTTGGCCACCTTGCTGCATACCTGTGATCATCACGGGTTTTAAATTAGCACGCGCAGCATAAACGGCTGCGGTATATCCTGCTGGGCCTGAACCCAAAATCAATAAGTTACAATGTCTGATCTGGCTCATTATTATCTCCGTGCCTTTAGCAAATTAGGGCGATTGTAGGGAATTTACCTGTAGGGGTAAAGCGCAGTTTGGCGATTATTTTAGATTATGCTCATCGATTAATGATGACGTGTTGAGCATGTGGATTTACGCTGTCAACTTTTTAGGATTTATTTAGTTTGCTATTTTGTCATCATAATAAAAAAACGGCCTCAAAATATTGAGGCCGGTAGAACATTTGTTACATCAAGATAAGAGGTTATCAGAAAACAAATTAGGCAAATAAGGTTGTTGGCGCAGTGTATTCAAGGTTAAGTGCATGGGCAACTTCTTTACAGACGACTTTACCATGCATGACGCTCAGACCGTTGAGCAGGTGTTTATCCTGTAACAATGCTTCTTTATAACCTAAATTCGCTAACTTAAGAATGTACGGTAGCGTTGCATTGTTCAGTGCGAAAGTGGAAGTGCGAGCAACGGCACCTGGCATGTTCGCTACACAATAATGTACAACATCATCAACAATATAAGTTGGATCTTGATGCGTGGTTGCGTGTGACGTTTCAACACAACCGCCTTGATCGATTGCCACATCAACGATAGCGCTACCAGGTTTCATGCGGGAAATCATGCTACGAGTCACCAATTTAGGGGCTGCAGCCCCCGGGATCAGCACGCCACCAATCACAAGATCAGCCTCAATAACATGACGTTCAATAGCATCAGCGGTGGAGTAAATCGCTTTTACAGCAGAACCAAATTGTACATTTAAACGGCGCAGTGCTTCAATGCTGCGATCAAGTACAACAACATCAGCACCCATTCCAACTGCCATTTGAGCGGCGTTAGTACCGACCATTCCGCCGCCAATAATGACGACTTTGGCGGGCTCAACACCAGGTACGCCGCCGAGTAACATACCTCTACCACCAGAAGATTTTTCTAATGCCATCGCACCAGCTTGGATCGACATACGACCCGCGACTTCTGACATAGGGGCTAGCAAGGGAAGGCCGCCACGATCGTCGGTCACCGTTTCGTAAGCGATACATACGGCACCACTTTTAATTAAATCTTCCGTTTGGGGTAAGTCAGGCGCTAAATGTAGATAAGTGAATAAGATTTGATCGTGACGCAACATTGCGCGTTCAACAGCTTGAGGCTCTTTTACCTTTACAATCATCTCTGCTTTAGCATAAACGTCTGATGCGGTCGCTAAAATTGTGGCGCCAGCATCAACATAATCCTGATTTGAAAAACCTATTCCCGTGCCGGCATTTGTTTCAACAAATACTTCGTGGCCTTTTATGGTTAATTCACGAACACTTGAAGGGACCATGCCGACACGATACTCGTGGTTTTTAATTTCCTTTGGAACACCAATAATCATCTTTGAGCCTCAATTGCCTGAAAACCCACTTTTAATGGGCATAATTGTTATTTTATCGTGACCTGAACGTGATTAATTCAGGGATATCTAGTATAGTAGCGGCGATGCAGTTTATGCTGCTGAACTTTGGACATACGTAGAATAAAATGTTGTTTTAGTGATAAAGCAAGGTTAAATAAATGGCATATAATAAAAAGAGTCCTGTAAAAGACTTGGATCGCATCGATCGCAACATTCTGAATGAATTACAGATTGATGGCCGCATTTCAAATGTGGAGCTATCAAAAAGAGTAGGGCTAAGTCCTACTCCGTGTTTAGAAAGAGTGAAACGACTCGAAAAGCAGGGATATATCAACGGTTATACTGCGCTGGTTAATCCTCATTTCCTGGGTGCATCCCTACTGGTATTCGTGGAAATCACATTAAGCCGTGATACTCCCGAAGTGTTTGATAAGTTTAATCGTGCAGTGCAACTACTCGATGATATTCAAGAATGTCATTTAGTTTCTGGCGATTTTGATTACTTATTAAAAACGCGAGTTTCTGATATGTCGGCATACCGCCGTCTACTTGGGGAAACATTGCTCAAATTACCTTCTGTTTCTGATACTCGCACTTATGTTGTAATGGAAGAAGTTAAACACACCAGTCGCGTAGCAATAAATCATCTACTCTCAGATATCTAAATTACCCTGATTGTTTGGTTTTACCATAAGGGGCCAAGGCCCCTTATTTATTAATCTGTGTACCGTTTTTACCTTATCGTTAACCTTGCACAGCCCTTAAGCTTAGCAGTTTAGGGGCTTATTTTTGTGTCAGTTTTGTATAAATCACATTTGGGAAGTCGTTGTGTCATAAACGATTGTTGCCCAAAAAACACCCATTGCGCAATGTTAGGTTAATTTTTACTAATTATGCCCACATCTTAGGAGAAAATCCGGCTAATATGCTCCACATTTAGTAGGATTCTGGTATCGTTAGCTCACCTGTTTTCACTTTTTATGGATTATGTCGTTTGTCTCAAGGAAATAGTGTACGCACGCTCACTGGGCTGCAACGTCTGCTAGAAGGCGGACTCATCATTTGTTGTGTTCTTGCCACTTATATTTTACTTGCCTTAACCAGCTTTAGTCCGTCCGATCCTGGTTGGAGTCAATCGCATTTTCAAGGCGATATAAAAAACTGGACTGGTGCAGTGGGGGCGTGGATAGCCGATATTCTATTGTACTTTTTCGGGGTAACGGCTTATATCATGCCGATCATCGTGGCCTCTACCGGATGGCTACTTTTTAAGCGCGCCCATGATTTACTTGAAATTGATTACTTTTCGGTTGCACTACGGATTATTGGTTTTTTATTGCTTATTCTGGGTGTCTCGGCCTTAGCGAGCATGAATGCAAATAATATCTATGAGTTTTCTGCAGGGGGCGTTGCGGGTGATGTGATAGGGCAAGCAATGTTGCCGTATTTCAATAAGCTTGGTACTACCTTGTTATTACTCTGTTTTTTAGGGTCTGGCTTCACATTGTTGACGGGAATAAGTTGGCTGACGGTGGTAGAAAAGGTCGGTTTTGCTTCCATTTGGCTCTATAAAAGACTTAAAAGTTTGCCTCAAGTTTTTAAGCGAGAAGATGAAACTGAAGATACTCGTGGCTTTATGTCTGTCGTGGATAAATTTAAGCAACGCCGTGACTCCCAACATGTACTTGAACAACCTCGTATGCGGGAACCCGCGATGGCGATAGCTGCAGCTAACCATGATGACACTATCATGGATGAAGTCCCGAGCAAAAAAGCTAAGTTGTCCTCACTTGCAAAAATTCTGAGTTTAAATGGAGCTAGAAATAAATCTAATCAAAGAGTTGAACCCCAAATAGATCATCAGGCGATTGCTGAACATGGTCATTTTGAGACTCCGCCTTGGGTAGCGAAGCAAAATACAGTACATGATGAGGTTGCTGATCTTGATACTCATGTATTTGATATTGATGAACATGAACCCATATTCAGTCATGACGCGTTGACTGATGATGCTGAGGATGAGGAATTAGGCTTTAGTGATGATGATGTGATTGATTTTGATACTAAAGTGTCAACAGGTGCTGTGAATCAAGCGCAGCGTAAGCTGCAAGATCAAAAAGCTAAAATTGTCGATGGTATTGTGGTGTTGCCAGGACAAGAAGACAAACCCGCACCGAAAAAACCGATGGATCCTTTGCCCAGCATCAGCTTATTGGATATACCCGATCGTAAGAAGAATCCAATAAGTCCTGAAGAACTTGACCAAGTTGCCCGTTTGGTTGAAGTTAAATTAGCAGATTTCAATATTATCGCTAATGTCGTTGGGGTTTATCCTGGTCCTGTTATCACCCGTTTTGAATTAGAACTGGCTCCAGGTGTTAAAGCATCAAAGATATCTAATCTATCTAAGGATTTAGCGCGCTCTTTATTGGCTGAAAGTGTGCGAGTTGTTGAAGTTATTCCTGGCAAGGCTTATGTCGGACTCGAATTACCCAATAAATTCCGCGAAACCGTGTTTATGCGCGATGTGCTAGATTGTGCCGCCTTTACTGAGAGTAAATCCAACTTAACTATGGTATTAGGCCAAGATATTGCCGGTGATCCAGTTGTTGTTGATCTTGGTAAAATGCCACATTTATTAGTAGCCGGTACGACGGGCTCTGGTAAGTCAGTGGGCGTAAACGTGATGATCACCAGTTTACTGTACAAGTCAGGCCCTGAAGATGTGCGCTTTATTATGATAGATCCCAAAATGTTGGAGCTTTCTGTCTATGAAGGCATCCCACATTTGTTGTGTGAAGTCGTCACCGATATGAAAGAAGCCGCAAATGCACTACGTTGGTGTGTGGGCGAGATGGAGCGCCGCTACAAACTGATGTCAATGATGGGCGTACGTAATATCAAAGGATATAACGCTAAGATTGCTGAAGCAAAAGCGAACGGTGAAGTGATTTTAGATCCAATGTGGAAGTCGTCGGACAGCATGGAACCCGAAGCGCCCGCGTTAGATAAGTTGCCTTCGATTGTCGTCGTGGTCGACGAATTTGCTGACATGATGATGATTGTCGGTAAAAAAGTAGAAGAATTGATAGCTCGTATCGCTCAAAAAGCGCGTGCTGCCGGGATCCATTTAATCCTTGCAACTCAAAGACCGTCGGTGGATGTGATCACCGGTTTAATTAAAGCCAACATCCCTACACGTATGGCGTTCCAAGTCTCATCGCGGATCGATTCGCGCACGATTTTGGACCAACAGGGCGCAGAAACCTTGCTAGGTATGGGGGATATGCTGTTTTTACCACCAGGAACTGCAGTACCCAATCGGGTTCATGGCGCCTTTATTGACGATCATGAAGTTCACCGTGTAGTGGCTGATTGGTGTGCCCGCGGTAAACCACAGTATATTGATGAAATTCTCAATGGTGTCAGTGATGGTGAGCAGGTATTGCTGCCAGGAGAAACCGCGGAGTCTGATGAGGAGTATGATCCGCTTTATGATGAAGCCGTCGCTTTTGTGACTGAAACTCGTCGGGGATCCATTTCCAGCGTGCAACGTAAGTTTAAGATTGGTTATAACCGCGCTGCACGTATTATTGAACAGATGGAAATGCAAGGAATAGTATCGGCGCAGGGGCATAATGGTAACCGCGAAGTGCTGGCGCCTCCGCCCCCAAAACATTATTAATTGTGGGCTCAATGCCGACGATTAGGCCAGATGAAAGTCTGGCCATGTTAACGACTTTTAAGCAGTAAGGATTAAGATGAAAAACCTTTTATGCGCAGTGATGTTAACGTCACCTTTATTATATAGCACTGCTGTTTTTGCTGATGATGCGCAGCAACTTAGGAACACACTGGTTAACACGGCCTCACTCAAGGCGGATTTTAAGCAAACCGTGACCGATGTGAACAAAAAAGTTATCCAAACTGGCTCTGGTATCTTAGCTCTAGCACATCCAAACCAATTTTATTGGCACTTAACCTCACCCGATGAATCACAAATCGTCGCTGATGGAAAAGATTTGTGGATTTACAATCCTTTTGCCGAGGAAGTGGTGATTATGGATTTTGCAGAGGCAATCAATGCCTCACCTATTGCATTATTAGTTCACCGAGATGACACCACTTGGTCACAATATTCGGTGACCAAGAAGCAAGATTGTTATGACATTCGACCTAAAGCTATTGATTCGGGCATTGTGACTGTGAGTGTGTGTTTTAAAAATTCACAACTGACTAAGTTCAATGTACTTGATGACAAAGGAAATCTCAGCCAGTTTGATTTAAGCAATCAAAAAGTCATCACAACTGAAGACAAGGCGTTGTTTAAGTTTGTTTTACCTGAGAATGTCGATATCGATGATCAGCGTCTTAAAACGCTTAACTAGGTCAGAGTGTGAGTAGTCTATCATTTAATTTTGCCCCTGATTTTCGACCTCTCGCCGCTCGCATGCGGCCAAGGTCAATAGCCGAATATATTGGTCAAGCTCATTTGTTAGGTGAAGGTCAACCCCTGCGTAAAGCATTGGAAGCCGGGCGTGCTCATTCCATGATGTTGTGGGGGCCACCAGGGACAGGCAAAACAACGCTCGCTGAATTAATTGCCCAGTATTCTAATGCACATGTTGAGCGTATTTCAGCGGTCACCTCTGGCGTAAAAGAGATTCGGGCGGCCATTGAACAGGCAAAAGCTATCGCGGAATCCCGTGGACAACGTACCTTATTGTTTGTCGATGAAGTCCATCGCTTTAATAAAAGTCAGCAGGATGCTTTTTTGCCCTTTATTGAAGATGGCACAGTGATTTTTATCGGCGCCACTACCGAAAATCCCTCGTTTGAAATCAACAATGCCTTACTTTCGCGGGCGAGAGTTTATCTTATCAAGCGCTTAAGTAATGATGAGATAGCGCATATCGTGACCCAAGCCTTGGCCGATACTGAGCGTGGCCTTGGTCTGCGGCAACTCGAAATGCCTGAGAGTGTGCTCATCAAACTTGCTCAACTTTGTGATGGTGATGCGCGTAAGGCGCTCAACTTACTTGAGTTAATGAGTGATATGGTAAGTGATAACGACACTTTTACCCTTGAAATGCTCGTGCAAGTGGCGGGACACCAAGTTGCCGGATTCGATAAAAATGGCGATCAATTTTACGATTTGATTTCTGCGGTACATAAATCCATTCGTGGCTCTGCACCCGATGCCGCACTTTACTGGTATTGCAGGATTTTAGAAGGTGGTGGCGATCCACTCTATGTTGCAAGGCGACTACTTGCGATCGCTTCTGAAGATGTGGGCAATGCCGATCCTGCTGCAATGACAATTGCGCTCAATGCTTGGGATTGTTTCCATCGCGTTGGACCTGCAGAAGGTGAGAGGGCGATTGCACAGGCCATAGTGTATCTGGCGAGCGCTCCTAAAAGTAATGCTGTATATACTGCATTTAAAGCGGCTAGGGCACTGGCTCGTGAAACTGGTCAAGAGAGTGTTCCACACCATTTACGTAATGCACCAACACAGTTAATGAAAGAAATAGGTATGGGGGAAGGGTACCGATATGCTCACGATGAACCTAATGCCTATGCCAGTGGTGAAAATTATTTCCCTGAGTCCCTAAAAACGTCCCAGTTTTACTTTCCCACTGAGCGTGGATTTGAAAAGCGGATTAAGGATAAATTGATACAATTAACCCAATTAGACCAAGTCAGTGAGAACAAACGTTATGACTAACGTATTATTAGTTGCATTAGGTGGTTCAATTGGGGCGGTTTTTCGTTATCTTATTTCAATATTCATGATCCAAGTATTTGGCAGCAGTTTTCCTTTTGGTACACTGGTGGTCAATGTTATTGGTTCATTTTTTATGGGCGTGATATACGCTCTGGGGCAAATGAGTCATATCAGCCCAGAACTGAAAGCGCTAATAGGTGTTGGCCTATTAGGCGCGTTAACAACGTTTTCGACTTTCTCTAATGAGACCTTATTGCTGTTGCAAGAAGGAGATTGGCTGAAGGCGATTTTGAATGTGGTGTTGAACCTAAGTTTATGTTTATTTATGGTTTATTTAGGTCAGCAACTGGTTTTTTCACGCATTTAACTATTAAGAATATATCACATGTTAGATCCTAAATTTTTACGCAACGAATTAGCTGTTACCGCGGAGCGATTGGCCACTCGAGGCTTTATTTTAGATGTCGCTCATCTTACTCAATTAGAAGAAAAACGTAAGTCGCTGCAAGTGGCTACCGAAGAATTGCAAGCGGCGCGTAATGCCATCTCTAAATCCATCGGACAAGCCAAAGCCCGCGGTGAAGATGTTGACGCGATCATGGCACAAGTGGGGGATTTAGGCTCTCAACTCGATGCTAAAAAATTAGAGCTGGCAGCTGTATTGGAAGAAGTGAATGCGATTGCGATGTCCATGCCTAACCTGCCAGATGAATCTGCGCCAATTGGTGCCGATGAAACACAGAATGTCGAAGTACGCCGTTGGGGCACACCACGTAGTTTTGATTTCCCGATCAAAGATCATATTGACTTGGGCGAAGGCTTAAACGGTTTAGATTTTAAAAGCGCGGTTAAGATCACCGGCTCTCGTTTTATCGTAATGAAAGGCCAAATCGCCCGATTAAATCGCGCCTTAGGTCAGTTTATGTTGGATCTGCATACGACTGAGCACGGTTATACCGAAGCCTATGTGCCATTGCTGGTTAATGAAGCGAGTTTACTTGGCACAGGCCAATTGCCGAAGTTTGGTGAAGACTTATTCCATACCAAACCCGCCACCGAAGAAGGTCAAGGGTTAAGTTTGATCCCTACAGCAGAAGTGCCACTCACTAACTTAGTGCGTGACAGTATAGTCGATGAAGACGAGTTACCGATTAAGCTAACAGCACATACCGCATGTTTCCGAAGCGAAGCAGGATCATACGGCAAAGATACCCGTGGTCTTATTCGTCAGCATCAATTCGATAAAGTTGAACTCGTTCAATTAGTCAAACCAGAAGACTCAATGGCTGCACTTGAAACGCTGACAAATCATGCCGAAACCGTACTGCAACGCTTAGGACTACCATATCGTACAGTTGTGTTATGTACGGGTGATATGGGTTTTGGCTCAAGCAAGACTTATGACATCGAAGTCTGGTTACCTGGACAAAATACCTACCGTGAAATTTCTTCTTGCTCAAACATGAAGGATTTCCAAGCCCGCCGTATGCAAGCACGTTACCGTGTTAAAGCGGATAATAAACCCGCTTTGTTACACACATTAAATGGCTCTGGTTTGGCTGTTGGCCGTACCTTAGTAGCGATATTAGAAAACTATCAGAATGCTGATGGCAGTGTGACTATACCAGAAGCATTGCGTTCTTATATGGGTGGATTAACTCAAATCGGTTAAGGTATTCGCGCGACGCTATGGATAAAAGTCAACGTTATCTTCGTTGGCTTTCCTATACAGCAATTATCGCTGTATTTTGTGCAGTGATGCTGGCAACTGTAGGTAAGGCCATCTGGGTTGTGTTAGAAAACGTCAAATAACCCTATCAATTTTTTTCAGGTAAAAAGAAAGGCATGTTTCCAAGGGAACATGCCTTTTTGTTTCATTTGTGCGCTCTAGTCTCAGATGCCCAATATTAGATACATTTTGCCGGTTTGGGCAACCCTGCGATCTTAGTTGCTTGCTTGGCTGGTCCTATTGGAAACAGGGTATACAAATACTTTGAATTACCTTTATCTGGCCCCAGAGCTTGGCCTATGGCTTTGACTAACACTCGAATGGCTGGGCTCGTTTTATATTCTATATAAAAATCTCGAACGAAATGAATGACCTCCCAGTGTGCTGGCGTCAGTTCAATTTGCTCTTCCTCAGCGAGCAACAAAGCCAGCTCCGGTTGCCAATCGTTGAGATCTTTTAAATAACCCTGATGGTCACGGATGATTTCTGTGCCATTAAATTGCAATGGATTTACCACGTTATCACCTTGTCATGGAGTAATGATTGAGCCACAAACTCATTGTAATCGATAAGCATCACGTTCTTTAAACGTTCGGATAGGCCGCGTGCGACAACATCGTCTCTTAAGACCATCAACTTGAAGGGCGATAATGCCATCGCCCATTGTCGTAATAGCAAAGCATTCACGCCATCACTCGACAGTAAGATAGCATCTTCTTTGCAGGCATAACGTAGGCAAAGTTTAAGTGCATTATCTTGGTTAGGAGATGTTTGAATATGATGTAAAATCATTAGAATACTAAGACCTCATCTACCGATTTTAAGTGATTCGAAATGGCTTCATCGTTGACCACTGTGACCGGGATCGACAGTAATCCATGACTTAAGCCGTAATCGGCTAAGGATTGCTTACACACAAAAACCGATTCAATATCGTAGAGCGGCAATGCCTTAAAGGTCGAAATATAATCTTTACCACCAATGAGCTCTGGTTGCATTTCTTTTAACAGATGCAATACGCCCTCATCGACAAAAACTAAGCTGACATCTTGTTCAAAACTGGCACTGAGCAGCGCAAGATCTAATCCTTCGCGGCCTTTAACGGTTCCCAAAGGGGCACTTCGGAACAGGATACACAATTTTTTCATAACATTTCCGAAGATTAAAAGCGAATCAAGCGATCGGCAGACTCAATACCAGTTATGAGTTCACCTAAACCGCCCATGATAAAGGATTTATTGCTATTCCAGTGGGTTAGTCCATTTTCACTGGCATCTTGTTCACTCACAATACCGCGACGAAGTGCGGCGGAGACACAATTAACTAAAGGTAACTGATGTTGTGCCGCCAAGTCTTGCCAATGCGTTACAACATTATACTCATCAGAGGCGGGTAAACTAAGATCGGTTGCGTTATAAACTCCGTCTTGATAAAAAAATACACATAACACTTGATGGCCGCTAAGTAATGCAGCTTGAGTAAAGCGTAGGGCATTTACACTTGCCGATGTGCCATAGGCCGGCCCGTTCACTTGGATAATAAATTTGCTCATCAATAATAAAAATGGCCCTTAAAGTAGGGCCATTCTAACGTAAGTTAATCCAAAAGGGGATCAGTCATCGTTGCCGATGCCCATCAGGTGCAAAATAGCAATAAATAGGTTTAAAAAATCTAAGTATAAGGAGATAGTTGCACGAATATAATTGGTTTCACCACCATTAACGATACGGCTAGTATCAAACAGGATAAACCCCGTCATTAACAGCGCAAGCCCTGCGTTAATGGCCATAAAGGCGACACTGTTGCCCACAAAAATATTAATCACCGCAGCAGCAATGACAACAATCAAACCTGCAAACAGAAAACCTCGTAAAAATGAAAAATCTTTCTTAGTGGTTAACGCATAAGCTGATAAGGCAACAAAAATGACTGAGGTTAAACCTAGTGCTTGCATGATCAGCTGTGGACCACTTGCCATACCTGCATAGTGATTTAGCATATAGCCCAGTGATGCACCTTCCATACCTGTAAAAGCAAAAATCCAGAAAATACCCGCAGCAGATTCAGCTTTACGTAATGTCACAAACAGTAGCACTAGACCACCAATTGACAAGCCAATTGACATTAATGGGCTGATATTGAGCATCATTGCCAACCCTGCACATAGTGCAGAAAAAGCGAGCGTCATCGATAACAGCATATAAGTGTTTTTAAGAAGTTTGTTCACTTCCAATGTTGACGTACTCGTCGAGTACAGTGTTTCTTGAGTCATATTCTTCTCCGTTGACACATTGCTAAGCTGATCATTTTGATTTTTGACGGAAGGTTTAGTTCCCGTAATACACCTACACTGATGTGGAGCCGATTTAATAATACCTTACTTAGGGTATAGGTAAAAGTACACAGTTCGACACAACAAGTTGTTAGTATTGATTTTATTAAAATATAAGGTGATCTAGCTAAAGAACAGCAGATCATGAGTATGGTTAATTTAGACACATATATTAGGCTAACCACTCTCGATGAAGCTTGTCTGTATCACCTAAATAATCAAGTACCCAACTGAGGGCAGGTGACATTTTATCGGCATTCCATGCAAGACAACAGGGACTAGTCAGTTTGGGATTTTCTAACTGTTTCTCGACTAAGGCTCCTGCTTTAATAAACACACTTGCTAAATGCACTGGCATATAACCTACGCCTAAACCTTCACGGAAACAATTGATTGCTCTAATCCAATCAGGCACAACAAGCCTGCGCTGATTATCAAGGAGCCAAGTCATGCGTTTTGGAATTTCCCGTGAAGTATCTTCTAGGCAAATCGAAGGGAAAGGGCGTAGCTCATCGTCACTTAATGGCCGATCGATATTGGCGAGAGGATGATTCTTGCTGACTAAAAAGGCCCATTTAATATCCCCCATATCTTTATACTGATAAACGCCACCAACAGGAATTGCGGTTGTCGCACCAATAGCAATATCACTGCGGCCTGTGGCGAGCGCTTCCCAAACACCGTTAAAGACCTCAATACGAATAATCAATTCAATATCATGGAAGTGTCGATAAAAGTCAGCAATTAATACGCTGATCCTGTCGGCGCGGACGATATTATCAAGGGCTATGGACAAAGTAGGTTGCCAACCGTTCGCGACGCGTTGAGTGCCACGTTTCATCTCATCCATCTGTGTGAGCAAAGCTCTGGCCTGCTTAACAAAATGTTCACCAGCAAGGGTTAAGGTCACGCTGCGATGATGGCGCTCAAAAAGAATGACGCCAAGTTCTTCTTCTATTTGCTTGACCGCATAGCTCACGGCAGAGGGCACTTTATGTAGCCGATTCGCCGCCGCGGTGAAACTACCTACACGAGCCACAATATCAATGAGTTCTAGCGCTTGTTCTGAGAGCATACCTGATGTCCGTTCCGATGAAAATAATTGATAACACAAGTCAAAAATAAACGTTTCCAATAGATTTAACAAGTCATTAGACTGCACACTTTAGTCAATCCGACCCGATTATTTTATGAAAACGTCTAGTAACACCTTTGTAAACATAAAGTTCTTTATGTTTTTATTCTATTTGGCCATGTTGAGCATGCTCGGTTTTATTGCCACAGACATGTATTTGCCTGCTTTCAAAGCAATTGAAGGCTCATTGGGCAGCACACCATCGCAGGTGGCAATGTCGTTAACCTGTTTCCTAGCAGGTCTAGCACTGGGTCAACTGCTTTACGGGCCCTTAGTCAATAAAATTGGCAAGCGTTGGGCACTGATCTTTGGCCTTGTTTTATTTGCCATTGCTAGCGTGTTTATTGCCAACAGTGATTCTATCCTAATGCTCAATATCGCGCGCTTCTTCCAAGCCATTGGAGCCTGTAGTGCAGGGGTTATATGGCAAGCCATTGTCGTTGAACAATATGATGCCGATAAAGCCCAAGGTATTTTTAGTAACATTATGCCACTGGTTGCATTATCGCCGGCATTAGCACCGATCCTTGGCGCTTATATTCTGAACGAATTAGGCTGGCGTGCAATCTTTATCTCCTTGTGTGTTATCGCTTTTATGCTTGTGTTAATGACTTTGTACTTTGTACCTAGCAACAAGCATCAGCATAAACATAGTGAGCATGCCGCTGTATCTTATGGGCAAATTTTGAAAAATACCCGCTATTTAGGCAACGTAGTGATCTTCGGCGCTTGTTCTGGTGCTTTCTTTGCCTATTTAACTGTGTGGCCGATTGTGATGGAAATGCATGGTTATCAAGCGACTGAAATAGGACTAAGCTTCATTCCACAAACTATCATGTTTATTTTCGGTGGTTATGCAAGTAAGTTACTGATAAAACGTATTGGCGCAACTCAAACACTGAACATTCTATTATCGATTTTTGCGGTCTGTGTTATTTCCATTATCATGTTTACGCTGATTTATCCCGCAGGCACCATTTTCCCACTGTTGATTTCTTTCTCTATTTTAGCGGCCGCTAATGGTGCAATTTATCCAATAGTCGTTAATAGTGCGCTACAGCAGTTTAGTCAGAATGCAGCAAAGGCCGCAGGATTACAGAATTTCTTACAGATCAGTATTGCCTTTGGTGCATCAAGCTTAGTCGCTATGTGGGCGAGCCTTGGTGAAGTAGCAATTGGTTGGGGGATCCTATGTTGCGCCATCTTAGTTGTAGTCGGCTATATACTTAAGAGTCAGAAAGAGTGGGGCGATGTTGCTAAACATTTTACTAAGCCAGATCCTGCTCGTGTAGGTATTATGTCTGATGTGAAGCAAAATCCAGCGGATTGAGTGGAATAACAACAATTGGCACATAATTAAGAGTTAGCGCTTTACAGCCAATAGACTTACTTATATTATGCGCGTCGTTCGGAGGGGTGGCAGAGTGGTTTAATGCACCGGTCTTGAAAACCGGCGTGGGTTTATAGCCCACCCAGGGTTCAAATCCCTGCTCCTCCGCCATATTTAGTCAAAAGGCCGCTAAGCAATTAGCGGCCTTTTGCATTTCTAGTGCCTATTTCTTAGTTATTGATTTGAAGTGCAGGCATAAGAAGATCCAAAGCAGGCTTTGTTTCAGTTACTTTCAGAGAATTTAAGTGCCCAGCTTATTGCACATCAAAATGCGCTTTATGGTTCACTTGCTGCATATGATGCCAGTCAATTGCACTTGGTGAAGGAAACTGCCTGATGCAAATAATTCCTTATGATGGATGATGGTGGTACCAGCATCGTCGACCGCAACGACAAGCCAGAACTACAGTGCAACAACTGTAATAAAGCATTTTGGTATGATGAGTTTCCATCTATTTTTATCCTGTGCCCACATTACCAAGGCGAACTGCGACGAGTTACAGCAGAAGAACCCTTTAGACACCGTTAGCTGCTAACCAATGCCGATAATTGACGTTATCGGCATCCCCAAGCCCTCCCATACAAAACTGCGCACAATGTATATTATGTTAAATTGATAAATGATAGTATTATTACCTATCAACGCATTGGCATTGTTATGAAAGAAATTACCAAGCTAAGTTACATTGACCTACTACCATCAAAGATGATTTATGACTAAAGCAATGTAGTCAAATGTTTACCACTATAAAATATCTCCCGATTTAGTGCTAATCCGAAGCTCTATTTGGGGACAATCTTGATTTGCACATTGATCGCAAAAAATCCTCTTCTTACAACAGATAAGGCAAAGTTGCCATACTTTCTGCTTGGATTGAGAATCTAGGCATGAGAAGTCAGCCGCACACAAGTATCCATCATGGATTAACTGAGCGAGTTTTCTTTCAGTAATTGATAAGTTTATGCGTTCAGTCATTGTTCTTGTCCATTCAGTAATTTGCTTATTTATAATAATATTAAATGATAATTATTATCAACAAGTAGGCTATGCTTATTTAATTCACTTTATTCATTATTTTTATCTCGTCTTTAAAGGTATCTACTACACTCTTACTGTGCGCAATATTTTTATATGGTAGAGGTGTTGGATGCTTATTGATATTGCAAAGAAAAATCCTCTTTTTTCGGGTAAAAAATCGGCAGACATCACAGACTGTGGTCCTCCTTGGAAGGTGCTTGTCGTCGATGATGAACCTGATGTTCATACTGTAACTAAACTTGCGCTATCTCGTTTTAGACTAGATGGCCGTGCACTCTCTTTTATCAATGCCTACAGCGGAGAGCAAGCGAAGGCATTACTCAGGCAAGAACAAGATATTGCAATAGCTTTTATTGATGTTGTCATGGAAAGTGATCATGCGGGATTAGAACTAATCAGATGGATCCGTGAGGAATTGCATAATAAGACAATTCGCTTAATCTTACGAACTGGGCAACCTGGACAAGCTCCAGAAGAAGATGTGATAGTCAATTATGATATCAATGATTATAAAGCAAAATCTGAGTTGGACTCCCGTAAGTTGATGACCAGTGTCTACTCTGCCCTGCGTTCTTATCGCGATATTATGGAAATTGAACAAGCAAGACGCGCTCAATTAAGTCATCGTATGGGATTAGAGCGTGTACTTGAAGCGACTGCAGGGTTATTTGAGTTAAGAACATTGCATAAGTTTGCTGATGGCCTGTTGACTCAAGTCGCTACACTCCTCAACTTAGATAATGAAACACTCCTACTAAGTTGTAACGCTATGGATGCAATTAGTGGTCATGTGGATTGTGCTGGCATTGAAATTCTGGCGGGAACAGGACAGTTTGCGAATAGTTCGGCTAAAACGATACTGCCAGAGCGTATAGATAAACTCCTACGTAGTGCTTTAGCACTGAAGCGTTGTCTGTATGAAGATAACTATTTTGTGGGTTATTTCCCAACCAAAAGTGGTCTTATTAATCTCTTATATATGGATGGTATTAATAAGATTGATGATCTTGATAAGAAGCTGATTGATATTTTTGCTATTAATGTCGGGATCGCATTTGAAAACTTGCTACTTAATCAGGAGGTAGAAGATACTCAATCGGAGCTGATCCTCCGTTTAGGGGATGTAGTAGAAAGTCGTTCTAAAGAAGCGGCAAATCATGTTAAACGTATGGCTGAATATTGTGCACAACTGGCTTTGCTGGCGGGATTAAATGAATACGATGCAGATCTACTACGTAGAGCATCACCTATGCACGATATTGGTAAAATCGCGATTCCTGATGCTGTGTTACTTAAACCTGGTAAGTTAAATGATGATGAATGGCAAATCATGCGTCAGCACCCTAATATTGGTCATCAAATTTTAGCCAACTCTGAGCGCCCTATTCTTAAAGCTGCTTCCATTATTGCACTTCAACACCATGAAAAATATGATGGTTCAGGCTATCCATCTAACCTAAAGCAAGATGAGATCCATATTTTTGCGCGTATAGTCGCTATTGCTGATGTGTTTGATGCGCTCTCCCATACACGTTGTTATAAATCTGCATGGCCATTAGAAGATGTATTAACTGAAATGCAAAAAGGTGCAGGTAAACATTTTGACCCCAATTTACTCGAGCTTTTTATCCAGAATATTGAGGTGTTTGTTCAAGTGAAAGAAAACTGGAAAGATCTCTAAATGCAGAGATCATCCTTTTTATGGTCGCTTAGTTAATATCGCTATCTGCAAGAAAATCAAAGATCGCCGTTTGCGGTTTTCCGTTGACAGTGAAATTAACAAAACCACGCCAGACCATATACCCACTACTGCAAGAACCATAAACCATTTGGCCTATATAGTTCATTTCATCAACTTGGCGCACATTGACCGGAATAATCCCCATAAACATATCTCTCCCTTCTAAGCGAATGTGTACATCACTTATAGGAGCCGAAGATAATATATTTAATGTTAAAGGTTTTTCACTCGGGGCATGACTTGGGTTGATAGTGAAACTCAGTTTAATCCCTGCAATGGTTTTTACACATTCACCTTGAGAAAAAACACATAATGATGGATCGGAGTTTTCCTTATCTCTAATGTGCTCGACCTTTTCTTTACAAGCAGTGAGATTAAGCAAGAATACCATGGTTAAAAATACGAGGAATTGCCGCATAAGCACAAAAATTAACCTTATTATGCAATGTGTTAACATTCTATAGCGTAGGTTGATCTAGATCAACTTTCGACAGCCCTTCTTTGGTATCTTTTTTGACATTGCTCAAGTATCATTGCGAAACCTTGTATTTGAGCACAAATATGAAGGATAACGCATTGACATAACTTGATTACCCTAATAGGGAAGCAATGTTGTGTCATTTTATAACAGGTAAAGCTTGTCTTTACTAAAAGTAAAAGTAATAAGCAGTGGAAGCATTATGATGAACCATTCCCAGCCAACAGGCGCTGATTACAATTACACCATTGTTCGCCAATTTGCCTTAACCACGGTTTTGTGGGGTATTGTTGGTATGACAGTCGGTGTATTAATTGCGGCCCAGTTAATCTGGCCTCAGCTGAACTTTGACACACCTTGGTTAACGTACAGTCGCTTGCGACCATTACATACCAATGCGGTGATCTTCGCGTTCGGTACATCAGCCCTCTTTGCAACATCCTATTATGTCGTACAACGCACCTGTCAAACCCGACTATTTGCACCTAAATTAGCTGCATTTACGTTTTGGGGATGGCAAGCCATCATTCTGTCAGCAGCTATCTCTTTACCTATGGGCTTTACCCAAGGCAAAGAATATGCTGAATTGGAATGGCCAATTGATATCGCTATCACTATTGTATGGGTTTCCTATGCCATAGTGTTTTTTGGCACTATCGTCAAACGTACTACCTCGCATATCTATGTTGCGAACTGGTTCTTTGGCGCCTTTATCATTACCGTCGCGGTGCTCCATATTGTTAACTCTATGGCAGTACCAGTGAGTCTATTCAAGTCATATTCCATGTATAGCGGTGCTGTCGACGCTATGGTGCAATGGTGGTATGGTCATAATGCTGTAGGCTTCTTACTGACGGCTGGTTTTTTAGGAATGATGTACTATTTCGTCCCTAAGCAAGCAGGTCGTCCGGTATATTCCTATCGTCTGTCGATTGTGCACTTCTGGGCACTGATCGCACTGTACATTTGGGCGGGTCCTCACCATTTACATTACACAGCATTACCTGATTGGACTCAGTCTTTGGGTATGGTGATGTCGCTTATCCTATTTGCTCCCTCTTGGGGCGGTATGATCAACGGTATTATGACCCTATCAGGTGCTTGGCATAAGCTGCGTACTGACCCAATATTGCGTTTCCTCGTTGTTTCTCTGTCTTTCTATGGTATGTCTACCTTTGAAGGACCGATGATGGCGATTAAAACCGTTAACGCCTTATCTCACTATACTGACTGGACAGTAGGACACGTTCACTCCGGCGCGCTAGGCTGGGTTGCAATGGTCTCTATTGGTTCGTTATATCATTTGGTTCCTGTGTTATTTGGCCATGGCCGTATGTACAGTACCAAACTGATTAATGTCCATTTCTGGTTAGCAACCATTGGTACAGTGCTTTACATTGTGTCTATGTGGATTTCTGGTGTGATGCAAGGTCTGATGTGGCGTGCAGTAAACGCTGATGGAACATTGACTTATAGCTTTGTTGAAAGTCTTGAAGCTTCATATCCTTTCTACTTCGTACGTTTCATCGGTGGATGTTTCTTCCTAACCGGTATGCTTATCATGGCATATAACGTTGTTCGTACTGTGAAAGCCTCAAAAGATTCATTGCCAGCACTGGCTGAACCAACGGCGGCTTAAGGAGCAAACTCGATGAAATTTAATCATGAGATAGTTGAAAAAAACATCGGTTTGTTAGCGATCTTTACCGTTATCGCTATCAGTTTCGGTAGCCTTGTCGAAATCACTCCGCTGATTTTCCAAAAGGATACGACTGAACCTGTTGAAGGCTTAAAACCCTACACAGCCCTGCAAATTGAAGGCCGTGACATTTATGTTCGTGAAGGTTGCTACAACTGTCACAGCCAAATGATCCGTCCTTTACGTGCAGAGACTGAGCGTTATGGTCACTACTCTGTTGCCGGTGAGTCAGTATGGGATCATCCCTTCCAATGGGGTTCTAAGAGAACAGGTCCTGATCTTGCTCGTGTCGGTGGGCGTTATAGTGATAAATGGCATGAAGTTCACTTAATCGATCCACGCGCTGTCGTTCCTCAATCGAATATGCCTGCCTTTCCTTGGTTAGCCGAAAATAAGTTAGACGGCAAACTGACAGGCGACAAGATGACTATTCTGCGTAACATGCATAAAGGCGGTTACAAGGGTAATGATCTTTATACCGATGAAGAAATTGCAGGCGCACAAAAGGCTGTAGAAGGTAAGACAGAAATGGAAGCCTTGATCGCATATCTTCAGTCTTTGGGTCATGCACTCAAATAAGGAGGCAAAATATGGATTACGGCACATTGCAAGGCATTTTAACGATCATTGTGATGCTGACCTTCGTCGGTATATTTGCTTGGGCATATAGCTCGCGTCGTCAAAAATCCTTTGATGAAGCAGCTAACCTTGTGTTTTCTGACGAAGAAATAAACAAGGAATCGAAGGACTCAGGAGAGCATAAGTGATGAGTAGCTTCTGGAGTATTTGGATTACCGTACTCTCGTTAGTGGTGATCGCAGGTTGTTTTATTTTACTTAAAGTGTGTTCTAAGAACACCACTGACGTAAAAGAAGGCGAATCTATGGGTCATAGCTTCGACGGTATTGAAGAGATGAACAATCCACTACCAAAATGGTGGAGTTACATGTTCTATATCACGATTGTCTTTGGTTTAATTTACCTTGCCTTATATCCTGGTTTAGGTAATTACCAAGGCCTCTTAGGTTGGAGCAGTGCAAACCAAAGTATTGGTACTGATAAAGGTATAAAAGCCGACTCAGCCGCAGCGGTGGAACTCGCGAACAAAGAAGGCCGTTGGGTACAGTACGATCAAGAAGTAAAGCAAGCGGATGATAAATATGGTCCTATTTTTGCTGCTTATTTGGCAACACCACTAGAAGAACTAGTTAAAAACCAAGAAGCATTAAAAGTGGGCGGCCGTTTGTTTTTACAAAACTGTGCACAATGCCATGGTAGTGATGCGCGTGGTAGCAAAGGTTTCCCTAACCTTACTGATGGCGATTGGTTGTACGGTGGTGATTTAGCGACAATCAAAACCACTATTATGAGTGGCCGTCATGGCATGATGCCGCCAAAAGGTGGTTTGCCAATCGAGGATAGTGAAATTGCAGGCTTAGCAGAATACGTTGTTAAACTGTCTGGCCGCGAGCACGATGCGACACTGGCTGCTCAAGGGCAAGGTTCATTCATGAAAGGTTGCTTTGCCTGTCATGGAATGGACGCAAAAGGCAATAAATTCATGGGCGCCCCCGATTTAACCGACGATATTTGGTTATATGGTGGTAGCCGCGGCGTGATTGAAGAAAGTATCAAACATGGTCGTTCAGGCGTTATGCCTGCGTGGAAAGATGTTCTCGGTGAAGAAAAAGTTCATGTGATCACTGCTTATGTTTATAGCTTATCAAACAAGTAATTAGATATAAGTAATACTAAGGCCTCGAGAGTATCGAGGCCTTTTTTTTAAAGTGCTAAACCTGCCTTTTAACGGTAAAATGGCACAAATTTTCAAATGGGTATTAATATGACTGAACAACAAGCTTGGTATAAACAATTCTGGCCTTGGTTTTTAATTATTCTTCCTTTATGCGCAGTCGTTGCAAGTTTTACCACGCTAAAAATTGCCCTTTCCAACTCAGATTCACTTGTCGCTGAAGATTATTATAAAGATGGTAAAGCCATTAACATGGATTTGAGTAAAGTGAAATACGCCAAACAAATAGGCATGAACTTTTCACTTGAACAAGCTAATAATGAGATTTTGTTGACACAACAAGGTGGCCCATCTTACCAAGCAGCCTTGAAAGTCGAGTTTTATCATCCAACTATTGCCGAAAGAGATATAAAACTGACCGCAACGGCCGATGCCAGTAATGTGTATCGCATTACTATCCCCACCACATTAACCGGCCCTTGGGAAGTGCGTCTCGAGGGCTACGATGGCAAATGGCGAATTCACCAACGTGTTGAATTAAAAGATAGTATCCAGTTGTGGTTGAATTAGTTGTAGTTGAATAAGAATTGTTATGACACATCCAAGTTGTTTCCATTGTAATGAGCCCGTACTCACGGGCCAGCAGTTTATTACCCGTATAAATGATCGCGATGAGCTAATGTGCTGTCCCGGTTGTCAAGCGGTGTCACAGGCGATTGTTAATGCAGGATTGCTCAGTTATTACAAGTTTCGAACTGAACCTGGAAATAAGCAAACAGCCCTTGTTCCTGATGTATTAAACCAATTTAGTGCTTACGATTTACCTGAAGTACAGCAAGATTTTGTGCATTCTGAAGAGAATATTGAATCAGTATCGCTGTCAATTGATGGTATTACCTGTGCGGCTTGTGCCTGGTTAATAGAACACAAAGTCAAACAACTGTCTGGTATAACACAAGTACTTGTCAATTCGACAACTCAAAGAGCCATGATCAGTTGGGATAAACATAAAATAAAACTCAGCGATATCCTTGCCCAAATTAGTCGCATTGGCTATCAAGCAGCTCCTTATCAAGTTGATGAACAAGAACGCAGCAGCCAACAAAATAGCCGTAAATTTTTACTGCGCTTAGGGTTAGCCGGTTTTGCTACAATGCAAGTCATGATGTTTGCTCTTGCATTGTATACGGGCTATTTCACTGACTTAGATGTGCAATATCGCGATTATTTCCGCTGGGTTAGTATGATTTTTGCGACCCCAGTTGTGCTCTATTCTGCTCAACCTTTTTATTTTAGCGCCATTCGTACCCTACTTAGTGGCAAGCTCAATATGGATGTATCTGTCTCCATCGCCATTGGTGGTGCCTATACTGCAAGCTGTTTTGCCACAGTGAATGGCACCGGCGAAGTGTATTTTGAATCCGTATCTATGTTTACCTTCTTCTTATTGTTGGGCCGTTATTTTGAGCAGAAAGCTAGACAAAAGGCTTCAGTTAGTTCCAGTAACTTACACAAACTAGTCCCACTGACAGCACATCTTGTTACAGAGCAAGGCCAAGAAGAAATCCCCGCCAAAAAGTTACGCCTCAATGATGTGATCCTTGTGAAACCGGGGGAAATGGTCGCTGCCGATGGTGTGGTGGTTGGCGGCCACACGAGTATCAATGAGGCCATGCTTACTGGTGAGCAAATGCCAATTGAAAAAAATATTGATAATCAAGTCTATGCGGGAACGATTAATATCGACCAACCCATCACAGTGAAGGTGTCCGCACTTGGACAAGATCAATTGGTCGCTGAGATTATTCGCCTACAAGAGCTTGCTTCTAATACTAAGCCGGCGGTTGCATTACTTGCTGATAAGTTATCACGTTACTTTTCAGGCACCATTCTTTCTATCGCCACTATTACCTACTTAGTGTGGCATCAGATCTCCCCTGATGATGCCTTTTGGGTCACGCTGTCTGTGCTCGTTGCGACTTGTCCGTGCGCTTTGGCCCTGGCAACCCCTACAGCCGTTACCTGTGCTACCGCTATTTTTACCCGTCTTGGGATCATTACCCGCAAAGCCGGAGTATTCGAAAAACTCCCACTGATTAAGCATGTTGTTTTCGATAAAACAGGCACCCTCACCTGTGGCACGTTATCTATTGGTCAAGTTGAATGTCTTGCAGATAGTGATAAGAACCGCGTTCTTGCTATCGCCGCAGCATTAGAAGCCGGCTCTCGTCACCCAATTGCTGCCGCGTTTGCCGTATTTGCTGAGCCTACTCTCACAGCAGAACAAGTACACCATACTGTGGGGTTTGGTATACAAGGTTCGATTGATGGTATTGAGTATCGTATTGGCAACGCATTGTTTACCGATGCTCATATCAGCAGCACTAACCCGATACAACAAATTTGGTTAGCGCGATTGAACGATGGAAAATATGACTTAATTGCCAGTTTTGAAATTAAAGACAATATCCGCGTTGACAGTAAAACAACGGTTGAACAGTTAAAGAGACAGGGTTGCAGTGTTAGCATTGCCAGTGGTGATCATTCTGGTCACGTATATCAACTGGCAAAAGAGTTAGGGATTGAAGACGTTCATAGTGGTTTAACACCAGCAGATAAGCTTGCTTTAGTAACTGAACTCCAAAAAACCTCAACAGTTGCCATGTTTGGGGATGGTATTAACGATGCTCCAGTACTTGCTGGTGCTGATCTATCTGTTGCTATGGGCAGTGGCAGTGCGATTGCTAAAAACAGTGCAGATTTGATCCTACTTGGGGATCACCTTTCTCGCTTCACCCAAGCTGTCGCGGTCGCCAAACTGACCACGCAAATCATTAAACAAAATCTCGCTTGGGCTTTAGGATATAACGCACTTATTTTGCCGTTAGCTGTTACAGGCCATGTGGCACCTTATATTGCCGCAATAGGCATGTCAGCAAGTTCTTTAATTGTTGTTGGTAATAGTTTGAGATTATTACGCGTAAAAGTGTGATCATCATAGACAGTTTAATCGGAATAGTAAGAGGTCATTATGGAAATTATTTATGTGCTTATCCCCATTGCCATGATCTTTGTCGCCATCGCTGTAATGGTCTTTTTTTGGGCGGTTAAATCTGAGCAATTTGACGATCTTGACCGTCAAAGTGTTTCTATACTGTTTGATGAAAATACTGACAAACCAAATAATACAGAAACGGCAGTTACTCAATCATCGGCAGAACTTGATGATATCGCAGCACTGCAAGCAATCAAAAAACAACAAAAAGGCATGCCTTTGTGATCGAGTACAATGTCACCGGTGCCTTTCTGGTTGGATTAATGGGCGCAGCACATTGCTTTGGTATGTGTGGTGGTCTTGTGGGGGCTTTCTCAGCCCAAATCCCCCATCCAAAGACGGGGAATTTACTGACGCATCAACTCAAGTATTTACTAAGTTACAATGTAGGTCGTATTTTGAGTTATACCTTAGCAGGTTGCTTGGTTGGTGCATCGTCGGCAGGTCTTGGTTATTTATTCGAACTCGATACTTATCTCATTGTTTTGCGGGTCATTGCAGGACTAATGATGATAGCAACAGGGTTGTATATCGCTAAAATTTGGGTCGGAATAGTGCAAATTGAGCGTGTCGGGCAATGGTTGTGGCAGTATCTAAAACCCATAGCTCAGCGCCTTGTCCCCATCAAAAATCCGAGCCAAGCGATAATGGCCGGATTTATTTGGGGCTGGCTCCCCTGCGGTCTTGTCTATAGCACTTTAACGTGGTCGGTTGCTTCAGGCTCTGCAAGCCAAGGTGCCTTAATCATGTTAGCCTTTGGCTTAGGCACCTTACCTTCATTGTTAAGTGCTGGCGTGGCTGCTAAACACCTTGCTGTTTGGGTACAAAAGAAAACGGTTAGACTATTGAGTGGTTTACTATTAGTTGCCTTTGGTGGCCAAACTTTATATATCGCACTGTCGCAGCTAAACTAGCCCAAGTGAGTGAATTGGTTTAACATGGCTTCAGTGGATAAACTTGAGAACCGACATGACAATAGAACAAAATAAAAATCGTCGTCCTGCAGCCAGCGGGTGCGCAATCCATTGTCACGATTGCAGTATGGGAACCCTTTGTATTCCTTTTACCCTCAACGCAGATGAGCTTGATCAACTTGATGATATTATTGAGCGTAAAAAACCCATTCAAAAAGGCGAGCAAATATTTAAGTCGGGAGATCCGTTAAAATCTCTCTTTGCCATTCGCTCCGGTACTATTAAGAGTTATACCATTACCGAACAAGGGGATGAGCAAATCACAGGCTTTCACTTAGCTGGTGATGTGATTGGTTTTGACGGTATTCACGCCCAACTGCACCAAAGTTTTGCACAAGCACTCGAGACATCTATGGTTTGTGAAATCCCATTTAATATTCTTGATGAGCTTTCTGGTACTATGCCTAAGTTGCGTCAACAAATTATGCGTCTAATGAGTAATGAGATCATGAGCGATCAAGAAATGATCCTCCTACTCAGCAAAAAGAATGCCGAAGAACGCCTTGCCGCTTTTATCAGTAATTTAGCCAATCGCTTTGGTAATCGTGGCTTTTCACCGAAAGAATTCCGTCTCACTATGACACGAGGTGATATTGGTAACTATCTTGGTTTAACTGTTGAAACGATTAGCCGCCTGTTAGGACGTTTTCAAAAATCAGGATTAATTGAAGTGAAAGGAAAGTACATCACTATTGTTGATCATCAAGAACTTAACCTACTCGCTGGGAATTCCCGAATTGCAAGATAAGTAAATTGCTCGTTGCAGATTAAGTGAAAGAGAAAATGATCATTTATAGTGATGTCAATAAAGTAGGATATTGGATGCTTAGACGCTGTTTTTTAAATGAGTTTTGATCTAGAACAATACAGCTAACTGCCAAAGGCTCATGATGAATCTGAGCCTATGACTAAAGGAACATGTTATGAAGGATTATCAAAAAATACTGGTTGTAGTAGACCCTACTACCGAAAATCAAGTTGCACTCGCCCGTGCGGTAACCTTGGCCAGTAAAAGTAACGCCCATGTGACTGTGTTTCTCTCTATTTTTGATTTCTCCTATGAAATGACATCGATTTTATCGAGCCAAGAACGTGAAGCTATGCGTCAAGGCGTTATCGATCAACGCTTGGCTTGGATTCAAGATCTGCTTGCCGCATACAGTCATTTACAGCTCAGTATTGATACCCAGGTAATCTGGCACAATCGTCCTTTTGAAAGCATTATTAACCACGCCATCGCTGGCCACTATGATTTGATTGTTAAGGGCACTCATGCCCATGACAAACTCAAAGCGGTCATTTTTACACCAACTGATTGGCATTTAATGCGTAAAGCACCTGTTCCAGTGCTCATGGTTAAAGAACGTGACTGGCCGGCTGCAGGCAAAATTCTGTGTGCCGTCAATGTGGCTACCGAAGATACCGATCATCAAATGCTCAATGGTAAAATTATTGAACATGCAAAAGATCTTGCGCTTAAGTTTGCCGCTGAGGTGCATTTAGTTAATGGCTACCCTGGCACACCCGTTAATTTAGCCATTGAATTACCAGACTTTGATGCACAGACCTATAACAATACTATCCGTATCCAACATGAAGATCGTGTTAGTTATCTCGCGAATGCCTATGGTATCGATAGCAATCACTGTCATGTGAAAGAGGGGTTACCTGAAGATGTTATACCTGATCTTGCTGCTCAGTTAGATGCTGAATTAGTCATCCTAGGAACCGTAGGGCGAACAGGATTTTCAGCCGCACTTATCGGTAATACGGCTGAGCATGTTATCGATAGCATCAATTGCGACTTACTGGCTATCAAACCCGATGGTTATAAATCCCCCTTAGAAGAAACCTAAACCACACGGCTCTTTACCCCGCATGAGATAGCTGGAATAATACGCGCCCTGAAACTCAGTTACTGGGCGCTTTTTTATGTTGGAAGCTATGTCTGAAGAATTATCGAAAAAACACACCACCCGTCTTAATAAATTACAAAAGCGTTTGCGTCGTGAGGTGGGGAGTGCCATCGCAGATTACAATATGATTGAGGATGGCGACCGTGTTATGTGTTGCTTAAGTGGTGGCAAAGACAGTTATGCTATGCTCGATATTCTAATGAATTTACAGCAACGCGCGCCTATTCAATTTGAAATTATTGCCGTCAATTTAGATCAAAAGCAGCCAGGCTTCCCAGAGGATATTCTTCCCGCTTATCTCGATAAACTCAAGGTGCCTTATCATATCCTCGAAAAAGACACATATTCTATCGTGAAGGATAAGATCCCTGAGGGCAAAACAACATGTTCACTGTGCTCTCGTCTTCGCCGTGGTACGCTGTATGGCTTTGCACAACGTATTGGTGCAACTAAAATTGCTCTTGGTCACCATAGAGATGACATCATTGAAACCCTGTTTCTAAATATGTTTTTTGGCGGAAAAATGAAAGCAATGCCCCCTAAATTACTTTCTGATGATGGCGCCAACATTGTGATACGGCCCCTAGCCTATTGTCGTGAGAAAGATTTAGAGGAATATGCACAGCTTAAACAGTTTCCAATCATCCCTTGTAATCTCTGTGGTTCACAGGAAAATTTAAAACGTGCCGCGGTTAAAGATATGCTTAATCAATGGGATCGACAATATCCTGGCCGTATTGAAACCATTTTTACTGCCATGCAGAACACGGCTCCATCACAGGGTGTCGATCGTGAACAGTTTGATTTTATTTCTTTAAAGCGCGATCCCAATGTACCAATGACTGGTGACGTTGCCGAGGCTGATTTACCCGCCTTCGATTTTGTAGATATTGCTAACAGCGGTCATATCGATTTAGATGCTGCGCAGCGTATCGATGTTGTCAGCTTTTATGAAGCTTAAACAATATCCACTAAAGCAAACCATGCTTTAAGCTAAAAAGCCCACATAATGTGGGCTTTTTAGTCATAATTTTAGGTGAAATAATGTTATTTTACCCAAGGACTGACAACATTTGGCGGCTGACTAAATTTTAACATACTGAGATTTTCTAGCTCGGATGTGGTTAATCTAAAATTCCCTTTTATCGTTTGTTCTCTGCCATCAAGTACGGCATAAACGTCTTGTTCTGGTGTAAATTCAAAATTCAACCCGGCTATTGGAGCCTTAAAATAACGCATAGGAAAGCCTTGCATTGTTCCAAGTAGACGGTCCATTTCAGTGGTAATTTGTTGTAAACGTGCTTTATCGTATTCAGCTAAGGCCTGTTTTGCCCTAACCTGCATTGTAATACCACACTCTTTAGCTGCACCTTCAAAGACTAAGTTAACCAAAGCGCGTTGATCTTTTAAATCATCATCTAAAGGAATAAATAAGCGCTGTTGTTTGGTATAAGTTAATGGCGTTGAGTTTTTTTCACTGGAAATTGTACCACTCTGAATGACACAATTTTGTTGTATAGGCACACTAAATGCTATTTCAACCAATTGAAAATTACCTTTAGCGACTTGTTTTAACCTATCATAAAAGCCTTTATATTCAAGAGATATTGTCTCTGCATTTACTGCACCAACCAAAAAGTATAACCCAATAAATAAGTATTTCTTAAACATCAGCATTTACCAAATATTTTTCATTATGACGTAACATATCGAGTAATTCATCGATATAAGCTTCTTGTCTTTCAGAATAATTCACTAACCCATAGATGAGTTGATTGGCTGTTGGTTCTACTTCTTGTGAACGTAAATCAGCGCGGATTGAACGAAATAAAGCATAAGCAGGGTTTGAATTTAAATTACGCATATAAGATGACACTGAGGCATCAACGGATGAAAATACTTTTACCTCATGCATTTTTCCTGAGCCACGTGATGAAGGAACTATGCCGCAACCTGTTGAAAAACACCATTCCCCAAAAAAGTTAAATCCTTCGCGTGCAAAACGTGAACTCCCCCATCCTGATTCATTTGCGGCTTGAATAAGTACCATCGACTCAGGAACAATATCTACTCGTTTTAGCAAACTATTCAAAGATTTAATATCGATATTACGTGCTGCATATTGGTACTTATCACACAGCATATTTAATTGTGTTAACTGTGACGATGAAAGAGTACCGCCATTCTCCAGCTCAGTCAGTGCATCACTAATTAAATTACGTTCCTCTTCAATGATGGCATTTTGCTGTTGAATAATCGGGCGTAAAAAGTCAAAAAAAGCTTTCTTTTTTTCCGTTATATCATTTATTCCCGAAAAGTCAGGGATTTGAGTGACAGGAGTAACTGCGCGTTCCAATTGACTGGTAATGGACTCTGGCTGACTCACCTCAGGAATGAGCAAAACCCTTAACGAAAAAATCGCTAATATCACTATGGCTAACGCCAATGTAAATGAACCAACTCTACCTGTTTTCAATAAGTCACCTTAGGAATAGCTACCTGTAATGGTAAAATAAACGCCAGATTATATGTCATATATTGAATTAAATGAAATTTGTACTGTTAACCTCTTTTTTTAACACGACCAAAAATATTGATAGCTAATGTAACCCATTGAGTATTTTTGTATTGAAACTAATTTTTAGTGCATGCTTTTGACTGAGCTTTTATACTAAGGTTCCCCATTGGGCTCAAGTTGTGACTTGAGTAATAACATACCTCCAACCTTAGCATTGACCATCTATGGCATGGAAATAACCCAGTGACAAAGCAGGATTTTTTAGGGTATTCAGGAAGGAACAACCCATATGCAATATCAAATGTTAAATCAATTTAATCATGTCGTTGCCATAGGTGGAGGCCATGGTTTAGGAAGAGTGCTCTCTTCGCTTGATTTTCTAGGTAAACGCCTTACGGGAATTGTGGCCACCACTGATAATGGAGGATCAACAGGTCGCCTTAGAGCACAACAAAATTGCATTGCATGGGGTGATCTTCGCAACTGCCTTTCTCACCTAGCTAACCGCCCTTCCATTGGCTCTGAACTATTTGAATATCGCTTTCAAGGTGAAACTGAACTGAGTGGCCATAATTTAGGCAACCTTATTTTGCTAGCACTCGATCAGCTTTGTGTTCGACCGCTTGAAGCCGTTAATCTTATTCGTAGCTTATTGAATATTGAAACTCAACTTATCCCTATGTCAGAGCAGCCGACTCATTTAGTCGCAATCCAAGCCTGTGGGAGTAAGGTTTTTGGTGAAACGAATGTAGATAGTATGGCGGATGTACCTATCGCATTGTGTCTTGAACCACAGGTAGATGCGACTTTTGAAGCCTGTCAGGCCGTACTTAATGCGGATTTAATTATCATAGGACCAGGTAGCTTTTTAACCAGTATCATGCCACCGCTACTGTTACCACGTTTCGCTAAAAGTTTAGCCGCAACTAAAGCACAGATAATCTTTATCGATAATTTGTATCCAGAGTTATCTCCTGCGGGTCAATTTAGCCTAGAACAGCGGATCTCTTGGTGCCACCAGGTTATTGGTCGTCCTGTTATAAGCCAAGTGCTACGCCATGGTGATCAAATTCGCTTAGGTTCATTTATTAATGACTTCCCTTTAAAGAATCATCATAACCCCAATCTGCACGATCACGCAGGTCTTCGGGAAGCATTAAGTGCATTGCTAAGTCTAAAATTGGATCTGACAATGCATCCTCTCGCCTCTTAACCCATACTAATGTAGAAGGACAGCATTTGCTGTCCTTCTACTATGTGCTGTCTTGCCGCTTAAATCACTTGAGCGATAGCTTTACAAATCACTGGCATATTTGTTTTCGTCATTCCAGCAACACTGATGCGTCCTGAGCCAACAATATAGACACCAAACTCATCTTTGAGGCGTGCAACTTGTGCTTTATTTAAACCTGAAAAACTAAACATACCACTTTGTCGAGAAATAAAACTAAAGTCTTGCGTCACACCTTCGGCCTTTAAACTATCAACAAACAGCGTGCGCATTTTCGCAATACGTTCACGCATTTCAGTGACTTCTTGTACCCACTGCGCTTTTAAGGATGCATCGCCTAAAATCGTGCTTACAATTAAGGCTCCATGTGCAGGAGGGTTAGAGTAATTTGCACGGATAGTACGTTTCACTTGACTGAAAGCACGTTCAGCCGCATCTGCATTTTCGGCTACCACTGTTACAGCGCCAATACGTTCATTGTACAAACCAAAGTTTTTAGAAAAAGAATTAGCAATAAGCAGTTCAGGTACCTTAGATGCCACTAAACGTAAACCTGCCGCATCTTCTTCTATCCCTACTCCAAAACCTTGATAGGCAAAATCGAACAAGGGAACCAGTTTCTTATCTGCACATAATTGTGCAACTAAGTCCCACTGAGCCAAGGTTAAATCAATCCCCGTCGGATTATGGCAGCAACCATGTAGTAGAATGATATCGCCTGCATTTGCAGCCGAGATATCTGTCATCATGGCATCGAAATCAATATCGTGAGCATTTGCGTTGTAGTAACCGTATTCTCTAACGGTCAAACCCGCCGTTTCGAAAATATTTTGATGATTAGCCCAAGTAGGATTACTGACCCACACGGTACGAGAGGGTGTATTACGCAATAAGAACTCAGCGGCAATACGCAATGCACCAGTACCTCCAGGGGCCTGTGCGGTAACGGCGCGGCCAGAAGCAACTAGCTCACTCGATTCTCCAAACAATAATTCTTGTACAACGCGGTTATAGGCAATAACGCCTTCAATACCTAAATAGTTTTTTGTCTTTTCTTGCTCAAGAAGCAATGCCTCGGCCTTTTTAACAGACGCTAATACGGGGGTCTGTCCTGCTTCATCTTTATAAATGCCAACCCCAAGGTTCACTTTATCTTGGCGAGGATCTGCCTTAAAGGTATCTGTTAAACCAAGGATTGGATCTGCAGGAGCGAGTACTACTTGAGAGAAAATCATGACTATTGTCCTAAATGTTCGCGTGTAGGGAAATTTGGGCTTATTTATACCACTGTCTTAAGGAGGGTAATAGCACCTTAGATAGCATCTTTGAGAAATTGTTGTACTCGATAGTGATTAATGAAAAAAAGTACGATTGGATTCACCATTTCTAATCACTACTGATAAATGACGCTGAAAATCAACTTTATCACGGTTAGCGCACACGACTTATGTGCAGAATCTTTCTGTAATCAAATCTATGCTACAAGCCACCATTTACAGTGGCTGTAGCGACAAGATTAGAGATCTTGAACTTTGAACTCGGCAATCGATTCGCCACGAAACTGTTTTTTCAATTCCGCTTTAGACAATTCGTTAATTTTGCCATTGGCTGAGATTGTAAAATGTTCTGTCTGATCAAGCTTACGAGCTTGATAAAGCATGACCACTTGCAATGTTGATTCACGTTGTGCTTCACTCAATACAGTGCCATCCTCCCACTTGCCTAACTCTGCTGCGCTACGCAATCTTTCATAGACTTCGAGGGGCATTTGGTCAATCACTTGATTTATGTCAGTCATACACTTTTCCGTTTATGTAACACAATTCTTATTCGAGTCACGAGGTAACCTACAAAACCGAATACAAAACAGATACCGGCGATATTTGCACGCATCCCTTCGGCAGGCTCACCTCCCCAAAACCAGATCACAACGCCAGCAATAAACAGTGTCATCGCAATAAAACTCTGGTTCATTAAACTGCTGGATTTTTGAATATGGCTAATCCTCGATAAGGACTCATTGTCTCCATTCGTTTTTGCCTGACAATGTGGACAAGCACTCGATTTACTGGACATACGCTTACGACATACAGGACATTCAATTAATGCCATATCCGCCTCATTTATCTCAATTTATCCACAACAGCCAGCATGGCGATTAACGAGGCTTCACCCAGATAAATGCTACGCTCTGGCGACCAGCCAACAAAAGGATCGGGTAAGTTATTATTGTCTTTAAATGGCATTTCAAGTGTATTGGATAAACATTCAAAGGTTTGTGCTACCCAATTTGATGCCACGGTTAAGTTAGCCTGACCCGGTTCGTCTTTAGCATAACCAAATTGAGTTTGAAAATCAGCACTGGCTAAAGTTAATGCTTGACTAAAATCGGCCTGTAACTGTGCCAATCTGTCGCTATATGTCGGTACGCCTTCACAGCCAGCAAGAAATACATAGGGTAAACCTTCATCACCATGCACATCGTAAAATAAATCGACGCCAATTTGTTTCATCTTATTTACAACATGATAAACCTCAGGACTCTTTTCTAAACTTGGGCTTTGCCACTCGCGATTAAGATTAACACCTACCGCATTGGTACGAAGATGCCCTCTAACACTACCATCGGGGTTCATATTGGGCACAATGTAAAAGTTTGCTTTATCGAGCAGAGATTTTGCTGTTGGGCAGTCATTATCAAGCAAACGGTTAATTAAGCCTTCAACTAGCCATTCAGCCATAGTTTCGCCAGGATGCTGCCTGGCTGTGATCCATATATTACGCTTGGAAGGATGGGCATTACCCACTTTCACAAGCGTGATATCTCGACCATCTAAGGTTAAGCCTAAATGCTCTAAATTAACATCAGGATGCAATTGAGCACTGCTGAGTAAGTCTAAGTGGCGTTCGTAACTGTAAGGTGCAAAATAGGCTAGTTGGATTGCATCACAATCTAACTCAAGTTGAATAGTTAATGTGCCATCTTGATATTGTGTCGGCACACGAAACCAGTGCTGGCGATCATAACTGGCAACAGCTTGATAATTCTCCCAACCTTTTGGATAAGAAGCGGTACCTGCATTAATGATATTTAACGTGTATTGATGACCAACGCTACCTTCAAATCGAAAATTAAACCATTGATAAAACTCGCCACCGGCATCGGGGCGGATCGCAAGTTGAATATCATCTTTATTATCAAGATTGACTACTTGGATATTTCCACCATCAAAATTGGCACTGATCCGCATAATGATTCCTACTCGTTTATTCATGTGAGGGCTATTGATGACACATGCTACACCCATAATTTATGCCCGATAGAATAAACCAAAACCGCGTGAGGTGAAAATGAAAGCCAGTATTTTCAGCTAATGTGAAATCAGTCGGCTTTTTATTAACCGATGACAGCGAGCAGTCAATCCCGCCTTATGTCGGACAAAAGCCTAAACCGTAAAACTGTAACCTTGCCCACGCACGGTATTAATCAAATTACGCGGTAAACTGGTTTTCGCGAGTTTACGTCTTGTATTACTGATATGCATATCCAAGTTACGATCAAAGCGTCCAAGATCTTTTTGTAAAACTGAACGTTGAAGCTCCTGTTTCGTAATCACCTGCCCCTTGCGTTCGAATAAATACTTAAAGAGTCGAAACTCAGTTTGGGTAAGATCGACCCCGCGATTACCAATCGTAATGCGATAGCTAGTTTCATCAAAATTAACCGATTTAACTTGGGAGTGTTCGGTTTTATGCTGCATGATCCGATGTGAATGTAGGCGGCGCTCCAGTGCACCCAGTCTAACGATCAACTCCTTAATACTAAATGGTTTACTTAAAAAGTCATCAGCCCCCAACTCATAACCCATAATGCGATCATCTTCGCTATCTCGGGCTGAAAGCATCATAACAGGCGTTGAACACTCACGGGCTTTTAATACCTCAAATCCATTCATCTGTGGCATCACTAAATCAAGCATGATCACGTCTGCAAAACCAGCACGAATACGATTTAGCCCGTCTAAACCATTAGTAGCACACTCTACTTCATGCCCATGAGCAATAAGGGCATCAGCTAACCAAGTTCTGAACAAGGGATCATCATCGACCAAAAGTATTTTACTCATCCTTAATATCCAAACGAGAATCGATATCATTTATATTACCATAGCTATACAGGTGTCTCTAGTCCTAAAACACGCGTAAAGATAAGTTACAGTTAAAATGTGATCCGAGTAATGATGTCAAGTTCGATAACAAATACTTCGTTCCCTTTCGGCAATAAAAAAGCGCCCTAAGGCGCTTTTTAAAATTAAAGGTTTAAATTTAGAACTTAACTGTTACACCACCATAAATGGTGCGACCGATAGTATCGTAAACTTCTGGAACTGTACCACCATCGCTACCGTTAGAAACAGTAACAGGTTTTTCATCAGTAAAGTTTTTAACGCCTAAACTAACGGTTGTCATATCATTGATATGATATGTACCTGAGATGTTGTGGTAAATAATATCACCTACTTTATTACCTTCTGCGAGGTCACGCATATCACCAATATAACGGTTAAAATACATTACACTCCAATCGTCTTGGCCTGCAGAGATGCTAAAGTTGTTACGAACACGCGCATAAGCACCGAAGTTACCATCGATTGTACCCGTATATTCCTCACCATCTTGCTCAAACTTAACTAGATAAGTGGTGTCATTACTAACTTTCCAGTCTAAACCAATCAATCCAAAGCTGTAAGCTAAATTGAAATCAATACCGCTAGTGTCTTGTGAACCAACATTAGTCAGTGCGTTAGTTAAATTATCTAAATTACCACCTGCACCGATATTGAAAGTTTCACAAGCTGACGCATCACCTGCATGACAAGCATTCAAACCAACTTGAGTATCCATACGTGCAATAGCGTTATCTAACTTAAATCGCCAGTAATCTAATGTAACAGACATACCATCGATGTAGCTCGGTGAATATACTAAACCGGCCGTGTAAGATTCAGACTCTTCAGGTTGCAGATCTGGATCTGATGTGCGATTTACTAAGATTTGAGCATCTTTAATATTGCCCCATGGATCTTTCAAATAATCAAATGAACCAGAGTTACCACCATATAATTCGGCTACACTTGGTGCTCGGAATCCAGTCGCTGCCACAGTACGAACCATCAGGTCATCGGTAGCGGTATAAGTTAAACCAATTTTCCACGTGGTTGCTTTACCGAAAGTAGAGTAATCATCTAAACGCAGTGCAAATTCACCTGTTAATTTCTCAGTAAATGGTACACTGACCTCTTGGAAAATAGAGACAACATTATAGTTGCCATCCGTTGGATCTTGCTGTGCTGCAGTACTTTCACCTGCAACTACAATTGGGTCGGGATTATAAAAACCACTTTCACGGCGATATTCAGCACCGATAGCAAAGCCAACAGCACCTGCTTTTAGATCAAATAACTCACCATTTAATCCCGCTGACAATGTTTGCTGTTCATTGCCGCCATTTGCTTTCTCAGAATAACCGATAGCATTAATAGTTTGTTGTGTTAGTGGTGCACCACTAAACCACGCATCTGGGTTAGCATAGATAGAAGTGGCCATATCTGTAGCGTTGATAGAGTTTTCTACTGCGGTTTCAGCTTTGTTTTTACCATAGGTATAGGTGACATCCCAATTCATACCCGTATGTACATCTAAAGTACCCGCTAAACCACCAGATAAGCGCCAAGTATCGGTATCCTGAGTGTAGATACGAGGGCCGACTTCATTGGTACGACGGCGGTAGTTAACTAAACCTTTATCATTTGCTTTTATACCTGCGGCTGTCATAGCACTGTCTAGTGTTATGCATGGAGCACCAGCTGGAACATTAGCATTACCACAAACATTTAGACCAATATTTGCAGGCTGAGCGGCCATTTGCTGATGGGAACGACGATTTGTATAGATTGCATCTGCAGTTAATACCACATCATTACCCAGCTCTTGGGTCATATTTGCAAATAAGCTGCGACGTTCGCTCGGAGTTTGATAATAGCTGTCTTGTGTATAATCGTATACTTCTTCTTGGTCTACCCAATTACCATTTGCATCTTTAACCATGTAATCCAATGCACCTGTCGGAATACTCCAGCTTTCTCCTGTTGCTGTCCAATCACGATCCGCTTGAATTACATCGCGACGGTCCGAAAACGCCGCACCAAATGTGTAGTTACCACCATCGGTATTAAAGCCGTATAATGCACTAACATCGCCATTGCGACCATCACCTTTATCCGTACCGCTACCATTAAAATCTAATTGGAAGCCTTCAAAGTCTTTCTTGGTGATGATGTTGACTACACCCGCAATTGCATCAGAACCGTAAACCGCTGAAGCACCATCTTTCAGAATTTCAACGCGGGCAATCATAGCTACAGGGATAGAATTCAAATCCACAGAGCTATCCGCTCCAGAACCTGAGTTCACCATACGGCGGCCATTTAATAGTACTAATGTACGTTGTGATCCCATACCGCGTAAATCAACCTGCGCAACACCATCAGCACCATTATTTGTACTTGACCCTACAGCAGCACCTGCCATAGAGGTTTGAACTTGTAGCATTTGGTCCACAGAGGTAAAACCTTCCGCTTTAATCGCTGCAGCATCAATTACGGTCACAGGAGAAGCTGTTTCCATATCTTGACGTTGAATACGTGAACCAGTTACTTCAATACGCTCTACTTTCGCCGTTTCTTCAGCCGCGAATGAGTTTGACGCAACAAATGTACCCGCAGAGATGGAAGTAACGATTGCGACATTAATAGCCGCCGCGACTTTGGTTCTTTTGATCATGTTTGAATGCTCCCTAGATCTTACTATTATTTTTATGCTTACAGCTTGTACAACTATTGCTGTACTACTGTTGCGCTTGATACTGATGATTCACTTTGCTTCAGTCAATGCGCAAAAATTTAACCAAAAAAACATTATTGTTTTTATAAATAATCTTATTTGTTGCGTTATTGTTTCTTTAAAATTATAAATTCATACTTCCTAATTAAAAAAGTTTTTTACGCCAGTTAAATAGTAATAATTAGCAATAAACTCTGTTAATAAAATAACATTTAACATACAATGTAATTATCGATTTATGTGATGTAAATCACACTATTCGTTTGATAACAGATGAAAAACACAACACTGTATATCGATTAATTATCGTCTATTTGTGCATAACTAAAATTTATAAACATAGGAAAGCAAGACAATACAAAGCAAAGACTCTATATAGAGAAGATACATAATGAATAAAATGTAATTTTTATGCACAAGATTTTCACTGCAAACAAATAATTAACAAAGATGCATCAATTTGATTGGCATAAGTGATTTAATCAAATATGGTGTTCTAGAATAGTGCTAACGATTTAATTCTCTTGTGTGTTTTGGCATGAATTCGAATTAGAGCCCACTGCCCATTTTTGCTTATTATTTTATATAGACATGTAAAATACTGTTTTTAGGTTCTGATATTGATACAGATGTAAATATTTGTGGAGTGCCATTAAACTATATGATGTCTTGGGTTGAAATAATGGCGTAAAGCTAAAAACAAGCTGATTTTAATACTCGGATATAATGATGTTTCGAAATGGGATGTTGTTCGCTTTGACAAACTCTAAATGGCGAAACATGGAATGAAGTGTAATATGAAGCGCTTCTATACAAAATTGATATGACGAAAGGCGACCAGCGGTCGCCATTTAAGGGTCATTACTCAGGTTTGATCAACTGAAAATGCTGATACGCACGTGCCGTAGCAATGCGTCCTCTGGGAGTTCTTTGGATAAACCCTTGTTGGATCAAAAAAGGCTCTAGCACATCTTCGATAGTTTCGCGTTCTTCACCTATTGCAGCGGCTAAGTTATCTAAGCCAACAGGCCCACCCATAAACTTATCGATAATGGCTAACATCAACTTTCGATCCATATAGTCGAACCCTTCATTATCGACATCGAGTAGATCCAGCGCATGATCGGCAACAAATTGAGTGATCGCACCATCATGTTTAACCTCGGCATAGTCGCGCACACGGCGAAGTAAGCGATTAGCTATCCTTGGTGTACCACGAGAACGTCGTGCAATCTCAAACGCACCTTCTGTATCAATCTCTAATCCCATCACTTGTGCAGAGCGCGTTACAATCGTGCTTAAATCTTTAATGTTATAAAATTCAAGTCGAAGTGGAATACCAAAGCGAGCACGCAAAGGAGATGTTAATGCCCCTGCTCGAGTGGTTGCACCTACTAAAGTAAATGGCGGTAAATCAAGCTTGATGGAACGCGCTGCAGGCCCCTCACCTATCATGATGTCGAGTTGATAATCTTCCATTGCTGGATACAATATCTCTTCCACTACTGGGCTTAAACGATGAATTTCATCGATAAATAGCACATCACCGGATTCTAAATTCGTGAGTAATGCGGCCAAATCCCCTGCTTTTTCAAGCACAGGACCTGAGGTGGATTTGATATTAACGCCCATTTCATTCGCAACAATCATCGCTAATGTCGTTTTACCTAGCCCTGGAGGACCATAAATCAACATATGATCTAAGGCTTCATTACGATTTTTGGCTGCTTGAATAAAAACCTTAAGCTGAGCGCGAGTGTCATCTTGCCCTGTATATTCATCAAGTAATTTAGGCCGCATTGCCCTATCCACAACATCATCTTGTCCTTGAAGTTGCGGCTGGATGAGTCTATCTGCTTCAATCATTATGGTTCCTTAATCAGAGCATCGACTTAAGTGCAGCTTTAATCAAGGTTTCTGAATCCATGCCCTCTTTGTAAGCAGCAGAAACCGATTTACTCGCTTGTGGTGGTTTGTAACCCAAAGAGATCAAAGCAGAAATGGCATCCTCCTCGGCACTATTCACCGTAGGTGTGGGTGAATAATTGGATTGCAGCACGAACTCACGCTCTGAGCCTGCAGATGCTTCCATCAAGCTCTTGAGCTTATCGCGCATTTCGACAAGTAAACGCTCGGCGGTTTTCTTACCCACTCCCGGTAACTTCACTAAAGTGACGATATCATCGCGCTCAACACAACCAACAAACTCCGATGCCGTCATGCCAGAAAGAATGGTTAAGGCGAGTTTTGGACCAACACCATTGGTCTTGATCAGTAAGCGGAACAATGCCCGCTCCTGCTTAGTGATAAAACCATAAAGGAGTTGAGCATCTTCACGCACAACAAAATGGGTGTATACCACAGTCTCGTGATCGATCTCTGGCAGCTCATAAAAGCTGGTAAGTGGCATCTGTAACTCATAACCGACACCATTAACATCCATCAGTATTTCAGGAGCTTGTTTTTCAACCAGCACACCACGTAAACGACCTATCATCTGTACCGTCCGTATGTTCTTGCCGTTGCTCGGCCACTCAATGCAATTAAACTTTGGCGAGTGTGATAATGACACACAGCAACGCCGAGAGCATCTGCTGCATCCGCTTGAGGTGCGGCAGGTAATTTCAGTAGTTGCTGGATCATATGCTGTATTTGTTCCTTTTTAGCTCGCCCTGTACCGACTACCGCACTTTTTATTTGTGTTGCACTGTACTCGGCTACAGGTAAATTTGCCACAGTCGCCGCAACAATGGCCGCCCCTCTTGCTTGCCCAAGTTTTAGGGCTGAGTCAGCATTCTTGGCCATAAATACGCGTTCGATTGCAAATTCATCTGGTTGATACTGCCGAATAATCTCAGTGATCCCATCAAATATTTGTTTAAGTCTGCCAGAAAGCTCTTCAGATGAAGTGCGAATACAACCACTGCCGAGATAAATCTGATGTCGTCCCTGACATTGGATCACGCCGTAGCCTGTGATCCGAGAACCTGGGTCAACACCTAAAATAATTGCCATTAAATACCTTATATGGGATCTACATTTGCGTCCCTGTTCCTACGTTAGCGTTTGCGATCTGAAATTGGCATCAATTGACGCCCCAATTCAGCTCACAGTCAATCTAGCCTAGGCTTGCCATCACATCATCGGAGATTTCCGCATTATGATACACCTCTTGCACATCATCATGATCTTCAAGGGTGTCGATAAGGCGCATAAATTTTTCAGCGGTTTCTAGATCAAGCTCTGCTTTCGTCGAGGCTATCATAGCGATTTCGGCATTATCCGCCACAAAATGGGCTTTATCGAGCAGCTCTTTCACCGTATAGAAATCAACGGGATCGGTAAACACATCCACCGCGCCATCATCATAGCTAATAATGTCTTCCGCGCCCGCTTCAAGCGCCGCTTCCATCAATGCATCTTCATCGATCCCAGGCGCGTAGGATAACACGCCACGCTTAGTGAATAGATAAGAAACCGAACCATCCGTGCCTAAGTTACCGCCTGATTTACTAAACGCATTACGTACACCACTCACAGTACGATTACGATTGTCCGTCATGGTTTCAACCATCACAGCGGTGCCGCCTGGGCCATAGCCTTCATAGAGAATGGTTTCGAGTTGCTGACCTTCTAACTCACCGGCGCCGCGTTTAATCGCGCGCTCAACCGTATCTCGGGTCATATTGCCACCGAGGGCTTTATCGATGGCGATTCGTAAGCGTGGATTAGAATCGGGATCTGAACCGCCTTCACGGGCAGCTACGGTTAATTCGCGAATAAATTTAGTAAAGAGTTTACCGCGTTTAGCATCTTGCGCTGCTTTACGGTGCTTAATGTTGGCCCATTTACTGTGACCTGCCATGGGAAGTCTCCTCTTGTGATACCTAAGTAATCTCAAGATGCTGCATTCATCATTTAAGGTTACTTGGTATATATTGTTGCACAGCTTACCAATCATCTAAGGTGTTATGGGGCTGAAAAAGCTAAGGATGAACTTATTGATAAGCAATAAAATGATTTACCACTAAAAATAGACCGAGGCTAATGCCTCGGTGTTTGATACAACGCATAAAATGACCACAGAAAGTCGTTTTACAAAAATTAGCCTTCTGTTTTAACAGCTTTCTCAACAACGGCAATGCCAAGTTCAGCTAACTGCTGCGGATTGGCAAAACCTGGTGCGTTAGTCAGCGGACAAGCGGCAGTGGTGGTTTTCGGGAACGCCATTACATCACGGATTGAGCTTGCGCCCGTCATCAGCATAATGATGCGGTCTAAACCAAAGGCTAAACCTGCATGTGGTGGCGTACCGTAACGCAGCGCTTCTAACAGGAAGCCGAACTTCTCTTTAGCTTCATCGTCGGTAATACCCAGAATACGGAATACCGCAGACTGCATTTCTTGGTTGTGAATACGCACTGAACCACCGCCTAATTCGCAGCCGTTCAATACCATATCATAGGCATCGGAAACGCGATTAGCTGGATTGGCTTCAAGTTCTGCCGCCGTTACACCGCGCGGTGCGGTAAACGGATGGTGAACTGCATGGAAGCTACCGTTGATTTTCTCAAACATCGGGAAGTCAACCACCCACAATGGGCGCCATTCGCCTTGCAATAAGCTGAAATCTTCACCGGCTTTAAGACGCAGTGCGCCCATCGATTCGGCAACCACAGTCGCCTGATCTGCACCAAATAAGATAATGTCGCCAGTTTGCGCGCCTGTGCGGCTAATGATTTCATTCACTATGCTTTCGTTTAAGAACTTAAGCACGGGTGATTGAATGCCCTCTAAGCCAAGGCTTAGGTCATTAATCTTCATCCACGCTAAGCCTTTAGCACCATAAATGCCAACAAACTTAGTATAATCATCGATTTGCTTACGAGACAGTGCTGCGCCGCCTGGAATACGCAGTGCAGCAACACGGCCTTCTTCATCGTTCGCAGGACCAGAGAATACCGCAAATTCCACTTCTTTAAGTAAATCAGCAATGTCCACCAGCTCTAATGGATTACGTAAATCTGGCTTATCTGAACCGAAACGACGCATGGCTTCGTTGTAGGTCATTCGTGGAAATTCGCCGAGATCGACATTGAGCATTTCAAGGAACAGGCCGCGCATCATTTCTTCGGTCTTCGCCATCACTTGCTCGGACGTCATAAATGAGGTTTCGATATCGATTTGGGTGAATTCTGGTTGACGGTCAGCACGTAAATCTTCATCGCGGAAGCATTTTACAATTTGATAGTAACGGTCAAAACCTGACATCATCAGCAGCTGTTTAAACAGCTGTGGCGATTGTGGCAGCGCGAAGAATTGGCCTTTATAAGTACGGCTCGGCACTAAATAATCGCGGGCACCTTCTGGCGTAGCCTTGGTTAGGATCGGGGTTTCTATATCTAAAAAACCGTTTGAGTCGAGGAAACGACGCACTGCACTGGTGACCTTAGCGCGGAACATTAAACGCTGCGCCATCTCTGGGCGACGTAAATCTAAGTAACGATACTTAAGACGTTGCTCTTCGCTGTTGTTCTGATAGTTATCTAGGCTCAGTGGCAACGGATCGGCAGCGTTGATAATCGTCAATGCTTTACCTAATACTTCAATTTCTCCCGTCTTCATTTGACCATTAACTTGGCTATCTGGACGAGCGCGAACCACACCTTTTACCTGAACACAGAACTCGGCACGCAGTGTGCTGGCCACAGCAAACACCTCAGGCAAGTCTGGATCATAAACCACTTGGACGAGACCTTCTCTGTCTCTTAAATCTAAAAAGACAACGCCACCCAAATCACGGCTACGATTAACCCAACCTACCAAGGTAACTTCTTGTCCAACGTGAGACTTATTGACGTCTCCACAATAATGACTGCGCATCTAACTCTATCCTTTATCCGGAAACCGGTGCTTTGGAAATAATCAAAACGAGATAAAAGCGGCATTATAGTCAAATAATACCGATTACCAAAGTACTTCACTCTTAGGCGGTGAAGTATCAAACAGTTTTACGCCCTTGACTAGAGGTGAACACATTATCTGTGTATAAGCGTTCAAAAAAGCGTCAAGAAATACGGTAACAGCGTCCCCCACTACTTTTGGCTTGGTACATTAGCTGATCAGCCTTTTTCAACAACCCAATAGCAGTATCACCATCTCGGGGATAAAGTACGACACCAATACTGACAGCAACCCTCACCGTTTGTCCTTCTATGAGCAAAGGCGAGGAAAGAGACTGCAGGATATTATCAGCAACTTGGGTCGCGGCATCGAGATCTTGCACACGATTTAGTAGGATCACAAACTCATCGCCGCCAAATCGCGCCACGGTATCAGAGTTTCGCACTGAACTAAGTAAAATTTGTGCTACCTGTGTCAGTATTGAATCTCCTATTGGGTGACCATGCTGATCATTAATTTGCTTAAACTCATCCAAGTCAATAAATAACAGAGCAAAGTAGGCTTGATCTCGTTGATGTGATAATAGCGCTTGAGCTAAGCGGTCATCTAACAACGCGCGATTAGGTAATTGGGTTAATACATCATGGTTTGCAACATGTTGTAACCGTTTCTCCGCTGAAATTCGCCGTGTTATCTCAAGGTTTAAACGTCTATTGACCGCCAACACCGCTATCATAACAATAGATAATATTACGGCACTGAACAGTAAGTAGCGGATCCATTGAAGATAATGGCTGTTATCCGTTGAAACCGTAAATGAGACCCAGTGGGAATATATCTGTTGTTGACGTTGATTATCGATGATAGCTAACGCTTTATTAATCAGTGGCACTAAGGGTTCAAATTCCGGATTGACCCCAATATGACTATGTTGATCGGCCAAATCACTTAATAGCGACATTTTGAGAGTGGGAAACTCTCCACCTTTAAGCTCAGAGGCCAGTGTGACCACTTTGTCAATAAACACCTCCGCATGACCATTTGCCACTGCACTCACCCCTGCTTTAGTGTCCGTCACTAGCACCAATTTAAGTGATGGCTGTAATGCCATTAATTGCGCTACCAAATGATAGCCTTCAACCACAGCGACTCTTTGCCCTGCTAACTGAGCGATGTTAAACACAGAAACCTGCTCGAGTTGTGAGACTAACCCCCAAGGTGATGGCCAATATGGGTCGCTAAACAGTAATCGTTGTTGTCGCTCAGCCGTTTTGGCTACACTGCCTGCAAGAGCAATATCGCCTTTTTGCAGTGCTTGAATTAACGCATGCCAGTCATCAAAAGCAATGGGAGTCAGCTTAAGGTGTAATTCTTCTTTTAACAGCCGCGCAATATCACTATTAATACCCGAAAACTCCCCTTGTTCATCCGTAAACTCCATGGGTGGCCAATGTTTAAGATAACCCATACGCACTTCAGCCAAACTTTCAAGATAGGTTTGCTCTATAGCCGTTAAATTAATACGGTTACGCTCCGTTTGATTGAAGATATGATCCTGAGGGTTGAGCATCCATTTATGCTCAATATCTGCAAATTCCTTGGGAGTTATACTGTTAAAACCATTTTCAATTCGTTGCGTAAGTCCAGGATCATCACTGCGAGTAAGCACATAGATATTGGTCGAAAACGCTAAGTCGGGATATTGATGGAAGTCAGACCAGCCTTTATTAAGCAGTAGGTAATGAGATGTCCAAGCCCCTGCTGCAACAAAGCCAACAATTTCACCAGTTCTGGCGGCTGTCACCATTGCATCCATACTGTCATAATAGCGTAAAGACACATCAGGCAAAGCCTGCCTAAGTGAGACCAAATAAGGTGCTGTCGGTACAACACCGATCCGTTTGCCCTTTAATTGGGATACATCATTTAATTGTTGCTGATAAATAAACAGTCGACTCTTTACTGTATAGAGAGGCCAAGCTCGGGTAAGTCCAGTTTTTAAGTCATCACTCTCTGGATAACCAATATGTGCATCCGCTAGACCACGACGTACATCATCAACACTGGCATTCATGTCACCGGTGATAAAATCAATATCGATTCCCGTTTTTTCGGACCACAATTTCCACATATCTACATACAAACCATGGGGTAAGCCATCAACACCGAGATCAACAAAGGGTTCAACACCCTGTTGCATAGCAATAATCAACCCAGATTTTTGCCTATGGATCCCCAACCAACGCCGTTCAGTCTGCTGGATAAACTGAGGATCTAGACCCATAAAACCGCGATTAATCTTATCAACTAATGCTTGGTTACCTTTAACTGTCGCGGGGACAAACTGGACACTTTTAATTTTTATGCGAGCTGTATTAGGAAAATTAGCCGAAATATCTTGGGATGATGCGGGATCTTTCAAGTAACCTTCTAATCCAGCGAATACCACTATTTCTGAGGAGGCCACGCCTGCAAGCAGTTTTTCACGACTCTCATAACGCTTTAAAACTAATTTAGACTCCATTCGTTGTAACTGCGCTTCATGATATGAGCCTGCTACAACACCGATTTGATAGGGAATCAATTCCTTGATTGATTTTTTACTACGTAATGATTTGTGTAAATAAAGATAAGCATCAACATCAGCAATCGGAGTCGAAAAATCAAATAGTTGCTCTCTTTCTGGTGTTATTCCCATACCAAGATGAGCGTGCGCTTTACCTTTTTGTAATTGAGTGAGAGATTCATTCCAGTGGCGTGCGACAAACACCACTTCTGTATGGGTTTGCTTAGCCCATTCTTTCCAAAGATCAACCAGTAATCCTGTCGGTTCTCCTTCGCTATCCACATATTGATAGGGAAAACTGTCTTCACCCATAACGATGATTAATGGCTCATTAGGCAATGGACTCGCCTGCCCTGTAATGCTCAAAAGATAGCTGCACAAGATCACAATTAAGTAGACCACAAACTTCAAGTTGAGCCCTTAGTACTGGATGTACATGTAATGATTTTGTTATTTATGCCATATTAGACAAAAATTTATCGCAAATTACTAGCCTAAGACTTGCTGCAAATCAATCTGATTCGTTAAAATGCCGGGTTGAATTTCCGAGATAATTCCAGATGAACACTTCTCAAGATACTATCTACGCTCAACCAAATGAGCACATTAGCGATTTCCAGTTTGATAACCGTGTAGCAGGCGTGTTCAGTGACATGATCCGCCGCTCCGTGCCTGGATATACGCAAATTATCAATACCATAGGCGATTTTGCAGATCGTTTCGTCATGCCAAATACTCAAATTTACGATTTGGGTTGCTCACTCGGTGCCGCGACCTTAAGTATTCGTCGCCAAATCCAAGGTCGCCAATGTCGCATTATTGCTGTCGATAACAGTGAATCTATGGTCGCACGCTGCCAAGAGAACCTGAATGCCTATGTCAGCGATACGGATGTTGATCTGGTTTGCGGTGATATTCGAGATATCGATATTCAAAATGCATCATTGGTGGTACTCAACTTTACATTGCAGTTTTTACCGCCAGAAGACAGAGAAACCCTGATAGCGAAGATTTATCAAGGTCTGAATCCCGGCGGGATATTAGTGCTGTCTGAAAAAATTCGCTTCGAAGATGCCCCGATCCAAACACTATTGGAAGAGCAACATTTGGACTTTAAACGCGCTAATGGTTACAGCGAACTTGAGATCAGCCAAAAACGCAGTGCGCTGGAAAATGTCATGAAACCAGACACCTTAACCACGCATCAACAACGACTCACCCGCCAAGGCTTTAGTCACTTTAGTCTGTGGTTCCAATGTTTTAACTTTGCTTCTATGGTGGCCATCAAGTGATCAGCTTTAGCTCATTTTACCAACAAATTGCCGATTCCAATCTACAACACTGGCTCGAGACTCTGCCGAGTATTTTAGGTAAGTGGCAACGGGATCATAAACATGGCAACCTGCCAAAGTGGGAAAAGGTGCTCAACAAGTTACACTATCCTGCACCAGACCAATTAGATTTTGTCGATAGCGTCACCGTAGGCAGCGGCGAGCAACTCAGTCCTGGCGAGAAAGAGAAACTAGAGAATCTACTGCGCCTGTTTATGCCATGGCGCAAAGGGCCCTTCCACATTCACGGCATTCATATCGATACCGAATGGCGCAGCGATTGGAAATGGGATCGCGTTAAGCAGCATGTTTCCCCATTGAAAAACCGTACAGTGCTCGATGTAGGCTGTGGCAGTGGTTACCATATGTGGCGCATGTTGGGCGCAGGGGCTAAACGCGTAGTGGGCATCGACCCTTCGCCGTTGTTTTTATGTCAGTTTGAAGCGGTAAAACGTTTAGCGGGCGCCCATCATCCTGTGCACCTTTTGCCACTGGGTATTGAAGAATTACCACCGCTGGATGCATTCGACACGGTTTTCTCTATGGGCGTCTTGTATCACAGACGTTCGCCTATCGATCATTTACTGCAATTGCGTGATCAGTTACGTACTGGCGGTGAACTCGTGCTAGAAACCTTGGTGATAGATGGCGACGAAAACGCCGTACTCGTGCCTCAAGATAGATATGGCAAGATGAATAATGTATGGTTTATTCCGTCAGTTGCCGCGCTCATGCTCTGGTTAAAGAAATGTGATTTCACTGATATCCGTTGTGTCGATACCGATGTCACAGCCCTTGCAGAGCAACGACGTACAGACTGGATGCCCAATGAGTCACTGCTTGAATATCTTGATCCCACTGATATCACTAAAACAATTGAGGGTTATCCAGCGCCTAAGCGAGCGACGATTATTGCAATAAAAAACCAGCCTAACCAAGAAACAGTTAATGGGTAAACTCACTTTACTGACACTTGGATTATTGTTTAGCGGATTCATTTATGCCGCGCCAAGCCCTGTGCCATTGCTTGTTGAGCAGTGTCTACGCTTACCTAGAATTGATTTAGCAGCAGCTTATGCAGAAGAGCAACTTCCTTTATCTATTGCAAAGCAGGCATTGATCTTAGAGCAGCAAACCATTGGGCTTAATAATATCAATGATAGAGTGAATTATTACCGCGGGTTTACGCTCTCCGCTGACGAGCGTTCTGGGTTATTACAATGCCAATTACGCCTTGCCGACACCTTGTCGGAACTCGTCAATCAAACTGAATTTCATCAGCTAACCCACGCTTTATCACAAGGTGATCGGGAGCAGATGCTGCTAAGCGGTAAGTTGCAATCACTGATAGACTCTCAGTTATCAATAACCGAAAAAGCAACACTACATACGGCTCAAGCGACGATAAGCCAAGGGTTAGCGAGTCAACAATTTAGTCTCGATATCCATGATAAAAAGTGCCAACTGATTACTGAAGATCAAACAGACGCGATCCTTGCATCACATGGGGAAGAGGTTGCAGATACGCAACTGCGTCATTTTTCAGGTACGGTTGCCCACTATTTACTCAAACAACCACATCCTCAATGCCGCGCGCAAGTCTGGCAAGCTTATCAAGCTCGTGCACATCAGCGCAATCGCGATGCATTAAACCAGATTTTAGCACTTCGTCAACAAACCGCTTGGGCCGCAGGCTTTGCCGATCACGCCAGTTTCAGCCTCAGTACACAACTCTTATCATCACCTGAGCTTGTTAAGGCATTTCTCGATACTCAAACGCACTCAGTAGGGATAGCCCCTTGGGATCTTGGGCAAATATTGCCTCAAAAGGCATTTGCACAAGCGCCGCAATTACTAACGGCACACATATTGGCTCAAAGTTTTGCTTATCTACAGCAATGGGGGCTCCATTTTGAGCCTATTGAAACGATAAACATCCAAGAATCTTCACACCCAATATTTAGGGTTTACCACCAGCGCAGATTATTAGGTGAACTCTATATTTCCTATGATGTTGCACGCCAGCGTCATCAGCAGCAAACGCTACGTCAAGGTGTTATCGGGCAGCAATTTGGTCAACAAGCCTTAGATCTCAAACCTCAACTCAGTACGCACAAAGATGTTGAACAATTTACCCACGCTTTGGCCCAAGCGGTAACATCGCTAGCAAAAGGTAGCCACTTTTACCTCAATAATACGCAAGATTCAATTCAGGAGAGCCATCATATTGGTAGTTTATGGTTAGCTGAAATACTTCAAAACGAACTGTTTCCACACTATGAACAAACCTATTTAAATGAACGCGAAATTCTTGTAAAAGCTTACACAAAGCAGCTCAAGGTATTTCGAGCCAAAGTAGCCCTGAACGTTTATCAAGCTCAATCTCAGCAAAGCTATGGGGATCTCGCCACCGAGTTTACATACAGTTTTGGACAAGAGTGGTCACAAGTGGATGACTATCCATATAGTTTTAATGCAATTGCCAATGAAGGGCCGCTTTACTATCAATCCCTTTGGCAAGAAGCGCTAGCAAAGCTCATCTATCAAATAACAGCCAATCGATCCGATAAACTCAGTTTATTTAATCTTCTCGTTGTAAACGAAGATTCACTTAGTTTAAGCGAACAATTAAGCGCATTTATCGAGGGGCCTACCGATCCAACGAGTCTTATTCAATATATTGCGAATATGTCGCGGTAAGCACATCCATTAGCGCAATAGTCTTTCATTTAATACCGTAATTTAATTGAAAAATAGATAAGAAGTCGACATTATAAGCTAAATCTATCGCTTTTTTGGGACTATTATGACTCGAGCTAAATCCACTCTGGAACAATGGCGTATTTTACAAGCAGTTGTCGATTTTGGAGGCTATGCCCAAGCGGCAGAAAAACTCAATAAGAGTCAATCATCTCTCAACCATGCGGTTGCCAAATTACAACACCAGCTAGGTATCGAACTACTCGAAGTCAAAGGCCGTAAAGCCTATCTCACCCCGCAGGGCGAAGTGCTACTGCGCCGCTCACGGCATGTCACCCAAGCCGTTAATGAATTGGAACAACTTGCCAGCAATCTAGAGCAAGGCTGGGAACCCACACTCACCATTGCCCGTGAAATCATTTATCCAATGGAAAGTTTAGTGTCAGCTCTCAATGCTTTTTTACCCCATAGCCGCGGCACCCGCATTATTATGCTGGATTCGGTAATTACAGGCACCCAAGAACTTATCGCGCAAAATAAAGTTGATATTGCTATCTGTGCGGGTATTGCACCTAAGGGATATTTAGCGGAGCCTCTATGTGAAGAGGAATTGTATCTGGTATGCCACCCAACACATCCTCTAGCGGACTTAGGGATTATTGAAGACGATAAACTACTAGCGCAATATTTACAGCTAGTGATTAAAGATACAGGCGTACAGTCAAATGTTGATATTGGTTGGTTAAAAGCAGAACAACGCTGGACGGTTTCTAATTTCCACGAAGCTAAAGTGATTTTAAATCGTGGTATTGGTTTTTGCTGGATCCCATCGTTTTTAGTACAGGAGGAATTATCATCGGGTAATTTAGTCCGTTTACATCTCGAAGGTAGTCAAAAACGTCGAATAATGTTGAGTCTGGTGATCCCAAACCGAGATAACCAAGGCCCGGCTTCTAAATTGCTCGCTTCGTTCATTTTACGACATCATGGGATCGCAATACCAAATACAGGTCATTAAAAAAACTGAATATGCACATTTACTTTAGTTGATTTCAAAAGGTGTTAGAGGCTTGAAACTGGCTGATTCAATTGTGCAACCGCAGCGTAATAACGGGTTGCCATAGTTTCGTTCTTTAAATTTGATGAGTCAAAACGGTTTATTACCGCAGAATTCGGCTTCATATTTCCCATATCTAGCCTGTCAGAGTTTATTGCTAATGTTGCTGTGGGTGGTTCAATAGGCTGGGTTATGTCATCTTTTATCTCTGATTGAGTTTGCTCATTTACAGAGGCAACAGTGGTAGATGAGACTTGTGCCTGAATATTATCCTTTGCTTCAATGCCTTGCTTTATTCTATCGATAAGCTCAGATACGGGTGTTATGCCGCTATCTTGTGGTTGAACAATATTGCCTGCAGCATCAACCTCCCCTGTAACGGTAAAAGTATGCGGCTTAAGCGGCGGTAAATTCTCAACCTGCGCATCAGCTTCGATCAAGGTTTGAGTCGTTTCTAAATCGATGATTTGTTTCTGACGTTCCTCTGCAAGTAATGCTTTCGCTTCATTCATCTTTTTTAATGCTTCAGCCGCAACGCGAATATCTGCACTCGATGGATCAACTGGAGCCATTGCTGCAGCATATACTTGCTTCATTTTGTTGATTGTTGCTAGCGGATCACCTGCCACAATAGAAACATCGATCTGCACTTCTCCATCAGTGGCATAACGTTGTCCATCAACTCCTTTTTCATATTTAAAATTTGGCGTTTGGGCATATTGTCCACCAACGGTTGCATGAGCATGTTCATGGGCTTTAACTTCCGCATCTCGGGCTTTAAGCTCTGCAACTTGAACACGTTGCTGCTCAGCAATCTTCTCTTGAACCTTTTGAGCTTGTGTTTGTTCATCCAATTGTTTTGAAGCTTCTGCTTCTGCTTGTTCTGTTTGTTCCTTACCAGCATCATTCGTAAAAATTGCAGCTAGAGCTTGCTGCTTACTCTCCTCAGTTTTGTCATCCTCCTCATTATCACCTGATTTAAAAGGGGTTGCTTTGCCAAACATCTCAATAAACCGCTCCTCAGGACTCTTTTGTGGCGGAACATTCTTTGCCTGATTATCAGTTTGCTCAGTCTGAGGATAAGAAATAGAACTATCAGTACCATCTGTAATAACGGTATTCCTTGTATTCGCTGAAGGAATCACCTGCTTATTTGCATATTCAGGAACATTGGCATTGGGTATTTCAGGAGTCAATGACACATCTTTTATCCCTGAATGGACCTGTGAGCCCTGTATTTGAGCAACAGGAGAATAATCTCCAGTCATTAGCTCTGGTGTTAAAGCAGAGATGTGTCTCCCATCTGGAACAAAAAGTGTTAACGCTGGGGTTAATAAAGCCGTGGTACTGGATTGTCCGTTTGATGTCGCCAAGGGTGAAAAATCGTTGGGTGCAACTGTGGCTATTTGCCCTTCTCTCACCCCCCGTATTGAGCGTGGGCCCGTCAATAGGCTAAAACTGGCAGGCTCCGCATGTAAGACTGCAACATTCTGAGAAGAAACAATATTATCAGTATTTAACGTCTGATTTACGGTGACGGAAATATCACTGGATGAGGTAGAAACGTGCTTACTTGATAGTGGATTTGCTTTCGTTATAGTAACAGCAGAGCCACCATGCGCTAGCGCATTAGAAAATGATGGTTCAAATACCCCACTCGCTTCTATTTTTGGAGAGTTCAGCTTAACAGGCTGACTACTTTGTCCATTCGTTTCTTGATAAGTACGGCTCTGTCCAAACGACTTATCATGTTCCAAAACAGAAGTGGGTGACGCTCCAACCTTGGGTGACAGCGCCACGGCAGACATAGTGTTTACACCTTAATATTAATGATGGTTCCTATTGTCTCTGAATCAGTTTCTATCACTTCAGTAGCGGCCTCCGCTTGCCTTACAGATTGATTAGCAGAGAGTAAGGCCGAGGTTTTATCGGTTTGTGCAACGTCTTTAGTCGATTCCGAAGGCGCTGCACTTTGAGCTGGTGTCGATTTAGCCACATCAATTGTAGCTTGAGTTAACCCAGATTGCGCACTTTGCAAACCTTGTACACCAGATGAATAGGCAGATTGTATTTGCATAACGGTAATCCCGCTGTGGTAATAACTAGAACAATTATTGACCAACAGTTTGCTAAAGTACAGCCTTTATCAACCTTAGCGCCATTTATTTCCCGCAAAAACTAGCTGTTTATCCATGCAGATTCCCAATCCTTGAATATTGGATTAAAACCCTGCCGTTGCATCTGTTCGATGACTTGCTCGACGCTGCGATCATCGCTTATCTCAAATTGATCGAGTTGACTGTCGGGTGCTTGATAGCCGCCCGGTTGTGTCGAGCTGCCAGCACTGATTTGAGTAATTCCAAGTGGCAAAAGATTATCCCTCAGCTCAGGGCTTTCCCTTGTCGACATACTGATATCAAGCTGATGATTAAAAAGTCTAAATGCACAAATCATTTGTACTAAACCTAAATCCGATAGAATAACTTTTGGGGTGATCCCGCCAGTACAAGGCCTTAACCTTGGCAGCGAAATACTAAAGCGAGTGCGCCAATAGCGACGCTCTAAATAGTCAAGATGATATCCCATCATTAACGCATCTAAACGCCAATCATCCAGCCCCAGTAACACCCCAAGACCAATTTTATCGACCCCCGCCGCCGCAACTCTGTCCGGTGTTGCTAAACGATAGGCAAAATCCATTTTTTTACCTCGGGAATGGTGACGAGCATAAGTCTCGGGCTGATAGGTCTCCTGATAAATCATCACAGCATCTAAACCTAGCGCGACTAACTGGCAATAATGGTCCTCACTCATGGGCTGAACCTCCATCGCCACATGGCTAAATTGCTGCTTCACAAGCAGCAACATTTGCTTGAAATAATCGATACCGACCTTAGTTTCATGCTCACCCGACACCAGTAAAATAGAATCAAAACCTCTGCCTTTGATAATGGCTATTTCAGCCATCAACTCCTGTTTATTCAAGGTTTTGCGTTTGAGTTTGTTACTCATGCTAAAACCACAGTAATCACATTCATTAGCGCACAGATTCGAGACATATAGCGGTAAATACATGCCAAGATTCGCGCCAAATCGCTGCCGCGTAAGCGCCGCAGATTGCTGCGCCATGGTTTCAATATAAGGTTCAGCCGCAGGTGATAACAAGGCCAGTAAGCTGCGTAAATCCCCTGCTGGATTCACTAACGCCCGCTCGACATCTTGGGCTGTGCAAGAATACAAATCGAGTAACAGTTTATCCCGTGGGATGTTGGCAAATTCCGCTACAAAACTCATTGATTTAAAAATCCTGTCAGAGGACTGGTCTGTACCGCGCCCGTTTGTACTCGGCCAAGCCCAGCTTCAAAGGCCCGTCTGCCGCATTGCACCGCCTCTTTAAAGCACTCGGCCATCACTATCGGCGACGCGCTGCTGGCGATGGCGGTGTTGACGAGCACAGCATCGGCGCCCAGCTCCATTGCCCGCGCAGCCTGTGAAGGTGCGCCAATGCCAGCGTCAATCACCACTGGCACCCGCGCCTGCTCTATGATGATTTTTAAAAAGCTTTCAGTGACTAAACCTTGATTACTGCCAATCGGACTCGCCAGTGGCATAACAGCAGCGCAGCCCACTTCTTCCAAACGACGGCACAGCACAGGATCGGCATGCACGTAGGGCAACACGATAAAGCCTTTCTCACAAAGGATTCTGGCCGCCTCTAAGGTTTCAATCGCATCGGGCATTAGGTACTTAGGGTCTGGATGGATTTCGAGCTTAATCCAACGAGTTCCCAGCATTTCACGGGCAAGCTCAGCCGCAAACACCGCTTCCTTGGCGTTTCTCGCCCCAGAAGTATTAGGCAATAGCTGTACACCCACTTGACGTAACGGCGTGAGTAAATCATCAAGCCCAATTTTAAAATCAATTCTTTTCATCGCAACTGTGACTAACTGCGATTTTGAAGCCCTTATTGCCTCAAGCATCACTTGGCTATTGCTAAATTTTCCCGTTCCGGTAAATAACCGTGATTCAAATTCCACATCGGCAATCTTTAACATATTAGCCTCCCGCCACTGCTGAAAAAAGTTCTAATTTATCTTCATTTTGGCAGAGAATAGATTGCCAGCGATTGCGCGGAACGACCTCAGCATTCAACACGATAGCAACTGAATCGAGCGCAATATTTTGTGCGAGGATCACAGCCTCTAGTGACGTCGGTTCAGATAACAACTGCGGGATATTGTTTATGTGAATTAAAATCATATCAAACCTCAAGACTATCTTTATTTGATGATAGATAAGCCCCTTTGGGACCACACACATCACAGTGGGGATCCCGCGTTAATACAGCCGCTGTCCATGAAAGTGATTTAGCGTCAAAGCGCCAAAAACGCCCCAACAAGGCATTTTTCGGTTCATCGCAACCGCTGTCCACACTCAGCAAGAGTTGCATGACCACCAAAGATTGCATTGACGCCATCACGCCCACGCTGGGGCCGAGTACACCTTGGGTACTGCAACTCTGCGACACTCTCGTCTGTGCGGGGAAAATACAGTGATAGCAACCACCAGAGGGGAGCTGCATTTGATCGACCGCGAACAATTGACCGCTAAATGCTGCAATTGACGCACTGACTAAAGGCAAAGCTGCTTCGACACAGCAGCGATTAATGGATTGGCGAGTCGCAAAATTATCTGTGCAGTCAAGCACTAGCACTCTTTTCCCCTGTTGTTTTAATTGTAAAACCTCAGCGAAGTGATGAGCTGATGTCTCAGCACTAAATGCTGTTTCATGGGCAGTAACAGTGCACTGCGGCGCTAAGCCTTTGAGCTTTTGCTTGGCAACTCGCGCCTTATTGAGTCCAATGTCGGCATCGTTGAATAGCAATTGTCTTGGTAGATTCGATACTTCAACCTTATCCATGTCGATTAAGGTCAAGTTGCCAATGCCAGCACAGGCCAGATATTGCGCCGCCAATTGCCCTAAGCCGCCAAGCCCAACAATAACAACGCTAGCGTCGGCCAGTTGCAATTGCCCTGCCTCACCGACTTCTGGCAATAAGACTTGCCGAGAATAACGGATGAAATCGGCATCACTGAGTGTATGAGCGCTTTGTGTACCGTTGCAAAGAACCTCTGCGTGAGCAAGCGGTTGGTTTTTACTCATGCTTAGCAACCAACTCATGCTTTACAGCCAATTCTTCAGACAAGCTACATTGCTCCCAAGCTTGGCTCAGCTCTGCGAACGCTGCTAACGGATCCTGAGCCTCGGTTATTGCCCGCACCACAGCAATATTGCCCACCCCAGTGGCTTTCACCTTTGCCAGATTATCTAAATCAATACCGCCAATAGCGACTAAGGGATAATGGTCTTGAAGTAACGCCACATAATGTTTAAGTTTTGCTAATCCTTGAGGCGCAGAAGGCATTTGCTTAGTCGTGGTTGGGAATATATGCCCAAGGGCGATATAGGATGGCGAGTATTGATGCGCCAATAGCAACTCGAAATAACTGTGGCTGGATATACCTAATGCGAGCCCTGCCGACTGAATGGCCGCTAAGTCGGTAACGGCGAGATCTTCTTGGCCTAAATGTATCCCAAAGGCATGGTATTTTATCGCTAACTGCCAGTGATCATTGATAAAAAGCTGCGCATTAAAATGCTTACCTAAGGCAATGGCCGTTTGAATTTGTACTTCTAATTCAGAGCCAACCAACTCAGACTTACCTGACTCACATTTGCCTAAATCAGATTCGGCTGGCGCTGCACTAGATAACTCGCTGATGTCGGTTTTTATCCGTAACTGCACGGTTTTAACGCCTGCAGCTAACAAACTTTCCAGCATGATTAAGTCGCTCACCACGGGATAAACACCAAGATCGGCATCGAGCACTTTAAAACCGTGGGATGAGATGTATTGAGCTGGCGTCGAAGTTGTATTTGCCTGATCTGTTGCAGATAAAACTGTTGCAACTAAATCACTTCTAACATCAAGATGTTGATTGAGGTGATGACTAATAAAATTGCCATCACACAGATTTATCTTGGCATAGCGGGACAAGTCATTGGGCCACCCCGTACGGGCCAACGGCCCTGGACCTTGCCCTAAACCAATCGCCGCGCTTAAGCCTTGACTCACGTAGGCTTTGGCAACCACCACCGCATCTTGCAATACAAAACCTTGCGCTAACACGGCGGCAATAGCCGATGACAAAGTGCAGCCGCTACCATGGTTATGACGGGTATTAACCCGCTGGCTTGCTAACCAGAAGCACCCATTTTGATGTAGCTCAGAGCTCGCGCGTACTTGATGGCAAACCAGATAATCCTCGGCAAGCCCATGATCCCAGCCGTTGCTATCGAGAGTGCTAACATGAACGTTAGCCTGAGTTTGAGCATAAGTGCTATCGTGAGTTTGAGTATCATCAAGAATATCAGTGCAACCAAAGCTCACATCGCCACCTTTAGCGAGCACACTGCAATCTAAACTCTGGGATAAAGCCTGTGCTGCAGCAGCGAATTGTGCTTTCGTTGAAACATCACTGTGAGTTAACCGCCCAAGTTCAGGCACATTGGGCGTGATAAGTTCGATTAAGCCTTTGAAAGGATTAAAATCTAAGGCTGATTTGGCCGTACTTTTTATATCCTGACAGTTATCTACTGCTAATGCATCGCCACAGCTGGCGACCATCACAGGATCGACAATCACAGGCACAGATGGATAGTGGATTTTAAAACTCGCGATCCAATCTGCCAGCAATGCCACTTGAGTTTGATCTGCCAGTAAGCCGATTTTAATTGCTTTGGGTGGCAAGTCTGACAGTAAAGTGGTCAACTGAGCCATTAACATCGCCGCTGATACGGGCTCGACTAAAGTGACCGCCACTGAGCTTTGCGCCGTCACAGTGGTGATCACGCTGCAAGCATGACAACCAAAATCTTGAATCGTGGCTAAGTCCGCCTGAATACCGGCACCGCCGCCGCTGTCTGAACCGGCAATGGTCCAAACAAACGCGGGACGCTCGGTATTCATGGGCAATTTCCCCCCATGAATACCCAACATAATTAGGCTTCCTCAGCTTCGGCGACAAGCTTGTCTTTTACATGCTTGTCTATCACCTGATAAATCTCGGCGCCCGAGGCGGCAAATTGTGCCGATTTTAGCGCCATTGCCGCTTCCAACTCCTGCGGCGTCTTGATTGTGACTTGCATGGCTTGGGCAGTCGCTTCAACTTGCTCTGACTCTGGCTTCGCTTGTGCCTCTAAACCTGCGGCATAGGCGCGCACATCTTGGGTGATTTTCATCGAACAAAATTTAGGGCCGCACATAGAGCAAAAATGCGCGACTTTAGCGGATTCCTGCGGTAAAGATTCATCGTGATAAGCACGTGCGGTTTCAGGATCGAGTCCTAAGTTATATTGATCTTCCCAGCGGAATTCGAACCGCGCCTTTGCCAGCGCATTATCACGAATTTGCGCACTCGGATGACCTTTCGCCACATCGGCCGCGTGGGCGGCAATCTTATAAGCAATCAAACCTTGCTTAACATCTTGTTTATTCGGTAATCCTAAGTGTTCTTTTGGCGTGACATAACACAACATAGCGCAGCCGTACCAAGCGATCATGGCCGCGCCTATGCCGGAGGTAAAATGATCATACCCAGGTGCAATGTCGGTGATTTGTGGGCCAAGGGTGTAAAACGGCGCTTCGCCGCAGTGAGCTAACTGCTTGTCCATGTTCTCTTTAATGAGCTGCATCGGGATATGTCCCGGCCCTTCGATAATGGTTTGTACGTCGTATTCCCAGGCGATTTTGACTAGTTCCCCTAAGGTTTCAAGCTCTGCAAACTGGGCTGCATCATTAGCGTCGGCAATCGATCCGGGACGCATACCATCACCTAAAGACAGGGATACATCGTAAGCGACGCAAAGCTCACAGATCTCACGAAAATGGCTATATAGGAAATTTTCTTTGTGGTGACTCAGGCACCATTTGGCCATAATCGAACCGCCGCGGGAGACAATCCCAGTGACACGTTTAGCCGTCATCGGCACGTAACGAAGCAGTACACCAGCATGAATAGTAAAGTAATCAACACCTTGCTCCGCTTGTTCAATCAAGGTATCGCGAAACACTTCCCAGGTTAAATCCTCTGCTACGCCGTTCACTTTCTCCAGCGCTTGATAAATCGGCACTGTGCCGATGGGCACTGGCGAGTTGCGGATGATCCACTCGCGGGTTTCGTGGATATAACGACCCGTGGATAAATCCATTACCGTATCTGCGCCCCAACGGGTTGACCAGACGAGCTTTTCTACTTCTTCCTCGATGGAAGACGTCACTGCCGAGTTACCGATATTGGCGTTCACTTTCACCAGAAAATTACGCCCGATAATCATAGGTTCTGCTTCGGGATGGTTAATATTCAGCGGAATAATCGCGCGGCCACGGGCAACTTCGGCGCGGACAAATTCGGCGGTAATCGGTTCACCAACTAAGGCACCAAAGGCTTCGCCCTTGGCTTTACGATTGAGGATTTCATCCTGTACTTCGGCGAGTGCCATATTCTCGCGGATCGCCACATATTCCATTTCGGGCGTGATAATCCCTTGACGGGCATAGTGTAATTGACTGACTCGTTTACCCTGCAGCGCTCTGCGAGGGCGGACAATGGCACTCGAACCCGCCTCAAAACGCAGATGATCTAAACCATCATCGGCGAGTCTTTGTTGGGTAAAGTCTGAGGTGGCACAGGGTAATTGCTCTGTATCCTTGCGGGCTAGAATCCAGTTTTGTCTTAATTTAACAAGGCCTAGACGCACATTGATATCGGCCTCAGGATCGGAATAAGGTCCGGCGCAATCGTACACGCGGATTGGCGGATTTTTTTCCATGATAGGCGCATCATCTGTACCGCCGACAAGGGTGTCAGTCTGCAGAATTTGTCGCATACCAACGCGAATATCGGCACTGGAACCTTCAAGATAAACCTTTTGTGAATTAGTATGTTGCAGCGGCGCTAACGTATCGATAAAGGCTTGGGCCTGCGCGCGGATTTCTCGGCGACTCGGTGCCTTAGGCACTGTTGATTGACTAGACTCAGCCGATTTATTAGGCACTTTCGATTTATTAGGGATTGTCGATTCTGGCGCTGTGATGTCTATCGCATTGGCAGCTATAGCTAGGTTTTGATTTGAACTGGACATAAGCAATCTCACGTTAAAAAATGGAGTTGCTTGTCTGGAGAATTGCGTTGTTGATAGCTGGCATGGCAATCAATTTTTGTGGCCAACACTGGCTTCAAAAATTGAGTTACCCTGCTCAATAACAATTAAATCTAAACATTAAGACTTAAAGCACTGCTGAGTAAACAGGTGTTAAAGCCGTCTATTTTCGCGATTTAATGTGTGTTATTACGCTTGTTTCCTTCGCAGGTTTTAACCTGATCAGGTTCAACGGATCCCGAATAAACGGTCTCAGCCAAGAGGCACTCCGACAAGATGAGTGCGCAGTATAGACAGAAGTGGCAGCAACAAACAAGGAAAAAAACAATTAAAACCCTTAACTATCAATCCAAAATATAGATTCATAACACATTGTTTTTAAATGAGTAAATAAAATGAAGCTAACAAAGTTATAATTGGCGTGAAAATAGATCATAAAATAAAGTCACTATTTATGGGGTTTGAGCATCATTTTATTTAATCGAGATTGAATGGCATCATCAATAGCTTGATTGATTTTTTTGCCACTGCAGTCAAATGGGAAGCCTAAATTTTCGGCGTATGGATTAACTTGAGTGCCGACTTGTACCACGCGATAACAAGTATCCCCTTTACGCACAATACGATTTGGATCTAAGGGTAAATCGTGACTCGTTCTGCCAGCGAAATCATCGGCGTTAGGAACAAATAACACTTCCATCTCTGGGCTCATTTCACTCATATTCGATTTCCGAGTGAATTTATCGGCCTGTTCAATCACGAGGTCATCGAGCGCTTGCTCTCGCTGACGCTCAAAATAATGCTGGGTGAATAAACTCATGCTTGAGCTTGTCGCTATTGTGCTTTCACCTTCTTTTGCAGGCGAACTCTTAGCACCAAGTTGCGGCTTTAATTCTGTGGTATCCAACGTATGCGTTGGTTTTTTTGCTATCGCTTCAGCGGGTTGTTCTTCACTTGGGACTATTGATTGAGTTTTGTTTGGTTGAGGCTCAACTGGAGTTTGCGGGGCGGGAATAGCTATAGACGCAACAAAATTTGCTGATTCAATCTTATCCTCGGCCTTTATCTCAGTTTCGGACTCTGAGGTTTCGGCTTTCTCTACCGCGGGAGCATAAATAAAGTAAGCCTTGATCGCTGCCACTTTAGGGCCACGGCTTTCTATTTCCTTCAATCCAAAGGGATTTAACTGCGGGCGCCACAAAATATAGATCAGTAAAAATAAACCTGCATGCACTAGAAGCACAAAAAATAACAGACTTACCCCTTTATTATACGGCTGGCTTACACCGCGATCGCAAACTAACGAATCCTTATTAGCGGTAAAAGCAGGCGCTAAAGCATCATCTAGATCACCAAGATCATGTTTATGTTGAAACACAATAGAAGTCTTATCTTCTGGCAACAATATTGTCGGCGCAAGCAAAGCACCATCTGCATCCTCCTCACCCGTAGCACGGAGATCAGGTGATACAAATAAAGACAGAGCATGGGGTTGACGTTGAAAAGGCAAAATCCATCCTTAGGTTTTGTGTATACAATTGATTTCGATAGTACTTAACGTGGAACGATTGCACTTTGTCGGTGAATATTGAAAGTGAATTATCCAATAATTATATTTATTTGTGAGTGCTTGACGCAGATTAGAGGAGACAAATAGAGCAAAGTTCAACATAAATACACAAGCTCCAAGCGTAGCACTTACCCCAATACTCGATAAGATACTTGCCAGTTGAGACAATAAGACAGGAAAACGGGATAACAATTGGGCTAGAAGAGAAGCAATAAAAGCAAGCTGCATATTTAGCTTACAAGTGTACGCTTAAATATGGTGATTTATTTTGCTAACTGGTAAACTCTATTACCATCGTTTGAAAGTGCGTATCCACCATGCCAAGCCAAAGTATTATCGAGCAACAAAACTCAACAAAAACCAATACTAAATTTATGCCATATAGTACTAATGAAGAGATAGCTAACAGTGTATCCCATGGCCTAGGTGTGATCGCAGGGATAGTGGCATTGGTGCTAATGCTGCTAAAAAGCCAAGACCATCTTACGATAATTCAACTTACGGGCGTTTTCGTTTACGGTGCAAGTATCATAGTGCTTTTTCTATGTTCAACCTTGTACCACAGTGTTAGCCATTCAGGCTGGAAACATAAACTTAAGATCGCTGATCACTGTGCAATTTACTGCCTGATTGCAGGAACTTACACACCTTTGATGCTGATAAGCCTACAGGGAACACAATCGATAGTGATTTTAACGGCGATTTGGTCGCTAGCAATTGGCGGGATTTTGTTCAAAACATTATTTATTCATAAGTTTAAAAAACTCAGTTTAGCGCTATATCTGACAATGGGGTGGCTATGCGTGACTATCATAGGTGACTTAACCACAGCCATGTCAACACTTGGGTTTAACTTATTGATTTTAGGCGGACTATTTTACACCCTAGGCGTCATTTTCTATGTGGGGAAACGCATTCCATTCAACCATGCAATTTGGCATCTGTTTGTATTGGGAGGTGCTATGAGCCATTTTTTTTGCATTTACTTAACGGTTATTTAAATACGGATATTCAAGCTGATAAATTGGAATCAAAGCATCCTGCCAAGTGCTCAATTAAGGTTATTGAGCGCGGTAAATAGCGACATTAATTGTGTGGCTTGATTTTCATAGCCCACTTGTTGCCAAAGGGCAATAATACACTCCGCAGTGCAAAGCCCGCCCTCTAGCTGATTGCGCCTTAATACAAAAGTGGAACCACTTTCCTTATACGGTAATGCAATTCTTGCTGCCGATTTCAGATACGAACTTTGGCGTAGCATCTTTCGAGCCTCCTGCCACGTACCATCGAGGATCACAATTTGTTTGGGTCGTGCTAATGCTGGCTTAATTAGCATATCTTGCTTGAGATTTTTCTCTGATGCCGCTGGAAATAAAAGCTTAGCCTCTTGAGAGGCTAACGCAGCGACTAAGGCTGGATCTGGTGCAGTTCTTGACCAAGGTATGCAGATAACACTTTCGGGAAAGGCCGTTATAGCAAGCCGTCCAGTATTATTTACCCGTACTAATTCACGCTCATGGGTAAGTAAAATAATTTGCACTGTCACCTACCCTCTAAGCAAAAAGTTAACCAATACGTTTTTACAAATCATATTGATTTATTTAGTTTAAAAGCTCTTCCACTATCCGTTTTAGTAAATACGTTTCGCGCTCTATCGATTGTCCTTTATGAGGTGAATGACGCCGCACATCTTCATTATGAGCAATAGCCTGATGGATATTAATCCACTCAGGTCGCATACCATTTTTGATCTCATGGGCTTCTAAGGTAGGAGTCCCTAATCCTCGTACGCCTAAGTCGATATCAATTTCACATTGATAGCAATAGGATTCCATATGCACAACATTTGCATTTTCACGATACCATGGACGAAACTCTTCATAGCAGCTGAAGGGAGCTAATACTTTAATCGCAATAGCGCCCGTTTCTTCGCGCAATTCACGGATAAGTCCAGCTTCGACACTCTCTCCCTCATCAATGCCACCTCCAGGAAGGCTATAGTCATGGTATTTTTGAGTATAGAGCAGGAGAATATCATCACCAGATAGCACTATGGCTCGTGCTGCTCGGCGGTGAAAAACTCTCGCAGTGAGTAAATTTACCGCAGGATCTTGGGTGGATTTAAGGAGACGCATGTATGGCCCTGTCAGCGAAAAAGAGCAGCAGCTTAAACCAAAAATAACGAAAAGCGGATCAAAAAATTCTCGGTTACACCTGTAAGTCCTAAGCAAAACACCCTATTACTTGGGTTAGTCTTAGCACTGTTGCTCATTCATATGTTTAAATTCATTTTTAATCTGTTGATATTGTGTAGGCCAATTATCATACCAGTCCATAAAATCGCTTGCCGTCATCGGAACTGCAATTCCATAGCCTTGACACATCTGGCATCCCAGTGTCGCAAGTACTCTGCCGTGCTCAATGGTTTCAACCCCTTCAGCGATAACGGCTAAATTAAACACACTTGCAAGGCGAATTACACCTTCGACTATCCTTAAATCATCTTGGTCAACTAACATATCACGCACAAAACTTTGATCGATTTTAAGGGCTGAGACGGGTAATTGACGTAGGTAAGTTAAAGAAGAATAACCTGTACCAAAATCATCAAGGGAAAAATGCACGCCAAGACTGGCACATTCTTTCAAAATGCCAATCGCTAGCGTCATATCTTTAATTGCAGCACTTTCTAGAATCTCTAGCTCAAGGGAGGATGTATTCACATCAGCAAAATTAGCTAATGTTTGTTTTAGGAAATCATAAAAGTGATCCGCCAGTAACTGTCTGGCGCTCACATTCACACTGATATTGATATTTTTTCCACTACGATACCAACGCTGGATTTGTGCTATAGCGGTGTTGATCACCCATTCACCCAGCGGGATTTCAAGTTCACTCCCTTCAATATCAGGCAAAAATACACTGGGTGATAATAGACCACGTTGTGGGTGTAACCAACGGATCAAGGCTTCGGCTCCGATCACTTCTCCTGTGGCAAGATTCACTTTGGGTTGATAAAAAAGCACAAACTCACGCTTCGCAAAGGCTGATTTGAGCTCTTCTAACCATTTTCGTTGAGCAAGCAACTTACGATCAACGTCAGGGTCAAACATTTGAAAGCAGTTCTTCCCAGCCGCTTTCGCCATATACATAGCATGGTCGGCATGGCGTAACAGAATATCAGGATCAACATTATCTTCTGGATATAAACTCACCCCAATACTGGCACTTAGGCGCAGATTTTTATCTCCAATCAAGACAGTTTGATCTATTGCACATAACATTCTCTCAAGCACTTGGGTACATTCCGCCTCTGAACAAATATCAAATAGTGCCACAAATTCATCACCACCAACTCGCGCTAATGTATCTTGCTCACGCATGATCTTAGAAAGGTTGTCCACTATTGCGACCAAAAGTTGATCGCCAACATCATGACCATAATGATCATTAACGGCTTTAAAGCCATCCAGATCGAGAAAACAGACTGCGCATAGCCTGCCATCACGGTTTACTCTCGATATCGCTTGTTTAAATCGATCAAGTAATAATCTTCGGTTAGGTAATCCCGTTAAGGCATCATAATTTGCAACCTTATCTAATTCAGCTTCGTGATTTTTAAGTTGGGTAATATCCGCTTGGGTTCCTGAAATCATCAAAGCGCGACCTTTATTATCAACCTCTACTATGCCGCCTTTGCAAAGTACCCAACAAAGTTCACCGGATTTCTTTTTACATCTCACTTCAAGTTCAATACTCGGAGTGAGGTGCCGTAAATGTTGTAACACCACTTTTTTCACTTCACGTTGATCTTCGCGACAAACAAATTGCGCCCAGTTTGTCGCTTTAAGCTGCATCTCACCGGTTTGATACCCTAAAATGGCTTCAAATCGCGGACTGATTTGAACTTCGCCCGTCGTTACATTCCAATCCCAGTAACCTTGATCCGAACCTTGAATGACTCGTTGTAACTGTGCAGTTTGCGCTGCTATTTGCTGTTGAAGCAGGCGAGCTTGGGTAATATCCTGCACTGTACCTTGTAACTTAATGATGCGTCCTTGTTCATCTCGCGTTGCTTGTCCCCGAGCCTTAATCCAACAGGGTGATGTATAAGCACGATAAAACTCAGCTTCACATTCATAGGGTTCGCCAGTGTCTAAACATTGGGTTACGGCATGATTAAGCTTTTGCCAACTTTCAGGGGTAAACAGTGACTGTACCTGTTCAATGTCCAGTGCTTTTTTTGGTGATAATCCATAGATTTCAAAAACCTGCTCAGACCAAGTATGGGTATTGGTCACAAGATCCCACTCCCAGCTACCAATACCTGACAATTGCTGGGCTTGCCTTAGCCCTGCCTCACTCTTACGGATCAATTCAGCACTTTGCTCCTGTACGGTAATATCCCTTGCAATCCCAAAGAGACCACGAACTTCACCTTTAGAATCAACAACAGGGCCTTTTGTGACTTGAAATACAGCTAAACCGCTCTTTAGCTGTAAGTGTTCCTTATGTGTGGTGACTTTCTTTTCTTTCAGTACAGCCTCATCTTTTTGATGGATTAATGCCGCTGATATGGGTTCAAATAATGCATCATCATTTTGACCAATCATTTCCTGCATTGATTTACCCACAAACGCTGCGGCACCTTGATTGGCAACCACATAGCGCCCTTGTAAATCCTTCACAAAAATGGCATCTGTTGTTTGTGAAACCATGGATTCAAGGAGCTGATGATTTAAGTCGGATTTTCGTAATGAGGCTCTTAGATAACCACTTAAACCACTAATAAGAATGCCGTTCACACTTAAACTAACAAACGGTAGCCAACTGAGCATCATATCAAGCGGTGACTTTTCCACATTCGAAACCAAAAAGTACACACACAGAGTCGAAATTAATGTAGCTAATAAACCTGGGGCAAATCCTCCCATAATCGCACTTAGGGATATAGGTAATGTAAAAAGCAATAATAGCAACCGTGCTTGTAATTCAAGGGTTAAATAATGGGCAAACCATAGCGTTAACAATGGGAAAAGTACGGCAATTCCATAACGGAACCAAGGACTTTGACCGAGAAAGACAGAACGAGAGAAAGTGATTTCAATGGCGCGATGTGAGGGCGCAATATGGCGATCTGGCACGGCATTCAAGACAAACAAAAAAACCAATGCGGATGTCAGTACAAAAAACACGCCTTTGGCAAGGGAAAAACGGAAAACAGTCTGTTGATCCGTAATAAAAAGTAATAATTGATCTGAAAAGTATATCCAACCTAAAGCAAGGAGAGCATAGCTTGCAACTGCAACTACAATAAATTGGAGCCGTGAAAAATTATACATTAGTTCGATATCACTCCTATTGATCAATATTAGCTAGTATCTCGACGTTCTAGATCTTCAATTCAATCTTCAATAACTGCTACGAATCGCAATCCAATTAATAGATATCAAGTAGATACAAATCAATCTACCCATGGGTTGATATTCACAATGCCATTAATCAATATTTAATCCACAAGACTAAACTTAGCAGTTTCTACTCTAAAAGCCATTAATAACAATGAATAGAGATGCAAGCAGGCTGATATTTAAACTTAAAAAGCGTTAGAAATTTGTGCAAGCTGAGACTGATAGGCGTGAATAATATAAGGAACTTGCAAATCACTTGGCATTCGCTGGTAATGGGCTATCACTTGGGATAAATAACGCTTAGCTAAATCAAGATCCTTTTTATCTAAATCCTCCCACATTAATGAACCCGTCAATGTAACTGGATGACCATGACAAGGACGTTCGAGGGTCACATGAAGCACTTCATAAAAGCGTCGATTCTCTTCTAGTAGGGTCTCAGCCTGAATAAAGAAACCCAACTTGGCTAGGGAGTGCCTAACATAATAATTATGATGCACGGGACACAAAATAAACTCTATCTGTCTTGAACCATGACGAGAGATGAGTGCTTGAACGAGTTCAATTAATAACTTACCATCCACTCCCGCAATAATAATCAAATGTGTGTTTGTGATGTCTGTTTGCTCAATGGGTAAATCAGCAGCATTTAGACAATGCACTTGCCACTGACTAATACCCAGTGTGTTTTGAGCAACACTGTGCCCAGTACTAAAGGCTTGCTTAGGGAAAAAACGTTGTAAATCTTGGGTTAACTGCAACATTAAAGGGGCTACACAGTCGACAAAATGTACCTGGTTGGCCGTATTTCTTTTAAGTAACATCATGCCAAGTAAACCATGATCACAACAACAATCCCAAATATGATCATAATGCCCTTGCACCATATGATTAATGTGTTGTAAACGCTGGCTAATTTTCACTCTTATGCCCTATTACTGTGATACAAAAATAGCAGTATTTTACCTGATCCAAGCATAAACAACCTAACGGATAAAAAGGCGTCACACTATAAGACCCAACACCGTCGAGCATAAAACAAAAGTATCACATCATCATTAGGTTGCATTCCCCTGAATGTATGCCTCAGTTATAGTTAATTTCTATCTAGCTCAATAGGCTAAGCATTATTCGGATATTGAATACCCTAGCTATACTCAATTAAGGAGAAATAGCTACCTAAGTCGCTAAGAACTATTAGCAATAGAAAATAGCAATAGAAAATAGGAGTGAACATACATGAGTAAAGTGTTTATCGTTGCACAACAGGGAAATGCACATACTGATACCATTTCAGAAGGAATGAAACTGGCTAATGTTCTCAACAAACAAGCAGAAGTTTTTGCCTACTGTTATGAATATTTCTCTGGAGCTGAATATTATAATCCCCGCTTAGCAGCTGTGGCCCAGCAAGCATTGATGAAACGTCGAGAAGAAGAAGTTCGTGAGCAGTTAAAACATATTGATGCGAGTGAAATACCACTGCATTTAGTGTGGAGTAAATCCCTCTATGAGCACGCCTGCCACCACTCAGCAAGACATGGTTTTGATATGATTATCAAAGGTATCGACAACAAAGAGCACTATCTACCGATTGACTGGCATTTAATCCGTCACACTCAAGTGCCCCTTATGCTGCTCTGTGATAATCCCTTGAATAAAGCGAACACAATTTTGATGGCAGTTGATCTCGATGCCTCAAATCCGCAAAAACAATCACTGAATGACTTGGTAGTCGAACAGGCCAAAATGCTTGCCAATGCTACAGGGGCTGAGCTGCACTTAGCCCATGTTATTCGTGTGCCACCCATACTACGTGATATGGATGTGATCAATATCCACGAAGTGACAGAGTCTGCCCATCAAAAACATGCAGATAAACTCAAGGCATTAGGGTTAGCACCGGAAAATATCCATCTGATTGCGGGCGATCCTGAGTTATGCTTATTTGAACTTTCCTGCCGTCTAAAAAGCCGTTATCTCGTGATAGGCGCTCGACAACGACAAGGATTATTAGGTTATGTTTTAGGGAATACGGCAGAAGCTATCCTCAGCCGTATGCGCAGCAATGTCCTTGTGGTGCCAAAAAATTCAATGTCAGAATCATAATGTTAAGCAGTTGTCAGCTTACTTTATAAACACAGGCTGTCAGCCAAAATGAGTATGCAGTCTTAGCTGAGGTGATATTACTGGCAGATATTGACCCGTGTAACTCAATGGAAATAAGTCATTCGCTAACAGCCCTTACTCATCGGGGCTCTTAGCAAATTGTTCTTAACACCGATGACCAGCATTCCAGTCAACTGTTAGTGCAATCATCTATTGGTTAGATTAATCTAAATAACCTTACCTAATGGTGGTTGCCTTGCAGTACAGGACCGATTTATTAGAAATACATCGTTTTACGCGTTTCGAGAGCTCGCTAGCGCACTTAGGTTTTAGGCATTTTCAGCCCTTAGCGTCACTTCGCCCATGGGTACACCGTTACTTTCATCTACTGGTGGCAACAAATTTACCGCAGAGTATCGAACAAACTTTCTATCCTGACGGCGGTACCAGCCTACAGTTCTATTTCCCAGCACCAAGCCTTGATACAAACTCCGATGAACCTAAAGTAGTTTTTCACTGTGATCAGAGTTTACATTCCCACGCATTTGTCCCCGGAATAGAACAAATGATCGTCCGTTTTCATCCCGGCGGTGCTTTTCATTTACTCGGAATTGCAGTGCAAGAGATTCAGCAAACAAGTTCACATACTGTAATCGAAGCCACTCAATTGCACCTACCAGGATTAAATCAGTTATTATCACAACTCGCAGACACCAATCAGCCAATGCAACGTATCGCCCAACTCGAACAGTGGTTATTACAGTTAATCAAGCCACAACTTGATAGGGGAACATGGTCTACCGCAGGGATTGTGCAAATGAGTTTACCAAGGCTTATCCAACCTCAAACCCGTTTAGAGAATTTTTATGGACAACTTGCCCTAAGCCGCCGCCAATTTGAACGCAGATTTAAACAAGAAACGGGACTCTCTCCGGCACAACTACAGCAGTTAAACAGAGTCAAAATCGCCCGCGATCAACTTAGTCAATCACCCGAACTTAATCTAGCGCAGGTAGCATTTGATTGTGGGTTTTACGATCAAGCTCATCTACATCAACACTTTGTCAGGGTGACACAGCAAACACCAGGGCAATACAAAAAACGCAAAATGTCGCAAATATCCAATCTAACGCAATGCTAACTACTTATATTGAAGCCTCAGTTTATAGGAGGTTTTTATGTCAGAACGTATACCACGCCAACAAATTTATCAGCTACAACCCGCACTATCCCAAGCATTAAATAGTTTAGATAAAGCCGCCGCTGACTCGCAGTTTCCGCCATTATTGGTGCATTTAGTGAAACTGAGGGCATCACAATTAAATGGCTGCGCTTTTTGCCAGCGCATGCACGCACAGGAAGCCAGAAGAGATGGTGAAGATCAACTGCGTTTAGATCTGCTTGCCGCTTGGCATGAAATCGATGGAATATTTGATAAACGGGAACGTGCGGCTTTAGTGTGGACTGAAATACTCACCCAAGTTGCGTCGGCCCCTATTGCTGATAGTCAATATGCTCAGCTTGCCGAACAGTATTCAGAGAAAGAAATAGTGGATCTCACCAGCTTAATTATTGCCATTAATGGCTGGAACCGCGTCGCTATTGCCTTCCATTTACAGCCCACCTAATTGCAATATAAAAGACGAATAAAAAGGGCACTGACTTTGGTGCCCTATTCGCTTGTATCGCTATATTGTTAGCTTAACGTCAATGCCACTATTTTAAGCGGATGATTATTATCGAACGAGGGGAAATCTTCATGGGGATCGAGCCAAGTGTGCGCAGTAACTGTACGGCCTTGTTTTTCAACACAGCGCACTAAACTGTCGAACCATGCTTGGCGCTCTACCTTAGCCACATTATTGCAACAGACAATAGTCCCTCCTGATTTAGTTGCCAGTAATGCAGGCTTAAACAGGCCTTGATAGTCATTGACGAGATCCACTATCCCAAAGGCACTCTTGGCATAACGCGGGGGATCGAGGAACACTAGATCAAACTGAGTTTGCACCAATTGGGGATAGCTAGGTAATTTTTGATTTCGGCGCCCACCGACACTCAAGCCTGCTAATTGGCGCAGTGCCGGAAACGCATCGCTCTGCACAAACTCGCACACATTCGATACCTGATTTAACGCCGCATTCGCTTTTCCCGTGGCTAAGGCAAAGGAAGAAAAGTCGACATTCATCACCCGAGTCGCGCCGCCAATGGCTGCCGCCGTACCAATACCGCAGGTGTAAGAAAACAAATTCAGCACGGTTTTATCTTGGCTGTGTGCCCGCACATATTCACGGCCAATACGCATATCGAGGAATAACAGTGGATCTTGCCCTTCGTGGCGCAGTTTAGTGCTGAACTTAATGCCATTTTCCTGCATCACCCGCTCAGCACTCGCAATCTCTGCCATTGCGGGTGATAAGTTGTTCAATACGCGGGAATGGCCTAATGAACGGTCATTATACACAATCGGCAAATCGGCCTGTTGCAACAAAACAGTGCCGACATCGGTCAACTCTTCGTCGGTTAAGGTCTGATGAAAACTCTGCACTAGCCAAGTATCGCCGTAACGATCGACATTTAAGCCACTTATGCCTTCGACAGTGCCATGGAACACCCGAAAACAATCGGTTTGATCCTGTTCAGCTTGTTGTAAAAAATCATGGCGTTTCGCCAGAGCCGTCGATAACAGCATTTGAATAGACATAAAAAGTGGGACTCGCGCAGTGGAAACCTGCGTAAGGTTTCAAGAGGGAAAACGGCATAATAGCAAACTAGGTCGCACAATATCGGAGAAATTCACCAAGCCAGTGCGAAATAATCGGCTTTGGCTCGATCTCACAATGTCGCGGTGACCTTAGCATCGAACTCTAAATAGCATTATTGGATATCGCGTTAGATACTACTCATGGTGATCAGTTTGGGATAATCATTACATGAACCTTAGCACTCGGGTTTCTGCTAGGTTAAGTATGCGATTAACTTAAGCCGTTTTCCGAATGCTCTCCCATTCTTAGTGCATTTCAAACTAACTTATGTCAGCCGTTTGCTATTCAGTTCGCTGAATCCTTGAAGTATAAGGCTAAAGCAAGCCGTAGAGTCTTCCTGTGGTAACAGATGCCCATATCGCTGATCCTCTAAAAATACCGTATCCGGTGCTAGCTTTTGCCACTGTGACTGGCAGTCGCAAACGCTAACAAAGTATGGCGAAAATAACTCTTTTGAGACAAAAATCCGACAGTTCCTTACGGCTTAAGCATTTACACGTCATCAAAGATCAAATCACTTCAATTAATGACTCTAATCCAGGCGCTGTCTTCGTTGGTACAAACTCGATCACCTCAAACTCGGCAACATCAGCAATGCTAAATGGGTCTTGGTGCAAAATAGCCTCCAACACCGTTCGAGATTCAGCCTTCGCTAAGATAACACCGCCAGTACGTGGCACCTTGCGGCCCGAGGCGACGAAAGTCCCTGCGGCAAAATGCTCATCAAGATAGGCAATATGGGCGGCTAAATGTAACTCTACTTCCGCAATAGGCTTTTTATAAGTAAGCAAGACAACGAACATAGGTATCCTTTAAATAACTGAAAAAACTAACATAATAGAACAAGTAAAACCGCTTAACGCTTATGTTTTGAGTAATCCTGTGGCGTACAACCAAATTGCATTTTAAAAGCCGCACTGAAACTGCTAACGCTCAGATAACCTAGACTATGCGCTACCCTCGTCGTGCTTTCTCCTTGGGTTAATCGCTCAAGAGAATTTAATAAGCGAAATCTTTGTCGCCATTGCCGATAAGTGAGGCCCGTTTCTGCTTTAAAGAGTCGCTCAACGGTTCGCACACTTGCCCCCCCTATTTCGGCCAGTTCTGTCAGTGAGTAATTAACTTTAGGTTGACGAATAATTGTTTGGATAAGACGACTAAGCCTTGGATCTTTTCCTGCGGGTAAATGAGCATCAACACTATCGAGTGTAGCTAGCTCGTCGATAGCCGCTAAACCAAGCCTAAGTAAGCGCCCTGCCTCCATTGATTCCGCTTCACACAATCTGAGGATAATTTCCCGCATCAGTGGCGTCATGGTCACCATGACCACTTGCTTATTATGTTCTCTGACACTATAGCTTGGGTCAATGTAAAGATTGCGAGTATGAGCATAGGTTTCACTACTGACTTGATGGGACAAATTGCAAGGGATCCAGACCGCATGGGTTGATGGAACCACCCATACTGCACTTTCACTACGAACCCGTAAAATTCCTTTTACAGCCCAAAGTAACTGTCCTCTTGGGTGTGCATGGGGTTCAATACCCGCTTCGGCATCCAAATTACGAGCATGGGTGAGTACAGGTCTATGGGGATCGATGATAAATGCGGCATTACTGGGTGCTAATAATGTCGCTTTAGGAACAATGTCTGACATATAGCCATCTTAAAACGTCAAGGTAAGTACGCTATCTTAAGATCCCTCTTCTAAGTAGGCAACCCGTCAGGTCTTTGAGTATGAAAAGTGTCAATAGCGTAAAAAAAATAGCCTTTACTAGTGCATTATTCATCGCCATCTTGTTGGCCGTTTTTCCTCTAAGTGAGTATCCGACGATATTTTCCTATAGTGCTGGCGTAGTATTAGTGACACTGATGTTTTGGAGCACAGGCTTCTTTCCCCCTTTTATGGCAGGTCTGATCTTTTTTGCTCTCGCGACCATTTTTAACCTTATCGAACCAAGTCTGCTTTTTTCTGGGTTTGGTTCGACTGCGGTGTGGTTAATCATTTCTGGTTTTGTGATAGGCAGTGCCATTTCAGAATCAGGGTTAAGCCGCAGAATGGCCTCACTACTTTCACCCATGCTCACTAGCCGTTATCTCTACTTGATTGCAGGCCTTGTCCTGAGTGCAGTACTACTTGGTTTTGTTATGCCATCATCCGTCGGCCGTGCGGTTGTGCTTGTGCCAATTGGCATGGCTTTAGCCGAGCAAGTTGGGTTTGAGCGAGGCAGTAATGGACGTATGGGTATTGCAACGACCTTAGCACTGTCTTGTAATATGCCAAGTTTTGCAGTGTTACCATCTAATATTCCGAATATGATCTTGGCAGGTTCCAGTGAACGCCTCTTTAACATCAATTTTGGTTATACTGAGTATCTCTTGCTGCATTTTCCAATCTTAGGTTTGCTCAAGTCGATTTTAATAATTACGTTGGTGGTGTATTTCTTTCCTGCACATATTGATAAAAAGTGGCGTAGTAAAGAGAAAGAAAATGAAACTTATGATCTAGCCATGCAAAGGAAAGTCGCGGTGTTACTGTGCATCACCCTACTGTTTTGGGTAACAGACACACTACATGGTATTAATCCTGCTTGGGTTGGACTTGCAACGGCAATCATTCTGTTATTGCCCAAATGGGGCGTATTAGAACCTAAGCGTTTTAATAGTGCTGTCGATTTTGCTACCGTTATTTTTGTTGCTGCGGCATTAGGACTTGGCACATTGGTCAATCACTCTGGGCTTGGAACTGCACTAGGACAAGTGTTTAGTGAATGGCTACCCTTACAACAGGGTGAATCGTTCCTGAATTTTATGTCCTTATCATTAATTTCTACACTAACGGGTTTAGTTGCCACGGTTCCGGGCGTACCCACTGTACTATCTCCTATGGCAGCGGACTTTGCCGATGCAACTGGTTTCTCTATTCCTGCGGTATTAATGACCCAAGTGATCGGTTTCTCAACGGTGATTTTTCCTTATCAAGTTGCTCCCTTAATTCTAGCCATGCAACTCTCTCAGGAACCATTAGCAAAATTACTCAAAATCACCTTACCTTTAGCAATAATAACGATAGTCGTACTGATGCCAATGGACTATCTATGGTGGTTGTGGCTCGGTTGGATAGCCTAGGAAATGTTGATGTTTCAAGATTAAACTTAGTTAGCCATGGCAAGCTCGTATAAAGAAAGTAAGAGCTTGCCTACGCCCCATTTGTTGGGGGAAATGCTGATTAAGTCACTTGATAAATATGTTGGATTTCTAGATGCTTATATAGAGTTTACTTAAAAGCCATTTTTCACTGATATTGAGTAAGATCACATTATTTGAAAATGATATTGAAAAAAAAACATCCCAACCACCAGTAATTGTAAACGATTTGTTTCATTGAAAAATAATACAACTTTCGTGTGACTCAGGCTAGATAACAACTCTTAGTATTCCTCCTTTCTTTATTAGCACTTCCGGTATTACAAATTAAATGTTTTAGCAACATTATGCCAACAATCAACCAATTGATCTTAATGTCTTTAATGATATTTTCCCAAAATTGGAGGGTTATGATCAATAACTATAAGCAATGATGACCCCCCTCCTATTCATCATTGTATTGTTAAGGGAATGAAAATATGACAACGCAAACAGTCGTAGCTCGCTCGGTGCGCTTTAGTTTGTTGACCTTAGTAACGGCATCAGTATCGCCGTTTGTATTTGCAGCTGATACACCAGCCATCAATGAGAAAGTCGAACGTATTGAAGTTACTGGATCACGTATTAAACGCACAGATCTTGAAAATGCTTCACCCGTTGTTGTAGTTAGTGCTGCTGATATTGAAAAAGGTGGTTTTAACTCAGTTCAAGATGTGTTGGGCAATCTGTCACAAAACTCTGGTGGCTCTATGACCCAGCAAGAAGTTCATGGCTTTACGCCTGCGGCATCTGCCGTTAATCTTCGTGGTGTGGGTGCAGGCCGTGTGTTGACCTTAATTAACGGTAAACGCGTACCTAAATATCCCTTTGGTGCAGGCGGTACAGATAGCTTTGTGGACACCGCGAATATTCCATTGGGGGCAATCGAACGTATTGAAATTCTAACCACTGGCGCATCAGCCATTTATGGTTCAGATGCAATGGGCGGTGTTATTAATATTATTTTGAAAAAAGATGTGGAGCAAAGCACCTTTAAATATCGCTTCTCCGATACCGTTGATGGCGGTTTACAAAATAACCAATTCTCCTTTATGACAGGTGTAAGTAGTGATAAAGCCAATATCACCTTCTTTGCTGAATATGAAGATCGTCAAGCCTTAAAAGGCACGGACAGATCAGAATGGGGAACAGATATAGTTCCAGGCAATCCCTATGCAGCCTACAGCAGCTATGGCGCTAACCTTGTTGATATTAATGGCAAGTTAGTGAAAACATTGAGTGCTGCAGAGTGTGATGAGCGTGGCTATGTGATGATGACTAATGGTCGTTGTGGCTTCGACCGTGCACAACAACGAGATTTTTCTCCTGAGCAAAAGCGCTATTCAACCATGGTGAATCTCACTAAGGAATTGAATGATGATCACCAAATCTATTCTCGAATAGACTATACCCATGCATCAACTTACACCGAAATTGAATCTGCGACTGTAGGTACGGATTTTCTTTTTGATGTCACAGGTAATAATGTGACAATCCTTGATGAAAAAAATGGTCTTTCACAGACGTTTAATAAAAATACTGCCTTTGGGGGGGACTTTGCCGGAGTAGCAGATGGTGAATACTACTATACCCGTCGCATGTCTGAACTAGGTCCGCGTACCTCCGATTTTGAAACCAATAACTTTTCGTTCTTAGTTGGTGGCAAGGGCTATCTGAATGAAAGTATTGAATATGATGCATCTTGGTCAATTGCTCGCCAAACAGTTGAATCAACAACGGCAGGATCACCAACCTACCAGAGTATGTGGAATTATCTAACCTCAGGTACTACTGGCCGCTCCTTAATGGATGTTATTTCAGCAGAGAATGCAGCACTAATTGATTATCAAGGCGGTAAAAAAGGTCAATCGACCCTTTCTAGTTTTAACATGGGGATAAGTGGTGAGGTCTTCGAATTACCTGCAGGTGCGGTAGCTTATGCTGCTGGTATTGAATATGGCAAAGAGTGGTTCTACGACAGATCTGATAGCTTTACCAGCAATGGCGGCGTAATGGGCAAAGGTGGTAGCAGTGCCCAAGGAGAGCGTGAACAATATGCAAGCTACGCTGAAGTGGCAGTACCAGTGATTGAAAACCTCACCGTCACCTTGGCAGGTCGTTACGACTACTACGATGATGAGTCCGATGTTGGCGGTCAGTTTACCCCACAACTTGCGGTAGAATACCGTCCTATCGATAACCTACTGCTACGTGGTCTATATGCTGAAACCTTCCGTGCACCGGATATGCAGCGTTTATTTGGTGAACCCACTTCAGCCTATAGCACAGTAATTGACACCCCTACTTGTGAAGCCTTCGGCCCTGGTCCTGCGTGCGATAAAATAGAATCCTTGCCTATTACCATTGGTGCTAACTCAGAGTTAGAAGCTGAAACAGGTAAAAACTATAACCTCGGTATGGTATGGGATTACAACGACTTCAATCTGACCTTAGATTACTGGATCGTTAAAATTGATAATCTGGTGAATGATCCTAGCGCCCAATATATTCTGGACCATGCTGACGCCTTTGCAGATAAGATTGTACGCGATGCCGATGGCAAGTTAATTCAGGTTAATACCCAAGCAATTAACATGTCATCACAGGAAACTTCAGGTATTGATTTCTCTATAGGTTATCGCTATGAGACTGCGAACCTCGGTGATTTAACTGCTCGTTTAGAAGGAACCTATTTGCTGAAGTGGAAAGAACAATTAACCCCAGACTCAGAATCATTAGATTTAATTGATGGTGAAGGTTCTGCACCTAAAATCCGCGGTAATTTGAACATAGGCTGGAACTATGATGATTTTGCAACTAACCTGTTGTTCAAATACACAGACAGTATGAATGGCGAGCGGATGGACTATTTCGTTGATAATGGCTTAAATACTGACTACAGCGTAACTATTGATAGCCATATTGAGGTCAACTGGTCTGCCAGTTATTTAGTCAATGATGCCTTTAAAATTTCAACTGGTATCAATAACCTATTTGATGCTGGCCCTGAGATCGATGAAACCCAATCATCTTGGCCACATTACCCACGCTCTTACTATAATGTAGTGGGACGTGAATATTATTTAGCCGTTGAGATGAGTTTCTAATTTAGTTTCACCAACAAAACGCCAGCAAATTGCTGGCGTTTTTACTTAGGGATAAATATAAACTCAAGTATGTTTAGTATTACAGAACCATCCCTAGCCTAAAATTCTGCTTCCACTGTCAAGTCTTCAAAATACCAATAACCAAGATTCACCCACTCTGTAAGCTGTGCGAGACAGTCGGCATTATCTAACCAAGGCAGTAAAGCCGTTTTATCTAGTTGACTCATATCACAAAGCAGTGGGATTATCCCTGCCAGTTCCACAGGCAATTGATATCGTTCACCATTAATAAATATTGTTCCTTGCTCAACACTGACATCAAAATACAAACAACGTAAACCGCCAAGGCGAATAAGCGGTTGTTCATCGAGCCAAGCGAGCACTTCACCTTGGGTGATATCCAACGGCTCATCGGGTAAGTCCAAGGCACATTTGGATTGGGTTAGATAGCGGCCCGAGAATTCACTCACCAGTTTATCGTTTAACATGCTCGTAAGCTGGCTACGTAAACGCGCTAAATCGTTATTATCCACGCAGCCACTACGATGTGAAACTTGGCGCTCAGGATCGGCTATCTGCTGTGCACCTAGATCATGTTCGGATAAGTGATCGGCTAAGGCGCTGAACATATCTTTTGCCGAAGCTGTACGGTAACCCACTGAGAAACTAAGTGATTCTTCAAGAGTAATCCCATCATGTGGAAATCCAGGAGGAATATAGAGGATATCGCCAGGCAGTAATTCAGTATCGATAATAGGTTCAAACGCTTCAGTGTGCAGCAGCGCAGGATGGGCTGCAAATTCACGGTGTGGACCGCGATCGCCCACTCGCCAGCGGCGACGACCAGAACCTTGGCAAATAAACACATCGTAAAGATCAATATGTGGACCAACACCTCCACCAGGTGTCGCGTAGCTCACCATCACATCATCAAAGCGCCAACGAGGAATAAAATCAAAACATTGGATTAACGCTTCAGCATCGGGCACCCAGTTATTCAATGCTTGCACAATCAAAGTCCAGTCTCGCTCGCCTAACTTTTCATAGGAGTCAAAGGGACCAAATTCGGCATGCCACTGCCCAGCCTGCTGATAAACACGCCGCGATTCCACTAGCTCATCCATCGCTAAGCCAGCCAATTCTTCTGGGGAGACTAAGTTTTGGAACTGTTTAAATCCTTGGCGGATGACTAACGGTTTTTTCTGCCAGTATTGGGCTAAAAATTCAGCGGGGGTTAAACCATTTATCTCAAGTTGCATGGGATGCTCACGGGGCAAACTGTTATACATAAACGGCAATGTTAACAGGAAGACAATATGAGAAAACTCGATGGGATCAACAAAGCATTAAGTCGTATACCCATGAATAAAAATAAACTCATCGTCTTCGCTCAGCGGTAACAGACCTAGCTGTGCTAGCTGTATTTTCAGCTCAGTAAGGGAAGATACATTGGCATCAGGCAACCCCGTAGGAAACAGTGTTTTGGCGATCCTAATCGCATAAATAGATTTGTAGCTAATGCGCCGCTGCACAAACAGACAATCTGCAGTCTTAATATCCGATAACACTTGATTTGAGGCTTCATAATCGAGGGGAAAATCCGCTTCACCTACTAGCTGTAATTGCAGATACACACCATGGGAAGCTAATAGCGTGATACATTCACGCCATTTCGTATTATTCATTATAGGATTCATAGCGTTAACTTAAGTGCTTGCCCAATATAGTCGGTAAGTTTTTTTTGGAGTGTTTCATTCGAAATATCACCGTTTGAGAAGATCTTAATATGGCGACGAAACTTCCCCTTTCCTTCAAGTAAGCTGTAGGCATCCTGAAAACTTGCACCAGCACTAAATTCCAATGACACATGTTGTTGATAAGCAAAAATACCACAAAAGGGCTTTGTCGTGCTAAAGAGGATCCCACCGTACTTGATCTCCTCCGTCACTGGGATAGCGGCTTGTTGTGCCACGGCGAAAATCAACAGCCTTAGATCTCGTGCAACTTCAGCCAATGATGGGCTGAGCAAACGAATATCCGCTATGTGCTGCGTAATTGGCGATACATCATCCATAACGAAAACTCCATTGATTACATAATTAACCTTAAGGTTATCGTATTGAGATCCAGGATAAAACAGCCTTGATAGATAAGGGCATAAAAAAGGCCAAGTGTGGAGTGCACTTAGCCTTTGGCTGGAGATAAGATGTTAACGAGATTAGAACCCTTCAACCCCCTTCATATCGGGGAGATGGTGGGCGATTCCCTTATGGCAATCAATACAGGTTTTTTCACCACTGGCCAGTGATGTAGAGTGCATCTGCGCCGCTCTTGGTGATTGTCTCGTAAAGTCCATATAGGTGAAGTTATGGCAGTTTCGACACTCTAAAGAGTCGTTTGCCTTTAAACGCTCCCATTCATGCTCTGCCAGTTCGCGACGTTTATCCTCAAACTTTTCACGCGTATTAATGGTCCCAAACACTTTGCCCCATACTTCTTTAGATGCCTGCATTTTACGGGCGATTTTATCCGTCCAATTATGTGGCACATGGCAATCAGGACAAGTTGCCCGTACACCACTTCGGTTAGTGAAATGGATAGTCGACTGCAACTCTTGGTAGACGTTATTTTCCATCTCATGGCAACCGATACAAAACGCTTCTTGGTTCGTTGCTTCCAGCGCAGTGTTAAAACCACCCCAGAAGATCACACCCGCCACAAACCCACCCAAAGACAAAAAGCCTAGACTGTAATGGACACTCGGACGATTGAGTACTTGCCAGATCTTTTTCAATTTATCTAACATACTAACTCCTAGTGTTTTTTCTGCTCAATATTGGCTTTAATCAGATGTTCCATATCTACAAAGTCATTTTCGACCAGTAACTTAGCATCTAACTGCGGCACATGGCATTGAGTACAGAAATAGCGACGCGGAGAAAGCTCGGCTAAAAAGTTATTATCCCTATCCATATAGTGCGTCACGCTAACCATAGGAGCTTGTGACTCCCCAGTACGACTTCTGGCATGGCATGCCATACACTTATTAGCTTTAATATCAACCTGATAACCATCTATTTTGTGCGGTATAACCGGAGGCTGCATCGGATAATTACGCACTTCTTTCACATCGGTATTACGCACCTTTTGCATCGCAGGTGGTGTAGGTTCAACATTGATAGGTGCTAAACGCAGCGTATCAATTTTATCTTCAGGAATACTGGTTGCAGACACGTTGACCATGAACAATGAACCGAATGCAAGCAATCCTAACACTCTGACTAATTTGAATGTTTTCATTCTGTACTCCTTATACCTTAACGATCTTCACCGCACATTTTTTAAAGTCAGTTTGTTTTGACAGAGGATCTGTCGCATCTAAGGTGACTTTATTAATGAGCTGGCTAGCATCAAACCAAGGTACAAACACAAGGCCTACTGGCGGTTTGTTACGACCTCGAGTTTCGACTCGTGTCTTAATTTCACCTCTACGTGATACGACTTTCACTTCATCGCCGCGGCGAAGACCTCGTTTTTTGGCATCATCTGGGTGCATAAAACACACTGCATCGGGGAACGCGCGGTAAAGCTCAGGCACACGCTGCGTCATGGACCCTGAATGCCAATGCTCGAGAACACGGCCTGTCGATAACCAAATGTCGTATTCTTCATCTGGCGACTCTGCTGGTGGCTCATAGGGCAGTGCAAAAATTACGGCACGCCCATCGGGATGACCATAAAACTCAAAGCCTTTACCCGCTTTCACATAGGGGTCACTTCCCTCACGGAAGCGCCATTTGGTTTCTTTACCATCGACCACAGGCCAACGTAAACCATGGGCTTCATGGTAAGCTTCGAAGGGGGCTAAGTCGTGACCATGACCGCGGCCAAAGGTCGCGTATTCTTCAAATAATCCCTTTTGGACATAAAAACCAAAATGTTTTGCTTCGTTGTTCAAAAACTTAGGATCGGTATCTGTTAGAGGGAACTTGTCGACGTTGCCATTTTGGTACAACACTTCAAACAAGGTTTTCCCTTTGAAAGAGGGATTTGCGGCCAACACTTCCTGCGACCACACTTCATCGGTGGTAAAGCGCTTAGCAAATTCCATCAGTTGCCATAGATCCGAATGGGATTCACCGGGTGCTTGTACCATTTGATGCCAGAACTGAGTACGGCGTTCGGCATTACCATAGGCGCCCTCTTTTTCGACCCACATTGCAGTTGGCAAAATCAAATCAGCAGCTTGGGTAGTAACCGTTGGGTAAGCATCGGAGACCACAATAAAGTTGGCAGGATTACGATACCCAGGTAAACCTTCCTCATTGATATTGGGGGCTGCCTGCATATTGTTATTGACTTGCACCCAGTAACAGTTCAAATCGCCATCTTTTAAACGGCGGTTTTGTTCAACTGCATGGTAACCCGGCTTGGGTGGAATAATGCCGCTTGGGATTTTCCAAATTTCTTCAGCATGTTTTCTGTGTTCAGGGTTAGTGACCACCATATCGGCAGGTAGGCGATGGGAGAAAGTACCCACTTCACGGGCAGTACCACAGGCTGAAGGTTGCCCCGTTAATGAAAACGGACTATTTCCTGGGGTAGATATTTTTCCGGTCAATAAATGAATGTTATAGATAAGGTTATTACACCACACACCGCGAGTATGTTGGTTAAACCCCATGGTCCAGAACGACGTTACTTTCGTATTAGGATCAGCATACAATTTTGCCAACGCCACTAATTTATCTTCTGAAACACCAGATAATTTACTGACTTTTTCAACCGTATATTCGGCAACAAAGGCTTTGAAGGCCTCAAAATCAATGGGGGTAGAATCACCTGCTGTTTTGACATTTTTTGCTTTTTGTTCAAGTGGATGGGTTGGACGTAAGCCATATCCAATATCCGTTGTACCTTCACGGAAATTAACATGCTTTTTAACAAAGTCCCAATTCACTTTATCGTTTTGAATAATATAGTTAGCGATAAAATTTAGAATGGCTAAGTCAGTTTGTGGGGTAAAAACTATCGGTAAATCGGCCAGATCGAAGGAGCGATGTTCGAAGGTTGAAAGCACGGCAACTTTGACATGATTTGCACTCAAGCGGCGATCGGTGACGCGGCTCCACAGAATAGGATGCATTTCAGCCATATTTGAGCCCCATAGCACAAAGGCATCGGCAGCTTCCATATCGTCATAACATCCCATAGGTTCATCAATACCAAAGGTACGCATAAAACCGACCACGGCTGACGCCATACAGTGACGAGCATTAGGATCGATATTATTTGAACCAAAACCCGCCTTCATTAATTTAACGGCAGCATAACCTTCCCAAATCGTCCATTGGCCAGAGCCAAACATCCCAACGGCCGTTGGCCCTTTTGCTTTAAGGGTTTCTTTCCATTTTTGCGCCATGATATCGAAAGCACTATCCCAACTAATGGGCGTAAATTCACCATGCTTATCGTATTTACCATCAGTCATCCGCAGCATAGGCGTGGTTAAACGGTCACTGCCATACATAATTTTTGAAAGAAAATAGCCTTTAATACAGTTAAGGCCGCGGTTCACTTCACTATTGGCATCACCGTGGGTTGCTACCACTTTGCCATCGCGCGTTGCCACAATAACGGAGCAACCTGTACCGCAAAAACGGCACGGGGCTTTATTCCACTCTAATTTTGTTTGTTCTGAGCTGGTAATTAAGTTGCTGGCACCCGCGGGCAAGGCTAAGCCTGCGGCACCTGCGGCTGCAATGACGGCATTGGCTTTAATAAAGTCACGTCTATTCATGTTCATTCTTCACCTTCTTTGAGCACTTCACTCTGGTGGTAAACCATAGTGGCGGATAACACGCCAGGAATGGCATTAATTGCTTCTATGCTGTCCATCAAGGCACGTTGAGAGTCACCTTCAAGCACAACAATCAATTTCACATCGTTGTTAACGGAAAGTTCGGCATTTTCTATTGTCAGAATATGTTGTCTGACGTCAGCCATTTTCTGTGGTAATACTTGCACCACTAAACTGGTGATATGAAGTTCTTTACTCATGCGACATTTCACTCTTAACTTATTGTTATTATTAGCTGTTAATTTAGCCAGCACCCGGTGGGCCCGTTAAAATCTGGCTAAACCAAATCGCAAAGCCAAGGCCACTGACCAATACCACTGTCAATAACGGGGCGAGAAATACGGTTAAAAAGATAAAGATCTTCAGTTCTAAGGATTTTTCTTCTGCGGTGTTAGCACTCATGCGTCCTCCAAGAGGGTTATTCCTTCACGCTAACGAATGGTAAAGCTCGTCAATGGCAGGAATTTATATGTATCTGTTGCATCTTTTTTCTACAGGAGGATCATACCTTTATGCTGTTAACAAAATGTATACCTCCAAATCGGTAAAGCCCTTGATGCTTGATCCAGATCATTAATTTGACGATAGATTTAGTTAGATCATGCTTTTTAATCCATTTAGCAAATTACCAGCGAATCCGTTAAGTGCATTTACCTATTAAGATGAGGGGCGAGATGACTAAAAAAGAGGAAAAACACACTCAAAGTGTTGGGTATTCAATGGGCGTAACCATTAAGGAGTAGCCAAACAAGTCAATTGGTAAGTATCTGATTTTAAATAATTTACATTGAATTTTGTGACAACATTAAACAGATATGCAGATTAATGTGCAATATCAACTAATGCTTAATGGGATTTAAGATAAAAAACCGAGCAAAGTGGCAAACTTGGCTCGGTTTAATGTCTTTATTCTTTGAATTTGCGGTTAACCCTGTTGAATATGATTCAAAATCCGTTTTTCAGAGATGGGATAGGCAGTACCTAACACCTGCGCAAAACAGGACACTCGATATTCCTCAATCATCCATCTCGCCTCGATTAATGTCTGTGGCGTTGGCACAGATCGCGGCACCTTAGCTAACTGCGCCGCTAAGATCTCTTGTACTTTGTTGATACTTTGCATATGCAAACGGTCGCGAGTCGGATCGACGGGTAATTTATCGATACGTATCTCAATGGCTTTTAAATACCGCGCCACATCGCCTAGACGGCTCCAACCACAAGCTTCGACAAATCCCTTAAAGACTAACTTGTCTAATTGGCTTTGAATATCACTCATAGCAAAAGCAATATCTAGGCTAATTTTGCCCTTAAGGCGCTTTTTAATGCCCTGATATAGGGTCAAAATCTGCTCAACCTTCAAGGCGATTTGCTCGGCAGTAGGATTAAGTTCTTGGCGAACCCAGTCTTTTGCCTGCTCAAATTGCAGTTGATCACGCACATCGAGGGCCTTTTCATCCAACAATTGTTGTACTGCAGCGGCAATAATATCGTCAATCAAGATTTGCACTTGGCCAAATGGATTGAAATACATGGCTAATTTGGCCTTATTGGGCAAGGCTTGCTGCAAATGTTTCACTGGCGATGGAATATTAAGCAGCAGTAAACGCCGTAAGCCCTGACGGTGTGCATCTTGGGCCTCTAATTCATCATCGAATAATTTGATTGCAACACTGTCTTTATTATCGATGAGCGCTGGAAATGCCCGTACCTGATAGTTACCTTTCTGCTGTTGATACTGTTTGGGTAACTCACCAAATGACCACTCTGTCAGCGCTTCTTTTTCTATGCCTTTATCTGCAACTTGACGAATGGCCTTAGCGACTACGCCTTGCAGCTCTGCTTTTAAGATATCGAGCACTCGCCCCTCGGCAATGAGCTTATGTTTATCGTCTTCGATTTTAAAATTCATTTGTAAATGCAGTGGGATCTGCGTTAAATCAAAATCTTCGGGATTCACACGTGTGCCACTCATACGCAATAACTGCTTGCACATCGCCTCAAGCAAACTGGCACTAAAGGGCACCATAGCCTGCACACAAGCACGGGCATAATCAGGTGCCGGCACAAAATTACGCCGCAAACTCTTAGGTAAGGATTTAATCAACGCAATACATTTTTCTTCCCTGAGCCCCGCCACCAACCAGTCAAAATCCATTTCATCGATTTGATTGAGTAACGCCACGGGAATGTGCACTGACACCCCATCGTCCGCGGCACTGGGCTCAAAGTGATAACTGAGTTTGAGGCGTAAATTGCCTTTGTGCCAAGTATCAGGGAAATCCAATGCCGAGATATGATCCGCACTGCGTTGCATCAACAGCGCTTTGTTAAAATCGAGTAAATCTGGCTGCTCGCGTTTAGCCTTTTTCCACCAGCCAAAAAATAGCTGAGCATTGTAAATGCCCTGTGGAATGCGCGGCTCATAAAAATCCATCAAGACTTGCTCGTCGACTAAAATATCGCGACGGCGGGATTTATGCTCTAAGGATTCGATATCTTCGAGCAGTTTTTGATTTGCGACAAAAAATGCTTCTTGGGTTTGGAGTTGCCCTTCTGCCAAAGCGCTGCGGATAAAAATCTCCCGCGCTTCAATAGGATCGATGGGGCCGTACTGTACCTTACGTCTGTGTACTATGGTCAAACCATAGAGCACTTGATTCTCAAGGGCGATAACGCTGCCGGGTTTTGCTTCAAAATGCGGCTCTACATAGCTTTTCTTAATCAAATGTGCGGCTAAGGGCTCAAGCCATTCTGGCTCAATTTGGGCGCAGCAACGGGCAAATAGGCGCGAGGTTTCGGTAAGCTCAGCCGCCATAATCCATTTAGGGCCTTTTTTGGCCAGTGGTGAACCAGGGAATACAAAAAACTTGCGATTACGCGCACCTAAGTACTCGTTATTATTATCTTTAAAACCCACATGGCTCAATAAGCCCGACAAGAGCGCACGGTGCAAGGTATCGTAAGTGGCTGGTGTATCGTTTAAACGCCACTTTAAATCGTGCACGGCTTGCTTAAGCTGAGTATATAAATCCTGCCATTCACGCACTCGCAGGTAGGCTAAGTATTCATCACGGCATTTTTTGCGGAACTGGCTGGCAGAGAGTTCTTTTTGTTGATCTTTTAAGTGCTGCCACAAATTTATCCAACTGACAAAATCAGAATGTGGATCGGCAAAACGGCGATGGGCTTCATCGCTCGCTTGCTTCTTATCCATAGGCCGCTCGCGGGGATCTTGAATCGATAAACCGGCCGCAATCACTAACACTTCGTTTAAGCAGCCCAGTTGGTGACTTTCAACCACCATTCTTGCTAAGCGCGGATCGACCGGGATCTGTGCAAGTTGTCGTCCGAGTGGTGTTAACACTAATTTACCATGTTGATGCTTAACGGCTTGTAATTCCTCAAGCAATAAAAAACCATCTCGGATATGACGTGGATCGGGTGGCTCAATAAAGGGAAACGCCCCAATATCACCAAGACCAATCGCGAGCATCTGCAAAATCACCGAGGCTAAGTTAGTGCGCAAAATTTCAGGATCGGTAAACGCCGGACGATTATTAAAATCTGCCTCATCGTATAAACGAATACAAATCCCCGGCCCCACTCGGCCACAACGTCCTTGACGTTGATTAGCACTCGCCTGTGAAATAGGTTCAATCGGCAGGCGCTGCACCTTGGTACGATAGCTATAACGGCTGATACGCGCCGTACCAGGATCAATCACATAACGAATGCCGGGTACAGTCAATGAAGTTTCCGCCACATTGGTGGCGAGCACAATCCGCCTGCCTCGGTGGCTATGAAACACTTTGGATTGTTCGCCATAGGATAGGCGAGCGTAAAGTGGCAAAATCTCTGTATCACGGTAATTACGACGGCTTAATTGCTCCGCGGTGTCGCGTATTTCCCGCTCGCCGTTCATAAAAATCAGTATATCGCCAAGTCCTTCGGCGACGAGTTCATCGACCGCCGCAAAAATGCCTTCGATCTGATCCAGATCGGCATCCGTATCTTGAACAAGCGGGCGATAACGGGTTTCGACAGGAAACGTTCGACCCGATACCTCGATAATAGGTGCATTGTTAAAGTGTTTAGAGAACCGCTCAACGTCAATGGTCGCCGATGTAATGATGACTTTTAAATCTGGACGCTTTTTCAGAATTTGCTTGAGATAACCTAAGATAAAATCGATATTGAGGCTACGTTCGTGGGCTTCATCAATGATGATAGTATCGTATTGATCTAAATAGCGATCCGAGGTTAACTCCGCCAGTAAAATACCGTCGGTCATTAATTTGATATAAGACTCACTTTTTAAAGCATCGGCAAAACGCACCTTAAAGCCCACCACTTCACCCAGTGGACTCTGTAACTCTTCGGCAACTCGGCTAGCGACACTGCGCGCAGCTAAACGGCGCGGCTGTGTGTGACCTATCATGCCACGGCAACCTAAGCCTAATTCCAGACAGATTTTAGGTAACTGAGTCGTTTTACCTGAACCCGTCTCACCCGCAATAATCACCACCTGATTACCCGCTATGGCTCGGGCAATCTCATCGCGCATTAACGATACAGGAAGATTTTCTGGGTAAGTAATTTTTGGACGGGCGTTACGGCGTTGCACAACCTTTTCAAAGGCTGTCTGAGCTTGCTCAGTAAGCTGTGCTAATTGGTGCGTCTTCTTATCGGAATCCGCTTCTTTATTCAGTTTAAATAAGCGACGTCGGATCCGCGACGCGTCGCTCTGATAGCAAAGATTGAGGAAAGCGTTCGAGAGCGGATGTTTATCAGAGTTCAAAACCAAATTCCATTGCTAGCATCAAAAACCGCGATCCTAGCAAGGAATGTGGTGCATTGGTATTGCTAATTTGCTGAAACTGAAACCGATGTAGTACAAATCAGGCCGGTGCCAAGTAACATTGCTGCATATAGACGTTCATTGCCTTTAACACATTTGTACGATTGATAGTGCCTATCACTTTACCCTGATCTACTACAGGGTAAGTTTTAGGTTTAGCTCCCAACATCTGCTCTGCAAGCTGTAAGATGCTGTCATCTGGCCCGACAAACAAAACCTCAGTACGCATGCAATCCTTTACAACGGATGTCATATCACAATGGTAAGTGCTCTTAAGCATCACGGCGAGGCAGTCTTGTTGAGATAAAAAACCCACCAGATTGCCATTATCATCGACCACTGCGGCGCCCATTTTATGATTTTCTAATAGTTTTTCGACAGCAGTAGCAAGCGACATATCAGCACGGAGTAACACGGGTTGACGGTCCATATGATCGCGGATTTTTATTGAGTCCATAGTATTCCCCTTAATTAGCCTTACGCTTAGAGTCTAGTCAAAATCTTACTAGATGTAATGGATTCATCTCGATTGACCGTTTACCACTGTGTGGCTAGGTGCATTTCCCGTGGATGATCAGGTTATTGATCTTGCCAAATCATCACTTGTGCAGGCTCACCATTACTGCGAGTCGCGCGGTACATTCCTTCCGTATTAAAAGGCGTTGCGATATTGCCTCGATGATCCACAGCAATCACACCACCAGTTCCACCTGCGGTGATTAAACGTTGATTAATCACTTCATCTGCCGCTTGAATAATCGACTTTTGTTGATATTTTACTTTGGCGCAAATGTCACCTGCGACTAAGTAGCGAATAAAATATTCGCCATGGCCCGTTGCTGAAACCGCGCATACTCCATTTTCAGCATAGGTGCCCGCACCTATTACGGGTGAGTCACCAATACGACCAAACCGTTTTGCTGTCATGCCCCCCGTCGATGTGCCTGCCGCTAGATTGCCTTGTTTATCTAGGGCTACCGCACCGACGGTACCAAATTTATAATCGAGATCTTTCATCTCAATGCCTGCAATTTGCGCTGATTTTTCGGCGGCCTGTAGCTTTTGTTTAGCATCAAGCAACTGTTGATAACGCTCCTCAGTATCAAAATAGCTGTTTTGCACTAAGGTAAACCCTTGGGTGAGAGCAAACTCCTCTGCCCCCGCCCCCGATAACATCACGTGCTCGGACTTATTCATCACGGCTAACGCTAAATCGATGGGATTAGCAATATGACGAACCCCTGCAACCGCGCCAGCATTCATGGTTTTGCCATCCATAATAGAAGCATCTAGTTCGTGGCCACCATCAAAGGTATAAACAGAACCCACTCCCGCATTAAACAAAGGGCTATTTTCTAATACATTGATTGCTGTTTGTACGGCAAGCAGGCTATCTCCGCCTTGTTCTAATACTTTAGAACCTTTATCGACAGCTTCCTTTAACTTATCCTTATATGCTTGACGTTGTTCAGGAGTGAGATTGGCCTTAGAAATCGTGCCCGCTCCGCCATGGATAGCGATTGCGAACGGTTTATCATTAGCGTTGGTGTTATGCGACATAAAAAGTACACTCGAGATAATTAAACTAAAGGTGGCTAATTTTATTTTCATTATTTACATCCCCTTAAACAGTAGCGTCCTTTGTAACCATTTCAATGACTAATTTCAATCATCTCCTTGCCTGTTGCTTTCATTCTGGCGACAATAAAGGCACATCACATGGAGCATAAAGTGCAGCGATTCTTGCAAATCACCTCATTATCTTTTCGTCTTTATTTGCTTGTTGGCCTGAGTCTAGTAGCATCAGTAGCGACTGCCGACAATTTTTTGAAATTATCTGTCTCTGGTGTTGATGAAGCACTGCAACGTAATATCCTGGCGCATTTAGGCTCTTTACCTGACTCAGATGTCCAACGCCGAGCCTTTTTATTTAATGTCGAGGACAATGTCACTACAGCCTTAGAATCCATGGGGTATTACCATGGAAAAATTGAAGAAAAGCTGATTGAAAACGAAAAAGGCCCATGGGAACTAAAACTGACAGTGTCTGCGGGAGAACCCACTAAGATTCAGTGGGTAGATATCAATTTTTCAGGTGAAATGCTTAATGATCGCGCTTTCGATCAATGGTTATCTCAAGTCAATATCAAACCCGGCGATACCTTAAATCACGGTCATTACTCTGAATTAAAGTCCCAACTTGTTGCCCTCGCCCTCGCCAGAGGATATTTTGATGGCGAGTTCACACAATCACAAATTAAGATCAATCGCGATATTAATACCGCTCAAATCAGCCTACATTTCAATTCAGGCCAGCGCTATCGTTTTGGACAAGTGAGTTTTGATGGGCATACGTTAGAACCGGATATTTTAACTAATCTCATTCCCTTTAAAGAAAATGCCTCCTATTCGACTCGTCGGGTCAGTTCCCTCAATCGCCAATTACTGGACACGGGCTACTTCGCCAATATAAAAGTAATCCCACAAATTGATTTAGTTGAGGATAACCATATCCCTGTTAAGGTTGAGTTAACGCCTAAGGCAAGCCATTCAATTGAACTGGGTCTGGGGGGAGATATAGGCCAGAGTGCAGATAATACTTTTGACCCAAGGGTTCGAGTCACTTGGCGTACTCCACAGATTAACAAGTATGGTCATTCCCAAGAAACCAGTTTGGAATGGTCACCCGATCGTCCTAAGTTTTTAACCACCTACACCATTCCGCTCACACACCCCTTGGATGATCAACTTAAAATCCGCTTAGGATTATTGCGTGACAAATATGGTGTTACCCAAATTTATGAGCCAGAGAATCGAGATTTTCGCAATACAGGCCAACTTGAATCAACGAAATATTTACTTGGATTGCTTCGTCAACAACGGCTTGATAATCAATGGTTAATGAGCTACTCACTCGATGCTATTCGTGAAGAATATAATCAATCAGACACTGATTATTTTCCCACTTTCTATCTCGCTGGAATTAACTTTTCTAAAACAACCCGAGGAGATAACTCTCTCGATCCTAAATCGGGTTTTAGGCAAATCTATAGTCTCGACTATGCCGATCCTTATTTAGGTTCTGAGACTCGTTTAGCACGACTACAAGCCAAATTTAAATGGATTGATACCTTCTTTGATAACCACAGAGTCGTTGCACGTATCGATTTAGCGGCGAACATTGCCAATGAAAATGAACTGGCTTTTATTCCGCCCTCACTTCGTTACTTTGCAGGTGGCGATCAAACCGTACGCGGCTACGGGTATCAAGAACTCGGCCCTTATTTAGATTATATCGATACTGACGGTAGTACGAATCGGGAAGTTATTGGTGGGCGTTATTTAATGGTCGGCAGTTTAGAGTACCAATATTACCTCACACCCACTTGGCGGCTCGGCACCTTTATCGATGCGGGTAACGCCTTTGATAATAATCAGTTTGAACCTGTTGTTTCTGTCGGTGGTGGTATTCACTGGATATCTCCTATTGGCCCAATAAAATTAGATTTAGGAATAGGCTTGAAAGAAACTGATACCATTGAAAGGTCATGGCGGATCCACTTAACCATGGGGACTGAGCTATGAGCCACTCTAAGGTTAATGATAAAACCAACGAGCAAGTTGATGTGGCATCAATTGATTCAACAGGATCCGCTCAATCTGTTCCTGTTTCGGGATTACAACGTATTTGGCGTGCATTTAAGCTCGTTACGCGCATTATTGTCTATGTGCCATTAACCGTTTTAGTGCTTATCGCACTATTAATTGGCACTCAGATGGGCTCAAGGCTCAGCATTGGACTAGCCAATCAATTCGTTCCCGATCTTGAACTCACGTACACTTCTGGCGCGATTAATAAAGAGCTCAACTTAGCTCACGCAGTTTGGGCTATGGATGGCATTAAAGTACAACTTGAAGCGTTGCACCTTGCTTGGCAACCTACTTGTTTACTGCAAAAACAATTATGTATAACTGCACTTACCGCAGCTAAGGTTGAGGTGCAAATTGACACAGAGCAGCTTGTATCTGATCCCGCCGACGCCTCTTCCGAAATAGCAGGTATTGATGATGCAGAGTCACAATTAACACTTCCCTTTGGGATTATTCTCGATACCGCCCAGCTGATGGCAGTGAACGTACAACTAGATGGAATGCACTTTGCTGCCAATAGTATTGAGACTAAAGCCACTTGGCTTACTAAAGGACTCACAATAAAGCAGCTCAGTAGCGAGGGGCTGTCAATATTAATTCCACTTGATGACAGTTCCAATACTACAACAAATACAGCAGCATCAAACGCTTCACCCAATGCATCAATAGATTCAGTCGAGTGGGCGCTAGCCCAATTACCCCCAGTGTTTATGCCTTTCCTTGTGATGGTAGAACAACTGAACTTAGAAAACACCACCCTTGAAATCGGTGATCGTAAAGACGTCTTTCGTCATGCTGCGCTACAGGGAAGTTTCCAGCAATATCAACTGACCTTAACGCACCTTCTGCTTGAGCATACCTATGGTCAAGCAGAAGTGGCCGGAACGCTTAATCTTGAGAATGACTACCCGCTTTCCCTTGATATTAATGTCACACTCCACCAAGTCGCAGAGTTACCCGAGCTTAGCGGACAGGAGCTCACCTTAAAACTCAGGGATAGCCTAGGCCAACTGCGTGTTAATGCGCATGCAAAGGGCGATGCAGACTTTATCCTCGATGGGCAAATTGAACTCAAAGATCCAACACTGCCCTATAAGGCTAAACTGGAACAAGCACGCCTACAGTGGCCATTACAAAGCGCTGAGTATTTTGTCAGCAACCTGAGCATAGATACCCAAGGTAGCCTTAATAAGCAGAATGCGAAGATACAAGGACAACTCATCACGCCGTTTAATAAAGTGCTTTCTATTGATACAGTGCTTCAGCATCAGGATTCAAAACTGACTATTGATAAGCTCAATGCCAGTGGTGATATAGGTACTGTCGCGCTAGAGGGTGAACTTAATTATCAAAAAGCCATCAGTTGGAAAGCTACGGTACAACTGGATGCCATACAGCTTGAGGAGTTAACCCTTCCACAGACAGAGTCCGCCGACGCCATTCATTTGCCAAATAGCCTAATAAGCGGAAAACTGCACACCACAGGCAAACTCGATAATAACCGCTGGCAGGTCGCACTAACAGAGACGACACTCGAAGGTACACTTCAGGGCTACCCATTTGATATTAAAGGTGATATTAGCCTAAATGATGCACTTTATGTCAGTTCTAAAGGGCTCAATGCCAACGCGCTCGGTGCAAGCCTAGCGCTCAAGGGCGAAGCCAATGCCAACTGGGATTTACAGGGTGAATTACAAGTACCCGATTTGGGGCTTTGGTTACCTAAAGCCAGTGGTCAATTGCAGGCGAATATACATGTGGCTGGTGATGCTAAACATCCACAATTAGAAGTCACTGCACAATTGGTCGATCTTCTCTATCAAAATATCAAATTACAGGAATCCACCCTTAAAGCTTATTACAAACCGTTAGAGCAACATGAATTTGCCGTTTCGCTTAAATCTAAAGCGCTGCACTTAGGCGAGCAAGTGCTCGACACTATAACCCTAGGCAGTAAAGGGGATATTAACACTCAAAAGTTAACCCTAAATGTCAGCGGTGATTTAGGGTTAGATCTCAGTCTAGCCAGTCAATTTGACGAGAAGAAATCACGCCTGCAAGCCCAGATTAATCGACTCAATCTTTTAACACCGCTTGGACTGTGGCAATTGGATAAGGATGTTAGTATCGGTTGGGACCAAAACAAAAGTCAGGGTAATATCACTCCCTTCTGCCTCGTTAATCCCAATAGTCGGTTATGTTTAAATAACCAAACTGTGCTTGGACAAACTGGCGATGCCCAAATCAGTTACTCCGGAAATCCTGGCAAACTACTCGCTCCCATATTGCCTGGCAATATGAACTGGGATGGTAATGCAGCATTATTTGCTAATTTCGCCTGGGTAAAAGGTCGCAAGCCCACTGCCGATCTGACGCTAAATTTTGCACCTGGCAGTATTCTGTTGAAACGAGCTAAAAACCGTGAAGTCACCATTAATTACCAACAATTGGCTTTAAACACCACTCTAGATGCTAAACGCCTTGTTTCATCATTGAGTTTTGAATCTGAAGGAGTGGCAAGCTGGCAGAGTGAAATAACAGTGAATGTCACGCCAGATCGCACTCTGTCTGGTTATGCCACGATTAAAGAGATCAATCTACAGCCATTAGGTGAGTTTTTTCCTCAGTTAAATACTATCGAAGGCCAACTGACCAGTAAATTAAACTTTGCCGGCACACTTCAAGATCCTGAGGTGTCAGGAAATATGTCACTCACTGAAGGTGCCCTAGCCCTTACCGCAAACCCAACTCTCATCAATAAAATCGATATGTCGATGAATCTTGGCGGGCAGCAAGCCGAACTGAAAGGCCGCTGGATGATGGGGAATGGCCTAGGTCGAGTATCTGGTAATCTACGTTGGCCACAAGGACTATTTAGCGGAGAATTGGCTATAGAAGGCGATAAACTTGCCGTGATCCAGCCTCCCCTAGCCATTCTCGATATATCACCTGATCTCACCTTAAGTTTCAGTAGTGAACAACTAGAGGTCAAAGGTACCGTCAATGTTCCTTCCGGAAATATTAAAATCGTTCAACTTGCCGAAGGCGGTGTTGCACTATCCGAGGACGTCGTTTTTAATGATTCAATTGCCGCAGCTCAACCTAAATCCAGTCCTTATGCCATAGTTGCAGATCTTAATATTAACGTAGGCAATGATCTTAGAGTGGATGGTATGGGACTTAAAGGCAAGCTGCAGGGAACACTTAAACTACAACAACAAGCATTTCGCCCCCCGCTCTTATTTGGTGACATAAAAGTGCGACAAGGAAGTTATAAATTTATGGGACAAACACTGAATATCCGCACAGGAGAAGTACAGTTCGTTGGCCCAACCTCAGTGCCAAATCTCAATATTGAGGCTATTCGAGAGATCAAAAGCGAAGACTTAATCGCTGGAGTCCGCGTAACAGGCACGCCCGCCAGACCGGTAGTAACACTCTTTTCCAATCCAGCAAAAGAGCAAGCAGAGATCCTGTCATACATTATTAAAGGCAGTGGTTTTAACAGCACCAATAACGAACAAAATAACTCCTTAATGATGGGAGCTGCCTTAGGGTTAAGTTCACAGGTAGGTGGTGGAGCAATCAATAATATCGGTAATACTGCCACAGGATTGATTGAAGAATTTGGTTTTTCAAACGTCCAACTCGATACGAATGATGAAGGACGAGTAGCAATAAGCGGTTATATTGGCGAGAAACTCATGGTGAAATATGGCGTTGGTGTCTTTAACCCTGGCTATGAAATGACCGTTAGATATTATCTGCTATCGCAATTATATCTTGAAACCGTATCAGGTACCCTCGGGCAATCCCTTGACATCTATTACAACTTTAATATTAAGTAATTCTGGTCAGCTTTAAATCTGTATAAGACATAACTACATCGCTCTCGATTACAGATAGGAACAGAGTACTCACCACGAATGCAGAAACCAGCCACAAAAAAAGCGCCACAGAGGCGCTTTTTTGCTTCAGTTACGACAATTAAGCGTAAACGAAGTCAACATGTTCGATGATTGGCTTGAACACGTGGCGTTGCATAGCTTGTGCACGAACACCCACTTCTTTACCGTCTAAAACGATAGTTACTACAGAAGTGTAGAAGTCTTCGTTAGCTTGGATGTTAATAATGTCTTTGTGTTCAAAAACAATAGAAACAGGCTCTTTGCCTTGGCCATAAATAACAGCAGGAACTTTACCAGCATGGCGTAGGCGGCGGCTCGAACCTTTCCCTATTTCAGTGCGGGTTTGTGCTTGGATAGTGTAAGACATGTGTTTCTCACTTAAATTTTAGAGTAAAAGTTGCCATCATTTTCGACCAATGATGGCGCATATAAAGCGCGCGCATACTAACACAGTAGGCCACTGCCGACAAGAACAGCATTCTCAAACAAGAAATAAAGCGTGGTTGTGAATAACAAAGATAATTTACTGAATTGGGAAACTTGTATCTTAGCTGTTACACGGGAGAAAAGGTCTTGATCTCAAACCAAAAACACGAGATCTAGATCACATTTGCACCTAAACAAGCCTGCTAAGCTCGGGCAAATTTTGATAACTGATGTGCTTTAGCATGCGTCACGCGCTGTATTTATTACAACAAGAAAATCGACTTTCATGCCAACTCGCCCGTGAACTCGTGTCTCTTATCGAAACCGTTCCTTATCAGCAAACGACTCTCGAATTAAAACTGCTAGAGTTACTAGCCTGTACTCAACAAAAAAATCACAGCTTAATTCAATTAATGCAAACAAGAGGATCTACTGAAGTTGAATCTCAAAGACAACGACAATTCCAATTTTCACAGCGTTTAAGTCAACTAATAAGTGATTGGCAACAACATCGAGAAATGAATAAGCTTGATCAACAATTTATGCCACTTCTAAGGTATTATTTGTGCGAATCACAATCTTTAGAACATGCATTTTACGACAAGATCATTCAACAAATTAGCCAAGCTACCAACGCCTCACCGGACCACAGTCAACGTGCACAAAACCAGACTTAGGATAGTAACCCACACCACCTAATTTCAATGAAAGTGCTGCATCTCTCAGTGTTTTCAAGTTCACACTAGGAATAGCAATATCCATCGCCATGCCCTGCATGTGGTAACTTTTCTTTGCCACTCCACCACTGTTATTTGCGAGCATACCGTTAGTCTTTGGTGATCGGTAACCTGAAATCACGTGGATTTCATCATCCACATTCAGTGTCGTTTTTAATGAATAGAGTAAATCAAATAGGCGTTTATCCATGGGAGCCGCAATATTCTGACGATGGTCCCGCAATAACTGGCTAAAATCAGCTAACACTTCACTTTGGTAATGTCCATCAACCCAATAGCTACCATCGTTACGCTCCCCCGTATGCCTATTATAAAGGCTTAACTCGCGGATCCCTTTGGTCGAACGACTCGCAGCGGCTTTAGACGGGAGTAATGAATACAATGCCACACCACCTAAGCCTAACAACAACTGCCGACGGGCAGGACAAATCAAAGTCACATGATCACCATTTGTTCGATTTTTGCACACTAGAGAGGCAAACTATACTGAATTAACGCTGGGATCAAGTATCAAACTCGATTTCAACGCTCAGATTTACAAATGATTAAAAAGTTCAAACTGTTAGGGAATGTTAAAAATTGAGCTTGTAACAGCATTTGTAAACTCGGCCTCCAAATGATAAATATCATTGCGATAATGATCTTGCCCTTTATCATCAAGCCATGCCGTCCAATAAACCAGATGTACGGGTAATTTCTCTGACAGTGCAAACCATTGTGGATCCGTTACATTTGGGGCAAGCCTATCCCATAAGCCCTTATCTTTAACAAGATTACGTTTGAACCACTGTGCTAACTCATTGACTTTCTCAATACGAATACAGCCCGATGAAAGTGCCCTATTCTCCCTTTTAAATAGAGCTGGTTCAGAAGTACCATGTAAATAGACGCTAAAACTATTATCAAAATGAAACTTATATTTACCTAACGCATTTTTAGGGCCTGGACGCTGCACTAATTGGTAAGGGAAACGGGAAGAGGCAAGCTCCTGCCATTCTTCCGTCGTATGAAAAATTAATTGTCCACTATAATCATAAACATCAAATTCACGGTCTTGCAGGTAATAACCGTCTTTACGGATATGAGGTAAAATATCCCGTCGTAAAATACTGCTAGGCACACGCCAACTGGGATTAAGCACAATACTGGATATTTGACTATCCAGTATTGGGGTTTGCCGTGAAGACTTACCCACAATCACCTTAGAGGTCAACACCGTTTGTTCCTGTTCAACCAGTTTCATCTCAAAAGCTGGCACATTAATTAACAGATAACGGGGTGTTAATTTGCGACTAAATATTCTTTGTCTTAATTCATTTCTTGCGAGTAATACAGCCCGTTGTCTAGGTGATTGATTTAACCAATATAAGGTTTGCTTACCAATCACCCCGTCGGTTTGTAAACCATGGCGAAGTTGAAAACGCTTAATACCTAGCATCAACTCATCGGTATAGACTTGTTCAACATCAACTTCTTTTGGCATATCTCCTAATAACCAAAGGCGTTTGGCAATAGTGTTGACTATAGGATGAGTTTGACCGACGGTGAGTTTGTTTTCTAACATCAAGGTTTCCCAAGAAAATTGGGATTCAAGTTGTATAAGTTGGCTGATCTTTTTAAGCACTGCCTGATAATGGATGTCACTCATCGGATCCGCGTTTGTATTGTTTGTCATTACAGCATCACAACCCGATAAAGCTGAAATATGCTGCCAATAGGCCGTCACCTGCCCTTGCATGCGAACCATATCATCAGGTTGAAGCGGTTCTGTTTTAGCCTGTGATAATGCCTGATAATTTGTGTTAAATAAGGGATTTACACCCGCTAGATCGAATAAAAGAGTCTGTTCTAAGAGGAAGGGATATTGCTGAAAGGAATTATCATTAATACGGCTATCAAAGGGGGATGTCGCTCTAAGAGTATTGCTTACGAACATGCCTAAAAATAACAGGCTGCAAACGACAATCTTAAATAGCCGCCCGTGCTTGCTAAGCCAAGGTAACTTTGCATGCTCCATACACTTCTCCTTGTTCACACGACCTAAAGTGTCAAGCGCGTCCCCACCAATCATTAAACTATTTCACGTAAACACATTTTTTGCTAGTGCATATAAAATTTATATAAAAGTATATTTTTAATTTCAATATATTATGGAATATTGCTTGTTGATAAGAGGTTAAGTGATTTGAGACGCTGAAATCCTCAGATGCAAAAAAGCCCCGACTAATGTCGAGGCTTATCTACTATTCACTAAGAATAATGGTACCCGAGGCCAGACTTGAACTGGCACGCTGTTACCAGCGAGGGATTTTAAATCCCTTGTGTCTACCGATTCCACCACTCGGGCAAACTCTTCATATTAACAACGGGAATCGTGTCATTAATATTTTATATCTATGGAGGCGCGACCCGGAGTCGAACCGAGATCGACGGATTTGCAATCCGCAGCATAGCCATTCTGCCATCGCGCCATTACTCTAGCTAAAGACTAACTCAGCTTAAGCAAAATTAGACTTTTAGAATTTGGAGCGACATATCGGGTTCGAACCGATGACCTATACCTTGGCAAGGTATCGCTCTACCAACTGAGCTAATGTCGCCTTTTGTATCGCTGTTATATTTGCCTTCAACATTCATAAAGGTATCGTCTCTTAACCTTTATCAACTGAGCTAATATCGCCTTTTGTATCGCTGCTATATTTGCCTTCAACATTGATAAAGGTATCGTCTGTTAACCTTTATCAACTGAGCTAATGTCGCCTTTACTTGTAAAAGTACCAGCTCTAAGGAATGAATATAAAGACCTTTCCTTTGACTGCGGATTGGCATTCTACCGATTTAGACCTCAGAGTCAATCAACAATTTTGAAATACTGCGCTAAGCCGCATCGTTTGCCCAATATTCACCCATAAACAAATTAGAACCATAATAGGAGGTGTTAATTTTCAGGATTATTTTTAGATGAGCTCTATGTAAAACAAAGCCCGTTAATGTGCGATAAATCTAAAAAATCAATCAAGCAGAAATAGAAAAGCAAAAGCGCCCAATCTGGGCGCTTCACTTAATCTCTGCATATCAATGTCGTGGTATACAACAGATGGGCAGCGTATTGATCAGTTTAACAGCTGTTAGGCTGGTAGAGACAGCGTGGTTAAACCTAACATGGTCTGCATCACACCGACCACTTGGCAGCTATAGCCAAATTCGTTGTCATACCATACGTATAGAATGGCGCGTTTACCTTCCGCGATAGTCGCTTGGGAATCAACCACACCAGCATAACGTGAACCGACTAAATCACTCGATACAATCTCAGTTGAATCAGTGTAATCGATTTGATTTTGCAGTGGTGATTGTAGCGCTGTATCTTTCAAGTACTCGTTTAGTTCATCTTTATTGGTTTCGGCATTTAGGTTCATGCTGATAATCGCCATAGACACGTTAGGCGTTGGCACGCGAATCGCGTTACCCGTTAACTTGCCTGCTAACACTGGTAAAGCTTTGGCAACGGCTTTGGCTGCACCCGTTTCAGTGATCACCATGTTTAAAGGTGCACTGCGACCACGGCGATCTGCAGTGTGATAGTTATCAATCAAGTTTTGATCGTTGGTATAAGAATGAATTGTCTCAACGTGACCATTCTCGATACCATATTTATCATTCACAGCTTTCAGTACTGGCGTAATAGCATTGGTAGTACAACTCGCCGCAGAAACAATAATATCTTCTGGGGTAATGTCGCCTTCATTCACACCGTAAACGATATTCTTGATCGCACCTTTTGCAGGGGCTGTTAGCAATACTTTGCTGGCACCAGGGCTCTTAAGGTGCAAACCAAGACCCGCTTCATCCTTCCAAATACCAGTGTTATCAACAACTAGGGCATCATTAATGTCGTATTTAGTGTAATCCACTTCATCAGGTGAATTCGCATAAATGACTTGGATATAAGTGCCGTTAGCGATAATCGCATTGTTCTCTTCGTCAACTTCCACAGAACCATTAAAGGGACCATGGACTGAATCACGACGTAATAAACTCGCGCGTTTTTCTAGATCGCCTTTCTTGCCGCCACGTAAAACGATAGCGCGTAACCTTAACTTATTGCTGCGACCTGTGCGTTCAATCAGCAAGCGTGCCAATAAGCGACCGATACGGCCAAAACCATAAAGCACGACGTCACGCGGCGCGACATCATCGGCATGGTCGATAGCATCGGCCAATTCTTTTGCCATATAGCTTTCAATTTCGCTGACATCAGTATGGTCGCGCCAGTAATTGACAGCGAGCTTACCAATATCCACTTTACATTGTTTAACTGCGAGTTTGCTCAAAGCTTGAACGAAGGGGAAACTCTCGCGTAAACGTAATTTTTCACCGACATGACGACGAACTAAACGGTGCGCTTTAATGATTTCAATCGTAGAAGCATTGAGTAACGGCTTACCATAGACCACGACTTCAACGCCTTGGTTACGATACAACTTGCCCAACAAAGGCTGCATTGCCTCTGCCATTTCAAAACGTTCTTGCCAACTTTGTAGGTGTTTATCAGCGCTCATTTACAGATCCTTTATCTCACTTTTCAATAAAATGTACTGAAAGGTTTGAGTAACATGACGAAAAGACCAATAATCTAATGTGGGTTTTAGGTAAAACCCTGTTTTGGTCGGCGCCATTGTAATGAAAGTCGCGCTTTGTTGCCAGTAAGATATTTTCTATAAATATGTAATTTTATTAGAAAATCTGCCATTTGGAGGGTGTTTTGCGTCAAAATCTAGTAATAATTACATCATTTACGCTCGGGATGAGCATTTTAGGTCTTTTCGGTTGCGATAATGGCCGAAATATCGCAATAATTTGTAAAAATAATCCTGAAATTTGTGCCGACTTGCATAAAGACAGTTGGTGTTTAGCTGAAAAAACGCAACTGATAAGAGATCGTTATACTTTAAAAGACACAACTAACCCTACAGGTAAACAGCTATATCTACAACTTACCTATCTTGAAGATTACAGTCGTTGTATCGAACTTGCCGCAGGTGTGCAGCATATCATCCACACAAGTCGTACTGCAGATAGAGCAAGAGCCTTTAGGTTAAGCACAGATAATTTAACTCAACTTCAAGAACAAACGCGTGAACGGCAAGATCCTTTTATGTCCTACTACCAATGGACGCGTTTCGGTGATACCCAAGCACTAAACCGACTGCTAGAGCATGAAAATGCTGGCGAAGTGACTGACCCTTTTTTACTCGCGCAAATTGCCACCTATTACAGCAATCGAGATGCCATTAAATCGCAACAACTGTATCTTAAAGTGCTCTCAGAAATTCAATACGATGACTTTGATGTGAATTGGCTATTAGGCTTAGCATCCACTTTTCGTCACACACAGCAGTTTGATAAAACTTACATGTTAACTAAGGCTAATTTACTCCTCACACAACAAAAATATTCAGAGGATAAGATGCTCGCCTTGCTCAGTAACAACAAAACGCTGGCAGCAAAACTGGATAAATATGCTCAAACACTCATAGATGCATTAAAAAATGGCAACTACTCAACAAGCTCAGTGCGAAAATGGCTAGAACCAGCCCCCCAAATCTTGCCAGCAGAAACAATAACCACAGAGCCAGTACCCGAAAAGTAACGCTCTATCGGATTGGCAAAATGTTTGCCATCTTGTAATTTTTTACCCAAATTGGGGGGTTAAAATGGTGATTCCGCGAGCAATGTAAAAAAATCACCTAAATTGTTAACCAAATCTGCGGTAACATGCCGATTTAACTTGACGATAGCTGTCAGTTTGGTAATTTTACTACCAGTTGAATTTTATAATCACCAGAGGGATATGAGATGACTATCCGTGTAGCAATAAATGGCTATGGCCGTATCGGTAGAAACGTATTACGCGCCTTGTACGAAAGCGAAAAAGCTTATCCAATCAAGATTGTCGCTATTAATGATTTAGGCGACGCTTCCATCAACGCTCACCTGACAAAATACGATTCTGTTCACGGTCGTTTCACTGCGAAAGTTGACCATGATGCCGAAGCTATTTATGTGAATGGCGATAAGATCCTCACTTTCCAAGAACGTGATCCTGCAAAACTGCCATGGGCAGAGCTACAGGTTGACGTGGTTTTCGAATGTACCGGTATCTTCACTTCTAAAGAAACCGTTCAACCACATTTAACCGCTGGCGCGAAGAAAGTGATTATTTCTGCTCCAGGTAAAAATGTGGATGCCACCGTAGTTTACGGTGTGAACAACAACGTGTTGACCTCAGACATGACGGTGATTTCAAATGCTTCTTGTACGACTAACTGTCTAGCCCCTTTTGCTAAGCCGTTAAATGACGAGATTGGTATCGAATCAGGTTTGATGACCACCATTCACGCTTATACCAACGATCAGCGTTTATCTGACGTGTACCACACAGATTTACGTCGTGCCCGTGCTGCGGCACTGTCAATGATCCCAACTAAAACGGGCGCAGCTGCTGCTGTCGGTTTGGTTGTACCTGAATTACAAGGTAAATTCGACGGTTTAGCGGTTCGTGTACCTACAGTTAACGTATCACTCGTGGATTTATCTTTCATCGCTGCCCGTGATACGACAGTTGAAGAAGTGAATGCCATTATCGAACGTGCTGCCAGCGTTGCGCCATTGAGCGAAGTGTTAGCGGTAAATAAAGAGCCATTGGTGTCTATCGACTTTAACCACAATGCGTTTTCTTCAAACTTTGACGCCACTCAAACCCGTGTAAACGGTCGTTTAGTGAAAGTGATGTCTTGGTATGATAACGAGTGGGGATTCAGTAACCGTATGTTAGATAACGCGGTTGCCCTGATGAACGCCAAATAAGTCAGCGTAAAGCAGTCTAGTCTCTAGATACCGCGTTACCCAATTAAGCCTCGCATTAGCGGGGCTTTTTATTGCCTTGTATTTGAGAGTTTATAACTGAAAGAAAAAATCCCCGTCATACATAATGACGAGGATCCTATTTCACGCTAGGGGAAATCTTAAGCGTTGCCCTTCACTTTCATATTCAGTGTCTTGGCAAAATCCAGCATACGCGTCAGTGGGATAAGCGCTTTCACTCTTAAATCTTCATCCACAAAAATCTCATGGGTGGTTTTATCGCTGTCGGCGAGTGACGCTTCAATTGCCTGCAAACCGTTCATCGCCATCCAAGGACAGTGGGCACAGCTCTTACAGGTGGCACCATTCCCCCCTGTTGGCGCTTCAATTAAGGTTTTACCTGGCGCGGCTTGCTGCATTTTATAGAAAATGCCGCGATCGGTTGCCACAATAAAACGCTCATTTGGCATGGTTTGCGCCGCTTTGATCAACTGACTGGTCGAGCCAACGGCATCGGCCATCGCCACCACACTGGCGGGAGACTCTGGATGCACTAAGATAGCCGCATCGGGGTAAACACTTTTCATATCACGCAGCGCGTTCGCTTTAAACTCGTCGTGAACGATACAATCGCCCTGCCACATCAACATTTCGGCGCCTGTCTGTTTGGCAATATAGCTGCCTAAATGACGATCGGGTCCCCAAATGATCTTTTTACCTTCGCTGTCTAAGTGCTCAACGATTTCAAGGGCAATACTTGAGGTCACCACCCAATCGGCGCGCGCTTTAACCGCAGCCGAGGTATTGGCGTAAACTACCACAGTATGATCTGGGTGCGCGTCGCAGAAAGCGCTGAACTTATCGATTGGGCAACCTAAGTCCAATGAACAAGTGGCTTCTAAGGTCGGCATTAAAATGGTTTTTTCTGGGCTTAAAATCTTGGCGGTTTCGCCCATAAACTTGACCCCAGCAACGATTAAGGTTTTTGCTGGGTGATCGCGGCCAAAGCGCGCCATTTCTAAGGAGTCTGAAACGCAGCCGCCAGTCTCTTCGGCAAGGGCTTGGATTTCAGGATCGGTATAATAGTGGGCAACCAGAACGGCATCTTTTTCAATGAGCAGTTGTTTGATACGCGCCTTGTAATCGGCTTTTTGCGCATCGGACAAAGGCACTGGCTTAGGCGGAAACGGGTAATCAATGGTTTCTATTGTTGGAGCAAATGGGCTGGGGGCTAACTGACTCATAACACATCCATCAGGATAACTACGTTCGGGAATTATACGTAATCGGGATCAAAAGATTAACCCATTTGTGCAAAGCAAATAAAAAAGGACGCTTTTAGCGTCCTTTTAGTGTCAGTTATTCGTGCCAGCGGCTTAGCGCATTGCTAATAACATCTCTTGCGGCTGCTCAAGATATTGTTTCCACAGATTACAGAAGCGGGCAATCGTACCTCCATCGATCACTCTATGGTCGCCAGACCAGCTCACTTGCATGATTTGGCGGGCTTCGACTTCCCCTTTCGCGTTAAAGCGCGGTAAGGTTTGCAACTTACCTAAGGCCACAATCGCCACCTCAGGTTTGTTGATAATGGGCGTCGCCACTGTGCCACCTAAGGCGCCAATGTTAGAGATAGAAATCGTGCCATCCTTCAGATCCGCTGGCGCCACGCGGCCACTGCGGGCAGCTTGGGTCAGACGGGTGATTTCTGCCGCAATTTCTAAAATACTCTTGTCCTGCACATCTTTGATGTTTGGCACTAATAGACCGACTTTAGAATCTACCGCCATGCCGATATTGTGCCGCACCTTATAGGTCAGCTCAGTACAATCGGCATTCACTTGGCTATTCATCACAGGGAATTGACTTATAGCCAGCGACATCGACTTCATAAAGAAAGGCATCATGGTCAGCTTTACTTCGTCAGTGGAATACTTAGCCTTCATGCTTTCACGCAGCGCGACTAAGTCTGTTAAATCAAACTCTTCGCAATAGGTAAAGTGCGGAATGCTTGATACCGATTCCACCATCATACGTGCCATCACCGCTTTTACACCGCGAATAGGCTCAACCGTATCGGCGCGTTGAGTCGCAGCAGATATCGAAACTTGAGCCAGAGATGTTTGAGCTTGGGTCGCACTTGGGGCCGCAGAAATAACACTATTAGCACCCTGTTGTTGGAAGCGAGTGATATCTTCCTTATACACACGGCCGTGCTTTCCTGTGCCAGGTACTTGGCTCAAATCGATATCTAAGGAACGCGCCATGCGACGAACCGCAGGGCTGGCTAAGGCTTTACCTTGGCGAGCAGGTTCTGCACTCACAGCCTGTGCTACATGTGCTGCATTGGCCACAGTATCTGTATTTGTTGTCGCCGCAGGTGCAGAAGCAGTCTGTTCAACTTCAATGGCAAATAAAGGCGTATGCACTTTGGCAAGCTGACCTTTGCGATAATGCAGTTTGGCAATTTTACCCGCTTTAATAGCAGGAATTTGCACCAGCGCTTTATCTGTCATCACGTCGGCAATCGGTTGATCTTCCTCAACCCAATCACCTTCACTCACCAACCATTCAACTAGCTCACATTCAACAATGCCTTCGCCGATATCCGGTAGTAAGAATTCTTCAATGCTGACAGATGAACTGGATGACGTGGTCGCGTTTGTTACTGCCACTGGCTCAGCAGCCTTTGCGATTGTCGCAGCTGCAGCCGCAACAGATTCTTCGCCCGCGATTTCAACGGCATCTTCAATTTTTACGGCATAGAGCGGCGCATGCACTTTCGCAATATCGCCCTTCGCGTAATACAGCTTAGTGACCACGCCCGCAAAAGGCGCAGGGATTTGCACTAAGGCTTTGTCTGTCATGACATCGGCAATCGGCTGATCTTCAACGACAGTGTCGCCTTCTTTCACCAGCCATTCAACGAGTTCACATTCAACAACGCCTTCACCAATGTCCGGCAAAATAAAATCTTTAATCATACCGGACTCCTAGAAGGTCACTGATGCTTTGATGGCTTCAAAGGTCTTAAGCGCATCGGGCATATATTCTTTTTCATGGACGAGTGGATACGGGGTATCTAAACCACACACTCGGCTAATGGGCGACTCTAGATACAAGAAGCATTCTTGTTGGATCGTCGCTGCTATCTCACCAGCAAAACCACCAGTTAATGGCGCTTCATGGTTAACCAGTAAACGTCCGGTCTTTTTGACAGAATCGGCAACGGTATCGATATCCCAGGGTGACAAGGTGCGTAAATCGATAACTTCACAGGAGATCCCTTCTTTAGCGGCCATATCGGCGGCTTTTTCAAGGATTTCCATTTGCGCGCCCCACGCCACTAAGGTGATGTCTTTACCTTCGCGAACCACTTCAGCCTTACCCAGTTCAATTTCATAATCGCCCACGGGCACTTCGCCAACCGATGCGCGATATAAACGCTTAGGCTCAAAGAAGATCACCGGGTTTTTGTCACGGATTGACGCCAACAGCAGGCCTTTGGCTTGCTCAGGGTTGCGTGGCACCACCACTTTTAATCCCGGCGTCTGGGTAAAATAGGCTTCAGGTGATTGCGAGTGATAATGGCCACCCGCAATGCCGCCGCCATAGGGCGTACGGAACACTAATCCACCGACATCGAATTCATTACCGCTACGGTAACGGAACTTAGCCGACTCGTTGACGATTTGATCAAACGCCGGAAAAATATAATCAGCGAATTGAATTTCAGCCACGGCGGTCATGCCATTTGAGGCTAAACCATTGGCAAAACCCGCAATACCTTGCTCTGTCAGCGGGGTATTAAAGCAGCGAGCGCGACCGAATTTTTCTTGAAGACCAGAGGTGGCGCGAAATACCCCGCCAAAGTGGCCCACATCTTCACCAAAAACCACCATGCGTTCATCGGCTTGCATGGCAATCGACAAGGCCTCATTGACGGCCTGTAACATATTCATTTCAGCCACGGCTTATAGTCTCCCAGCACTTTTTGGATAGGCTTGCGGATATTTCTTGATATGTTCTTTAAGATCGGCGAGTTGCTTTTTCAGCACTGGCGTCGGCTTGTCGTACACATCTTCAATAATTTCATCCAGCATAGGCACAGGAATTTTTTCAGCCACTTTTACCGCAGCCAATACTTCTTCACGATATTTCTCATGCAGTTTCACATCATCCGCTTCAGCCAACCAACCTTTGTTGATAAGCCATAATTTGAAGCGTTTAACCGGATCGTGTTGCTGCCACTTGGCTTCTTCATCTTTCGAGCGATAACCAGAGGGATCGTCTGAAGAAGAGTGTGCGCCGAGACGGTAAGTCATGGCTTCAATCAGCACAGGCGCATTATGCTCAATCGCATAGGCACGGGCTTGCTGGGTTGCGGCTAACACGGCCAACATGTCATTACCATCAACACGAATGGTGTGCATGCCATAACCGACACCGCGGCTGGCAATACCGTTACCGGCAAACTGCTCTTCGGTGGGCGTAGAAATCGCGTAGCCATTGTTACGACAGAAGAAAATCACTGGGCATTTCAGTACCGCGGCCATGTTTAGACCGGCATGGAAGTCCCCTTCCGATGCAGCGCCTTCGCCAAAATAACAAACCGCGACTTTGCGCTTACCTTGCATTTTTAAGCTGTAGCCCACACCCGTCGCCTGCGGGATTTGCGTGGCTAACGGTGAAGAAATCGTTTGATAATGCAATGCCGCACTGCCGTAATGGATTGGCATTTGTCGACCTTTACCAAGATCTTTCTCGTTACTGAACATCTGATTCATAAACTGTTCAGTAGTAAAGCCGCGATAACGCAGCGCTGCATGCTCACGATATTGCGCGAGGATCACATCTTCTTGATCGAGTGCGGCCACACTGCCGACAATCGCCGCTTCTTCACCCGTACAGGTCATGTAGAAGCTGATGCGCCCTTGACGCTGGGCGCCAAGCATACGTTCATCAAGTACCCGAGTGAATACACAGGTATCGTAAATTTTAGTGGCTAAGGTTTCATCTATCACAGGCAAAACCGCGGTTTCATAAGTGGTGCCGTCGGCTTGTAGAATTCGAAGGATAGGAATGTGTAGCGATGCCTTATCCAAGAAGCCGACACGGTGCACTGTATCAGTGTTGAGTGTTGCTTTGCTCATATTGTGCTCTTGTTATCTCATTACGCATCAAAGCGTTTTGATGCGTCTGTTTATACGAATATGCCCGACGAACATTACGTTAACGTAAACTACCTATCAACCATTGGTATAGCTCAAACCACAAGTTATCCCTGCCACGCATGTATATATTGCTTTACAAGCCTAACGCACGTCCGCATTCACCGCAGGGATCAGGCAAATCACAGTGCGATTACCAATAGGCACTTTGGCATTAGGGAACACGACAGACTCAAACTCATGCTCCACTTTAATTTCTTGCCCACCTTCCCGCGCTAAAACAAAGCCCTTCGGGAAAGATCTGAAGTTTTCGACATCCGTTGCGAAGGTAAATTCAAAATCATCGAAATGTTTATTGATGACGCGGCACACTTGGTACAAGTTAACCTTATCGGCATCAAATGCATCCAGCTCCAACGGCTTAGCGGTGATCAAGCGCATGAACATTTCATGGGTGGCGATAAAACGCGTCATGTCGTTTTGCCCCATGGGATACACTTTGCCAAGCTCAATGGTAAAGGCATCGGCGCCGTAGCGTTCAGAGGAAAAATAGCTGAAGGTCGTGGTCGGTTCGTGGTGGAAAAGTACTGTATCGACGCCGCTTGCGGCTAAAAACATAATTTGCTCGCCGCTAAAGGCGCGCCCTGGACGATAGGGATAAATAGCGAACTTTTCATGCTTCGAGGCGCGCATCGCCGTGTGCAGATCATAATGGATGCGCTGACGTCCATCGGCAACCGTAGTATAAAAACGATCGACATAGGATTCGAGTTTTTTCGCGCGTACTCGCTCAAGGTTCACTAACCCTGGTGGATTGGAATGCTCACCACTAAACAGACGATTCATGTTTTCGTCAATAATCCGCGTGCCGTTATTAATCGCTAATGGGTTACCAATGAGAAATAAAGTGCGCTGCTTTGCGATGATCTTTTGCTGTAAAAGTTGTTTAATTAAGCTATTGCAGAGTTCAATGGGCGCGGTCTCGTTACCGTGAACACCGCAAGAAAGCACAATATCTTTTCCTTCATTCTGTATTGGTTCGAAAACAATAACACCGGTATCCCACACTTCCACTTGAGTATGATCGCCTAAGTTAAATGAAAATTCGCCATCGAACTGTTCAGGATGGGCTAAGGTGAGCGCTAAAAAATCCTTTGAATCTAACAGAGCTTGTAACACAGAATTCTCCTTATAATGGTGTGTTAAAAGTAAGCGCTAAGCGCTAAATAAACCTACAACACCTAAGCACTTAATACTCACCTTCAAAAGCGCTTCAATACTAACACAAGTTTTTCACCTATATCTCTGACATTCTTGTTGAACTACGCAGTTTTGGGGTAAAAATTTTGATTTCTCTTGAGAGAAATTAAGCATCGCACACCACAACAATTGCATAAAATTTTACAACCATACTTGCTTTTAATCCTCTGTTTAATCACAATCCTTAGCCATCTAGACTTCTATTGGATTTAATTATGGCGTTAGCAACCTTTGGTGCCGGCTGTTTCTGGGGCGTAGAGTATTTTTTTAGACAAGTAAATGGCGTACTAAATGCCACCTGTGGGTATATGGGTGGCAATAATGCCGCCACTACTTATGAAGAAGTGAAAAAAGGTAAAACAGGCCATGCCGAAGTGGTGCAAGTGGAATTTGACCCTGCCCTTGTCAGTTATGAAGACTTGCTCGATGTATTTTGGAAAAACCACAATCCAACGAGTCTGAACATGCAAGGCGGAGATATTGGTACTCAGTACCGCAGCACCATTTTCTTCCACGACCGTGAACAAAAGGCCGCGGCAGAAGCCTCAAAGTTGGCTTTTGCCCGCTCGGGCCGTTGGGGATTACGCCATATAGTGACTGAAATAGTGCCACTGCAACAGTTCCATGTGGCTGAGGAATATCACCAAAATTATATTGATAAGAATAACTTACCCAGTTGCCATATCGAGTATTAATACGAGTTGGCCTTAAATCGGGCCAAATAAAAAACGCACTCACGGATTAACATGAGTGCGTTTTTTATCTCTGAAAAGCTCACTTAAGCGTTTAGTGCCTTATCAATTAATGCTTGTGCGTCTTTGATAATCTCAGCCAAATGCTGCTCACTGATAAAACTTTCGCCATAGATCTTAAATAAGGCTTCAGTGCCCGATGGACGCGCCGCAAACCAGCCATTCGCTGTGGTGACTTTGATGCCACCAATGGCGGCATTATTGCCCGGTGCATGGGTTAACACGCTTTCGATTGTCTCACCCGCAAGCACTGTGGCATTTAAGGTCTCAGCATTGAGCAAAGCAAACTTAGCTTTGTTTTCAAGACTGATTGGGCTATCGATACGCTTATAGAAACTTTGACCAAATTGTTTTACTAACTCTTGGTGACGCTGACCAGGGGTTTTACCTGTCACCGCAAGGATCTCTGCTGCAAGTAACCCTAGAATAAAACCGTCTTTATCCGTGCACCAAGTAGTGCCATCTCGGCGTAAGAAGGCGGCGCCAGCACTCTCCTCTCCGCCAAAGGCAATAGTCGCCTCAGCTAAACCATCTACAAACCATTTAAAGCCGACAGGCACTTCGAGTAATTTTTTGCCGTGGAAGGCGCAAATTTTGTCGATAAGCGCGCTTGATACCAGAGTCTTACCAATAGCTAAGCTATCGCTCCACTGGGGTCTGTGAGTCAGCAGATAATCAATCGCCACAGCTAAATAATGGTTAGGATCCATTAAGCCCGTACCCGGGCAGACTATGCCATGACGATCATAATCGGGATCATTCCCAAGGCATAAATCAAAAGATTCTTTATGGGCGAGTAAACCAGCCATCGCATAGGGAGACGAGCAATCCATACGAATTTTGCCGTCTTTATCCAGTGGCATAAAGCTAAAACTCGGGTCGACTTTATCATTCACTAAGGTGATATCAATGCCGTAATGCTTAGCAATCGGTGCCCAATAATGGATACCCGAGCCACCTAATGGATCGACACCTAACTTAAGCTTCGCTTTCGCGATAGCTTGCATATCAATTACATTTTCTAGATCGGCCACATAGGAAGTGATTAAATCGATGGCATGCACATAGCCCGAAGTCAGCGCATCGACATAGGCGAGTTTATTCACGCCCTTAAGCTGCGTGCGAAGATAATCATTGGCTCGCGATTCAATCCAAGCCGTGATATTACCTTCGGCCGGTCCGCCATGGGGGGGATTGTATTTGATTCCACCATCCTGAGGCGGATTATGTGAGGGCGTGATAATAAGACCATCGCTAAGTGCCGCGCCGTTAAGATTAGCTTCACGATTGGCACAAATGACCGCATGGGAAACCACAGGCGTTGGCGTAAAGCCATCGTTTTGCTGGATGTGCACAGTGACTTTATTCGCGGCCAGCACTTCAATTGCCGACAAATAGGCAGCATAGGATAACGCATGGGTGTCAATCCCAAGGATCAGCGGCCCATCGATATTTGCCGATTGACGGTAGTCCACCACAGCTTGGGTAATCGCCCAAATATGCTGTTGATTAAAGCTGCCGTTAAAAGCGCAGCCTCTGTGCCCAGAAGTGCCAAAAGTCACTCGCTGCAGCACATCATCCATATTGGGGTTTATGCTGTAATAATGGCTCATCAGTTTTGGAATATTCACCAGATCCATCTGACTTGCTATTTGTCCTGCCCGTTGATGTATTGCCACCTGATCCACTCCTACTGGAAAATAGCTTAAATTACTTGTAAAGGTTTTAAACACGCTGGGAAATAGCGTAGGCAACTTCAGCATCACAACCAAACTGTACCAATACCTCGACCAAAATCGCCTGTTTTTTGGCAGTATTATTATTTGTCGTCACCCAAAAACCGCTGCTGCCAATTTCCTTCGGATTGGCCGAAGGACTTGCTTTCAATAATTCTTCACGTGAGCGTGCAAAATAAAGTCGATCGCGCCCTTGGATCTGTAAAATTTGTGAAAATTGCGATTGGCTTTGCTGATATAAACTTTCAAGCAAAAATAAGAAACGGCCAACAGCCCCTTTTTGCTGGGCTAACTTATGCTCATCCACTAATTGTTTAAAATCGCTGACAGGAACTGACGACTCTATGACTGGTACTGACGTAACCAACGGTTTCTGTTCAACGGCTTCTAAACTGGGTTGGCTAATTGCCTGTGGCTCAACTTGTTCAATCGTATTCACGGATAGGCCGAGTAATCGACGCAGAATGTCAGAGGCGCTCTCACCAATACGTTCTGTTTTGCTGGCAATATGACGATAGAGCTCTTCATCCACTTCGATATATTTCATAACCTTTTTATCCTTTGTCATTCGTTAGGCCTAACCGAAAAATGTACCACAGGCGATCCACAAATAGGATCCTTGGGATCGCACCCAGTGTATCCATGTCTATCAATCTGATAAAGCATCATTAATCTAAAATTGTGCAAAATTGCACATCAAATTATCAGAATCGCGGCAATCGCTGAAAAAGCAACCAAGTTAGTTCGGCTTAACCACAAGACTTGTCAACCTCATCATATTAGGGGCACAATTCGCGTCTCGAAAAGCAAACCTCCCATAGGAAAACCCATGAATTATGTTTCCTCAGGTCAAGGACATGCGGTGCTAATAATCCATGGCCTGTTTGGTAATTTAGATAATCTCAAAGGCTTAGGCCAAGTGTTAGAAAGCCAGCACCAAGTGATCCGCGTTGATGTGCCCAACCATGGGTTAAGTGAGCATTGGGATCATATGGATTACCCTCGCCTTGCCCATGCCATGATAGATTTGCTCGATAACCTTGACATCGCTCACGCGCACGTCATCGGCCACTCTATGGGCGGTAAAATCGCCATGGCCACGGCATTAGCCTTTCCAGAGCGCATTATCAGCATGATCGCTGCCGATATCGCGCCCGTTGCTTATGAGCCTAGACACGATATTGTATTTGCAGCATTAGAAAGTCTGCCCTTAGAAGGCCATACCGACAGACGCTTTGCCCTAAACCACTTAATCAACCATGGTATTGATGAAGCCACTGCCCAATTTTTGCTGAAAAACTTGCAACGTACCGATACTGGATTTCGTTGGAAAATGAACTTAAGTGGTTTAAAAACCTGTTATCCAAACATTATTGGCTGGCATAATCAGCCACCGAACCCCGTGCTGAGCTATTCTGGCCCAAGTCTATTTATTCGTGGCGGTGATTCAAATTATGTCAATAGCGAACATAGGGACGCGATTATGGCGCAATTCCCTACTGCACAAGCAAAAACACTTGAAGGTTGTGGACATTGGTTGCATGCCCAAAAACCTGCGATTTTTAATCGAATTGTGTCTGAATTTATTGACAAACAGGCAATGTAAATGACAAGGATTCTCAACTCAAATCATATAGCAGCCTTCACGTTGATGTGATATATTCGCGCCTCTTTTGGCCTTAGAACACTCTAGAGGACTAAGAAAGTATGTTATCTCAGTACATGGAACAAATTGAAACGATTGGCCTAAACCTGTTTTTTGCAGCGATATTTTTCTTTATCGGCATGGCTATCCATGATGTCCTCAAGCAAGGTAATGTGCCAAAATTTGGTCGATTTATTGTTTGGTTAGTGTTATTTCTCGGCTGCGCCGGGTTTATTGCAAAAGGTATTATCCAGATTACTTGGGAAGGCTCAGGGATCGGTTAAACAACAAGAACATGGCAAAAGAAGCAACTGATAGAACTACCATTGACCTTTTTGCCAATGAAAAGCGTCGGGGCCGCCCACGAAGCAATCCTCTGTCCCGTAGCCAGCAGTTAAAGGTCAATAAACGCAATCAGATCCAGCGGGATAAAGCCAAAGGATTAAAGCGAATAGAGTTAAAGGTGTCACAAGATTTGTATGACGCCTTGAATGAGCAGGCATTGGCCAGTAACATCAGCCGTAGCCAGTTAATCGAATTAATTCTTCAGCGACAAATTGAGTGCTGAATAATAGATAGCCGCAAGATTAACGTATAAGTGAACTAGACATTAAAGGATAGACAATGGCAACTGTAGGTCTTTTTTTCGGTAGCGACACAGGCAACACCGAAGCCGTCGCCAAAATGATCCAGAAAAAACTGGGTAAAAAAATGGTTGAGGTGAAAGATATCGCCAAGAGTACCAAAGAACAGATCGCAGAATATGATCTGCTGCTGTTCGGCATCCCAACCTGGTATTATGGCGAAGCACAATGTGATTGGGATGATTTCTTTCCTGAGCTTGAGCAAATTGATTTTACCGATAAACTGGTTGCGATTTTTGGTTGTGGTGACCAAGAAGACTATGCCGAGTATTTCCTTGATGCCATGGGCATGGTAGGCGATATTGTTCAAGCTCGCGGGGGGATTATCATTGGTCACTGGCCTACTGCAGGTTACAACTTTGAAGCATCCAAAGGTCAAGTTGATGATGACCATTTTATCGGTTTAGGTATCGATGAAGACCGTCAACCAGAGCTGACCGAAGAACGTGTTGACGCTTGGGTTAAACAAATTTACGAAGAAATGTGTTTAGCTGAATTAGAAGATTAATTCTGTTGATCATTTAAAGGAAGCGGCTTAAACGCCGCTTTTTTTATGCATCGATTTTCATGCATAAAAATTAGATTGTTTCATCGCGGGATAACGAAAAACCACACTCATGATCAAAACGCCCTGCTCCAATCATTGGGATATCTTTTGCACTGTTGTCGATAACTACGGTGATATCGGCGTCACTTGGCGTTTAGCCAAACAATTGGTGAATGAATATCAGCTCCCCGTCAATTTATGGGTTGACGATCTTGCAAGCTTCTCCCATATATTACCGACACTCGATCCACGAAAGGCGATTCAAACTTTCAATGACGTGAATATTATTCATTGGATAGAGCCTTTGCCTATAGCGTTTGTCGCAGGAAGTGTGCTCATAGAAGCCTTTGCCTGTGAATTACCCGAACAGGTAAAAGAACAGTTGGTTTATTTACATCAACATGCTCCCAAATCTGTACCTGTCTGGCTGAATTTAGAGTATCTAAGCGCTGAGGATTGGGTTGAAGGCTGCCATGGTTTGCCTTCATTACAAGCCAATGGTTTGAAAAAGTATTTCTACTTTCCTGGTTTTAGCGCCAAAACGGGTGGACTTATCTGCGAACAAGATTTATTTGCAAAGCGTGATGCATGGCAAGCTAACACTGCGAATAAATTGCAGCTCTTTACTGATTTAGGTCTTAAGGGCATTCAGGAACAAGACACAGTGATTAGCGTTTTTAGCTATGAGACCGAGGCGCTACCCGCATTATGTGAGTTATGGCAGCAATCGACAGCAAAAATCCATGCACTGATCCCAAAGGGGCGTAGCTTAAACAGTCTGACTCATTTACTGCCCTGTGAAATTGCCGCGCTAGTGCCGGGTCAACAGGTAAATCATGGCAATTTAACCCTGCATATTTTACCTATGACAGATCAACATGGGTTTGATCGCCTGCTCTGGAGCTGTGATGTTAATATCGTACGCGGTGAAGATAGTTTTCTTCGGGCACAATGGGCTGCTAAACCTTTTATTTGGCACATTTATCCACAAGAAGATGACTATCACCTCATAAAATTAGGAGCTTTTATCCAACTTTACTGCGATAATCTGCTCCCTGAAATTGCACAAACTTGGACTAACTTGAATTTAGCATTCAACCAAGGATTGCAATCTGCCGTGGTAAATCATTGGCAAAACCTTAATCCAGTCAGTTTGCCCTTGTTGCAACATGCTAAACAATGGCCAATTGACGCAATAAATGCTGCAGATCTCGCAACTCGGCTAGTCCAATTCGTTAAAAAAAGCTAAGATGCTGCGCGAAAATAGAAAATCTACATATAGGAAATAGTGTAATGAAAACTGCTCATGAAATCCGTCCTGGTAACGTGATCATGTTAGATGGCAGCCCATGGGTTGTACAGAAAACTGAAACAACTCGTTCTGGCCGTAACGCTGCTATCGTTAAGTTAAAGTTAAAGAACTTACTGCTTAACTCTGGTACAGAAACCACTTTCAAAGGTGAAGATAAGTTAGAAGACATCGTATTAGATCGTCTGGATTGTACTTATTCTTACTTTGCTGATCCTATGTATGTATTTATGGATGCAGAATACAACCAATACGACGTAGAAGCTGAAAACTTAGGTGATGCAGCAGCTTATATCGTTGACGGTATGGAAGAAACTTGCCAAGTGACTTTCTATGATGGCAAAGCTATCTCTGTTGAAATGCCAACCACTATCGTACGTGAAGTGATCTACACTGAGCCTTCAGCTCGTGGCGATACTTCAGGTAAAGTGATGAAGCCAGCGACTATCACTGGCGGCGGCACAGTGAGTGTTGCTGACTTCGTGAAAGTAGGCGATAAAATTGAAATCGACACTCGTACTGGTGAATTCAAGAAGCGCGTTTAATTGCACTTCCCGTTTACCAGACGTTAACAGCCAGTGCTTGCACTGGCTTTTTTATACATTGGTTTTATCTTATTAGCGGCTTAATCTATCAAACTCGAACGCTGAATATTGCAGCCAAAGCATGCGTATTTGATGAGTTCCTAGCCTAGCAAAAGATAATATTCACAGCCTTATATATACTTGGCAAAATATTCACCTATGGCTTCACGGCTGTATTTATCCTCGCCTCGCCAATACTCAGCAAAAACCCAGTCATTTTTGCCCCTTCTGGGTCTATCATAGTGACTTGGCTTTAATACCCCCATACTGGCTAAAATTTCAATTAACATCTGTCTTTCTGTTTTGCTGGATTTAATAACCGTCGCTAAGCGTTTTTCAAGCGTACTTGGATAATCTTCTGGCGCTGAATTTTCAATTGTCTTCAAGATTTCCTTAAAGCAGAAAATATCATCAGAAGTGGGTTCAGGAATATCCGTATTGTTGAATTGCTCTAAGTCAAAGAGCATATAAAGGATATTACCATGACGCACACCACCCCATTTTATTCGTTCAAAATTAAGCACATTAAGATCAGTGTTAACATAAGCTTCTGCACCCCCAACCCCGTATTGAACATCCCTACAAATACTACAAGTGTAAGAATGGGATGTTGCTATCCCCTCTTTATAGGAAGTTCCAGAGATAACTGGTGTATATTGATGTGCGGGTATATGTTTAGCCATTGAGTATGAAGACAACGAAGATCTCAGATCCAATCGGCGAGAAGTCAAGCTACTTAAAAAACCTTTTGCTATTTGCGCTTTACTTATATTTGCAACCAAATCAACAATCGATGCAATGCATTCATCATGGGAAATTGAAATCGGCTCAAACATGAGTCCCTTTGACTTTGCATATTCGAAATCATCAGCATTTAAAACTCTGTCTTTTGAATCTATCCAGCCGTTTTTCCAGTAAGTGGAAAACAGTATTTTTTTCGCTTTCTTATCCATTCTCGATCCTATTACTCCCTTAATAAATAATACATTTGCTCATTGTTGTAGATCAGCACTCACATCTCTCACTCGCAGAGAGCAAAAATACAAACTAGGGTAAATGTTTGGGCAATATACTATATTTCTAGTTAGGCGTACGCATCAGAGTTAGCAAAATATAAAAAACCAGCCGAAGCTGGTTTTTTATATTCAAAGAATCCACAAAATGTGTTTTAGGCTATCAATATAAAGCCCACAAAAGCAAGCACCGCTGCGATAAGCGCATAAGGTAACTGAGTCACAGCATGACTGACTAAGTTGCAACCAGACCCCTGTGCCGCTAACACAGTTGAATCCGAGTAAAAACACGCTTGACTACCAAATGAAGATGCAGATAAAAGTGCACCAATTACTAAGGGGATATCAGCTCCAACAGATTGAGCCAATGGCATAACAATTGGAATTGTCACTGCAAAAATTCCCCAGCTTGACCCTGTTGCAAATGCAAGTACAGACATAGAGAGGAATACCACCGCAGGTAACAGCGAAGGTGTCATAAAAGGACTTAATGCGGTAATCACATACTGTGGTAATAATAACTGATCACACACATCCTTAAACACAAATGCAGCAATTACAGTACCTATCGCTGGCAACATGCCCTTAAAACCATCAATCATTTGATCCATCATTTCTGACAATGGCATTAAACGCTGCACCGCATAATAAGGAAGTGTAAACACTAAAGTGGCCAGCAATCCCTTCCAGACGTCGATGTCAAAGTACACGGTAAAAGCAACTAATAACCCAATAGGCACTAAAAAATTATGTAGCTTGCCATGATTGTCTGCATGCTTAAATTCTTCTTCGATCGCTTTAACCGCATATTCATCTGAGGTCTGCACCTGTTCAAAATCGACTTGTTCTTGAGCGGGTTCGCCTTGTGCTGCACGTAACTGCGCCTTTTTCATTGGACCAATTGCTGGAACAATACCTAATACAACAAGTAGTACCATAGCAACAGCTAACCAAGCATAGAGCATGTAAGGAATGGCTTGCATATAGACAGCAATCCCCTGACCTTGTGCTGCCACCCCATTATCAACCAGTAAACCACCGAAGAATACGGCCCAAGTCGATAAAGGCACTAACACGCACACAGGTGCCGCTGTAGAGTCCACAACATAAGCTAACATTTCTCGGGATACTTTAAACTTATCGGTCACGCGCTTCATGGTTTCACCCACGGTCAACGCATTAAGATAATCATCGATAAAAATAACGATACCGAGAATAAACGTCATAAAAAGCGATGATTTAGGGCCTTTGGCAAATTTCAATGCATTATGACCAAATGCTAAAGCACCACCAGTGCGCACTAAGAGTGCAATTAAAGCACCAAAACAACCACATACTAAAATTAACCAACCAATGGTTTCATCACCCATAACCTTAAGGGATGCACTGGCAAAATTATTTAACACTTCACTTGGGTCGAGTAGCAGCAAACCACTTACTGCACCGATGATCAGGGACAAAATGGGACGGCGTAACCAGATGGCTAACACCAATACCACCAAAGGTGGAATAAGACTTAACGCTGTCGGTTCAGACATGCACTTAGGTCCTCTAATTTAAGTCGCCTAAAAGGCAAAAGGTTTTAGAACAGCGCCTGCAATCACCTCGATACAGAGCGCCAAAACTGCTGCTTCATAATGACTAACCTTATAGAAAAACTCGCTAAAAGCGTGCAATCTAAAGTGCCTTGCCAAAAACATCGCGCAGAAAATAAAGCGCATCGAATAATGAGTCAACAATAAATTTAACGAGATAGAAAATAATTTTAACGACCGCGAGCAATATCAACATAATACATTGACTTTAAACAACTTTAACTCTCTAGCAACTTAGGCATATATGATTCTCTTAGCTTAATAAGCATTCAATAAATATGCCTATTTACCACAATAGTAATATGCAGCTTGTATAAGATCATTTTATCAAAAATCTGTGATTAAAAATCAATCATTAAGCTTGGGCTAATATGCACTTTTCCCCAGCAAGGATTTGGAACGGAGCAGGCAACAAATAGCAAGCGATGATTGCATCACCAATGACACTCATTTTTGTAGAGCACTTTATTAGTTTCGTGACGTTCATTACCAGAACGCGTAAAACGAGTTTTAATAGACACAGGCTTTAGCTAAATAATCCTATATTCACAAAAAATTCAGAATATAAAACTTGATACAATTTCATTAATTGACTGTTAAAGCATATTTAACTGATATATTTTTTAAAAAAATGTGCTCATCAAAGCCTTTCCCCCTTCCTTAACCCACTAAATTTCGTTATGGTGCGCTAACTTAAGCCAAAATTTTATGCATGTTCCGAGGTGTAAATGCGCCCTATCATCAAATCCAACAAACTGGATAGCGTTTGCTATGACATCCGCGGCCCAGTGCACAAGGAAGCCAGACGTTTAGAAGACGAGGGGCATCGAATCCTCAAACTCAACATTGGTAATCCAGCCCCCTTCGGTTTTGAAGCGCCAGAGGAAATTGTGCGCGATGTGATCCTTAATTTACCCAGTGCCCAAGGCTACTGTGAGTCAAAAGGATTATTCTCTGCCCGCAAGGCTATCGTGCAGTATTATCAATCCCTAGGGATTTTTGGTGTTGATATCGAAGATATCTATATCGGTAATGGCGTTTCAGAACTCATTATGATGGCGATGCAAGGTTTGCTGAATACCGACGATGAGATCTTAATCCCCTCACCAGACTATCCTCTGTGGACTGCGGCGGCCAACCTCGCGGGCGGCAAAGCGGTACATTATCGCTGCGATGAAGAAGCAGACTGGTTCCCCGATCTCAACGACATTAAAAGCAAAATCTCATCACGTACCCGCGGCATAGTGCTGATTAACCCAAACAACCCAACGGGAGCGGTATACAGTAGAGAATTACTGCTGCAAGTGGTTGAACTGTGCCGTCAACATGATCTGATCCTATTTGCCGATGAAATTTACGACAAAATTTTATACGATGAAGCCAAACATATTCCTGCAGCAGGTTTATCAGACGATATTTTAACTGTTACGTTTAACGGTTTATCAAAGGCTTATCGTGCAGCAGGATTTCGTGTCGGTTGGATGATGTTATCTGGCAATCTTAAGGCTGCTAAAAGTTACATCGAAGGCTTAGAAATGCTGTCCTCGATGCGCCTTTGTGCAAACGTGCCCAATCAACATGCGATTCAAACCGCGCTTGGCGGTTACCAAAGCATTAACGAGCTTATTTTGCCTAATGGCCGCCTTACGGTTCAACGGGATGCTTGTTATGAATTGCTTAACCAAATCCCCGGCGTGAGCGTGAAAAAACCAAAGGGTGCACTCTATGCCTTCCCCAAATTGGATATGAAAAAATTCAATCTGCGAGATGATGAGCGTTTAGTACTGGATTTACTCCGGGAAAAGAAAATTCTGTTAGTCCATGGTAGCGCCTTTAACTGGCCAGAGCCGGATCACTTGCGTGTCGTATTCCTACCGTACAAGGAAGATCTCAATAAGGCCTTAACTGAGTTCGGCACTTTCCTCGAGACCTATCGTCAATAGGCTAGTTTGGGATCCGTGCTAAACCTTTGACGGTGAAATAGTTTAAAGCGATCTACACGATCGCTTTTTTTATGGGATATTTTATCGCAAGTGTATGATGCTGGCTCACTTGTCACCCAAGGCTGTGATAATCTAAGACTTAGTTAGCATAAACGCTGGCCCTCGAATTAGCTGCAGGCCTTCGAATAAATAGGAAAACTATGAGTCACTTATTTGCCCATTTAGCTCGCATGAAGCTTATCCAACGCTGGCCCTTGATGTACAACGTACGCACTGAAAATGTTCAAGAACACTCGTTGCAGGTGGCCATGGTGGCCCATGCGTTGGTGATAATCAGTAATAAGAAATTCGGCACGACGCTCTGCCCCCATCAAGCCACCAGTTTGGCGATTTTCCACGATGCCAGTGAAATTCTCACGGGTGACTTACCGACGCCAGTGAAATACTTCAATAAAGAAATTGAAGCCGAGTATAAAAAGATTGAGGCGATTGCCGAGCAGCGCATGTTAGATATGGTACCGGAGGAATTTAAAGAAGATTATCGTAGTCTGTTCATCAGCGATTACGCCGATCCCGTTTACAAGACCATAGTGAAATCCGCCGATACGCTGTGCGCCTATCTTAAATGCCTTGAAGAAAACCGCGCTGGCAACAGTGAATTCAATACCGCCCGCAAACGACTTGAAGACATGCTGGCGACGAATCCCGATCCCGCGGTACAGTATTTTATGAACTGCTTTGTACCCAGTTTCACTTTGAATTTAGACGAAATTAACAAGATGCTTTGATTTTCCACTCTCGCTAGGAATGCATATGACTTCAAGTGTTTGGCAAGAACGCCGCCATGGTGAAGATAAACAAAGGCGCTTTGATCACCGCAGCCCCTACCAAAGAGACAGGGCACGTATTCTCCACTCGGCCGCCTTTCGCCGCCTACAGGCCAAGACACAAGTGCTCGGCGTTGGCATGAATGACTTCTATCGTACCCGATTAACCCACTCACTCGAAGTCTCGCAAATTGGTACCGGCATAGCTGCTCAGCTCAGGCGCAAATATCCACAACATAAACAACTGCTTTGCTCTATGAGCTTATTAGAGTCCTTATGTTTAGCCCACGATATTGGTCATCCACCCTTCGGCCACGGTGGCGAAGTGGCATTAAATTACATGATGCGCGACCACGGCGGCTTTGAAGGCAATGGCCAAACCTTTCGTATTTTATCGAAACTTGAGCCCTATACCTTAGATTTTGGCATGAACCTATGCCGCCGAACTATGCTCGGCATTTTGAAATACCCTGCGCCGTACTCGAAGCTATTTGTCGCGGGTGAACATAATGAAATCACCAACCATAGACAACTCAAGCCGTCACAATGGCCGCCGGTTAAGGGCATTTTCGATGATGATAACGACATTTTCGCTTGGGTGCTTGAGTCTTTGTCTGAGGCGGATAGCCGTCGTTTTACATCAACTCAGCAAGGTTCACACCCCGCCCTGCACCACTATCCGCATTTGCGAACCCAGTTTAAATCCTTCGATTGCTCGATTATGGAACTGGCAGATGACATCGCCTATGCGGTGCACGATCTCGAAGATGCGATTGTGATGGGCATAGTCACGGCATCCCAGTGGCATCAAGATGTGGCGCCGACACTGACCAACAGCAGTGATGCGTGGATAAAACAAGAGCTGGCCGATATTGGCAACAAGCTGTTTTCCCATGAGCATCACCTACGTAAAGATGCCATAGGCACACTCGTTAATGGCTTTGTCACCGCTATTGTGATCTCAGAAGATGACGTGTTCGAAGAGCCATTATTGCGCTTTAATGCGACCTTAGAGCCCGAATTTGCTATTGCGCTCAATGTGCTCAAGCAACTGGTGTATAAATACGTTATTCGTAAACCTGAGATCCAAATGCTCGAATATAAGGGCCAGCAAATTGTGATGGGATTATTCGAAGCCTTCGCTTCCGATCCCGAGCGTTTACTGCCACTGAACACCCAAGTGCGTTGGCGAGAAAGTGAGCAGCAAGGCTTGAACAGTCACAGAATATTAGCGGATTATATTTCAGGGATGACAGATGAGTTTGCAGGCAGACTATATCAGCAGTTGTTTAGCCCTAAAGCGGGCTCGAATGTGGAACTGAGCAAGGAAATGTAGACAAGTGCTCATTTCACAACTCGACTTTCTATAAGGCCAGACTGTTTGTAAATGCTCGTGTTACTGTAGAGTCTGCTATCGCAGCCGTTCTTTATCAAAATGCGAAAGATAAAAGACAAAAAACCACCTCGCGGTGGTTTTTTATTTTGTCACTATTTCAAGCTCGATTTATAAAGCGCTGATGGCATCTTTACAAAGTTGAGTGATACGAGCCCAATCACCCTGTTCCATTGCATCCGTTGGCGCAATCCAGCTACCACCAATACAATCGACGTTTTTCAGCGCTAAATAATCTTTATAGCTGCTTGGCGTAATGCCACCTGTTGGGCAAAAGCGAATATCCGCTAATGGGCCCGAAAAGGCTTTCAGTGCATCCACACCACCCGAGGCTTCAGCTGGGAAGAATTTAAAGTGGGTATAACCAAGTGCCATTCCAGCCATCACCTCAGAAATACTAGCAACACCAGGGATCAAAGGAATGGGTCCCTGCATACCCGCTTTGAGCAGTTCAACCGTAGCACCCGGCGTAATAATAAACTGCGCGCCAGCGGCAATGGCCTGTTTGAGTTGAGTCTCATTTAAAATGGTTCCTGCACCGACTAAAGCCTCTGGTACTTCTTTGGCGATTTTAGTGATAGCTTCGAGTGCACAAGGCGTACGCAAAGTCACTTCTAATACACTAATACCACCGGCAACCAGTGCTTTAGCGAGTGGCACTGCATGTTCAATCTTGTTAATCACCATCACAGGAACAATAGGGCTGCGTTTAAAAATATCTTGTGGCTGTAGTGACCAGTTATTCTCAAGCATTGCGTTATTCTTCCTTTGTTTAATAAAGTTCATCGATGGCATTAGTACAACGCGCACCTGTTTCTGGACTGCTGAGATTTGAGCGTAGCGCACTGAATAACTCGCGACCCATACCATAACGTGAACGATGTAAATCCACTATTCCCGCGGCTCTGGTGGCAAGTTCAGTCTCTGACACCAGCAGGCTCAGTTCGCCTGTTAACGCATCGACACGGATCAAGTCGCCATCTTGGACTTTGGCAATTAAGCCGCCATCTAAGGCTTCTGGCGTTAAATGAATGGCCGCAGGGACTTTACCCGACGCACCAGACATACGACCGTCAGTCAACAGTGCGACTTTAAAGCCTTTGTCCTGAAGCGTTCCCAATAATGGGGTTAACTTGTGCAGTTCTGGCATACCGTTGGCTTTCGGGCCTTGACCTTTAACCACCACAACACAATCTCTATCCAAAGCGCCCGCTTTGAACAAAGCATCGAGTTTGTTTTGATCGTCAATCACCACCGCGGGCGCTTCAACGACACGGTGCTGTTCTTGTACCGCAGACACTTTGATCACAGCGCGGCCTAAGTTACCTTTCAGTAATTTTAAGCCACCGTTGCCTTGGAAAGGCGATGCGACTGACGTTAACACTTCAGTATCTAAGCTAGTCGTTGGACCATCGACCCAGCATAGTTCACCGTCGAGCAGTCTAGGCTCTTGGGTATAACGGCGTAAACCAAAGCCCGCAACGGTATTTACATCTTCATGTAATAGACCCGCATCGAGTAATTCTTTGATTAAGTACGCCATACCACCGGCGGCGTGGAAATGGTTAATGTCGGCATGACCGTTGGGATACACGCGCGCCACTAATGGCACGGCATCGGATAATTCAGAAAAATCATCCCAGTTCACGATAATACCGGCAGCACGAGCCGCGGCGACAATATGCATCGTCAAGTTAGTTGAACCGCCTGTCGCTAATAGCGCGACTATGCCGTTAACCACAGACTTTTCGCTGACCACTTCACCGATTGGGGTATATTGGGTGCCCATTTCGGTTAAACGACACACTTGCTTAGCCGCCATCTTGTTTAAGGCTTCGCGCAGTGGATCATCTGGATTCACAAATGACGAGCCTGGTAACTGCAGCCCCATCACTTCAAGCATCAGCTGATTCGAGTTTGCAGTACCGTAGAAAGTACAGGTTCCTGCACTGTGGTAAGACTGGGCTTCGGCTTCTAACAGTTGTGCGCGATCCACTTTACCTTGAGCAAATTGCTGACGAATACGGGCTTTTTCTTTGTTAGGGATACCTGATTTCATCGGCCCTGCGGGCACGAATAACATAGGTAAGTGACCAAAGCTGAGCGCACCGATAAGCAAGCCTGGAACGATTTTATCGCAAATACCGAGCAGTAAAGCACCATCGAACATGTTGTGAGACAAGCCCACAGCCGTTGCCATCGCTATCACTTCGCGGCTCAGCAGGCTCAACTCCATACCGGGTTGACCCTGAGTCACACCATCACACATGGCCGGCACACCGCCCGCCACTTGTGCAACACTGCCGACTTCCTGACAGGCTTTTTTAAGCAATTCAGGATAGCTTTCATAGGGTTGGTGGGCAGATAACATATCGTTAAATGCCGTCACTATGCCGATGTTCGCCTTATTCAATTGACGCAATGCGTTTTTGTCGTCTGGTTTGCAGGCAGCAAAACCATGGGCTAAGTTGCCACAGCTCAATGAGCTACGGTGTACGCCATGATGACGGGCATCATTCAATGCGGCTAAATAACCTGCACGTGACGCTTTGCTACGGGCAATAATTCTGTCGGTAACAGCTTGAACTACCGAGTGTATTTCTACTGAGTGCATAGTGACTCCTTAAGCGCTCCAGAACACATCAACGGGCGTTTTACGCTGCGCTAATACGGCTCTGATAGGCATAGCATGGACATCATCACTTTCTAACGCTTGACGATATACGGATAATTTCTGTTCCCCGACCAAGTGCAGATAAATTTGTCTGCTGTTCAGAATCGCACTCTTAGAGAGCGTAATTCTGCCATGGGGAGCTGTGGTGGGGTTCGTCGCCACGCACAGGTCTTGGGTTGTGAGCGCATTTTCAAGCTCAGCACTACAGGGAAACCAAGAGCAGGTATGACCATCATTCCCCATGCCTAACACCACCACATCAAAAGGGCGTGGGAAATTAGACAAGGACTCGGCGGCCATATCGGCGCCCGCTTCTGCGGTTGAAAACATATTTTTTAAACCGCGGAATTTAGCATTGGCCGCACGATGTTGTAACAAATGTTCACGCACAAGACGCTCATTTGATGCATGATCTTCCACATCAACCCAGCGCTCATCGGCAAGCGTGATATAAACATCACTCCAATCGATGGACTTCATACTCAATAGTTGAAATAACTTAAGCGGCGTTGAACCACCGGAAACCACTAAGCTCGCTTTTCCGCGGGCATCGACGGCTTCCTGTAGCTGACTTGCAATTTTGTTTGCAAGCTGTTGCTCTAACGCACTTGGTGTGTCGAATGATTTGAATACGGTTTCTTTAATCATCAACGTCTCCTACTCATCCCACGAACGGCCATCTTTGGTGATCAAAGCCACTGACGCAACAGGACCCCAAGTACCCGCAGGATAAGGTTTGGGTTTTTCGTTGCTTTGTTCCCACGATTGGATAATGCCATCCACCCAAGTCCATGCCTGTTCGACTTCATCACGGCGCACGAATAGGGCTTGATTACCGAGCATAGCTTCAAGTAATAGACGCTCGTAGGCATCGGCGATACGTTCATTTTTGAAGGTATCCGAGAAGCTCAAATCGAGTTTAGTCGTTTGTAGACGTTGTTTTTGCTCCAAACCTGGCACTTTATTCATCATCTGGATTTCAACCCCTTCGTGGGGCTGTAGACGAATGGTTAACTTGTTCGGTGGCAGATTACGGTAGCTTGAGCGATATAAGTTATGGGGTGGGTTTTTGAAATACACCACAATTTCAGAGCTCTTAAACGGCATACGTTTGCCACTGCGTAAATAGAAAGGCACGCCCGCCCAACGCCAGTTATCGATATCGACTCGGATCGCCACGAAGGTTTCTGTGTGTGATTGAAGATTGGCACCTTCTTCTTCTAAATAACCCGGTACGGGGCTGCCCTTTAGGAAGCCGGCACTGTACTGACCGCGTACGGTATTTTCATACACATTGTCTGAATTAATCGGACGCAGTGATTTAAGTACTTTAACTTTTTCATCACGAATACTGTCAGCGTCTAAGTTAACAGGTGGGTCCATGGCAACGAGCGTTAACACTTGCAGCAAATGGTTTTGGATCATGTCACGCATCTGACCCGCTTTGTCGAAGTAACCCCAACGGCCTTCGATGCCCACTTCTTCTGCGACAGTGATCTGGACGTGGTCAATCGTACGGTTGTCCCACTTAGAGGCAAATAAAGAGTTAGCAAAACGCAGTGCAATCAAGTTCTGTACGGTTTCTTTACCTAGGTAATGGTCGATACGGTAAACCTGACGTTCTTTGAAGTAAGCGGAAACTTGATCATTAATAACGCGGGAAGATTCTAAATCTGAGCCGATTGGCTTTTCGAGTACCACACGAGAGTCTGGGTGGATAAGATCTTGTTCATGCAGACAACGGCAAATATCGCCGAATATCGCTGGCGGTGTCGCAAAGTAACTGACCATAACTCGCTCTTCTGGTTTAAGCAAATCATGGAAGGCGCTGTATCCAGCAGAATCGGTAAAATTGGTGCCTATATAGTGGCAGCGTGACAAAAAACGTTGGAGAGTTTCTTCACAAAGGGATTCTTTGACAAAGGTGTTTAACGCAAGCGTGACTAATTCTCTAAATTCTTCCTGACTAAACTCGTCTTTCGCGACACCGATCACTTTCGTATCTTTATCGAGTAATTCAGCCTTATCTAACTGGTATAAAGAAGGTAACAACTTGCGTCGTGCCAAATCGCCTTTAGTACCAAAGAGTACGAAGTCACAAGCTTTGGCGCCTGATGTTGTTTTGCCCATTGCGTTACGCTCTCCTTTGTATGTCGTGTCTCTTCATGTCGCTGAAGAAATCCACATTTTGTTGTAATATAACAACAGAATTTATTAAATGCATCTATTTTTATCAATATTAACATTCTGGCTAACTAGGCACCTTGGGCACAAATCTGATATGCTTTTTGTGCTTAAATTACTGAAGGTAGTAAAATCTTATTTCAAAATTGTACTAAAAACTTACTACAAAGCATCGATTAGTGGAATAACAGGTTTGATCTAAGCCACTAAACAAAAATAAATAAAATTACATTCTCAATTTAGCGGACGTACGCGTATGAATACCCTAGAAAAGGTTCAAAAAAGCCTCACCCATTTCAGTAAATCAGAACGCAAAGTAGCAGAAGTGATCTTAGCATCACCACAAACAGCTATACATTCTAGCATCGCCACACTCGCTAAGATGGCAGATGTCAGTGAACCTACTGTGAATCGTTTCTGTCGCCGTTTAGATACGAAAGGCTTCCCTGATTTTAAGTTACATCTGGCTCAAAGTCTTGCGAACGGCACGCCTTATGTTAGCCGTCACGTTGAAGAAGATGACTCCACAGAGTCATATACAACAAAAATATTTGAATCTTCAATGGCTTCGCTTGATACTGCAAGGCAAAGTTTAGATGTTTCTGCAATAAACAAAGCCGTTGATATTCTGACTCAAGCTAAGACAATTTCCTTTTTTGGCCTAGGTGCATCCGCTTCAGTTGCCCATGATGCGCAAAATAAATTCTTCCGCTTTAATGTGCCTGTCATCTGTTTTGACGATGTTCTAATGCAACGCATGAGTTGTATCAACAGTAATGAAGGCGATGTAGTGGTATTGATTTCCCACACTGGCCGTACTAAGTCATTGATTGAAATAGCGCGTTTAGCAAGAGAAAACGGTGCCGCCGTTATTGGGATTACCGCGCGTAACTCGCCATTATCAATGGAATGTACCTTACCCGTAACTATGGAAGTCCCTGAAGATACCGATATGTATTTGCCCATGGCCTCGCGTTTAGCCCAATTGGTGACTATAGATGTATTGGCAACCGGTTTTACATTACGCCGTGGACCACGTTTCCGTGACAATCTAAAACGCGTTAAAGAAGTGCTAAAAGAGTCTCGTATCAATAAAGATCCGATACTGTAATTCACTTCCTATCCTAAAAATGGCTAGTGCGAATGTTCAGCCTAGCCATTTTTAGTGTAATTTTCAGCGATACCTCACAAAATTGAAACATAACTTTAGATCAATTTGTTTGTAACTTTACTACATAATTTGGAATGGCATGGTAATATAGTCTCAAGATTTTTTAACTTTAACGGAGTATCTTATGTTCCGCAGAACCAAAATCGTCACCACACTCGGCCCCGCCACTGATCGTGATGATAATCTACGTCGCATTATCGCGGCAGGTGCAAATGTTGTACGTCTTAACTTTTCCCACGGCTCCCCCGAAGATCATCTCAAACGAGCAACTCAAGCTCGTGAAATAGCAAAAGAATTAGGTGTTCATGTTGCTATTCTTGGTGACTTACAAGGGCCTAAAATCCGCGTTTCTACTTTCAAAGACAACAAGAAAGTTCAGCTCAAACTCGGTCAAGCCTATGTTTTAGATGCTGAGCTCGCTAAAGGTGAAGGTGACGAGACCCAAGTCGGTATCGATTACAAGCAATTGCCAGACGACGTGACGGTCGGCGATATCCTGATGTTAGATGATGGCCGTGTTCAATTACGTGTTGAAGGTGTTGAAGGCCGTAAGGTTCACACCACAGTGACGGTTGCGGGTCCTTTATCAAACAATAAGGGGATTAATAAGCAAGGTGGTGGTTTATCTGCCGCGGCGCTGACCGAAAAAGATAAAGCAGACATTCTGACGGCCGCAATGATCCAAGTGGATTATTTAGCCGTGTCTTTCCCACGTAGTGGTGCTGATCTCGATTACGCCCGCGATCTTGCCCGTCAAGCAGGTTGTAATGCACTGATTGTTGCTAAAGTTGAACGTGCAGAAGCCGTTGCCACTGATGAAGCGATGGATGATGTGATCTTAGCTTCTGACGTTGTTATGGTTGCCCGTGGTGACTTAGGCGTTGAAATTGGTGATGCTGCACTCGTTGCAGTGCAAAAGAAACTTATCGCCCGTTCACGTCAACTCAACAAAATCGTCATTACAGCGACACAAATGATGGAGTCGATGATTTCAAGCCCAATGCCAACCCGCGCCGAAGTAATGGACGTGGCAAACGCTGTGCTCGACGGGACTGATGCCGTAATGTTATCAGCCGAAACCGCTGCGGGAGATTTTCCTGAAGAAACCGTTAAGGCGATGGCAAATGTGTGTGTCGGTGCAGAGTCGCACCCAAGCGTTAAAGTGTCTAAGCATAGATTAGATGCACGCTTTACTTCTGTGGAAGAGACCATTGCCCTATCGACTATGTATGCAGCAAACCATTTAGAAGGTGTTAAAGCGATTATCGCCTTAACCGAATCGGGTGCAACACCTCAGATGATGTCGCGCATCAGTTCTTCACTGCCCATCCTTGGTTTATCACGCCATGCGACAACACTCGCTAAGATGGCATTATATCGCGGTGTATTACCGATTTACTTTGATTCAACTATCTATCCAGCCGATCTATTAGCACAAAAAGCCTTAGAGTCACTGACAACCGCTGGTTATTTACAAAGCGGCGATTTAGTTTTGATGACCAAGGGCGATGCAATGGAAACTATCGGTGGCACTAACACTTGTAAGGTGTTGATTGTTGCTTAAGTTTCTTATCGTCACTAAAACAGTGTTAGAAAATTAGCCAATAAAAAACCACCTAATGAAGGTGGTTTTTTTATATCTACAATCTACTTAAGAGAACAACTCTAACAGCTTATTAATAGTGCAACAGTGCAACTCGATTAAACTGTCTGACCTACCATATTTACAGGGTTTCAAAGTCATTCACATGAATAGCCGCCAGTCTCAACTTATCAGCATGCTGCAACTTTTGCTCTTCATCGGCGGTAATAACACCGGTTTCTAACGCCTTTGCAAACAAGACTAGATTCGGCACTTTTGCGGGTAACTCACCTGCACGCTGTGCTTTTTTCAACTTTTTGTAAATCTCTTTACAAGCATATTGCGCAACAAATGCCTGTTCAACTTCAGCAATGCCGCCCTTATCCCCTTCAAATTCCGGGCATAGGAAAGTAATACGCTCACGTGCAGGACCCGGCTTTAACATACCACTGGCTAATTCCGTTGCCATTTTATCGCTCGGTGCATTGAAGTGATTACCAAGCGGAAAGATTAAAGCACGAAGTAGCCATGACACTGGACGGTTAGGGAAGTTACGAATCGTATCTTCCAACGCTTTAGCCGCTAAGTGCAAGCGATTGGCCATCACATATCGTACCGCAGGCAAATCATCTTGCTGGCGACCATTATCTTCAAATAACTTCAAGGTCGCTGAACCTAAATATAACTGGCTAAGCACATCGCCCATACGTGCAGAAAGCATTTCTTTACGCTTTAAATCACCGCCCATGATCAACATGGATAAATCCGTCATTAAGGCTAAAGCCGATGAAATACGCGACATATCTTTATAATATTGCTTCGTTTCACCGCTGACAGGTGCATTACCGAAGACACTCCCCGTTAATGCATTAACTAAAGCACTAAAGGCATTGCGAGTGGCATAGCCCATATGTCCCATTAAGAGTGAATCGAAACGCTCTAAGGCTTCATGTTGATTTTCCATCGCTGCGGCTTCCATTTCGGCAAGCACGTAAGGATGGCAACGAGTCGCACCTTGACCAAAAATCATCAATGAGCGAGTTAGAATATTCGCGCCTTCCACTGTGATCGAAATTGGGTTGGACATATAAGGGTGACCTAAATAGTTTTTAGGTCCTAATTGAATACCCTTGCCCGATTGAATATCCATGGCATCGTTCATTACAGAACGGCCTAATTCAGTCATATGGAACTTAGCTATTGCAGTCACAACTGAAGGTTTAACTTTAAGATCAATGCCCGTAGTCGTTAAACGCCTCGCCGCCTCTAATTGATAAGTGTTAGCAATAATACGTGCAAGCGCTTCTTGCACCCCTTCAAACTGGCCAATCGCCATACCAAACTGGTGGCGCACGTAGCTGTAAGCTGTAGTGGTTTTTGTCGCCATATGCCCCGAGGCTGTGGCTAATGCTGGCAGTGAGATACCACGGCCTGCCGATAAACACTCCACCAGCATACGCCAGCCTTTACCCGCAAAATCAGGGCCGCCGATAATCCAGTCTAATGGAATAAATACGTCTTTACCTTGGGTAGTACCGTTCATAAACGCCATGCCCAGCGGATTATGGCGACGCCCTATAACGACACCAGGATGATCTGTTGGGATCAACGCACAGGTAATGCCTAGATTTTTCTTATCGCCAAGCAAACCTTCAGGATCTCGCATTTGAAACGCTAACCCCAAAACGGTGGCTACTGGTGCCAGCGTGATATAACGCTTATCCCATGTGAGCTTAAGCCCAAGCATTTCCTCGCCGTTAAAAGTATCACGACACACAATACCCACATCAGGAATAGCGCCCGCATCACTGCCTGCTTCAGGGCCGGTTAATGCAAAACAAGGAATTTCATCACCTTTTGCTAAAGCAGGTAACCAACGTTCCTTCTGCTCGTTCGTACCATAGTGGGTTAGCAACTCTCCAGGACCTAAAGAGTTTGGCACCATTACAGTTACAGCTGCGCTCACGCTACGGCTGGCTAATTTGCTTACAATGGTCGAATTAGCATAGGCAGAAAACGCTTTACCACCGAATTTTTTCGGAATGATCAGCGCAAAGAAACCTTCTTTCTTAAAGTATTCCCATAACTCGGGCGGTAAATCTTTGCGATTATGCACTATGTCGAAATCATCGATCATTGTCAGTGCTGTCATCACTTGATTATCGATAAAATCTTTTTCTTCCGCACTCAGCGTTGGCTTGCCATAGCTATGCAAGATATTCCAGTTAGGGTTACCACGAAATAACTCACCTTCCCACCAGACATCGCCCGCTTCCATTGCTTCACGTTCTGTATCGGATAATGGCGGTAATACTTTTTTAAAAAAGCTAAACACTGGCCGAGTAATAAATTGCATTCTGATATTTTTTACCGCAAACAGCACGACAATCGCTATCAGGGCAAGGATTATAATCGTCAACATAATCAAGACCTTTTATTGAGGTGAAACAGGGACTGACACACCAGCCGCCATATAAGGGATCACTTTACGGATAACCGCTTCGATATCGTTATGCTCGCCAAATTCAGCTTTCGCAATATCATTTAACGCATCAGCAGATGCCATAGTGAATACGATGGTGCCTAGGGTAAAGTGTAAGCGCCAAAACATTTCTGCGGGAGGAATATGTGGCGCACTTGCTGACACAGCACTCACAAAGGTATCTAAATGCTGACCATAGTGGGTCGTGATGAACCAACGTAGGTGCCCTTGACTTTCGATATAGCCACGCCCAAGTAACTGCAGAAAAATCGTCGTGCCTTCCGTTCGTAACTGATTAAGCTCTAACAGCGGCGCGACCAGCGACGATAAAATCTCTTCTAAAGTCGCTTGTGCAGGTATGGCATCTAAGCGTTTAATTTCTGTTGAAGCAGCAGGCATAAACACATCTAAATATCGAGCCAAAACAGCACGGATCAGTTCTTTTTTAGAACCAAAATGATAATTGACTGATGCAAGATTCACTTCCGCTTTGCTGGTAATGAGTCGCAAGGAGGTCTCAGAAAAGCCCCTTTCGGCGAACAGTTTTTCTGCGGCATCAAGTATTCTAGTTTTTGTATCGGATCGACTTGCCATTCCGTGACCTTGGATTAATTTAAAACACTCGTTTAAATTAAACATTGGCAAAGAGGATGTCAAACTAAAAATAATGAAATACCCCCATTGGCCTTAATAAGATCAAAGCACGTAAATTTTATTAATCCCAATGTTAAACAATATCTTTAGATATGGTGATTACCCATATTACTCCTTAGCACAATGAACAGATTAATGGGTATAAGGTCAGTTTAGGTGTTTACTCTTCTCTGCCAGCAGTGAGCATGTTGACCAAAGGGAAAAATAAAGCGTTCATTAACGCCATCCCATCCCTTTGCGATTCACTTCTCGATTCTCTAGTTTGAGTTGTTCCGATTTAGTCAGCATGACATATAAAGCTCCAGTCCCTCCCTGCTCTGTTTTGGCTGAGTGATAGGCTAAAACCATATCAAGTTGAGATAACCAATGGCAAACGGCTGATTTCAGCAAACCTGCGAAGGGCTTACTTTGATGTCCTTTCCCATGAATTAACATGACACAACGCTCACCGTGGTTCTGTGCCGCTAATAAATAATTCAGAACAGCGTTACGCGCCTGATGTAATCGATAAGCATGAACATCAAGTTCCATTTTTATCGGATATTGTCCAAGGCGTAAACGCTTAAACACCGCACCTTGCACTCCCTCTCGCTTAAATCCCACAACATCATCAGGGGCAAGAACTGGAATAAGACTTAAATCTAGAGACATACAGGCCAAATAGGTCTCTCGCTGTAATATTTCGCGCCGTTGCAATTGCTCCGCAGTTAGCCCTGTTGGCTGTAAATTAACCACAGGTCTATCTCCTTTTAGTGGCACTACCCCAACCATTTCTTCAAAAAACAGCGCTGTTCCATCTTCGAGCATGGCAAGCACCTCCCGCTATATTGAGTTCAATGCACTTTTATTGTGCAGAAACACACTTTGTAAACATTCAAACCTTTAGTTCACAGTGCGCCTCCATTATAGTGGCGCCATGATTGTCAGATTAGAATAATGTAATGAGATTTTTGCTGCTAGCCCTGATATGCCTATTGTCGCCCCTAAGTTTGGCTAATCCAAATAAAAACCAATCGTTTGAATCTGTAGATCGATTAATTAACGCCAATTATCCGCAATTTATCCAAGCATTTACCGCATTAGACGCCGAAATTACCCGTGGGATTTATGCTGAAGATACGAGCTATCTTTCTGAAAGCCAAAGTAAAGAAATCTATTATGGCCGAGAAAATATTGTGGGTATTTATCAGAAGTTTTTCGATAAAATCAGGGCTAAAAAAGCACATATCGATGTCGATTTTCGTATTTTAAATCGCAAAATCGTGGGTAATAGCGCCATAGATACTGGCTATTATCTAGTGCGGTTTTACCCCGCAGAGGAAACAGGTGAACCTGTGAGTGAATTTGCAGGCAAGTTTGCAATTGGTACTCAAAAAGTGGCAAAAGATCTTTGGCAAATAACGCTAGATACTAATAATCGTGCAGAACCGAGTTTCTATCACAATGCCAAACCGGTGCCGAATTTATACTATGGTCGGCAATTTCCACCTTTGCCTGCTAACAACAAAAAAGTACCCAAGTCTTAATCGGTTACCACATAATTTATTATAAGTAATGACAATGAGCCCAGAATATATCTGCCCATGTGGTACGGGGAAATACTATCGAGACTGCTGCGAGCCACTGCACCTTGATAGCACTTTCGCCCATAGAGCGGAGCAACTCATGCGCTCTCGCTACAGCGCTTTTGCCTTGAAAAAATTTGATTACATAATCAAAACCCAGCACCCTGACTTTCTTGGAGACCTTACCTTAGCCAACCTTAATCTAGGCCCTCACCCACACTGGCTTGGGCTAGATCTGATAGCGAGCGAAGAATTTGTCAATTCAACTGCACTAAAACAAGGTACAGTCACCTTCAAGGCTTGGTATAAACTTGAAGGTGAAATCGATGCAATCTATGAACATTCAGAATTTATTTATCAGGATAACCGTTGGTATTATACCAAAGGTAAACAAATGACGGCCAAACTACCGAGTAGAAATGCTCCTTGTATTTGCCATAGTGGTAAAAAATTCAAGCAATGCTGTTTGAATTCCCTCTAATTTGTCGGCATTAAGAATCTCTATAATGTGATTGTTGTTTTTATTGAGGTGATATTTATTGCCTAATTTATGCTACCAATGAACCAACATTCAATGTGTCAGTACAGAAGAACGATTTGCTGAAAGTAAAAATTGAGCAAATTCAGGTTCTCTCAGTGCAGGACTGTATAAATATCCCTGAGCCTGATGGCAGCAACTTTTTGCCAAAAAGGCCTCTTGTTCAATGGTTTCGACCCCTTCTGCCGTTAAAGAAATATTCAACGCATTCGCCATAGCTATAATCGCCGAAACAATTTCACGACTTTCACGGCTAATGGTGAGATCGGAAATAAAGGAACGGTCAATTTTCAACTTACTAATGGGGAATTGCTTTAAGTAACGCATCGAGCTATAACCCGTCCCAAAATCATCAATAGCAAGTCCAACACCTAATTCAGCTAACTCTTGACATAATAACGTGGCATGACGGATATCCCCCATCAGCTCTGTTTCAGTAATTTCTAAGATTAAGGTTTTAGGCTTTAAACGATAACGGGTAAGTAATTGCCATACTTGTTCGTATAAATTACCGCTAAAGAACTGCCGTGCAGAGACGTTTACATGCATAGTCAGATCGGCATTATGATGCTGCCAAAGATTGAGTTGCCGACAAGCGGCCTCCAGTACCCAACTACCAATCGCATTGATCATTCCTGACTGCTCAGCAATATCAATAAAAGCACCGGGATATAGAACCCCTTTTTTGGGGTGATGCCAACGGATCAACGCTTCGGCACCGATATAGGTTTGTAATCCAAGATCCCTAAGCGGTTGGTAATAAAGTTCAAATTGACGTCCACGAATGGCACTGTGTAAATCACGCTCTATCTGTGCATCTTCCTTAAAAGCGCTGAGCAAAGTGCTATTAAACACTTGAATCGAAGTACCTTTTTTCTTCTTAGCGTATTGCACTGCAATATCAGCACAGGTAAGTGGCGCAAATAAATTGGCAACGGAGGCAATATCCACCACCGCTAAAGCAGGTTTAGGTTCTATTTGCTCTCGACCGATTAACATTGGCGCTGATAGATGTTGATATAAACGGGTACTGAAATAATCAAGATCATAGACGGCATTATCATCCGTCAACAGCACCACAAACTCATCACTCCCTACACGGGCAATTTCCGTGGCTTTATTGATCTCAGAGAAATGTTTCAAACGGCGCGCAATTTCGATTAATAAACTATCACCATGTTCATGGCCATAGGTATCGTTAAAACGTTTAAAGCCGACAAGATCAACTAATAAGAGCAGCCCTTTACTGGTTCGCTCTAGCACTCGGTTAAAATGACTGCGGTTATGTAATCCCGTTAAACTACAACGCCAAGCAAGCCGCTCTAGTTCTATTTTGTAATTATGCTCATCCGTGCTTTCTTCTCCGGACACTAAGGCGTAGTGATTTCCTCGTTCAGTAATAAATTGGCTAACCACATACTTAAGCCAATAATAACTGCCATCTGCACGGCGAAATTGTACTTCACCTTTTGCCTGCTCTCCCCTAAAGATTTGTGCGAGCGTTTCCTCTGCGAGTTGGGGATGTTGCTTAAAGAAGGTTAACTCTCGCAAATGACTACCAATGCTTTGCTCACGCGTTAGCCCAGTGATCTCACCATGTGCTTGATTCACATATTCCACTTTTTCAGTATGCAAATTGATCAACATACTCATTTGTTGGGATTGTTCTGTTGCACTGCGAAATAGGCTTAGCCGCTCTTCTTTATCATAAGCGTGTTTTGTGGCAAGGGTTAATGCAAGTTGATCGGCCATCTGACAAGCCAAATGTATCTCACTGTCATGCCAATGGGGTGTAACTTGGGTTCGTTCAATACAGAGAACACCTTCAAGATGTCCATTAATGCGAATTCCCACATCAAGGCAGGAAAATACTTGCCGAGGATTAAAATACACTTGGGATAGTTCACTCAGACGCGGATCGATCAACGTGTTACCCGCATCAATATGACGACGGGTTTTAAGTTCATATAAATAACGAGGGCACGCCTGCAATAATTTAGGTCTATGGATATCTTGCAACATCATAGCGCCAAATTGTGCTACGAGAGATTGACTTTGTTGATCTGGAGAGAACGTCCATACAGAAACTGAAGAAACCGTTAAATTCTGACACAATAACTCTGTCGCTAATTCTGCGGTCTTAGCAAAATCCCCCTGCTGTTTTGCAGTTGAATGCACTAAAGACTCTAATAAATGTTGATGCTGACGTCGCTTCACGCTGATCCCTACAAAACTTCGTGTTGGGTAACTGATTTTTAGCAACAATTAATGCACTTTTTAAAGCACATTAATTGAGCCAATTGAGAATTTTTATGTTGACGCAGATTACACTATCTCACTTAAACACAGCAACATGACGCACAATTTATTACAATTTTGGCAACATTGATGTCGAGCCTAATGCTTTTTAAAGACCATTTTCTAGCTGAAAGATCATTTTTTCCGCACTAACATCAAACACTAACTGTAAACTCATGCCCGTTTCAACCGTGACAAACTTCGCTTGTGTCTTGCCAAAGCGTGCTTTGGCACGCTCAGCCATGTTTTCAGCATCGTCTTTAGCTGATGCGCCCGTAAACTGTATTTCTAATACAATATCGTGTTCATCAATCACAGCGCCAATATCGACAAAACTACCGCAATCTGTGCATGTGTCATTTACGGTTGGGGATTGCGCAGCAATAATACCTTTCATTTTGTCTTCCTCTGAATTTGGAGTAATAACAATACCGTTCCACGACATCTGTCGTAAACACCGCTATCGAATAAGTTAAGGTAAAGTGGGTGGTAATTATAGATAATTCGAATCAGATTGACTCGGTTTTAGCTCACGCTTGTGACGTTTGAATGATTTGTCATCTCGAAAAATGGATTACAGCAGCTCAATTTACGCAATGGCTTGAAGAGGGATTAGATTTCGTTGAATGGCTAATTGATCGGCAAAGTGCATAAGTTCAATCTGAGGTGAAGTTAAGCGACCACGCTGACGCAATTGAGTGGTTAAATCACAATTACTCAGAGCTTCAGCCATCGCCGTAGGTTCAGCGCCACGGATAACTAACGCCTCAGGTTGCAAAGCCTGCTGTAGTTGAAATGCTCTTGCCCCTTGCGTGATAAACACTTGGCTATTATCAACAACAGGTTCAAATAAGGATAAATCTGCCAGTAAGGGCTGCTTAGGTGGTAACTCAAACTGTTGCTGTAATTTTTGAGCAGTATCAAGGTCTTTTTGCCATTGAAACTGCGCCATATCCCTCGCATCAACCGATAATAAAGACAACAGCAGCGCAAACTCACCTCGTCTGTTGTGCTCTATCGCCGCATTTAAGCGGGTGCCAATTTGGGCTTCGTTGACTAAAGGAACATCAATTTGCATAAAAAAACATCATTAAAACAATTCGTTGTTAGTTAATCGACCACTTGAGATATAACTTTAGGAATATTTTTAAGTTGGGTATTTACATGCAAAAGGTTTCTGACTACTATGGCCGCCGCAATTGAGGAGGGGTTCCCGAGTGGCCAAAGGGATCAGACTGTAAATCTGACGGCTCAGCCTTCGAAGGTTCGAATCCTTCTCCCTCCACCATTTGCGTTGAAAGCTAGTTGAGTGAGTTAGTAAAAGTTAAGTAAAAGATATTTGTGGAGGGGTTCCCGAGTGGCCAAAGGGATCAGACTGTAAATCTGACGGCTCAGCCTTCGAAGGTTCGAATCCTTCTCCCTCCACCATCTTATCTTTACTCTCTGCATTCAATCGTTTCAAACTCGTTTTAACACTTAAATCAGGCCAAAATATTTAAGTGAATCTACAAAGTGTATAGAAAATCACGTGGAGGGGTTCCCGAGTGACCAAAGGGATCAGACTGTAAATCTGACGGCTCAGCCTTCGAAGGTTCGAATCCTTCTCCCTCCACCATTTCTACACATATTTTTTGCTTTGTATCTCTTCTTTCCTCCGTGATATCTTTCTCATTTATATCCACAAATACACTTTTAAAATATTTTTATTCCTTATTTAAATATTGCATTGTTACCTATCTGCAATTTCAATTGATAGCACCATAAAAATTTCGCCCCATAAAATGAGGCGACATTTATCCTAACTTCGCCAAACCTTAGTCAATATCTAAATATTTGTGAGTTTGGATTGATAAGCGCCAATTACGGGCAATACACACTTTCATCGCCAGTTCGGTCGCTCTAGGCTTTTGACTGATCGGCTGTAGGCAAATCGTTTTAGCCGAAATATCGATATCTTGCAGTAACTCATCAAGTTCATCGATGTGATTTTCAGTCGCGATAGGATGCTTAATCTCATTGGCGCGGTTTAGCGCCTGCGCTAATACCGGATAGCCCCCTTTCATGTTCACCTTGGGTGATACTGTCACCCAAGTGTTATCAGCACAATTCACTTCAAAGGTGCCGCTGGTTTCGATTTGAGTCGCAAAGCCTTGACTGTGCAAGGTCTCGGTTAATTCGCGTAAATCGTACATGCAAGGCTCACCGCCGGTGATCACAATATGACGCGCGGTAAACCCTTTGGCATTAAAAGCAGCAATCAAGCTATCCGCCGTATGTTCAGCCCAGCGTCCAATCGTGCCATCCACGGTAATGACTTGCTCTGGCGAGACCTTATCGGCTTCAAGCACATCCCATGTCTGTTTCGTATCACACCAAGCACATCCCACAGGACAACCCTGCAAGCGGACAAATATGGCGGGCACTCCGGTAAAGACACCTTCACCTTGAATGGTTTCAAATACTTCGTTGACTGGGTAGTTCATGCTGGCGTTCCACTTTTCTGGGGCGGCATTTATAGTGGATTTTAGCTTGAGCTGCAAGTTTTTGCGCCAAAGCAGCCCATTTCACCAGTATCCCCAGAGTTTGCAAGCCCTATGGCCTGAGTTACACTAACGCTCTATTGATACCTGTTCTACGGTGAAGTGAAATCCTTTATGTCAACGAGCATATTGCAAAAAACATTCGAGTCAAAAACTGCCACATCCAAAGCCGTGGTTGTCTTCAGTGGCGGACAAGACTCAACAACCTGTCTTATTCAAGCCCTAACCCAGTACGATGAAGTACATGGGATCACCTTTGACTACGGCCAACGTCACCGCGAAGAAATTGAAGTCGCCAAATCCTTAGCAAAACGCTTGAAGATCACCAGCCATAAAGTCATGGATGTCACCTTACTCAATGAGTTAGCTATTTCAGCCCTCACCCGTGATGCGATACCTGTTTCACACGAGTTGATGGAAAATGGCCTGCCCAATACCTTCGTGCCCGGCCGTAATATTTTATTTTTAACGCTTGCAGGCATTTATGCCTATCAATTAGGCGCTGAGGCGATTATCACAGGCGTGTGTGAAACCGATTTTTCAGGCTACCCTGATTGTCGTAACGATTTTGTCAAAGCGATGGAATCCGCCTTAGTTCAAGGCATGGATAAACAACTAAAAATCATCACGCCTTTGATGTGGCTCAATAAGGCACAAACCTGGGCACTGGCGGATAAATATCAGCAACTCGATCTGGTTCGCCACCATACTCTCACCTGTTATAACGGTGTGATTGGCGATGGCTGTGGTGATTGCCCTGCCTGTCATCTTCGCAAACGTGGATTAGACGACTATCTACAGAATAAAGCGGCGGTTATGGCTGAGCTTGACGCTAGCGAGCCTAAAGCATGATACGCAGTCCCTATTGGGTCGCACTGATGGTGAGTCTTCTTTGTGCGGGTTTGTATGTCGCAGGCTTAGCAAGCCCTGCTGTCGATAACCTACTCGCCTATCGCCGCAGTGCCATTAGTGAGGGGGAGTGGTGGCGATTAATCAGTGGAAATTTACTGCACACGAATCAATGGCATCTATTGATGAACCTTGCAGGGCTGTGGGTGGTGCTATTTTTGCACCATTTTCATTATCATCTCAAAGGCTTAAGTGCACTATTTTTCGTGTTATGTTTACTCGAAGGTATAGGCTTGTATTTAGGCTATCCGCAATTGCTTGGTTATGTCGGCTTAAGCGGTATGTTGCATGGCTTGTTCGCCTACGGCGCAGTGCAGGATATTGTCCGTAAGCTGCGCTCAGGCTATCTGCTGCTCGTTGGCGTTATCATCAAGGTCGGTTACGAACAGCTTTATGGTGCCAGCAATGATGTCACCGCCATGATAGGCGCTCGCGTAGCAACCGAGGCGCATTTGGTCGGCTTAATCTGCGGGCTGATTTGCGCTTTAGCGGTGTTTATTAAGCTTAAATTAGAACACTCGAAAGGCACCATTTAGCCCCCATCTGCGGATATTAAAAAGCCGTCGTAGCATGATTGCTAGACGGCTTTTTAATAATGTTAACCGCAATAATATCGCTACGCTTTGATCAACAATTCCCGCAGGTGCTTGACTTCATCACGCATTGCCGCCGCTTGTTCAAACTCTAAGTTGCGCGCATGTTCGTGCATCTTTTTCTCAAGTTGATCGATTTGATGGCTCAACTCTGCCGCATCGGCTTTATGGTAATGGGACTTAGGCTCAGCCACTTTGCCATACACAGCTTTACTGTCGCGGCCATCATCCACATCCATCACATCGGTAATACGCTTAACGACGCCTTTGGGGACTATACCGTTTTTCAAATTATGAGCACGTTGCTTCTCGCGGCGACGGTCAGTTTCCCCTATCGCTTTAGCCATTGAATTAGTGATGCGATCGGCATAGAGGATCACTTTACCATTGACGTTACGTGCAGCGCGGCCAATGGTTTGGATAAGCGAGCGTTCAGAGCGCAAGAAGCCCTCTTTATCAGCGTCTAAAATACACACCAATGACACTTCTGGCATATCTAAGCCCTCACGTAATAGGTTGATGCCGACCAACACATCAAACTTACCTAAGCGCAGATCGCGGATGATCTCAACCCGTTCAACTGTGTCTATGTCCGAATGCAGATAACGCACTTTTACCCCATGTTCGTCGAGGTATTCAGTCAAATCCTCCGACATGCGCTTTGTTAGTGTGGTGACTAACACCCGCTCATTGACCGCGACACGTTTGGCTATTTCAGATAATAAATCATCGACCTGTGTCGCCACAGGGCGTACTTCCAGCTCGGGATCGAGCAATCCTGTAGGCCGGACAACTTGTTCAGCTATCTCTCCTTCACTCTTTTCCAGCTCATAGAGGCTAGGCGTCGCCGACACATAAATCGTTTGCGGCATTAACTGCTCAAACTCTTCAAATTTGAGCGGCCGATTATCTAATGCCGATGGTAATCTAAAGCCATATTCCACTAAGGTGGTTTTACGGGAACGATCGCCTTTATACATAGCGCCAATTTGCGGCACAGTCACATGGGACTCATCAATAATGAGTAAACCATCGGCAGGTAAGTAGTCGAGCAAGGTTGGTGGCCCTTCCCCCGGTGCGCGGCCAGACAAATAGCGCGAGTAGTTTTCAATACCAGAGCAGTAGCCCAATTCGACCATCATCTCCACATCGTATTGCACCCGCTCATGGATCCGCTGGGCTTCAATCAGTTTATTATTATCCAGTAGATACTGTTTACGCTCCCGCAATTCCTCCTTAATTAACTCGGTTGCCTCAAGGATTTTTTCCCTTGGCGTGACATAGTGAGTCTTAGGGTAAACGGTTGTACGTGCGATACGTTTGATGATTTGCCCCGTTAAAGGGTCGAATTCACTTAAACGCTCAATTTCATCATCAAACAGCTCAACCCGAATTGCATAACGATCAGAATCTGCTGGAAAAATATCAATCACTTCACCACGCACGCGAAACGTACCGCGCTGCAATTCAATATCATTACGCGTATATTGCAGCTCACTAAGACGCTTTAACATATCGCGTTGTCCCAGACTGTCACCTTGGCGTAGATGCAACAACATTTTCAAGTAGGAATCGGGATCACCCAAACCATAAATAGCTGACACTGAGGCAATCAGCACTACATCTTTACGTTCTAATAAGGCTTTTGTGGCCGACAAACGCATCTGTTCAATGTGAGCATTAACAGAGGCATCCTTTTCAATAAAAGTATTTGATGCGGGCACATAGGCTTCAGGCTGGTAGTAATCATAGTAAGAGACAAAATACTCAACCGCATTATGGGGGAAAAACTCTTTCATCTCGCCATAAAGCTGCGCTGCCAAGGTTTTATTGGGCGCCATAATAATGGTTGGCCGTCCTAATTTGGCAATGACATTGGCAATCGTAAACGTCTTACCCGATCCCGTGACCCCAAGTAAGGTTTGGCAGGCAAGTCCCGACTCTAAACCATCAACTAACTTTGTAATGGCCGCAGGCTGATCGCCAGCGGGAGCAAATTGCGATTCAAGCTGAAAAACAGATTCTGACACGCGTACATATCCTTTTGGTTAGTCGAGTCATTCTAATCAAGTCGCGAACTAAGCTCCAGCACTTATCCAAATGACGTCACAATCCCAACACCCTCACTAACTTGCTAAGATGACAACTTGATGGAGAAAATATGAAACTTTTATACCACGATAACTCAGGGCTTTAAATGTCGATAAAATGCGCTAAAACTCAGTAGAAATGCCAATTTAATACACAAGAACGGGGTTTTACTATATTACAAAAATGCAACGACATTGAGTCTCGGTAAAAATCACAATTGCTTTTGCTATCAAGTTGATTTTATTGATCTAATTTTTTAACAACCAAAATGGTGCAATTTAAGTCTTTCGCCCACAGCACAAGGCTTTGCCGCTTGTTTTTTCATACCGCCCACAGGGTTATCCACAGAATTTGTTGATAAGTCGAAATAACCTAGCGTCCATGCGGGATTGAGCCCTATTGGCTTGTTCAGCAACAGCAAAGCAACATTTGGTAATAAAATTACATTTGATAAATGTTGCCACTTTTCTAATTTCACAATCTGAAATGATGCCGACCTTATGCGTTACTACTACAGAGTATTAAAAGTCACTTCACTTAATACCCCGTTATTGTCACTCTGCATCGCCATAAGTTTGTTCGTTGCGTTTATTTACGCTTAAAGCCTACAAATCATCGCGGCAATAAGTGCTATCTTCCGAAAAGATAAGTTAATTATTCAGAAAAATGTCGATTTCTACACCACGATGCACATTAGATGAGCACTTAACAGCATAATTACACTTTTTTTAGTAACTCGAGTTGACTCATCCAACAGAGCGTTTTACTATGCGCTCCGTTCTCAACGAGTCAATATGACCGAGCGAAACGATTCCCCTGTAGTTCAGTCGGTAGAACGGCGGACTGTTAATCCGTATGTCACTGGTTCAAGTCCAGTCAGGGGAGCCATTATTTGCTGGTCGTAAAAATGAGTAAGAACAGGCAGTAAAGTAAAATGTAGATAAACGATTCCCCTGTAGTTCAGTCGGTAGAACGGCGGACTGTTAATCCGTATGTCACTGGTTCAAGTCCAGTCAGGGGAGCCAATTACACTACTTATATTTTTTATTGCGGCTGCATTAAAATGATTCCCCTGTAGTTCAGTCGGTAGAACGGCGGACTGTTAATCCGTATGTCACTGGTTCAAGTCCAGTCAGGGGAGCCAATTTTAATCCTATAAAAGTCGATAGTCATATCGCACCCTCTACTCCCCTGTAGTTCAGTCGGTAGAACGGCGGACTGTTAATCCGTATGTCACTGGTTCAAGTCCAGTCAGGGGAGCCATTTACTGTAAGTGATAAAAAGTCGATAGTCATATCGCATCCTCTACTCCCCTGTAGTTCAGTCGGTAGAACGGCGGACTGTTAATCCGTATGTCACTGGTTCAAGTCCAGTCAGGGGAGCCATTTACAGTAAACTATCAAAAGTCGTATCCCACTAAACCATTCATTCTTTACCTATCCACTCTCAGCAATTCGATTTTGTTTTAAATCAAATGCAGTTACACTGTGATCAGTTTGTTAAATAAAATAATGAGCATCTTCACACAGAGTATGGTGTTGAACAAAAACTCACCCAATAGACTGTTGCAAGACTCGCCTGAAGTGAGAGCGGATTTATATGACCATGTCAAAATCATATCCAGTCTTTTTATTACTGATCTTTTTAGCATTATTTGCCGGCGTTTTTCAAAATGAAAATAGCCAATTGCAAATCCAGCAGCAACAAGAGCTCGAACGCTTCAAAAGGGATTTAACGGCTTACTCCCAATGGCAAGGCAGTGGTAAAGATCTTTTTAACGCCTTATCAATCAAGTATCCATTTCAATTTTTTCAGTATATTAATGATACTGATGGTGAGCTAAATCATACCGAAGGTAGCCTTACATCTGACAATGCACATCCATTGGCTGGATTATTCTCCGTCGATTTATCCCATACCCAGAAATTAGCCACAGGCCGATTGCAGGTCAAACTCAGTGCGAACGCACAAATAGCTCAATCTATCTCAAATACAGAAAAACTCGGGTTAATGTTGTTGCTGAGCTTCATCATTCTGCTGGCCATTTTTACGTTTTTAATGGCAAAACTCAAAACGTCGATTCAATATGCCGCCGATTATGTCTCACATATTTCCGATTTGAGCTTTTCCGCCCTCGCCGCCTCTAAACTCAATGGCGAATTAAATCCACTTAAGCAGGTATTAGAAGATTGCCGTCATCAGCTTAAAGTACAGCTTGACACTCTCACACAAGAAAATGAGAAACTGCATAAAGTCGCCTATCAGGATCCAATTACCGGCTTTGCTAGTCGACCACGCTTCACAAATAAACTTGAAACCATCAATAATCCTGATATCCCTCAATTTGGATTGATGGTCATGGTTAAAGCAACCGAACTTGCCAATATCAATCAACACCACGGACGTTCTGCGGGAGATGATTATTTAGCCCGAGTAGCCAACTGTATCCGTAAAACCTGTACTAAATACCCTGACGCACAATGTTACCGAGTGTCCAGCGCTGATTTTGCCGTATTTATACCAGATACAGTGCTTAAAGATGGGCCAAAATTTTTAGATGAGTTAAAAGTGTATCTTGATGAATATCAGCAAATGACCAAAACGGAATCTGTTGCTCATATAGGTTTAGTCCCCTATCAACAGGGTGTAGAGGCTATTTATTTACTGACCCTTGCCGATACGGCGGTCAGTATTGCACAAACATTGGGCCCTAATAGTTACCATATTCAAGAAAAACTCGATGGTAATGAGCAATTTGGTGATGATCGTTGGAAACTTGCCATCCATGACTTAATTAGTCGTAAGGCTCTTAAATTCTATCAACAACCCATCCAACCCTGCCGCACTGAAGTCGAGGTTTACCGCGAACTGTTAGCCCGTTTTTATAACAGTGAAGGTAAGTTTCTGCCGACAACCACTGTGATTGCTATGGCTGAGCGCCATGGAATGAGCACAGAGTTAGATAAACTAGTGGTGATCAGTGCATTAAAGATGCTTAAGGAAAATCCAACCATCAATGGCAATTTTGGGGTAAACATTAGTGCTTTTTCAGCCCACCAAGAACTCTTTGTCGGGTGGCTAAAAGATATTTTAGGCAAACAAAAATATATTGCTTCTCGCTTAGTATTTGAGATTAACGAATCAGGTATGCAATCCAATTTAGGCGCAAGCCACAAGTTTGTGCGTGACGTGCATAGCGTGGGTTCTCGAGTCTCTATTGAGCGTTTTGGCATGAGCTTCACTTCTTTTAAATTCTTCAGTGAGGTACGCCCCGACTACATTAAGCTTGATGGTAGCTACACTTCAAATATCGATGAAGATAACAATAATAAATTTTTCGTTCGTATGATGGTCGACGTGGCAAGGCGAATAGGTATCAGAGTGATTGCAACCAGTGTTGAGCGACAAGAAGAAAAACTGACCCTAGAAAAACTCTTAGTCGATGGTCTTCAAGGCTATTATATTGCTCAGCCCCAAGCGATCACTAGCAGAGATCAAATTTAGTTAAGATATCGGTGAATTCATCAGCATTCTTTACAGTAAAGATGCTTAACCCTGCATTCTATATGTTGTTTATGCAAACGGAAAAGTCGATAATACGGCCAAGATCCGTTTAGACAAGTATAGAGATGACTGAATATCTCCTGTTGTTGATCAGCACTGTACTGGTCAACAATTTCGTTTTAGTGAAATTCTTAGGTTTATGTCCTTTCATGGGGGTCTCCAGTAAATTGGAGTCCGCTATTGGTATGTCTATGGCAACCACTTTTGTGTTGACCTTAGCCTCCATCCTCAGTTACCTAGTAAATCAATACCTATTATTGCCCTTTGACTTGAGCTACTTACGCACGATGAGTTTTATTTTAGTCATTGCTGTTGTAGTGCAATTTACTGAAATGGTGGTGCAAAAAACCAGTGCAGCCCTGCACCGAGCGTTGGGAATTTATCTGCCACTCATCACCACCAACTGTGCTGTATTGGGTGTCGCCCTGTTGAACGTGAACGAAAAGCACGATTTTATTCAATCGGCTATCTATGGCTTTGGTGCTGCGTTAGGCTTCTCATTAGTGTTAATCCTCTTCTCAGCTATGCGTGAACGATTAGCCGCAGCCGATGTGCCCCTACCTTTTAAGGGCGGCGCAATTGCCATGATTACCGCAGGTTTAATGTCCCTTGCCTTTATGGGATTCACAGGATTGGTTAAGTAGTATGTCCACCATTTTAATCGCTGTCATATTATTGACCCTGTTGGCATTGGTCTTTGGGGTATTACTCGGTTTTGCCGCCCTTAAATTTAAGGTTGAAGGTAACCCGATTGTCGATGAACTCGAAGCCATTCTACCACAAACCCAATGTGGTCAATGTGGTTACCCAGGTTGTCGTCCTTATGCCCAGGCCATCGCCAATGGCGACAAAGTCAACAAATGCCCTCCAGGCGGCACAGCCACAATGGAGAAACTAGCCAATTTGATGGGTGTTGAGCCTGAGCCTCTCAATGCCGAAGCACAATCGCAGGTCAAAAAAGTCGCTTTTATTCGTGAGGATGAGTGTATTGGCTGCACTAAGTGTATTCAGGCCTGTCCCGTGGATGCCATTATCGGTGCAGGTAAATTAATGCATACCGTGCTCACCACAGATTGCACAGGTTGTGACCTCTGTGTTGAACCCTGCCCTGTCGATTGTATTGATATGATCCCCGTAACCCAAAATCTTAAAAATTGGAATTGGCGTTTAAATGCCATTCCAGTGACGCTGCTCCAAGAGACTGGGGATAACGAGACAATGTTAGAAGAGGAAAAGCGGTGCTAACTTTATTAGATCAATTAGATAAAGGAACCCTTTGGCGCTCGCATGGTGGTATACACCCTCCAGAAGTCAAATTTCTCTCAAATGGCACTCCTATAGCAACACTGCCATTAGCAAAAACCTATTTAGTCCCTATACCTCAGGTGGGGGAAAATTGCACACTTGCGGTAAAGCTCGGCGATAAAGTGTTAAAAGGCACGCCATTAACTCAAGGCCCCTCTATTTGGCATTTACCTGTACATGCGCCGACATCAGGTACTATCGTTGCTATTGAGCCAAGAGCCAGCAACCATGCCTCAGCCCTCCCCGTTAATACGTGCGTTATCGAAGCCGATGGGAAAGATACTTGGTGCGAATTAGCCTCCAACGATCTCGATAGCCTAAGCCATCAGCAAATTATCGATAAAATACATCAAGCGGGTGTTGCGGGTATGGGCGGCGCGGCTTTTCCGAGTCATATCAAACTCAATCCCGCGAGCGAAATTGATTTAGTCATTATCAATGGTGTTGAGTGTGAGCCTTATATCAGCTCAGATGACAGATTAATGCGCGAATACAGCCAAGATATTTTGGCAGGGATTGCCATTATTTATCGGTTATTAACACCAAAACGCATCGTTATCGCCATTGAAGATAATAAGCCTGAAGCGATCAAGGCCATGCAAATGGCTGTAGCGCAAAGTGCGCTACCGACAGGCAGTACTCGAGTTACCGTTATCCCCACCAAATATCCTTCGGGCGGTGAAAAACAGCTTATTCAGATCATTACTGGCCGTGAAGTGCCCTCTGGCGCTATTCCTGCCAAACTCGGTATCGTTGTCCATAACGTCGGCACAGCCTTTGCCATACATCAAGCCGTTGTCCAAGATAAACCGCTGGTTGAGCGCGTTGTCACAGTGACAGGTAAAAACGTGGGTAAACCTGGTAACTATTGGTTGCCAATTGGAACCCCCGTTGAGCATGTACTCATGCAAACCGAGTTTAAACCTGAAGCAGAGCAAAAGATCATCGTTGGTGGGCCTATGATGGGCCATGCACTACCGACCATTAATGTACCTATTTTAAAAGGTACTAACTGTATTTTGGTGCCGAGTAACCAAGAGATTGGGGTGACACCAGAGGAAAAAGCGTGTATTCGCTGCGGCGAGTGCGCCAATGTCTGCCCTGCACTGCTATTACCACAACAACTCTTTTGGCACGCAAAAGCCGAGGAATATGATAAGGCTGCCAGTTTTAACCTAAAAGATTGTATTGAATGTGGTTGCTGTAGTTATGTCTGCCCGAGTGATATTCCTTTAGTCGAATATTACCGTATTGCCAAATCAGCCTTAAAACAAACTGCCGATGAAAAGCAACAGGCAGAACGTGCCAAACACCGTTTTGAAGCACGTTTGACTCGTCTAGAAGAAGAAAAACTCGCCCGCGAAGCCAAAGCAAAAGAAGCCGCAGAGCGTCGCCAAGCAACGATGACGGGCACAGATAAAAATGCCGTTGCTGAAGCGATGGCACGTATTGCAGCCAAAAAAGCCGCTGCGACGCAGGCACCCAGTGAGACTGCAATAGCCCCCACTGCCGTGGTCGAAGTACCAAGGGAAAAGGCAGCCGTTGCCGCAGCGATTGCCCGTGCCAAAGCCAAGAAAGCCGCCGCGGCCACAGCTTCTCAAGTTATTGATGATGAACCGGATTCATCTATGGAAACCGAGCAAACCGAGCCTTTATCGCAAAAAGATAAAGTTGCGGCCGCCATTGCTCGGGCCAAAGCGAAAAAGGCGACGATGAAAGCCGGCTCAGATGTTAACGAGGATATTGATGCCGCTGAAGTCGACGCCGAAAAGCGGGTTACTGGATCCGCAGCTAGTACTGAGGTGGATGATAAAAAGGCCAAAATCGCCGCGGCCGTCGCCCGTGCTAAAGCCAAGAAAGCGATCCAGCAAAGTGGCATCGTAAGCGAAGATCAAACGCCAGCGGTTCAAGCACCTGAGGGTCAAGCGACAAAAACTCCAGTAGTGAATACGCCTGTCGCCGAGCCAGAGTCAAGCACTGTTACACCGAGTCCTGAGGATGATAAAAAAGCCAGAGTTGCGGCAGCCGTCGCCCGGGCTAAAGCCAAAAAAGCGGCCGCCCAAGCCGATTCGAGTGAGGTTGCTGAAGTTCAGCCAAAGCTAGAGGCAGGATCAACTCAGCCAAGTGATACGCCGCTTAAGCCTGAACCCATTACTGAGCTTAGATCAGAACTCAGCTCAGAACTTAGCTCAGAGCCGAGTCATCAACTCAGTCCCGAAGATGAGAAAAAGGCTAAAATCGCTGCAGCCGTTGCCCGTGCAAAAGCGAAAAAAGCGGCAAGGGCCGTGGATGCGACAAGTGATTCAAATGAATAACATAATTAACATAAGAATCAGCAACTTAACGATTAACGACTCAAGATTAGATAAAAGGGATCAGAATGGCGTTTAAAATAGCCTCATCACCCCATGTAACACGAAATCTGCATACTTCAACTGTGATGCAGCGGGTGATTTTATGTTTACTGCCAGGCCTTGTGGTGCAGTGCGCCTTTTTTGGTTGGGGCACGCTCGTTCAAGTACTACTAGCAATTATCGTCGCATTAAGTGCTGAAGCTGCGGTAATGAAACTGCGTCAGCGCAGTATCAAAGCCAGCTTAAGTGATAACAGTGCCATGCTGACCGCGATCTTGATTGGTGTGGCCATTCCCCCACTCGCCCCTTGGTGGATGATCGTTATCGGGACAGCTTTTGCTATCATCATCGTCAAACACCTTTACGGCGGTTTAGGCCATAACTTGTTTAATCCAGCCATGGCCGCTTATGTACTACTGCTAATTTCCTTTCCAGTGCAAATGACCACTTGGATTGCTCCAAGCACAGTTGCCATGCACTCGCCGAGTGTGCTTGATAGCTTGCAGCTTATCTTCAATATTGGTGCCAATGTGAATATGGACCAATTTCGCCTAAGCATTGACGGTGTTGCCATGGCAACACCGCTTGATACCCTAAAAACCGATTTATCCATGGGATTAACCCGCACAGAAAGTATGACAAAAGCCATTTTTGATGGCGCTACAGGTGTAGGTTGGTTTTGGGTCAATTTAGCTTATCTTGCTGGCGGTTTAGTGCTGCTCAAACTTAAGGCGATTCGCTGGCATATTAGCACTGGCGTATTAGCAGGGCTCTTTATCGCTTCGAGTGTCGGTTTTTTACTGTCACCCGATACTCAAGGCAGCCCATTATTCCATCTATTTTCTGGCGCGACCATGTTAGCGGCATTTTTTATTGCGACGGATCCTGTCACCGCCGCAACGAGTCCCCGTGGTCGAATTATCTTCGGGACGTTAATAGGTATATTGGTCTATATCATTCGCACTCAAGGTGGCTACCCTGATGCTTTCGCCTTTGCCGTATTACTGGCAAACCTTTGTGCTCCCTTTATTGACTATTACGTTCGTCCACGTAGCTATGGTCATTCAGCGGGCTAGGCCTTTGTGTTAAGCATCAAGTGATGCTTGAAGAAAGACTCTTGAGGAAAGAAATTGAATAATCCAATGATTAAAAATGGACTGTTACTCGCTCTGTTTGCCCTGCTCTGCACTGGCTTAGTCGCAGTGGTTAATGAACAGACCTTAGATAAAATTAAAGAGCAAGAACAGCAAGAATTGATGAAAGTGTTACATCAATTGATCCCAGATGACATCCATGACAATGAGCTCACTGCACAATGTACTTTGCTGCAGGATAGAGCGGCGTTAGGCACTGAAAATCCAATGCCTGCCTATATTGCAACCAATGCGGGTCAACCAGTTGCAATTGCGCTGGAGGCCATCGCTCCCGATGGTTATAACGGTAATATTAAACTGATTGTGGGGATAAACACCCAAGGTGAAGTCCTTGGTGTTCGCACCCTATCACACCAAGAAACGCCAGGACTTGGTGATAAAATCGATCTGCGTAAATCCGATTGGGTGATGCAATTTGTGGGTAAACGCCTGAACGCTGAGGATGACAAACAATGGCTGGTGAAAAAAGATGGCGGGGATTTCGATCAATTTACCGGCGCCACCATCACACCACGCGCCTATGTTAACGCGGTTAAGCGTGCAGTATGGTACTTTAACAATAACCAAGCACAAATTTTCAGTCAGCCACTGAATTGTGAGATAAAACATGACTAATTATCGCGAAATTGCTTGGCAAGGTCTGTGGAAAAATAACCCCGGCTTAGTACAACTATTAGGCCTATGCCCGCTCCTTGCTGTCACAGCAACCATAACCAATGCCCTAGGGCTAGGTGTAGCCACTATGTTAGTGCTAATAGGCTCTAATATTCTTGTGTCACTTGTACGCGACTATGTGCCTAAAGAAATCCGTATTCCCGTATTTGTGATGATCATCGCCGCGCTAGTCACCACAGTTCAGTTGCTCATCAATGCCTATGCCTATGGTCTGTATTTATCCCTTGGGATCTTCCTGCCGCTAATTGTAACGAACTGCATCATCATTGGCCGCGCCGAGGCATTTGCCTCACGTAACAATGCCTTTAGCGCCGCCTTCGATGGTTTAATGATGGGGCTAGGGTTTACCTTAGTGCTCGCCGTTCTTGGGGCAACACGGGAATTATTAGGTCAAGGCACACTATTTGATGGCGCCGATCAATTGCTAGGCCCTTGGGCTAAATCCTTAACTATTCATGTATGGCAAGTGGATACCCCCTTTTTACTCGCTATGCTGCCACCCGGCGCTTTTATTGTGATGGGCTTATTGATTGCATTGAAGAATGTAATTGATAAAAAACTCAAAGAACACCAACCACAAGTCGCCACCGAGCCAAGTGTGACACGCGCACGGATCACTAAGGTCAGTTAACGAAGAATAGTGAATATGAATCAAGCAAAACGTATCCAGATCCTCACTCGTCTTCGTGATAACAATCCGAAACCCGAAACTGAGCTCAACTTTACTAGTCCTTTTGAGTTATTAGTCGCGGTAACCCTCTCAGCACAAGCGACCGATGTGAGCGTGAATAAGGCGACAGATAAACTGTTTCCTGTCGCCAATACTGCCCACAGCATTTATGCCTTAGGGGTTGAGGGATTAAAGGAATATATCAAGACCATTGGCCTTTATAACAACAAAGCCGTTAATGTGATCAAAGCCTGCGAGATCTTAATCGAGAAGTACAATGGTGAAGTGCCAGAAGATAGAGAAGCCCTTGAAGCATTACCTGGTGTGGGCCGGAAAACCGCGAACGTGGTGCTCAATACCGCCTTTGGCTGGCCGACCATTGCCGTAGATACTCATATTTTTCGTCTTGCCAATCGCACTAAATTTGCCCCCGGTAAAAACGTGGTCGAAGTAGAAGAACGGATGCTAAAAGTTGTGCCGGATGAGTTTAAAGTGGATGTACATCATTGGTTTATTCTGCACGGCCGCTACACATGCTTAGCACGAAAGCCACGCTGTGGCAGTTGCATTATTGAGGATTTGTGTGAGTTTAAAGAGAAGGTTTATCCCGAAGAATAAACCTATTGAACAGACAATCCCATTACACATGGAATTGTCTGTTTAAAATGCTAAATCAGCAACGCTTCCGGTATTGGCCACTTTGCCACGAGCCACTCCCCTTGCCATGTTTGAATAGAGATCCATAAACTATCACTCGATGACAGTTTTGCCCCCGCAATGGCATGCACATGTTGTCCATATTTACTGCCATGGAGCACACCATTTTCCCCTTGTTGTAGCTGGCTAATTGGTAATGCCTCAGGCCCAATATTGGCATAACCTTGTCGAATTAGCCCTGTCTCCCCTTTTTCAAAAATCAACATAAAATCCTTCACATATTCATCGTGATGTTGATAAGGAGCCTTCATATTCAATGGCATAGGCGCAATTTTAAACTCACCTAATTCCTGTGCCTGCCATGCGGGAGGAAAGTTCGGTGTTAATGATTGGTACAAGAATAAAAATGGCAAGACTAAGATCAATCCATTTAATTTATATTTATTCTTTTGCCAAAACAGTGCTCGATTAAACGCCATTAGCGAATCTCCCCCAACATATCGGCAGCTAAGTCATCAGATCCTGCTTTTTTAAAGGCTCTGACATGACGCAATCCCCACATCATAAAGCCCGTAATTGACATACCCGACAAAATTAAACCAAACACAAACCAAATAAACTTGGTCCAAATTCCCCCAATCGTGCCATAGTGCAGCGGATCGGCAATGTGCATGATGGTTTGCATGCCCGTCATGGTTTCGGGTGATGATGCTTTCGCTATTTCCCCCGTCCAAGGATTAATACTCAGGCTATAGGAATGTTGGTCATAAAAAATATGATCACCACTACCACTAAGGTGATACATATCCCGGTTATGCTCTGGCAGCATCACATAACTAGGTTGAAAATCAGGGAAACGCTCCTTTGCAATCATAAGAGCTTGATTAAGTGATACCGCAGGAATGGGTATAGTTGTCTCTCCCTCTTTAAGCAAGGGAACTTGCTCCGCCACAATTAACGGCGCATGAGGCTCGATATCAATATCAGCATGCCAAAAAACAGCTTGGACTAAATACCATAATCCTGTTGCACTCATAATGGCGATAAACCAAATTGACCAAACACCAGATAATTTGTGTAAATCCGCTAGCAGTGTTTTTTTCCCTTGCGTAATACGCACTTTAGGTGCCAAAAAACTACGCCAAAACCGCTTATAAACAATTAATCCGGTAATTAAAGACGCCAGCATCAATACCGCCATAGAGCAGACAAGGTAATACCCTACGCTATAACTACCAGGCCATGGAAATAATAACCAACCATGTAATGAACGCATAAAACCAATAAAAGTCAGCCCTTCGTTAATTTGCTGAACGTCACCCGTGTATTGATTCACATAAGCAATTGCATAGGGTTTATCCACATCGGTAAACATCACTGCATTGACAAGATAAGGCTCGAAGGTCATAGCCCCACTGATTTCTGCTGTAGGATGAGCCTTTTTTACCGCCGCCATTAATTCATCAACCGACTTTGCTGGCAAATTGTTTGGATTAACGGCGCGGGATGCAGGATTAGTGAGCCACGTCAGTTCGTGGCTAAGTACTGCAATCGTCCCCGTTAAACAGATAAAACTAAATAACAACCAGATTGGGAGTGATACCCAACCATGCAACATAAACCAAAATCGGTTACTAACCTTCGCCATATGTGATTATCCCAACACTTTTACAATTTGGTGAGTGTAAATGTAATACGAATTGTTATCAATACGGTGTGTTGATAATTGTTTTCAATTAGAATGCAGCTCACAAAAAACAATGATGGGGAATCATGATGCAAAAATCGCTGTTAGCTACACTCATTTCAAGTCTTTTATTAGCGCCAAGCTCCTACGCTAATGAGCCTCAGTCCACTACTGATATTGAAGTCATCAGTATTAAGGGAAGTCGTTTAGATAAAGCCGCAACGGCAACTGGGTTGCCCTTAACGCTGCGAGAAACGCCACAATCAGTCACCATTATTGATCAAGAGTTTATTCAAAGTTTCTCACTCAATAGTGTCGCGGACTTAATGTTTTTAACCCCTGGCATTTATGCTCAAAAAGCCGAGACCAACCGCTATTTCTTTAGCTCCCGAGGTAATCCCATTACTAATTTTCAGTTTGATGGCGTCCCCGTTAACTACTCGAGTTTCTTTAATGACGCCTCAACCGACACCATATTATTTGACCGCGTTGAAGTTGTCCGCGGTGCAACAGGACTCTTAACGGGTGCGGGTGAACCATCTGCAGCAATTAACCTTATCCGTAAACGTCCTAAAGCGGCACCTGGCGGCTATGTCAGCGCAAAAGTCGGTGCATGGGATAGTTACCGTGTTGAAGGCGATGCCTCCGTTGATGTAACAGAGAGTGGTGATGTGCAGGCACGCTTTGCCGCCGCCTATGAAAAATCAGATAGTTATATTGATCTAGCCGAAGATGAAAACCTGCAAGTTTATGGCGTGATCACGGCAAAACTCAGTGATAATACCCTATTAACCCTAGGTGCTGATTACAGTGACCGAGATCCTAAAGGCTCAACTTGGGGTGGTCTTCCTCTATTTTATGCTGATGGCAGCTTAGCTAATGATTTATCCCGTTCGACCACAACAGCAGCCTCTTGGTCAAGTTGGCAACGCAATGGTGCAAACGTCTTTGCTACGCTTGAACATAATTTTGATAATAATTGGGACGTCAAATTTGACGTGGAACATCGTGAAGATGAGATGGATGGGCACTTGCTTTATCTCTATGGTGCGCCAGATAAAACCACAGGTTTAGGTATGGGGGCATCGGCGATGATCTATCAATCGACCCGTAAACAAGATGCCGCGCGGCTATTTGCCTCTGGGCCATTCGAACTCTTTGGTCGCGAGCATAAACTTACCGCAGGTTTACTATACTCTAAGCAAGATACGACCGCAGATTCCTATTACCCATTAAATAGCATAAGTATTGGTAACTTCTTCGAATGGGATGGCTCCGTCGCTGAACCCAGTTATCCGTCTACGCCAATCTATCAAGAAGGTGAGGAAACTCAAAAAGGGGCCTATCTCGCGACACAAATTAATTTACACGATCAATGGATGCTGTTACTGGGTGGCCGCATTAGCCAATATAAATTTGAATCAAACGCGGCGGCTGACTACAACAATAGCGATGTCTTTACGCCCTATGCAGGTCTGATATATAACCTCAACGATAGCATCTCGATTTACACCAGTTATACCGAAATATTTCTGCCACAGGATGCAAGAGACGCAAACAATAAGCGCTTAGAGCCCATGACCGGAAATAATATTGAACTGGGCGCAAAAGGGGATTTCTTCGATGAAAAACTGACCGCCAGTATAGCCGTATTTAAAGTGCAAAAAGAAAATGTGGCAGAACCCGATGATAACGCCCTTCCCTTACCTGGTGGCAATTATCCAATGCACTTGGTGGATGGCACCAGTAACCAAGGTTATGAAGTTGAGTTAAACGGTAGACCAGTAGAAGATTGGGATCTGTTTTTCAGCTATACCCATAGTAAATCAGAAGATCAAGATGGGGTTGCCTTTAGCACCTATCTACCAAAGGATCTGATTCGTTTATCCTCCCTTTATCACTTTGATGGTGCACTCTCGGATCTGACAGTCGGCGGTAACTTAAGCTGGCAGAGTAAAATTTACAAAGACAAAGCAGGCCCCAATGGTGAGCGTTCCGAGCAAGACAGCTATTATCTCGTGAATCTGATGACAAGCTATCAACTGACAGGCGATGCGAAAGTTCAACTAAATATCAATAACTTATTTGATAAAAAATATTACTCTAGCATTGATTTTTACAATCAAGGTTTCTTCGGCGAACCCCGAAATATTGAGTTAAGCCTAAGCTATAATTTCTAGAGCAAGTTTCTAGCAAGTTAATATCAATAATGCCGTGTCGTAACAGACACGGCATTTTTATGCTGAGTGAAATGATGACGTCTCACAATTTAGCTCACAGATAGCAGCCAGTTAGTGTACATATCGCCTAAGGCCGATATTGCAATTAAGGCTTTCGCAGCATGCACCATCGAATACACAAGAATGAGCGGCTTATTTTGCCAGCGCGATTCCCAGAGGTTCAAAATAATCGATCAACGCCGTAAAAATCCTCTGCCGATGTGACTCATCTGGATAGGCGCCCTCCTTCGCCATTGCTGAAAAAGACGTACCAGAGACTAAGTAGGGATTAGAAATATCCCGATAAGATTCAATACACGCTTCAAATGCCCTCGCCATCATTTCCGTTGGTTGTGAAAAATACCGAGTGCCATAGCGTTTATCCAGCGCTAATGCGCGGCGCACATAATCGCTCGGCTCTTTTCCATCAGGGCTTAATAGGGTCACCTTAAAAATTTCAGATAATCGCAAATTAAGGGGATGCTTAATCAAGGGTGAATCGGCAAGCCAAAGATCACTGGCACATAAAAAGTGTCCTTCGCTCAAGTTAAAAGCTTTAGGCGCAATGTAATGGTCAAACGCATGCCAAAACTCGTGAGCTAATGCACCCGCGCCCGCATTTTTAGCTAATGCGAGCTCCCTTGTCGCTGGAGCATAGTGGGCTTGAACCCCTTTTTGACCGCCATGACCAAAGGCAAGGCTTAAGGTTTGTCGCAATCCTAAGGTTAACGGTGGCAATTTAAGGATAAAGGCAAGATCGGCAAGCGAGTCAAATACCAGATTAGCCGCAATACGGGACTCTTCCCGTGTCACCCAACGGCCAACACGAACATGACTAAAGCCAAAGGTTTGTTTGATATCCAAAAAAGAAACCGGTTCACTAAAGCGATAATCGGGGCCGCTACGAATATATTGTTGACGGATTAACAAAGGTACATACAACCAGTTATAAAGAGGTCATTAAGCCCGCCATTCTATGCGAAAAAGGCTTAGAACAAAAACCCAAGCATTTGTCTACTCGCATCTTACGCGGTTAATCTGTATACTCCGCGGCCTTATTATGTTGGCTTTGCGCTTAGTCATCTTGTTGCCTTAAGTCCGCTCATTGGTCTACAGCCCTTTACCTTTATTACCCAAATTAGGAACGTTCCTTTTGATCTCTACCGCAAATATCACAATGCAATTCGGCCCCGAGCCTTTATTTGAAAATATCTCGGCAAAATTTGGTAACGGCAACCGCTACGGTCTGATCGGCGCTAACGGCTGCGGCAAATCAACCTTTATGAAAATCTTAAGTGGTGCACTCGCCCCAACCTCAGGTAATGTGTCCATCACACCGGGATTAAAGGTCGGTACCTTAAGCCAAGATCAATTTGCCTTTGAGCAATACACTGTTATCGATGCGGTGATCATGGGTGATGTTCAGCTTTGGAAAGTCAAACAAGAACGTGACGCAATTTATGCCAAAGCCGACATGACCGAAGAAGATGGTATGCGCGTTGGCGATCTTGAAAGTGAATTTGCCGAAATGGATGGCTATAGCGCCGAAAGTCGGGCGGGCGAAATCCTGATCGAAGCGGGTATTGAAGAATCCTTCCATTACGGCCCAATGTCCCAAGTCGCTCCAGGTTGGAAATTGCGGGTGTTATTAGCCCAAGCCCTATTTGCTAACCCCGATATTTTGCTGCTCGACGAACCGACCAACAACTTGGATATTCATACCATTAGTTGGCTTGAAACCGAGCTGAACAAACGCAAATGCACCATGATTATCATCTCCCATGATAGACATTTTTTAAATGCCGTTTGTACCCATATGGCGGATATTGATTATGGCGAACTGCGCATTTATCCCGGCAACTATGAATACTTTTTAGCCCAATCTTCCCTGCTACGTGAGCAACTATTGGCGGGTAATGCTAAAAAGAGTGCTGAGATTGAAGAATTACAGGACTTCGTAAACCGTTTTGGTGCTAACGCCTCTAAGGCCAAACAAGCCAGTTCTCGAGCCAAACGCATGGATAAAATTAAACTCGATGAAGTGAAATCATCGAGCCGCATTACGCCTTCCATTCGCTTTGCTGCCGGTAAAAAAATGCACCGCCAAGCCTTAGTGCTGGAAAATCTCGGCCACGGTTTTGACGGTGAACTCCTCTTCCAAGGCGGCGATTTAATTCTCGAAGCGGGCGCTAAGCTAGCGATAATCGGTGAAAACGGTGTTGGTAAAACCACCTTACTGCGCTGTTTAGTCAATGAGTTAATCCACAATGAAGGCACGATTAAATGGTCCGAGAATGCCTCTATCGGTTATTGCCCACAGGACAGCACCTCAGATTTTGATAACGATCTCACCATCATGGAATGGATGGATCAATGGCGCCAACCTAAGCATAACGATTTGATGGTACGCGCCATGCTTGGACGCTTACTGTTTACCGAAGATGATGCCAATAAAAAAGCAAAAAACTGCTCAGGCGGTGAGAAAAACCGTTTAATCTTCGGCAAGTTAATGATGCAAGACATTAACGTCATCATCATGGATGAACCCACCAACCATATGGATATGGAAGCCATTGAAGCCTTAAATAATGCACTCAAAGACTTTGAAGGCACCTTAATATTCGTCAGCCACGACCGTGAATTTGTTTCATCATTGGCAACGCGGATCATTGATATTAAAGATAAAAAATTGATTAACTTCCAAGGCACCTTCGATGAATATCTTTCAAGCCAAGCTGACATTATGGCAAGACAGCGCGCTTAATATGGCGCGACTCACTCATATCGATTAACGCTGGGTTAGCACATTAAAAAGCCGTCATTGGATAACCAATGACGGCTTTCTTATTAATACAGCCCGTTATCAATATACCGAGTCATTTTCATAGACTATGGGCGGTAAATGAGCTTATTGATTTTTTTGACCAATCCCTCGCGATTTTTAGCCAGTTTAAAAACCGTTGGCAAATGTCGAATGACGATTGGCTCAGACGCAAATACCGCGTCGCGATCTTTAGCCTGAATATAATCACGGATCTGCTGCATCATCATTTTATTGAATGCCCAAAGTAAATGGCCTTTAAATTCAATTGCATAAAATGCATCTTGGGGCCATTCAAGTTGATGTTTCTGTTTTGCCATACATTGATGACAACAAATAAGGCCAAGATCTGTGCCGTCCGTAAAAGCACTATTTGCCCTATGCTCCCAAGTCGAAGCACCTTGGTATTTTTCTGGCAATTTTTCCCGCCAAGACACTGCACCGAATAAGGGAGGAAAAAACAGCACGCCGGGCCATTTATGGGCAAATCTTTGGTTAAACAGTTTGATCTCAAACCGCTCGTTTTCAAATAAATGGGCATCTTTTTTTTCTATTTGTAAAACATGAGCATAGGTGAAAGTAGCACAACCATCACATAAGGGACAAACAACCTCAACCCTATCGGGTAAACTAAAAAACTCGTAAAATCCTGTCATTGCTTACCACTGCCAAATGTATTAGAAACGGATTTGGATATCATCAACACTGAGTTTATCAAACCTGTTATCCACTCGGTAACTTCCTTCAGTAAAACGGACTCAATTCATCATATAGTCTTAGTAGATACAGAAACTTAACTGTGCAGCCATCAAACCCTAGGTTACACTGAAAGCGTCATTGATTGGGATGGAATCGCTTATGAGTCAACGTACATTAAACTCCTTATTTAAACCGACTTCCGTTGCCATTATTGGCGCCTCGAATACCGAGAAACGCGCTGGTAATGTGTTGATGAAAAACCTGCTCTCCAGTGGTTTTTCTGGGCCAATTATGCCTGTTACGCCTAAATATCGGGCTGTGATGGGCGTGCTTGCCTATCCTAATATTGAGGCCCTTCCGATAAAACCCGATTTAGCCGTGATTTGTACCCGTGCTTGCCGCGTGCCCGCTATTGTTGAAACCTTAGCTCAGTTTGGTTGTAAAGTGGCCATTATTATGGCCTCAGGTATGGCACAGGAGTTTAATGAGGAGGGTGTGAGTTTGCTCGAACTTACGATGCAACATGCTAAGCGTTATGGCATGCGTATCCTTGGGCCGAATAGTTTAGGTATGTTATTGCCGCCACTTGGTTTAAATGCCAGTTTAGCCCATGCCAGCGCGCTTCCTGGGAAAATTGCTTTCGTGTCTCAATCCGCCGCCATTTGCACGACGGTACTCGATTGGGCCAATAATAAAGGCATAGGGTTTTCTTCTTTTATTTCTCTCGGTGACGCCACCGATATTAACTTCGATGAATTACTCGATTACTTAGGCCGCGATAGCCGCACCAGCGCCATTATGTTGTATATCGATTCAGTCAATGAAAAGCGCCATTTTTTATCAGCCGCCCGCGCCGCCTCCCGCAATAAACCCATCCTCGTCATTAAATCGGGCCGAAGCCCTGAAGGTGCCCGCGCCGCAAAATTGCACACGGGTGGAGTTGGCGGTAATGATGCCGTGTATGAAGCGGCATTTCGCCGCGCAGGTATGTTGCGAGTTAATGATTTAATTGAACTTTTTGCGGCGGTAGAAAGCCTAGCTCATTCAAATCCACTCCAAGGGGAACGCTTAGGGATTATTAGTAATGGTGGTGGCCCAGCCGTATTAGCAGTCGATGAGTTAATTTTACGTGGTGGAAAGCTGGCCGAACTCACAGAGGACACCATTGCCCAGCTTGAGGCCGTGTTACCCAGCACTTGGTCACGGCAAAATCCAGTCGATATTATCGGTGATGCCGATGCGGCTCGTTATGCTAAGGCATTGAGTATTTTGATGGATTGTAATGAGTTAGATGCCATATTAGTGTTACATTCACCGTCAGCACTTGGTGAGAGTGTTGAAATCGCTGATGCATTAATCAAGACCATTCACACCCATCCCAAAAAGAATCGGTTGAATATTCTCACCAACTGGAGCGGGGAAGATTCGGCCTATCAGGCGAGAAAGCGATTTACAAAGGGCGGCATTCCGACCTATCGCACACCTGAAGGTGCCGTGGGTGCGTTTATGCACATGGTTGAATATCGCCGTAACCAAAAATTACTGCAGGAAGTCCCCCAATCCATTCCCGATAATATTCCAACCGATAGCCAAACCGCGCGAAAATTACTGCAAGCAGCGCAAGCTAAAGGAAAATCGGTACTCGAAACCCATGAGGCGATCCCCATTTTGCGTGCTTACGGCCTCAACACTATTGATACTTGGTTTGTTAAAGATGCCGATGAAGCCGTTGTTATCGCCAATGAGGCGGGTTATCCCTTAGCTTTAAAAGTCCAATCGCCCAATATTTTGCATAAATCCGATGTGCATGGGGTCATGCTTAATTTAACGTCGGCTGAAGATATCCGTCATGCAGCGAACGCGATTACGCAAAGGGTGCATCAGGCGAATCCCGACGCCATTATCGAAGGTATGATAGTGCAAAAAATGGCGCTAACGGCGGGTGCACAGGAGATCCGCGTGGCCGTGATAAGCGATCCCGTCTTTGGCCCTGCCATTTGTTTAGGTGAAGGCGGCTCAGAATGGGATCCCACAAACGATGCCGCTGTTGCCCTACCCCCACTCAATATGGCATTAGCGCGCTATATGGTGATCCAAGCATTAAAGACCCACAAACTAAAAGACCGGCATTTACCCTTAGGTTTAGATATGAATGCCCTGTGTGTGATGCTAACGCAGATCTCCCACATTATTATCGACTGCCCCGAAATTGCCTCATTAGATTTAAATCCCGTATTAGCAGCGGGAGAAAAGATCACCCTGCTCGATGTGAATATTCGCTTGCATGATGCTAATACCGACAGTGCATCGCGCCTCGCGATCATGCCCTATCCCAAGGAATTAGAAGAAGAAGCCGAACTTAAAAATGGCCTAAAGGTGATGCTACGGCCAATTTTACCCGAGGATGAACCTAAGCATTTGGCCTTCGATAACTCGCTATCCGATGAAGACAGGTACAAACGCTATTTTGGGGTACGTTCTAAAATGACCCATGAGGAAATGGCGGTATTAACCCAAATCGATTACGCCCGAGAAATGGCGTTTATCGCGACCGCAAAAGGCCCAGATGGTGATGATATCACCCTAGGTGCAGTAAGGGCTTCTATCGATCCCGATAATACAGAAGCTGAATTTGCCATGGCAGTACGCGGCGATCACCAAGGCATAGGTCTAGGCAAGTTACTACTCGAAAAACTCATTAAGTATTATCAAGCCAACGATACGGCAGTACTCACAGGTTTTACCATGTTTGAAAACCGTAATATGGCAAGCCTAGCAAAAAGTTTAGGATTTAAAGTCACCTTCGATATGGAGGAGCATTTGATCAAAATGCATATGGATCTTAAACAAAACCAATAACAAACTGATTTACGGCGATATTAGCAACTGAAATACCGTCAACAATTTGCTTAACCCGTATTTACCGTTGTAAAACTACTCAGGGAAATTCAATGGCGTGTATTAAAACGCGCCATTGAATCCCCATAACCTGACGAATATCAAAGAATCATTTCCCGATTTGTATCACACTTAACATTAGCGTAACCAAATTTAACGATTTGCCCATAATATTATGGTGACGGGGTAAGCTAAATCCAAGGGTCATCATAATGCCTAAAGGAGTGATAACACTATGTGTAAAGACTGCGGCTGCTCTCTTACCCGCCACGAACATGATCATCTCGGCGCGCATTCACATAACCACGAGCACCACCATCCTGAACTGCACACGAATCCCCAGTTAAACGATAAAAAAACCTTATCGGTTATTCACAAAATTCTCGACAAAAATGATGTTGAAGCGGGCCATAATCGTGCTCATTTCGAGGCGCATAATATTACCGCCTTTAATTTGATGAGCAGTCCTGGCAGTGGTAAAACCACGCTTTTAGAAAACCTCAAAGAATACACCACGCTTAACTATGCGGTGATTGAAGGCGATTTAGAAACCTCGCGCGATGCTGATCGTCTCATCGCGAAAGGTATTAAAGCCTACCAAATTCAAACCGGATCGGCTTGTCACCTTGATGCCTTCATGGTTCACGGCGCCCTGCACCACTTACCCCTTGAAGGCTTAGATATTTGTTTTGTGGAAAACGTCGGCAACCTCGTTTGTCCTGCAAGCTATGATGTGGGCACCCATAAAAATATCGTGCTGCTATCCGTACCAGAGGGCGATGATAAGATTGAAAAATATCCGGTAATGTTCCGCCGCGCCGATGTCGTTTTTATCACTAAGTGCGATCTGCTGCCCTATTTTGATTTCAATCTAGCCGAAGCCAGAGCCCAGCTAAAAAAACTCAATCCAGATACCCAAATCATTGAAGTCTCAATTAAAGATGGCGACTCAATGCAGGCCGTTGCCCAGTGGCTTAAGGACAATATTCGCCAAACATCTGTGGGAGAGTCGCAATAATGTGCTTATCCATTCCTTCCCAAGTCGTGGCCATTGATGCCGAGCGCCAGAGTGTCACCGTCGACACCTTAGGGGTTCGCCGCGATGTCAGTAGTCATTTAATGACTGAGCCGCTTGAAATTGGTGACTATGTGCTTATTCATATTGGCTTTGTGATGAATAAAATTGACAAAGAAGATGCACAACAAAGTCTTGAACTTTATCAAGAAATCGTCACAAAACTTGAAAATGAAGCCATGCATTAACCCACATTAAATCCTTTTTCGATAAAAGGCGTGCGCTCAATCAGCGCACCAAGGAAAGAGAATGCTTGAACTAAAACACCTCTACCAAGGCTTTCGCGATCCCCAGACTATCGCCAATTTGGCGCGGGACATTCAGCTAACGGCTAAAACGATCAAGCAACAAATCAATATTATGGAGGTGTGTGGTGGCCATACCCACACCATAATGAAATACGGTTTGTTGGATTTACTGCCGGATAATATTGAATTTATCCACGGCCCGGGTTGCCCTGTATGCGTGATGCCAAAGGAACGTATCGACCAAGCCGCAGCGCTTGCCTCCCAAGAAAATGTGATCCTTGTGACGCTGGGCGATATGATCCGCGTGCCCGGTTCTCAAGGCTCTTTAGCCAGTTTTAGGGCTAAAGGCTGCGATATCCGCCCGATTTACGATCCCTTAGATACGCTCAAAATTGCCCGTGATAACCCCGATAAAATCGTTGTTTTTTTCGCCATAGGTTTTGAAACCTCAACGCCAATGACGGCAATTCTGCTTCAACTCGCCGAACATGAAAAACTCGATAACCTGCTTTTCCATATCAACCATGTATTAGTGCCTCCTGCCATTGATGCCGTCATGCACGATCCTAATGCGCGAGTGAATGCCTTTATTGGCCCGGCCCATGTCAGTGTGATAAGTGGCGCTAAAATCTACCGCCCAGCGGTCGCACAATATGGCACACCCGTAGTGGTCTCAGGTTTTGAACCTGTCGATGTAATGGAATCCATCCTGCGTATTGTCCGACAAAAAGCGGCAGGGAAAGCCGAGCTTGATATCCAATATAGCCGCGCCGTATCAGAGGATGGCAATCTCACAGCACAAGCTAAAGTGAACCAATTCTTTAGTGTTAGACCGCAATTTCGCTGGCGCGGCCTTGGCCCAATACCCAATTCAGCGCTGCAACTCAGACCTGAATATGCCCATAGAGACGCCGAACTACGGTTTAAAGATCGCTTGCCCGTGAAAGAAATTGATGATCATAAGGCCTGTCAGTGCGGTGATATTCTTCGCGGCCTCGCGAAGCCTAAGGACTGCAAAGTCTTTGGCCGAGGTTGCAACCCTGAAACGCCATTAGGCAGTTGTATGGTCAGCTCTGAAGGCGCCTGCAATGCCTATTACCGCTATCAAGGCGTCGATATTAAGGAGCCACATCATGGGTGATACACCAAAAGATAAATCCATTCAACTCAGTCACGGCGGTGGCGGCAAAGAGATGAACAAACTCATTCGCGATCTATTTTTTGCTGAGTTTGATAATCCCATCCTTCGCAGCGAAGAAGATGCTGCAAAACTTGACTTACATGGCGCCAATGCTTTTACCACGGACTCTTTCACTGTATCGCCCCTATTTTTTGCCGGCGGTGATATCGGCAAGCTTGCTATCGCGGGCACTGTTAACGATCTCGCCATGATGGGCGCTGAACCTCAGTATTTGAGTTGCAGTGTGATTATAGAAGAAGGTTTTTCTATCAATGACTTAACCACAATCGTCCGCAGTATGGCCAAAGAATTAAAACAAAGTGGTGCACGGATTGTTTGCGGCGATACTAAGGTTGTCCCCAAGGGCTGCGCCGATGGTTTATTTATTAACACATCAGGTATTGGCCGCATCCTGCGTCCCAATATCTCGGCTGCAAATCTCACTGCGGGCGATACGATTATTGTCTCCCGTGATATTGGCTGTCACGGTGCGGCCATTTTAATGGCTCGTGAAGGTTTAGTGCTCGAATCAGCGCTGCAAAGCGATTGCGCGACGCTCTGGCCCGTCGTGGAGCAGTTGATTGCCGCCAATATTCCCATTCATGCGATGCGTGATGCCACCCGCGGTGGTTTATCAGCGGTATTAAATGAGTGGGCGGTTGCCTCCAATGTGGGGATCACAGTGAATGAGGCGAGTATTCCCGTTTGTGATGAAGTCAAAGGCCTATGCGAACTCTACGGCTTTGAAGCCATGGATCTCGCCAATGAAGGCACCTTTGTCCTTGCTGTACCTCAGGAGATTGCCTTAGGTGCGCTCGAGATTATGCAGCGTTTTGGTCACTGTGAACAGGCTGCCATTATCGGCACGGTAACAGATGAAACCGCAGGGAAAGTGATTTTAAAAACCCCGTGGAATACCAAGCGCTATCTCGATCTTCCCCAAGGTGAACTGCTGCCAAGGATTTGCTGATGCACGAATATTCGATTGTGAGTGCCCTGATTGAGCAATGTGAACAACACGCGCTCGCCAATCAGGCAAATAAGATCACTCGGGTAGAGATTAAACTTGGGGTGATGAGTGGGGTTGAGCCCGCATTACTGCAAACGGCCTTCGATACCTTTAAACTCGATGGTATATGCAAAGAAGCTCAGCTCAATATGCAATTACAGCCCTTGGTGATTGAATGCCTCGATTGCCAAACATCGTCTGAACTGAATGAACGCTCCATCGTCTGCCCTGCTTGTCAAAGCTATCGAACCCGCGTTCTCGACGGCGAAGATATGTTACTGATGCAACTTGAAATGGAGCAGGAATAGGTATCTGTATCATTGATTGTATCGAGATTGAAAACATGTCGATGTTCGGTGCTGATATTTCTAGTTCCTTCCCCAAAGTACAAAAGGCTTTGAGCTAACCGCCTCAAAGCCTTTTTAGATACATCATCAAACGTTTTTAGTTACCATAAATAGAAGCCTCTCCCTCTGGACGCGTTTTTAATAAGCGCAGAAACCACATATATTGCTCTGGGTAAGCCAAGATCACCTGCTCTACAACCTTATTGAGTGCCAAGGCTTCATTCTCTTTCCCCTGCATATCTTCCGGAGCAATAGCAGGCATCACAGTCAGTTCAAACCGATATTGAGCTTGGTTATAGCCAATCTTTACAGGTAATACTTGAGCATTACCCGCCTGCGCTAAACGTCCAACCACAGGAAGCGTCGCTTTAACCGTCCCAAGAAAAGGCGTAAACACACTTTGTTCTGGACCTAAATCCTCATCAGGCAAATAAAAAAAGCTGTTATTCTGCTTAAGCTCGGCCAATAAGGCCCGAATACCCGCCTCACGCATATACACATGGCCGCCACAGCTACTGCGCACCCGATTACTAAACCAATTAAACAAACCGTTTTTATGGGCTTTTGCCATAGTCACCAGAGGCATCTCACAATTGATGCGTAATCCGGCATAATCTATCGGCCAGACATGGGGCATGATAAAAATAATCGGTTGTCCCGCTGCCTGCGCTTTTTTCACATGCTCAAATCCAAACAGGCTCACACGGCGGCGTAAATGTGCTTTCGAGCGAACTAATAACTCACCTTGGGATAAAAGCACCAAGACGAAGTGTTCTACGTTATCTTTGATCAATGCTTCAATTTCAGCGGCAGATTTTTCAGGAAAACAGGCTTTCAAATTCGCTCTTGCCACTCTAATCGGCTTTTTGGCAATAGGAATAACCCATTTTGCTAATAATCTTGCAATGGGATCACGCAGCCATGCGGGCATAAGTCCAAAAATAACCAGTAAACCAATCGCTAACCACGAGCCCCAATATTTAGGGTGTAGCAAGGCGAGTGTAAAGCGACGGTCAAAATATTTAGGCTGTCTTGACAAAGAAATCACCTCAGACAGTGGATAGGATAATGTGGCGAAAAAAATAAACAGGAAAGCCACTCGCTATGGAGTGGCTTTCCCATCAAACAAACGAAATTATTTACCCGTATTTGCAGCTTCTACACGAGTTTTCAGCTTCTGGCCGGGACGGAAAGTCACGACACGGCGAGCAGAAATAGGAATATCTTCGCCTGTTTTTGGGTTCCTTCCCGGTCTTTGATTCTTGTCCCTAAGGTCAAAGTTGCCAAAGCCAGATAACTTGACCTGCTCACCACTTTCAAGTGCGCCCCGAATTTCTTCAAAGAACGACTCAACCATCTCTTTGGCGACACGCTTGTTCATTCCCAGTGTTTCAAAAAGATGTTCTGCCATTTCGGCTTTGGTAAGTGCCATACTTTAATCCCTCAACGATGCGTTGAACTCGGTCTTAAGGGCAGAAACAACTGATTCAACTGTCTCAGCGATCTCTTTTTCCTCAAGTGTACGAGTAGTGTCTTGTAATGTAAGTGCTATCGCCAGGCTCTTCTTGCCGGGTTCAACACCTTTACCTAAGTATACATCGAACAAGTTTATGCCAACCAACTGATTTTCGCCAACTTTTCTTATCACTTTCATTACATCGCCTGCAGATACACTCTCATCTACTACAACTGCGATATCACGACGATTAGCTGGAAACTTAGATACAGCTTGGGCTAGCGGTAAACTGGTATGCAATAAAGCATCCAATTCCAACTCAAAAACGATGGTTTTACCATTGAGTCCAAAAGGCTTCTCCAAACTAGGATGGATTGCACCTATATGACCGATCACTCGATCATTTCTCAATATTTCAGCACATTGCCCCGGATGGAGGGCAGAATGCGTTGCTACTCTAAAGCTAAATTCTGACGCGGAAACTGTCAAGCCGATAATTGCTTCTAAATCACCTTTAAGGTCGAAAAAATCAACGGTTTTCGATTCCATAGCCCAATGTTCATCATTTTGAAGCCCTGTAATGACACAAGCGAGCATAGCTTGCTGTCTTACACCGGATTCTGCATTGATATCAGGAACAAAGCGCAGGCCAGTTTCAAAAAGTCTCACTCGACTCTGCTGACGACTTTGGTTGTAGCCAACGGCGGCCAATAAACCAGTGAACATTGACAGGCGCATGGCCGACATTTCACTGGAAATGGGGTTTGGTAACACCATAGCCTGCTCACCGGGATGCACCAGATTTTGCAATTTCGGATCAACAAAGCTGTAGGTAACCGCTTCTTGGAAGCCGCGAGCGACCAGTAAGGCACGAACGCGTTTTAGGCTTAAGTCAGATTCTTTATGATCTGACATACGCAGCGCGGCAACAGGCGCCGTATTAGGAATATTGTCATAACCGTAGATACGCGCCACTTCTTCGATTAAGTCTTCCTCAATCGCCATATCGAAGCGATACGTGGCCGTGGTCACCTGCCAGCTATCTTGGCTTGCAACCACACTAAAGCCTAGACGTTGCAGAATCTCAACCACATCAGTGTCTGGCACATGGTGCCCCAAAATTCTATCTAACTTACTACGACGTAACAGGATTTGTGCAGGTTTGGGTAAATCAGCATCCGATTTCGCTTCCACCACTGGGCCCGCTTCGCCGCCACAGATATCAAGTACTAAACGGGTCGCACGGTCGATAACCTTGTGTTGCATCTCAGGGTCAACACCACGTTCAAAGCGGTGTGATGAATCTGTGTGCAAACCTAAGCGACGTGATTTACCCATAATCGCTAAAGGCGCGAAGAAGGCACATTCAAGTAGAATATCTTGGGTCGTGTCGCTTACCCCTGAGTATTCGCCGCCAAACACGCCTGCAAGGGCTAATGGACGCGCATCGTCGGCGATCACTAAGGTATCGCTTGGAATCGTCACTTCGCTGCCATCAAGCAGAGTGATTTTCTCTTCGCCGTTGCCTAAACGCACTTGGATATCGCCCGTTAATTTGGCCAGATCGAAAGCGTGCATCGGCTGACCAAATTCAACTAACACAAAGTTAGTGATATCAACGATAGGATCGATAGAGCGAATACCGCTACGGCGCAGTTTTTCCTGCATCCATAAAGGCGTTGGTGCTTTCACATTGACGTTTTTCACCACGCGACCTAAGTAGCGGGGGCATGCCGCTGGCGCCTTAACGTTAATGGTTACTTTAGCATCTATCGTTGGCGTAACGGCTTGCCACTGTGGCTCAACCACTGCTTGGCGGTTTAACACGCCCACTTCACGGGCAAGACCTACCATGCCTAAACAATCGGCACGGTTAGCGGTTAAATCCACTTCTATCACGGCGTCATCAAGTTTGAGATACTCACGCAGATCCGTGCCTAATGGCGCGTCCAATGGCAGTTCGATAATGCCATCGCTTTCGACGTTAATGCCAAGCTCGCTGTATGAACACAACATGCCTTCTGATGGCATGCCACGCAGCTTGGCTTTCTTGATTTTGAAATCGCCAGGTAATACGGCACCAACCATAGCCACGGCCACTTTAAGACCCTGACGGCAGTTTGGTGCACCGCAGACGATATCGATAAGCTCGCCTGTGCCCACGCTGACTTTGGTCACGCGCAATTTATCGGCATCGGGATGCTGACCACACTCAACCACTTCACCCACTACCACACCATTAAAATCGGCGGCAACAGGATCTACGCCATCAACCTCAAGGCCGGCCATAGTGATCTGGTGGGATAATGCTTCACGGCTGACTGAAGGGTTTACCCATTCACGAAGCCAAGATTCGCTAAATTTCATGCTATTACAGCTCCGTTATTTAAATTGCTTCAGGAAACGTAGGTCGTTTTCGAAAAACGCACGTAAATCGTTTACGCCGTAACGCAACATAGTTAAGCGCTCGACACCCATACCAAAAGCAAAACCAGAGTATTTTTCTGGATCTATGCCAACGCTGCGCAGCACATTCGGGTGCACCATACCGCAACCTAGCACTTCTAGCCATTTGCCGTTTTTGCCCATCACATCCACTTCCGCTGAAGGTTCAGTGAATGGGAAATAAGAAGGACGGAAACGCACTTGCAGATCTTCTTCGAAGAAATTACGCAGGAAGTCATGCAAAATGCCTTTCAATTCAGCAAAGTTAACATGCTCATCAACCAACAACCCTTCCACTTGGTGGAACATAGGCGTGTGAGTTTGGTCGTAATCGTTACGATAAACACGGCCCGGAGAAATAATGCGTAATGGCGGCTTTTCAGTTTCCATAGTACGAATTTGCACGCCCGAAGTTTGGGTACGCAGCATCAGTTTAGGATTGAAATAAAAGGTATCATGATCGGCACGCGCTGGATGGTGCTCAGAGATATTCAAGGCATCGAAATTGTGGAAATCATCTTCAATTTCAGGCCCCTGCTTTACCGAGAACCCTAATTCCCCAAAAAAGGTTTCGATACGCTCGATAGTGCGCGTCACGGGGTGCAAACCACCGTTCTCTTGAGTGCGGCCAGGCAAAGTCACATCAATCTTTTCAGCGATTAATTTGGCTTCCAGCTCCGAACTCTTCAGACCATCGATGCGTTCAGTTAATTTTTGTTGAATCGCCTGTTTAGCATCATTGACCGCTTGGCCAAAGGCGGGCTTTTCTTCAGGGCTTAAGCTACCCATCATTTTCATCATGTCGGTGATCTTACCTTTCTTACCAAGGTAATCGACACGGATATCATCCAGTGCTTTTAGATCACTGGCCTGGTCAATAATGACTAAGGCTTGTTCTACGATCTCAGTTAACTGCTGCATTTTCTCTTCCACTGCATAGTCGCGCTTGATAAACAAGTGCTATGGGCGCCACACTTTCAGGCTATTTGGGTGCTCAGGTTATCGGGCGTTAATGCCAGACGCTTTGCTAGCTATAACGAAATAAAAGGATAGAAATTTTACGCGAGCGAGCGGCATATTACTAGGGCTTATTGGGGGTTTTTATCATGCAAATTCATGTGTTACCCCAAAACAGTGGATGAGTTTTGTTCAAGTTAAAAGTTAACCGATATTCTCAGGCAAGATTTTCATCTTCAACACGACTAGCACTAGCCGCGAATGTAACTAAACTGTAAACTCAAACCTGTACCTTGCCAAAATTGCAGCAATCAACACAAATAGACTGTAATTGGACAACATTAATGTAATACCTAAGCCTTCCAAAATACGCGTTTCAGCATCTGGGGATTGTTTAGGCATTAATACTTACAAAACAGAAAACTATAAAGTCTATGGCAAACTGACCGATACAGATTCGGTTCCAGCCTAATTTAATGAGGCGCTAATGAAAGAAGTAAAATTTCGTTGGATAGATCAATATCTTATCCACATGACCTTAAAAACTAAATTCGCTATTCTCGCCCTTGTCCCCATGATTATGATTGTGGGATTAGCGGTTTTTCTTAATATCCAGTTTCAGCAAACCCTTATTGATACACATTTCAAGACACTGCAAAACTCAGCACAACAAATTAATCAGATAACCGCCCAGCTCCATAGCAAATTACCAGACCAAGAACGCCAACGGCTACAAAACCAACTCAGTCACGGTAATGTAAACGTCATTGCCCTGAATAATGCTGATAATAAAGCACAATCCATCGCCCGCAGTGGTGGCGGTATTGATGATAGTCAATCCCAAAGGGCAATAAGTGGCGTTAATGATCAAAATCAGATCACGATTATTTCCATTGATAATACAGAGATAGATGCCCTACTCGCCAAAGATAACCTGTTGGTGTATGGGCTGATGGCGGCACTGTTGTTTGTGCTATTTTTGTTTAGCTATTACATTTCAACTTTTGTCGGTGGCGCGCTTTACACCACTGTCATGGCGTTAAAAAGAGCGGCCTCAGGCGATTTAACCGGACGTTTAAACTTTTTCGAAGTGAAGGACGAATTCAGTATCTTAGCCATCAGCATTGATACCTTAGTCGAACGGCAACATACCTTAGTGAAGCAAATTGCGGAGTCGACCAATAAAATTCGCGAGGTGGTGTCATCGTTTCGTAGCACCGCGCAGCAAGGTCAATCCCTCGCGGTAAATCAACGTCAACATCTCGATTCTTTAGCGACTGCAATGGAAGAAATGACCGCCGCCGTAAAAGAAGTCGCCCGCAATGCCGAGCAATCCTCTGCCGAAACTCAAGAAGCTAATCAGCAAGTGAGTGCGGGTGGTAAAGACATTGAAACCACAGTCAAAGCCATTGATCTGCTATCGGATGAAATTTCTGACGCCTCAAATGCCGTCAATATTCTCAATGATAATGCCAGCAAGATAGATGAAGTCGTTTCAAGCATTAATGCCATTTCCCAACAAACCAACCTACTCGCTCTCAACGCCGCGATTGAAGCGGCACGCGCGGGTGAACAAGGCCGCGGGTTTGCTGTCGTTGCTGATGAAGTAAGAACCCTCGCAAGCCGCACTCAATCGGCTACCGTTGAAATTAAAACCATGATTGAATCGTTGCAATCGGGCATACGTAACCTAACGCAAGTCATGTCGCGTACTGTGAACCAAGCCAATGAAGGCAAGCAACACGTACTGCAAACAGGTAAAGATTTAGAGTTTATCGCCCACCATAGCAACAAAGTATTTGAAATGAGCGTACTTATTGCGACTTCCGCCGAAGAGCAATCGGCAGTAGCCAATGAGATAGCCACCAATCTGATGGAAATTCGCAATCAATCCCATGATGTTGAACAATCGGCGAATCAATCAGTTTCAGGTTGCGATGAACTGCAAGCGACAGCAGGACAACTCGACCAACTTATGGTGGGATTAAAAGTCTAATGATTAAAGCAACAAGGGAGCCCACACTCCCTTGTTGCTTAATTATGCATCACTATTCCACTTATTATTAACTAATTCATTTTCATACGTAAAACTTACAATAGATTTACATATAATGGTGAGCCATTCACTTGTTGCCACCATTAAGAATAATTATCATTCGCCCAATTTTATCAAAGGAAGAATGATATGTTTACTTTACAACGTTTATGTAAGAGCCGGATAAATTGTCCATCACTCCCCCGTTTTACCCCTTCGGTTTTATCCTGTGCGGTTGCCATTGGATTATCGCTCTCAACAACCTTAGTTAATGCGGCAGAAACGACCTCAGTCAATCCAGACATGGAACGAATCGTGGTAACAGCAACCCAAACTAAGCACTCTGAACTTTCCGCCCCTGCATCGGTATCGGTGATTAATCGTGCAGAACTGGATGCGCTGGTCATCGACGACCTTGCTAGCGCGGTGCGTTATCTTCAAGGGGTGAATATTAGCGAAGGCACATCCTATGGCCGCAATGAGATCAGCCTACGTGGATTAGATTCTGATTACACACTGATTTTAATCAATGGCCGTCGAATCAACTCGCGCGAAGCACTCACATCATCTTATGGCAACGATTTTGACTTGTCTTCTATTCCCATGTCAGCAATTGAGCGTATTGAAGTTGTGCGTGGCCCTATGTCGTCTTTATATGGTTCAGAAGCCCTAGGTGGGGTCATCAACGTCATATTGCGTCAACCGACTGACGACTGGCAAACCAGTGTTGGTGTGCAATATGACACACCAACAAAAGGTGACGGCGGTGATACCACTAAATATAATTTTTATACCAGTGGCGCACTTATCAAAGACAAGTTATTAGCAAATCTGATTGTGGATAGCAGCAAACGCGATGCGTGGCGCTCAGATTTAAAACCTAAGCTAGATGCCCTTGAAGACAGAGATGAAATCAGTGCCATCGCCAATTTACAATGGCTTATTGATAGCAACCAAGATTTACAGTTTGACCTCAGCTATGCCGATGATGAACGCGAATCCGATTGGAATAACTATGGTGCTATCCTCACAAACTACCAACAAGCGGAGCGGATAAGTTCAGGGTTAACCCATAATGGTCACTGGAATTGGGGCGATACTCGCCTACGCTATTACTATGAAAATGTTGAAGTAACTGATAACTCAGCCCTAATTGCCGAGATTGGCAATATCACCCAAACCAACCATAATCTCGATGGGCAAAGTACCGTGCTACTTGGCGATCATATGCTCACTGGTGGTGCTGAATATCGCTGGACTAAGCTTGAAAATAGCCGCAACGTCTTAGGTGACGGAGTATTAGACGATAATCAATCGGCCCTTTATTTACAGGATGAATTTAACCTAGGCGAACTCAATATCACCCTAGGTGGCCGTGTGGATCACCACGATGTTTACGGCACAGAATTCAGCCCTCGCCTGTATTTGGTCTATAACCTCAGTTCTGAGTGGGTGATTAAAGGCGGTGGCGGTAAAGCATTTAAAGCCCCTAATATGTCACAATCGCAAGCTGATTATATTATTTCGTCTTGCCGTGGCTCTTGTACCCTTGCGGGTAACCCAGAATTAGAACCTGAAACCTCAGTCAACTATGAATTATCAACCCAGTACCAAACTACGGATATTGGCGGCTCGATCACTTATTTCCATAACGATGTTGAAAATAAAATCATCACAGAAACTTGGAATAGGGTTCCCGGCGCGGTATTAACCTACCAAAACGTAAATGAAGCGAAGATAACAGGTTGGGAATTACAGGCATGGTACGATTTGACCGATGATCTCAGCTTAAGTGGTAATTACAGCAAAACCGATGCAAAAGATAAACAAAACGGCACGCCATTTACCCTAACGCCAGAGGATAGCTACAACATTAAACTACAGTGGCAAGCATTAGATGGCTTATCGACCTTTGTCGCCTACCACTATACTGGTGAGCAATATCTGCGGACAAACGTCAAATCTGATGGTTATGGCTCATTAGACATTGGAGCCAATTATCAAATAAACCCAATGTTTAGGCTTAAATTAGGTGTCACAAACCTCACGGATTCAGAACGAGATGATGCTGCAACGGACCTTGACTACATTCAAAAGAGCCGTAGCGTATACGCAGGGATCACCGCGAGTTTCTAAACCCTGTAAGCACTAATGGGTTTAAAACACTCGTAATTAGCCATAAATATAACGGGTGAAAATGCATTTTGCGTTTCACCTGTTATATCCAATACATCATTACATTTTCTACAATTTAGAATTCTTAAAATCAATTTAATTAAGTTGATTTCTAACTTTGAGATTTTAAATATTAACTTTAAAACTTCAGGACACCATCTAGATCAAATTTTTAAACTAAAAAAGTCATTCATCCATTCACATTTGATAACGATCAACGTTTTATCACTTCAAAAACTTATTATACCTTCGAAATGTTAAACATAAATCTCTGGATTATTATTAATTTAACCTTAATTTTGGCGAATTAACACCTGATGTATTAAGCGATATTAATCATAAAACAGCGACATCAATGAAGCATAAGCTTTCATTGATATATCATCTCGTTTTTTTAAATAAACAGTAATGATACCTACATCATATTCACACAACATGCGCTTTATTACCAAAAGCACAGGTTTTATTGGATAGTTATCATAACGACATAGATGATTTAACTCACTTGAGATTGATGATTTACCCAACAATAAAGAAGGAAAATAATATGCTTAAAAAGATGATGCTAATGTCTGTACTGTGCTTTTCGACTAGTTTAATGGCGGCATCACTTGCCGACAGCCATTCAGAACGCTCTGATTGTGAATCCTGTCATAAGGATAAAACCCCTTCTGCGGATTATGTTTTTGAAAATGAGCAATGCGTAGCATGTCATGGTGAAATGAAAACCCTTAAAGGTGATGCCCATACTAAACATGATGGCGTTCTCACATGCACTAATTGCCATATCGCCCATGAAGAAAAAGCACCTGCTGATTCCTGTAAAGAGTGTCATTGATTTATTGTTAAGTGAATAAAAACCAACCGTGTTGAATGGATTCACTAGGCAGTAACGCCTTTTAAGACCTATCTCCAAAGAAATTTGCCACCTATGCCCACAGGTGGCAATTTTTATTTAAGCTATAACGCCTAAACAGTCAGTTGTCCGCCAATATTATTAATAAGATGTTTTTATGGGATGGTTCTTAAAAACGCCAATGCTTTATCTAAGTCGCGGGTACGCGCCATTGGCGGCAGTGAATTTAAAAAGGCTTGACCATAATAGCGATTCACAATCCGATTATCGCAAAGGATTAATACACCACGGTCTTTTTCATCACGAATAAGACGTCCAACACCTTGTTTAAGCGCAATAATCGCCTGAGGCAACGACACTTCAGTAAAAGGATCGCCCCCTTGACGACTCACGTTGTCGGCTCGTGCGCGATACAGTGGTTCATCAGGTGAGACAAAAGGTAATTTATCGATAATCACGCAACTTAATAGCTTGCCACGGACATCCACCCCTTCCCAAAAACTGCTAGTACCGAGTAATACCGCATTACCAAGCTGACGAAACTTAGTTAACAAACTCTGCTTTCCCGCTTGCCCTTGCACCAACAATGGATATTGAGTACGAGCCCGCAGTGCCAACGCAGTTTGCTCCAGCATGTTATGGCTGGTAAATAGAATAAAAGTACGTCCTTGCGCCGCATCTATGGCTTGCACACACACATCCACCAGTTGTTTTAATGCTTGCTGTTGATTTGCCACATTCCCAAGTTGCCTCGGCACACAAAATACGGCTTGGCGCGGATAATCAAAGGGACTATCGAGAATACTTTGGGCCGCATCGACTATCCCCATTTCACGGGCAAAATGCGCAAGGCTGCGATTAACTTGCAACGTTGCCGAGGTAAATATCCAACTGGTTTCTGGCACAAATAACTGCTGACACTCTCGGGCAATATTAATTGGCGAAATACGTAGCACGACAAAGCGACTACCAAATTCAACGCTATAGGCGGCCTGATTATTATCGCAATGAAAAAACACATTGAGTTTATTATTTAACTCAGCCAACTGAATCGCGATATCATCTAATAACTCACTACGGCCAATATGAGCCATTAATAAATTTTGCAGTGCAGTTAACTCTGCCAGTAAATCCCATGAGGCAGTAGCGAGTAATTTATTGCCTAGCACCAATCGCCAATCTGACTCACCAGCCGAATATAACTGATTATGCCAATCACTTAATTTGGTAAGACAACGCTGACAAAACTGGGCAATTTGACCAGTATCACTCAGTTCTGTTTGATAAATGGCAAGTAGCTTTTGAATAAGATCATCGATAGTACGACTCGAACATTGTTGACCAAAATAGTTAACACAAATATCGGGTAATAAATGTGCCTCATCGAAAATAACCACATCGGGATCGGGCAATAACTCAGCAAAGCCCGTGTCCTTCAATACGCTATCAGCGAAAAATAAATGGTGGTTAACGACGATAATCTTAGCATCCATGGCACGGCTACGCGCTTTACGGGTAAAGCAGACCTCATAAAAATCGCAGCGCTTGCCAAGACAAGTCTCCTTGGTACTCACCACTAATGGCAGCGCAGAAGAATGCTCAGGAACAGAGGTAAGCGCACCAATATCACCATCCTGACTAATACCCGCCCACTGATTAATTTTTAATAAATCATCCAGTAAACGAGCTTCAATATGGCTTGCCTCTCGCATTTGTTTATCCAGTCGCCACTGGCACAGATAATTATTACGCCCCTTGAGTAAGGCGAGTTTAGGCTCAATCCCAAACATAGAGGTAAGTGCAGGTAAATCTTTAAAAAATAATTGCTCTTGCAGATTTTTACTGCCTGTACTAATGATAACTTGTTTGCCGCTCAATAACGCAGGGATCAAATAGGCAAAGGTTTTTCCAACCCCCGTGCCCGCCTCAATCACCAAATTACCTTTAGATGCAATGGCCTCACTTACCCCTTGTGCCATCTGCATTTGACTTTCCCGAGCACTAAATCCTTGAATATGCGTCGACAATACCCCTCCTTGCAAAAATGCACGTTGCACTTCAGTCGAGAGTCGACTTACAGATACAGAACCGTTTGAGGCTAAAGGCTTAACCACTGAGGCTTGAGTGGTTGATTGGCGGGAGCGAGTCAAAGGGGAAATCTATCCTTTATCAAGGTGTTATAAAATATTCAAAAAGTATCGTAAGGCCGTAATCAATTATTGAACTCATCAATAGCCGATATGGGCTGGCACTCTCTAGCTGACGCCATACATCACAATACTAGGCTTAAAGTTAAAAGGGAGTTCGAAGCATTATGCTGATTTAAGATAAGACTACAAGTTAACAACGACATTAACGCCAATATTAGCACTCACCCTTACCGCTATATCTACAAACCGCCAGTGCGGCGGTGAACCTCAGGCTATCCAGCTTAAGTTTGATGACGAATTGCTAAGCCGCCTGTGCGGCGGTGAACTAATGCAGAGTGGCATGCTGGCTTTGAGCTATTTTCTAAGCCGCCTGTGTGGCGGTGAACAGAGTTCACTTCAAAATCATCACCAACTCCAATTTCTAAGCCGCCTGTGCGGCGGTGAACCAAACGTCAAGAAGTCACAGATTTCAGATGACTTTCTAAGCCGCCTGTGCGGCGGTGAACAATTAGATGAAATTAATGATGAAACCGACTCATTTCTAAGCCGCCTGTGCGGCGGTGAACCGAAACATGGATAATCCAAGCGTTGTAATTGATTTCTAAGCCGCCTGTGCGGCGGTGAACTTAAGTTGAATAGCGTGCGAAATTGTCATCTGTTTCTAAGCCGCCTGTGCGGCGGTGAACAGGGGATTTATCCCCTTGATGTTTAGCGGAGCTTTCTAAGCCGCCTGTGCGGCGGTGAACGTTTAGCTGTAACAGACTCGCCAGCCTCAACATTTCTAAGCCGCCTGTGCGGCGGTGAACAACAGTTCACTAATCATTATAATTCTTCTAATTTTCTAAGCCGCCTGTGCGGCGGTGAACGCACCAGCAGAGCCAAGCATCGTTATCGATGCTTTCTAAGCCGCCTGTGCGGCGGTGAACTCGCCTTAACCGAGCATTACCAGAATCGCCAATTTCTAAGCCGCCTGTGCGGCGGTGAACTAGCAGATTATATGCGGTTATTAATATCGCAATTTCTAAGCCGCCTGTGCGGCGGTGAACTTCTTAGAATGCGTGATGTAGAAAATGCTATATTTCTAAGCCGCCTGTGCGGCGGTGAACTTAGTGCCGCTGTTGATGCTATCACGGGCGATTTTCTAAGCCGCCTGTGCGGCGGTGAACTTACTAATAATATTAAAGCCTTACTCCTACCATTTCTAAGCCGCCTGTGTGGCGGTGAACTTAAAAAACTAATATCCACGCCAGAAGTCAGTTTTCTAAGCCGCCTGTGTGGCGGTGAACCAACATAGTCTATTGTGGTTTCAGGGCTGGCATTTCTAAGCCGCCTGTGTGGCGGTGAACACGTTATGTTGTCGCTGATCTCTTTTTGCAATTTTCTAAGCCGCCTGTGTGGCGGTGAACGCCTGAAACCCCTAAAGATGGGTGCGCTTATATTTCTAAGCCGCCTGTGTGGCGGTGAACATCGGAACGTTCGAAGCGGCTATCGGCACGGAATTTCTAAGCCGCCTGTGTGGCGGTGAACGACTTCCCTGACACGACCGAAACGTACAAAATTTTCTAAGCCGCCTGTGTGGCGGTGAACAAAAATCACTAACCGGTGATGTTAACCAATCGTTTCTAAGCCGCCTGTGTGGCGGTGAACTACGTATGCTGAATCTTGCGAACCGGGGTTAATTTCTAAGCCGCCTGTGTGGCGGTGAACAAGATCCAATCTATGATTGGGACTTGCCAAAATTTCTAAGCCGCCTGTGTGGCGGTGAACACAGTTGATTTATCAAAGGTGTGTCCTCCAACTTTCTAAGCCGCCTGTGTGGCGGTGAACGCGATTACGTTCACCAAGGAATACTTCCTGTTTTTCTAAGCCGCCTGTGTGGCGGTGAACGGCTACAGGGAAATGCTCACGGCGGGAATAAATTTCTAAGCCGCCTGTGTGGCGGTGAACGAGCCCCAAAACCTAGCCCAGCTCCGCACGAATTTCTAAGCCGCCTGTGTGGCGGTGAACCAACATCCCCGTCGGGGTATGATTGCCCCGATTTTCTAAGCCGCCTGTGTGGCGGTGAACTTATCTATAAATCTCGTGCTTTCTGGCGCAAATTTCTAAGCCGCCTGTGTGGCGGTGAACGCTTGCGGGAATTTGATAATGGAAGGGGTACTTTTCTAAGCCGCCTGTGTGGCGGTGAACTAGAAGCCTTTGACCGCGATATTGAGGGTGAATTTCTAAGCCGCCTGTGTGGCGGTGAACTCTGATTTTAAAAATCCTAGTTCTGAGTTGTTTTTCTAAGCCGCCTGTGTGGCGGTGAACGGATTAGTCCATGTTCTGCGGCCTAAAGGCTGTTTCTAAGCCGCCTGTGTGGCGGTGAACATTTGTTTGGTGCAGTCTTATTTTTACTTGACTTTCTAAGCCGCCTGTGTGGCGGTGAACGTTTTTCGTTAAAACCTTCGGCATCGTACCTCTTTCTAAGCCGCCTGTGTGGCGGTGAACTGGCGTGGCTTGGTGACACCTATGTTACTAATTTTCTAAGCCGCCTGTGTGGCGGTGAACGACGACTTTCGCTGTGATGCCCGACTTTGATATTTCTAAGCCGCCTGTGTGGCGGTGAACTTTTGCGTATGCGTGATGTTGAAAATGCGATTTTTCTAAGCCGCCTGTGTGGCGGTGAACACAAGATAAGCAATGGTATTCAATGACTTAGATTTCTAAGCCGCCTGTGTGGCGGTGAACACCAACGAACTGATTTTTTCCTATCTGTCTGATTTCTAAGCCGCCTGTGTGGCGGTGAACGATCACATGGTGCATTGCGGGATTAGCTGCATTTTCTAAGCCGCCTGTGTGGCGGTGAACTTTTACCAGTAGTTAAAGAACGAACCATATAATTTCTAAGCCGCCTGTGTGGCGGTGAACTTTCGGCTGAGGAAACTCTTATTGCACTGGTGTTTCTAAGCCGCCTGTGTGGCGGTGAACAAGCTAAAACCAAGTGGCTTAGACGTCAATGTTTTCTAAGCCGCCTGTGTGGCGGTGAACACTTCAGTACCGCAAATTAGAGTAATCTCAGATTTCTAAGCCGCCTGTGTGGCGGTGAACGATTGTTAAGAGAAGCCTTCTCTATCCGTGAATTTCTAAGCCGCCTGTGTGGCGGTGAACGCTATGCGTGGCCTGTAGCAGCTTTCGTGACTTTTCTAAGCCGCCTGTGTGGCGGTGAACAATAGCTTATCTGCAAAAAAATAAGTTACAACAGGCAGATAGGTAAAAAAACGTACTTTTACCTTTCTAAATATCAACTGTTGTAACTTTTTGTTTTAAAACTAATTTTTTAAAGAGCAAAAATAAAGGGTATTTTAGGTCTCTAAATTAACCTTCAAACCAAGGGACTGCGGCTTGTTCTGTTTGAGCACGACGGCTAAGCCCGTAGCAATTAAATAGCCCATTATTTTGACTAGGTTTGGTGACTTTTTCACACTCAATAAACAATAAAAACTTTCTGCGATCTGCGGGACTGACATCTTTCTCCGTTGATAAACTTCGCAAGTTGATAAATGGCAATTTAGATTTAGTATCGAGATTATCTATCGACGCTAATAAACGCGTCTTAACTTCATTAATATCAAAGCCATTTTTTTGGGCGATCACTATCGCACGAGCATCGATATTTCTGCGCAGTTTGTCAGGTGACTTAAAGTGGCGGCGTTTAAAGTAAGCATATTCGGAGACATTATCAGGCACCGCTTTAATTGCTTTTATGTGTACATAATCCGCTAAACGCGCCAACCATTGCGCAACCTTAAGATCTGCTAGTTGCTGCTCTGTTCCAGCGAATAATCTTAACTTATCCCCTAACGGAAACTTTGTATTATCACTGAATGACTTAGCATCATATTTGGGGAACGACAACCCAATGGCTGAATTTTCCACACTGACTTTATGTTCAACCAACATCAAGTGGATCTGCTGGTAAACTTTGTGCCACAAAAAGCCAAGATTGGCTTCGGCGTCGGGCAGTAAAGTGATATCGAGGTAGTATTTCATTACTACTCCTTATCACTTTCGCCAAATACTCCACCGCGCACTAATACCGCCATCACATAGTGCTCATCTTCAATTCGGCTTAGCTTTTCACCCCGCGCCCACAGATCAAAAAAACTGTAAAAATCTTGTTTGGCTGCAGGAGTACGATAGGCCTTACCTAGATTAGTAACTGCGCCATAGGGTTCGATGGCAATGGCCCCCGCACTAGTTTCAGGATCGGTAAATTCAGGATACCAAGTATCGATAGTACGCAGCGCATTACCGAGCTTTTGTGAGTGCATAGCCGCTAACCCATTAACATTATAGAGAATTTTGCTTTTCTCGCCTTTACCTTTATCTAAAACCAGTTCTTCGCTTGGGTAGACTTCTTGCGCTCTCCCTACCTGTGCAAAACAGTTGATATCTAATAATAAAAAATCATCCTCACTGGAAAGTACTGTGGCGATATGGTTAGCCAGTGCGTTGATTTGCGCATCGTTATTATCAAAGCTTTTGGTACTAAATTGAGTGGCGTCGAATGTCCAGCTTTGATCAAGCGTGCTATTTTTTGCCCTTACTTGCACTTCAATGTTCTCTGCACCGACGCGGTTACGCCATAAAAAGCGAGCATTGGCTATATTAGTGGCGTAACGGCGAGCTAACTCGGTAAAACCTTGGTTTTCAATGTAGGCTGCTGCCGCTGCGCGGTAACTTTGTTTGAACAATGCATTGTTACAAGCGGATGGCTCGGTAATACCCCCTAAGACTTTAATGGTGAATTGCAAATTCAGCGTATCGTGCTCTGGCGCCAGCGCACAGGCATCCACACGTTGTAAATTGGCTTTTTCCACTTCAGCATTAAGCTTGGCGGGGTCATTTTTTATCGCTGCTTTTAAACGGTTGGAAATGGTGCCTCGCACCGATTTCTCCCTCAATGCCAATGGCACTATTTGACTCCGTTCGGTCCATGAGGTGCCATACATATAGCCATCACTCACCACTAACTTTTTTTCAAAGGCTAATACTGATGCCACATTTTCTTTTTTCGCCATGATAAATATCCTTTTCTATTAACGATTAAAATTCTGATTCGATTGAAGTTAAGCCCGAACTTGCAGATTTAGGAGATTCGCTATGTTTTTGCTGACAAAGGTATAAGTCGCCATCGATGTGATAACGCCACAGCATCTGCTCTACACTATGTAAGCGATGTGGCATTTTAAATTCACCTAAGGTTACAAGACTTTCAGCGAACCGATGTGACGTGTTCGGATCGCGCTGATTTTTAGCATCACTCAACTCACTTAGCGCATGATATCCGGTAGCTATTGGCACTACCCACCCAGCCGGTTTGTTTTCGAGTGTTTTACGGTAGCTGCGCCACTCGATGTTACCTTCTTCGTCCTGATCACAACTATGATGAACGGCAAGGTAGTCAATTAACGCATTCAGGGCATCCACACCCTCTGCCATAGCGGCTTGCATCAAATCGCGACGCTCAATCAATACATAACCCGGCATTAAGTGACGCTGTAGTTTGCGTAAATCTTTATCATCACCTTCACTGTTGTTGATACAAAAAGGTGGCTGAAAACTTTTTATATCGCCACCCGCTAACTTCATCTTGGCGTGCAATAACTGGGTTACCGCACTTAATAAGTGCTCATGTTCATCAATAGTGATCCCATTGAACTCAATCACTAAACTGATCTCAAGATGACAGCGTGCCTCTTCAATGAATGCGGATCTCGCACCGGTTTTATCCAGAGGATTACCTGTACCTACAATGGAGTGAACATAGTCATTGTCTCCTTTGTAGGTTTGTAAATTGACATCGTGGCTGACCACACCAGTCGCTAAAAAATTTACTGGGATATCTTGTGCATTTACATGCCGTTGCAACGCATGTACACCACCCAACCAGGCCGTCATTGCCGGAAACCCTATGGTAAATGGGCTGGATAAGGCATTGGCGTTATGCACCTTAATATGAGGAATAATAAGTAGTTTTTTAACTTCACCTATCATCGCAATGCCTCCTTATTGCTTAAGACGATTTTCTGCATCTGCCGATATTCAGCATCACCAAACTTAATGGCTTTGCTACCCAAGGTTTTTTCATAACCATGGAATAAAAAGCCTGTGATGGCATTGCAAATAACATCTAACCAGTCGTCGGTTGTCTCACGTAATATTTTGGTGTGTTCACAAAGCCAGGTTTGTTGCACCGTTGGAAGCAGACTATCTTCTCGTCGGAATTGAGCCTGTGCAACAGAACGCACCTGCCACATTTTTTCAATGACGTGATCAATTACACTTTGGTAATAGTCATCCCGCTGCACCCGAATATGCATATTGTTATCATCGCCGCGATAGAGTTGATGTAAGGCCTGAAACTGATTTTTACATTGGGTGTAACGTAATGTCTGACTAAAAAAATCACTGTGGGGGAAATGTACATCGCGATTTTTAAGGTTAGGAGGCAGACTCAACAGCAAGTGCGCTTTACCGCCATTTTGATTATTTAACACACTAATATTTTGAGGTTTAGTGCCGCCATAACCTATGGTGGTGAGGTTATAGATTTCTTTGTATCCCTGATGAAATTGGTTGGTTTTCTTTTTATCACGCGCCTCTTTTATGGTCTCGCCAAAACGCATGGCATCCAGCCGCTGCCTCAGTTCAAACACTATGCCAGAAGCAGTTAACAGAGAGAGCTGATGATATTCGATTGAGGCTAAATGACCATTAACTGAGTTGCCGCGATTCAGTGGAAAATACACCTGCTTTATTTTCGAGCTGGTAATACTTTCACTGCTTGTTGCCGTCATCGCTAAAAACGCTTGCTTTAACGTCTGGTAATCTGGGTAGATTTCTTTATTCGCGGCTGCCAGTAAATTTACGGCTTGCTCACTGTCACGTTCTAAATGCTGTATCAGCGTTTCGCCATCGGCCAACACTAAGGAGAGAAATTTATACACATCCAGCGCAGCGGCGTTGCCCAGAGCATCGGCGGCCACTTCAACATTGCCGCTGCGTAAAAAACCATCATTGGCTTTTTCACTATGAGCAATAATGGATGTCACGTAACCATTTTTATTTTTACGCGAACTGGGGTGACTAAAGGTACAAGGATGGGTAGAAATGGCGATTTGCCCAGCCCGACTGGCGGCATTAGGTAGCCAATTTGCCAAGCTAAACTGTGTTTCACACTCGATTTCCAACGCCTTTATCTCAACGTCAGACATAGATGCTTTAATATTTTTCTTTAACCACGCCGATTTTCGGTCAGCGAAGAACTCGCTTATTGCAGAATCCATCATGGAATATTAGCCCTTTTTTTGTTGGGTGATTTTTATACTAAAGACAATAAATAAATAAGTAAACGCCTATTTAAAAAAACTAATGAACTAATAAACAGTGTCGTTCAAAACATAAATTTTAATTTGGATTAGAAGTTGCGATACACTCATTGCACTGCCACACAGGCAGCTCAGAAATATTTAAAAAAGCTAAGCTATTTTTGTTTACTGCCGCACAGGCAGCCCTTAAGCCAGAGCCATAAGCTCTGGCTTTTTCTATAGTTTTACCAATCCTAATTGATCGTTATAAGCGTATTGTTGCTTTTCATTATGGGGGAAGTTCAACTCGCCATAACGAAGTGACACACGCCTTTGACTCAATGGCTGCTGACTATCTAGGCTTTTATCGGCAAATTCAGCGCAGGCTCTGTCATAGTCACGTACCAGCCATAACCTACTGCGAGCCTGCGGGGCTAACCCGATACGCTGAATATTAAGAATATTCTCACGATCATCGGCATAACCTTCTTCATCCTTTTCGCAAAAGCGACTGGTGTTCTGGTCGTTATCGAACACTAAAAACACTTTAATACTGGGTTCACTGTGCCTAAATGGCGTGAGCTGCTGTGCTAATGCGGTTAAAAACCAATGTTGATTTAACCAGCCTTGTAAAGTTGCTGGGCTGGTTTGTGCACCTTCACCCTGCATTTTATAGTTAGACAACCAACTCCAAGTCGCAATATGTTCTAGCTCAATTAAACTGCCACAAAGGCTCACATGACGCATATAGTCCGCAGTTAACTGTACTGGTTTGTGAATACGAGGAATGGCATCTAGGCGCTCTGCGATATCGAGGGTATTGATCAGACGAGTCAGATCATGCGTTTCCAACGAGCAAACATCTTCATAGCCGGGACGATTAAAGACTCTGACACGTTCAAGGTGGTTATCTCGGATCCCTTTCCAGTTATATTGCAACAAAGCAATGTTTGCTGTAGTCACTTCACCTTCTCTGTGTCGCTTTACACGTCCGGCTAATTGAATAATGGAACGATAGGATGAAGGCTCAATCACAGCCCAATCAAAATCATGGTCCCGCCCCACTTCCTCCACAGGTGTTGCAACTAATATAAACAACACATTGCGTATAGCGTTAGACTGCGCAGCTATCGCCGCTAAATGCTGACGAATAACAGGATCTGACAATGCCTGTGGCGGTTCGTTTTCAGCTTCCTTACGTTTAAGCACTTTATCTAAGTGTTGCTCTTGTATCGAGCGCAGCAATAACACTTGCTGACTGTGATAAGCCATAACTCTTACCTCAGTATCAAGCGGCCATTCTTTGGCTAATAAATACTGCGTCAATGCAACACAAGGGGAAATATTGGCAACGCGCACCACGCCAAAAGAGACATTAAGTTGAGTATTGATATCGTGAGCATGGTGTTGCAGGTGTTTTTGCAAGGCACTTTGTGCAATCACATTAAAATAAGCCAGTTGCTTACTTTCAATCACTGTTTGCTGTTGATTGCTTTGGCCTTGATGCTGCTCGATAATCGCTTGGCAAGCACTAATATCCGCTTTTCGTTTGGCTGGCTGTTGCTTTAACTTAGCGATCCGCTTAGTAATAAAGGCATCATGTTCCTGTCGATATTGATTTATTGCGGCGGGTAATTCGGCGACACAGTTGCTTGTCACCTGAGTAGAAAATTCATCTATCCAAGCGCAGCCAATCACTGAACTGGCACTGCGAGTTTTGCAATAGAGCTGCCAACCATCGCGATAGGCCTTGAAATACCCTTCGGCCATAAAAGGTGGAATCGTGGCGGAGGAAATCATCACCTTACGCCCAAGCATACCCGCTAGATGAATTAGCCTGCCAATAGCGATCAGATCGTCGCCAGTAAAATCATCAATCTCGTCAATCACTAAATCTGACGACATCAAGCGCAGGGTCGGCAGAATATAGCGGCCACCACGCTTGGTTTCTGTTGCGGCCATCAAATGATCAATAGTGCAAGCCAGAACTGGCGCATACAAGAACTGTTTATCTCTGTTACAGGTTAACACTGTACTTAACCCTTGCTCTGGAATCGCACAGTCAAAATCTATCTCTTCATCCAGTAGAGTTTCTTGTGATGATGACCCCGTGTGTTCCACATTTTTTTCATCCAATTCAGCTTTACGCTGTTGGTGCAACTCCATGACTGCCCTAGAGCCAATAAGTACAGCCAGTTCGCTGTTATCTAAACCCACACGCTCACGGTATTCATCACCTGTTTGCAGGGTTAATGTGCGCAAACCTAAGGCCAAAATAAAGCGCAAGCTTTTACTGTCACCCGATAACGCTCGCATCACTTTGGCGTTTGCAAAGGTTTTACCACAACCCGTACTGGCCATATTCACAGTAAAAAAACCATATTTCTGTTTAGCTTGCTTATCGATGGCATAACGCCAAGTGGTGATTTTATCCACCGCTTTATCCTGCCATTGATAGGGTTTAGGGCTAGGTTTGCGCAAACTATGAATATCTTCTGCAACCGGCGGTTCTTGCTCAAATGCAGGCAATAAATGTGCTGTATTTAATGCACAGCGAGCAACACCCACTAAATGCTCATCCAATTTTTGCTTTAAGGTGTTAGTCGCTCTGTCGGTATTAGCATAAAGACCTGTGGTGTCCTGCCACTTTTGATCGGCTTGCTGTGAAGAATAAAAGTGATCGCCTAGCATTAGGCATAAACGGGCATGATTGAGTACAAGTCGATAACTACCATCAGTTAAACATTGCTGTACCTGCGTTTGTTGCTGCAATAACCGCGCTGACCATTTTTTGACTTGCTGTAACCAAGGTTTTGAATTACTGAGTAATCCATTAGGAAAACGAAAGCAGCTCTTTAGGCGTTTCTCGTAATCCTGTTCGTCATAGCGATTCTGATATCCCCACTCTTTGCTGATACGAGCAAGCATAATATCGAGTGATGCTGCACTTTCCGTTTTGTAATCAGTACACAGATCTTTATCCGGCAATGGTAACCTGTGGTGCGATACGATTAACCATGCCACCAATTTAGCTATTGGCGGTAAAGCATTAAGTGGTTTAGCTGTGTCCGCCTGAATAAACTGTTTTAAGCGGGATTCGTCAATATCAGCTTCACTTAATCGGCTCAGCCATTGCTCATCGGTATCAGCATCAGTCGTGTGAATAAAGGCATGTAATAGCAGTAAAGATATCCACTCATGACGAATAGGATCGCCCTTAAATCGATGTTGACTACTCGGATTTAATTTATCCTGAAACAACGTAGTTGCCTTACCCCAGTCATGTAATAGTGCCGATAGCCCCGCCAGTGCTTTAATTAACGGTAAATAGTGCCAATCATTTTCAATATCGCTCGCTAATAAATTCCTACGGGTACTATTCACTGGCACTATGCCTTGTTCATTAAATTTCAACCGATTGCCCACCACCCACAATAGTTGGCTTCTGGCGCGCGAACGGATCCAGTGACAACTCACCGCCGTACTTTTACTGGCGGTTTGACGCAGCATCTTTTTCACGGTCAACAAGCCATCTTCGGTGATCAGGGTTTGCCAAGTGTTATCGCCTATGCGGTTAGCAAAAGCATCCAGCACTCGGCGGGTCTTTTTGAGGGCATTTTTCTCGCACTGACTGATGAATGTCACCATCATAGCTGTTGTACCTTATAAGCCTTGGGCTGCAATTTGCTCGGCACTGTAGTCCTGCAGTGCAATGCCTTTCACCGTATTGAACATAAAATCTAAGGCGTTATGGTCGGTAAAGGCTTGTAACACTTGTTGGCGAAACTCTTGTTCGCTGGCCTTTTCTTTGGCACAGACAAAAGCCCAGGGCAGCACTATGGCGTCTTTGATAAGATCGGCTACATCGAAAATCAAAGCCCCGCGGCGGGTCTTTCCATGCATCACGGCAAAACCGTGGGGAATGCCCAGTACCCAGAGGCAACTAGCGGCGAGTCCATAGGCTAAATAGTTACCGTGGTTTAAAAAATCATTAGCGATATCTGTGCTTTGGTGTTGGCGGGTAAACTCTTTGAGTTGGGTATTATTGGCGGCGTGCTTGTACAGCACTTTAGTTAACTGGGCTTCGGTCAGTAGCAAGTCAGACTGTTTGGTTGCCGCCTCAGTGCGGGCATGAAACGTCTCAAGCGCGGCTTGGATTGCCGGATCTTTAAAGATAAAGCCTTCTGTTTTGAGTTCGCGATCCCTCTGCCACACTTGCTCGATAAATTGGATGCGGGCTTGCTGGAAGGTTTTCGCAGCGAGTAATCGTTTTTCATCATCGAACCAAAATTGCATCCAGCCGTGTAAATATTCAGTGGGCCGATATTCACTCTGTGGTGTCAGCCATTCCACTTCGCAGGTCATATAAAGTGGTGTGCCGCCACCGCCACAAAAGCCGACTAATACCCCCGCCTGCGCGAGCATTCGCATGGCCGCTTGGGTGATGGAAGTGCCATTGCCTAATAATAGGACTGTGGTGTTAGCGATGGGGATATTGAAATACTGATTGTCTTGTTTGGCTTCCGTTAAATACAGCACGCGGCCATCTTTTTGCATCACTCGACAATATTCGAGGTAATACATGTTCGCGCGTTTTGAGTGCAAAATGGTTTTTAGATCCGATGGGCTAAAATCATCCATAACTCACCTCATTAAAAATGGTGGAGGAAAATCCACCATAAGAAGTATCCCTGTGCTATCCATACTAACCGTAGAATCGTTTATTCACTATACAGTTTCAGTGTTATCTAGTTCACAATTTTGAACAAAATCAACATAAAAATGAATATACCTAACACTGTGGTAACCAATTTGCCCAATCTGAATGCAGGCCAAGTTCTGGATTTATCATCGGCGGATTACGCTAAGCATGTCGTGTTGCTAAATGGCACTATGCAGCCGCAAGGGCGTGCACATCAAGAGGCGAACATGTCCACGATCGCCCGCACAACAAGCCGTACCCGAGCCTTGCGCTAAATCCTGATGCTTAAGCCGTGCAGAAGCATTAAACACTGCAATGTGCAACACGCAGGACGGTTTGAAAGGAAATAACTCAACCTCAGAATATCTGTTGGTACACCGCTTATCGTTTGGTGTCGTCTGACGCAAACAGCTTTGCACAAAGAAAATCAACCAGAGCCCGCACTTTGGGCAATGGATGTTTGCTGGCAGGCCAGAGAATATAAAAGGTACCAGTACGCTGCACATAGTCGGCGAGTATGGGTCGCAGTCTCCCATTAGCCAGCGGCTCATGGATAGCAAAGTCCGGCAAATAGGCGATCCCTAATCCCTGTAGCGCGAAGCACAGGCGAGTCTCTATATTGTTGCAAATCATTGAGGTGGGAAGTTGTAGTTTAGGCTCATCAAGTGGCTGTTTTAGCGCCCAGGTTTCGAGCTTGCCACTGTTGGGAAAACGGTAGTGCAGACAGCTGTGTTGTAGTAAGTCGGCAGGTGTTTGCGGCGTACCTCTGAGTGCTAGGTAATCAGGTGAGGCAACCAGCCGCATTTGAAAGTTACCCAAACGCCGGGCTGACAAACGTGAATCCTGTGGCTCACCGGTGCGTACTACCGCATCAAAACCTTCTTCAATCACATCGACCATACGGTCGGTAAAATCCAGATCCAGTTCGATATCCGGGTATTCACGCATAAATTCACCCAGCACTGGCAACACCAACGAGCTCACCAGCGGCAGGCTTACACGAAGACGTCCGCGCGGTGCCCCCGTGGCCTGGGATAATTCCAGTTGTGCCGCTTCAATTTCAGCCAAAATGCGGCGGCTACGCTCCAAAAACAACAAACCTTCGGCTGTTAGCGTAACACTGCGGGTGCTGCGGTTGAACAGACGCACTCCCAGTTTTTCTTCCAGTCGTACCACGCTCTTACCTACCGCGGAAGCCGACACACCAAGCTCACGACCTGCCCCAACAAAGCTGCGCTGCTCGGCGACCTGCACAAACACCATAAAGCCATTCAAGCTGTCCACGTTACCTCCGATTAACCACCTTAATTGCGGACACAAAGCTCCGCATATAATGGAACTATACCCTACTTTTTCTTTAATCTAAGGCTTTATATGATCATGGCATAACCAATAAATAAAGGACTTTGCTATGACAACCAACACATTTCCCCTGCCTCGAAGCGTAGTGCCCATACCGCTCTCAGCCCGCATCCAAAACGTTATTGAGCAAGCATTACATGAGCAACGATTAGTGGGTGCTGTCGTGCTGGTCGCTCGGAACTGTGAGCTTATCTACCAGCAGGCAGCAGGTTATGCCGACCGGGAAAGTGCAAGGCCGATGGCGGTGGATACGGTTTTTCGCCTGGCCTCGGTGAGTAAACCTATTGTCTCTGCCGCCGCACTGGTATTGGTAGCACAAGGTCGACTAGAGCTGGACGAGAACATTGGCAACTGGCTGCCTGATTTTCAGCCAAGGTTGGCCGATGGCCGCCTAGCCAGGATCACCGTTCGGCAGTTGCTTAGCCATACGGCCGGCTTGGGTTATCGCTTTTTCGAAGCCGACGAAAAGAGCCCCTACGCGTTGGCGGGTGTATCGGATGGCATGGATGCGTCGGGCATTAGCCTGCAGGAAAACCTTAAGCGCATCGCCAGTGTGTCGCTGTTGTATGAGCCGGGCACAGCTTGGGGCTATTCGCTGGCAACCGATGTGCTGGGTGCATTGATTGAGCGCGTTTATGGTACCTCGCTAAACGAAGCAATACACCATTTGGTGACCGGCCCCTTAGGCATGAATGATACCGGTTTTGTCGCAGGTGATCCGCAGCGCATGGCCACCGCTTATGTCAACGATGCACCACAGCCACATCAACTGGCAGAAGGGGAAACCGTCTCACCTTTTGAGGGCACAATTGGTATCAAATACAGCCCAGCTCGTATCTTCGATGCACAGTCTTTTCCATCCGCAGGTGCAGGCATGGCGGGCACGGCCGGGGATTTTCTGCGCCTGTTGGAAGCCCTGCGTCAAGAAGGCGGCGGGCTATTGCCCAAAGAACTGGTGGCAGAAATGGCGCGGGATCAGACAGGAGGATTGGAACTGCCTAATTCACCGGGTTTTGGTTTTGGCCTGGGGTTCTCGGTGCTGCGTGACCCAAAACTTGCCGCTTCTCCCGAGTCAGCAGGCACATGGCGCTGGGGCGGTGCTTACGGCCATTCCTGGTTTGTGGATCGGGCCCAGGGGCTTAGTGTGGTGGCTTTTACCAATACCCTGTATGAGGGCATGTGTGGCCGTTTCGTTACTGAGCTACGGGATGCCGTGTATGACGGGTCTGAGGTGCAGCGATGAAGTCCACTGCACCAGATCGCCTGCCACTGGCCGCTCTGCTGGCGCTGGCCTTAGCTGGTTTTGTTACCATCCTGACCGAGGCGTTACCCGCCGGCCTTTTACCGCAAATTGGCACAGGATTGGGTGTTTCAGAAGCGCTTGCTGGTCAGCTTGTGACTGTTTATGCCATTGGCTCGCTGCTGATGGCTATTCCGCTGATGACAATTACACAAGGTGTACGGCGCCGACCTTTGTTGCTGGCAGCAATAGTGGGCTTTGCTGTCGCCAATACAGTAACAACGTTTTCTACCAGTTACACCCTCACCTTGGTGGCCCGCTTTCTGGCCGGTGTGGCGGCAGGTTTGTTGTGGGCCTTACTGGCAGGTTATGCCAGCCGCATGGTGCCTGAGCACCTTAAGGGACGTGCTATTGCGATAGCGATGGTCGGTACACCGCTAGCGCTTTCTTTAGGGGTCCCAGCCGGTACCTTGCTCGGCAATTTGGTCGGATGGCGTGTCTGTTTCGCAATGATGAGTTTGTTAGCGCTGATGCTGATTGTATGGATTCGGCTAAAAGTGCCGGACTTTGCCGGGCAAGCCACGGGGAAACGGCTGTCACTTGGGCAGGTATTTACGCTGCCGGGTATTCGTCCTGTGCTGTTTGTGGTGCTGACATTTGTACTCGCACACAACATTCTTTACACCTACATCGCCCCGTTTTTATCGGCTGCCGGAATGGCAGAGCGAACCGATCTGGTTCTGCTGGTCTTTGGTATGACCGCGCTACTTGGAATTTGGGTTATTGGCGTGTTAATTGACCGTCATTTACGTATTCTAACGCTTGCCAGCATAGCGCTGTTTGCCCTGACAGCAATAGTGCTGGGCCTTGCTGGCGACGTGCCTGTGGCAGTTTATTGCGCAGTGGCTGCCTGGGGGTTGGCATTTGGTGGCGCTGCAACCTTGTTCCAAACGGGACTCGCTAAGGCGGCCGGATCGGCCGCCGATGTTGCCCAGTCTATGCTGGTTACCGCCTGGAACCTGGCTATCGCAGGTGGTGGCATCGTCGGTGGTGTATTGCTTGAGCAGCTTGGCGTCAGCTCATTCTCACCGGCTTTACTTATATTGCTGGTGGCAGCACTAGTCGTTGTGTGGGCAGCCAGGAAGCACGGGTTTGCCGCACCGGAAGATGCAGCTATACCCTGTCCATCGACGCCCAAGCAACAGACAGAGGTGTAGCCATGAACAGCAGGCGTTCACTGCTTTTCATCGCCTTAGGTTTATTCGGTCTGTATGCCGTCGAGTTCGGCGTGATCGGCATACTGCCGGCCATCATTCAGCGCCATGGCATCACTGTCGCTCAGGCTGGGTGGCTGGTGGCGCTATTTGCGGGCGTAGTGGCAGTTTGCGGACCGGTCATGGTGCTGTGGCTAGCGCGCTTCGAGCGGCGCAAGGTGCTGGCGGTTTCGTTGCTGATCTTCAGCCTGTGCAGCTTACTGTCGGCCTGGGCACCCAGCTTCGCTGTGCTGATGGCGCTGCGTGTACCTTCTGCACTGCTGCATCCGGTATTTTTTTCGGTGGCTTTTGCTTCGGCCTTGTCGCTTTACCCAGCGGATCGCGCCGCGCACGCCACCTCAATGGCGTTTCTCGGCACCACATTGGGGCTGGTGCTGGGCGTACCCTTGTCAACTTGGATAGAAGCTACAGTGTCTTACGAGGCGTCATTCTATTTCAGCGCCGTAGTAAATCTGGTGGCCGCAGCCGGGCTCTGGGTTATGCTTCCGCCTAGACCAAAGACCCGGGTAGCTAGCCAGCAAAATCCTTTGCTCGTTCTGCGCACAAAGAGGGTCTGGCTCGCGGTAGCGACGGCCGTGTGTATGTTCGCCGCGATGTTCTCCGTATACAGCTACGCAGCCGAGTATCTGGCGCGGGAGGTGCATTTGGGCGGCGAAGCGATAAGCCTGTTGCTGGTGGTTTTCGGGGTTGGTGGTGTGCTGGGCAACCTAATAGCTGGGCGTGCGCTGGGCCGTCAGCTCGCTTGGACTGTGCTGAGTTATCCCATAGTACTTGCCAGCGCCTATAGTGTGTTGCTGGTGTTCAGTTCAGCGTCTTTCGCAGCCATGTTGCCTATCTGCCTACTGTGGGGCGCAGCACACACCAGTGGCTTGATTGTGAGCCAAATGTGGATGACCTCGGCGGCACCAGACGCCCCCGAATTTGCTACCAGCCTTTACGTTTCAGCAGCCAACCTCGGCGTGGTACTAGGTGCGTTTGTCGGTGGCAGTTTTATCGAATCAGTGGGGATGCCTGGAGTGATCTGGAGCGGCTGGTTGTTCGCCGGGCTAGCCGTCGTCTTTGTATTGGCGAGGCGTATTAAGTCATGGAGTTAAGGAAGCTTAATAACCCGCTGATATGCCGGCATCGTCGCGGCTGCTCTGTAGCATTACCCTTGGCGTGAGAACCATAAAGCTACACATTAGCCTGCGTGAGTTTACAAATCATCAGTGATGGAAGACGAGCCTTGATTGCTAATTTCAGTCGTCACATGTGGCAGCACCACTTGAGTGGGTAGCCCGTCAGCTCGGTCATAGTGACACCACCATGATCAAGAAACACTATGGTAAGTGGATACCTAAAGACTCGCAACGTATGGTAAGTCGCATATCTGAAATAATGGGCTTTGATGCGGACATAAACGGACAGGAAAACGGAAATTCTGCCCCCAAAATGCCACAAAACAACAAAGGGAACCAGTAAGATACTGATTCCCTTTGCTTTAACTTGGCGGTGAGAGAGGGAGTCGAACCCTCGATTCACAATTCATTCTAACAAACCCTATAAAATCATAGTGTTATGCACCTTGATTTTTCAGATTGTACCAGCTTTTTGTACCAGTTTAAAGAAGACTAAGTTGGATAATACTATGCCAAATTTAAAGCTTTACTAACTCTGTTACGTTCGAATTCAGCAATTTCAAGGACTACATAGGCAACATGATGACTGGTGTCAATCTTAATCCAAGTAGTTGCTCCACCACCTAACTTATTCTCAGAGCATCGTTTGATTTCATTATCCCCCCAACTAAAGTCAGGAGAAAGATAATATTTAGAGTCCATTAGGATACGAGCAAGAGCACAATGCTGAAAACCTCCTATTGGTTTCTCAATTTTGTGTCCTCTTACGATGAAATACTCATTATCAATGGTATAACGTATTTTTGCGTTAGTGTTCCCATAACCAATTTCAGTGGTACTTGGGCCTCTCACACCATAATCACCAAAATGAATTTGGTGTGCAGGATAATGCTCACGAGCATATTTCCAAAGCACCATCTCTCTTCGTAAGAGACTGCCAGTAGAGTCCTTCTGTTTGACAGCTTTATCTATAGAGTTAGGTAAAGAACAACCTGCAACAGAATATGTAGCAAAACCGTAATCAGTTATAGCTAAAAAGAGAGAGTCAAATTGGCAAATCATATCGGGGATTGCCATCTCGCTAAGATCTTGAAGATCTAAAATTACATGGCAATTAGCAGGAATGATTTCAAGACTATCAATAATTTCCGAGAATCGGTCGTGAAAATGCTCTGGATCATTAATATCTTCAAATGCAAATCGGTCTAACCTGATACAAAACTTCCCACTATGATTTCTCGCTATGCTTCTCAAAGCTAACCGATATTCTTCATCATCCCAACGGTCATAACCCACTACAGGAATAGCAATAACACCATCACTCTTAAGTGTATTATACAAGTAGGAAAGATGATGCTCTCCCGATTCGACTCTTTCATTTGGATGTTGCCAGTGATATGTATCAAACATCACAGGCATCCCAAAGCGAAGTTTCCCAATTTTTGTGCTTATCTCTGACAAAAATGTTGCTTTGGCATGCGAGTCATTTTGATATTTCTTTAGCTCAGGATTGAACTTTGGGACATCAAATAACGGTATCATGCTAGAAGCAATATGTTGTTTTGCCTCATGGAGGGCATCAAATTCTGCATCTTTAGCTTTAAAAATTGGGAAATACATCGCTTGCATAACTTACCTCTTACTCTTGGATAGATGAAAACAATCGCCTCACTTGATTCTGCCCTACTAAATCAGAGAACAAGCTATAATTTCCCAATTCCTTTCGGAGTCTTCCTGCAATTACTGCCGGATGAATCTTTAGATCCCTAGCGAAACGCTCAATTGTGTCTTTGTTAGGATTCGTAAAGGCATCACTCCTTCGCCATTGAATACGAGGAATAAACGCTTCCGCAGCAAGTCTATTAGCTTCTGATTCTTTTCGATCTTCAGAAGATGAATCTAAATCATCCAAAAATGCTTCATTACCATCCACATGCTTCCATATATGTGCTACTTCATGTAATAAAGTAAACCAAAAATGGTCTAATCTGTCATACCTTAACGTCAAGCCAAGAATAGGCGTACCATCGGAATCTTTAAGGGCAGCCCCATCTAAAAGTGTTCCCTTCAAAGCTGGCTCAATAATTACAACAATCCCAGACTTTTCAAGCTGCTCAATTGCTAAAAGAGGACCAGCATCAAAGCGACTAAGTTGTGCAAGCTCCTTCAAATAATTAGCAGATAATTCTGTTGAATTAAAGGTGCCAATTTCAGATTTACGAATTCTTGCATTTTGGATTACACGTGCAAGCCAAGCATATAATGCGTATCTAGATGTAGGTGTTTCGGCTTCACCATAGAATGTCTTTCTAAATGAAGCATTCCCAAATTGCAAACCAGCTTCAGCTATAAAATTCTTTACTAAATCCTCAACATTATCCTTAGCTACCTTACTAATATTATCAATCCATCCTCTCTTCGCCATTTCCCTTATAGGAAACTTAGACCAATCGACAAATTGAGACTTATGTGACTGTTCTGGCAGGGACGCACCAACTAAAGTATCAGCTGAAATTCCCAATCCAATAGAAAGAGACCGAATCATTTGAACTGTCAGAGGTCGTTTGCGATTTAAGACTTCGGAAACTCGACTATTCGTCCCAAAGAATGGCGCTAAATCTGCTTGCTTTAGTCCTTTTTCGTGCATCCTAAAAATAATAGCATCTATAGGGTCAGGGCTTTCGACCGGATACTTTGAGTTTTCATAAGATTCTAAAAGAACTGTTAGCAGTTCTAAACGCTCACTTTGTTCCAAAGTAATCTTTGGCCCTATTGAGATAAGAGCCTGAACCTCATCTAAATATGATTCATACTGTTGAACTGTTCGTATAACTCTAACGTCCATAATTTGAATCTTCACTGTACGCCGATGATAACGGCAATGCCTTGTTGAAATGCAATTTGAATACAAACCTCTTTATCTGCACTGTTTATGGGAAAAGCAAAATAACTAGCATCTAACAGCCTAACTTTAGGAAATTGATGAAACACATCGGAGGGTTCTTTCCAATTTGCATGTGTCAATTCCGCAACCCAAGCCAAAACCCATTTGCGAGTTAAGTCATCACTTTCTATGACGTGTTTTAGATTATGTTTTCCTATAAGTCGCATATCTATACTACTTTCCCAATTTGGGAACATTGTAACCACAAAAAATGCAGATCACAAGTTACCAAAATGGGAATTTTATGGAGTGATTTAAGGATGCCGTTTCAGTGAACCTTTAATTCAGTAGCTTAGATGCATCCAAAACATGCTCACTCGCGTCATCAAATGCAGGGTCTGAAACCATTATTCTTACTGCACGATCTTTGTCCGGTGCATCACAAGGCATACTTCCAACAAATCCTCTTGCCAGTACCTCACCGTTTGACTTTAGAGAGTCAAAAACAGGACTAATCTGTGGATCAGTTCGACCAACTGAGCGTAATACTGCACCGATATTACTCTCCCATAATGTAGTCTCAACATAGACAGTCATTTCAATTAAAGCCCATTCTTGCTTGAGTTCCGTTGGTGCCTTGGTTTTACATATAGAAGCAATTTTTTCCCACATATAGAGTGTTTGCAGATTGCTTGCCATATCTTCGATTCCTGCCCTTACAGGAAATGAAAACGCTGTTCCAATAAGGAGTATGAAGATAACGACATCCCTTGGTTTAAGCATATTTTCTCCAAAAAAAAGCCATCAATAGAATCTGATGGCCTTGTCGATTAGTTACTCAGAGAGTTGCTATCTGATTGTTTGGCTGTTGACTGCTCTTGTTCTTCTGCCATCCATTCCAGCCTCAACCGTAGTTGCCAAATGACACCCCCAGCCAGAAGGGATAGCAATAGACCTATCAATCCAGCCCCTGAAGTGACGATTTTAGAGATATTGCCATTGTGATAACCAAGAATTGAAAGTATGAGAATAATGCCGTAGGTCAACAGATATAAAGCTCCACCGATCCCCGTTTTAAGGAATAGTTTTTTCTGCCGATAATCAATCACCTGACCAGATGGGTTATTTTTAACATCTTCCTTCAACCAAGCTAATTGCTCAGAGATGTACCACATCCCTATGTAACCAATTCCCATAACGATAACAGAGATATTGCCCTGAAATGTGAGTGACATTCTGAGAATGAAATAATCCAGTGAACCGCCAATTGAATCCTCAAGGGCGATCAGTGATAAAGCACTCAATATTGTTAGAGAAATCAATATAACGAAGTACATCTCAAAGCGGTTTTTCTGCCTTTTATTCATAAGTTATCCTTAGATGTTAATTTCTTTGCTATCCGTTGGACGCTTGATAAGCTGATATTTAGCCTCTTTGCGACTTCCGGTTTAGATATACCCTCTGCAAGCATTGGGGCGGCTTCTTTGGCCTTAGTGATTGCCGTGGGTTTACGTCCTTTATATTTCCCTCGCAGTTTTGCGAGAGCTATTCCTTCAGCCTGTCTTTCCAACATCAACTCTCTTTCAAAGGTTGCGATGGCTCCAACCATAGTCAGCATAAGTTTGCCTGTAGGGGTTGCTGTATTAATCCCGAGGTTTTGAATTTGCAGTGAAACCTTTTTGCGTTCCAAAAACTCAGCTATTTCAAGCAAGTGACGAGTGTTTCTTGCGAGTCTATCCAGCTTGGTGACGATAACGATGTCACCTTCCCTCACAAACTCCAGCATGAGTTGCAGATGCGGACGGTCATCCTTTGCACCACTTACCTTTTCTTGAAACACTTTGTCGCAGTTTGCTAATGCCTTCAGTTGGGCATCGAGACTTTGTCCCGTGGTCGATACACGGGCATATCCGATTTCTGCCATGAACGACTCCTGTTCAATAGGGCAAGGTATACTGACCAAGCCCTTCAAAAGGTCGAAAACAACCCATGTGACATGGTGTTTGAGGTATTTCTCAACGTGTCACATGGGCTTGGTTTATTGGTTATTAATACAAGGAGTTACTCAGCTTCTTGATCTGAGTCACTTCCCTCGTTTTCCCATTGTTCTTCGTCTGCTAAATACCGCTCGACAAAGGCTTGAATGAGGATTGGCACTATGGTCAGTAGTGCGGCTTTAGCGACCTTCTTGAGTAACTCGCTAATGTTGTTTCTCCTGTAGGGTTGGCATTTAGGCAGCCGAAAGCTCACCACATGAACCCATGTAGTGATTTTCTAGTTAGTGCTGAATGGAATGGTGTCGGTGGATTAGTCCCAACTGATGGTTATCTGATAGAGATCATCAACCACATAACTTCTGAAGTTGGCTTCCCATAACCGATAAAGACCACTGAAATGGCTTAGCGGGTGAAATCCAACATAAGCCTGATACCCTGAACCCTCTGTGAAGTTGAAGTCGATATCCTTTTCGAGTTCAGGGAAGTAGCGTCCTTGGTAGGCAAAGTCGGTGATATAGCAAACTTGCCACATGCTGGTGGCCAGTGCGTATTCCAAGCGGATTTCGACTGGATGAAAGCCACCAGCATCGGCAGAGTAACTCGGGTCACGAAAGTTAATAGTCACACCGTTACTCACAATGGGCGGCAGATTTTTGAGAAGCAACCGCCGAATGATTTGCGTCAAACTTAGCGTCATCGGCAATAAACTTCTGGCGGCCTTGAGATCGATTTGAATTGTTGTGGTCATATCCAGCCCCTCTCAGCAAAAGACACAACTTCATGGTGACCAATCACAAAATGATCTAAGGCTGCTACATCAATAGTTGCTAATGCTGACTTTAAACGCTCTGTAATGCGTTTATCGACCTGTGATGGTTCAGGTATGCCAGAGGGATGGTTATGGGCAAATATCGCGGCAGCGGCGTTTCTATGAAGGACCAATTTTACCACCTCTCGTGGATAAACTGAGGCGGCATCAATTGTGCCAAAGAACAGTTCTTCATAGGCTATCAAACGGTGCTGACTATCAAGCAATAGTACCGCAAAGACCTCCCGTTCATAGGCAGCCATCCTTAGCCTAAGATAGTCCTTAACAATTTGTGGCGAAGTAAATACCTCATGATTAACTCCGAGGCTATAGCGAGTTTCCAAGATAGCTATCGCCTCCCGGATAACAGAGTCTTGGGCGTTATCATGCGATTTATTCTTGAATGTATGAATAGACATATTCTCTCCTGTGTATTTGATTTACATCAGGTTTCTTATGCCTTAGTTCATGGTGAAAAATGACGGTATAAGGGAATTGAAACGGTTATCCACCGATTAAAATAGAAATATGGGGGTGACATATTATGCCCCACTTAACTTCCATAGGAGAAAAACATGAACAGCGAAAAAGTACTATCGTACCCAGTATTACTTGTTGAAGGCCGCTTTACCCCGGAAACCAGAGAGCATCAGATTCGAGAAGCCATCAAGAATAACGGCACCTTCTTTTCAGTCGAGATAGTTCCTGATAAACGTGGCACCAATCAGAAGATGATGCACCTTCAAGGAGAAGTGGCAATGGGGAACGGTGTCTTTAGGGAACCAGAGGCGATCAGGGCGTTTCTAATTGCGCAAGGTTTTATCCCCGAGTCTATCTCAATCACTAAGGGCGGCAATCTCTATGCGACTCATCCTCGAGAACATCTGCCGTATATGCACTGGATTGTCAGGCTGTTAGTCCATTTTCAGACTTTTGGGGAGTGGCTTGCGGTTAAGTACTGGTATGGCGATTACCCTGACAAATAAGCAGACATCACCCAGTAGACTCACCTATTTAACCTTTAGGTGAGTCTGTCAAACTCAATCAGACCATTAGCTATTTTTCAAAGATAACCATTCAAGTCCCTGTTCCGCAAAGACAAATAATCTGTCACTATAGCCTTGAGAGATCACACTGCGGATTATTTCAGGGTCAATATTCAGGTAATCATGTACTAATGCATTACGAAGACCGATCACTTTACGCCAGCCACCCAACTCATCTGCAGGTTGTGCTCCTCGTTGACACAGGATCTCAAATGCTTGGTAAGCATCCTGCGGACTATGCCCTGCAAGAGCCTTAGCCCAATGTTTCGCAATGCCAATACAGGCTTCAATAGATACTTGTAGCGTCCGCTCTGCTGCACGATATTCAAGATTCGATAAAGGACGCTGACTGAGTAATTGACGCAATTCCTCAAGCTCGGCTTGATACCGGCTAAGGCTTACACGCAATGATGTGATATAGGCATTATCAGACATAGGACAGCAGTTCCCTTATAGGCTCTGAGCAAAGTAATCGAGTTCCATTTGCGACATAATGCGAGACTCTTCTTGCATTCTTCGACCTTCATCTCGACTAAAGATAAGTTTGTTGGCGTTAATGATACCAAAGGCCAGAGGGATAGGTGCAAGATTGATATCGACAACGGACAACTTTCCTTCGGGTAACCCCAATGCCCTTTGCCAATCCATAGCAAGTAGCTCAGCTCTAATACGTGTATCAAGCACACTCTCAGCCTTTACGGGATCAAATGCGACAGCCAAATCCCAATCACTATGCTCGCTAGCATTACCTTTAGCCTGCGAACCATACAGCCACAATACCGCCACCTCAGGATGGCTTGCTGCTAAAGCTCTTAGTTGATGCAAATGCTGGCTCTGTTCGATCGTCATGAGGTTGGCTGCTAGATAGTCCTGTTGTAAGTGTACCAATCCTGAGCCGGAGTGAACAGGTCAGATTTAGTAACACTCTCCCCTAACCTTTTGTCCATGTTCAATAATCTCCCTGCTGATTTCGCTGCCGATTTTCCTCAACACCCATTCCCCCAAAACAAAGCAATCTTGCCCCATATGATTGATTTATAGAATTATTATGCTGATTTCTATTTGATTTCATAAAAAATACTAAAGGAAAAGTAAGTAGAAATACTTTAGTCAGTCTGCTGATTTATTGGCAGTGGATGGAGCTTAGAGGAATCGATGGAGTGAACGATGGGAGTAACGCGAAAAAAACTAAAAATTTCATAAAGATAACAATTAATTCCAAATTGGAATTTACTAAAATTTAATCATGAAAATATATCATACAAATGATTATCCGCAATAATTCGCCACTATCTCAGATTTGTCACTTTCTCGGGAAATTGAGGTGATTAGCTCACCAAAAGAAACACTAAATTATAGATATGGGTGTGACACATTATGTCATCCAGAGGAGAGCCAAGTGCGAAACCAAGACATTAGCGAAGACAACATTATCCATTCCACTAGCAGTCATCAGGTTCAATATCGACTGCCCTTTGAACTGTTCAATGATCAGTTTAGGCAGACCGTTTATGAGATCAGCAGAATGCCGATTATTGATGGCTACTTGTTAGGCGGAGAAGTGAGTCTTGCGAGTGCTTTGGTAAGACGTTGCGGTTACTCATTGAGAACGGCAAGAAGACATATTCGACGCTTGGAACAATCTGGGCTGATTATCAGCACCCCACGACTAAACCTAGATGGGATGAAGGGTTCTCATCTCTATCGTCGATTATTCGACTAAGAGATAAATGCCCCGATAGCTCATTACTGGAAACATTGAGCTATCGGGGAAGAGCAAAAATGTAGGCTCGACGGCCAAGCAATAGACTAAATCAATTACATATCTATTTTAGTCTGTGGCCATTCTAATAAGGAAATGTCACATGACAACCTCTTATGTTTCTACTAACAGCACTTTTGATCATTCGACCTTAGACGAAATCGGCCTTGAGGGCGTTAGATCAATGTATGATTTGCCCGAAATTGTCGCATTACTGCTTGAAAACTCAATTAAGCCAACTCAAAGCAATTATTGCCAGCTTGAGGATGATATATGTCCACTCTGTGGGCATAAAGGTTGCTTCAAAATTTATCATGGTGATCCAGATAGACAGAATTATCACTGCTTTTCTTGTGGTGAGTGGGGAGATATATTTGCTTTCATTGTGAAAATGGGATTAGCAAAAAATTCTTATGATGCAGCAAACAAGTTACTTCGGGGAGAACTTGAAGGAGTAACTGTTATCACCTCACCAAAACCCAAAATGATAATGCCAGAAACACTAGAGTTAACGTCTGAGCAATTTGCTCGTCGTCAAGCACTGTACCTTGCAGCTTGGGAGTATTATGTTGAGCCAATGTTTGAAGATAGGAGTACACCACTCCAGTCACTTATGGATAATCGGAAACTAAGCCAAAACATACTGATTGAATATGATGTAGGTTACTCTCGCGGGGCTCTTTGGCGTTATTTAATTGAGCATGAATTCACGCTTGAGGAAATGTACGCATCAGGGCTCGTTAAGGAAAGTCCACAATCTCCATATGATTTCTTTCCTAAAGGCGTCTATATCTTCCCTCATTATGATGAAACTGGAGCTATTTGCCGCTTCACCTTTAAAGACCCTGAGAAAAAAGTAGCTTACCAGCTCTCGAAGCTATTTTGGCTTAACAATATCCAGTTTTATGGACAGCATACGATGAATCGCCAAGGTACAGTTGCTGTTGTTGAGGGTGAATTTGACTTACTTGCTCTTATGGATCATGGATGGCAAGGTCCGGTAATCGCAACAAACGGACAAATTAGCCAAGCACAATTGGCGTGGATTAAGGAAGATCTACATGACAGAAATGTAGTGACCTTCTTCGACAGTGACCCTGCGGGTGATAAGTATCGGGAGAAGCTCGTTCAACTGGGTTTACCATCACTTATCCAAGTCACCATACCGAAAGACCAAGGTAAGGATATTGATGATTATTTGCGGCAAGACAACGCCCTTTCTATTGAGGTGTTGGTAGAACAGTACGGTGTTGTAGCCCCACAAGCGTCGATAGAGACAACTTCAGAACCGATGCAAGAACCGATGCAAGATGAAAGTCTTGCTAGCCACCAGCAAACTAAGTTGTCTATGGACATCATTTCAGCTATTTGGGGTTCGTTCGATGAAGATACGCTAAATGACGTTGGTAACGCAGATAGGCTGGCAAAAGTAGCTGACGGAAAATTAGTCTATGTGCCTGAACTCAACTGTATGTACGTGTTTGATGAGCAGTGTTGGAGTCCTGTAGGTGATAAAGAATTGGCACTAGCTCGATGTATTGGAGAGGGAATTATTGCTCAAGCGAATCGTATGCTAGAAGATCCCGCGACGCTTAAGGACAAAACGAAGCGGCAACAAGCAGATAAGTTATTAGCGTTTGGTAGACAGTCACTCAATCGCAAAAAACTTGCCGATATGTTGGAGATCTTCAAGTCTAGCAACTTGATTTCGGCAAAAGCCTTCGATGCGGACAAAATGCTAATGGGGATTAACAACGGTGTGCTCGACCTCGCAACCGGAAAACTGCTTGCTGCAAATAAGAAGATGTATATCAGCCGTTATAGTGATATCAACTACAAGCCTGATGTCACTTGCCCACGTTGGCTTCAGTTTATCGATGAGATCACCTGTGGCGATGTCGAATACGCTAAGTTTTTGCAGCGAATGGTAGGCTATATCCTAACCGGACGGACTGATGAGCAAGTCTTGTTTTTCCTCTACGGTCATGGCTGTAATGGTAAGAGTACCTTTATGAATATCATTCAGCGGTTAATGGGAAGCTATTACCATCAGATAAGCAGCGATGTATTACTTCAATCAAATAACAGCGGTAAAGGCCCTAACCCATCCCTAGCCAAGCTAAATGGTAGCCGTCTAGTGGTGGCCAATGAGTTGCCCGAGGGCTCTCGAATGGACGAGAACTTAGTAAAGTCGATGACAGGTAATGATGTAATTGTTGCCCGTCAGTTGTATGCCAAGGTAGAGCTTGAATATATCCCCATGTTTAAGCTCATCATGGTCGGCAACCATAAGCCCGTCATTCGCGATACCAGCCCCGGCATGTGGCGACGGATGATTTTACTGCCCTTTAACGCTAGTTTCAGCCAGCAGCAAATGGACCCGCAATTAATGGATAAGTTGTATGCGGAGCTATCAGGTATCCTCAATTGGGCACTTGAAGGCGTTCAGATGTGGCTAAAGGATGGCATTAAGGCATCTATCCCTAACTCAATTAAGTCTGGTATTGCCGAATACCGCCATGAGTCAGACTTACTTGCGATGTTCTTAGAGGAATGTACGAGCAAAGGTGATTTTGTGTATACCGATGAGCTTTACGATGCCTTTAGGAAGTGGGCAGAACGGGATGGCGACTGGAAAATGACTCGCAATATCATGACCAAACGGCTGGTGGAGAAAGGCTTTGAGAAAGGCCGTCACAATAGCAAAGCCATGATTAAGGGGATTAAGTTGAAGTCTGCGCTTGATGATATCCCTGAGCAAATACCACAAGCTAGCATGGGGATGAGGCATGCCACACCTACAAACCCAAGCTCCGAGTATAGCGTTTAGGTATCGGATAACAAAAAACGTAAAGAGAGACCTTATATAAGTCTCTCTTTACCGAATAAGCTACTGACGACTTGATAGATTCATTCTCTAATTTCCAAAAAGTAAACTCTAATTGCAAGAGCTCGTCAGTTAGCTTTATTCTAAATATTTCACATATCGCATTAACCAATCAATCCATTTGATTTATATAACAATCATGTTAGCGTTGGTATGTTAATATCGTTTGGGCTTACTCCAAGGAGACATACATTGGCTAGACGAGGAAGTGGTTTAAGAACTGCCATTAAGATAGTTAAGGCAATAGATAGAGCTAGCAAACAAGCGGCTCGTGAAGCTCAACGTAGAGAAAATGCTCGACAACGTGCTGCGGCTCAAGCACAGAGGGATTATCAAAGAACTCTGCGTGAAAATGAAAGAGCCTTACGCGAGTCTCAACGTGAGTTGAAGCTCCTAGAAAGGCAACAAAATACAGCAGCGAAGCAAGCGTTTAAAGATGCTCTAGCCAATGCGAATGAAGAGTATCAAGAACGATGCGAAGAACGCTCAGCCCTTAGAAAACAATTCATACAAGAGGTTTTAAGATAGCAATGGATAATATACTAGCGTTGATAGGGGCCTCTTTGTTAGCTGTCTTGCTTACTTATATATTGACGAAACGTGCGGCCGATAAAAAAATAGAACAATTTAAGTCTATTGATGAAGCACTGATTAAGACAAAGGAAGAACATGAAACTATCAAGAAAGCGAATGAAATAGCAAAACAAGAGCTTTCTAGTGTAAATGCGGAAACAGCAGAACTTCAAGCCCTGAAAGGACAAGATGATTCTCTTAAACATAGCATTCAAGAACAGAAAAATTATTTAGAGATTGCAAAAAGAACCCTAAATGAACTTAACTCCAAAATCGATAAAGGTGAAGCCGATCTTAGTAAGTTAATGGGCGACTTAGATTTGTATTCAAGACTCGATGAATACACTGCTCATGGTCATTTTGAAATGCCGCAATATCTTTATGAGACATCGACTCGTTATGCTGAAGAGATAAAGGATGTCAGGCAACAACAAAAAGATATGATTCGGGATAAGACTGCTGTTACCTTCCCAGACATAACTCTCATTTCTAATGACAAGTCGTTCAATAAGAAGATACTTAATGGTCAAGTGAAATTGATGCTAACAGCATTCAATATTGAGTGCGATATGCTAATCGGAAAAGTATCTCCCAGTTCGTTTGGTCGCACACTAGAACGAATAGAAAAGATAGCAAATACCCTTGAAATGTCAGTAGCAACACTTGAATGTGGTTTTAACATTGACTACATAGAACTCAAGTTTGAAGAATGTAAGCTTCAATATCAATTTACATTAAAAAAACAAGAAGAAATTGCAGAGCAACAGCTTATTAAAGAACAAATAAGAGAAGAACAGAGAGCAATCAAAGAGTTTGAGAAAGCAATTGCTGACGCAGAAAAAGAAGAAAAAATGTACCGAAACCTTCTTGAAAAAGCCCAACAAGAACTTGCAAAAGCAACAGAGCAAGAACGAAGTGAAATGGAGCAAAAAATAGCAATTCTAGAACAACAGCTAGCTGATGCGGAGGCGAAAGAAGCACGAGCGAAGAGCATGGCTGAACAAACACGTAAAGGCCATGTTTATGTGATCAGTAACATTGGCTCCTTTGGTGAAGACGTTTATAAAATCGGATTAACACGTAGATTAGAACCTTTGGATAGGGTTAAAGAACTTGGTGATGCCAGTGTACCTTTCCCATTTGATGTGCATGCGATGATTTATACAGATGATGCTCCCGCTCTCGAAACAGCATTACACCGAGAATTCCACACTCAGCGTGTAAATGCCGTTAATCTACGAAAGGAATTCTTTAGTGTCGACCTTGAAGATATTAAAGATGCTGTAGAGAAGCTCGCTGGCGTTGATGCTGATTTCAAAATGACAGCGCTAGCGGAGGACTACTACGAAAGCCTTCGGCTTAGTTGTGCCAACCCCGAACATGAGCAGTCAACCACTGCGTATTCGCTAGCCAACATATAACTAATCCTAGCTTCCGTATAAGTAGTATATTTAGCTTTAGATTAAGGATGCCATATGGGGATACAAAGTTCTGGCATCCTATCTATCTCCTGATGTAACTCTGAGTAGGTACCATAGTTACGCCCCGTATTCCCCGCATTTGAGTGCCCTGTTATCGCATTTTGGACATCCTCTCGCATGACCTTTCTGGCTTCGGTGATAAAGCGATGGCGGAATGCATGTAGCGGTTTTAGGGCGTCAAAATGCTCAATATCGAGTGTCATAAAGGCGTCTTTCAGATAACGTGCTACCGCGAGGTGATACTTAGCCTTTTTGTTGGCCTTGAGTATTGGGAATAATCGCCCATCTGCTGGCAAGGTATTCAGGTAATCCAGTAACCCTAACTGAATGAGAGCCTGACAAATTGGCACCCTTCTCGACTCCCCCGTTTTAACGGATTGGTCATCGCGTAGCTCCTGAATATGGAAATACCATCGCTCGCTATTATCGCTATCTTGCTTGATATCTTTCACGTAAAGCTGAGCAATCTCCTCTGCCCTTGCTCCTGTATAGGCCAGAATAACAGGCAACCAGTAAGGAGCTTCACCGTATCTTGCCTTTTGAGCATTGGTACGTTGCCTAAAGAGTGGCAGGGAGAAAATCTTTGTCAGTTCGGCATTTGAGTAGCCCGGATCTCTAATCACCCTCACCGTTTCTTTACCGGGCGACACTTGATGGCAAGGATTCTTCGGCAAAATGTCTAACTTGACAGCCTGTTGGAAATACCCCGAAACCAGCTTAAGTTCCTTATCAGCAGTATTGATGCTCACACGAGCCAAGCCTCGTTTATCCGCGATATCGATTTGCTTGTTGAAGGGTAATGCTCGTATCTCTTGGCTTGGTTTACTCGGACAGCGAATAATCCAATTGAAGAATTTACGCATATCTAGCTTTTGGATTTCACCAATAGGCTTATCGGCAAAAAACTCTATCAGTCGCTGACAAGGGCGATTGCGGTCACCTTGCCATGATCTGAAGGCAACTTCTGAGCTCAGAGCCTTCTTCTGATTATTCACCCAGTCAATCAACTGCGAAACGCTAGAAGATACGGATAATTCAGCTTCCTTTTGTTTGCTTGGAGCTGTACTGCTGGTGGTCATAGCCGTAACTATTAAACCTAAATCCTTAAGCTGCTGTAACGCATCACTGCTTGGATCTGTAGGTTCGATCTTCGTATCAGGTAAGGTCGGCTCAAAGCCTCGGTTTAGCTCCCGCCGAACGAGTCCTTGTTTACGCCGAGCGAGTTCTTCATGGTCAATTGCAGAGTTAGAGAGCCTGATACAGGCGTTTGCCAATTGGATTGCGAGATACAGTCTTAATGAATGGTCGTAAAGTCGGCATTGAGAAAGCTCAAGGGCTTCATCAACGAATGCACTCATATGCCGCACAAAGCGTTGTTCTTCTGTTTGTTGGCGGCTTGTTCCATTAGCCTCATGGAGCACTTCTAGCGGCTCGCTGAACCACTCAGTCATGCTTGCAAGTCCTTCGGGAGTTTCGAGCAGATATCTTGCTTGAATGTCTGCTTGAGTTAGCCGCCCATGCTCATGAGCCACCCAATAGCTGACAATAGCATCTAACTGAGCTGGTGATATTCTCTGCTCGTTCTCTTGATTGTCGAAACGTGACTGAGCACGAGCAATCGCAGACTCGAATTCAGCAATCACGCCAGCAGCCCTTGTTTTGGCAACATGGGCATCTTTAGTTTCTAGGCTTCGCTTAAGCTCAACTTTGCCATCAAGAAAGGGCCGTAAATGCTTAGGAATACCCTTGCGGATTTTCCAGATTCCAGACTTTGGATCGCTGTATGGTTGAATCATAAATGCCATCGTTTTGTACCACCCTTTTGTACCACCTTAAGGTGCCAAAGGTTGGTAAGCCATTGGATGAAGCAACTATAATTCAATAGGTTATTGTTAGAAAAGAAAAAACCCGACCATGTGATCGGGTTCTTAGAATGTGGCGGTGAGAGAGGGAGTCGAACCCTCGATACGTTACCGTATACACACTTTCCAGGCGTGCTCCTTCGGCCACTCGGACACCTCACCGTATTTTTTGATTTATGTTTACGTGGTTAATCTTTCACGATTGAACGGGTTAACGCAATATCAGTCTTGCCGAGGGACTTTTTGCGGTTAACGGAGCGGTACTGTACGCAAAAGCCTTATGGGGGTCAAGTAAAAAAGAATCGATTTCAGGCGGTTGCACAATTGCTAAGCAAACCGCCTTTCGTTTGAGCAGTGTTATAAAGTTAACGTATTAATTCACCGTAAATTTATGCACTTCTTTAGACATAAGATCCGCGTCAAATGTGAGTGCTTTTGTTAGCTCACGTAATTCATCGGAAATTCTTTGGGTATTGAGATAAATCTCACTTATCTTCAACGCATTACGATTCACATCTTCAGATACAGCGGATTGTTCATGGGTTGCTGTGGCAATTTGTTCGTTCATACGATCAATAATGTCCACTTGTTCTACAACACGCTTAAGTTCTATTCCCGCTTGCTCTGCTTCTTGAACACTGATATTGGCTTGTGTTAACCCTCGCTCCATTGCTTTTACAGCAATACTCGCTCCCGATTTTAACCTGTCTGTCATATTTTTAATGTCTGCCGTCGACGTTTGCGAGCGTTGCGCTAAATTTCGAACCTCATCGGCGACCACGGCAAAGCCACGCCCCATTTCACCTGCACGGGCGGCTTCAATCGCGGCATTGAGTGCGAGTAAATTAGTTTGTTCTGCAATACTGCTGATCACATCTAATACCACCACAATACCGTGAATTTCGCGATCTAATTCATTGATTGCTTGAGAAGCGCCACTGATGTCATCTGCAAGGGCTTTAATGGCGTTGCTTGTTCGGCCGACTTCAATATTCCCTGCCTTGGCCTCTTGATTCGCTGCACTTGATGCTTCAGAGGCTTGCACTGCGTTGCTTGCGATTTCAGCGACGGTGGCACTCATTTCTGTCATCGCCGAAGCGACTTGTTCAGCTTCGCTGTGCCCTTCCATGACATCCTGCTCCATAGCATGAGTACACAAATCCATTTGCTTAACGGCTTGTTGTAATTTAGCGCCACTGGCACGCACCTGCAAAATCACATTTTCAAAATCGCTCATCATGTCATTAAATGCAATGGCAAGCTCACCAAACTCATCGGAACTCGAATGAGTTAAACGTACGCTTAGATCATAATTTTTACGGGCTTGGGTAATGGTTGAATATAAGTGATGAACACTATCATGTAAGTAGCGGATCACTGATAAGCTAAAAATCAATACGAGTGTGAGTACCAATGTTAATGTCGCCAACACAAAAAACATATGCTCATTGGCAGATTGTAGTCGTTTATGGGTGGTTTTGAGTAAATCTGTTGATACCTGCTGTTCAAAATCTCGCAAGCTATCAATACGCGCCGTTGATTTAGTGAACCACTCTTCAGGACTTTGTTGTTGGATCTTTTGGTTATCTTGCTCAAGCGCAATTTGACGTAATGCTTCAACTTCACGTACTTCATTAGAGTTTTGAATGCGGCTCACTGCTTGCACAAGTTCTGGAGTAGCTAAGGCTTGAAAACGCTCTAAATAGCTATTTTGCTCAGAAACGAGTGTAATAAATCTTGCGTAAACCTGTGGTTTAAAACCATATTGTCCAAAGGTTGAGCTAAGCACAGCACGCTCAATTCCTGCTCGCTCTTTCATCTGTAGGTATGCGCTAAACGCCGCAGCTTTAATCGCAATTTCTTGGTTAGCGCCCGCCTTGGCGGTCTCATCCACTATGGCTAATAAGATCTTATTCAGATCTGTGTAGTACGCGACTTCCTCTGCCACACTAATAGACAAACTGTCTGTTTGGGAACGGATCCCCGCTAATCGACCTAACTGAGTGTTTAATTCTCTTAGCTTTGGAGCAAATAATTCAGGTAATGCATTTTCAGCAATAAAAGATTGATAAAGCTTGAGTTGGCTATCGGTCAAGCGTCTCTGTTCAGGTATCTTTCCAGCAAAAGCCTTTCCACCTGAGCCAATAAAACCGGCACTCATACCGCGTTCTTTCTGTAATTCGTGCACTAAATTACTGTTCGTCACCGCCAGTTCACTCAACTGTACAACAAGTTGTAAATCTTGACGGTACTTAAATTTTTCAGTGAGAAAGAGTGCACCGTAAAGAAAGCACGCAATTAACGGTGGTAACACAACCATAAGCAACTTCTGTTTTAAGCTGAGATTACCAATCCATTGCCATTTCATAAAAATATTCCTTGTTTAGCGAGGTTAAACCTAATGGGCACTTATTATATAGCATAGGTTTGGGGTTAGAACGATTCGACATCACTACTTTAGAGAGTGCTAAGTTTTAAAAAACAGGTGCTTGTCACTGTAACACGGGTAATGTTGGAGCTCTCGAGCCCTGAATGGGTTAAATGTTTAAAAATGCTGAATGGATATGACGCCTGAAAAAAGCCCCAATACTCACTGAATAAATGAATATTAGGGCGTTAATCCGTTAGCTGAACAATTGAGGGAAAAGCCCTTTAATACCTGCCGCGATCACTTCAATTCCGATAGATAACATCAAGAGTCCCATCAAGCGGGTAATCACGTTAATACCTGTTTTACCTAAAATTTTATAAATAATGGAAGCCATTCTAAACAGGGCAAAACTCACTAGCCCAAAAATAATCACGGTAATGAACATCGCAATAAAATTGGATAAGGAATTATGTTCAGCGGCAAACACGATAACAGAGCTAATGGCACCTGGCCCTGCCATTAAAGGTAACGCTAAGGGCACCACAGCAACGGATTCCATCGCAGAGGATTCGCGGTCTTCCTCTTGGTTGCGTTTCACCTCGCCTAACTTACCCTGCAACATCGACATGGCAATAATGGCTATCAAGCTACCGCCCGCAATCCTAAAAGCCGAAAGTGAGATACTGAACATATTTAAAATATGCTGACCCGCAACGATGGTTACCAGCAAGATAACCACTACCGCAAAGTTAGCCACTTTTCCGGTATGGTTTCGCTCCGCTTCTGTTTGATGACTGGTCAAACTCACAAATACGGGCAGCAATCCAATCGGATTGATGATGGCAACGAGGCCAAGAAAAAATTTAACGTAAAGTGTTAACTCCAAGTTGCGATCCTTATATGCGTGTCACGCCATGTTCATCAAAGTAAGCTCAAGGGCCAGTATAGTATCTCAAGCTCAGATGACTGAAAAATGAGATTTTTGAGGTTTAATCACAAGTTTAAATAATATTTGATTATTCCATTTGAGTAGCACATACCGATAGTTATAGAAACAGATCACTATTATTGTAGTTTTATTACAAATAAATTGCATATTGATAGTATGCTCACACTTTATGAGTGAGTTTAAGTGTAATTTTCTACCATAAAGAAGATTTAGTGAACATGAGCATTCCCTAAATCTTTTTAGGAGTGTTAATCATGTTAGTGACCAATGCACAAGAACTGGATCTGATGGTCGAGCGTGTCGCCAAGGCACAGGCCGAGTATGCAACCTTCAGTCAAGAACAAGTGGATGCGATATTTCGCGCAGCCGCCCTCGCCGCTGCGGATGCGCGTATCTCGCTAGCCAAAATGGCAGCGGCAGAAACACGTATGGGTGTTATTGAGGACAAGGTGATCAAAAACCACTTTGCCTCTGAATATATTTACAACAAGTATAAAGATGAGAAAACCTGCGGTATTTTGTCTGAAGATCTCACCTTTGGCACAATCACTATCGCCGAGCCCGTTGGCATTATTTGCGGCATAGTGCCCACGACTAACCCGACATCTACGGCAATATTCAAGGCCTTGATTAGCCTTAAAACCCGCAATGCCATTATTTTTTCGCCCCATCCAAGGGCTAAAGCCTCAACCACCACTGCCGCAAAATTAGTGCTTGATGCTGCCGTGGCCGCTGGCGCACCGAAAGATATTATTGGCTGGATTGATGAGCCTAGCGTCGCACTATCAAATCAGCTAATGACTCACCCTAAGGTTAATTTGATCCTTGCCACAGGTGGCCCAGGTATGGTGAAAGCCGCCTACTCCTCAGGTAAACCTGCCATTGGTGTGGGCGCAGGAAATACCCCTATCGTTATCGATGAAACCGCCGATATAAAACGCGCGGTGAGCTCTATATTGATGTCCAAAACCTTTGATAACGGGGTGGTTTGCGCATCTGAGCAAGCCGTGATCGTTGTCGATAGCATTTATGAGCAAGTGAAAGAACGCTTCGCAAGCCATGGGGGTTATATCTTATCGGCAAGTGAAACCGCGGCAATGCAAAACGTCATCCTCAAAAATGGTGGCTTAAATGCCGATATCGTGGGGCAAAGTGCGGCGAGTATTGCCAAAATGGCGGGGGTTGAAGTACCTCATTGGACTAAGGTACTGATTGGTGAAGTGACTGATATTAGTGAAAGCGAAGCCTTCGCCCATGAAAAATTATCGCCACTGCTTGGTATGTACCGCGCCAAAGACTTTAACGATGCCGTCGATCAAGCCGAAGCCTTAGTTGCACTTGGGGGGATTGGCCATACATCAGGACTTTACACCGACCAAGACACTCAAACAGAACGCGTTAAAACCTTTGGTTTTAGAATGAAAACCGCACGAATTTTAATCAACACTCCCGCATCACAAGGTGGTATTGGCGATCTCTATAACTTTAAATTGGCCCCATCTCTCACCCTCGGTTGCGGCTCTTGGGGCGGCAACTCGATTTCAGAAAACGTGGGTCCAAGTCATTTGATCAACAAAAAAACCGTCGCTAAGAGGGCCGAAAACATGCTGTGGCACAAGCTTCCTTCATCTATTTATTTCCGCCGTGGCAGTCTTCCTATCGCCCTTGAGGAATTAAGTGATAAAAAACGCGCGCTTATCGTCACGGATAGATTTTTGTTCAACCAAGGTTATTGCAATGAAACCATTCGTATTTTAAAGGCTCAGGGCTTAGAAACTGAAATTTTCTATGATGTCGAAGCCGATCCCACCTTAGCCATTGTGCGCCAAGGGGCAAAGGTTGCCTGTAGTTTTAAACCCGATGTCATCATCGCCCTCGGCGGTGGCTCACCCATGGATGCCGCCAAGATTATTTGGGTGATGTACGAACATCCTGAGGTTGATTTTGCCGATCTCGCATTGCGCTTTATGGATATCCGTAAACGTATCTACAAATTCCCCAAAATGGGCACAAAAGCCATGATGGTGGCTATTCCGACAACCTCAGGCACAGGCTCAGAAGTCACACCTTTTGCGGTAGTTACCGATGAGCAAACAGGTAAAAAATACCCCATTGCTGATTATCAACTCACGCCCAATATGGCGATTGTTGACCCCAATCTTGTGATGGATATGCCTAAGTCACTCACCGCCTTTGGTGGCATTGATGCAGTAACCCATGCACTTGAAGCCTATGTTAGCGTAATGGCGAATGAGTACAGCGATGGCCAAGCACTGCAAGCCCTCGATTTACTGTGCAAATATTTGCCGGATGCCTATAACTTAGGTGCACAATCCCCAGTCGCCCGTGAAAAGGTTCATAATGGTGCCACCATTGCGGGTATCGCCTTTGCTAACGCCTTCCTCGGTATCTGCCACTCGATGGCCCATAAACTCGGTGCCGAGTTTCATCTCGCCCACGGCTTAGCCAATGCGCTGCTGATCAACAATGTGATACGTTTTAACGCAACGGATCTGCCCACAAAGCAAGCGGCGTTTAGCCAATATGACAGACCCAAAGCCTTGTGCCGTTATGCAGCCATCGCCGACCATTTGAAACTAGGCGGAAAATCGGATGAAGAGAAAGTGGAAAAACTGCTTGAGAAAATCACACAGCTCAAGAAGACGATTGGCATTCCTGCTTCTATCCAAGAAGCCGGTGTCAACGAAGCCGACTTCCTCGCCAAGTTAGATGTACTCGCCGAAGATGCCTTTGACGATCAATGCACAGGTGCCAACCCACGTTACCCATTGATTAGCGAGTTAAAACAGTTATTACTCGATAGTTACTATGGTCGCGATTATAGCGATAACAACTAGGCTATCACCTAGATAAAAGCAGCACTATATCAACGAAGAAGCCCTCCAATGAGGGCTTTTTAATGCATGTCTTACCATAAGGATGAATACTTGCGTAACGGCTCCTAACGTAAAATCACTTCAGTCACAGCTCATCCCATTGATTCCTCTAAAACAAAGCATAATTAACGCTGTGCCAACACATAATCAATAGCGCTAGTGATTGCCGCTACCTGTGCCAAATTACATTCCGCTGGCGTTGTCGATGGGCTATCAGGGTAAACTTCTGTCGTAGTGTTATAGGCACAACCCGTCACGCTGCTGCATAAGCCTAGCTTTTTCAACGGGTAATTGATCACTCCGTCCTGAACCACAGTCGAGCCGATGATCTCCCCTTTCTCATCGGCGGGTGCAATATGGGTCACTTTGCTCACACCGTCGATAATGGCCTTTTGGAATGCATCCATTGGATTTTCGGTATCACCCACGGCATAAAAACCATCGGGGATTGTGCCTTTTTCATATTCAATCCCATCACGGGCGCAAAGCGCTGGGCGAAATTCTAATTCGTCTGAATCGGTAGTTTCATGTAAATCCACATGCAGATCAAAACCTTGTTCTACTGAAGCGACCAGAGCCATCAAGGCTGCCGATTCTTCTGCTGGACTATTGGCATAAAATGAACGATTAGGATCGATAGCCTTAGGATTCCAGCGATTAATCGTCTCATAACCCCAAGGGCTCACGCACACGGCAACCACTAAATTCACCTGTTGCACATAATTCGCCGCTTGATTGGCTAAGAAGGCTAATGCACCGTGAACGCCACTGGTCTCGTACCCATGCACACCGCCCGTCACCAGCACGGTTGGTTTTTGGCTATCAAATTTCTGCGTTGTAACTGCAAGCAATGGATAACGCAGTGGATCAATCGAAAGCGAGCCATATTGCACTGTGGCAAGCCCAAGTGCCGTAAGCTCAGCCTCCATCCTCTTAAGTGGCATCACGACATCGTCCTGATATGAACGCTTGATTTGGGTACTTGCAAGCCAAGCGGCTTTTTCGGCCTCGCCCCATTTTTCGCCAGCTGTGCCGATGGGATAAAAGGTTAAATTTGCCATAATTCCTCTATTTTTAGTTCTATTAGCTCAAATGAGAGTACTAATGTTTGGATGAATGAGTGCTGCCAACCTAAAGCGTCAGCTGCATGGGAATATCGCGGATCCCGCCGCGCTCTCGCTCGGGTCCTAGGGGCACAAAGCCAAAGCCTAAATACACAGCTTGCGCATTCAATGCCGAGTTCACGGTAAATATGCCCGGATTACCTTGGGTTAAACATTGAGTTTTAGCATGTTCCCACAACATTCGCGCTACGCCTTGCCCCTGTGCATGGGAGGCGACAAACAGATGGTATAAGTGGCTATTCGCCTTCATCCCCACCACACCTGCGAGTTGGCCCGAGTCCGTTATAGCGACATGGTACTGATAACCCATAGCAAAGTAGCTACCAATCGCTTCAATCGACATGGCATTAACTAAGATTGCAGCACCCTCTGCAGTGCAAGTTGGGGCGATAAAATCTTGGGTTAATTGAGTGATTAATACGCTTATTTCAGGGATATCAGTTAAGGTTGCGGCTCGAATATTCATCTTAACTCCTTGATTAAAAATAAAGCCATTACATGACGCAATAAAAAGCCAGAACAGAGTCCTGGCTTTTTAAGACGCTTGAAAAATTCAATAGTCACTCACATCAAACAACTCGCCGATGATAACGCTACTAGGGCGAGCCTTGCGGCTTTTATTACACAGTCATTCACTGTCTGTTATTAAATGCGCTGGCAGTTACTGCTTAGTCCAGCTATCCATCCAACGGAATACGTTGGCATACCACTGCTCTAAGTTTTCAGGTTTTAGGATCCAGTGGTTTTCATCGGGGAAAATCAGCAACTCCGATGGAATACCCTTACGTTGCATATAGCTAAATGACGCTAACCCTTGACCATAGGGTACACGGAAGTCTTTCTCACCGTGGATCACTAACATGGGTGTTTTCCAGTTTTCAACATAATTCACTGGGTTAAACTTCTCATATAAGGCTTTGTTATCTGAGTAAGTGCCACCAAATTCATACTCTGGGAACCACACTTCTTCTGTCACATAGTACATAGAGCGCATATCGAACAGACCAGCATGGTTAACGAGGCACTTAAAGCCATCGTTCCAGTTACCTTGGATCCAGTTCATCATGTAACCACCGTAGGAACCACCGAGCGCACAGGCGTTTTGCGGATCGAGCCATTTTTGTTGCTGGCTCACCGCGGTTAGGCCTTTTTGCAGATCTTCTAATGGCTTACCACCCCAATCTTGGCTGATTGAATCAGTAAAGGCCTGACCGTAACCAGTAGAGCCGTGGAAATCCACCATGACGACGCCATAACCTGCACCCGCCCATAATTGGGCATTCCAACGACCGCTAAAACTATTGCCAAATGAACCTTGCGGCCCACCATGCACTAAGTAAGCAATCGGGTATTTTTTACCTTCTTGGTAGTTGGCAGGTTTGATCCAATAGCCATAAACGTCTTCGTTGTTCCAACCTTTAAAACTAAATTGTTGAAACTCGCCGAATTTAATCTTAGCCAGCTTATCTTTGTTGACTTCAGTTAAACGCTTAAGACCTTGACCATCGGTCGTGATGCTATAGAGATCGCCAGGCTCAACTAAGGTTTTGCTATCAAAAATTAATTGATCATTAGTCACGGCGATCAAGCTGTTAGTACCGTCACTGTAGATGGATTGCACATCACCAAATTGGGTATTAATTTGGAAAATAGAGACTTGCCCCATATCCTGTGCTGTAACATATAAAGTACGATTATCAGGGCCAAACATCAGTGAACTTGGGCTTCTGTCCCAAAGTGGCGCTACTTCCTTAGACTGGCCTGTATTGGTATCACGTAGCATTATCGCGTAGCGATCCGCTTCAAATCCGGGCTTTTTCATCGCTAAATAGGCCATATAACGGCCATCGCTCGAAAAGGTCGGCTGCGCATCCCATGCCAAATTGTCTTTGGTTAAGTTAGTTGCGGTCCCACCCGTCACTGGCACTTGCCATAGATCGTAGTTAGTCGTCCACGCTTGATCTTTACTCGGCGCTTTAGCGCTATAAACCACATATTTACCGTCTGGGGTAAAGGTCACTTCCTCCATACCTGAAAAAGGCTTTGGTGGTGTTTCAGTGTCTAAACCTTGGGTAATATCCACAACCTTGGTGAGTTTCTCGCCGTTTAATGCACCCACAAATAAGTGGTTGCGGGCATGATCTTCCCAAGTGTCCCAATGGCGAACCATCAACTGCTTGTATTCACGGCCAGTCGATTTACGCTCAGATTCGGCGGTAAATTTATCCTTAGAACAGGCTAAATCTTTACATTCAGGAAAGACACGCATGCTAAGTACGATTTGTTTACCGTCATTTGATAGCTTATAGCTATCAATATCCAAAGGTAAATCAGAAACTTGTACCGCTTCACCGCCCGTTAATGGCAGTTGAAAAAGCTGGCTTGAACCATTGCGGCTCGCAAGGAAATAAATCGATTTATCGTCATTTGCAAAACTCACATCGTGCTCAGTACCCGCGGCAGAGGTCAGTTGCAACGGCTTTGCATTGGCTTGAGTCAAATCTAACAAATATAAATCTGAACTGGCCTCTCCCTTTTCATTTACCGTTTTAAGGCCATAGACCAACTTAGTCCCATCGTGGGACACCGTTGTTGAATGCATTTTATTGAGTTTAATCAGCTGTTGCACAGAAAAAGGCGTTGGTTCAGCCGCTTGGACTGAGTACGCCAAACCTGTAGCGCTTAACGCGATGAGGAGAGGAGCTATTTTCATTGTTATGTCCATCTTTTGTTATAAACGTTCGGTCATTACCATCGAACGAATGTTAAAAGCGATCAGTGATCGTATCTTCGAAGATAAGCTTGCCACACTAACGAAACAAAAACGCTCAGGCAAGCCAAATGGCGAACCTGAGCGTATTTTTTTGTGACAAAATGTCAGTGACGTAGCGTTTTACCTAAAGAACAGATATCAAGACTCAAACTTAAGCTGTTTTGCTTAAAAAGCCATCAAGTTCAATCCGCTGCATCCCAACCTTTACGCTTTCGCGTTGGCGATATTCACTTTCCAAATCGCAGGGCCCGTTTCATGGGCGTTCACGCCATGTGAATCCACTGCCACAGTCACTGGCATATCTTGCACGTCAAACTCGTAAATCGCTTCCATGCCCAAATCAGCAAAGGCCACGACGCGAGAATGTTTAATCGCTTTAGACACTAAATACGCAGCGCCGCCAACGGCCATTAGATATACCGCTTTATGTTTTTTGATCGATTCAACTGTTGCAGGGCCACGCTCAGCTTTACCTATCATGCCCATCAAGCCCGTTTTCTCTAACATTAAGTCAGTGAATTTATCCATACGAGTTGCAGTGGTTGGGCCCGCAGGACCGACAACTTCAGTGCCAACGGGATCAACTGGGCCAACGTAGTAAATAAACTTACCGGTAAAGTCCACGCCTTCTGGCAGACCTTCACCGCTTTCGATGAGGCTTTGAATGCGCTTATGAGCAGCATCACGACCAGTCAACATTTTACCGCTGAGCAGAATGGTTTCACCGCTCTGCCACTGCTCGATATCCGCTTGAGTGACAGTATCTAAGTTAACGCGGCGCACATCATCACCCACTTCACGGGTAATTTCTGGCCAATCGGCCAATGATGGCGGCGTTAATTCCGCAGGACCTGAACCGTCTAAATGGAAATGCACGTGGCGTGTAGCCGCGCAGTTGGGGATCATCACCACAGGTTTAGATGCCGCATGGGTAGGCGCCGATTTGATTTTAACGTCTAACACTGTGGTTAAACCGCCAAGACCTTGCGCACCTATGCCTAAATTATTCGCACGCTCAAAAATGTCTAAACGCAGTTTTTCTTCGGTCGTTTGCGCGCCACGGGCGAGCAACTCATGGATATCCACGCTTTCCATCAGCGCTTCTTTGGCTAATACGGCCGCTTTTTCCGCCGTGCCGCCAATACCTATACCCAGCATACCCGGTGGACACCAGCCCGCGCCCATGGTCGGTAGCGTTTTTTCTACCCAAGCGGCGATATCGTCAGATGGGTTTAACATCACCATCTTAGCTTTGTTTTCACTGCCGCCGCCTTTAGCCGCAATCGCCACTTCGATGTGGTTACCAGGCACCATGTCGATATGCACCACAGATGGGGTGTTATCTTTGGTATTTTTACGGCTGCCCGCAGGATCTGACACTATTGATGCGCGCAGTGGGTTATCAGGATTGGTATAGGCACGACGAACACCTTCGTCGACCATTTCCTGAATCGTCATATCGGTTTTGTCCCACTTTACACCCATACCCACTTTTACAAACGTGGTCACAATCCCCGTGTCTTGACACAAAGGACGCTTACCTTCGGCCGACATACGCGAGTTAATTAAGATCTGGGCAATCGCATCCTTCGCCGCAGCACTTTGTTCACGCTCATAAGCTTCGCTCATGGCATCAACAAAATCCTTTGGGTGGTAATAAGAAATGTATTGCAGGGCATCCGCCACACTTTCAATAAAGTCGGCTTGTTTAATAACAGCATTTTCAGACATTTTAGGGTGAGATGACATAGTAGGAGCGCTCCAGCAGCCTATGTGGCCTTACTTGTTTTTGTTTAATTCTTTCTGGGCCAATATGATACTCTTTCACATCTTTTTGGGCTACATCACATTTTAGATAGGATTAATCGATGGCAATTAGGGCGTCAATACCGCTTGCATCACGCCAACTTGACTGGACATTAAGCACCACAGAAGTATTCGAATACTTTGCTAAAGACGAGTGGGCAATTCTGCTCGATTCTGCTAGTGCGTCGCATCAAGATGCAAAATTCGATATTATTTGCGCGGCACCTATTGCCACTTTAGTCACCAAAGGTGAGCGAAGTGAAATAACCCTTATGCAATCAGATCTGACGTTGCCGGCAAAGACCAACGTAACAGATGATCCATTTGAACTCGTTAACTCATTATTAAATCATTGGTATCCAAACGCCATTGAAAGTGGCTTCCCCTTTGCAGGAGGCGCCATGGGTAGCTTTAGTTACGATTTAGGGCGTCGTATCGAAACGCTGCCAACAACGGCCAAGCAGGATATTCAACTGCCAGAAATGAATATCGGCTTTTACGACTGGGCGCTTATCTTCAATTACCAAACCCAGTGTTGGCATTTGTTGCACTATTTAGGCGAGAAAGCCCTCGAGATTGAGTTGAATAAAATTCAACATAAACTCACTAAAAAGCCAAACTCAGCGGCCTTTATGCTCACTAGCCCATGGGCAACACAGATAAATAAAGCCCAATACACGAGAAAATTTGAAGCTGTACAAGCCTATTTACACAGCGGTGATTGCTATCAAATAAACTTAACCCAACGATTTGAGGCAAGTTACCAAGGTGATGAATGGGCGGCGTACTGCCAATTACGTAAGGCCAATAAAGCCCCCTTCTCGGCCTTTATGCGTCTACCGCAAAACGCTATTTTGTCGATTTCACCCGAGCGTTTTATCCAGCTTCGCGGTGATGATATTCAAACCAAACCCATCAAAGGTACGATGCCACGTCATGCTGATCCACTGCTTGATACCAAGGCTGCCAGCACACTGGCAAACTCGCCAAAGGATCGTGCTGAGAATGTGATGATTGTCGATTTGCTGCGCAACGACATTGGCAAAGTGGCCGCAGCCGGTTCAGTACGTGTACCCCATCTCTTTGAGATTGAGAGTTTTCCCGCTGTGCATCACTTAGTCAGTACCGTTACCGCCAAACTCGCTAGCCAATTCACGGCGAGTGATTTACTGCGCGCCGCATTCCCAGGCGGCTCGATTACCGGCGCACCCAAAATTCGTGCCATGGAAATTATCGAGGAGCTAGAACCGTCACGCAGAAGTTTATACTGTGGTTGTATGGGATATTTAAGCCAAGATGGACAAATGGATACCAGCATCACCATTCGCACACTGATTGCCGAACGGGGTAAACTCTATTGCTGGGCGGGCGGTGGCATAGTGGCGGATTCACAAGTGAATGCCGAATATCAAGAAACCTTTGATAAAATCAGCCGTATTTTACCTTTGCTTGGCGCTGAATGAAAAAACCTTAATTTTGATACTGGATAAACGAGAACTTCGATGGATCAAGCTGAATTTAGATTGAGATTTAATCTACATCCTTTAGCTCGGCAAGATCCGGCTGCTTTCCCTCACCTTGGATTACGCAAAGCGGCGGTATTGCTCCCTGTTCAAGACATTGCAGGTGAACTGAGTTTGATCTTAACCCAAAGACCTATGCATCTGCGTGCCCACCCAGGGCAAATTAGTTTTCCTGGCGGCAAAATTGAACCAAGTGATACGAATGCAATTGCTGCTGCACTAAGAGAAGCCGAAGAGGAAATCGGCCTGTTACGGCACAATGTGGATGTTGTAGGCACTTTTCCTGCTCACAATACCTTTACTGGATTTGAAATCACCCCAGTGATAGGTATCGTCAAGCAAGCATTTGTGATGAAACTCGATCCCGGTGAAGTTGCCGATTGTTTCTCTGTACCGTTAAGTTTTTTTATTGAACCAACCCATCGTCACCAGAAACGTTTTTTACGTCAAGGCCGTTATTACAATGTGCATTTTATCCCCTACCAACAGCGATTTATATGGGGAGCAACGGCAGCAATCATTGATCATCTCTGCCGCCATTTAAGTATCCCTTCGCAAATTTAGCCCCGCTAAATAACAAAAAGTTAAATGACAAAGCGAATGTATAAGCCAGCGACAATCGAGGTGAGCAGTAATAACGGAATGTTGAACCAATAGCCTAATTTACTGTGTTGGGCGACATAATAGTTAACCGCTAAACTCAAAAGGCTGATCCCACCGCAGGTCCAAATTAAATATTCTAGCAATTGCGTTCTATGGGGATCCCATTCAGCCCGTAACACCGCACCACGGCTAAGATAAGTCCCTACCTCGCGATCGGGCCTTGCCTCGCCAAAAACCAATAATGCGTATACGGCGAATATCCAGCCTAAAATGGACAATGTTGCGAGGATAATCTGAAATGTTCTCACTTTACTCATATCGCCTCCTGCCGTTTGAGTCACTATATCGCTAAATATTAGCAATATTAACCTCAGGATACCTTTTTCAGCTTGAGAAAAGCCACCAGCAAGGTAATATAAACCTCCAAAATTTTCATATAAAACGTTTCGTTGGAGAACTAAGCAACAATGAGCATTGCATCTGTCGCTTCTGTATTTAAAGGTGAGCACGCGGTCGGTTCTAAAGTCACAGTACGTGGCTGGGTCAGAACTCGTCGTGATTCTAAAGCCGGTATTTCTTTTTTAGCTGTCTATGACGGTTCCTGCTTTAATCCGATCCAAGGTGTCGTGCCCAATAGCCTCGAAAATTACGACAACGAAGTGTTAAAGCTAACTGCAGGCTGCTCTGTCGTAATGACAGGCGACGTGGTTGAATCTCCTGGCGCAGGCCAAGCATTTGAGCTACAAGTGACTGAACTTGAAGTCACTGGCTGGGTTGATGATCCAGACACATACCCAATGGCCGCTAAGCGTCATTCAATTGAGCATCTTCGTGAGCTCGCTCACCTGCGTCCACGCACTAACATTATTGGTGCTGTTGCGCGTGTTCGTAACTGTTTATCCCAAGCGATTCACCGTTTCTACCACGAAGAAGGCTTTATTTGGGTTTCTACACCACTTATCACGGCATCGGATTGCGAAGGCGCCGGCGAAATGTTCCGCGTATCGACTTTAGATATGGAAAACCTGCCCCGCACCAGTGAAGGCAAAGTCGATTACGATAAGGATTTCTTCGGTAAAGAGGCTTTCTTAACTGTATCAGGGCAATTAAACGGTGAAACTTACGCCTGTGCACTGTCAAAAATTTATACCTTTGGCCCAACATTCAGAGCCGAAAACTCCAATACTAGCCGTCACTTAGCTGAGTTTTGGATGGTTGAACCCGAAGTTGCCTTCGCGACCTTAAGCGATATCGCAGGTCTTGCCGAAGCGATGCTGAAATACGCCTTCAATGCCGTATTAACCGAGCGTATGGATGATTTACAATTCTTCGCCCAGCACGTAGATAAAACGGTAATCGAGCGTTTGCAATCCTTTGTATCGAGCGATTTTGCCCAAGTAGATTACACCGATGCGGTTGATATCCTGCAAAAATGTGGCAAAACCTTTGAATTCCCAGTTTCTTGGGGTATTGACCTTTCTTCTGAGCACGAGCGTTATTTAGCCGAAGAACATTTCAAAGCCCCAGTTGTGGTGAAGAACTATCCAAAGGACATTAAAGCCTTCTACATGCGCTTAAACGAAGACGGCAAAACCGTTGCCGCAATGGACGTATTAGCACCCGGTATTGGTGAAATTATCGGGGGTTCTCAACGTGAAGAGCGTTTAGATGTGCTAGATATGCGTTTAGCCGAAATGGATCTGAACAAAGAAGATTACTGGTGGTATCGTGACCTTCGCCGTTATGGCACAGTGCCACACGCGGGCTTTGGTTTAGGTTTTGAGCGTTTAGTGTCTTATGTGACTGGCGTCTCTAACATCCGTGATGTGATCCCCTTCCCACGTGCACCACGTACAGCAAACTTCTAATTCACTTTGATATTACAGGTGAATACTAAAACGCGCTTCGGCGCGTTTTTTATTGCGTTTGAAGTCATCCTAATAACCTGAAAACCTGATGAGTAATACCGTAGGTAATGAAGCACCCTACAAGATTAGTTACTCTAACTCCGCCGATAAACCGTAAAAATCATAGATCGCTTTCACTCGTCCAGAGCGAACCATTTCAATTAATACGCTATTCAATGACTCAAAAGCAGCAAAATGAGCCGACTTACGTGACATCCCAAAATAGTTGTCAATTTTATTTATTTGCCGATACTGTGCATAGCTAAAATCATGGAAACCAAGACTATTGAGTTGATATTCAATCGAGGCGCGGTCGAGGATAATCATGGTATCAAAACGACCTTTAATAAACATCTTAGCCATATTTTCATCATCAATTGACTCCATTTTATTGATGGCGGTGTCGTCATTAAAACGCTCAAAATAGACGGTTTGGCGTTTGACTCCCACGCTTAATTTATATAAATCCTCATAAACTTGAATGCTCGACTCTTTACCTGCTTTGACCAAAAATAAAATATCCCTCGTTTGTGTCGACACAGGTCCAAGAAAACGGATAAAGGTTTCCCGCTCGGAGGTTTTTATGGTGCGCGGAACAATATCAACCTTACCGACTTGTAAATCATGGAGACTGCGAGCAAAAGGACTAATCGTCCAATGAATGCGATAACCAATTTTCTCTGCAGCCTCCTCGATAATGTCTTTTAAAGGGCTCGACATTGTCATATTACGTTCATCAACGATCATTTCAGGAGGTCGATGGCGAAAGTGAGCGTATAAAACATTAGGCTCGGCAGTGGCAAAAGCAGGAACTAAAGCGCCATACACAATAAGACTAGCTAGCAAGAGAAGAATTAAATGCCGCTTAAAAAACATACAGATGCATCATGTTGTGTATGAATAAACTTATTATAGTCACCATTTTTAGCATTGCGTTGAGTCGTATCTAAGTTAGTAAGCTGCAATGTGTGATCTCAACATCAAACCATGCAAATAAATGGTCAGTTAGCAAGGAGGTCTAAGCTTATCATCAGCCCGAATATTTACCTCAATGTGGTTTACCACAAGTGATTAATGCGTTAAAAATCACCACTCGGTTAAGGTTCAATACCGCAGAACTTGCACTCATAGGGATAACAAAACTAAGATGGCTACGGCTATTTTATAGGATGATTGACGAACACATGGCTCTCATCTGATCTTGCTCAATTGAGGAATGACAATGTCTAGAATTAACTTACTTTTGCTGTGCGGCGGCGGAAGTGCTGAACACGATATTTCACTAATGTCGGCTAACTATTTTGAATCCTCATTGGCAAAATCCGATCAATTTTCCGTGTTACGGGTAGAACTTGATAAATTGGGTCAATATCGCACCGCGGCAGGCGATGAGTGTGAACTGACGAATAATCGCGAAATCCGTTTTCGCGATGAAACTAAAGCGCCTTGGCCTGTGGACTATGTTATTCCTTGCATCCATGGTTATCCCGGCGAAACAGGTGATATCCAGTCCTATTTCAACCTTATCCAACTGCCCTACTTCGGCTGTGAATCCGAAGCCAGTAGTAATTGTTTTAATAAAATCACCGCCAAAATGTGGTTTTCAGCCCTAGGGATCCCCAATACTCCCTACATTTTTCTACACCAATATGATGATGAGGCGATCAGCCAAGCACAAACCGCCTTGGCTAATTGGGGTTCAATCTTTATTAAAGCCGCGTCGCAAGGATCATCTGTCGGTTGCTATAAAGTGGATGACAGCAGCAAAGTGGCACAAGTACTCAAAGATGCCTTCGGCTACGCACCCTATGTTGTAGTGGAAAAAACCATTAAAGCCCGTGAATTAGAAGTCGCAGTATACGAATACAATGGTGAGATTGTGGCAACCCTGCCAGGTGAAATTATCTGTGATACCAATACCTTCTACACCTTTGATGAAAAATATGCCAAAAGCAGTAAGGCACGCACCGATGTGGTTGCAAAAGATGTTTCTGTAGAGCTCAGTGAACAGATCCGTGCTTATGCTATCAAGGCATTTAAGGGGATGAAGCTGCGTCACCTGTCACGTATCGACTTTTTCTTAACCGCTGAAAATGAAATTTTGCTCAACGAAATCAACACATTCCCTGGTTCGACACCGATTTCAATGTTCCCTAAAATGTTGCAAAACCACGGCCACGACTTTACCGAATATTTAAGCCTAGTGATCAACAGCCAGTTATCGGCAAAGGATTAAATCCGTTTTATTGTAGGTTATGTGAAAGAGCGCCAATGGCGCTCTTTTTGATGTTTAGTTACACATAAATGCGAACACACTAATGTGGCTTAGCTTGCTTAGCCAATAATTCAAAAAATGCGGCCTTAGGCATAGGTTGATAATAGAGGTAACCTTGAATTTCTTGAATGTCATTTGCCATCACAAACTTCAACTGAGCCTCTGTTTCTACCCCTTCAGCAGTCACGCTCAAATTTAATGCATGACTTAAGCGCACTATGGCCTCAACCAGAGCCTCGTGGCGTTCGCCTTCTGCTAATCTATCGATAAAGCTTTTATCTATCTTAATTTGATCTATGGGAAAATTCGCTAAATAAGATAAAGAGGAATAACCAGTACCAAAGTCATCTAAGGATATTTTCACACCTCGAGCACGCAGTTCATTGAGCACTTTGATTAAATGTACATGTTGTTTCATCAATAAGGATTCGGTAATTTCCAGCGTGATCAATTCATAGGGAAAATCAACTAAGCCTAATTCTTCAATTATGTCAGCAAAAGAGTCACAAAATGCATCCTGCAACTCATGGGACCAGAACTCAAAAGTAGACACATTCACCGCTAAGCTAATACCCCAACCATGGTCTTGCATCTCCTTAATCGTTTGCATCGCACATCGGCGGACATTTCGACCGATATCAACAATCAATCCACTATTTTCAGCGATGGGAATAAACTCATCTGGAGCAATAAACTGGCCTTCATGTTGCCAGCGTAATAGTACCTCTGCACGCACGATCAACCCCGTTGTCGCATTAACGATTGGCTGATAATAGAGCTCAAAGGCTTGTTGATCTAAGGCTTGCTTTAGCAATGTATGTAAATTCGCTATTCGTTCGGCATTCTGCTGCATTTGCTCAGTAAAGAAATGATACCGATTGCGCCCATTCGCCTTGGAGATATACATGGCTTGATCAGCACAATTAAGCAATTGCTCCAAATTAAGTGCATCCTCAGGGAAACGTGCAATCCCGATACTAACCGAACTGTAAACGCCTTTATCCTTTGATAGCTCATAACGCCGATAGACATTTTTAATGATTTTTTCGGCCAATTGTGAGAGTGCTTTTTGTGTAACAACCCCGGGTAACAGTAAGGCAAACTCATCACCACCTAAACGCGCAAACATTATACTGCTGTCTAAACAGGTTTTTATCTGTCCAACAACCTGTAACAACAACATATCGCCCTTATCGTGACCATAGGTGTCATTGACTTGCTTAAAGTTATCTAAGTCCATCAGCATAAAACTAAAGCCCGGCGTTAAACAGTCAGAAGTGATTAAGGTTTGGATTTGTCTAAAGAGGGCATTACGATTTGCAAGCCCTGTGAGTGAATCATTATTCGCTTGATACTTAATTAGTTGTGCGGCTTTTTTACGTTCACTGATATCGGAAAATAACCAAGCGAAGCCATTGTAATTGCTGTGAGGCTCACGAAATACCGTTACAGTAAGATCAAGGTAGAAGGTTTCACCATTTCCCCTGAGTCCAACTAATTCCCCTTGCCACATTTTTCCTGCAGATAGGTGCTGAAAAAGCATATCAAGTTCATGGGGTTCTGACTGAGACAAAAAGGTTTTTGGGTGAAAATTAGATGATTCTACTGTTTGTGGTTGTACTATTTGCTTAAATGCTGCATTTGCATATAACACGGCATCGAGGGAATTGGTGATCACAAGTGCTAAAGGCAAGCGATCAAATATTTTCACCGCTAAACGCTGAAACTCCATCGAACGGCTACGTTCAATCGCAAGGCTCGCCAATCTTGCGGCTTCCGATATCAAGGTTAAATCCTGCGGCATAGGTGATTTTATGACGTCATAATACATGGCGAAAGTCCCGAGTACTTTCCCATGATTATCTTTGATGGGTTCAGACCAACAGGATTTAAGGCCCGCACTGAGAGGAATTGCTTTAAACTTTTCCCAAAATGGATGGTGCGCGATATCTTCAACAATAACACGTTCCCCCAAGTAGGCCGCAGTACCACAGGAGCCTACGTCTGGGCCAATTTCAATGCCATGAATTGCTTGGTTATAGTTATCTGGCAAGTGGGGGGCAGCACCAAAAAGTAACCGTTTACCATCATCACTCAACAGTAGGACGGAAGCCTTTGTCCCTATTTTTTGAGCCTCAATTTTAAGGACGAGCGCGTGAAGAATCTCACCTAGAGGTGCACCATTTAACAACATAGATAAAATGCCGCTATAGCAATCTAAGCTAACATCGTGATCTAGTTTAAGTGAGGATTCGAAAAGTCGTCCCATAACATTAGTGCCTTCGTCCATATCTTCCTTCGCCGTGCAATACTGTTAGGCTCAAGTAAAAACATTATAAACTCAGAAGAATTCTAGGCACTAAGGTGCCCCAAAGCAACTCAGCCTTAAATAGACTAAAAGTGCTTTAGAGCAGTATTGAAAGGTGTTTATTCTTGAATTCGTTCAATTTTCGCAAGATAAAAACCATCAAAACCTGTATCGGCAGGGCTTATCGTTTCATCTTCTATTAGACGAAAGTTTGGATTTTCCGCCAAAAATGCATCCACTTGACCACGGTTCTCGCACGGAAAAATAGAACAAGTGGCGTATACAAGGATCCCGCCCACTTTCACCATACGGCTGTAACTGTTCAAAATATGTTTTTGCAGTTCCATCAGAACGGGTAAACGCTCTGCGGTATCACGCCATTTTGCATCAGGGTTACGCTTCAGTACTCCAAGACCCGAACAAGGAACGTCGAGCAACACACGATCGGCACTGAGTTTAAGACGCTTAATGGTTTTACTACTAGCAATTAAGCGCGTTTCAACATTATAAGCCCCATTACGACGGGCACGCTCTTTGAGCTTATCGAGTTTCCATTGCTCCACATCCATAGCTAATAGGCGCCCTTTGCCCTGCATTTGTGCGGCGATGTGTAAGGTCTTACCGCCCGCGCCAGCACAAGCATCGATGACTTTCATACCCGGTTTTGCATCCAGTGCAGCGGCCACGCGCTGAGAACCCGCATCCTGCTGCTCAAACAACCCCTCTTTAAAACTCTGGGTGCGAAATAATGCAGAATCTGAGGTGACTTCTAACGCAGAATTAACTGTATCAACGGGTAGCGTACTCACATATTCTGCGGCAAGTTTTGCCATTAACTCATCACGGGTAACCTTGAGGCCGTTAGCGCGTAAAAAACGCTTAGGCGCAGTGCTTAAGGCTGCGCGCTCCTTTTCCCAAGATTTACCAAGTTGCTCACGGCCCATGGTATCAAGCCATTCTGGACAACCATCCCAAAGCACAAGTTGAGTTTTTGCTTGCTCAATACGCTCAGCCAGACGTTGTTCATCCACGGGTAAGGAATATTGCATCTTAGGTAATGGTAAGTCATGGAATAAATGCCAAGCATTGAGTAGCTTGGAGCCATATCGTTCCATTTCATCAGGACTGATTTCAGCCAAATAACAGTACAGATTTAAGCGCCTAAGAATATCCCCCGTCACCAGCGCAATACGCGCTTGTTCAGCTGGCACCAATTGCAACCCAGAAAAATGCTGAGAATAGGCTCGATCTAAGGGTTTTCCTTGGCTCAACACCATAGTTAAGATACTGATCACTAATTCGTTAGAGCTGGCAGAAAGCGGAGAATTCAACATTTAAAGGTTACCGTGAATGATAAAACCGGAGGATCATAGGAGGTCAAGCCCGAATACGCAAGCATGCTAGTACCGAGTTAAGGCTAAAGCCATAAAAAATCACCCACATTGGCATATTGTCACTTGTGGTCACGGCGATAACGACAAGCTACGCCGCTAAGATGCGGATGGTTGCTCATCACCGCATATACACCGACATCAATAGCAAAAACCTGAGCCAGTTTAAGCATTTGTGGCTCTACCTACTCGCGTCTATGGTCCTAGTTGTTACCTAAAAAAGGGGGCTTCACACATAAATAGGCACGCCTAACCACCCGACTACAACATCGTATATCTCAACACTCATACCACAATAGGTTGATACAGAATCTCAGGCACTCCACGCTTCTTAAGAAAATATTGCGCCGTCTTTGTTATTTTTTCAGTATGGGAAACTGTTTTCACCTGATAATAACCACTTAAAATTCGCTTAGTCAGCATGACCGCGAAATCATAATGTTCCTGTTGATAAGGTTCTATTACCTCATTTGTTGGAATTAATTCATTTAGCTCATTCATTTCTAACCAATCCATCGCTTCAGCAAGCCAAAATAGCTTTATGGCAATGGCTAACTCGCATAATGGATGATCCGCAATTGCAATAGGAATCTCATTACCATCATCCCAATTATAATGGTTCAATAAGGAATACAATTCATGTGCTGACGAGATAGTTTTTACAAGGTTTACCGCCTCTTCAACATCCTCGATGTCATAAACAATTCTATCAATAATGTCTGTCATTATATTTAAGTCCTTAATGTTTCAATCAGCCCATTTAACATAGGGTAAAGGAGTGATAAGAACTTAATACAAAGCCCGAAGTAGAAATATCCAAAACATTGAAACTCCTTTTCATTCACCTCACCCCTGATAAATGGGTTCAACTATTCTCGGCAGATGGTTAAACGGCGCACAGCAAAAATCCCCAGTAATGAAAGTATCAATAGCGATAAGCTGCCACCGCCGCTGTAACCTTGTTTATGTTCTATGGTGGCGACGTGCTCTTCCTTAACCCGAGTTTTAAAACGGGCAAGCTCGTCATCTAAATTGACTATCATATCGTTCACCGCGAGATCAAAGCCCTCGTAGGATTTTTCTCTTAAGGTTGTCGTCACGCCAACAGCGGTTGAACTTTCAGTTAACTGATTAATACCTGGCGCCCTAAATAACATCTTCTGGCTACGCATATCGAAAACGGCGGTATCAACAAAGGTTTGAATCGCATTTTCATTGCCAGGGATTAAATACATGCCCACAATCGTCCAATAAAGAATGGCGGATTTGTTCTCGTGGCTTTGCATCAATTGATCGTAAGACACCAATGCCATCACATCGACATCATGCAAACGCGCAACCTGCTGCAAGGTTTCAAAACCTTTACCATTTTTAAGATAGGTACTTGGGATCACTTCGATACGATCGATATAGTCATATTTGACAAAGGATTTTTTAACCTTATCAAGTAAGGCCATCTGAGTTCGGCTATCAATTGCATCATGTTGCCAATGGGATGATGGCAAAAAAGCGATGCCGACGGTAATCGGTAAACGTAGCACAGGTAAGGATGGCTGCTGGGCTTGGCGACTCTTCTCATCAGGGTATAAATATTCGACTAAGCTACTCGATACCGCATTTTTCTCCGTAGTATTACCGTTAAAAAATGCACTACAGCCACTCAGTGAAAGCATTGCGAATGAGGCTATGCCACAGGCTATTACCTTAAATTTCATTTGTTTCCCTACCGTATCCATACTCTTGCTGTTAATGATGAAAACTGAACCTACAACTAATGCAGATTTTGGGTTACCTTATCCACTCATCAGAGTAAAAACAAGCTGTTATGTTCACATATCACAGCATTAATCTTCTTTGATTAAATTTTAAATACAAAAAAGCCGCACTATAAATGCGGCTAGTCAATAGGTACAACCATTCTGTAAAATACAACTTAAGTCAAAAGTTAAGCGTATTTACGCACTTTTTTAAGGGCGATTTGTTGTTTTAGCATGGATAAATGTTCGATAAATACTTTGCCATGCAAATGGTCGATTTCGTGCTGCAACACTATGGCTAAAAACTCATCGGTTTCGATTTCGATAGCTTTGCCAGTTCTGTCTAAGGCGGTCACTTTAACTTTTTCAAAACGTGACACTTTAGCGCGATAACCTGGGATAGACAGACAACCTTCTTCACCGACGAACTCACCTGACTTTTCAACAATCTCAGGATTAATCAGTACTAAAGGCTGGTCGCGACCGTCAGATAAATCGATCACGATAATTGCATCTGTACTGCCGACTTGAGTTGCTGCTAAACCGATACCATCGTCCGTGTGATACATGGTTTCGATTAAATCATCGATAAATCCCTGAACAGCTTCAATATCTTTTACAGGTTGCGCTTTACGTTTAAGGCGCTCATCGGGAATGGTTAGAATATCGAGTACAGCCATGCCAGTTATCTTCTCTCATCGAGTCAAAAAAATTGGCGCTATTATGGACTATTTGGCTATTTACACAATATTTCAAGCAAAAATAGTTTAATCGCCAAGATTACAATCGAGTTAGTAGATATACTCAAGCCACCTTAAAAATAAAGTTAAGCGTCCTAAAAATGACTCATACGAGCTAACAGCAAGATTTCGCAACTGAGCTATTTAGCGTTAAACTGGCTAACCTAACACTTTAGCAGGTATGAAATCTTAATAAGGGCACTTGTTCATGTCGCCGTTTCCTAAAGATAAATCTGTGCACTACCCCTATCTGAAACTAGATGAAAAGATTTTAGACACGATACCTATGCAAGTAGTGTCGTCCCCTATGGCGAGAATTTGGCATATTGTTGGTATGATCCCAGAGGGAAAGATCAGCAGCTATGGCAAAGTCGCTGATCTTGCAGGCTTACCAGGGCGAGCACGTTATGTATCCAAAGCGCTTAAACTAGCACCAGAGCAGTTATCACTGCCTTGGCATAGAGTGCTCAATAGCCATGGCAAAATATCCTTCGAACAAAACTCATCCGCGTTTCAAGAACAGATGGAATTATTACGAATTGAAGGAATAGTAGTGAACCGAGGCAAAGTTAACTTGTCTGAGTTTGAGTGGCGTCCCGATCTAGCAACCTTAGTGATGTCGATGCCATTTTAGTTTAATCTACTGAACTATCATCTGTTTACATAGGTTAATCCCTCGGTTATAACCTAAGTTAACGCAATAAATGCTATCTTTTTAACAATGAAAACTGTGTAAGTAAGATGCGACTCGACACTTTTTTATCCACTGCGGCACATGTTAGCGCCGTCATACAAGGTGAAAACCTGCGACATAAGGAGCATTATTTGCGCACCATAACAGCATTATTAATGAGCATTTCCGCACTCTCCCACAGTGTATTTGCCATGGCACCGCCTACGCCACTCACTCCACAAACTGCTGAATATCAGGTCAATTATGGTGATATTCAATTAGGCAAAGCCAAATACGTACTCCCCAGTGCAGAAAACGGCGTATTTAAGTATCGTTTTGATAGCGATCTAAGCCTTTTGCTACTGACCGATGTCCGCCATGTACTGAGTGAATTTACCCAAGAGGAAGGAAAGCTGACTCCACTACGCTATTTACACCAACGTAAAGGTGTTGGCCCCAATTACACTGAGCAAACCGCCTTTGCTAAAGCGCAAGGATTTATCCATACCCGATATAAAGACGAGAAAGGTAAGTTTCCCTATGAGGACGAAATATTCGATCCCCTAATGGTACAACTGCAATTCAGATTGGATATCAGTACAGGCAAAGAAGTGCTCGATTATAAAATGATCAAGGACAACGAGGTGGATGACTATCAATTTCATGTCATAGGTAAAGAGCGAATGACAATAGAAAGTGGCAGTTATGACACGGTAAAAATCGAAGTTGTACGCGATAATAAAAAGCGTCAAACTTTTTTTTGGATGGCACCTGACTTAGCTTATCTTCCTGTTCGTTTATCTCATTTTGAAAAAGGCAGTAAGCAGCTTGATATTAAATTACTCAAATATCATTTCGATGAACAACAAGCTGTTACACCCGAACCAACCGAAACACTTACACCACAAGCAGCACCAAAACTCTTAGGGACAACTGACAAAGGGACGACTGAAAACTAACGGTTTATCTCAATTGCAAAAATTGGGTTAATTCTATAGTGACAAACTCAGTATTGTTAATGCGGAGTTTGTCACCCTCATTATGCGAATAATTTAAAATAAACAGTGCGTTATTGCAGATAATCGCTGAACTGTAACCATGTAAGATAAAACACTTGCCAACATTAGCAATCAACCAATAACTCACCGAATCGAAATAACTTCCAATCGCCAGACTGCATCACATGCCAGTTCTCATTTTCAGTTAATGGCCGGGTGGCAATCACTGTCACGACATCATGGGGGGTTGTTTCTTTATCAAAATCAATCACTACATCCGTATCGATCAGTTTCGCTTTGCCAAACGGCGCGCGGCGCGTGATATAGCACAAGTTGTTGCTGCAATAGCTCATCAAATACTCACCATCGCTTAAGATCATATTAAACACGCCTAAGGTTCGAATTTGTTCGGCTAGAGTCGCAACAAAATGAAATACTGCCAGCATATCTTGGGGTTTAGCATCACCAAACTTTTGGGCAACTTGTTCTAAAATCCAGCAGAAAGCGAGTTCGCTGTCGGTATCGCCCACGCTCTGATAGCGCGAGACTTGAAACATATCCTGATAATCCGTCAATTGACCATTATGAGCATAAGTCCAATAACACCCCCATAGTTCGCGGGTAAAAGGGTGCGTGTTTTCCAAAGACACACAACCGCGATTGGCTTGGCGAATATGGCTTATCACCACTTCACTCTTAATGGGGTAAGATTGGATCAATTTTGCAATATGGGATTCACTGCTCGGGCAAGCATCCTTAAAAGTGCGGCTACCTTTCCCTTCGTAAAAAGTAATACCCCAACCGTCAACATGGGGCCCCGTTACCCCACCACGTTGTGCTAATCCCGTAAAACTAAACACAATATCGGTCGGCACATTGGCACTCATCGCCAGTAATTCACACATATCTCTCGCCTATTTGCTCTCAACTCTCTACGGTTTTGCATTGTAACTAGTTGATGACATTTGTGGAATGATCAGAGCTGACAAAAAATTTAAACAATTGTTTGAAAAATGCTTGTATTAAAATTCTCTTAGGTTTAACTTTTATGCGACACAGGTCTGACCACAAACTATAATTGTGATCGCCATCAATAAAACTCGCTATGACCTGTGGTTGGCACTCGGTCATACTTAAGGAGAATTACAGTGACTACCCTACTTTGGATCATCGCTATGATCTTAGTGTTAGGAGCCCTAGCTTACCTTCGGGTATCTTTGCTCACTGCCACTATCGCAGCCGCTGTTGTGATGACAGCAGGATGGACACTCGATGTTGTCGGCCCTATCTCTTGGATCGTTTTCCTTGTGATTGCCTTGCCACTTAACATCAGTGCATTTAGACAAAATGTAATCAGTCGCCCACTGATGAAGATATATCGTGGCATCATGCCTGAAATGTCTTCTACCGAAAAAGAAGCGATTGAAGCCGGTACCACTTGGTGGGAAGCCGATCTGTTTGCAGGTAACCCGAACTGGAAAAAACTCCATAACTACCCAGTTGCGCGTTTAAGTGCAGATGAGCAAGCCTTCCTCGATGGCCCAGTAGAAGAAGTGTGCCGCATGGTAAACCAACACCAGGTATCACACCAACTCGCTGACTTACCTGCAGAAGTATGGCAATACCTCAAAGATCATGGCTTCTTTGCTATGATCATCAAGAAAAAATACGGCGGTTTAGAGTATTCAGCCTATGCACAATCCCGTGTGTTGCAAAAACTAGCAGGCGTCAGCAGTGAGTTAGCTTCAACTGTTGGTGTACCGAACTCTTTAGGCCCTGGTGAACTATTGCAACATTACGGCACGCCAGAGCAACAAAACCATTATTTACCGCGTTTAGCCAAAGGGTTAGAAGTCCCTTGTTTCGCTCTGACCAGCCCAGAAGCCGGTAGCGATGCAGGCTCGATTCCTGATTTTGGTATCGTGTGTAAAGGTCAATGGGAAGGCGAAGAAGTTCTTGGTATGAAGTTAACCTGGAACAAACGCTATATCACCTTAGCACCGGTTGCCACTGTATTAGGTTTAGCCTTCAAACTGCGCGATCCTGATCATCTACTTGGTGATAAAGAAGAGCTCGGCATTACCTGCGCACTGATCCCAACCGATGTTGAAGGTGTTGAAACGGGTCGTCGTCACTTCCCGCTCAACTGTATGTTCCAAAACGGTCCGACTCGCGGCAACGAAGTATTCGTACCATTAAGCTTCATCATTGGCGGCCCGAAAATGGCTGGTCAAGGCTGGCGCATGCTGGTGGAATGTTTATCAGTGGGTCGTGGTATCACGCTGCCATCAAACTCAGCGGGTGGCGTGAAAACCGCAGCACTGGCAACGGGTGCCTATGCGCGCATTCGTCGTCAATTCAAACTGCCCATTGGTAAGTTAGAAGGCATTGAAGAGCCAATGGCTCGCATCGGTGGCAACGCCTACCTAATGGATGCGGTCACTTCGCTAACAACGACAGGTATTGATTTAGGAGAAAAACCATCGGTTATCTCTGCAATAGTGAAATACCACTTAACCGATAGAATGCAGAAATGCATCATCGATGCCATGGACATTCATGGCGGTAAAGGCGTATGTCTTGGCCCGAATAACTATTTAGGCCGTGGTTACCAAGCTGCGCCTATCGCGATTACTGTTGAAGGTGCAAACATCCTCACCCGTTCGATGATCATCTACGGCCAAGGCGCAATTCGTTGCCATCCGTACGTGCTTGCCGAAATGGAATCCGCGTTTGATACCCAGTCGGGTCAAGGTTTAGCCAATTTCGATGCGGCAATTTTCGGTCATATTGGTTTTGCGACCAGTAACTTTGTTCGTAGCTTCTGGTTAGGTCTGACATCGAGCCGTTTCTCAAACGCGCCTTACTCAGATAAAACCAAGCGTTATTATCAACATATGAATCGTTTCAGTGCCAACCTTGCCCTACTCTCTGACTTAGCCATGGCAACCTTGGGTGGTAACCTTAAACGTAAAGAACGTATCTCTGCCCGTTTAGGTGACTTATTAAGTCAACTGTATCTGGCATCAGCCACACTGAAACGCTATGAAGATGAAGGCCGTCAAACCGACGACTTGCCATTAGTACAATGGGCCGTTGAAGATGCACTATACAAGCTACAAGCATCTTTAGACGATTTACTGGATAACTTCCCTATGGGTCTTGGCGGCGTATTACGTGTGGTGATGTTCCCATTCGGTCGTCCACTGAAACGCCCAAGCGATGTGTTAGATCATAAAGTCGCTAAGATCATGCAAACACCCTGTGAAAGTCGTGACCGTTTAGGTAAAGGCCAGTTCTGGACTAACTCGGAGCACAATGCTGTAGGTATTCAAGAGCAAACGCTTAAGGATATTCTGGCTGCCGAACCTTTATTTGACAAAGTCTGTAAAGCCAGTGGTAAACGTCTACCCTTTATGTGGTTAGATAAAGTGGCCGCTGAAGGCAAAGCCTTAGGGGTATTGAGCGATAGCGAAATACAACTGTTGGAAAGAGCCGAGATTGGCCGCATGAAGTCAATCAATGTGGATGACTTTGACCCAGCAGAACTGCGTCCAGAAGTAGTTTCTGCTACTTCACAAGAGCGCGCAGCCTAATAACCACATAGGATTGGTTATTACACAAAGAAAGGAGGCTGTATAAGCCTCCTTTCTTTTGTTCATCACTAAACGCTAACGCTTCACTTTGGTCAAGACTCTTTAGTCAAGCATCTTCCCACATTGTAACGGTACAAACCAACCCCTGAAAATAGAATGTATTTTAACGGGATGATTACAATCAACTCGTCCGGTCTTATCAGCTATTCATTGGTTGAATTGAAAAAGCGGGGAAGAAATCCCCTGCTTTTTACTATCTGTTAATCCCACTGACTACCATAGTAATCGTGCAGATTTTTTCCCCATTCAACATCTGTCATATTCGGCCAATGACCTTTGTCAAAACCTGGCGCCGTTTTTAGTCTTTCTAATGATATGTCCATAACAAAACATTTTTTCTCTGTATTAAGAGTCAGCATTTTCCAAGGTACCGCAAAAAGCTTTTCTCCAAAACCAAAGTAAGTACTGAATGACAGTACCGCATAACCGACACGGCCAGTTCCAACTTCAAGCATAATTTCTTTGATGTCCCCTAAGGTCTCATCAGCATGGTTAACAACAGTGTTGCCGATCAGAGTTTCAGCACCCATCAGATATGGACCGGGTCCCTGTGTCGATAATGTCTCGGCGAACTGGGGATTCTTGTAAATACCGTAAATATCGCGATCATGATAATTCATTTTGTTGACCTCTGTAGCGCTGCCCATGGAACTGAGCAACTGGATAAGTGAAGCACCAAACCTTGGGCTCTACTGAACATGTCCGTCAACGGACATTGGTCAAAGTATGTCCCACTGCAATCACAATCTCTGTTCGGCATACCGCTTATCGGGTCATATGGAGATAGCAATGAAACAAGTCAATTCATCACTTCCTATACGTGCGCCAGCGTACCGACATACGGTTTATTAAGGTACAAACTTGATATTACCCGGTGCAAGAATTGCTCCGACATCAGGAATACTCGCCATGTCAATTGCTACTATATTATTGATTATTTTAATTTTGTTATTTCTCGGCATGCTCCCCACCTGGCCTCATAGCCGCAACTGGGGTTATCGTCCCGGTGGCGTTATAGGCATAGTGCTACTGGTGCTGATTATATTGCTGTTAACCGGTCGCATCAGTTAACGGGCCATTATCATTCTTACTATTTATCAAAAGGATAATCTGATGAAAACAATTAAAGTGTTAAGCATCTTTCTGCTTGCCATTGGGCTAGTCGCCGTCGCCAGTTGCAGCTCCAATTACAACAAAGAAGGCACTGGCGAATATTTCGACGACAGTGTGGTGACGACTAAAGTTAAAGCTGCAATTCTAGGTGAAAAAAGCTTGAGCGTAGCTGAGATTAATGTTGAAACATTTAAAGGTGTGGTTCAGCTCAGCGGATTTGTCAAATCACGCGAAGATATCAATACAGCAGTCAAATTGACAAGCAAAGTCCCTGGTGTCATTTCAGTCAAAAACGATATGCAACTAAAATAACCCTTCATTCCACCTCAACTAGACAGAGAATTATTTAACGTCAATCATTCCGTAGCCCCATTCTGGTGTTACGGATCTTCTTTTTTGCAGCAGATTTTCTGGTGTTAGGCCCGTACCACCAGTGGTAGGAATAGCAATGTCAACAATAATTCAAAACACACTAGCACCAAAGGTTCAGAATCAATTGATCCATCACCTACCCGCTTTAGAGCAAGCTGAATTATTATCACAAGCTAAATTAGTCCAACTTAACTTCGCTGATTTACTGTGTCAGCCAGGGGAGTCATATCAATACGTTTATTTTCCGTTAACGGCATTTATTTCATTGATCGCTAAACTACCAAAACACCCTGCATTAGAAATGGGCTTAATTGGCTATGAAGGCATGCTTGGTGCAACAACGTTGTTGAGCACTCGACAAGTCCCTTCTGAGGCAATTATCCAAGGTTCAGGTAAAGCCTGGCGTATCCCAATTGCAACGTTTGAAGACTTACTTGCTCAAAGCAGCAGTCTGAGACAGATATTGGAAACTTACCTATACCAATTATTATGCCAATTATCACAAAATGCCGTCTGCGCACATTTTCACTCAGTCGAATCTCGGCTTGCACGCTGGCTATTAATGAGTCATGACCGCATACAGACTAATGAGCTGTTTCTCACCCATCAGTTTTTATCTGATATGTTGGGTGTTAGGCGAAGCAGTATTACCGAGGCCGCGGGAGAATTGCAGGCCAGCGGCTGTATTTCATATAACCGTGGGCGGTTATATATCCTCGACAGACAAGGTCTGCTGGCTCGTTGCTGCAGTTGTTATCATTTAATGCGTACTTAACCGTATCTTTTTTACTCCACAAACCAACAAAAATGTCATTATGTGCGCTAGCGTACATAGCATTGATACTTTGCGCTGTAACCTCTATAAACGACACTAAAGCACAAGGACACACTATAAGTCATGGACACACAACAATTGAAAGCGGTGCCAGAACAGGCACTGAAAAAGGCTAATGCCCCCCCCGAAAACAACCGGTTACTAAACGACTTACCTGATGAAGTCAAACAGCGTATTTTCCCGCATCTAGAGCTAGTGTCATTAGAGCTTGGTGACGTGGTCTGCGAAGCTGGCTCGAAGCTGCGTTATGTCTATTTTCCACTGAACTCTATTATTTCACTGCTCTATGTGATGGAAAATGGTGCATCTGCTGAAATTGCAGTCGTTGGCAATGATGGCATGGTCGGCGTTGCACTGTTTATGGGGGGAGAAAGCACCACGAGTCGAGCCGTAGTACAAAGCGCTGGCGTTGCCTATCGGTTGTTTGGTCAACGGCTCAAAGACGAATTTAACCGTCATGGTGCTCTGCTCCACCTCTTGCTACGTTATAGCCAAGTATTGCTCACCCAAATGGCCCAAACAGCAGTTTGCAATCGCCACCATAGTATTGAACAGCAACTATGTCGCTGGCTGTTACTCTCTATCGATAGGCTATCGGATGATCGCGTATTGATGACGCAGGAATTAATTGCCAATATGCTTGGCGTACGCCGAGAAGGCGTCACCGATGCTGCTGGAAAACTGCAACGAATGGGAATAATCAATTACAGTCGCGGTAATATTGAGGTACTGAACCGCAAATTGCTGGAGCAAACCTGTTGTGAATGTTACTCAGTCGTTAAGCAGGAGTCAGAACGTCTGATGCCACAAAAAAATGGCACTAAAAAATAGTCAACCTCGCAGGCTATTTCAGTCATACATACTCTAGATAAACTTTACCGTTGTAAAACCCTATTTTACTAAGGTGAAAGTTCAGACTTCAGATAGCAAAGCTGTCTGTGGTACACCCTAAATAAATCGGGCAGTCATCAAAACTAGATACGCAAGGATAGCGTGTACTGATACTGCCAATCCCAAACGCCTGCACAACCACCGCAATTCCTTGCACTTATCATCAAACGACTTTCCTTTAAATCCACAAAGTGCCTACATCTAAATGCTAATGCCACGGACTGCATGCGCGCTAACGCACAGACGTTCAATATTTAACAGGTCATTCTGAATATACGGTTCATGCACTCTTGCACTGCACCGGATTACTTGAGGTTTATATGAATAAATTCACTGAACAAAATAAAACCATCGTTAAAGATGAACAGAATACTAAAACCAACAAAGCCAATCCTCCGGTCACCGCTAGCAACAACCAAACTGGCAAAATTATCGCAGGAGATAAAGACAAACAGGAGGTTGGCACGAGCAAAAATACCGAAAATCAGCAAAAAGATGCCTTTAACGGTAAATGGCAAGACCAGATCCAAGCAGCAAAAGGTAATTGGAGCAAAATCAGCGAAGCTGAATTGGTTAAATCAAACGGCAATGAAGCCAACCTAAATGAACTCGTGCAAAAGCATTATTCATTGAGCCGAGATGACTCGAGCAAACAGGTAAAAAGCTTTATTGATAAATGTAAATGCTAAACCTTGCGGTTGTACTGAATAACAACCGTATTTAGCTTAGGCCAGTGTCGCTATTGCTGCACTGGTTCTCTTTCTGTTAGGGAGTACCATCATGAATTTATCGTATCGCAAATTTATTTTTACCTTAGCCATCTTACTCACCCTGTCACCACTACAGTCAGCATCAGCCGCTGATACGGCAACGAAAGCAATGGATGATGTACGCCAAGAAAGCCAAATTGCAACAAGTTATGCCCTCAACCCCTATTTACGCGCTAATGATCTAAAAGTCACAGTACAAAAAGGTAAAGCAGTGTTGACAGGTCAAGTGGACGAAAAAATTAGCAAAGAACTCGCGGGTGAAATCGCTCAGGGCGTATCAGGCATTAAAGATGTTGATAACCAGATAGTCGTTGACGCTAATTACATGCCGAAAGCTAACTCAAATGGTTTTGGTGACAAAATTGATGATGCCAATATCTCGGCCGCTATTCGCTCTAAATTGCAATGGAATAAAGATGTCGATGACGTTGGCACAGAAGTCATGACTAAATCCGGACGAGTCACGCTAAATGGCACTGTAAACAACCAGAATGCAAAAGACATTACTCATCGATTGGCACTCAATACTCGCGGCGTAAAATCAGTCACCAATAATTTGAAAATTCAAAGCGCAACGGTAAGCAAAGACGAAAAAGCAAAACTGAAAAATGAAACAGAAAGTCACAATATTTCAGATAGTTGGATAACCGCCAAAGTAAAATCCAGCTTTATGTATTCAAGCAATATTAATGGCTCTGACATTGATGTCAGCACCAATAACGGCATAGTAACACTGACAGGTAAAGTTGCCAGCGGCAGTGAACAATCATTAGCTGTTGAAACAGCACAGAATATCCGTGGTGTTAAAAGTGTCACATCCAAAGCATTAACATTCTAATCAATATCGACACTCTCAAAAATAGTGCTATTCACCAATATGATTAACGGTGAATCGTTGGATAACTGACGTTAGAACCACACTCGGTAGTTTGTGTCTTGTAAAGGAGTTACAAATGAACATCAAAAAAAATCAACAACCACAACCGTTATCAATCAGTCTGCTACGAGCAAAGCACTTTTTATTAGCAGGCTTCATTGCTATAGCGATTAGCGGCTGCAGTTCATCCCCTTTGGCTAAAACGGCAGAAATGGAACGTGCAGAACGAACCATTGCTCGTGTCGAACAAGCAAGAGCGGGTCAATATGCATCAAATGAACTTGCACAGGCTAGGCAGAAACTGCAAGCCGCAAACAGTGCATTGTTAAAAAAGGATACCGTCAACGCCGATCGTTATGCCATTGAGGCAAGCCTTGACGCAGAGCTTGCGCTAGCCCGTGCTGAACTGGCACAAGCCAACAGCGTCAATGATGAAATGAAAAACAACATCAGCATTCTGCAACAAGAAATGTTGCGCCGCACAAAAGGAATTCAGCAATGAAAATGCCTAAAGCTTCGTCGGTTTTCCCCTTGCGTTTTAGCCGTCAATTGCTGTCATATAGCCTGCTGCTGACCACAGTAGCAGCCTGCAGCAGCGCACCTAAGATGGCTGAAGGCATCAGCGATATACGTGCAGAACTTAACACTCTGCAAGCAAAGAATGAGCTGGCAATCCTCGCTCCTGCTGCAATCAGTCAAGCCGAAGAAGCGGTACGTGCCGCTGAGCAACCAGTAAAAAACGAGCAACTATCACAACATCTCGTGTTTGTTGCCGACCGAAAAGTCAACATTGCCTTAGCCCAAGCGCAAAGTCGCTTTGCAGAGGATCAGCAAAAGGTTCTCGCAAAAAACCGTGATGATGCCAGACTCGATGCAAGGACAACAGAGGCCAATCAAGCGCATCAGGATGCGCGCCTAGCCCGTGCTGATGCTGCAGATGCTCGCCAAGAAAGCGATGATGCACAAGCACAGCTTGCTCTACTTAATGCCCGTGAGTCAGAACGTGGTTGGGTTGTGACCTTGGGCGATGTCTTATTCGATACTGGAAAAGCCAATCTTAAGTCATCGACGAGTCAGCATCTCACAAACCTAGCAACCTTTCTGGGTAAATATCCACAACGTGGCGCCATCATTGAAGGGTATACCGATAGCGTAGGTACTGAGGAGTACAACCTTGGCCTATCGGAGCGAAGGGCTGATAGTGTTAGCAATTTTCTGCAGGCACAAGGAGTTCAATCCAGTCGACTCAGCAGCCAAGGTAAAGGTGAAAGCTTCCCAGTTGCAAATAATGAGTCCGCTAGTGGTCGCCAGCAAAACCGTAGAGTTGAAGTGATTATTACCAACGCACCACAGGCACAACGATAAATCTTGCTCGATGATTTATCGTTGAAGTTTAGGATAACGTAATAAAAATAAGTACAATAGAAAAGCAAAAAGCCCCATCTTTCGATGGGGCTTTTGCAATTTGGCGGAGCGGACGGGACTCGAACCCGCGACCCCCGGCGTGACAGGCCGGTATTCTAACCAACTGAACTACCGCTCCAAATTCTTCCGTATCCATTATCTGACGAGTATCGAACCCGCTAACCCCGACGTGACAGGCCGCCGATGTCAAAACGATAGTCTAACCAACTGAACTACCGCTCCATAACTATAATAATGTCGCATTATAGACTATTTTCAAATACTTGACTGGCGGAGCGGACGGGACTCGAACCCGCGACCCCCGGCGTGACAGGCCGGTATTCTAACCAACTGAACTACCGCTCCACTCAAGTTGCACAGCATAATACGGATGGGTTTAACGAGCGTCAACCGTTTTTTTCACACTCTGAGATCGTTTAGTTAAAAATTCGCCACACTAACTGAAACCATCTGATTTAAGAGTAAAATATTACGTCATTACAATATTTCAGCCGCTACAGATTAAAATTCAACTAACGCTCCTTACTATCAAATTCATCAGGCATAGTAAGATCAATTTCATCGAAGGATGGCATCGCTGATTTATTCTCCGTTGCTTCATCTAAAAGACGCTGCTCTGCGGCGGCCAGTGCTTGAGCAAGGCTTTGACGTTTACGCCATACAACCAATGCCACAATTCCTAAAACCAGTAAGACTGCATTAATGGTAATAATCCAAAAGATGGCATCCTTTTTTGCAAGAGCTTCTTCTTCTGCCGCTTGTTGTGCCGCCACAGCCGCAAGTTCTTCAGCACTCGGGGGAGGTTCTGGCGGCTGAACTAAATTGAAAAAGAGTTCTGGTAGATCAATCACTATCTCCCGCCCTGTTACTGTGGTTGTCGCCACAAAACCTTTAATGCGGTAACTACCAAATTCAGACACTGGCGGTAATGGCAACTCAGTATCAGGCTCTGTTAACCCGTTGAGTATAATGGGAAGCTGCAACCCCGCAGGCCCCACTAATTCAAATGAAAAGTGTGTCTCTGCCAACTGTAGGACACTGCTATCGGCATGAAGCATAATTTTCCATGGACCCGTTAAAGGATCATCAGGAATGATCACTTCGGCATTAATCGGTCGTGGCGACAGCTTAAAAGGAAATGACACTTGGCGCTCAAACACGTTATTACGTGCTTTAACCACAAAATCATATTCTCCCCATGGTTGCTTAATATTGATATTACTGGTGAAAATGCCATCGTCAGGCTTTTCATCAAAACTCTCACCGTTATCTTTATAGGAACCAACAATAATATCCCCAACGGCAAAGTTTTCATCACCTGCACGATGCTTACTCACAAAATGCGCTGTCCATTCCACTAAATAATCTAAACCAGGCATACGAACACGCTCGGCATCACCCATCAGTTGAGCAATGATCTTAATTTGTTCGCCTTGAAATAGCGGCTGCGGCAGTGCTTGCACTTCAATTTCAAGCTTGGAGATTTTCTTAATGGTTGAAGTCAGCACCACTTTCCCCAACAGTTGCCATGGGCCCACTGGCGGAGATTCAATATGAATGATGTCACCTGTAATACCATCAACCCATTTTACCGTCTCAGGATGACGATTGGCATACCATTTACTGCCATCTGGCAACACTATGACCACAGGCGCTGAACCATACTCACGCTCAATCAATAGCGTCATACTGCTAACCATATGGTCGACTCTAAAGCGATTTTTAAGCTCAGATGCCGTTTCTAATGGCACCACTTTAATCATCGGTGTTGAAGACTTCCCCGGTGCTGGCGGGTTAGCAGCCCAAGCGTTGGAGCCAAGCAATAAAGTGCCGAGCATTAAAACAGTGTTGAATAGGGGCGTAGGAAGCGAAATCGTCATAACAGATTATTTATCCTCTCCAGAGGCATTTTCCCGATTTTGCGACTAAATCAAGGCGTTGTTCGTGCATAGCTAGTTCATCGGCCGATGCTGAGATCACTTTAAGATTAAGTGAATTGGGAGCAAACCGCTGGATCCCCCCTGCTTCCTGTCCTACTTCTTCGTTAGATAAATTAAACTTCGTTTGCCCACCCGTCATGATCAGATAAACATCTGCAAGGATCTCGGCATCGAGTAATGCGCCGTGATAGTGACGACGCGAGTTATCAATACCATATCGCTTACACAGGGCATCAAGGTTATTTTTTTGCCCCGGATGTAAAAATTTAGCTATTTCTAAAGTATCGAGAATATCGCAGATATCCATCGTTTTCGGGCCTTTAGAAGGCAACATCGAAAACTCGTGATCCATAAAGCTCACGTCGAAGTTTGCGTTGTGGGCCACGATTTCAGCACCATCAATAAATTCAATAAATTGCTGTGCTATTTGGTGAAAACGTGGTTCGTTTGCAACTCTCTGATCGGTAATACCGTGGACAGCTATCGCTTCAGGATCAATGGCCTGTCCTGGATTGATATATTGATGAAAGTAACGTCCAGTCAGCCGACGATTGATAACCTCCACACAGCCAATTTCAATAATTCTATGGCCCAAATAGACAGCACCGCTGCCTTGATTCATACCTGTAGTTTCTGTATCCAACACAATCTGGCGGCTGGCGTTTGAAATAATATTCATACTTTTATGCGCTTCTTATGACAATTTTTGGTTATACTCGGCCGAAATTCACGGCAATGGTAACAACTTGATGACTGAACGAAAACTGATCCACATCTTCACTGATGGCTCTTGCTTAGGCAACCCCGGCCCCGGTGGCTATGGCATTGTAATGAATTATAAGGGTCATACAAAGGAGATGTCCGACGGTTTTGCACTTACCACCAATAATCGCATGGAATTGTTGGCACCAATCATCGCCCTAGAAAGTCTTAAAGAACCTTGCAGAGTCGTTCTTACCAGTGATAGTCAATATATGCGCCAAGGCATAATGACGTGGATCCACGGTTGGAAGAAAAAAGGGTGGATGACCTCAAACCGTACGCCTGTCAAAAATGTGGATCTTTGGAAACGCTTAGATAAAGTATCGCAAATGCACACTATCGATTGGCAATGGGTAAAAGGCCACGCTGGCCATGCTGAAAACGAGCGTTGTGATATCCTAGCACGCTCCGCGGCTGAAGCGAATCCAACCCAAATCGATGAAGGTTATCAACCTTAAGCACACTCCTCTAAATCACTAGAGATAACGAGATAATAAATATTCTGTTTTACGCACTCACTTATCGTAAACATTGTGTGGTATCAATCTCTAAAAGCCTCCTTCCCATCATCGCGTTAGAGGGGCTTTCAGTTGATATCACTTCAGATGTCACGTATTTACCCTAGTGAGCAATATTGAAGAAATTCCCGCAAAACTGCACAAACGATTGCCCTAAAGAGGTCGCTTGACGGCTTTTATGGGTAATGCGATAAAACTGCCGCTCTAGGACCAGCCCTTCAACTGTCACCATCGCCAATTCTTTTCGGCTTATCTCCTTATCTAGAGCAAGCTCTGATAATACGCCTAATCCTGCACCTTGCTTGACAGCATGTTTAATCGCATCCGGCGTAGAAAAGCAGAATTTAGCCTCGGGACGCATATCTAACTCATTGGCAGCATTAACAAAATATTCTCGAGTGCCAGATCCTTCTTCTCGTAGCACCCAAGATTGTCCTTTAAGTGCGGCAGGTTTTACGATTTTGCCAGCAAGCGGGTGCGCAGGATGACAAAACACGAGTAATGTATCCTTATGCCACACCTCAACCTTCAATCGACTATCAGTACAATAGCCTTCAATAAAGCCCATTTCTGAACGAAATTGTGCTACCGATTGGATCACATCTTGGGTATTTGTGATTGCGACATCCACGTGGGTTTGAAGATGTTGCTGACAAAAAGCCACTGCGGCTTTGGCGAGTAAATAATTACCGATTGTCGAGCTAGCACCCACGCTTAAATGCCCAATAAGATCGCCATCTTGCTGAGTAAAAGCTTGTTCAATCTGCTCGACTCTATGTAATAAATCCGTTGCCAGAGGTAGTAACAAATTGCCTTGGGAATTTAATTGTAAACGATTGCCAATTCGTTCAAAAAGTCTAGCATTTAGCTGTTTTTCTAATTCTGCCAATGCCATAGAAGTCGCTGGGGGAGAAAGGTTAACTTGCTCCGCGGCTTTAGCAACCTGACCGCTTCGCGCTACGGCTTCAAATACAGCCAGTTGCCTCAAGGTTATTCGCATATCATACTCGTTTGTACACGCGGTTATTTGGAATGTTCCGATAAATGTCCAGAACGGCCTGCGCTTGATGCGGTGCTCCAGTTAGGCTGTAATACTTTACGTTTATCACGGATCGGGGTTAATGGGGATTCTAGCTTACGCGCTACGATCAAATATAAGCTCCCGGTGCTAGGCAACCAAGATGCTAATGTTTGTTGTAGAAAACGTCCTTCATTAAATTCACCAATCAAAGGGTGGTATACCAAACGCTCATCACTTACCACTTGATATCCTAAAAGTCCGAGCCAATCCCTCACCCGTGATGGCATAAAAAAACGGCCATTCCAAGGTAAACAATCTTGATATTTAGGCCACAATTTACCTAAAAAAACAGGGCTTAGCGGGTTAAATCCTACAATAAATAAATAGCCACCAGCGATAAGTACTCGGTCAGTTTCACGTAAAATACGGTAGGGGTCAGGTTCAAATTCCAGCAGTAAACTCATCACTACAGCGTCAATCACACCATTTTGCAGAGGAAGATGACAAAAATCGCCAATAATTGAAGCATCTTGGCTTGAAGATAAGGAAAAGTGATGCGCGACAGGAGATTCCATACTGGATAAGGCTGCACTTAAGGGGCCGAGCTTTAGTAAATGATAACCAAATACCCGCGGCCACCAGTGAGCTAATTTCTCTGCCACTGCAAATTCTAGCGCAGCACCATTGGGTAAATCTTCCCATTGTTCAGGTTTGCATTCAGTACTGAAATACGACACAACGTTTCTCCATTACCCTTGTACGATAGCAATTCAACCAAACCCTTGCTGACTGATATAACCATGTACAAAACACTATGCCATTATGGCAAAAGTCGCCAAGGTGTATCGACTTGTGGATAATAACCTTATCTATAAATTGAAATACAGCCATAAGGTGGTTCTATGCTCACTATAACAGCGATTAAAGCCTTTAATGACAATTATATCTGGGTGTTACAACAAACTCCCCACTCGCAGGTTTATGTTGTCGATCCTGGCGATGCTAAGGTCGTTATTGCCTATCTGGTCTCCCATCAGTTAGCACTCGCTGGTATTTTGCTCACGCACCATCACCAAGATCATACTGGCGGTGTCGGGGAACTTAAACGTTACGTTGAGCAAACTTCATCACAAACACTGCAGGTTTACGGACCACAAAAAGAAAATATTGCTCATGTCAATGTACCACTTAATCCTGAAATGCGAACTGAACTCACCCTTCCTTTCCTTAACGCTCAAATACAAGTGCTGAACGTGCCAGGCCATACAGCTGGACATATTGCCTATTTCATTGAGGATGCGCTTTTTTGTGGTGATACTTTATTCAGTGCAGGCTGTGGTCGACTATTTGAAGGCACCGCGGAGCAAATGCTTAGCTCTCTTACACTATTAGCCAAACTTCCTGCGAATACTCGAGTTTTCTGCGCCCATGAATATACCCTCTCCAATCTTAAATTTGCTCTAACAGTCGAGCCTAACAATCTAAATTTACAGGCATATATGCAAAAAGCCACAGAAATGCGTGCTCAAAATAGCGCTACAATTCCCTCAAGTATTGCCTTGGAGCGAGCTATCAATCCTTTTTTGCGCGTGGGAGAACAAAGCATTATTGATAGTATAAAACAGCATTTTGATGATCCCGATCCTATCAAACTAGATGAACTCACTTGTTTTACCCGCCTTCGGCAGTGGAAAGATATTTTTTAGCACCAACCGATCCTTTTTAGATTGAAATTTATACAGTTTTTTCCACTTTTGATGATGTAAGTCAAAAATAGCCTTACAAGATGTACGATAATTAAGGGACAAGATCGAAAAGATCCCATAGAATGGCTCGTTTTTGCGTGAATACTTTGCGCTCTGTGTTGTCATTATCCTATTAAAAATCATGCTTTTAATCTACAAGCATGGCGCACTGACAATGCACTAACAGAGGACTACCGTTTTCCATGAGAGTATCACTTTATATTGTAGTAGGGGGATTTGCCCTACTCGCGGGTTGTCAGACATTGGATAACCCTGAGCTTACTAAGCCAGAAGCTAAAGCCGTCACAAAACCAAATACCGTCACTCCCTTTTATCTCTCATCAGAGGTTGAATCGGCGCAAATTACCGATGTATGGGAACGAATTCGTCAAGGAATGCAATTACCTATCCCTGACCAAAAATTAGTCAATCAATACCGTGATTGGTATATCAAGAATCCGAAACATCTCGAAATTATTTCTGAGCGTGCGGCTCCTTATATGTATATGATTGTGGAAGAACTTGAGAAACGTCATCTTCCGATTGAGATTGCACTACTGCCCATTATCGAAAGTGCCTTCGACCCATCTGCCTCCTCTGCCAGCGCCGCTTCGGGGTTATGGCAATTTACCACACCTATGGCCAATCATTTTGGATTAGAAATGAACTGGTGGTATGACGGTCGCCGTGATGTACCTGCCTCGACGATTGCCGCATTGGATATGTTGGAATATCTCTATGATAAAACAAATAATAATTGGCTCTATGCTTTTGCAGCTTATAATTCTGGGGAATCACGGGTTCTCAATGCAATAAAAAATAATGAGGCAAAAGGGTTAAAAACGGATTTTTGGTCACTTAACCTACCTAAAGAAACTAAACGCTATGTGCCTCAGCTTCTCGCGCTTGCAGAGGTTATTAAGCATGCCGACGAGTATGGTATTACTTTAGCACCAATAGAGAATACCCCTTCAATTGAAGTTGTTGATATTGATAGCCAAATTGATCTTGCTATGGCTGCAGGACTTGCCAATATGACAACGATGGAATTACAAAAACTCAACCCTGGCTATCATCGCTGGGCAACGTCGCCCTTGGGACCACACACCTTAGTATTGCCTATAGATAAATCTGAAGAGTTTAAAAAAGCACTGGCGGAGACAGAGAGCGAAGCAAGAATGAGCTGGTTGCGATATACCATCAAATCCGGTGACAGTATTGGCGCGATCGCTAAAAAGCACCATACAACTGTAGCAGCAATTCGCGCCGCTAATGGTATGAAAAACAATACGATTGTTGCAGGTAAGCACCTGATTATTCCAGTTTCTGCGGATGATAAACAGTTATACGCTCAATCGACAAGCCAGAAATTACCGAAGAAATTACGCTCTTCAACAAATGCTCAACTGACGCATAAAGTGCAATCCGGCGACACCCTGTGGGAAATTGCAAAAAAGTATAATGTGACAATCAAACAACTGACTGTATGGAATCACTTAAAGGAAGATAGCAAACTGCAAACAGGGCAAAGGCTGGCCGTTTTAGCGCCTAAACACACTGAAACTGCCGAAAAAACCCGTACCGTCAGCTATAAAGTAAAATCCGGTGATTCATTGGCTCGAATAGCTAGCAAGTTTAACGTCACCGTCACTGAATTGTTGGAATGGAACAGCTTAACTCAATCGCAATATTTACAACCTGGCCAAGTATTAAAACTGGTTGTCGATGAAAGCAAATTAAACGCTTAGTGACAACGCTATTTAAGACGGGTCAAACCCAAAAGATAAATCAAAAAAGGCAGCGAGTCCTTGAAACGCTGCCTTTTTCAGTACTACATTCAACACAATCTCGCCGTTATTCCCATTGAAGCAACACCACCACGGGGATCATAACTGGCACCTCTGACTCAATGACCTTGGCCGCAAAGTGGGCTTCTAAACGAGCCCCATCGGTTGAAATAGCGGCAAGGATGTTTTCAGGAATGATAAACTTCTCCGTTATAGAAGCTCCAGCATCAAGCCGAGTATCACGAATGGCCTGTGTGAACATCATCTCATCCGACCAAGCCCATAAACGCTTTCCTTCCATAGTGACAAGCCAGAGATCCGCTGTCATCCCCGAGTGATATCGTAACAACACTGGATAGGATTGTGGATTCGTTACGGTAAAAGTAGCCGTAAGTGATTGCCTAACGTCGACAAAAGGATCGAGCACTAACTCCCCTTGAAGTAGCCCTTGTACCTTATCAGATTTCACTTGCTCGACCTTTAATCTTGAGGCTCCCGTAGCAAGCTCGAGCACAGGATCCGCCGCACGAACAAACTCCGACTGAACAGCCGTGTCAATCTTACTCTCTGCGATAGCGGTAACATTTGTATCTGCCGTTTCGGGAACCGAACAACCAGCCAATAAGCTACTGACTATAATGCTCACGCAAATAAAATAAGTATTATCCGCCACTACAAGCCCCCAAGCTTTTTCAGCAGAGAATCTTTCAATTTTTCCTTCGCTTTATCCGTTTCTTCCTTCAGTTGATTATTCAATAAAGCTTGAGTATCCAATGCATACTCTGGTTTTTGGAAAGTGCCAGTTATCGCTAATGGAATATCAACCCCCGCAAGAGCATCTTTCTCACTGCCTCCCTGTCCTTTTAATGAGTTAACAAGGCTAGCCGTCAATCGATAATCGAGGGCCTCTGTTATTAAATTTGCATTCCCTTTACCCGCAAGACGCAATAATGGAGATGCCATCGATAAATCAGGATTCGTAGCAACACCATTTTCCAATGAAAAAGTGCCTGTCAGACTCGAAAAGTCTGTTTTACGCTCTTCTTTCGTATCAGCCGATAAATCACCTTTTAACTTAGCTTGTGCACTGCGGATCATCTGCGCAATATTGACGCCATAAAGCGCACCATCCGTGATATCAAAACGACCATTAGCGAGTAGATTTTTCTTTAGCGCCTCTGGAAGTAAGCTTTTTCCTCTTCCTTTCAGATTGAAATTTGCCATCCCTGCTAACAAGTCAATATCGGCTGCATCCTTCAGTAATGGCTGAATTTGCACGCCTGTTATTTGTTTATCAAATTGATAACTAGCGACAGTTTGGCGAGCATCAACTTGAGCACTCACCAATAACTTTCCTTGATATAAATCAGCCGTTAATTGTTTAAGATCGAGTATGCCATTTTTAACCCCAAGATCGAGTAACCAATTTTGGGTCGACAAATTAGCGACTTTAATTGATTTCACCGCCAGTTTAACACTGAGATCGAGTGATTTTAGTGCACTAAGATCCGGCTCCGTTGCTTGCTCAGCCCCTGCAGATACTGGAGCGCCATTTGCTGTTGTCTCTGATTTAGGTAAGAGACTATCGACATCTATATCACCAACTTGGAAATCAGCCTTAATTTGTGGAACCTTTGTTCCATAATTCACCGTTAACTTACCAGAAGCATTAATATCCGCAGCGTTTAACTGGGTTATATCCGCCAATAGTTGCTTTTTATCTAAGGCAATTTCGGTATTGACACTTAACGCTGTAGTCAATTTTTGATTGGGAATACTATTGCCTTCCACCACTGTGTCGATTTTTAGTTTCTCTATCACCAACTGATTAAAATCACGACTTAGCTTAAGTTCACCTTCACCTTTACTGGTGATTTTCATATCGGATAACGTGGCAGTGAATTCGTAAGCAATAGGGGCAAATTTGTCTAAAGAAAATGTACCTAAAGTCAAACTGTCTAAAGTGAATGTTTGAGTTTCGCCCTTTGTCTCATCAATCATATTAATTTGTGTGTTGGTAATTGACACGCCACCCACTTCAACACTCGCAAGTTGGGCTGGAGAGGAAGCAGGCGCAGCTGTGGAGCTAGATTTGACACTGGGATCAGTTCCCGTTAGCCCATCTAAGCTGGAACTGCCATTTTTACGAGTCACAAGATTAATGTTAGCGCCATCCAAACTTAATTGAGCAACTTGGATCTCTTTACGAAACAATGGTATTAAGGCTACTTCCGCTACAGCTTTGTTCACATCAAGCATTGATTTAGGCGTAAACCCTTCAGGATTTGATAATGAAATGCCTCCAAGGTTAATGCCAAGCGCAGGAAAAAACGTCCAAGATAGATCATCAGCAATAACGAGTTCACGCCCCGTTTGTTTTTTCACAGCATTAACAATTTCGGGTTTAAAATCATTAGGGTCGAAGAAAACGGTAAGGTATAGGGTGACTAACAAGGCTAATGTCACCAGAATAGCTAAAAACCACTTAATGAGTTTCATACAAACATCCTTATCAATAATATCTTGAATTTTGAGCGAATTTTAATTTAAAAAAGCAAAGTTTAGCGACTCCTCGCTGATTGCTATCCCATTCTCATCGGCATAAATCATCATGCCGGGTTTAACGATAACGCCTCCCATGTCGATAGGCACATTGATTTGTCCTTGATTTAGCTTTTCAGTCTTAATGGGCATGGCTCCGAGAGCACTCACCCCTAGATTAAAGGTCGCCAATCTAGCAACATCACGCACATACCCATTAATCACAACGCCTTGCCAACTATGATCTAAAGCACTTTGCGCGATAAGATCGCCTAATAATGCTCTACGCGATGAGCCACCGCCATCCACAACGAGTACTTTACCATGACCATCTTGGGCCAATATTTCCTTCACTTTAGAGTTATCTTCAAAACATTTTACCGTTACAACTTCCCCCCAAAACAGGCGCTTACCACCGTACGCCTTAAACTCTAAGGGTAATAAAGTCAGTTTTGAAGGGTAGTGGTCGAACAAATCTGGTAATAGATCAAGCATTTGTATCTCCGCGCAGACTAAAACTTTAGACTACTCACAATTCTAAGTCCCGACAAGCTGAAATAAGAAACACCCCCCATTTTTATTGGTTTTAAGCAACTAAGCACTTGGTGAATATTGGCATAACCACTATAATCTGCGATAGTTAACAGCCCATGACACCTTCTTGGGTTTCTACCTAAGTGATTTCGTAATTAAATTCCTATACTTCCTTGTTATAAAGCGAAAACAAAATGACTACTGATATTGATTTACAGAGTGCTATCGCAGCTCTTGATGAATATGGATATGATAAAAAAGTCTCCGCGGATCTTGAGCAAGCACGCAATAAACAACAGATGGGAAAATATATCAAATCTCTCGACTATAGCTTACGTCGATTATTGATATTGCAAGAAACCGTCAACGAACTTGTTGAAGAAAAGAAACATCAACTCGCTCAGAAAGAAAACATCCAAACTTATAAAACAAGAATCATTAATTTATCAAGAGAATTTAACATTTCCTACGAGGATGTGTTAGCGCTTATGGCTGAAAATGCCCGAAATAAATAACATTGTTGCTGAAATTTAACTCTCTTTTTATAGACAAATTAAATTCGAATATCACTGTTATAGTAATGACAAATATTGGTATTACGCCATGTAACGTCATCAATCATTAGATGGCTCGGTTGATTATTATGACAATAATCAATATCCCTATTTACAGCCATTGATTTACAGTTAGGATGTCAAACTGTGATTTTGGGTGAATATCGTTATCATTTGGGTGACTATCGTTATCAATAGTCACCCAAACGAGTCAGTATTGATTATTTAGCTTGCATCAACTGACGAATATATTTGACGGGTGCACTACCATAACTTAGAAACTGTTCGTGGAAGGTTTTAAGATCAAAATCCTTGCCTTTTGTCTGCTTGTACTCTTCTCGAAAATCATATATTTCACGGTAACCAGAGTAATAGCTTGTCAATTGCACTTGGCTTAATGTTGCACGGCGCCATTTTCCTTCTGCTTCAGCCTGTTGTTGGAATGCCTCTTCCATCATCAAAGCAATGGCTTCGGCCTCAGTCATCCCTTTAACATGAATGCTGTAATCTAAAATAGTGTTACAGATAACCCTAAGATTCCACTTATAGTACATTAACCACATTTCAGGCTCGAAATTCCCGTACCCCTCCTCGAGCATCATACGTTCCGTGTATACCGCCCAGCCTTCAACCATGGCGCCATTACCAAATAGACTTTTAATAAGGCTGGGCGATTCATTAGAATAAACTAACTGAGTGTAATGCCCTGGAATGGCTTCGTGAATATTCAAGATCTGCAAAATCCAATGGTTATATTCTCGTAGGTAACTTTCAGCGGACTCATCCGTCATGCCATCAAGTGGCGTGACGTTATAATAGGTATTACCGAGTTTTTCATAGGGACCAGGGGCACTAATTGAAGCCCCCGCATATCCGCGCATATATTCTGGTGTTTCACGAACAACAAGGGGTTTGTTAGGATCAAGTGTTACTAACTTTTTCTGATTAACAAAATCGATAAGTTCGGGAATTTGTTTACGGACTTCGTCTACAAATTCATCACGCTTAACGTGTTTGGTTGATAATTTATCAATCAACTGACGAATGGCAATTTTATTATCTGATGGTTTCGGCGTAGAGAAATATTGAGGCCAAAGCTTATCGGTAATTTTTGCCATTTCAGCTTGAACCCTGTCTTTATCTGCGACTGCTTTTTGATAAAGCTGTTTTGCAGTCATACCGGCTTGAATATCAAAGGCAAATTTTTGCTCGTATAAATCTTCACCAATTCTAAAACTACGAGCGCCCTCTTTTTTAAGCGTTGTCACCAAACTGTTTAACCATGAAATATGGTTATTAATGGCCACTGTCGCCGCATCAAAACGGGTCTTGAATAATGCTTTCTCAGCATCACTCAAGCCAGAGTTGGTAACTTGTTTCAATAAATCATCAGAAAATACCGAAAATGCGCCCTGATTTTGCAACACAGCAAGCTCGGTATGTTCAAGGGTCGGCTGGCTAATATTGGCTTGAGCTGCAGCATAATAAGCAGGAATATTTTCCATTCTCGCGAGCACTGAGCGTAATCTATCATCCAACGGTGCAAAGTTTTCATTGATGATTTGAGCAAAGCCGCCAGCAACATTGTAATTAGCTGGATCCCACTGCCAAGATTTAAAGGTGGTAATATCCCAAGCTAGGCTATTCAGTAAATTATCTATCAGGTGATAATCAATCACCTCATTAGAGGTTAAGGTTTTTTGATCGAACTGTGCCAATTTTGCCTGTTGTGCTTTCACAAAAGCTAAGGTCTTGGCTCGACTAGCATCATCGGGGATCTCTAAGTAGCCATCATTCACATGCTTACCACTGTAAAGTGCCCACGTGGGTGATAACGCCCATAATGAGTCAATAAATGCGGCGCTGAATTGTTCAAATGATGTGGCTTGTACTTCACCAGAGGTAGAAGGAACCGTTGTACTCGTCTGGGATTGACAGCCAGCAAGACCAGCTAGCGATAATACAATCGCAAGGGAGAGCGTCGTTTTTTTCATTATTTTTCGTCCTTTATTATTGTGATAAACGATATTGTGATATTCGAGCTAAGGTGCTAAACCAGATCACTTGAACAGTGCAACAAGCAAAGTGACCTAAATGAGTCTTGGTTAAAAATGCACTAAGTTAATCATATCGCCTCAATAATTGCAGCAATGTTACCCGCGAATACATGCTCAGTTACAAATTTGTGCGCCAACTATTAAAGGGATATTTGAATAATAAAGGACTGAATACGGCTTACATTATGGATAGCGATTGCTACTGAATTTGAGATATTCGCCTTTTCTGCCATAGCTACTGCTATAATATGAGCCTGCTTTACTGTTAAACCCATTTTAACAGTTTGCCCACGACATTCTTTATTTGAGACACCCCATGCCATTTTCCAAACTTGGATTAAGCGATCCGATTGTAAAAGCCATCACAGAACTCGGTTATGCAAGCCCGACCCCCATTCAAACCAAAGCGATACCAGTGATCCTAAGCGGTAAAAACGTACTCGGCGCAGCACAAACAGGCACAGGTAAAACCGCCAGCTTTGTGTTACCTCTATTGCAAATGTTTGCTGATGCCCCAAAAATTCGCCCCAAACGTGTACGTGCCATTATCCTTACACCGACCCGTGAACTTGCCGTTCAGGTTGAGGAAAATATCCGCCAATACGCTAAATATCTGCCACTCACCTCTATGGCGATGTACGGAGGTGTCGATGCCGCACCTCAAAAGAAAAAACTGATTGAAGGTGTAGATATCTTAGTCGCAACACCGGGTCGACTGCTTGATATGTATACTCAAAGAGCGATCCATTTCGATGAGCTTTCAGTACTTGTACTAGATGAAGCTGACAGAATGCTCGATATGGGATTTATTGAAGATATCAATAAAATCATCGAGAAATTACCGACACAAAGACAAAACCTATTATTTTCTGCCACCTTATCAAAGCAAGTTCGAGTATTAGCGAAAACTGCCGTTGAAAATCCTGTTGAGATTGAAATTGCACGAAACGCGGCCACTGCACCACAAATTGATCAGTGGCTCACCACAGTTGATAAGGATAAAAAGTCTGCGTTACTCAGCCATCTGATTAAAGAACAAGCTTGGGATCAAGCATTAATTTTTATCCAGACCAAACAAGGTGCCGCCAAATTAGTTAGTCAGCTTGAAAAGCGTGATATTAGCGCCGAAGCCTTCCACAGTGGCCGCAGTCAAGCGGTTCGTGAGCAGCTTTTAGCCGATTTTAAATCCGGTAAACTGGCATTTTTAGTGGCGACAGGAGTTGCATCACGCGGAATCGATATCGATGCCCTCACCCGCGTTGTGAATTATGACTTGCCCGATGAAGCCGATGATTATATTCATCGTATTGGTCGAACAGGTCGCGCAGGAGAGCATGGTGAAGCAATATCTTTTGTGTCAAAGGATGATTTTAAGAACCTCTGTGCCATTGAGCGCCGTTTAGGTCACCTTATAGTGCGTAAAGAAGTCGAAGGCTTTGCTCCTAAAAAAGAAGTGCCAATCTCCATTCTCGATTTTGTGCCAAAACATAAGCCGGAGAAAACATTTCGCCCAACAGAGTCTGCTGCGGGAACTTACCGCAGTGCAAAGGAAGGGACTTTTGAAACGGCTAAGGCGAAAAAGCATCGCAGTGCAAAGTCGCAACCAAAGCCAAGGACGAACGCGACTTTACGTCCAACAAGAACGGCAGAGGGAAGTCCAAAACAACAGGACAGTGGTGCCCCTTTTAATCCATGGGCCAGCGGACCTAAAACCAAGTAATTCAATCGAATAGAAGCTAATACTATGATTATTTTCACTACCAATATCGGGGATATCAGCATCGAACTCGATTTTGAGCGAGCGCCTGTCACTGCCAAAAACTTTCTCCGTTATTGTGAAGAAGGGTTTTATGAGCACACTATTTTTCATCGCGTGATCAAAGGCTTTATGATCCAAGGTGGTGGTTTTACCGCCAAGATGAAAGAAAAACCGACCCACGACCCCATAGTCAACGAAGCCAATAAAGGTCTTTCCAATACCTTAGGCACGATTGCCATGGCACGGACTGACGCCCCACATTCCGCCACGGCGCAGTTTTTTATCAATACCTCGAATAATGATTTTCTCGATCATACGGCCACAACAAACAACGGTTGGGGTTATGCCGTATTTGGTAAAGTGGTCGCGGGACTTGAGGTAGTACAGCAAATTGAAAAGGTCAAAACCACTAAAGTCGCAGGCCATGAAGATGTACCGCGCGAACCTATTATTATCGAAAAAGTAACCATTACAGGGTAATTTTCACGGAATAAGGTGGGTAAAACAACAAAGGGAGCTTATCGCTCCCTTTGTTTTTCATCGTGGGTCAATCAATATCCTTGAGCGGCCACAACACGATATGATCTTCAATATCTTTTATCCTGCGCTCATCAATCACTTTACCTTGAATCGACATCCCCGCATGATGCATCGCTTCTTTAGAGCCTGTGATTAAGGGGTGCCAGCTTGGCAAGTCACGCCCAGCGGCAAGCCGGCGATAGGCGCAACTATCGGGCAACCATGTTAGTTCATCGACATTATCAACTGAAATCACTGTGCATTGAGGTACATGGGAAAAACGGTCGGTGTAATGCTGACAACTCGCCGTTTGATGATCCAGTAATAAACAAGCCGCATTGGTGTAATACAGATCTTCTGTTTCATCATCAATCAACTTATTCAAACAACATTTTCCGCACCCATCACAGAGGGATTCCCACTCAGTTGGGCTCATCTGCGCTAATGTCTTGCTCTGCCAAAATGCCATGTTCAACGATTTCTTCTCAATAAAATCCCGCATAATGCGGGCTATTTTACACTAATTTATACATGGATACTGAATTCTCTACTGACGATAATACACAATAGAAATACCAAAAGAATTACCGCGCAATCAATCAAACGGGATCTAATCACCCTTTCAATGACCCATCCGGCAACAATTGTTGTATCGACTAATCTTGGAGCCCAAGATTGCGTTTATGTTCAGCCAATAAATTAACTTGAGGAGGTGGAATTTGCAGGTAGTAGCCATTTTCATCGATCGCGGCTCTGACTTTATGAATATCGGCCATTCCTAAAGATTCTCGTTTCGCAATAGGAAAGACCATCACTAATTGAGGTGTACCAAACATTGCCATTAAAGCTTCAGGCACATCGTCAAAACAATCTCGTTTCTTCACAAATAAATATGTATCAGCCTTTCGGGTACTTTTATAAACGGTACATAACATAAGAGTATAAATATCCAATAGTTCAAACTTGCCAGCCAATGGGGCACACTATAACATGGTCGCCTAATAATTTAATTGCAAAATCAGCGAACCGACTGATGATTTCTTAAGAAGAGTGCCGGGATGTCAAAACCTAGCTTAGAGTTAAAAGGAGCTTCTTTTACTCTTTCAGTGCTTCACATTAATAGCAGTGACTTAAATGCAGTCATGGCTGAATTAGATAGCAAATTGGCACAAGCCCCACAATTTTTTCTGGGCGCGCCTTTGGTGGTCAATCTCAGTGCCATCCAGCATAATGATTTTAATTTACATGGCCTCAAGGAACTACTGCTCTCCCGTCAATTAGTGATTGTTGGGATAACGGGCGCGACAACCGTTCTCAGTAAGCAGGCCAAAGACTTAGGTCTTGCCATAGTCAAAGCGGGTAAACAAAGCACAACGCCTCCCCCTGCGCCACGCCAAACTAAAATCGTTAAACAAAATATCCGCTCCGGGCAGCAGGTCTATGCAAAAAATGGGGATTTAATCATATTTGGTGCGGTAGGCAATGGCGCTGAAGTCATTGCTGATGGTAGCATTCATATCTATGGCGCATTACGAGGGAAAGCCATGGCGGGCGCGGCGGGCGATCCCACAGCCGTCATCATCGCCCACTCTCTTGAGGCCGAACTCGTTTCGATAGCAGGGCAATATTGGCTCGCTGAAAATCTACAACAACATAGCTCAGATAAAAGCGGCTGTATTCGCTTAAATGGCGAGTCGCTTATGGTTGAATCATTGCCCCTCTAAATGGCAGAAAAAAGGATAGAGAGAAACATGGCACAAATTATTGTTGTCACTTCAGGTAAAGGCGGTGTAGGTAAAACCACATCGAGTGCTGCTATTGCGACTGGCCTTGCAATGCAAGGGCACAAAACTGTTGTTATCGATTTCGATATAGGTTTACGAAATTTAGATTTGATCATGGGCTGCGAACGTCGGGTAGTTTACGATTTCGTCAATGTGATCAATGGTGAAGCGAATCTTAATCAGGCACTCATCAAAGACAAACGCTGCGAAAAACTGTTTGTTTTACCGGCCTCACAAACCCGTGATAAAGATGCATTAACTAAAGAAGGCGTCGGCCGTGTTCTGGACGATTTAGCCAAAGACTTTGAATTTATTATCTGTGACTCACCTGCGGGCATTGAACAAGGTGCAATGATGGCGCTGTATTTTGCCGATATTGCCATTGTGACCACTAATCCAGAAGTCAGCTCAGTACGCGACTCAGATCGTATTCTGGGAATGCTGCAAAGCAAATCACGCCGCGCAGAACTGAATCTAGAACCGATAAAAGAATATTTGTTACTGACTCGCTACTCACCAAGCCGTGTAAAATCGGGGGAGATGTTAAGTGTTGATGATGTTCAAGAAATTCTTGCTATTGAGTTGTTAGGCGTTATTCCAGAGTCCCAGTCGGTTCTGAAAGCCTCTAACTCAGGTGTGCCAGTGATTATCGATCAAGAAAGTGATGCGGGTTTAGCTTATAGTGACACAGTCGCGCGTTTATTGGGTGAAGATGTCCCACTACGCTTTATTACGGAAGAGAAGAAAGGTTTCTTACAACGGATATTTGGTAGCTAATTATGTCTTTACTCGACTATTTCAAAAGCAAGAAAAAGCCTAGCACTGCGGTAATGGCAAAAGAGCGCTTACAAATTATTGTGGCTCATCAACGTGGACAACGGGACACCCCCGATTACTTTCCACAGATGAAACAAGAGATTATTGCCGTGATCCGTAAGTATGTGCAGATTTCTGATGATCAAGTGTCTGTGCAGTTAGATCAGAACGACGATAACTTATCGGTACTCGAACTTAACGTGACTTTACCAGACAGATAAGTCGAGTTTTAGCGTCATCCTCAAGTGAGGATGACGCTTTTTGCTGCATGATTTTCAGTTAGACAGTTAGACCTAAACGTCAAGCTTTGCGAGGGATTGTGCGGCGATTTCGCCACGCCACCCAGTTAAGATTATCGGTAAATCGCCCTGCTCTGCGTCCCATCTCCATTGTAAATACTCATGGATATGTCGCTTAGAACCTAGCATTTCCAGTGGAACTTCATACTTTTCACACAGTTCAGTCAAACAGTTTTTGATCAGCTTAAAAGCAGATTTATAGCCCGGCTTAAGTGCAAGCACATCGACAAGCTCTGGTAGATTGACCAAATCCACGGTTTGCATTACTCGCAAAATCTCTTTACCGTGAATACGCTTTTCCTGCTCGGTTAGGTCGTTTAGCTTAAGCAACTCGGTCATACTTTTAGGCTGTTTTTTAGCTAATGCAATCAGTCCATGATCTTTAATCACAAATCCCAAAGCTAAATCACGTGCTAAGGCTTTTTCAAGACGCCATTTGGCAAGTACTTTCAGGTAAGCCAATTGAATTTCAGTCAACTGAAAGGCATTTTTAACTTTTAAGTAAGCGGTATCGAGATCTGGCGTATCTAGCCGCCCTTCCGTCATCCTCACCCCTTCCTCATATAACCAATTTAGGCGCCCCTGAGCGACCAATTTAGCTTCAAGCTGAGGGTAAAGTTGATGCAGATACAATACATCATTTGCGGCATAGGCAAGTTGCGCTTCGGTTAATGGCCTGCGGATCCAATCGGTGCGTGACTCACCTTTATCAATCACTTCGCCAAGACAGGTTTCAACTAACTTTGCATAACCAACACCATGCCCCATACCACATAAAGATGCCGCAATTTGGCTATCGAATAAAGGTACAGGTTGACACTGACCATAGTGCGCGAATACTTCTAGGTCTTCACTACAAGAATGCACTAATTTAATAATATTGGGATTCGCCAACAAAGCCCAGAATTTGGCGAGATCGGGTAGCGCGACAGGATCAATCAACGCCAAGGTTTTTCCATCATAAGCTTGGATCAAACCTAACTTTGCATAATAAGTACGGGTACGAACAAACTCGGTATCTAACACGAGTATTTTACTTTGCTGATATTGAGCAACGAGGGCGTTGAGGCTCACTTCATCACTCACATAGTGGAACACTGACAAATTCTTCTCCAGATCCCGTGGGGTCAATCACAGTCCATAAAAACAAAAGCCGGCAATTGCCGGCTTCAATCTTACGTACGCTTAACTTCGTCTCTAAGCTCTCGTCGCAAGATCTTACCCACATTGGTTTTAGGTAACTCGTCCCTAAATTCTACCAGCTTCGGCACTTTATATCCCGTTAAATGAATACGACAATGCTTAATGATGTCATCTGCGGTTAACGATTTATCTTTTGCCACCACAAAAACCTTCACTAATTCTCCGCTAGCCTCATTTGGTACACCTACAGCCGCGACTTCGATAACCTTGGGATGCAGGGCAACGACCTCTTCTACTTCATTAGGGAAGACGTTAAACCCTGAGACTAAAATCATATCTTTTTTACGGTCAACGATATAGAAAAAGCCTTTTTCGTCCATATAACCAATATCGCCCGTGGCTAACCAACCATCTTTATCAATGACTTTGGCCGTTTCTTCTGGACGCTGCCAGTAGCCTTTCATCACCTGTGGGCCTTTACCAAATAACTCACCGGTTTCGCCTTGGGGCAACACATTACCCGCATCATCCCGTATTTGGATCAAGGTCGATGGCGCTGGAAAACCAATAGAACCGTTGTAACCATCTAAATTATAAGGGCAACAAGTGAGCAGAGGTGAAGCCTCTGTCAAACCATAACCTTCCAGTAAGCGGGTTTTAGTAATATTTTGCCATTTATCCGCAACCGCTTTTTGTACTGCCATACCACCACCGATAGACAGCTTTAAACGGGAAAAATCAAGTTGCGAAAAATCGTCACTGTTCACAAGCGCATTAAATAAGGTATTCACCCCAGTTAATGCGGTGAAAGGGTATTTTTTAAGCTCTGCCACAAAAGCTGGAATATCACGGGGATTGGTGATCAAAAGATTCTGGCTGCCCTTGTGTAAAAACAATAGGCAATTCACCGTTAACGCAAAAATATGGTACAGAGGCAATGCTGTGACGACAAACTCACTACCATCTTTAAGGGTTGGAGAATACGCACCATCGGCTTGGAGCACGTTTGCAACCACATTTTTGTGGGTCAGCATGGCACCTTTAGATACCCCTGTTGTGCCACCTGTGTATTGTAAGAAAGCCAAATCATCATTAGTGATAATTGGCTTAATATATTGCAAACGGCGCCCCCTTGTTAAGGTATCGCGCATTGATAAGGCATGGGGCAAATCATATTTAGGCACTAGCTTTTTAATGTATTTAACAACAAAATTCACTAAAGTTCGCTTCGGTGCGCTGAGTAAATCACCCAGCCCCGTAATAATGACACTTTTGACTGGCGTTTGATCCACGACTTCTTCTAAGGTACGGGCAAAGTTTGATACGACGACAATGGCTTTGGCGCCGGAATCAATTAACTGGTGCTTAAGCTCACGGGGAGTGTAAAGCGGATTGACGTTAACAACCACCATACCTGCACGTAAAACACCAAATAATGCAATAGGATATTGCAAAAGATTCGGCATCATAATCGCAACACGATCACCCTTTTCGAGCTTTAACTCATTTTGCAGATAAGCGGCAAAGGCACGGCTGCGCTCTTCCAATTTACGATAAGTGAGTGTGGCACCCATATTGATAAATGCAGGTTGATCAGCATATTTAGCTACCGCTGTCTCGAACATATCGACAAGCGATGAATACTGATCAACATTGATTTCAGCAGGCACATCTTTTGGCAAATGATTAATCCAAGGCTGGTCCACAACTCTCTCCTAAATCCCCACAACTGCGGAAACGGTATCCATACAACCGTCAACACTCGGTAAATACCGAGTTAAAATACCGACTTACATTTTTGTTATTGATTAACTCGTCATAAATCATACGAGCGTTTTAATTTTGATCATCATCACATAAAAAAAACAAAAAACCTAGTGTCTTTTTTGCATTAGCAAAAGCCACTATTCAATAAATGATTTGATCAACTCGGCAACCCCTAAAGCATTACCCATATGAACATGGTGATCACCATCGATGGTTTGTTCCGACAAATGTTTGAACCACATGCGCGCCTTTGGTAACGCGCTTTGCAACTGATGAAATCCTTGTCGCCCACAAATCAGTAATGTGGTCACTGAAATGTCCTGCATCAATGCATCAACCTGAGCAAAAGTTAAACGCTGCGGCGAATCTAATCGCAATCTTGGATCGCTACGCCACCCTATTCCCCCACCTTCAGTTCGCATGTTGCGCTCAAGCAATAACCGACACCAAGGTTCGGCAAGACCGGTAAGATGTGCCCTCGCCCTAACAGCGGTATCAATAGTGTCGTAGACTTTAAGCTGCCGCTGTTTTTGGGCAAGATATTTCTCATGCTGATAAAAGCTCTTTCTTAATCGTGATTTTGCCTGAGTTACTGGCTCAAATAATGGACTCAGCGCTTCTATAAGGATGAGTTTATTGACCTTCTCAGGAAATACCGCTGTATAAGCCGAGGCAATAATACCACCAAGTGAATGACCGATAATGGCTACAGGCTGCACAGGTAAAACCCCGAGTAAGGCATCTAAGTCATATAAATAATCAATCCAATGTAACGGATAATGACCTGGCCTATGTGCAGAAAAACCATGCCCTGGCCAATCGATAGCAAGCACTTGATAATCTATCAAATAGGCGGCAAGAGGTTCAAAACTATTGGCATTATCTAACCAGCCATGTAAAGCAAGTAACAGTGGTCTATCTTTCGCCCCCCATAACCGTCCTGCAAGTTTGATATGAGGTAAAACAAACTCAATTTGATTTTCGGGGGCGGAAGATTGCCACATAATGCCTCTAATGTCAGGTAATTAGCGTGATTTTTTGACAAATTTGAGTGTCATGCGGTCACTCTCTCCAATTGCTTGGTACTTATCTTTATCTGTATCACCTAACGCATATGACGGTGGTAATGTCCACACTCCCTTAGGGTAATCCTTTGTATCCTTTGGATTTGCATTAATTTCAGCACTTTGTTCTAAGGTAAACCCAACCTTTTCGGCTAAGGTGACCATGGCCGCTTGATCCATATAGCCACTGCTAACATTCATTCCCTCGTTTGCTCTGTGTTCAACAACACCAAACACACCGCCCTCTTTCAACACCTTATAAGAGGCCGCAAATACATTTTCCAATTGATCGCTCGATGCCCAGTTATGCAAATTCCTAAAGGTTAAGACTAAATCGGCACAGCCATCGACACCTAGGTTCATTTTATTGGGTGGATCAAAGGTTAAAATTTTCGCATTACCCAACACCGCTTTATTCGCCGTCATCCATGCTTCAAATTTAGTCCCCGCATTGGAGCGATAACGGTTTCCAGGGGTATCTGTGGTCGGTGAAGTTTCAAAACTCGCGGCAATATATTGACCTTCTTTGGCTAAATAAGGACCCAGAATTTCGGCATACCAACCATTACCCGGCCATAGTTCTATCACGGTTTGATTAGGTGCAATACCAAAAAAGCTCAAAGTCTCAGCAGGATGGCGATATATATCACGGCTGACATTTTTAGCTTGGCGAAAATCGCTTTTTAAGGCTTTTTCTAGACCTTCATCAGCATAGGTAAGGCTTGAACATAGGCTCGCAACGAGCATACTGGTAACTAATGCGACTTTTTTCATTGTAATTCTCCATGAATACCGAAGGCTTAACCTAGCAGCCAAATGTTCAAAAATCCAAGAAAATAGAAGAGTCTTTGGCTTAAGTCCTGCAAATGTTGAGGGGAAACTGTCAATATTGGATAACAATGTTTGATGACAAGATATGAAAACTACTTACCTAATATGACGGTAACCCTTGATAAAAAATGAAATAAATGAAGTATTAATGGTACGCTCTCGAATCAACTCGACGCCAAGCCAAGAATAAAGCACAGGCACTCGTCAATAACCATAGCATCACCCAAATCCATGCGGGGATCCATGAAAGTTCAGCCAATAATACGGCATCACCTTGACCATCAAGTCCTAATAGCACCGTTGGACTAGCAAGGGCATTAAGCATGATCATCAAACCCACAACCCGAAGAAACTGAGTTAATACTTTGTTTTGGTTGAGCTTTAATGGCATTAAAAAAATAACAGTCAATGAAGCTAAAATCGCCAAAGTAAGGATATCCCTTCCCCACAGTAATCCGCTTAACACTACTAGCCCACCAAGCAAAGCAAAACTAACGCGGATCCCCCGAGGCCAAGTAGCAAGTAAATAAATCAAGTATCCCCAACAGGCTGCACCAAAATACCCTGCAAAACCAATAAATAATGGCGAACCACCTTGGCTAAAGCAAAAACCCGCCCCATTAGGAAACAATTGAATATGGCTAACAATCCCGCCACTTAATAGCGTCGCAATACCATGGGATAACTCATGGAAATAACTTTCGAGCCATTTAAACGGTACACTGAGATAAGGTATACGGGTGAGCAGTAAGGCTAACATCAATTCAATGATAAATAGCCCACGGCTAGGGACTCCAGAAGACAAACTATAGGCTGAGTCTTTTTTTACCACGGAAGAGGCACTATGTTGAGGATCAAGCATAAATATCCACACCGACCATTTGCTGAATTTCTTCACGCTTGGCGGCATGTTGTGTTTGTAAATATTGAGCGATAGCACCTTGATGTCCACGAGTATCTTGCTCATATTCAAGGTGAGCACCCAGTCTTGACTGTAAGCTATCTGCAGCGTTCGGGGTGTCATCTAGACTTAATGCTTCGATATCATCTCGTTCAATCACTGGATGCAACTTTTCAGCCGCTGCTAGCCCCGGAATAATGGCGGGGCGATTGCTTGCAACGGCCTGCGTCAAACTGGTTTGATTAGTATTAATCTGCATCAAGGTGCCTACATTCATACTCAATTTACGTTAGTCTTTATGTTCTGCCATTCGTTATTTTCAATCCACACCCCGACAGAGCATGAGTTACAATAATCACCTACAACACCGATTAAGCTGTATTTCATTCTCGGCCCGGTAATTTTTTCCACGTCACAGTATCACGCAAATAAACCGGTTCGAGTTCATCCACTGTCGTACTAAACCCTGATTTAATTCCTACATCGGCAAGTGTTAGCATAGCCCGTGCATCGGGATATTTCACGGCATCAATGACTAAAATCCCCTTTCCGATAGCCAGTAATTCTGGATAGGCATCAAAACCCGTACCGCATCCATAAATAGGCTTGAGTGGATCTAAACTAAGGATAACCTCAGAGGGTGCACTCACCACTTCTTGAGCAACTAAGGTCGCAATGCCGTTAACCGCGGCAAATTGTCCCCAATATACTTCGCCCATGCGCGCATCGATAGCACAGAGCACTTGTTCGGCGTTATGTTCAGCTATCGCCATTTGGGCCATTGCCGCTAAGGTTGAAATACCAATCACAGGTAAATCTAAGCCCAGTGCCAGACCTTGAGTCATACTGGTACAAATACGTATCCCAGTAAAGCTCCCTGGGCCGCGACCATAGGCAATCGCTTCAACCTTATCTAGACCAATGCCAGCCTCTTTTAAAACGGAATCTACCATAGGTAATAGCCGCTGACTGTGCTCACGGGGTGCGTCAGCCAGTTCAGAAAATATTTGTCCTTGATAATACAGCGCCGCAGAACAGGCTTCGGTACAAGTGTCTAAGGCAAGAATACACGCTGAAAGTTTGTCTATTGTCATTTAAAAACCGGATAATCGGGCAAGCATTTGCACTATATTCAGTGGTTCGCGACGGGGCGAAATACTGTGCCAATGCACCATTAAAAACTGGCGCAAATGATAACATCAAATTCACGAAAACAAAGGGTAAAGCCCTGTCCACGGTAAAATAGTCATAATGTATCCCATCATTCATTTCGCTGGCCTTGATTTGCCAGCTTTCAGCCTTAAACTATCAGCCCAAATCCAATACCAATGTTATGTAATGCAATGTGATATAAGTCACTTAACGGCAAATGCAGCAAAAGATCTCGATAAAATGAGGAAACTTTTTAGCTTATATCTGTCAGAGCTAACACCTGCACCTAGATTGAACCACTGTATTACGCTCCACCTTCGATAAGGAAATGTCATGTTAAACACGCCTCCATTGCGTCGCCTAAGACGCTTACGTAGCTCAGAAGCGATGCGCGATCTGCTGCGCGAAACCCAAATATCATTATCAGATTTAATCCACCCGCTATTTATTGAAGAACAGATCAATCATGCGATACCCATTTCGACTCTTCCTGGAATTAGTCGTCTTCCTGAAAGCGCATTAGCCGATGAGGTTCGTGAACTTTATGCACTCGGTATTCGCTATGTGATGCCCTTTGGAATTTCCCATACAAAAGATGATAAAGGCAGCGACACTTGGGATGACAATGGGTTACTCGCCCGTATGGTGCGCGCAATTAAAACCGCAGTGCCCGAGATGATGGTGATCCCCGACATTTGCTTTTGTGAATACACATATCACGGCCATTGCGGCGTGGTGCACAATAATGAAGTCTGCAACGATCTCACCGTCGAAAATTTAGTTAAGCAATCGGTGACGGCCGCCAAAGCTGGCGCCGATATGTTAGCGCCATCGGCCATGATGGACGGACAAGTGAAAGCCATTCGCCAAGGGCTTGATGCCGCAGGTTTTGAACATGTGGCGATTCTGGCCCACTCGGCAAAATTCGCCTCTTCTTTTTACGGTCCTTTTAGAGCGGCGGTTGACTGTGAACTCAGCGGAAATCGCAAGGGATATCAACTGGATTATGCTAATGGTCGTCAAGCCCTGTTAGAGGCCTTATTAGATGAAGCCGAAGGCGCCGATATCCTGATGGTTAAACCCGGTACGCCCTACTTGGATGTGTTAAGCCGGTTAAGACAAGAAACCCACCTACCACTCGCCGCCTATCAAGTCGGCGGCGAATATGCTGGCATCAAGTTTGCCGCCCTTGCAGGCGCCTTGGATGAGCGTGCCGTGGTGACAGAAACGTTTATCGGCTTAAAGCGGGCGGGTGCAGATTTGATTGTCAGCTATTACACCAAACAGTATGCCCAGTGGTTAGCTGAAAACCATCAATGACGGTGTTTTCACTTAACAACTAACAAAACGCCACCTTAATTGGGTGGCGTTTTTATTGCTTTAGCCTTACATGTCTTGAGGAATGGCGTAAATTAAGCCTTCTGCAGTGCTGCAAATAGGGCTTTGATTTTCTCCACTTTAGGTCGAACCACTATTTGGCAATAGGGTTCCTCGCCATGTAAAGCAAAATAATCATAATGATAATTTTCAGCAGGATAAAAAGTTTCAAAGGCTGAAATCTGCGTCACAATAGGCGCATCAAAAACTTTAGCTGACTCTAATTTTGCAATCATTTCATTAGTTTGTTCTATTTGATCCGCGTTATGAGCAAAAACGACCGAACGATATTGTGGCCCCTTATCATTACCTTGGCGGTTAAGCGTGGTTGGATCGTGACTTTCAAAAAACACTTGCAACAATGTCGTAAAATCAATTTCCTCTGGGTTAAACTCAATATGCACAACCTCAGCATGGCCGGTTTGGCCTGAGCAAACAGATTTATAATCGGCATCATGGGCTTCGCCACCACAATACCCTGAGGTCACATTGACAACGCCCTTCAGATTTTTAAAGATGGCCTCAACACACCAAAAACAGCCCGCCCCCAAAGTCGCAAATTGGTTCGATGACGGCGTATAGGTCTGCTCCAATCCCTGAAATATAAGTGAAATCGAGTTAACACAATGACGAACATTTTTAGGCGTCAAAAACTCCCCTTCAAATACATGACCTAAGTGACCACCACACTGACTACAAACGATTTCTGTTCTATGACCATCGGCATCGATATGGCGAGTTACAGCGCCTTGAATCTCATCATCAAAAGCAGGCCAACCACAATGAGCATTAAATTTATCATCAGATCGATAAAGAGGAGCGTGGCATTTTTTGCATAAATATAATCCCTTAGCGTCGTGCTTATAATATTCGCCACTAAAAGGGCGTTCAGTGCCTTTCTCTTCGATAACATAGCGTTCAAAATCGGTCAGTTTGTTCATATTTATGCCCTTTCGACTCACGTCGTTGTCTATTTCGATACTCTCAATTAAGTTGATTAAGAAGCTGATTTATAAGGAAGCCAACATAAGACCCACTCCAAGCAAGATTTCTTGCACTCGGCTTCAAAATGCGGCTGACATCAATCCAATCACAACAAATCTAATGCCCATACTAACGGATTTGGTGACTAAAATCTTACCACTCAAGTAAGTACTAATATAAGTGCTCATATTAAGTACTCAATATAAGCGACTACATAAATGACGGAAAATACGGCAGTTGATCCAGATCACAGTCGCTGAGTATTTGCACCCACCTCACCGCACGGCTACACTTGCTGCGGGTCAAATTACAACTAAATATAACAAGTAGAAACCAATATGAAATTAGAAACCATTGATTACCGTGCTGAAAATAGTGCGCAGCAATTTGTTGAATCACTTAGAGAAACTGGCTTTGGTGTTTTATCTAATCATCCGATTGATAAGCGCTTAGTTGAAGACATCTACACCGAGTGGCAAGCCTTTTTTAATTCAGAAGCCAAAAACAACTATATGTTTAAAAAGGAAACCCACGACGGTTTCTTCCCTGCATCGATTTCTGAAACCGCCAAAGGCAACACAGTCAAAGACATTAAAGAGTACTACCACGTGTATCCTTGGGGCCGTATACCCGACTCACTACGTGCCAATATTCTCGCCTATTATGATAAAGCTAACGCGCTGGCTGCAGAACTATTAGAGTGGATCGAAACCTACTCACCAGAAGACGTAAAAGCCAAGTTTTCGATGCCATTGCCAGAAATGATCGCCAATAGCCAAAAAACCTTACTGCGCATTCTGCATTACCCACCAATGACGGGCACTGAAGAAATGGGCGCCATTCGCGCTGCAGCCCATGAAGATATCAACCTTATTACAGTGTTACCTGCAGCCAATGAGCCTGGATTGCAAGTAAAAGCCAAAGATGGCACTTGGTTAGATGTCCCAAGCGATTTTGGCAACATTATTATCAATATCGGCGACATGTTACAGGAAGCCTCTGGCGGCTATTTCCCATCGACGTCACACCGCGTCATCAATCCTGAAGGTACGGATAAAACCAAGTCACGGATCTCTTTGCCGTTATTTTTACATCCAAACCCTGCAGTAGTGCTATCAGATCGTTATACCGCCGACAGTTATCTGATGGAGAGATTGCGCGAACTCGGGGTGATCTAAGCCCTAATTCAGCCTATTAATCCAAGTGACAATCGCAAGAGACAGTCACGGATTAAGCAATTAAAGCGCCTTTGGGCGCTTTTTTTATGACATTCACCACCATCAAGGTAGAATAGCCGTTCTTTAAGTTATTTAGGACAAGGCGTTATCATGGCAATTCAGTGGTATCCGGGGCATATGCACAAGGCACGCAAGGAGATTGAAGAGGCAATGCCTCAGGTCGATCTTGTTATCGAAGTGCTGGACGCGCGTATTCCCTACAGTAGCGAAAACCCCATGGTGGCTCAGCTTCGAGGCGACAAACCTTGTATCAAACTGCTCAATAAATCTGATTTGGCCGATCCAGAGATCACCGCACAATGGATTGAATACTTAGAGCGTGAGCAAGGCGTCAAAGCCACGGCGATCACCACACTTCAAGCGGCAATGGTGAAAAAAATTCCTGATCTCTGCCGTAAGCTAGTGCCGAGTCGCGATAAAACCGAAAAAGACATTCGCACTATGATCATGGGAATACCCAACGTTGGGAAATCCACCATCATCAATACCTTAGCTGGTCGTGTTATCGCCAAAACCGGTAACGAACCTGCGGTAACCAAAACCCAGCAACGGATCAATTTACGTAACGGTATCGTGCTGTCGGATACCCCAGGTATTTTATGGCCCAAAGTGGATAACGAAGCCAGCAGCTATCGCCTTGCCGTCACTGGCGCCATTAAAGATACGGCGATGGAATATGAAGATGTGGCCCTGTTCGCCGCCAAGTATTTCTTAACCGCTTATCCAAAAGAGATTTGTGAGCGCTATAACTTAAGTGAATTACCCAAGGATGATGTCGCACTTCTCGAGGAAATCGGCCGTAAACGTGGTGCGCTGCGTCCCGGAGGCCGCATCGATATGCACAAGGCATCAGAGTTATTACTGCATGAATACCGATCAGGAAAAATAGGCTTACTCTCGTTAGAAACGCCTGCGATGGCCGAACTTGAAAAGATTGAAGTCGCCCGTATCATGGCCGAAAAAGAAGCAGAGAAAGAAGCCAAACTGGCAGCAGAGAGACTGAAACGTTCAGGCAAACGCCATAACGATTAGTCAGCCACTCTGCATTTGGAATATAGGACGCAGATTTTGCTAAAGACAAGACGCTAATGACTTTTATATTCCAGCTTAGTGCGCTCATTCATTAAATTTAAAGCCGGTATATTGAATATACTGGCTTTTTTATTATCAGAAACAGAACTTTCGCGTTAAAAACACTTTTACGCCAATAACTTCTGCGTGCCTAATATAAGCTCTCAATATCCGTCAGTCATCACCCTCTTGGCACAATACACCGAAGAGCCATTTTGGATTTGACTGTGTGGCAAGGGGGCTTTAGTCGCGGGATAGATCTACCACTTCTTTCAAGTTTTTAATGGTACCCACCCAGATTCTTCGCTGACCGCTTTTATACAATTGAGCCACAATGTACCTTCACACACTTGTTATTCACCGATGTTTGCGCCCATAACCAATACATTTATGCCTTTATAATTCACCTGTTCTATAGGCTTAAATCCATGATGTAGGTACAAACCTCCGGTTAAATCTTCTGTTTGAAGATATAATTTTTTCACGCCTATTTTATGTGCTAGCGATATTATCTCTTTCACAAGTTTTGAGGCGACACCCTGCCCTCTGGCCTGCGGAGTGACGTAAACACCACCAAGCCAAAACTCAAATTCTGGGTATATGTCCATTTCTCGAATTTTTAGCTCTGCTGAACCAGCAAGAACACCACTTACTTTTCCGACGATCAGAATAGGCGCAGTATCTCGATTTATTGATGCAGAGACTTTTTCAACGACTTCCTCCTCGGTATAACTACCATTGTCTTGGCACCATTCATTGAAATACCATCTAGCTACCGTGTCTATCGCAGATGGATTATCGGCAAGTAATGAAATTTCCATATATGTCCTTAAATGTACAACGATTTGATTTTCTTTATGAACAACATCTTACCAACTAAACCTGACAAGGTAAGCAGCCCACAACCATTGATGTTTGTAGTCAAACTATACTGATATCTATTAATGACTTTATGATGATGTTTACTTTGCTGTGGCTTTATTGAAAGTTCGGACGGGCATGACTTCTAGGTTGAAAGTAACCTCATCACATTAGCTTTTTTATAGCCACAACTTTATTCGCCCTACTTGCATTTTAAACTTTGAAACAAGCTTTGGGGCATTTTAAAGTTAACCGATTTTAAGCACGCCACGCTTTAATCGCTCCTGTTGCTAAACCAGCTAGCTGTTTTGAGACTTCACGACCTCTGTAAATTGACGATGTGTCTTTTGCGATTGGAACAGAATAGTGAATATCGTGAGCAAGATTATTTAGATACTCGCGGCCACCACCTTCATAATTTTGCAGTTCCTGATCATTGAGCTGGATCATATAGCTATAGCCAAATGCACTCATGTTGCAATTTGCATTCAAGTACAAACGACCTTCATGCTCCAAAAGGAACCATACTCGGTTTTCAGAATCCATTACTTTCATCGTCATCTCGCATAAGGGGATTTACCCGAACTTATCATAAAACCCAAACCGTAAATGGCAATACGTATCTCAACGGAACTTTTCGGTCAATTGATCTAATAAAGCTTCCATACTCTGCTCGAGGAGATCGAGCACTAGTTCAAAACCCTGTGCACCGCCATAGTAAGGATCTGGTACTTCCGTTATTTGCGTATCAGCATAGGACAACATTAACTGTAACTTGTGTTGATACTCAACTGGACAACGGCTAAGCAGATCCGCCAAATTGGCATTATCCGCAGCTAGAATTAAATCAAAATGCTCAAAATCAGCATTCACCACCTGCCGCGCCCGCATGCCCTCGAAACTAAAACCCCGCTTTTTACCAGCCTCAATAGCGCGGCTATCGGGCTTATCCCCTTGGTGATAACCAATAGTTCCCGCCGAGTCGACTTCGATATTAAGGTGACGCTCACGAATTTTAGCGCGACAGACGGCCTCTGCTGTGGGCGAACGGCAAATATTGCCCATACATACCATCAAGATCCGATAATTATATTGCATTTTTAACACTCGTTTTCCTTTAAGACTCGCAGCCTAGTTCGTATGGGCAAGGGTATATAGGCTTATTGCCCAGAACGGTCAACACCGCCGTCCAATGGGGACTCGACTATATCGGTTCTTACCCGTAAAAAACTGGCAAACCGCGGTAAACCGTTAACGGTAAGCCCAAGGTATTTATAGGTGATGATAGTGCCCACTGCGGGGGGATGTTGGCGCTCTGCGAGACTAAAACCTGTGCCAATACTAAAAATTCGGCCGTCTGGCGTTTGCACTTTTAATGCACCCATCTGACCTGCAAATTGACCTTTACCTGCAATATGTGCAATGACTTTAGCTTCTGCATCAAAGTAGGGTTTTAACTTCATCAAGTTTGGATTTCGGCCTGCAATATAGTATGCACTGCGGCGATGGAGCATTAACCCTTCAGCACCTAAAACCACAAGGCTATCTAGTTTTTGGTATAAAGCCTCAATACTATCAAGCTGAAATTGCTCAATGACCTCAATATAAGCAGATTTACCTGCAAACATCTTTATCGCCAATCGATAGCGCTGCTCAAAATTCCCCTCCGCTTTGGGTAAGTCAAATACCATAAAGCGTACATTACGCCATGCGTCCTCTTTGGGAGAGGATTGACGGATTAAACTTGAAATAGCTTCAAACTGCCCTCGCCCAAGCCACAACTCTCCATCAATAGGAATTGCGGGAAAGTCAGCAGTAAACCATACGGGTGCATTAATGGGATATCCTTGACGGGTGACTAACCTATGCCCAGTCCAGTATCCACGAACACCATCTAACTTTTCACTGATTAAAAACTCGCGAATATCATAACTCGTCTTGTCGGCAGTCAGCTCTGTGGCAAGTTGGATCTTAGGCGCACTGGGGTTGGCATTAACCGATAGACATACCAGCAGCAAGGAAACTGATAATAACCGCAACAGAATGAAAGAATTAGAGATTAAAAGAAATAATTGGCTTGTATGAGTCATTCCCATGTCCTTATGGTGAATTATGTTCCAATACCAAGCTTAGATTGAAGTCTCCAAGATGGCTAGCGGATAAGCGCTAACACTTAGAGGTATCCTGATAATTTGCACAGTTAACTATTTATGCGGTTTTCAACTCGGGCTATACTGCGGCCACTTTTATGCATTCGTTTAAATATCCCAATGTTATAGGCCTATTTTAACAGCTTTATTTGAACGACTCCCCTTAGCAACCAATAAGCTAATGTTAATGGAAACACAATGAAACCAGCTAATAATCATGGTATTAAGCGTATTTTTAGAGCGACTGGATTTTCGATGAAAGGGTTAAAAGCGGCCTGGACTCACGAAGCCGCATTTAGACAAGAATTAGTACTGTGTCTAGTGATGTTACCTATCGCTTTACTGGTCGATATCAGTACTATTGAACGTCTAATGCTGATTTTCACACTGTTTATCGTATTGATTGTTGAGCTATTAAACTCCGCAATTGAAGCTGTAGTTGATCGCGTCGGCAGTGAAATTCATCCATTAAGTGGCCAAGCTAAAGATATTGCATCGGCGGCAGTATTTATAAGCCTGACGCTGTGCGGTATTACTTGGTTGAGTATCTTAGCCCCCTTATTTCTTTAACCTTTTGACCTACTGATCTGGCCCTAAAATGCCTTAAGTTAACAAAACTAAAGGCATATTCAGTTAAATTATTTTTGATTTATTGTCCATCATCAATAAGAAATGTGATTGCCTGTTTAATCTGCTCTAGCCTGTCATTCTCTGCCCAATAAGCGACATAAACGCTACGGGAAATCGCGTTCGCTCCTGCGACCAAATGCAACATCCCTTTAGTCAGCAATGGCTGAATAAGATGTTCAGGTAAAAATGCACAACCCCCATTATTTAAAATAAAATCTAAGGCAATACGTGCAGAACTGGTATGTAGGCTAGGAACAGGCAACGCGGCATATTCCTGCGCATGGATAATATTAAAAGCCGTGCCCCAATCCACCTTTACATATTGCCCTGAAGATACCCCATCGACAGCCATATCGGCCAAGCTGGACACCAACAATAAATTAATCTGTCCTAATTGCACTAGCTCAAATTGATCAAGTTTGGGTGGGTCAAAGGAAATCGCAATATCCAGCGTTCTATCCATCAATTGCCGAGTCATTACCGTCAGTGGCAATACTTCCGTGCGCAAAGCGACACCCGGTAAGCCAATATGCAAATCCTGCAAATGTCCTTGAAGATACGCATCCCAAATATTGGGGCCCGCTCCTATTGCCAATTGAGTCGATTGTAACTGACTCAAGGAGACATCTTGTTTAGCACGCTCCCACGCGGTTAACACGGCTTCGGCGTGGCCTAACATTCGCTCCCCGGCAGGCGTAGGTTGAATATTGTTACGTTGCCGTTCAAACAACGCAACGCCAAGTATCCCTTCGAGCTGCTTAACGCGAAAACTCACCGCACTGCGCGTGAGATACAAATTTTCAGCCGCCTTGCCGAAATGGCGAGTACGGGAAACTTCGAGAAATGTCTTGAGTAAATCAGTATCCATAAAAATTCTTGACCAACATTGGCAAATTTTTTTGATTTATAAATCAATAATACTAGCCAATACTCCAGTTGCAAATCTTTGTTTATCAAAAACTAGAAGGTAACTGCCATGTCTGAACAGTCTATTTCAAACGCTAACAAGGGTTCTGAGACGGTTAACGGCTCAGCTGCCAGTTTTGTATCGCACAAACGATTCTATGACGATACAAACTTTCCCAAGGGCTTTAAACGCAGTGGTGACTTTACCAGTAAAGAGGCTGAACTCCTTGAATTGCATGGTCATGCAATGAAAAATCTCGCCGAAGGAAAGGCACTTCCTTGTACTGCCGACGAAGCACAATTTGTTGAAGTCGCTAAAGGAAATATCGCTCCCAGTAGCTTGTTGGAGCAGATCTGGTTAAAGTACCGCAAACTCGCCCAAGGTAAGCCTTTTTATGCCGTGGTTGGTACGGTGCATTTGCCTGCAACTAAGCCTGAAGTCGAGCCAGAAGTGATATTTGATGTTGATATTGAAGATGACGTTCAGGATGAGCCTGAACCCGAGGATAAAGCATGAAAATTAAGGTTTGCGACTAAATGCGCGGTTGGATTTTATATAAAGAAACCGCGACTCAGCTAAAACCTGAATGGTATGAAATTGAGCGTCTGCTGGCTGCGGCTAAGGCTGACAATATAGAGCTAACAGTTTACGCCCCTGATGAATTTGATCTTACGGTCACTAGAGAAGATAACAAGAGTATTTTATTGAATGGGCAAGCCGTTGAGCTGCCTGATTTTATCATTCCAAGAATGGGTTCAGGGACGACCTATTTTGCCCTGGCCATTATTCGCCATTTAGAGCGTTTAGGGGTGTATTGCCTTAACCCCTCTAAAGCGATCGAAATTGTAAAAGACAAACTCTTCTCCCAGCAGTTGCTGGCCGAGAAAAACTTGCCAACACCCAAAACCATGTTGGTTAAATTTCCAGTCGATATCGATCTCGTGGAACGCCATTTAGGGTTTCCTGTGGTGATAAAAACGCTGTCAGGCTCGCAGGGCAGCGGTGTGTTTTTATCCCATAAGGCACGGGAATTTGACGACTTGATGCAATTGATTGAAGCGACGAATAAAAACGCTAACATCATTTTGCAGGAGTTTATTGCCAATAGCCATGGCCGCGATTTACGGGTATTCACTATCGGTGGCAGAGTCGCAGGTTGTTATGAAAGACGTGGTCAGGAAGACAGTTTTAAAGCCAATGTCAGTGCTGGAGGTTCGGCGCGTCCCTTCCAGATAACACCTGAAATTGAATGGCTAGCCACACAAACAGCAAATATTCTCGATCTTGATGTAGCAGGCATCGATCTCTTATTTGATAACGGCCATTATAAAATTTGTGAGGCAAACTCATCTCCGGGATTTGAAGGGTTAGAATCTTGTTTGAATGTCGATATTGCTGCGCAAATTTTACACTTTATTCGCATCCGTCTAGGAATGTTCAATAAAGATGACTTGAGCAGTACTGATGGCTCGATGACTCAGACTGAGCCAACTTCACCCGAGGCAAAACTCGTATCACTCAAGACGAAATAACCTCCATTAAGTTTTGCTCTAATAATCTGCGATGATTAGCAATGTGATCATCGCAGATTGCTATCAATCCAGTTAACCTCCCTGATTTCTATCCTTTGGCAAACCTCAGCTCTACTCCACTATTTGCTGTGATCTTAAACGCAACTTTACTGTTAACGGTTGCGCAAGCGTGCGACCTTTGTCGCTCATCACAAAAAAGCATAAAAATAAATACATTTTATTCACACACAAAAAATTACTGATACACTCCGGATGTCTTTTTTATGGCATTAAAGTTTGATGTTAGCGCCAAATACAATAAGAAAATATTGGAGTAACGCTTGTGATGTTAATCCGCTCGTGCCCACTATTGATCGCGACACTTGTAAGTGCCCAAGTGCAGGCGAGTGATTTTACTGTCGAGTTAGGTGGTTTTTACTCACAATCTGACACGCGCATGGATGTGACTAATCCCATTTCTGGGAGTAATTACACTTTGGATTATGAGTCTGATCTGCAATTAACCGAAAATAAGTTCTTACCCTTTATTGAATGGAATTATCACTTTAACGAACGTCATAACATCTACCTAGACTGGAAACAACTTCACCGCAGCGCAGAAACGCAAGCCCTAAGTCAACCCTTTCAGATTGAAATTAACGATACCATTTACGATATCAAAATGGGTGGCAAACTTAATTCTACCCTAAATATCGATATCCTACGTATCGGTTATGGTTACGATGTTTTCCAAGGCAGTCACTACAATATTGGCCTTTCTATTGGCCTGCACACTATGTTTATCAAAACAGGGTTTGAAGGTGTTATTGGCGTTTGTAATGCCTCCGAGTTGTTGAACAATGTTTGTGCAAGCCAAGCAATCCCCCGTATCGTGGACGAGAATGTTACTGCGCCATTACCCAATTTAGGACTCTATGCAAACTATGAATTCATTGCCGGTTGGAAAGTAGCGAGTCATTTCCAATACTTCTCTATCACTCTGAATGATATAAAAGGTGAATTGATAGATATAAAGGTCGGTATCGACGCACAAATTACGGCCAATTGGCGTATGAGTGTGGCCTACAACTACTATAAAGTAGACGTCGATATTGCCCAAAAATCAGACAGTAAAGACACAAAAATTGCTGATTACAATATTGATTACAGTTTTATAGGCCCGATGCTTTCAGTGAGCTATACCTTTTAAAGGGTAATTTCAAAGAAGAGCGCCATATGCGCCCTTCTCAATCTGTAGAAGTAACGATTAGTTACGGCCATCCTGTTCGCGCTTAGCTTTAAAATCAGACGACTCTATCCAACGGGGCCAATCACGACTATTCGCCAACATTGTTAACATCTGCGCCATTAGCTCTAAATCTTGGCTTACCCCAGCTAATGACCAATTAGGATCGTAATCATCCGCACCTTGGTGGTATTTATGGGCAATATAATCGGGATCGGTATCCCCAAGGCTCATAAATAACAATCCAGGAACCCCTTGTTGTGCTAGTGCAAAATGGTCAGAGCGAAACATGAGTCCATTTTGTGGCCTAGGATCCGCTTTGACTAGACGACCTTGGGCTTTGGCCGCTTTATCCAAATATTGCTCCAACTCAGAAACGCCGTCACCATAACGTAGAATATAATCAACACTCTGTCCCACGTTCATTCCATCGATATTAAGGAATGCGACGATGTCTTTAGTGGGGACACTCGGATGTTGCGCAAAATGCTGTGCACCAATCAAACCCGTTTCTTCCGCGGTAAAAGCACTGAAAATAATCGAACGCTCCAAGGGGGCGATTTCGGCTTGTTGCTTAAAATACCGAGCAAGAGCCAAGACCCCAGCAACACCACTAGCATTATCAACCGCACCATTGAGGATTTCTGGCTTACCATTTTCAATGATAGTACCTAAATGATCCCAGTGAGCATGCATCATCACCACTTCATCAGGCCGAGTTTTTCCTGGTAATAACGCGGCCACATTATGGGACTCAGCCCGCTCGATAGTATTATTTAAAGTCAATGTCGCCCGCAGTTTAAGCGGCAACGCTTTAAAATTGGGTTTTGCCGCTTGCTGTTTTAAGGTATCAAAATCCATTCCCGCCTTGGCAAAGATTTTCTGGGCAACATCATGTTGCACCCAACCCATAACACCTACTTGCTCTTGGTTATTATTAGCGTCGACCAAGGTAAACTTAGTGCCCGTATTGGAGTTTTGTACAACACCCCACCCGTAAGCTGCTGGTGCGGTTTCGTGCACAATAAACACGGCCTCAGCCCCTTGGCGCGCCGCTTCTTCGTATTTGTAGGTCCAGCGACCGTAATAGGTCATCGCATTGCCTTTGAATACGTTTGGATCTTGGGTAGCAAAACCAGGATCATTGACTAATACGATCACTGTTTTGCCTTTTACATCGAGGCCTTGATAATCGTTCCAACCGTATTCAGGGGCGTTAATGCCATAACCCACAAACACAACATCACTATTCTTTAAGCTGACTTTTTCGGCAATCCTTTGGGTTCTGGCGGTAAATTCACTGCCATTGGCCAATTTAAGGCCACCAATATCAAGCTGCATATTTTGATCCGCGCTAATTTTAGCTAAAGGCACGGCTTGTAAATAACTGTCACCAAACGCGGGTTTAAGCCCCATCTCTTTAAAGGCTTTTTCAAGATAATCTAAAGTTAATTGTTCACCTTCAGATAAAGGTGCCCGTCCACCAAAGGCATCACTGGCGAGGGTTTTCACATCATTACGGTACTGGGTCAGATCTAGGCTATCGGTAAAGGATGTGGCTGCGTCAGCGGGTACAGTTAGCAAGGCGCTAAGAACACTGACTAGGATGAAATTTTTCACGACTTTCTCCCAAGTTATTATCATTATTTAATTTTGCGGATAAACTTTATCATATACATCACAGCTTGTGATGGATCTCTTGGGATATGTTTTACATCGGTGGCATGCTGTTTAACATCAGCGATAAATGGCGCTAACGACTCAGTCCACCGCTCTTATTGGTCGTTTTTATTGATTAAGGTCACTGCATGTCACGAGAATTATTACAAACCGCCGCATTAAATTTAAAAAAAGCCGTTCCGCTAATGCTAAAACATAAAATTCCCACGACACCAGTGAATTATGCACTCTGGTACACCTATGTCGGGGAGCAAAATTCAGCATTAAATGAGCAGCTTGATACTGTTATCGCGCAATACAATACTTGTCCGCCTGTGAGTAGTGAGTTGCTCTACCGCCAATATGTGGCCGATCCCGTCGAATTGGACGTACGAGAAATGCGCCAAAATTTAGATGCCATGGTGACTGAGCTTTCGCAATCGCTCAAAGACACCAATCTTGATACCCATGAGTTTCAATCCCGTATTGAGAGCAATTTTGAGAAACTCCATCGTATTGAAGATGAAGGTTTTAGTGTCGAGCAAGTACTCGATTTAGTGCGGAGTTTAGTAAAAGAATCCGACAATATTCGTTCTAGCACTGAATTTTTCACCGGACAATTACAAAAGGCACAAACGGAAATCGATGCCCTTAAGAAAAAACTCGAACAAACGGAAAAAGATGTACTTTACGATGCGCTCACAGGGTGCCTTAACCGCCGCGCATTTGATGCCGACTTCAGCGGTATGCTAACCCAAGCTCCCGAAGGGACTTGCGTCATTTTGGTCGATATCGATCACTTTAAAGTGTTTAACGACTCCTATGGTCACCAAATGGGCGATCAGGTATTGCGTGCTGTTGCTAAGCGCTTACAAGAATCCTGCCGTGATGGAATTAAACTGTACCGCTTTGGCGGTGAAGAGTTCGCCATTCTCGTGCCTAAGAGCCAATTACGCATTGCCCGTCAATTGGCTGAAGCCATGCGCAGAGGGCTTGAAAAGCTCAGCTTAAAAGACAGACGTAAAGATGAACGCATCGATAATATCAGTGCCTCTTTTGGTGTCGCGCAATGGCAAGAAAAACAAACAGGGCTTCAACTGATTGAAAAGGCGGATAAGTTACTCTATGAAGCCAAACGACTCGGCCGTAATCGGGTGATGCCAATAAGTAACTAGGCGTGTTGATATTTCAGATGGCTTTAGCACTTGAAACATCATCACGCCTTAGCTGAAACGAGGTGATTTACGAGGATAAAACGGGCACGGCTTGTACCACAAATCGTAGTTCGGCTCCGCCTTGAATGTCATTAAAAGGGTAACATGTAATAAGGGTGAGCCTTTCATCTTCTGAAGGTGCCATAAACTCCGTTTGTGACTCGTGCACAACCTGCGTTGCCACTACTTGGTAAAGAATGTCTTTTCCCGAAGCCGTTTGTAGGGATATTTTTCGTCCAACACTCATCCCATTTAATATCGCAAAATGCGTGTCCCTATGCCCTGCAATAACCGTATTCCCTACTTGGCCTGCTGACGCACTGGATAACACTAAACTTGGGCCAAACGCAAGGTTACGTCCCGACGCTCCCGCAAGCACATATAAGCTATCGTTTGCGGCAATCTCATCAAAATGTGTCAATTTATGGTTTTGATAAATAGACAATTTAGCAACAGGATAGGTATCGGCCCATGACCAAGGTTTGTGGGATTGTCCATCGGCCAGAGTCTTAGTCCATGCTTGTTCTATCAAATATTGTGCGAAATGTGCTTTAGCTTGCATATAGAGTCCTTTTCCTAACAATGTACCGCCGAGCAATAACAATCCCACTAGCAAAATTCGCCGTGTCTGCTGTCTACTCATAAGGTTAAATGCTCATAATGTTTGTTTGTAGGGGATAGCGAGAATGACAGCTCTCTCTTTGCGGCGTTGACGCAGCATTGAGCCTGCTAACAGCAATGCTAATATCAAAGTGACAGCACCAAGTAGCATATCGAAACGACTCGATGTGGCCGTTTGTGGTAATACACCAAAGGGTTTCCAACCTAAGGGTAAGTGTTGGCGTACAACGGCATCACGCGTCATGGCGCTGGAATCAATAGGCGTTAAATCTACCGCCACTAAACTGGTGTAAGGGCTGACTAAGTGGTAATTCATTGATAATGCAGTTACCTGCTGCTTTACTTTGTCATCATTTGCGCCATTTTTACTGAGTTCCAGTGCTGCAATTTGCTTTCTAGCCCAGAGTAAATCTAAACCTGCATCGGGTTCGGTAATGGCTCCACCATGGCTATCTTTAAGCGAAAGTGACTGTTGCCAGTTTTTATGGCCCTGACGACCAGAAATCACAAGTTCCTGCGGCTCACGCTCACTGCGTTTTAGGCTGACAACAACAGGCTCACCACGGTACAAATCTGGGATGGGTGATGGCCAATAATCAGGCACCCCGCCATCGTCAAAGCGCACGTTAATATCGGTTAATACTGGATACTGGATTTTACTTAGCAGCAGGCTTATCTTCTGCTCAACCTCATCCACATTACCTATATAGGTAAAAGTACCTCGACCTAGTTCTGCAGCTCTTTGCATAAAATGCGAATTAGGCGCAGAGCCAATACCCACAGTAAACAAGCGACTCTCACCTATTTGATAACGGATCAGATCAAATAAGGCTTGCTCATTACCCACCGAACCGTCAGTCATAAAAATCACCTGACGCAAGGATTGAGATGATTCCGACAAGCGGTTTATACCCCGAGGCAAGGCAGCATTCAGTGCTAACGCCATCTCTGTGCCACCATCAGCCTGTAATCGATGAATAAATTGCCTTGCACGGGCAAGATGTGTTTGGTTTGCTGGCAATGATGTTGGCGATAATTGCGTCAATTCAGAATTAAACTCAATAATATTAAAACTGTCTTCAGCCTTTAATCCATTAAGCGCATAGAGAAGCGCACTTTTGGCCTGTACTATCGAATCCCCCGCCATGGAGCCAGAGGTGTCAATTACTAGAATTAATTCACGGGGTAATGTGGACAACGCGTGTTCATCAGTCTTGGGTGGTAACACCATCACAAGACTGTAGTGATCATCTGATTGGCGGTTTTCAGAGACGTTATCTTCAGAAGCACCATCGCCATGGGTTTTGCCCTGCTGATTAAAGACTAAAGCCATTGGGCTCATGCCTTGTTTAGCACGCCATTGCAGCACAAAATCACGATTTGCGACCACGCTATTGGTAAGTGATACATTGATGATGCCGTGATGCGGCTCATCCAGCTTGATCTGATGGTAAGGACTTGCAATGGTTGATTTATCAACGCCCTTAGCAAGACGCACCTCAATATTGGCGTTAAGCACAGGATCTTGTTTGCTATTGGCTCTTCTTAATGGCGCAACGATACGTTCAGCATCAAAAACTTCGCTACTGGTGACACGCGAGTTAGCCGCATTGTCATTGGCAGAAGCCTTATCGTGGATGAAACCTGGTATATAGCGCGGCGCCACTACCAGAGGAAAGCGCAAACTAAATAGGCCATCCTCATATTTGATGTTTTCCTGGTAACTAATTTCGACAACTAATTGTTCATTTGGCGCAAGGTTTGCCACGTCAGTCGTAAACATATTGGGGCGTTCTTGGCTGACAAGACTGGCGCGTTTCCCCTCAGCTTTTGCCTGTTGAAAGATCTGCTTAGCCTCAGCTTTGGGATGAATTTGCCCTTCTATTACCCGCTGACCTATGTGCATACGTAGCGAATCGACTGCGGCCTCGTTTGGTAAAGGAAACAAATACTGGCCGTTTAACACAAATTCGGTGTTATTAGTAAAAATCTGCTTCACGCTAACGCGATTATTTAAGCCCGACACTTGCATCGACACCTGTGTATCGAGGGGTAAAGAAGGCAATAAGGCACCATTTGGCATGAAATACAACAGCATCCCCTGAGTAATATCATCGTAATCTAATGTTTGTTGCTGCTGCGGAATGTGTACTTCCAATGCAGGAGTTGCATCTTGTTACCCAAATAAGGTTACTGCTGTATTTGGCGATGCTAGGACTGCAAATGGTAACCCCAAAAAAATAGCAATGCTGACAACAACCATCAGGACTGCTTCAACGACTTCTTTTATCCTTTTCCCTGTGACCATCACAAAGGCTTCCTTCTTGTAAGTATGGATATTGGTTCTACTTAATCTTTAGTTGAGCTTGCACTCGCATCGATACCCACAACTCAACATGCGGGGTGCAAAACTGAATGGGGCTATTAAACACAGTTAGAATGGCACGAGCAGGGATGGAAAATGGCAATGCAACTATCAATTGTGGCAACAAAATGGCAATTGCATTTAGGCACTTTTTTCTCAGGTAAAATCCTGTATAGTCACGAAAACTTAATCCCCCAAGTCAATAGGAATATGGCTCTATGAAGCGTATCGCCATAGTGGAAGATGAAGCCGCCATTCGAGAAAATTACAAGGATGTGTTGCAACAACACGGTTATAGCGTACAAACTTATGCCGACAGGCCATCGGCTATGTTAGCCTTTAATACGCGATTACCCGATTTAGCGATTATCGACATTGGCTTAGGCAATGAGATCGATGGTGGCTTTATGTTGTGTCAATCCCTCCGCGCGATGTCGAACACCTTGCCGATTATCTTTTTAACCGCCCGCGACAGCGATTTTGATACCGTGTGCGGCCTGCGCTTAGGTGCCGACGATTACCTAAGTAAAGAGGTGAGTTTTCCACATTTGACCGCACGCTTAGCCGCATTATTTCGCCGCTCTGAACTCGCAGCCAGTCAAACGCCACAGGAAAACCTACTCGAACGAGGTCCCTTAACCATCGATGCTAATCGCATGCAGGTCTATTGGAACCAGCATCCTATCGAACTGACCGTAACCGAGTTTTGGATGGTACATGCGTTAGCAAAACACCCTGGCCATGTCCGTAGCCGTCACGAATTAATGCAAGAGGCAAAAATCTTTGTTGATGACAGCACTATCACTTCCCATGTGAAACGGATCCGGAAAAAATTTATCGCCTCTGCTCCTGAATTTGATTGTATCGATACGGTTTATGGCATGGGCTACCGCTGGGACAGCCTAGCCTAAGTAATGATGGGATCTGCTTTGATGTATAACCTATGACACGTTTTCCCTTCGGCTTACGCACAAAAGTCATTGGCCTTAGCCTATTTTTACTCTGCCTACCTTGGCTTGGGTATCAATATGTTTGGGAGATGGAAAAGTACTTACGCCATGGTCAAGAACGTACTTTAGAAGGAACCACACAGGCGCTTGCAACTGCGCTGCACGAGCGCCCAAAGCTGTTTGATGGCCAAGCGAGCTTTTTAAAGCAAGTGGAAAAAAGTCGCGATCTCTACGCCTATCCACTGGCGGGAGCAATATTACTCGATGGAAAACTTAACGAGTGGCAGGAATATCAGCACAGATTTATCCAATACGGAGAGGCGAATCAAATCATGCGCGCCGATCCAACCACGCCCTTAACCTTAAGTTTTACCCATATGGTCGGCCAATATGATGGTTACCTGTACGCCTTTTTCCAAGTAGTTGACCCTAATGTGGTGTTTCGCGGCAAAAATGCCCTCAGTGTCGATAGAAATGATCACTTATCCATCGCCACATTGTCACCCGACAATAAATTCAAACGCTATATTGTTGCCACCACTCAGCCAGGCTGGATCAGCGCCTTCGAATTACCCGCTAATCCTAAGCTGACGGTGCCTGTCACCCCGGAAGTGCGTATCCAAGGACAATGGGCAACAACCGATGTGGGCTACAATATTGAGCTGCGTATTCCCCTTAATATGGTCGGTAGCAAACTCGGCTTTGCCATTGCCGATGTGAATGACAGTAAATATCGCGACATCACCGCAATTGTGGGTACATCCGCCTTGGACACCGTCGATAAACTCGGCACTGTATTAGTTCCATCACCAGAAATTGAAAGTATTATCAAAGGGATGAGTCACTATAGCTCAAGAGTATGGGTGGTAGACAAACATGGGCGGGTATTAGCGAAATCCGGAGATCTGCGCGCGAATAGCAGTGTCTGGACCCGCACCTTAGAAGATGAAACACCAGGCTCACTCTGGGGAAGCTTTAAACGGGATTATCTGCATCCCCTGTATTACAAAATTCTGACAAAACCACCCAAGGATTTTATTGATTCGCTGCAGGATTCTACTGAACTTGATGGCAGCCATATCCAAAAAGCGCTCTCGGGTCAGCAAAGTTCGACTTGGCGCTTAACCCCAGATAACAAAGCGGTAGTACTCGCCGCTGCGAGCCCTATCTGGATTGATAACAATGTGATGGGCGCCGTCGTTGCCGAAGAAACCACCCACGGTATTCGTACTCTACGTAACCGTGCCTTGGAAAAACTCTTTAACGTGATCTTGACCATTATGAGCATGGGCACACTGGCGCTGTTCTTCTTTGCTTCGAGTATTTCAAACCGAATTCGCAAACTGCGGGATGAGGCAGAAAATGCCATCGACAGCCAAGGTCGAGTGCGCAATAACCTTAAACCGTCAAAGGCTCGGGATGAAATTGGCGATCTTTCGCGTAGTTTTTCGAGTATCGTCGGACGCCTAGGCCAATACACCCATTATTTGGAAAATATGTCGTCGCGCCTCTCCCACGAACTCCGTACCCCCGTCGCCGTAGTGCGATCGTCCCTTGAGCATTTAAACCTGCAAACCTTAGATCAAGATGCGCAAAAATATGTCGACCGCGCGCAGGAAGGCGTGAGCCGCTTAAGCATGATGCTCAATAATATGAGCGAAGCAACGCGCCTAGAGCAAAGTTTATTGCAGGCTGATATCACTAAGTTTCCACTGTCTCAAGTGATCAGCGGTTGTATGCAGGGGTATCAAATCACTTATCCTGAACAACGATTTAGCGTAAAAGTGCCAGAACAGCCGCTGATGATGCAAGGCGTACCCGAATATATCGCTCAGTTAATGGATAAGCTTATCGCCAACGCGATTGAGTTTTGTCACAAGGATAGCGCCATTGAAGTGACGCTCACCCAAGTAGGTAAACAAGCCACATTACTGATCAGTAACTTAGGGCCTGAACTCCCAATTGATATGTCGGAGCAGATTTTCGATTCTATGGTGTCAGTGCGGATCAATCAGGCTCAAGATAAACCGCACCTCGGCTTAGGCTTATATATTGCGCGGCTAGTCGCTGAGTTCCATCAAGGCAAAATTCTCGCCCGTAACCGTAGCGAACACGATGGTGTGGATATCCTAGTCACACTGCCATTAAATTAACAAATTAAGTAGCCCCTTGGTCAAAGTGAGTCCTCCTTATAATGCAGAATCTATCGACAAATGGCACAGAGGCGAAGAACATGAGCCAAACTCATCACTTCGTCTCTGCCATTTGCCAGAGTAAATGCTAAGATGACCGCCATAACAAGGGATGAGTAAAAATTTGCCCAACCTACTTATTCAGCCTACTGATCCAACCTACATGCCAAGGTAATGCTTCTATGACAGACAAACATCGTCAAGCCACCCAAATCGTCAGCTTAGGTCGAGACAAAAAATGGACCAAAGGTGTGATTAATCCACCCGTATTTCGCGCTTCGACTATCGTCTTCGATACCATGGAAGACATGCGCCACGCCGCAAAAAATAAAACCAATGGCGAGATGTTTTACGGCCGCCGTGGCACCCCAACCCATTTTGCCTTTCAAGCTGCGATTGCCCAATTAGAAGGCGGGGTCGGTACTGCGCTCTACCCTTCAGGCGCGGCAGCGATCAGTGCCGCACTACTGTCATTTTTAAAAACGGGCGATCATTTGTTGATGGTCGATAGCGTGTATGAACCCACGCGGGATCTGTGTACGCATATTCTCGCGGGCTTTGGTATTGAAACCACTTACTACGATCCCTTGATTGGCGCGGGCATTAGCGACCTTATTCGTCCCAATACTAAGGTGCTGTTTTTAGAGTCTCCGGGCTCTATCACCATGGAAGTGCAAGATGTGCCAACTTTGTGCCGTATCGCCCACGAACATGGGCTTGTCACTATACTAGACAACACTTGGGCCTCGCCCATCAACAGCAAACCTTTCGAAATGGGAGTCGATATTTCCATTCAAGCGGCCACTAAATATATTGTCGGTCACTCGGATGTGATGATAGGCACCGCCACCGCTAACGAAAAATACTGGCCGCAACTGCGTGAACACAGCTATTTGATGGGGCAAACTACCTCGCCAGATGATGTATACCTTGCCGCGCGCGGCCTGCGCACCTTAGGCGTGCGTATGGCGCAGCATGAAAAAAATGCAATGCAAGTCGCTAATTGGTTGAAAACCCGCCCAGAAGTGGATCATCTGCGTCACCCCGCGTTTGACACATGCCCTGGGCATGAGTTCTTTAAACGCGACTTTAGTGCCTCAAACGGTTTGTTTTCCTTTGTATTAAAGCGAGGTGATGCCGATGCGGTCACCGCGCTGGTGGAAAATATGAGCCACTTTAAAATGGGCTTTTCTTGGGGGGGCTACGAGAGTCTAATTTTAGGGATTTTCGGTATTGACAGGATCCGCTCGGCAACGAAATGGGATCCGAGTAAACCCTTAATCCGTTTGCATATTGGTTTAGAAGATCCCGCCGATTTAATCGCCGATCTCAGTGCTGGATTTGAACGCTTTAACGCCGTTATGACAGCTAAAGCGAAGTAACTATGTCGCTTAGGCGCTCGATGCTAGCGGCATAAAACAAAAGGGGCGGAATGAAAATTCCGCCCCTTTTTATGCTTATGCAACAGAAGATCTAAGCTATTCACTTTGCTGCAATTAATTAGCTTTAGTGCCTACATTTAGTACAGGGTCAACCCAAGCCTGTGAACCATAAAGCGGCACAGTTGAGAGCGCATGCTTATGGCTGCCGTTAGTCTCTTTTGTTGAATAAGATAAATACAGCAATGTCTGGTTTTGCGCATCGTAAATTCTGCGCACTTTTAATGATTTAAATAAAATACTCAAGGACTCAGTGAAAATCACTTCGCCGTGTTTTCCCATATCAATGTTAGCAAGATCGGCACGAGTAATAGGCCCAGTCTGGCGGCAACTAATGCTCATATCTGATGGATCGGCAAAATCTAAATTGGCTTCGATACGACTAATATGACAGGTAACACCCGGGATTTTAGGATCCTGCTTAGCATCGATAATCACATCCTTTGTGGTGAAAAGCCCAAGGCTCACCTTACCCACATCGTCACCACAACCCGCGAGCAATAGACCCACAGTGGCCACAAACGCACACTTCAACAGAGTTTTCATTTATACATCCTTTTATGTTATTGCTTATAGGTTAGTGCTTAGCAAATAGCTTTTGCGCCCAGCGAGTAAGTCCTGCTGTCACAGAGCCAAAGTGATCGCCGACCACCACGGGAATATCGGGATAAATGCCAGCAATTTTCGCATAAATGGCAGGACTTCGTGCTGTCCCGCCCGTCACGTAAATCACATCGGGTTTACATTCAGCTTCAGCGGATAAATCCTCTGGATCTGGACCGTCTACTGCGACATTTGTTGCTACCAAGGTTTTTGCGGCTTGCGCAAGCGCTTGGTGCATCAGGGCTTCCACTTTCGTTAATGAGGGTTCGATGGCATTTTCAAACAATTTACGACTGACCCCAACCTGTAATGCCGCATCGACAAAATCCAGATTAATATCAGTATGCTCGGTGTCCGACAGTCCAATTTTAGCACGCTCCGCTTGGCGAACTAACTGATAGCTTAACTGCTGTTGCTGCACTTTTAATAAGCGATGCAGTAAATGGGGCTGCTCGGCATCTTTAATTAATTCGTCGATCAATTTGCGGCTACTTAAGGTGCTAAATTCACGTTGGGCACTGATATCATTTACCGCAACCGCATTCCAAAATGGGTTACTTGGCATAGGCTTACCATTAAGCATTAACGAACCTAGTCCAAAATGCGGCATAAACGCATGCATGGCAAGGGCGATATCAAGATCGTTACCACCAATACGCTGACCACTGTGACCAAGACAATCCGCTGCGCGATCGAGGTTCGCTTTATGGGCTGGCCCCATCTTAACGACTGAACAATCCGTTGTACCGCCGCCAACGTCAACCACCAGCACGGTTTGGTTGTCGATAAGGCTCGCTTCATAATCCATACCCGCAGCCAGTGGTTCAAAGAGAAAGGCCACATCGATAAACCCCGCGCGTTTTGCCGCTAAAGTTAGAATCGCCTCAGCCTGTCTATTACTTTCCTCACCACCGATACCTTGGAAGTTTACAGGACGACCTATCACCGCATGGGTAATGATTGACTCATCGCCCTCTTGAGCTAATCCTTTTTCAATTAACACAGCTTCTGCACGGGTTTTAATATGCTGCATCATCAAGGTGACAATATCCTCAAACAACGCAATTTGCTCAATCCTTAATCCCGAGGCTCCTAAAAATGATTTTGGCGAACGGACATAAAATCCTTCCTCTGGCATCTCTAAATAGGCGCTTATCGCCTGCTCTCCAACAAACACAGCTTGGGTATCGGTATCAAGATCTAATTCATGGCGCACTAAACGTGCCCGACTTAATTGAGCCGCACGTTTTTTTGCATAATCAGCTTTAAATTCAATAGGAAGCCCACGATACACCGCCTCAGCGATAAGCTCTCTATCCATCGCATAGAGCGTAGAAGGTAAATACGCTGACTGCTCTGATAAAGATAACAACTGGACATTCTCGCCTAGCATAATGCCGACGGCGCAGTTGGCACTCCCATAATCAAATCCGACAAACATACCTTTCACTCCCGCGATAAAAAAGCCGAGCAAGGTAACATAGTTTGTGTCGATCCCAAAGAAGTTAGCTTATATACCGACACGAGCCCCCCATTAATGAGTACTTAGTGCGCTTTCATTCAAGGTATACCAATGAGCGAATGCCAAAGCCCATTATTGCGTTGATACCACAAAGCGATGGAGTCTCATCAAAATAACCCAAAGCGATGGCTCTAAAGCAAATCAAGTGGCTTTCATATTAAGGTCATATTTCTGTCATACTCGTCATCAATCTGACATATTTCCCTCGTATCTTTAGCCAAGATAAATTCCCGACCGATTTTGGCGCTTGTACAATATTTATCATTGAAATTCCTTCACTTGTCAGCCGTAAATCTGATTGCACAACGGTGGATGAATGCTATTGTATAGTGCGCCATGACGCTTGCTTAAAGGAGCTGTGCAGTGTCCCCGAATACCGATAAATTATCGATTGATAAAGAACTCTCCTGGTTATCATTTAATGAGCGGGTATTGCAAGAGGCTTGCGATCCTAACGTCCCCCTTGTTGAACGGGTACGTTTTTTGGGGATATTTTCCAATAATATGGATGAATTTTTCCGCGTGCGCGTTGCTGCTGTTAGGCGATCTATTTTACTTTCAGCCTTACAGGAAGGCCGCAGTAATAGTCGCCATTTAATGGCCAAAATCCAATCTAAGGTGATGGCATTACAGGAACGATTCGATAGTATTTATACGGATTTAATGCGAGAACTCGTTCGTCGTAATATTTTGTTAATCAATGAGAAACAACTCAGTGAGTTTCACAGTAATTGGCTTAAAAAACATTTTAGAGACCATTTTAAACGCCATATTGCCCCGCTGATCGTCAGTAATAACCGCGATCTGGTGAAACATATCAATGATGATTCAACCTATCTGTGTGTGTGCTTATACACCAAAGCCCGCCGTCAGTATGCCCTAGTAGAAGTGCCGACAAAAAATGTACCACGGTTTCTCGAGCTTCCCGCGGAAAAAAGTAAAGCGAAAAAGTATCTTATTTTACTCGATAACATTATCCGTCACTGCGTAGATGAACTTTTTGGCCCCTTCTTCGAATACGATGCGATTGAAGTTTATTCAATGAAACTTACCCGTGATGCTGATTTTGATATCACAGACGAGTTAGAGCAAACTCAGCTTGAAAAAATGACTAAGGGCTTAAAAAAACGCCTTACGGCTGAACCCGTGCGCTTGGTATATGACAAAGAAATGCCCGAACATATGTTAGTCATGCTCAAAGAGAATCTAAATATCAGTTCAACCGAATGCCTAATTCCCGGCGGGCGTTACCACAGTTTTAAAGACTTTATCGGTTTTCCGAATCCTAGCCGTGATTACCTCGAAAACGAAAAACTCCCCGCGCTCAACAGCGCAGGATTTGGCCGCTGCGCCAACAGTTTTGATGCGATAAAAATGGGCGATATTATGCTCAACTACCCGTACCATAAGTTTTCCCACTTTACCGAAATGGTGCGCCAAGCCGCTTACGATCCTGCAGTACGTTTTATCCGCATTAATTTATATCGAGTGGCAAAAAAATCCCACGTGATGCAGTCACTAATCGATGCGGTTAAAAATGGCAAACAAGTTACCGCCGTGATTGAACTTAGGGCAAGGTTCGATGAGCAATCCAATATCGAGTGGACTCGTATTTTGGCCGAAGCAGGCGTAAAAGTGCACCACGGGATCACCAGTTTAAAAGTGCATTCCAAGCTTTGTTTAATTGGTCGCGAAGAACAAGGAGAAATCAAACTCTACTGTCACGTGGGATCTGGCAACTTTAACGAAGGCACAGCGCGGGTCTACACTGACTTATCATTGTTTACTGCAAACCAAGAAATTGCCCGTGAAGTTGAACAGGTATTTGACTTGATTGAACACCCATATCGCCGAGATAACTTCCAACATTTGATCGTGTCGCCCTACGATGCACGACAAAAGCTCACCTACTTAATCGATAAAGAAATCGTCAACGCACAGAGTCACATTAAGGCGGCTATTACCTTAAAATTAAATAACTTACTCGATGATGCGTTAGTGCAAAAACTCTATGAAGCCTCTGCTGCAGGCGTAAAAATTAAGTTGTTAATCCGCGGAATGTGCTCGCTGATCCCGCAAATACCAGGCATCAGCGACAATATCGAGGTTTACAGTATTGTGGATAGATTCCTCGAGCATTCCCGCGTAATGTTGTTCCATGCGGGGGGCGAAAATAAGCTCTTTATCTGCTCGGCCGACTGGATGAGCCGTAATATTGATAACCGTGTTGAAGTCAGTGTACCTATTTATGATCTGCGCCTAAAACAAATGGTGATGGATATTTTATCTTTACAGTTTAATGACAACACTAAGGCCCGAATAATCAATAAGGAGCAAAGTAATCCTTATCGAAACCGCGGCAATAAACGTAAAGTGCGTTCTCAAATTGCCATTTATCAATATCTGATTAATTATGAGAAGCGACAACAACAGGAATTTAACGCCCTGATGGAAGCATCACAAACGACTTCTTCCGGGGAGTTTACCCTAGAGAAAAAACCAGAATTACAGGCCAAAGCCAGTTAATCACTGGCTTTATTATCATCTCGATTGCCTAAGGATAATCCGATTGGTTGCCACACATTCACAACCGCGACACTTTGTCGCCATCGACATGGGATCAAATAGTTTTCACCTTGTTATTGCCCGTGAGCAAGATGGCAGTTTGCAGATATTACACAAAGAAAAACAACAAGTTCAGCTAGCTACTGGGTTAGATACACAAAATATGTTAAGCCAAGAGGCGATGGAACGAGGCCTTAATTGCCTGCGTGATTTTAATCAACGCTTTTCAAACCTTGACCAAGCACAAGTGCGTTTAGTGGCAACTCATACCCTTAGGGTGGCTAAAAATCGTGAGCAGTTTATTGAAGCAGCGCTTGCCATTTTGCCCTATCCAGTGGAAGTCATTTCTGGCCATGAGGAAGCGCGCTTAATTTATAACGGTATTGCCCAAAGCCAAGTATTGGGAAAACGTAATCTCGTTATCGATATTGGTGGTGGCTCTACCGAGGTCGTGCTTGGACAGAAAAATACTCCCACCCATTTATCCAGCTTGCGCTGTGGCTGTGTCAGTTTCAACGAACGCTTCTTCCCAAATGGACATATTACACCAGCCTCCTTTCGCGCCGCACAAAGTGCTGCAGATAAGCAGTTTGCTTCCTTATCAAAAGAATACTTCAGCGGTCATTGGGACTTAGTGCTAGGCAGTTCGGGAACCGTCAAAGCCATATGTGAAGCCGTTCAAGAAGATCACGGTGATGAAGTCATTACCTTAACGCGGCTGAAACAACTCAAGTTGAAATTAATCAGATTTGGGCACATTGATCATGTCCAATTCACCCATGTGGATAACAAACGCACACCGTTAATCTCCGCTGGTCTTGCTATTTTAATTAGTTTTTTTAGACGCTTACCCGTTGAAAAGTTGGAGTTTAGCCCTGGGGCGCTGCGAGAAGGCGTGTTATATGAGTTAGCTAAAATTGGCCAATATCAAGATATACGCCACCGCACTGTGGATAGCATTGCCCAGCTTTACCATATCGATATGCCCCACGCGATTAAGGTACGAGATACTGCGATGGCATTGTTTGAACAGGTTGCCGATGAATGGCAATTAAGGCCCCATGCTCGATTACTCGCCTATGCCGCCACCTTACATGAGATAGGTTTACACATAAATTCAAGGGCATTGCATAAACACGGCGCCTACATCATCAGTAATAGCGATATGCCAGGGTTTAGTGAGGCATTACAGCAAGATCTAGCGCGACTGATTGTCAACCATCGTAAAAAACCCTATGAGTTAATGCTTGCTGAATTAGAGCCAAATCATAAATTGACGCTCATTCGCTTACTCTGTCTATTACGCCTTGCTGTTCTGCTCAATCTTGGCCGTATCGCCAAATCATTGATTTTGGAGCAAATTCAAGTTATTCCAGATGGCGTTATGTTAGTGCTACCCAGCCATAAACGAAAAATAAGCCTTTTTATGAAAGACTTACAGCGAGAGCAAAAGCAAATGGCCGCTCTTGGAATAAATCTGCGTTTAGTGTCGAGTATCGCCTCCCACAACGATAAACACTCACTTGAACCAGAAATCACCACTGACACTGTGGGATAATCATCGCCATTCTCCCAAGAGAAAAAGGCTCGTATTACAAAACTAGCGCCGCATCATACGAGCCTTTGGACGACATTCGTTTAGTATTGCAACGGCTTATCGCTCCTGCAGCAAACGCAATCTCAGCGACATCATTAAACTAACACCCTGTTAATATGTGTCTGATGATAATGCAAACGCGTAATCGCTAAAGCAATCAAGGCTAATAGAGTCAAAGATCCCATTACCACACCACGCCACATTGCCTCATGCCAAAACAGCATTAAATATGGGCCACCCATCGCAGCGCCCAAATAATAACAACATAAATAGAGTGAGGTAGCCTTAGCGCGATCGCGGCTTGCACGCATTGCTACAAAGGAATTGCAACAACTGTGAGTCAGAAAGAACCCACAGGCCGTCATTAAAAACCCCGCACAAATCGTCAACGTCGTATCAAACAAGGTCAGTAAACTGCCCAATAACATCAACCCCCAAGACCATTGATATAGCTTGTGTTGACCAAATTTTGCCAACCATTTTGCGGTAAAATATGACGCGACAGTCCCACTGGAATAACACAGAAAAATCAAGGTTGCTTGAAAACGGCTCCATTCATAGGGTGGTGCCATCAAATGTAACTGGATAAAACTAAACTGATTGACCATCATCATAAAAGTGAGACCACCAATAGCGTAGACTAAACGCATTTGAGGATCGGTTAAATGATAGCTAAAACCATGAAAGTCTTGCATTAAACGTGCACGTTTGGACAGGCGCTCAGGCTTATGGACTTGGGACATCGCTTGAGCATCTGCACCTGAGGGTAATAAATAACTGGTCAACGCCACCCCGGCTAAGGTCACTAAAAACAATAACCACATTGATGCTTGCCAAGATAAAAACTGCGACATCATTCCTCCCAGTAAACGCCCCACAATACCACCAATACTGTTAGCCATAATGTAAATGCCCGCGGCTTTAAGCATAGTGCTGGGGGATAACTGCTCTTTAAAATAGGCCATAGCAATAGCAGGAACAGCAGCCAATACAACACCTTGCAGCAATCTTACCAAAAGTAAACCATTAAAATCCGGCGTCCAAATTAGCAATAGATTTGAAAGCGCTAATAACCATAAACTCACAACAATAGGAGCATGCCGGCCAATACGGTCAGATATTACCGCGTAGATAAGTAATGAAAACGCTAAAGAAAAACTAGTGACGGAGAGGATCAAGGTCGCCTTAGAGCCGGATACCGCAAAGTGTTCGGCAATTAAGGGCAACATGCCTTGCATTAAATACAAATTGATATACACCACAACGGAGGCCACGCACAGGGCCCACATTAATCGGGTATCACGCTGTTTATTGTCAATCATAGTGCCCAACACGGCTTGCACGCTAGCCTCGATCACATCTCACTCATAGGATAGACAAAGGTTAGCACTGGGCATAACATAACAATAATAGATAATTAGTATCGTAATTATTGATTTTTGTTATAGATAGATTTCATTAATAACTCTGTGTGAGCCAATAGATGGATATACGTCAACTCAAACATTTAGACGCCCTTGCTAACACTGGCAGCTTTACTGCTGCGGCTAAAAAACTCAATATGGCGCAACCTGCGCTCAGTCAGAGTATTAAACGTCTTGAGCAATCCCTAGGTGTTACCTTAATCAATCGTACTAGCCATAAAAATGACAAACTACTGGCCCTCACCGCTGAAGGTTTAGTACTCCATCAACATGCCACGCTTATCCTAAAGCAAATCAAACAGGCCGAGGCACAAATCCATGCAATGGCCAATCTCACCTCGGGTGAAGTGCGTATTGCAGTGCCGGGTATGCTCGGTTCCTTCTATTTACCCTCGCGGTTAATGGCCTTTCGCCATCAATACCCCGAGCTAAAACTGTCACTGTTTGAAGGCGGCACCCGCGATGCACTACGTATGTTACAGCAAGAAGAAGTGGATATTGCGATTATTACCGCCCAAGATCTACAGAGTGATTTTGACAGTCAACTGTTAATCCGTGAACAAATGGTGATTGCAATGGGGACAGAACATCCATTAGCAGAACATAATGCTGTTAGCTTGAGCGATTTTTTTGACCATGAATTAGTGATGTTTAAGACAGGTTATTTTCACCGTGAATGGATACTGTCACAGGCAAAAGTGTTAGGAAAAAAGCCCAATATTGCCTTTGAAACCAATCTGATTAACTTGATAAAACAAATTGTATCCCAAGGCTTTGGTATCACCAGTGTGCTGGAAATGGCGATCAGCCCGAAGGACGATATTTTAGCTAAACCCTTCGATCCACCCGTCTTTTTAAATCTGCATATTGCGTGGAAAAAACAGCGTCCAGTCAGTCAAGCCGACCGTGCTTTTGTCGAGTTTCTGATGAAGAATCGCTAATAAAAAAGCCCTTTCAAATCTAAAAGGGCTTAATCACTTATCAGTTTTATCGGTTAGCCATAACGGCTTTCATCAACACTTCAGTAGTGTATTTATCATTATTGATCACAGGATAACGGTCATAGGTTTGGAATATAACCTGATCTTGATACTTGATCATGGCAACAACACCGTACTGAATTCGTTTATCAATAGACTTCGCGGGTAATGAAAATTTAAATGGCACGGGGGCGCGGGCAATATTAAAGGTCTTTTGTGCTATCACAACCCCTGGTGTATTAAGATCAATAATGGCAATAGTAATTTCACAACCTTGAGGCAAGAGAATTTTCTCTAAATAACCCGCTGCACCATTAATAATCACCGGTGGTTCAGGCTGTACAGTCACACAACCATTAAGCAAGATAGCCATCAGTGAACATATTACAAACGACTTGATTTTCATAACCATATCAACTTCCCTTTACCATACGTATAAGACCTTCTTGAGTAGAAGAAGCCACTAACTCGCCCTGTTGATTAAAAAATTGCCCTCTAACATAACCCCTACCACCACTGGCATTAGGACTATCGATACTGTAAAGCAACCATTCACCCATATTGATTTGTCGATGGAACCAAATAGCATGATCTATCGTCGCCATTCGTACACCTGGACTTAAAAATGAGACACCGTGGGGCTGCGCTGCCGTCACTAAAAAGTTAAAGTCGGAAGCATAGGCAAGTAAATATTCATGGATATGGGCATCATTTGGCATAGGGCCATTAGCTCTCATCCAAACATAACGGTACGGCTCGGTTTCTTTAGGCGCAAAAGGGTGCAGTGGATTGACCAATCGCATCTCAATTGGTGCATCGGCCATAAACTTTTCCAGCATTTTAGCCGGAACTTTATCCCGCATCGTCATCGCAAGTTCTTGTTGATTCAATAAACCTTCAGGACCAGGAACCTGTGGCATCATCGCTTGATGACTAAAGCCTTCTTCAGGTTCTTGGAAAGAACAGGTCATATGAAAAATAGGGCGTCCTTTTTGGATAGCACTCACACGCCTTGCACTAAAACTACCGCCATCGCGCATATTCTCCACTTCATAAACAATCGGCAGTTTTTCGTCGCCCGCACGTAAAAAATAGGAATGCAAAGAATGTACGTTACGTTCAACTGGAACCGTTTGTTTAGCAGCACTTAAGGCCTGCCCCATCACTTGGCCGCCAAACACATGGCCAAAACCCAGATCTTGGCTTTGACCACGAAAGAGGCCAATTTCAATTTGCTCAAGGGAAAGTAATGATAAAAGATCGTCTAATACCTGACTCATGGGATCCTACTGACCTACAGAATAGTTAACCATTAATACTAAAGGGTAACTCAGTTCTACTAGGGCTGACCAGCATTGAGTAAATAATGCTAAAACGAAAATGCTGTTCACTCAGCACTAATCAATTTTAATATCGCGCTCTAATGCGCTGAGCTTTGACCAAGAAAGCACTTTATCCTCACCACAAGCATGTAAACTCACGGGAAACGCTTGATAAATTTGATGCCAACATTGAGCCAATTTATGGGGTGTGCATAATCCTTCACAAAAATACATCGGCAAAAACTCAGCAAACATGCCATGGCTGACACTCCCTGCCCCCGCCAAAATATGCTGGCCGTTGGGTGCATGTTCGCTGACTAAAAAAGCGGTCGTGGCGGTCAGGGTATCGAAGGAAAATAAGGGTTGAATTGCTGTTGCCAAATGTTTTTCTGTCATTGCTGTGACCGCCTGTGGGCATAGGCTGTTCACTCGAATATTATGCATTTCTCCTTCGATAGACAGACTGTTAACCATACCAACTAGAGCCATTTTGGCTGCACTAAATCCGACTTGATGTAAATCACCAAATAACCCGGATACTCCTGTGGTCATCACAATACGGCCATAGTTTTGCAATTTCATTAATGGCCATACCGCTTGAGTCAAATAAAAACTGCCATTTAAATCCACATCTAACTGTCGCTGCCATTGTTCTGGTGTGATCCTTTCAAAGGCACACGCCCCATAAATACCCGCGTTATTAATTAAAATATCAATCCGTTGCCAGCTTTTCGCGACGGTATCAACCATACGATCTACAGCCGCTTTGTCACTCACATCGAGGACAAACTGGAGGCAATCACAACCTAATTTAATAATACTATCATATGTTTGATTCAAGTTGTCATTGATGGAGTGAGTAACAGATTGAGCATCTGTACTGACTTCAGCACAGTGAACTGTAGGTTGATCGATAAGTACGACTTTTGCACCCCGCTCTGCCAGCATAATAGCGTAAGCTCGGCCAAGTCCTGAACCCGCTCCGGTGATCAGTGCCACTTTCTTATCGAAACGCATCTGAACGTATCCTTATTGATATAATGCAAATTCACATTATCTGGAGTGTGGACCTTATGTAAAATCAATATAGATACCTAAGTGCTTCTCTTTAGATAACACTTGGGTATACATGGCATCTTTGATGTTTACAAACTAATGAGTGCATTGAACAATTTACCTAAATTAATAAAATCTTAGGTAAATGCTTATTTAACCCTTGTGCTATAACAACACAGACTTTTATGATTTTCTTTGAGCTTGGCGACAAATATCATTCCATATAAGTCAACATATGTGCGCCAATTCAAACTCTGTTAAATGCGTTTATTAGATAGTGCTCACTTTCGAGCAAAATATTGTTATGCTACTCCTAATTAAATATCGATTTCATTTTCGAGATAACGACTGGACGCCATGAATCCTTGGATTTTAGCCATAAGACCGCGCACGCTTCCTGCGGCAATAGGGCCATTATTAATTGGTAATATACTTGCCTTACACCTTAACAGTTTTAGCTGGTTAATTGCTGCAACCTCCATGCTCTGCGCCATATTGTTGCAGGTTGCCGTTAACCTTGCTAACGACTACTTTGATTTTAAAAATGGTATCGATACTGCTGAACGTATTGGCCCCATTCGCGTTACCCAAAGTGGTATGATCCCCGCAAATAGTGTGCGTAATGCCATGATATTGTGTCTTATCCTTGCTCTCGCTGTCGGTTCGTATCTGATTTGGCACGGAGGCTGGCCCATCGCCATTCTCGCCGCAGCCGCTATTTTAGGTGCTCTTGGCTACAGCGGTGGCCCCTATCCCCTCGCCTCCCATGGGCTCGGTGAAGTAGCGGCATTTGTCTTTTTTGGCTTAGTGGCAGTGGTGGGCAGTTATTATCTGCAGGCGGGCGATACGACTATTAATGCGTGGTTATTAGGCTGTGCGATTGGCTTATTTAACGCTGCGATTATGTTGGTGAATAACACTCGCGACATCCGTACCGACACCCAAGCGGGCAAACATACTCTAGCGGTACGTATTGGCGAAGCTCAGGCAAAAGTGCTTTATCAAGCCTTAATCTATTTGCCCTTTGGCTTAGTCATCGCTGGCTTTTTATTCGGTATTTTACCCGGCTTACCAGTGCTACTTGCGGGATTATCTCTGCTTATTGCCCGCAAACTCAGTAGCGATTTTTATGCCGTTTCTGGTGAAGCCTTAAATCCGTTACTCGGCCGCACAGCTAAGTTAACCATGATTTTCAGTACCTTGTTTAGCGTGGGTTTAGTGTTTACCGCATAAGAGTAAATCCGCTAAGCTAATGCTACACCACAGCTCAATGCTGAATATAAAAAGGTTCATATCTTCGATAGATACGAACCTTTTTTATTGGCCGCAGCACGACTTCAATTTGGCTTAATATCGACGAGGGAAATCCCCCCCCATTTATTGCCAGATATAACCAGAGATCAGCGTGTTTAACAAAATACCATTAAAGTTACGTTCGGCATGGGATGAACCATGATGGCCTGCACCAAAACACACATGTAGCGGTAATAAATGTTCTTCCCGCGGATGACTAAAACGCGCTTCAGGGGCTGATTGCCAATGAGTTAACGCTATTTTTACCTCGGCAGAACTAACACTTGCCGTTAAAGTTTGCGTCAGCCAATAGTCAAACTCTGCGCTGCGGCTTTGGACCGTGGGATCGCTTGAAAAAAACGCCCGCATATTGTGAAACGACATCCCTGAGCCCACGATCAACACCCCTTGGTCCCGCAGCGGCGCTAAAGCCTCCCCAATCGCTATATGGATTTTAGGATCGAGGCTGTGGACTAACGACATCTGCACCACGGGAATATTCGCTTCAGGATACATCAACTTAAGTGGTACAAAGGTACCGTGATCAAATGCGCGTTCGCTATCTAAGCGGGCGGCGATGCCCTTATCTGCTAGCATATTCGCAATCTGTTCGGCTAATTCTGGCTCACCGGGTGCAGGATATGTCAGCTGATAAGCCTCAGGTGGAAATCCATAGTAGTCATACAAAATACTTGGCTTTGGGCTACTCGACAAAGTCACCACAGATTCTTCCCAATGGGCAGTGATCAACACAATCGCCTTCGGAGTGGGCATTGGCGCTGTTACTGAAGTTAAAAATGTACGCAACTCCCTATGATTAACATCATTGAGCAAAGGCATAGGGCCACCACCGTGGGGCACAAATAGCACAGGCATACGACTCGCGTTAACTTGCATCATAACCCTCTCGTGTTGATTAACTTATATCTGTACTACTGGCTTTAAACTCAGCATTTTTCGCTTAACTCACTGTTCTACATAACACTTCAATGCACGCTTAAAATGCGAAGCGATTCAGCACCAACTGCCGCTGAAATCGCACTAAACGCTCCACAATTTCATCGAGTTGAATAATCGCATCGCACACACCCCATTAAACCTGATATTTGCCGTCAGTCTGGGACATAAATGCACAACAACGAGCAAGAATGGAATCGATTATGAGCCGATAAAAGATAAATAAATATGGAATAAAATCTAATATCTCATAAACTAATAGTTTATAACTTGCGAGTAATACTTGTGACCTTAGACCAACTGCTGATGTTTAAAACCGTAGCTGAGGCAGGCTCACTCAAAGCTGCCAGTGACAAGCTACATAAAACCCAACCCGCCATTAGCCAAAGTATCAAACAGTTAGAATCCCAACTCGATCTTATCCTGTTTAATCGCGAAGGTTATCGACTCGCCATCACAGAACAAGGTCGAAAACTGCTGCAACATACCCTGCGGGTACTGAATGAAGCGCAAGAAATGAAGCAAGTAGCGAAGCATTTAGCCAAAGGTAACGAAGCAAGCATCACCTTAGCTTTTGAAGCCTCCTTTAATCTCGCTCGAATTTTGCCGATTTTAGAGCTGACTCAAAATGAGTTTCCTTATACCCAAATTATTCTCAAACAAGAGTTTTTAACTGGTGCACTCGAAGCGCTAAATCAAGATAAAGCTGAAATCATCATCTCTGCGGGCGGAATTGAACCCATACGTTCGAGCCATTTAGAATTAGCCTATTTATTTTCAGGTAGCCTTCTCGATGTTGCCGCACCGCGCTTACTCAGCCGTTATCCCAACCTAAGCCATGTACGGGAGTTAGTGAACGAATACCAAATCGTGATCCAAGATACAGGGACGGGAACAGTCAATATTGAATTTGGGGTACAGGCGGGGCAACGACGTTGGTATGTTAATGATTTTTATACCAAGAAAATGCTTATTCAAAGTGGTATGGGCTGGGGCAAGCTGCCGCACTATATGATTGAAGATTCACTCAAACAGGGCGCATTGATTGCACTGGATCTGCGTGAAAGACAAAATAATATTCAACTCGATTACTATGTGATGCGAAAACCCCACTCACCTTTAGGGCCCGTGGCACAAGCACTCTGGGATAATTTAGCGCAACTAGCCACAAAACTGATGTAAAAATTAACAATGCAAGCCTCGCTTTTCACACCATTGATTCAGTGTTTAAGATCTACCTATAGCAAAACGAATCTAATTAATAAGTCACCTCACGCTATGTTAAACAATAGTAAAAGGGCCTTTCGGCCCCTTAATTCCATTTTTTGTCACCACCTTGCTTATTGGATTTCTTGCTTGGCGAGTGCACGGTCTAACTTGGCACGCTCAACCTCTGGAGAGGCTTTAACCGCTTGAATAAGACCAATAAGGTCTGTGCCTTCTTTGGCGGCAAGCAGCAGTAAGTTATTGTTATTTTGCCAATCAACTCTCAGGCCATGGGCTTTAGCAAAGTCGGTCGCAGAGACACCAGGCTTTAATTTAACCACTAACTTACCCGTCATTTCAGCGAAAGGTGTACCTGACTGAGTCACGACTTTTTGGCCTTTAACCAATTGCTTAGCCTGTTTAATACCAGTCTCTGTTTTGACGTAATACTGAATATCTGTGCCCAAAAACTCGCCGCGGCTCATTTCTTTAGACTCAGCTTGAGGTTCTGTGAAATCCACTTTGTTATGTGCCATTGCTTGTGCGGACAGAGAAAGAGCAACAGCCACTAATGATAAATTTAACGCTTTCATTGATTACTCCTTAAGATGCAGATTTGGCAGCATGACCATGGAAACGAATTGACCAACCTTTTAGCTTGCCATCAGCTTCGTTCGGGATTGCAATTGGTGTACTACCTTTATCAAACTTAATAAAGGAGTAATCACCACTATTCACATCGATCAGTTTGATTGTCCATTCACCCTTTGATGATTCGCCATAAAACGCATTCGATAACATAGGTGTTGCATCGTAGCCTTTGACAAGATCATCCGGATCATTCTTATCCATCACACCTTGGTAAACGAAACCGTTGTAGGGTGTCATCAACACACTCTTAGTTCCTGCTGGCGAAATCAGTTCGACCGCTAAATCCGGTAGACGCAGGTGATCGGCTGTTAGCTCAATTTGCACCGCTTCGACAATTAAATTTTCTTCAACCACCTGAGTATCTATAACACCATTGATATCGGCATCGGGAATCGCTTTCGTCAAGGCTGGGCTTGCTTGCCACTCAGTCACCACATAGTCACCCAAATCTTGGGCATAGGATTTAGCCAGTTTGACGGCCTCACTCACATTCACGCGGCCAAAACCGTAGAGGTTATGGAACGAAAATCCTGCCGCGTTTTGTTGCCAAGCTGGAATCGCTACATATTCGGGCGCGCCTTCACCCTCACCAATAGTCACTTTTTTTGCGGCAATATCTGCATCTACTTTGGTTGATGTCTTCGCCAAAATATAACGCACATCGCGCCAAGTTAAATCAGGGTTAGCACTCATAATGACCGCCACAGCACCTGAAGCATTTGGTGCCGCAGAGGAGGTTCCGTTCATTGTCGAGTTGTAATCACAATTCGGGTTTAATGGATGTAAACCACCGTGGAATGGCGTGCTTGGTCTATCTTCTGCAATTGCATAACCATTTTCACAACCCATACGATCCGTCGTCACAATTGCCGGATCATCATCTCCATACTCACCACCAGGTGCAGTCACGAAAATATTTGACCCAACGGATGAGTAGCTAGAGAGTTTACCCTTAGCATTAATTGCACTCACCACTAAGTTATAGACGTTAGCATTGTCAGTCGACATGTTAGAGTTGTGGAATGGTAAACCATAGTTAGCAGGTTTATCTGCCGTAGCGGTGAAGTAATCCCCCGGTAACCAGAAAGTACGGAAACGATAATACTGATAACCGTTACCTGCCGACTTTACAAAAATACTGCCTTTACCATCGAAGCTTTGGGTCGCAATATCTTGATAAACCTCAGTTTCATCCTCATCAAAACTATGGGGGAATGGCACGCTGTAGCCATAACTTTGGTTAAAGACGCGGGCGCTATCACTATAGGCACTCGCACCATGGGATTTGGCAAAGTTTTCAAATGTTTGTACGTTCGCCACTTTACCCGTTGGATCTTGATCTAGAAAGTTGAAGCCTATCAATTTTGCCTTAGGTGCTACACCGCGACCACCGATACCATTCCAGCCTTCGGCCGCAATAATCCCACCCACTGAAGTACCATGGGCGGCTTCGCCAGAGAAAGGTGTTGGGTCAACAGTACCCGTAATTAAATTATATGAACCACCATTCACAGTGTTGTTCATCAAATCTGGATGCGCAATTTCTAAGCCATCATCCACCACTGCGACGATCACGCCTTGTCCCATCGCTTGGGCAGAAATCGCACCACTTACATTCATATCTTCACCAGCAACACCGCGGTTGGCGGCAAAGGCATTCTGTCCAGTGTTTTTTAAATGCCATTGATAACTAAACAGCGGATCACCATGTTTAATGTTGATGGTCAAATTAGCTTCTGCCTGTAACTGACCATCAGACACTTTAAATCTAACGACCTCAGTCCCTTCGCTCGCATCGGAAGCATAGGTAAACTCCCCCGTGTTTTTATTCACTAGCGTAAAAGTACCTAGCTTAAGATCAGCAGGATCCACTAAAGAAAAAGTCAAACCACCTTCGGCATCTGTCGCCTCAAGTTTTCCAGAAAAAAGCATCGACTGCGACACATCAACAGTCATATCCGCTGTTGTGGGTGCCGTATTTACTTTCGGCTCAGGCGCTGGGGCTTTTTTATCATCACTGCCACAGCCAGCCAATAAGGCCGCCGTGATGCTTAATGCAACAATGGACATACGCATAGTAGACATTCCTTCTTGTCATTACTTCTTGTAACTTAATTTGGTTTCAATCATTAATTGACATTATTCCGAATTAAATTCTGTTATTTTAGTTATACCCTACCTCTCCTTGTTAAAAGCAAGGAGAATAGGAAGCAAACTTTTAACACAATAGAAACGCATGTGAAAAGGAATATAAATAGAATGGCAGACTGAATAACTTAACGAGATTATTTTCGGAACAAAAATAATATCAAAAATAACAATAACGCAATAAACATAGCTTACTTAAAATAAAGAATATTTATTAAAAATCATAAACATAAATTAATATAAACTAATGAAAAAATACAGACCAGCAGACTGTAAAATAAAAACATTTTTTTACACTTTACATATCCCACTTTACATAAATCGTTAATCATTTAGCTCTAAACCAATATTTTACAGTATAAAGAACAGTTTAATGAACTTAATATAGACAACAGTATTACACAAATTTGTTTTAATTTAATTCATAAAAAACGGCAAATAAAAAAGCTCCAATAACATATTGAAGCCTTATTTATTAATAACCTAGCACAATAATGTATATTAAATTTTAATTAAAACCCGCTCTTTGGCACTCCAATCTAAGTGATATTTCTCGCCTGCAGGGGTATCAATACGCTCAAATGTATGGGAACCGAAAAAGTCACGCTGACCTTGGAGCAAGTTTGCCGGTAATGTTTCGCAGCGGTAACTGTCGTAATACGCCAGAGCCGAGCTAATACAAGGTGCTGGAATGCCTTGCATCACCGCAGTCGCGACTGCGGTACGCCATAGGCCTTGCTTTTCAGACAAGGCAGACGCAAAACTGTCCGCCATCAACAAATTGCTAAGATCAGATTTGTCTTCATAGGCTTGAGTGATTGATTGCAAGAAAGTCGCGCGAATAATACAACCCGCACGCCAAATTTTTGCAATTTCAGCAAAGTCTAACTGCCATTTTTGCTCATGGGCCGTCATCGCCATTAACTGGAAACCTTGGGCGTAACAACAGACTTTTGCACAATATAACGCGCTTTCAAGGGCTTCAATCAATTGCGCTTTTTGCGCATTATTAATAATTGTTGGATTTGGCCCCGCTAATTTCTGGCTAAGTTGCAAGCGTAAGGATTTTTGGGTACTCACGGCGCGAGCATACACAGCCTCAGCAATCGTCGGCGCCGGACAGCCAATTTGTAAACTGCTCACGGCCGTCCACAAACCCGTGCCTTTTTGGCCCGCTTTATCTAAGATCATTTCCACCAGCGGTTTACCCGTTAAGGGATCGGCCTGTTTTAATACTTCGCTGCTGATCTCCATCAAGTAGCTGTTCAAGCTGCCTTTGTTCCAGCGTTCAAACACATCGCCCACTTCAGAGGCGCTCATGCCTAAACCGTCATGCAGCATTTGATACGCTTCGCAAATCAACTGCATATCAGCGTATTCGATACCATTGTGCACCATTTTCACATAATGGCCAGCACCCGCGGGACCAATATAAGTCGTGCATGGCTCGCCTTCTGTCACGGGATTACCCGGCTCGAAGCGTTCGATAGGTAGCCCAGTTTTGGCATCAACCTTAGCGGCAATGGCTTTCCAAATCGGCGCAACATGATGCCATGCATCGATATCACCGCTAGGCATAAGTGAGGGGCCGAAGCGCGCACCGACTTCGCCGCCCGAAACGGCAGAACTAAAAAATACAAACTGGCCTTTGTATCGCGCTTCACGCTCAACAGTGTCAGTCCATAAACTGTTACCTGTGTCGATAACAATATCATCGGACTCAATTCCGGCAGAAATCAAGGCACTACAGACACCATCGACGGGGGCTCCAGCAGGAACAGAAAGCACAAGAATACGGGGTTTTGTGAGACTGGCTAACATTTCGGTAAGATTAGCACAGCCAAGAATGCGAGATTCGAGTCCAGCACGTTCCTGTTTTTCTTGCTGTATAACACCATTAACTTTAACAGGATCGAGGTCAAATGCGCTGACGTGATATTGGTTATCTGCGATGTTTAGCGCGAGGTTTTTACCCATAACACCAAGGCCAATTACGCCGATATCATTAAGATTGCTGTGGTTTTGCATTATATTATTCCCACGGGTCACAGAGGTTAGAGTTAACCAATTTTGTGGAGGAATTATAGCGATCTTTGTAACTTAATTACCAGAGACTTACGATTGGCAATTTCGATTGTGCCGAAAGTGCCAATCGTTTAGGTCTCATTTTATCTACAATTAATGGGCGAGTTTAAGCCCTAAAACACCCAGTAATATCAATATCAAACTGGCGATTTTAAGTAAACTAACGCCTTCTCCTAAGAAGATAATTCCCGCAATCGCCGTACCCATAGCACCAATACCGACCCACACACCGTAAGCCGTACCAATAGGCAAATGCTTAACCGCGAGTCCTAACAGCAACACACTCACAGCCATCGACGCCACTGTAAAGATACTTGGCCACAAACGCGTAAAACCGTCGGTATATTTAAGGCCAATAGCCCAACCAATTTCAAATAAACCCGCAAGAACTAATAAGAACCAACTCATAGTGAACTCCCATAAAGGGGTCGTCCCCATGTTAGATTAGGCGTATTTAGGGTCGTCCCTAAGCCATTTGATTACAGTCAAACTGTAGGTGATATAGCTGTACGTGATAGCTGTGCGTAATAACTGTACGTGATGAGAATGCAAGACTAGCAAATTTGAGGTGAAAATTTCAATCTTTGATTTTGCCGAAATAAGAAATGTCATGCGCAAAAAGGCGATAGCAAGCTTGGTCAGTTTACTATCGCCTTGATATTTCAACTCTCGATAAGACCTTTACACTCTTTCTATAAAAGCCTTTACGCTCTATTTCTTACACTAAGGCATCGGCATAACCCATGCGAGTGAGCGCGGTACGCACTAACTCTAAGGTCAGTGGATCTTCTATGGTCGCTGGGGCGGTATATTGCTGATTATCGGCAATTTTTCGCATAGTACCGCGTAAAATTTTACCAGAGCGCGTTTTAGGTAATTTTTGAATGGCACTCACTAACCTAAAGGAGGCGACGGGACCAATTTCTTGGCGTACCAAGGTTATTAACTGTTTATGCAGCTCTTCATCACTAATAGTTACGCCTTTCTTGAGTACCACTAATCCGAGGGGAACTTGGCCCTTAAGCGCATCATCTACCCCAATTACCGCGGCTTCGGCCACATCAGGGTGTTGACATAACACTTCTTCGAAGCGCCCCGTCGATAGCCTGTGCCCCGCTACGTTTATGATGTCATCGATACGACTCATAATGTAAAGATAACCGTCTTCATCGGTATAACCCGCATCACCAGTTAAGTAGTAACCCGGATACATCGACAAGTAACTATCTTGATAGCGTTGATCATTTTGCCACAGTGTCGTCAACGTCCCCGGCGGTAGGGGCAATTTAATCACCACATTACCCGAAGTATTGGGTGCAACTTGCTCACCTAATTCATCCAATACTTCAACCGCATAACCCGGCACAGGTAAAGCGGGCGAACCTGGTTTAATGGTAATCGGTGCTGTACCCATTAAATTTGCCGCTACTGGCCAGCCGGTTTCGGTTTGCCACCAGTGATCAATAACAGGTTTAGCAAGTTTTGTGTGTGCCCAAACTAAGGTATCGGGATCGCAACGCTCCCCCGCCAAAAACACATTTTTAAGACAGGTTAAATCAACACCTTGTAGATATTCACCGTCAGGATCTTCACGCTTGATTGCGCGAATGGCTGTCGGCGCTGTGAAAAAACTTTTGACTTTATATTTGGCAATCGTACGCCAAAAAGCACCGGGATCGGGCGTACCAACAGGTTTGCCTTCATACATTAAGGTTGTAGCGCCCACTAGCAGCGGTCCATACACAATGTAAGAATGGCCCACGACCCAGCCCACATCAGACGCAGCCCAAAACACATCGCCAGTTTGAATATCGTATATATGCTGCATCGACCAAGCCAGAGCCACAGCATGGCCACCATTATCGCGCACCACACCTTTAGGCTGACCCGTGGTGCCTGAGGTATAAAGCACATACAAGGGATCGGTAGCCTTAAGCGCGACACAGTCGGCCTTAGGTGCAGTTGCTAATGCGGCTTGCCAATCTAAGTCACGGCCCTCAAGTAAATCGGCCTGATACTGGCTACGATTCAAAATTAGGCAGTGATCAACCTGATGCACAGACTGAGCCAAGGCTTTGTCTAGTAAAGGCTTATAAGGAATGACGCCCGAGGGCTCAATACCGCAGGATGCCGACAATACCAATTTGGGTTTAGCATCATTGATCCGAGTCGCGAGTTCATTGGCGGCAAAGCCACCAAAAACTACCGAATGAATCGCGCCGATGCGGGCACAAGCCAGCATAGCAAAGGCGGTTTCCGGCACCATAGGCATATAAATCACCACACGGTCGCCCTTTCTTATACCAATAGATTGCATAAAGCCAGCGAGTCGGCTCACTTGAGCCTGTAACTCACCATAGCTAATGCCATATTCAGTATCCGTTACTGGACTCACATACTGGATAGCCACTTGGTCACCGCGCCCAGCCAACACATGGCGGTCAACGGCATTATAACAAGTGTTCATCTCACCATCGGCAAACCAGTGATAAAACGGTGCCTGCGATTCATCGAGCACCGTTTGCGCCGGCTTAATCCAATCGAGCGTCTTCGCCGCTTCTCCCCAGAATTCGGCTTTATTAAGCAAGGATGCTTGGTGCAACGCTTGATGTTTTTGTTGGTTCTGTTTTTGATTTGTGGCTTGCGCTACAGATGCATTTTGCTGTTCGGTCAACATATGTCCTCCAATCAGGACTGCGGCTTTAATTAGCAGCCGCAATAACGACAACTACCCCTTCCTTCCTGCTTCTATTATTAGCAAGGAGACCTCAAGCCCACTATTAGACGTTAGCCTATAACCAGAAGGTATTTGTGGTTTTATGAGCTTTAAATCCAGCCGCACAGGCCGATGGCAATTGGGATTGACACTTTTTTGCCAACAGAATAAAAGTCAAAATCTTTACCTTTACGTAAACTTCATATATCTTGCTTAAAACTGATTATTTAGGGTACATGAATGAGCGCAACACACACAGCACAAACAACGTACTCGATTAGTGATCTCTCAAAAGAATTTGATATCACCACACGGAGCATTCGTTTCTACGAAGACCAAGGCTTGCTTAAGCCAAAACGTCGCGGTCAAACCCGTATTTACAGTCTTAAGGACAGGGTTCGACTCAAACTTATTCTGCGCGGCAAGCGCCTTGGGTTCTCCCTTGCGGAGACCCGACGCCTGTTCGAACTTTACGATGCCGATAAGAGCAGCACCACTCAGCTCAATACCATGCTTGCCCTCGTGGAAGAGAAAAAATCCGCCCTGCAGCAGCAAATGGACGACATCAAAGTGGTACTGATGGAGCTAAATTCGGCCGAGCAGCAATGCCGCCTCGCCCTTGAAGAAAGCAAGACCAAGGCCTAATGCCTTCGAGCTTGCGAGCATAGCATTAACGAACACCTTAGTTGGTACGACCGCGTGACAGGGATACATCACGCTAAGCAAGACAGTTTTAAAGACTCAAGCACCTAATAATCATAACAATATAAATTAGAACATCTGAAAGGACACAAGCAATGAACTCACTCTACACCAGTCTTAATTTTGGCCTAGGCGAAGATGTCGATATGCTGCGCGATGCAGTGCAGGATTTTGCCGCGAATGAAATCGCACCGATTGCCGCGAAAGTGGATCACGACAATGCCTTTCCCAATGAACTTTGGCCTGTGCTTGGAGGTATGGGACTGCTCGGCGTAACAGTACCCGAAGAGTTCGGCGGCGCGAACATGGGCTACCTTGCCCACGTCGTCGCAATGGAAGAAATTTCCCGCGCCTCGGCCTCTATCGGCTTAAGTTACGGCGCCCACTCCAATCTGTGCGTAAACCAAATTAACCGTAACGGTAATGCCGCACAAAAAGCCAAATACTTACCAAAGCTCGTCAGCGGTGAGCATATTGGCGCACTGGCAATGAGTGAACCCAATGCGGGTTCTGATGTGGTTTCAATGAAGCTGCACGCCCGTAAAGAAGGCGACCGTTATATCCTTAATGGCAACAAGATGTGGATCACCAACGGTCCCGATGCCAATACCTATGTGATTTACGCCAAAACCGACTTAACCAAAGGTGCCCACGGCATCACCGCCTTTATCGTCGAGCGCGGTTTTAAAGGTTTTAGCCAAGCGCAAAAGCTCGACAAACTCGGCATGCGCGGCTCTAACACCTGCGAACTGGTGTTTGAAGAGGTAGAAGTGCCAGAGGAAAACATCCTTGGTGGCCTAAACAATGGCGTAAAAGTGCTGATGAGTGGCTTAGATTACGAACGCGTAGTGCTCTCAGGCGGACCGCTGGGGATCATGAATGCCTGTATGGATATCGTCGTACCCTATATCCACGAGCGTGAGCAATTTGGTAAATCCATCGGTGAATTCCAATTAGTACAAGGCAAGTTAGCCGACATGTACACCGGTATGAATGCCGCCAAATCCTATGTCTATAACGTGGCGAAATCCTGCGATCGCGGTGAAACTACCCGCAAAGACGCCGCGGGCGCCATTCTCTACAGTGCGGAACTCGCCACAAAAATGGCACTGGATGCCATTCAATTGCTCGGCGGTAATGGCTATGTCAACGAGTACGCGACAGGCCGCTTACTGCGCGATGCCAAACTCTATGAGATTGGCGCTGGCACCTCAGAAATTCGCCGTATGCTGATTGGCCGCGAGCTCTTTAACGAATCGAAATAAGCAGCCCAGGGCGAACGATGCATAACTCGGCTTAAGTCCTTCATGCTCCCTCGCCCAACTAAGCCAACGGATACTGAGTTACCGCTTTATAAGGACAATCAAAGTGACGCAATTAAGCAGTCGTATCAACGCCCGTAGCGATGAATTTAAAGCCAAATCCGACGATATGGCCGCTCTCGTGGCCGATCTTAAAACCAAACTCGCCAGAATCGAACTCGGCGGCGGCCCTGTGGCGCTGGAGCGTCATTTATCCCGCGGGAAATTACTGCCACGTCAACGGGTTGAAAAGCTGCTCGATGCAGGTTCGCCCTTTTTAGAGCTATCGCAATTTGCGGCGTTTGAAGTCTATGACGAAGAAGTGCCCGCTGCGGGCATTATCGCTGGTATCGGCCGTGTGAGCGGTGTCGAGTGCATGATTATCGCCAACGACGCTACAGTTAAAGGCGGCACTTACTACCCGATTACCGTTAAAAAACACCTCCGCGCCCAAGATATTGCCAGTCGTTGTCACTTGCCTTGTATCTATTTAGTCGACTCAGGCGGCGCCAACCTGCCCCGCCAAGATGAAGTCTTCCCAGACCGCGACCATTTTGGCCGTATCTTTTATAACCAAGCGCAAATGTCCGCTAAAGGTATCCCCCAAATTGCGGTGGTGATGGGCTTATGTACCGCAGGCGGCGCTTATGTGCCAGCCATGGCGGATGAATCGATTATCGTTAAAGAACAAGGCACTATCTTCTTAGCTGGGCCGCCGTTAGTTAAAGCCGCGACCGGTGAAGAAGTCAGCGCCGAAGAACTGGGCGGCGCCGAAGTGCACACTAAAATTTCAGGTGTAGCGGACCACTTAGCCCAAAACGATGAGCACGCGTTAGCGCTTGCCCGCCGTGCAGTGCTGCGTCTGAATAATCAAAAACAAATCAACAGCCTGCTAAGCCCAGTTAAGCCACCTAAGTTTGATATCAACGAACTCTACGGCATCGTCGGCACCGACTTGAAAAAGCCCTTCGATGTCAAAGAAGTGATCGCCCGTATCGTCGATGATTCTGATTTTGATGAGTTTAAAGCCAACTATGGCGCGACTTTGGTCTGCGGTTTTGCCCGTATTCACGGCTATCCAGTTGGGATTGTCGCCAACAACGGCATTTTATTCTCAGAATCGGCGCAAAAAGGCGCGCACTTTATCGAGCTGTGTTGCCAGCGCAAAATTCCACTGCTGTTCCTGCAAAATATCACCGGCTTTATGGTGGGTAAAAAGTACGAACACGAAGGTATCGCCAAGCACGGCGCCAAGATGGTGACCGCAGTCTCCTGCGCCAATGTACCTAAATTTACTGTGATTATCGGTGGCAGCTACGGCGCGGGTAACTACGGTATGTGTGGCCGCGCCTTCGAGCCGACCATGATGTGGATGTGGCCCAATGCGCGTATATCTGTAATGGGTGGCGAGCAAGCCGCTGGCGTATTAGCGACTGTACGCCGCGACGGGTTAGCCCGTAAGGGCGAAGCATGGTCTGCTGAGGATGAAAAGGCCTTCAAGGCACCGATTATTGCCCAGTACGATAAAGAGGGTCATCCCTACCATGCCAGTGCCCGCCTGTGGGATGACGGCATTATCGACCCTGCGCAAACCCGTGATGTGGTGGGCCTTGCCCTGTCAGCCGCATTAAATGCCCCTATCGAAGACACCCGCTTCGGCGTCTTCCGTATGTAACGCATCTTGCGATGCCTTACGTATCACTCATAGAGGGAATAACGATGACGGGAATAAAATAATGACTGACACACAACACCAGAACACTAGCACTCAATCCTTAGGCAATTTGCAGCACGCCTTAGACCATTTGCAACATGTAAGTTACGCGCTGAATAACGGCGTAGGCGAGTTAATCCTTAACCGAGCCGAAGTGCACAACGCCTTCGATGAGGTGATGATTAGCGAAATGATCGCCGTCCTCGGTTATTTTGCCGAGCACAAAGACTGCAAACTGTTGGTATTAAAAGCCAATGGCAAAAACTTCAGCGCTGGCGCCGACTTAAATTGGATGCGCAAACAAGCAAAGATGGATTTCGATCAAAACCTCAATGACGCCAAAGCGCTGGCTAAGCTGATGCAGGATTTAGATACCTTTCCAAAACCCACTATCGCCTTAATCCAAGGTGCGGCCTTTGGCGGCGCGCTTGGGTTAATCTGCGCCAGTGATATTGCCATCGCCACCGAGCGTGCAAGCTTCTGCTTGAGCGAAGTCAAACTAGGGCTGATCCCTGCGGTAATTAGCCCCTACGTTGCTCGCGCCATGGGCAATCGCGCCTCACGCCGCTATATGCTGACCGCAGAGCGTTTTGATGCGCCAACGGCGCTCAAACTCAATGTTATCCATGAGATAAACGACGATTTAGCGGCCGCAGCGCAGCCGATTATCACCGCGCTGCTGGCCAACAGTCCGCAAGGAATGGCATGGGTAAAGACCCTACTCGCCCGCCTCGAAGACGGCGTGATAGACCAAGATACGATTGATTACACCAGTGAGCGCATCGCCCGCATTCGGGTATCTGATGAAGGCCAAGAGGGCTTAAACGCCTTTTTTGAGAAACGTCAGCCGAACTGGCACACGCCAACCGATACCCAAGGAGCACTTTAATGTTGACCAAGCAGATGTTGACTAACAGCATGTTCACTAAGCTTTTAATTGCTAACCGTGGTGAAATTGCCTGCCGTATTATCAAAACCGCGCAGGCCATGGGCGTTCGCACCGTTGCCTTATATTCCGATGCCGATAAAAATGCGCGCCATGTTGCCATGGCCGACGAATCGTTTTACTTAGGTGGCAGCGCTCCAGCGGATTCTTACCTGAAGGGCGACTTGATTATTGAAATCGCCAAAAAAGCCCAGGCGCAAGCCATTCACCCAGGCTATGGCTTTTTATCGGAAAACGCCGACTTTGCCCGCAAGTGTGAGGCCGCCGGAATCGTGTTTGTTGGCCCAGGCAGCGAGGCCATCGATGCCATGGGCAGCAAGAGCGCAGCCAAAGCCATTATGACGGCAGCCCAAGTGCCTTTAGTGCCAGGTTACCATGGCGACGATCAAACCGATGCCACCCTCAAGGCCGAAGCCTTAAAAATCGGCTTCCCGATGCTGATAAAAGCCGCCTACGGTGGCGGTGGCAAAGGCATGCGTATTGTTGAGCATGAAGGCGAAATCATGGACGCCATCAACTCGGCGCGCCGTGAAGCGGCCTCCTCCTTCGGTAACGATAAATTATTGCTGGAGCGTTACTTGCGCCAGCCTCGCCATGTCGAAGTGCAAGTGTTCGCCGATACCTTTGGCAATGCGATTTACTTATCAGATCGCGACTGCTCGATTCAGCGCCGCCATCAAAAAGTGGTCGAAGAAGCGCCAGCACCGGGGTTAAGCGATGCATTGCGCGCCCAAATGGGTGAAGCGGCCGTCGCGGCAGCCAAAGCCATCGATTATGTTGGCGCAGGCACTGTGGAGTTTCTGCTCGACACAGACAATAGCTTCTATTTCATGGAGATGAACACCCGTCTGCAGGTTGAGCATCCAGTGACTGAAATGGTGACGGGCCAAGATTTAGTGAAATGGCAATTGATGGTCGCCAGTGGTCAGCCATTGCCCCTTAAGCAAGATGAAGTGCGGATCCACGGCCATTCCTTTGAAGTGCGTATTTATGCCGAAGATCCACAGAATGAGTTTTTACCCGCCAGCGGTAAGCTCAACTTTTTACGTGAACCCGAGCAAAGTAAATACGTGCGTATCGATTCGGGCATTCGCGAAAATGATGTGATCAGTAACTTTTATGATCCGATGATTGCCAAGCTTATTGTATGGGATGAGTCGCGCCCACGTGCGCTGCAACGCCTAGTGCATGCCCTCGAGTCCTACCAAATCAGTGGGCTTAAACACAATATTGAATTTTTAGCCAATATTGCCGAGCATCCCGCCTTTGCCAAGGCGGACTTTAGCACCGACTTTATTAACCGTTACGGCGATGCACTGATTGGCAGTGCTTCGAGCGAAGCCGACACTGCACTTGCCTTTGCCGCGCTGTATCAAGTGCTTGCCCGTAAAGAAGCCGCCAAGGCACAGGCGATTAATAGCGCCGATCCTTACTCGCCTTGGGGCCAAGTCAGTGGCTTTAGACTCAACAGCGTTAGCCAGCATACTATTGCCCTGCTCGACGATGCCCACGAGTTACAACAATTGGTGCTATTAGACTTTGGCGATCACTACCTATTATCACAGCCTCAGTTATCTCAGCCAACTGACGCAGGCCAAGTGAGCAAGTCCCTCAGTGGTGAGCTTAAGCAGGATTTACTGTTAGCCGAAATCAACGGCCATAAGAGTAAAGTGCCCGTCAGTGCTCAGGGAGATGATTTTACGCTGTTTTTACCCTCTGGTAGTTATCACTTCAGGGCGGTTAAAACCCAAGTGGTTGAGGCGCAGTCCAGCAACGAAGATAAGCTCAAGGCCCCAATGAATGGCACAGTCGTCACCCACTTGGTGGAAGTCGGGGCTGAGGTTAAGGCAGGACAAGGGCTACTGGTAATGGAAGCGATGAAGATGGAATACACCATCGAAGCGCCCTTCGACGGTATCGTTACCGAGTTCTACTTTAAGGCGGGCGAGTTAGTGAGCGATGGCGCCGTGCTGCTCCATGTTGAGCCCAAAGCCCAGAGCGAGGAAGCCTAAATGTCTGCGCTGGATCTTGCGAACTTAGGCTCTACCTCGGTAAGCGCCCTCTCAGATAGCGTCAGCCTGTTCGAGATGGGGCCCCGTGATGGCTTGCAGAATGAAGCCGCCGTCCCGACACAGGCCAAAGTCGCCTTAATTGAATCCCTTGCCGATGCGGGCGTGAAGCGAATTGAAGCAGGCAGTTTTGTGTCACCCAAATGGGTGCCACAAATGGCCGATAGCGGCGAAGTATTGCGCCAAATTCGCCGTCAAGCGGGCGTGGTTTACAGCGCCCTCACCCCCAATGTCAAAGGCTTAGAGCTGGCGCTGGATGCAAAAGCTTCCGAAGTTGCTATCTTTGGTGCGGCGTCACAAAGCTTTAGCCAACGCAATATCAACTGTTCGATTGAAGAGTCGATTGAACGCTTTATCCCGTTGATGGACATGGCAAAAGCCGCCAATATCCCAGTGCGTGGCTATGTGTCCTGCGTTTTAGGTTGCCCCTATGAAGGAGAAATTGCGGCGAGCGAAGTGGCAAGAGTGTCTGAAATCCTTTACAAAATGGGCTGTTACGAAATTTCGCTCGGCGACACTATCGGTGTAGGCACGCCATTAAAAGCCCGTAAAATGCTGCAAGCCGTGATGGAGCGAGTACCGGTTGAAAAGCTTGCCCTGCACTTCCACGACACCTATGGCCAAGCATTAGCCAATATTACCGCCTGCCTCGACTTGGGCGTGCGCAGCTTTGACGCCTCGGTGGCGGGCTTAGGTGGTTGCCCGTATGCGAAAGGCGCGTCGGGCAATCTGGCGAGTGAAGACTTGGTCTATATGCTCCACGGACTCGGTTTGAAGACGGGTATCGATTTAGAAAAACTGGCATTAGCGGGTTTTGGGATCAGCAAACAATTAAATCGTCTTAATGGCTCTAAAGTCGCCAATGCAATCTTGCAGGGCGCTAAAGCCTAGACTCAAGCGTCGAGGCGCTAAACATACCTAGCGCCTTGGGGACTGAATAACAGTAAAAGGACATCAAAATGGCAGGACTCAATAAAGTCGTCAGCAGCTATGAAGAAGCGTTAAAAGGTTTATCCGATGATATGACCATTATGGTTGGCGGTTTTGGCCTGTGCGGTATTCCTGAAGGCTTAATCAATCAAATGGTTAAGATGGGCGTTAAGGGCTTAACCGCCATTTCGAACAATGCGGGTGTGGATGATTTCGGTCTGGGCTTATTGTTAAAACACCGCCAGATTTCGACCATGATCGCCTCCTACGTGGGTGAGAACGCCACCTTCGAGCAGCAAATGCTCTCGGGTGAATTGAATGTGATTTTAACGCCCCAAGGCACGCTGGCGGAAAAGATCCGCGCAGGCGGCGCAGGTATTCCGGCATTTTTCACCGCTACAGGCTACGGCACGCCAGTCGCTGATGGTAAAGAAACCCGTGAAATCAAAGGTCGCCATTACGTGTTAGAAGAGTCGCTGACCGCAGATTTTGCCTTAGTGCGTGCATGGAAAGCCGATACCATGGGTAATTTGGTATTCCGTAAAACCGCCGCCAACTTTAACCCTATGATGGCGACCGCGGGCAAAATCACTGTGGTTGAAGCTGAGTTTATTGTAGAGCCAGGCGAGCTAGACCCTGATCATATCCACACGCCGGGCATCTATGTTGACCGCGTTATTCAAGGCAAGTTCGAGAAACGTATCGAGCAGCGCACGGTAAAAGCCGCGAAATAAAAGGCGCTGGCAAAACCTTGAAACACAGTTAACGCAATTGGCACTTAGCTCCCTAAAGTAAAAAACTAAGGGTAAAAACCTAAGAGTAGAGGCCAAAGCGTCAAAGCCAAATAAAAAGGATAGATATCATGGCATTATCAAGAGAACAACTTGCTCAGCGCGTAGCCAAAGAATTACAAGACGGCTACTACGTCAACCTCGGTATTGGTATTCCCACGCTAGTGGCCAACTACATTCCCGCAGGCATGGAAGTCATGTTGCAATCGGAAAACGGCCTACTCGGCATGGGTGAATTCCCAACCGAAGACACCATAGATCCCGATTTAATTAACGCGGGTAAACAAACCGTTACCGCCGTGAAAGGCGCGTCGTTTTTCTCTTCAGCCGAGAGCTTTGCCATGATCCGTGGCGGCCATGTGGACTTAACCGTACTCGGCGCCTTTGAAGTCGATGTGAACGGCTCTATCGCCTCATGGATGATCCCCGGCAAGCTCATCAAGGGCATGGGCGGCGCGATGGATTTAGTCGCGGGCGCCGAAAACATTATCGTGACTATGATGCACGCCGATAAATACGGCAATTCTAAGCTGCTACCCGTGTGCGAATTGCCGCTAACAGGCTACGGCTGTATCAAACGTGTCGTCACCGATTTAGCCTTTATCGAAATTAAAGATGGCGCATTCCATCTGTTAGAACGTGCGCCCGGTGTCAGTGTTGAAGAAATTGTTAGCAAAACCGCTGGCAAATTAATCGTACCAGACCATGTACCAGAGATGGTGTTTTAAGCATTCTTTAACGTGCGCAAGAAACCTATAGCGATAAGGGTTAAAACTTAGGTTAGTTTAAAGCGTTAGCCTAAAAAGTGTTGAGTGTTAACCGACGTTTTACGATACCAACAAGGCCCAGAAGATGATTCTGGGCTTTTTGTTGATTTTGGGTTTCTTATTGCTTTTGTCATCCCCGCGAAGGCGGGGAATCATAAGTAAATTCACCGCCAGATTGTCCACTACAAACCGTGTTTTCGGTGAACAAGCCTGCTCTACTGAGTGTTTTGCACTATGTACTTTTTGAATGCTGATCGCCATAAACAGCACTAATGCTCTGGCGACACGCCGTAAACCCATCCTTGGGGGCTCAACGAAAAAGTCCCTTTTCCCGATGGTCGCCAACGCAAGAGTGCGGTTTACTCCCCATCCCAGCATATTCAATAATGAACAATGTCGCGCATTAAACTGATAACACCATATATTAGTAAGGTTCTTTGCTGGCGAATGTGTGTTCACCATCGCTACAACGGAGTCGCTTAATGCTTGTTTCAAAAATGCTACAGATAGTCATATTTGGCGCCGTTACGGTAAACTTGCCGCAGCCTAAATAATAAGGATGCTCAAGATGTTAGCCAAATTTCTCAATAAGCGCAGTCGCAGTCGTAAACATATGCACGATTATGCCAAAAACGTCTTTGAATATGACCAGTATTTACTGACCGATTATATCGACAGTGGGATGACAGATGGTTTCGAGAGAGTGAAACAATATCGTGAGTTTGATGAGGATTTTCGCCAGTGGGAATTATTTGGAGCTGAGTTTGGTGTACCCGAGTGTCATTGGGGCTATGTAGCCCAACTTACCTATATTGAATCGGGCTTGCTTGAGCCTAAGCCGCTTATGTGCTCGCTTGCTTACGGTTATTTTGCAACCGCCATTGATACTATAAATATTGCTCATCGATAGAAAAAACTGGCGGGATAGCAAACGCTATGTGGTCTACAATCAGCGTGTTTCGGCTTGTGCTGATGCTGTTAGCAGGGCTTAAACGCGAGGCGGACGAGCAGTACCACGCTGATGCAACCGCGCGGCGTTCGGGCTGGATTGTTCGCTCCCATGGCTTTATTGGCGATTTTTTGGTGCTGCTGTATGGCCGTTATCTGGGGCATATCGAGCTGCCTTTTACCACTGAAGTGCAAGTGACACTGCGAAAAACGGCTCCTTTCCCCTATGCGTCATTTTTAGATAACTGGGATACACAGAATATCGAATTCATCAGCACTATGCTGCAAACCCTCTGCGATGATCAGGTAGAACAAGCGATCATCGGGGATAAAAAGTGTTTTTTTGAGTTCAATGGTGGGCCGCACACATATTTACCATTGACAGCGTTAATGCTGCTGAAACTGCGATCCCTTAGGGGTTTGCCTAACCCACAATTCAGTCATCCAGCTTTTGGCGATATCACAGCTTTGTTTGAACAAGTATCCACATCATTTAGTGATTATGTTGCAACGTTAGGGATACAGCGGATTGAAGATGCTGCCGATGAGGTGTTAACCAACACATTAACCAGAATGCAAAGCCAAGATTTTGATGCCCATGCTATTTTCGCCAAGCGACTGCCATCGTTTAGTGCTGGTTAAGATTTTGATTAACCAAATTTTCATAAAAAATGGATAACCAATAAAATCATGATTCTATTCATATTGAGGACACAAGGCTTAAGGTTGAGCGTATTCAAGCCTTAAGTCATCCACAATACAAGCCAGAGGAAAGCTTATGTACCAGATTGCGATTGTGATATTTGATGAATTTACCGATATCGATTTCTTCTTAATGCGCGATATTCTCGGCCGTACAAAAACCGATTGGACAGTAAAAGTACTCGGGACAAAGCCTAGCCACATATCAAGCTTGGGGATGACGGTTGCAACCGATGGTCATGTCGCCGAAGTCGCTGATGCCGACGTGGTATTATTCAGCAGTGGTTACAAAGGCGTACCTGCGGCACTTGCTGATACTGAGTTTATGTCCGCCCTTAAATTAGATCCCACACGACAATTGCTTGGGAGTATCTGCGCGGGGTCATTCTTCTTTGCCAAATTAGGGCTACTCGACAATCTCTCGGCAACGACTCACTCCGATGCAAAACCTGCCCTAGTTGCCATGGGCGTCGATGTAGAAGACTGCGCCCTCGTGATTAATGGCAATATTGCCACTGCGGGCGGCTGCCTTTCCTCACTCTATTTAACGGGTTGGGTTGCGGAGCGTTTATTCGACAGTGCGAAACGCCGCGAAATTCACAGGCAGCTTATTCCTGCTGGGCAAACAGATATTTTTGAAGCATTAATCCAATCCTCCATCTCCGCAGCCATTCGTTAAAAGTGATGTAGATACTCTCGATGAATGAAAAGGATCCCATGATAAAACTTAAAAATCTTCTCGAAGCTATAAAAGCCGAGCATCAAATCACCACCCAGAATGAGCTTGTGGCTTTGCTGTCACAAAATGAATTACTCATTCAGCAAATTCAAACTGCTGATGCGCAGTATTGGGTCAATTTTGCTAAGAATACCTTTGATGGTTGGTATTGCATTCGAACACCTATGCTCAGTACTTTTCATGTTTACTACCAAGAACGTGGACAAAACTGTTGGGGAGAAGATGTTTTTACCGAGCAAAGTGAAGCCATCGCTGCGGTTATTTTTATGTCTGGCATTTGGGATCAAGTCCCCTAGCACTAAGCAAGTAAAAGCCTGCTCACTCATCCTATATCTTCACCTTCACGAATGGCGATATGTAACGAATCATTACGCGACTTTCAATATCGAAATCATCCTGTTAGGGTGAGTGCTTAGATTGACTCATAATAACAGACACATTTTTAGCGCTCTGTTTAACTCTCTTATTGCCCAAAGGAGCGATATCTATGGACTGGCTTATTATTGCACTCGCAGGCTTTTTAGGCGGCATGCTCAATGCGGTTGCTGGTGGTGGCAGTTTTATTACCCTTTTAGCGTTAGTGTTTGTCGGGGTTCCACCGATTGCGGCGAATGCCACGGGGACAGCCGCGCTGCTGCCTGGTTATATCGCCAGCGCATGGCGTTTTAGAAAGGATATCGAATATCCGGCGAGTCTTAGCCTTAAGGATCTGATCTTAATTGCTTTAATTGGCGGCAGTATTGGCGCAGGTATTTTGCTGACCACCAGCGAGCAAGTCTTCGCAAAACTGATCCCTTGGCTGATTCTACTGGCCACCGCGGCCTTTATTGTTGGCCCTTGGTTGCTCAAACGAAGAATCACTGAGCAAGGCGAAAACACCTCTACGCCAATGTTAAGCCCGATAATGGCACTAATGCTACTAGCGGCTGTGTGTATCTATGGCGGTTATTTTAATGGTGGCTTAGGTATTATTCTGCTGGCGAGTTTTGGTCTAATGGGGCAAACCAATCTACATGGGATGAACGGGCTTAAAAATCTGATTTCTGCCCTGCTTACCACGATTGCAGTGGTGATTTATGCGGCAGGAGATGCTATCGATAGCCAGTATCTGTTGCTGCTTGCTGTTATGGCAATTATCGGTGGTTATGTCGGCGCGGCAATGGCTTATCGTATTTCACAGCCCCTGTTACGCGGTTTTATTGTGATCGTCGGTCTAGCGATGGCGCTCGGCTTTTTTATCCGCTAATGATGCCTCCAGTTTAACCGTTTTCGATTAAACTGTTGGCAGGTTATTTGCCCTTAAATGACTGACTTGTTACTCTGAACCCTCACTGAGGATGAATAATGCTTTTAGGGAGATTTATGAAACTGAGTACCTTGCCGCTAAGTACATTAATCCTTGCTTTAGGTTTGGTGATAAACTCACCCATGATTTTTGCCCAATCCGTTGATACAAAAACCATTAGCGTCAAAACAGAAACGGGTCATATTCAAATAAAAACCATCGCAGAAGGGTTAGAAAATGTCTGGGGTATGGCATTTTTACCCGATGGCAGTATGCTCGTGACTGAACGTGCCGGAAGGATGCGCATTGTCAGTGCTGAAGGCAAAGTCGGTGAACCCTTAACGGGTTTGCCACCAATAGTTGCCAAAGGTCAAGGCGGTTTGCTCGATGTGGTGCTTGCGCCCGATTTTGCCAGCAGCAAAAAAATCTATTTCAGTTATGCCGAACCCGGTGAAGGCAATTTAGCCTCTCTCAACAGTACCGCAGTCAGTTTTGCCACGCTCAATGGTAATAAACTTGAAAACCTTACCCGCGTTTTTAGTCAGCAGCCCAAAATCAACAGCAACCATCATTTTGGTTCTCGTTTAGTGTGGGCGCCTGACGGCACACTATTTATCACGCTTGGCGATCGATACAGCGAAAAAGAGCGCGCCCAAACATTGGATAATCACCTTGGCAAAGTCGTGCGTATTCATGCCGATGGTTCTGTGCCTAAGGATAATCCCTTCGTCAATACGGCCGGTGCCTTGCCGGAGATCTGGTCCTATGGCCACCGCAATATGCAAGGTGCGGCAATACATCCCGTTAGCAGCACATTGTGGACGGGCGAGCATGGGCCGCAGGGCGGCGATGAGCTCAATATCGACCAAGCGGCTAAAAACTATGGCTGGCCCGTGATTACCTATGGGGAAAATTATGGCGGCGGCAAAATCGGCGAAGGCACCCACAAGACGGGGATGGAGCAACCCGTCTACAAATGGGTACCCTCAATTGCCACGGCGGGCTTTATGTTTTACACAGGTGATAAATTTCCACAGTGGCAAAATAATATTTTACTCGCCAGCCTAAAGGAAAAAACACTGGTGCGCTTAGTGCTTGATGGAGAAAAAATTATCAAAGAAGAACGGCTGCTGAAAACCGAATTAGGACAAAGATTACGCTCAGTCGTACAGGGGCCCGATGGACTGATTTATCTGGCGACCGACGAAGCTAAATCAACAATTTATCAGTTATCGCCGCAATAATATGAATGAATAGAATCAATGGATAGAATAGGTGCGCGATAAAAATCACTACAGACAAAAATCAGAAACATCTCTTTTTTTTCTGGCATAAATGACTAAGGAATGGTGATGAGCTCACTTCAGATTAGACAAGCTGAGAGACAAGATCTTAGGGCAATAGAGAATTTACTACTGCAGCTTGGATATAGTTCGACTCAAGAACAGTTACAAATGTACCTAGAAAAAAGTGAAAGAACGGATGAAATCTATATAGCCGAGGAAAAAGGTAATATTATCGGCCTGATAAGCTTACTCTTTTTTGATTATTTCCCTGCCCAGCAACAGATTTGCCGTATCACCGCACTGATTGTAACACAGGCCTGTAGAGGGTTGGGTGTGGGAACGCAACTGATAAACTTTGCCAAAGCAAGGGCGAATGAACAGGGTTGTCACCAGCTTGAGGTCACAACGTCTATGCGACGGGAAAAGACCCAAGCCTATTATGAGGCCATCGGCTTTGAGAAAACCTCTTTTCGTTATATTCACACTATCGCCCATGCCGATAGCTAGCAACCTTAACGTAGAACAAACAGACCACTCCAAGAGTTAAGATAAAGAGTCATTAAAACAAAATAGGCGCTTAAGTTATCTTAAACACCTATTTTTTAAGGATTAAACTCTTTAAAAACTTAGATTATTACAGTTAATCTTCAGCCAGTTCCTTTTCTAACTGCTGGGCAATGGCCTCTGGTGAACCGCTGTTTCGGGCAAAGAAACCATAGGCCGTTGGGATCACAAAGATAGTGAATAAGGTCGCCAACAAAATGCCCGATAGCACAACAACACCAATCACAAAACGCGTTTCAGCACCTGCACCGACGGCCATCACAAGGGGAATCGCTCCCGCGGCAGTGGTAATACCTGTCATCAAAATTGGCCGTAATCTTTGGCTCGCCGCTTGGATAATGGCGCGGTCAAAGTCGACACCTTTATCCCTTAATTGGTTCGCGAATTCGACAATTAAAATACCATTCTTGGCGGCTAGCCCTACCAGCATAATAATGCCTATCTGGCTGTAAATATTGAGACTTTGCCCCGTAAACCACAAGCCCGCTAGCGCACCAACCGTTGCCAGCGGCACAGTTAACATAATCACTATGGGGTGAATATAGCTTTCAAACTGTGCCGCTAACACTAAGAATACGATGCCTAAAGCGAGCAAAAACACAAAATACATGGAGTTACCCGATTCTTGATAATCGAGGGATTGCCCCTTGTAGCTGATCACCGCTTCCGCCGGCAAGTAAGCACGCGCCATCTGATTAAGATCATCTAATGCAGCACCTAGGCTATAACCATCGGCCAAACTGGCCTCGATTGTGATAGCTCGCATACGGTTATAACGATTGAGCGAACTGGCATCGGCAAACTCTTCCACAGTCACTAAGTTGGAGAGTGGAATAAGTTCTTTACTGCGCTCGGAACGCACATAGATATTTTGCAAATCTGCTGCGGTATTTTGGTTATTGCGTTCACCTTCGACAATCACGTCATATTCTTCACCATCACGCATAAAGGTAGTGACTAAGCGTGAGCCTAACATTGACTCTAACGTACGACCAATATTAGCAATCGACACCCCAAGACTGGCGGCTCTATCACGATCAATCACCACTCTAAGCTGTGGCTTAGTCTCTTTATAGTCATGGTCAAGCCCGAGTAACATGGGATTTTCTGCGGCTTTTTCCATCATAATGTCACGCCAGCGAGCGAGTTCCTCGTAGCTTGGTCCACCAATTACAAATTGCACGGGTTTACCCACTCCACGGCCAAAGGCTTGACGCATCACAGGAAATGCCTGCACACCCGCAAGATCGGCAAGACGTTTATTGATATCGACAATCACTTCTTTAATCGGGCGGCGCTGTCCCCAATCTTCCAATACCACAATGGCCATACCGTTAGAAAAATCGGCAGCGCGACCAAATCCGCGAGGAGCTCTAATGAGTAAGCGTTTGATATCACCAGCATCGACCAGTGGCATTAAACGGTTTTCGACTTCGGTCATATAGGATTCGATATACTCGTAACTCGCGCCCTGTGGACCGTTTACCATTAAGAATAATGAACCTCGATCTTCTTGGGGCGCAAACTCCTGTGGCACCTTTTGCACAAGGAAGAAACTGCTCCCCAATGCACATAGGACAAGCACTGACATCAATAACGGCTTTGCCATCGCTTTTTGTAATGAGGTTTGATAACCACGGGCAATACTTGCCATGATGCCATCGACTTTACGTACCAACCATGAGTCTTGCGTGGCAGGTTTAAGCAATTTAGAACACATCATTGGACTTAGCGTTAAGGCAACAATACTGGAGAAAATCACCGCCGCGCTCATCGCCACAGCAAACTCTTTAAAGAGTTTACCTAAGTCCCCTTCAAGGAAAGTGATCGGCATAAATACCGACACCAGCACTAAAGTTGTGGCAATCACCGCGAAGGCGACTTCTCGCGCACCGAGATAAGCGGCTTTAAGGGGGGAATCGCCCTCTTCAATCCGTCGATGGATGTTCTCTAACATCACAATCGCATCGTCCACTACCATACCGATAGCGAGGATCATTGCTAATAATGTTAATAGGTTAATCGTGTAACCCAGTGCATATAGCACGATAAAAGTACCCAGCAAGGATACAGGTACCGTAATCGCGGGGATCAACATGGCGCGTGCACTACCCAGAAATAAATAAATCACAATAATCACTAAGATCATGGCGATAAACAGGGTTTGGTACACTTCCTTAATCGAGGCTTCAATAAACACTGAACTATCGTAGCTGCGTTTAATAGACATACCCGCGGGGAGTGTTGGGTTAATTTTATCGATCAACGCATTAACGGCGCGGGCAACTTCAAGGGTGTTAGCCGTCGACTGTTTTGAGACACCTAACCCTATCATGGCCTCTTTATTACCGCGGAACATAATACGCTCTTCTTCAGAGCCGATTTCAACCTTAGCGACATCCCCCAGTTTGACGAGATAACCATCATTCCCCTGAGTAAGCACTAAATTGGCAAAGTCTTCAGCGGTGCGATAACTCCGCTCTAAACGTACAGTAAAATGCCGCTCTTTCGATTCAATCGAACCTGCAGGTAACTCGACGTTTTCGGCTCTTAATGCCGCCTCGACATCCGCCACGGTAAGGCTACGCGAAGCAAGGGCTTGTCTGTCGAGCCAAATGCGCATTGCGTAAACTTTCCCCCCGCCGATACGGATCCTCGCCACACCATCGACCACGGATAAACGATCAGACAGGTAACGATTGGTGTAATCGGTCAATTCGAGGGTCGTCATATTATCCGAGACTAGATTAAGCCACATGATAACTTCATCACCACCATTGGCTTTTTGCACTTCTGGGGGATCGGCTTCCTCTGGCAAGTTATCGAGTAATCCTGAGATTCTGTCGCGTACATCGTTAGCCGCATCTTCAATATTTCGACTGATATCAAATTCTAATGTTACCGAAGAGCGACCATCGCTACTCGATGAGCTGACATGACGAATACCTTCTACGCCACTGATCCTGTCTTCAATCAGTTGGGTGATACGGCTCTCAACCACTGCGGCACTGGCGCCACGGTAATTGGTTTCTATGGAAACAATTGGCGGGTCGATATTAGGATATTCCCGCAATGGCAACTTATCGAAAGAGACGAGACCAAAAGCAACCACAAGGAGACTAATGACAGATGCAAAAACCGGTCGTTTAACCGAAAGATCAGTCAGTATCATACGCTTGGCTCCACATCAGCATCTGTGGATAGATAGCTAAATTTTTCAGCTAATTGAGTTGTGACCTTATCGCCTGGGTGCACTTTTAACAGCCCACGTATGACGACTTTCTCACCGGATGTCACACCATCGAGAATTTCAACCCAGCCACGGGTACGAATACCAATAGTCACTTGTTTACGTTCAATCACATTATCGCTATTGACGCTATAAACGAAATGATTACTCTGCAAAGGGATAATGGCAGATTCAGGTAACATCAAGGCATCACGGCTGCGTTTAATCAGTTTGACCTTCATTAACATGCCCGGTAATAAACGTAGATCGGGGTTCGGTATTTCAGCACGCACTATCACAGCCCGTGTCGTTGGATTCACACGGCTATCTATGGAGGTCACAATGCCATTGAAGGTTTCATCGGGAAATGCGATAGCAGTGGCTTCCACCAATTTACCAGGGCGTAACTCTTGAATAAAACGCTCAGGGACAGAAAAATCTAGTTTAATCTTAGAAATATCATCAAGTGTTGTAATTTCAGTTCCGGGTGTCACTAAGCTGCCCACGCTCACTTGACGTAAGCCTAAACGACCATCAAAAGGAGCCAAAATGCGGCGATCATTGAGTGATACTTGTGCCTGTTCAAGTTCTGCACGGGTAGTATCTATCAGCGTTTGCAGACGATCTCGCTCTAACTCCGCCACAGTACGGCTCGTCACTAGCGAACTAATACGATTTAATTCCCTTTTATTATCAGTCACTTTTACTTGAGCTGCTTTCACTTTGGCAATTTGCTCTGCATTTTGTAGTTGTACGAGCAAATCCCCTCTCTTAACGATATCACCATCATCAAAGTTAAGTGACATCACCATATCGGTCACCTTAGGCGTGATAGTCACAGATTCATATGCTTTGTTAGTGCCAATCGCCTCCACTTCATCGCGTACAGGCGCAATTTCTGCAGTGGCTATCACGACATTTGGCACTAATTTCACCTTAGCTTGTGCTATCTCTTGGGGTTGCATTGCTTGATATCCAAACCATGCTGACGCCAATATGGCGATTATTAGAATAATTTTTTTCATCGGGCTTCCAAATGATGTCTCGCATTAGTGACGGCTAGTTTACCCACTCGTATCATTGCATCAATACGTTTTACTTTTTCTTACAAATTACGCCAACTGCTTAAATAATGTATAAACACCTTATGTTAGTGATAAACATGGCTAATGCATCGGAATGCAGTGCGCTAAATGCATAATAAAGAGATTAACACTACCATTGAATTGCTTTTTGATATTTTAGACTAAAACCATGCTAAAAATATTGATATTTAGAGGGAACATGCTGAATCGCATTTTGGTAAGTGTCAACGCTATTTAGGACGGGTAAGGCAACAAAAAAGGGCGAATAATCGCCCTTTTTGGTTTTTATAGAACATTAGCGTAGCTTACGTTCTTCTCTCATCAAATCTGTCAATGATTGGTTGATATTAGACACAACATCATTCGCTAATGGTTGGTCATCACCATCACGTAGGAATAATTTGGTCTCTTCAGGTGTATCACCATCTTCCAGCAGTAAACGATAACTGCCCTCTTTTAGCGATACCTTGTTACTGCTCCAGAGCGAACTCCAGAAACCCGAATTATCCGTAAACTTGATGAAGTACAATCCTTTCGTACTATCCATATCGGCAATTTCAAACCCCATTTCAGGGAGTACGATACGCAAACGATCCCACACTTGCTTATAAGGTGCTTTAGCTGACCAATAGGCGGCTCCCGCCTCTGGTGTCACTAGATCAACATTGATCCCTAATGTTTGCTTTAAGCGATTGGCTTGGATTGCTTGCTCACGTTTAACGCTCATATAAGCGATAGCGCTGTTAAGCATATCAATGGTGTATCTTTGTTTATCTTCACCACTTAATAACACTTCTTGGGCTTTATCGTCGTAAAACTCTTCATGTTCAACTAAGTGAATAACGATACTTGCCGTACGGCCATGTGGACGGGTTTCCACATCGAAACGATAGCGTTGGCGTAACAGATAGACTTTATCCGCCCCCCACAGGCTCGATTCAATCACTTCACGGCTTTCGATCCAGTCGGTTTCGATATTGCTCTTATCAAAATCACGGCTACGAACAGGGATCGCTTGCTTTGCTAAGAAACCATCTAAGTTAGCAAAGATCTCTTGCTTTAGGTCTGCTGAATTGTCGATAGACTCAACCACGATTTTGATATTATCGCTACCCTCTTCAACATGGGTACCTTCAGCCATTGGCAGTACTTGCAATGGTGGACGAATATCAAGGGTTTTACCAATAAGCGCAGTATTCGCTTTAGCGCCTAACGCTGGCACTTCATATTCTTTATTGTAAGGTGGCGTCTTTAATCCCTCTGGGATTTTAAGCATTGGCGCTTGCTCAGCCTGAACATAGTCATCGCCACCGTTTGCTTGACGACGTTCAAGTGGTGAGGAACAGGCCGCAACGGCAGCGACTAAGATCAGTGGGGTGACTTTCTTTAACATTAATTATTTAACCTCTATCTGGGCACGAGTCATTGCATCTATCAACAGACCATGACATTGCTCAGAAAGTTCAGTCAAAGGTAAACGAATATGGCCACATTTAATCAATCCCATACGATGGGCAGCCCATTTAACAGGGATCGGGTTCGCCTCACAGAAAAGCGTACTATATAAGCCTCGCAGTGGCGTATCTAGGCTCAAGGCCAATTCAGCATTACCTGCAAGAGCTGCGTCGCACATGGCTTTAAAGGCTTTGGGGACTATATTATTGGCCACAGAAATCACGCCATTACCGCCGAGTAGCAAAAACTCTCTGGCTGTTGCGTCATCACCGCTGTAGAGCTTGAAATCATTACCACATAATTCCCGCAGACGTTTTACCCTAGCGATATCACCTGTGGCTTCTTTTACACCAATAATATTGCTCACACCGACGAGTTCTGCGACCGTTTCTGGCTGCATATCAACTGCAGTGCGTCCTGGTACGTTATACAGAATTTGAGGGATATCAGTGCTCGCAGCTACGGCTTTGTAGTGGGCAATCAAGCCCTTTGGCGTTGGTTTGTTGTAGTAAGGTGTTACACCTAACATACCTGCGACACCCACTTTAGATAAAGATTTAGTGAGTTCGATGGCTTCCGCTGTCGCATTGGCGCCATTACCACCAATAACAGGAATGCGGCCTGCAGCAAATTTAACGGTTTGTGCAACCACGGTAACATGCTCAGACATGGGCAGAGTCGCTGACTCGCCGGTCGTGCCAACGGCCACAATGGCATCTGTGCCTTGGTCTATATGGAATTCGACTAATCTTTCAAGACTTGCAAAATCTATTGAGCCATCACTGTTCATAGGCGTGATTAAGGCTACGATGCTTCCGTTTATCATCTGACTTTCCCCAAGATTTCAGGATTCGCTATGGTACTGATGCCAACCATTAATGACAAGCATTAACGGGGATCTCAAATTGATTTAGTTATGGTAGCATTACATCCCGCACAAAAACTCGGCTTTAACTCTGAGTTTTCGCTCTATGATATCGAAAAAGTGAGGAAAATTCATGACCAACTTCCTGGTCGTAACCGCAATGGGCTTAGACCGCCCTGGACTCGTAAGTAAACTAGCTCGCCTTGCCAGTGACTGTGACTGCGATATCGTCGACAGCCGTATGGCATTATTTGGTAACGAATTTACCTTAATCATGATGTTGTCAGGTTCGTGGGCATCCATAACGAAAATTGAAAGTATGCTCCCGAGTCTCAGTGTTGAGTTGGAACTGATGACAGTAATGAAGCGCACCTCTAAACATACGCCGCAAAATTACCTTTCGCGTCTTGAAGTGCGCTTTACGGGTAAAGATCAACGCGGCACCATGAAATGTATTACTCAGTTTCTTGCCGACCGCTCCCTAGACTTAGCGGCAGTCCGCTCCTTCTCTGAAGAACTCGAAAATGGCGAGCAAACTCAAACCATTTCATTAACCATCAATATTCCTGAAAAAGTTGAACTAGAAAAGCTCGAAAAGAGTATCTATCAACTCTCCGATGAGATGGCACTGGATTGCACCATTAGACGCATGGAAGGCACGACCTCAAGAAACGACAGAGGATAATAGATGAACACCTTAATCGCTGGCGCCAAAGCGCCACTTTTTACCTTACAAGATCAAAAAGATAATCCTGTTTCACTGCAGGAATGTTTAAAAAAAGGCCCTGTTTTAGTGTATTTTTACCCTAAGGCTTCAACCCCAGGCTGCACAGTTCAAGCCTGCGGTTTACGTGATAGCAAAGCTGAACTCGACAGTCACAAAGTAACCGTACTTGGAATCAGCCCAGATCCTGTGGCTAAATTAGCCAAGTTTGCTGAAAAACAATCACTTAACTTTATCTTGCTGAGCGATGAAGATCACAGTGTTGCCGATGCGTTTGGGGTATGGGGCGAGAAGAAATTTATGGGCAAAATCTATGATGGAATCCATAGAATAAGTTTTCTTATCAATCCCGATGGCACTATTGCCCATGTGTTTGATAAGTTTAAAACCAGCGATCACCATGATGTCGTATTAGCGCAAATATCCAACTAAATTTATGGCGCTGATCCAATTTTCAATGTTTCAACGACATTAAAACCTCATCTTGCAGCACAATTAAACAGCAATTAAGTGAAAAGGTCCTTAAATTAAGGACCTTTTTCATGAAAAATTTTCACCTTATTCAAATACAATCCAAGTCAAAACGGGAAAAACGAAGCCCGTTCGGGCACATGCCCACTTAATGCCAACTAAAATATCATGTGTAATGATGAAAAAACGGATAAATAAGGCCAAATAATTGCCGCAGCAATACTCCACATTGTTAACCAAATAAAGCGGTCTAGGTAACGCCATGCTGCGGGACGACTAAAAATAGGTGCAAGTAAACGCGCTCCAAAACTTAAGCTAAAAAACCAAATAAATGAGGCTAATACCGCGCCAGCACCAAACCAAGGCCGAGCAAAATCATCAAACTGTGTGCTAATGCTACCCAGTAAAACAACGGTATCTAAATATAAATGTGGGTTAAGAAAACTGATCCCGAGTGTCGTCAGAATGGCTTTTCTTAGGGTATCGGCATTCTCAGCTTTATCCATTTCCATCCCCTTATCGACAAAAGAGGCCTTTAATGCATTGGTGCCATACCAGAGTAAAAATGCCGCACCACCAAAACTTGCCACATGCTTAATTATCGGAAATGTCTCAATAATATGTCCAAGCCCAGCCACACCGGCGGTGATCATTAATGCATCAATAACAGAACAGAGTAACGCAATGGGTAAAGAATAAGTGCCTTTAATCCCCTGCTTTAGCACAAAAGCATTTTGTGCACCCACGGCAATAATCAAACTCCCACCAATTCCCATACCCTGTATAAATGCCGCTTGCATAACTACCTCTTATGTTTGAAGAAGGCGCAAGCATAGTCAAAACAACAAAATTAATATAACTAATGTTTTTTATGTATCATAAGTAAAATTAATAATGACTAGACTGGAATAATGATGTTGGAATACGCCAATCTTAAAGCACTTGCTGTCGTTGTCTCTGAAGGTGGCTTTGAGCGTGCCGCTAAAGTGCTGCATATCACGCAATCGGCTGTCTCACAACGCGTACGGCAGTTGGAGGAAAGAGTCGGTCAATCCCTACTGATTCGCTCAAATCCTGTCGTGGCAACACCGACAGGTAAACGCTTATTACGCCATTTTTCACAGGTACAACTATTGGAAAGTGAGTTAAGGGCTGAATTAGATGCCGATGATCCTAATCACCCCACAACGGTCCGCATCGCGGTAAATGCAGACAGTTTAGCAACCTGGTTCTTACCCGCGCTTTCTGGCATGTTTAGCCGCCGTGCTTGGCTCTTGGAATTAATTGTCGATGATGAATCTTACACCCACCATTTACTTAAAAACGGCGAAGCTGTGGGCTGCGTAACAACGACAGAGAGCCCTATGGCAGGTTGTAGCAGTGAATTTTTAGGCACGATGGAGTATCTCTGTGTGGCAACACCCGAATTTGCCGCCCGTTATTTTAGTAAAGGCAATACTGCAAATCTCCCCAATAATCCAATGATGCTCACCCCTGATCAACTCACTAAGGCCCCAGCGGTTGTCTTTTCCACTAAGGATAAACTCCATGAAAAGTACCTTGCTAAGTATTTTCAGATGACACCAGGACAATGGTGGCAGCACACCATTCCTTCATCGGAGAGCTTTTTAGAAGCCATTAACTTGAGTTTAGGCTATGGTCTTGTTGGACATTTACAAGCTAAGCCATTAATAGATAAAGGTGTATTGATTGAACTCACACCTAACTGTCGCATGCCAGTACCCTTGTTTTGGCAACATTGGAATATCAAAGCCAAACAAACGACCTTAGTGTATCGTGCTCTGGCGGCCACGGCGCAGCAACATTTACTGCAAACCTAATATTCGCCATGTAATAACAATAAAAAAACTGAGCACTTAGGCTCAGTTTTTATTGAACAAAGGTAAGTGTATCTGGCATTAATTGCTGGGCGCAGGTACGGGCTCTTGAATTTCCGTTTTAGGCCAAGCATTGATCACCGCTTTAACGAGTGAGGCTAACGGAATCGCAAAAAAGACGCCCCAAACGCCCCATAATCCACCAAAAACTAACACTGCTGCAATAATGATCACTGGGTGTAAATCCACCGCATCCGAGAATAAAATGGGGACAAGCAGATTACCATCAAGGGCTTGGATAATACCGTAACCTAGCATTAAATAACCAAATTCGGAGGTAAATCCCCATTGGAAAAATGCTACTAAGGTAATAGGTAATGTCACCAGCGTTGCACCAACATACGGAATGAGTACAGATAAACCCGTTAATACGCCAAGCAGTGCTGAGTAACGCAACCCCATAAATGCAAAAAATATGTAACTCGCAACACCTACAATCACAATTTCAATCACTTTGCCGCGAATGTAGTTAAAGATCTGTTGATTCATCTCAAACCATACTTGACGCGCTAATTGACGATTTGCAGGGAAAAACCGCTTACTGCCACGAATAAGTTGGTCTTTATCCTTTAAAAAGAAAAACACTAATAAGGGCACTAAAATTGCGTACACCATAAGGACCAATAAAGAGGCGGAATAACCAATAATCTGCTTTGCAATATCAAGCACATGCTGGGTATCGAGCATCTTCTTCAACTCGGCAACCATCACATTGAGCTGTTCAGGATTGATAAACTGTGGATATTGGTTTATCAAGGCCTGCAAGGTTTGTAAGCCTTTGTCTATCATGTTTGGCAAATCAGCCATTAAGCTCACACCTTGACGCCAGACACTGGGAATCAGTCCGAAGGTTAAGAGCATAACCACCCCCAAAAAGAGCACCAACACTAGTGACGCGCCCATAGTACGGTTGATGCCTAATTTGAGCATTTGTGCAACAGGCCACTCCAGCAAAAATGCGAGTACCAATGCCACGAGCAAAGGCGCCAGCAATCCCCCTGCAAAGTAAATTAGCAATGCAAGACCGATTAATATCGCCATGAGGGTCACAGCCTGAGGATCACTAAAGCGTTCCTGATACCAGCGGGTGAAAACAGTAAGCATGGATTTATTCCAATAGTCGTGGTGAGATTAAATATTCTGAAAAGTGTTTAGCCTATGCTAAGACTATTTCAAATGCGAACTAAGACTATCTCAAATGCAAAATAGTGTCATGCAATTGAAAATCAAGAACTCCATTAGGCTGTTTTTGGGCCAGATTGAAACATAAATCCACCACCATTATCCCTGAGATAAATCAACTTTCATTATGATTAATGCTAACTGTGCTGCATCATCACGCAGCACTTCGACCCTATGCCCCTGTTTTTTTAAATACACGGGAACATCTCACCTTGAACCTGAGTCAGAGAGTAAAATATGCAAGGTTTCGCCAGCATCCATAGACTTCAAGGCAAGTTTGACTTTGACCAAAGGAATTGGGCAGCGAAATGGCGTTAAATCAATAAAAATCATAATGAACTTGCTATGAACGAACTTGGGCTATTATCCTAAGTTGCAATCCAAACTACAAGCTAAGTGCAGTATCTCTGCCTTTAGTTGAGATAATGACAAGAAATAAAGGATCCACTTGCGTAACTTGATGTTTTTAACTCGATGTAAACCCTTTGTCGCTGGTGCACTTTCATTGATGTTGCTAACTAGTGCGGCAAAAAGTTTTGCAAACAATGATTTACCTGACTTGGGTACGGCTGCAGTGAATACCTTCAGCCTCGAAAAAGAAATGATTTACGGTGATGCCTATATGCGTGTCATTCGTTCATCGGCACCAATGCTTAATGATCCTGTATTAAGTCAATATCTTACCGAGCTTGGCAACAAATTAGTGGCCCACGCCACTGGGGTAAAAACCCCCTTTTACTTCTTCCTGTTGCAAAATGATGAAATTAACGCTTTTGCTTTCTTTGGTGGACACGTTGCAGTCCATACAGGGCTTTTCCTTAATGCCGATAACGAAAGTGAACTGGCATCCGTATTAGGCCATGAAATTACCCATGTCACTCAACGCCACCTTGCTCGTTCACTCGAAGCACAGCAAAAAAGTGGCCCAGCCACAGTTGCGGGATTACTGGGTGCCATTCTCCTAACTATCGCCGTTCCACAGGCGGGTATGGCCGCCCTTGCAACCACCCAGGCAATGGCAACGCAATCCAAAATTAACTACACCCGATTGCATGAAAAAGAAGCGGACCGTATTGGTATGCAAATTTTGGTGGATGCAGGCTTTGACCCTAATGCCTCTGCGGATTTTTTTGGTAAATTAGCAAGCCGTTATCGCTTCACCACAAAGCCACCACAAATGTTATTAACTCACCCTTTACCTGAATCAAGGATCACTGAAGCCCGTAACCGTGCTGAGCAATATCCCAAACGCTATGTGCCCGATAATCTTAACTTTCAACTTGCCAAAGCGCGTATTCAGGTACGTTTTTCAAGTTACAGTGACGATGCAGTGCTAAGCCTGTTTGAAACTCAATTGAATAAACAAACTTATCGTTTTAAAGAAGCGGCTCTCTATGGCAAAGCCTTAGCACTTTTTAGGCTGAAGAAGTTTGATGAAGCGGAAAAGATCATCGATGACTTATTAAAAATTGATGATAACAATTTGTTTTATATCGACACTAAGTCCGACTTATTCACAGAAAAGAAAGATTACGATAAGGCCATAGCAATGCTTGAAGCTCAGCGAAAAATGAAACCGACTTCTCAGGTAATTAATATTAACCTTGCCCATATTTATATCGAAGCTGATCAAGCAGCAAAAGCTGTACCCATATTAGAAGATATTATTTTCCTTGATAAACAAAACCAATTACCTTACCAGTTGCTGAATATGGCCTATAAAAAGATTGGCAATCAGGCACTGGAATATGTTTCCAATGCCGAGTTAATGGCCTTAGGTGCAAATTACAAAGGGGCAATCGATCAACTGAACTTTGCCTATCGCGCGTCGGAAGGTAATCAACTGCAACTCGCACGGATTGAAGCCCGTATTCGCCAATTTAAACAAGCAGATAAAGAACTGGATTCACTAAAATAGTGGAAAAACATCCCCTTTAACCTTGCCAAAAGTGCCCCGAACAACCTGACGGGGCACCTATTTCTCTGTTATTATCCGCGCCATGATTATTTCAGCCTTTATAGAGCCTCTAATACGATGACCCAAGCGACGATTTACCATAATCCCCGTTGTTCTAAAAGCCGTGAGACCCTCGCGCTACTTGAGCAACAAGGCTGTGATATTCATGTGATTGAATATTTAAAAAATATGCCAACAGCGGCAGAAATAAGCCAAATTTTAGCCAAACTCGGGATCAGTGCCCGTGAGTTAATGCGCACCAAAGAAAATGAATACCAAACATTAGGGCTTAGTGATCCATCGCTTAGCGAAGCACAGTTAATTGAAGCTATGGTCAACAACCCTAAACTCCTTGAGCGCCCAATAGTGCTTGCAAATGGATACGCGGTAATAGGTCGTCCACCAGAAAATGTGCTTACTATTCTGTAATAGATGCCCCTGATCCGATCGCGATTTTCAATCTTAGGTAATGCCATGACATCAAATACCCTTCTTATTCTTAGCCGCTTTGGCTATCTTGCACTGGTGCTGCTCCTTGGCGGTTGGTTTATCGGTCAAAGCGTTAATGGCGAATATACTTTATTATTCAGCTTATTATGGCTAATACCTTTGTTATTACCTATCAGAGGTGTCATAAAAGGCAATCCCTATACCTATGCTTGGGCAAGTTTTATTTTATGCCTATATATGCTGCATGGACTGACCCTACTGTATGTCACCACTGATGCCTTTGCATTTGCATTAATTGAAGTCTTGTTAATTGGTGTATTACTGATCACCTTTCCTTTCTATGCACGGCTTCGTGGCCGAGAATTGGGTTTAGGTTTGAAGAAAAAATCTGCTAAAAACCAATAGCTCCAGCCCACGTGACCTAATTCAACTTACAATGTTAATTATTAAGGCGCGGCATAATCTGGGTCGCGCCCTTATCCCCAACCTCACCTTTTTTAACATCGACTATACTTTTCATCGCTTTTTGCAACTTAATAGCCGTGCTATAGTCTTTGAGCCTAGAATGTACAATCTACAAATAAGCGAAAAATCTAATCGTTAAAGTGAGTTAGCATTGGAGCATAGGATTATGGGGATATCAGATTCGATTCGTTTGTATGGAATAATCGCCTGTATTATTGCACTCAGTGCATGTGGCGGTGGTGATGGTGACAGCAGTAGCGGTGATATTACGCCACCCACGACGAATCTACCACGCTGTACGACCCTACCAGCCCCTTTAATCACAACCACCTCATCCTCTATTCGTTTTCAAACAGAAGCGCAATATATTGCGGGCCAATCGAGTGTCATTATCGCCAATATTGAAAACCGTGATAGCCAAAATCTTCAGTTTCGCTGGCAACAAATAGAGGGGCCAAGTATTCCATTAGTCAGTCAAAATAGTCCCGTATTAGCCTTTGATATTCCCTTAGCGGGTAGCTACCGCTTCAGCCTGAATGTCACTGGCAATAATGTAGATGTGACAGGAGAGATAGGGATTAATGCTGAACCAGCCTCCCAAGCATTACTCAATGTTAGGCAAGATCATCAAGTGGTTAAAGGCAATAATGTGAGTTTAAGGCTTGAACAACAAGGGGGATTAACTGCAGCAAATATTTCTTGGTGTATTGGGTCAGGGCCAGATTTAGCCGTCGATCTATCCAATCCCTTTAGGCCACTCTTTACTGCACCGAATGTGACTCAGGATACATTAATTAAGCTCGTCGCTAATGCAAATATCAATGGCATTCAACTAAGTGACGATGCCTTTATTTTGACAACCGCCGCGCCAAACATCAGTTCTTCTTATTTTAAAACCCCGATTGCCCGAACCCATGCCTATAATCCAACCTCACCCTATACAAAGGTGCTCACACAATGCGTTTACTCGAATCAACTCAATACACCCTGCACCATTAACCAACTTCCTCTGATAGGCCAAATCTCAGAGGAAGTGAATATTGATAGGATCCTTGATCGGGTCTTAGTGTCACACGATTGGATGGGTGATAACTTTGCGCGCTTCTTACGGGAAATGGATCCAACTAACGATTTTGCACGGCTATTGCAATCGGTCACGGCGATAGTGATAAGTTACGACATTCGCCCCTCTTTCTACTGGGTAGCAACAGGCGCAATTTATCTTGATCCTGATGCTCTGTGGCTAACACCAGCCCAGCGAGATACCATTAATGAAGTGCCTGATTACCGCAGTAATTATGGTAATGATTTGAATTTTATCATGCCATGGCGTTATGTTAAAAATAACCAATACGCTTCTATTGGTATCCCTATTACCACCCGAGCCAATCGAACTCTTGCACAAATCAATGCTGATTTTGCTTCCTTACTTTACCATGAGCTTGCCCACGCAAATGATTTCTTCCCACGCAGCGTTCACGCCTCACTGACAGGCCCAAGATTATTGGACGACTATTACCGTCGAGATGCAAATAAGAGCTTAATATCAGATCAAGTTAGTCGACTTTATCCATTAAATAGTCTCGAAATGGCTGGCCTTGCTAAGGTGAGTTTTGCAGGAGAAAGAGCCAATCCAACGCAAAAAGCCTACCAACCTTCTGATGTTAGCACTTTCTTCTCAAATGATACTGCTAGTGATTTTTACGCTTATTCCAGTACGAGAGAAGATACAGCAATGCTGTTTGAAGAGGCGATGATGAGCTATCGTTATCAAATATTGCGAGATGTTGCCGTCGCCAATAAACCAGCAGAATTAACGGCAGATACGCTTATTGTGGATTGGGGGCAAAGGGGGAGAATTGGTGAAAGCAGCCTAGACGATCGAGCGGCATTAGTCATAAATGAGATATTACCCGAGCTTGATGGAAGAAACTTAATAGCTAGCCTGCCCGAACCTATTGCAATGCCACAAGGCCAGAGTTGGCGCCAAACCTTAGCAATATCGCCAACGAACATCTTGTTAAAAGGTCAAAATAATGCCCCAAGTAACAATCCCCCGCTCGATGAACCTGAGATCCGCTTAAGTGGCGACAGACATCGTCATCCATTGCATTAGTATACTGAAATGCTGATAACAAAAAGCCCGTATGTACCTGCTACGGGCTTTTATATTTTTAAAAATAAATACTTAAATGTATTTAAAGATGCAGCATCTCTTTGGCAAAAGGGATCGTTAGCTTACGTTGATGTACCAACGAGGCTTTATCTAGCTTATCTAAAACATCAAATAAGGTACGTAAGTCCCGTGCCATTCTGTTCAATAGAAAGCGTCCAACGTCCTCTGGTAATTGTAACCCTCGCATAGCAGCTCGGCGCTGTAATGCCGCCAGCTTCTCATCATCAGCCATGGGTTGTAACTGGTAATTTAAGCCCCACTGCATACGAGAGACCAGATCTGGTAATAAAAAACCTGCCTCCGCGGGAGATGAGCTACCACTGACCACTAAAGCACAATTTTTATGCTCTGCAACACGGTTATAGAGGTCAAAAATCGCCTCTTCCCATAAGGGGTGTCCGGCAATGGCATCAACATCATCGATACAAACTAAATCTAGCTGTTCTAATCCTTCGAGTAGCGCAGTTGAAATACTGGCATGAATGCCCAGTGGAATATAAAAACTACGACGGTCAAGTTCATTAGCATGGGCACAGGCAGCATGCATTAAATGGGTTCGACCAGATTTAACTGGCCCCCATAAATAAATTGCGGCTTCACCATTACCCTCGGCATTGGCTCTGAGCTTTTGAATAAGTTCATCATTACCCGCTGCAGGGTAATAACTATTAAAGGTTTCATCATCTGGTAAATACACAGGTAATGAGAGTTGCAGAGGTGAGTTCAAGGGCACTCGGACGTCTCAATATCAATACAAATTAGCTAAATACAATATAAAACGGGCATCATATGATCACAATTCCCGTTTTACCGACTAATGGCTTAAGGTAGTCGCCATTGGTAAACAGGTTTGCTCGACTCATGTTGCATAGGGCTAAATTCACCTGACATTGCTGGCGTAACCACCGAAATACGAGGCTCAAGGCTCAATAGACGCTCAAGATCGGTTTCTGAGCCAAACAAATCTAATGAAAATGTGGCTTTATTGCCTTGAATTCGAGTCAATGTGGCATTTTTAATCGCACTAAGTTGCTTTAAATATTTTTCAATTTCAACCAACTGTGCCATTTTCTCTATATTAACAAAAGTCACGCTTGCGCCAACTCGCGTTCCCGTATCAGCAATCGCATACTTAGAAAAATAATAATCTCCCAGTGCAGCCATCATTGCTGTTATCGCCTGAGATGTATTTTCCGCTGTACCATTAAAGCTAAAAAGCGGTGGTGTTAAAGAATCAATTGTCGCTTTAGTGTAGAGATTTAAACGGTAACGAGCTTGATTACCTACAGCATCAATTGCCACTAAAGCTAAAAAGTCCGCTTGATAACGACCTGAAACGGTCGCCACTATATCGGCAAACATCCCTTTAACATCGTTAGGGTTAATCCCCATAAGCTCATCTAAATCTAGGATAGGCAATAATACGGGAATACCGCGCGCATCAGAGAAAGTAGTAAAGACTTGGCGTTCTGGTAATGGGGAAGAATCGCTTAATAAAATCGTATCGCCTTCTGCTGGCATCGCAACCCAAAATAATGTTAAAGGTCGCTGCGTGCCCCATACAGGTAACTGTGCTTGGCGCAGCAATGCCACCACTCGCCGATGCTCAAAGTTAGCTCTTAACAGCAATTGGCCATTCTGTTCAACATAACCATATTGACTCAGCAACCCATCGGGATTGGCAAGTTGTGATTGGATAACACTATTCTCAAGTGAACGTGCGGTTCCAGTATTTTTCAGTATCACTTGCTCCAATGCCGTGCGTAATGCTTTATTTCGTTCAGGCACGGCACGAGAGGATACAGGCACATCGGCCTCATCTAATTTACTCACTTCAACAGCATAAAGGCCATTAACCGTGAATAAGCAGTATAAAAACGCAATTAAGCTCGGCTTCAATAGAAATTTCAGCATCTTTGAGTAGTTAAGGTAACGTCAGATAGGGCAAATTGTACCATAGTTAGCGCCTTAAGCGAGTCTTGGCAAAATTTAGCCTTAACCATTGGCTGGGAAATGCTAAACAGTGATCCACCCCCATAAAAGTGAACATTTTATTCTGTCTGAATTTCAACAAACTGATATCATCTGGCGGTTTACCCTAAATTAACGAGAATAATAAATGAGACGACTCACCATCCCCCTACAGGGTGCACAAATGCTATTTGTAGCTTTTGGTGCCTTAGTATTGATGCCACTACTGACCGGGCTCGACACCAGTGTCGCCCTATTCACTGCGGGTATCGGTACGCTACTGTTCCAATTGATTACTAAACGTCAAGTGCCTATCTTCCTTGCTTCCTCCTTCGCTTTTATTGCCCCCATTCTTTATGGTGTGCAAACTTGGGGGATACCATCCACCATGGGTGGGATCATGGCAGCAGGTGTCGTTTATGTACTGCTCGGTGCACTTGTCAAAGTACGTGGTACCGACTTTATCCATAAGCTATTACCGCCAGTGGTGGTTGGTCCTGTAATCATTATTATCGGTCTTGGATTAGCCCCCGTTGCCGTTAATATGGCATTAGGTAAGAGTGGCGATGGTAGCTTGACGTTAGTTGCCACCAATACTGCGTTATTTATTTCGCTTGCATCGCTTTGTACTACTATCGCAGTGGCAATTTTTGCGAAAGGATTACTGAAGGTGATGCCAATTTTAGCTGGTATTGTCGTAGGTTACGGCTTAAGTCTTGCCTTTGGTATTGTTGATTTTGCCGTAGTGACCGCTGCAAGTTGGATTGCCATTCCTAAATTTGTCGCGCCAGAATTTAACTGGCATGCCATCGCCTTTATGATCCCCGTCGCCATTGCACCTGCGGTTGAACATATTGGTGATATTTTGGCCATTTCAAATGTCACTGGTAAAGATTTTATGAAAAAACCAGGCCTTCATCGCACACTGACTGGCGATGGCGTAGCAACTATCGCTGCTGCAGCCTTTGGTGGCCCACCTAATACTACCTATTCAGAAGTCACAGGCGCAGTCACATTAACTCGTAACTTTGATCCTAAAATCATGACTTGGACCGCGATTACTGCGATTACCTTAGCTTTCGTTGGTAAGTTAGGTGCTCTCATGCAGACTATTCCAGTTCCTGTTATGGGCGGCATTATGTGTTTACTCTTTGGGTCTATCGCTGCGGTGGGTCTCAATACCTTGATCCGCAATCATGTGGATTTATCAGAGGCGCGCAATTTGAGTATTGTTGGCGTAACACTCGTATTTGGTATTGGAGGGATGGCATTTGGTATTGGCTCATTCAGTTTAACTGGCATCAGTTTGTGTGGCATTGTGGCCATCACAATGAACTTACTCTTACCCGTAACGAAGCACCCGAAACCGGATGTAGCATCCCATTAGACACCACTAGAGTCGCAAATAGCTAGAGTCGCTGTAGCCTTAGACTCATCCTTGATGTGACTGAATTTAAGAAATAAAAAAGCCGCTGTGGATCTCATCCACAGCGGCTTTTAAATACGTGTTAACGCTTATTCTGCCGTTTTGTACTTTTCAGCAGTTGCTTTTATTAATGGTTGTAGTTCGCCCTTTTGGAACATGTCCACCACGATATCACAGCCACCAATCAACTCGCCTTCAATCCACAGTTGTGGAAACGTCGGCCAGTTTGCATACTTAGGTAACTCTGCACGAATATCAGGGTGCTGAAGAATATCCACGAATGCAAACTGCTCGCCACAGTTAATCATAATCTGTGCTACCTGAGATGAAAAACCACAGCTCGGTAACTTAGGTGAACCTTTCATATAAACAATGATAGGGTTTTCGGCGATCTGCTGCTTAATTTTCTCTACTGTTTCCATTTTAATTCCTAAGTACGATGACATTGACTCAATGGCGCTATTGTACGACAGCTAAGTTCAGAACAAAATCCCACAGTTTGTAAGGTTATGTCGACATTTGATTTTTCGATGATGCCTATCTAATCAATTAGCGAAACAATGATTCACATCACAAATTTTATCGGTACAATAGTGCCTAGTGAGCACGTTTAAGAAACGATAACCTAAGACCATGGAGAGATACTAATGGCTTTCGAATTACCCGCATTACCATATGCAAAGAACGCACTAGAACCACACATTTCTCAAGAAACCATTGAATACCACTACGGCAAGCATCACAACACTTATGTTGTTAAGCTAAACGGCTTAATCGAAGGAACTGATTTCGCAGACAAATCTTTAGAAGAAATCATCAAAACTTCTACTGGTGGTGTATTTAACAACGCAGCTCAAGTGTGGAACCACACTTTCTACTGGAACTGTTTAGCACCTAACGCTGGCGGCGAGCCAACAGGTCCTGTGGCAGATGCCATCAATGCAGCCTTCGGTTCATTTGAAGCATTTAAAGCCCAATTTACCGATTCTGCTGTGAATAACTTCGGTAGCGCTTGGACTTGGTTAGTGAAAAAAGCCGATGGTACTGTGGCTATCGTTAACACGAGCAACGCCGCAACACCACTGACTGACAGCACAGTCACGCCAATTCTGACCGTTGACGTATGGGAACACGCCTACTACATCGATTATCGTAACGTGCGTCCAGACTATTTAGCCCACTTCTGGCAATTAGTGAACTGGGACTTCGTGAACCAAAACTACGCGGGTTAATTGATTTAACCCCTGTCAGCGAATTCCAGTAAAAAGAGCCTTTTGAGGCTCTTTTTTATGCCTTTATTACCGCCATCCCTACACCTAATAAGTCATATCCCCCTCACCGCTACAAGTGCAACAATTGCGTTTGCAACTATTTGTTATTGTTTTATTTGATATTTTTTGACATTGATAGTGAATTTGTGTCTAAGATTAGTGTAGGAGATTAGTTAGTCTGTTCTCCGTTCCATAACATCACTGGCGTTTCAGGGGGTTTATATGGGCATTTTCGAGCATTACCAAAAGCGCTATGAACAAAAACTCGATGAAGAATACACTTTGCAGGAGTTTCTTGAGATCTGTAAGGAAGATCGCAGCGCTTACATGTCAGCATCAGAGCGGCTACTGCTCGCCATTGGTGAAGCTGAAGTTATTGATACAGCTAAAAATCCAACACTTAGCCGCATTTTTTCTAATCGTCTAATTTCACGTTATCCCGCTTTTAAAGATTTCTTCGGCATGGAAGATGCCATTGAGCAGATCGTGGCTTATCTTAAGCACTCAGCCCAAGGCTTAGAAGAATCCAAACAAATTTTATATCTACTCGGCCCTGTGGGTGGTGGTAAATCATCACTTGCAGAAAAGCTCAAATCCTTAATGCAAAAAGTGCCCATTTATATATTAAGTGCCAATGGGGTGCGTAGTCCTGTAAATGATCATCCCTTCTGCCTGTTCGATCCCGATGAAGATGGACAGTTATTGAAGGATGAATTTAATATTCCCACCCGTTATTTAAAAACCATCATGTCACCTTGGGCTGTCAAGCGGCTGCACGAATTTGGTGGCGATATTTCTAAATTCCGTGTGGTAAAAGTCTATCCATCAATTTTAGACCAAATCGCTATCGCTAAAACGGAACCTGGGGATGAAAACAACCAAGATATTTCATCTTTAGTGGGTAAAGTCGATATTCGCCAACTTGAACATTTCTCCCAAGATGACGCCGATGCCTATGCTTATTCAGGTGCATTGTGCCGTGCAAACCAAGGGATGATGGAATTTGTCGAGATGTTTAAGGCGCCCATTAAAGTGCTACACCCTCTGCTGACCGCAACCCAAGAAGGTAACTATAACGGTACAGAAGGCTTATCGGCCCTGCCCTATAGTGGCATTATTCTGGCGCACTCTAATGAGTCAGAATGGTCAACCTTTAAAAACAATAAGAATAATGAGGCCTTCCTCGACCGAGTGTATATCGTCAAAGTGCCTTATTGCTTACGGGTTTCAGAAGAACTACAAATCTACCAAAAATTACTGCTCCACTCTGAGTTATCAAAAGCGCCCTGCGCTCCAGGTACGCTTGAAACACTCGCGCAATTTAGTGTGTTATCTCGCATTAAAGCGCCAGAAAACTCATCCATCTACTCTAAAATGCGGGTTTATAATGGCGAAAGTCTGAAAGATACCGATCCTAAGGCTAAGTCGTACCAAGAATACCGCGATTATGCAGGTGTTGATGAGGGGATGAATGGTTTATCAACACGATTTGCTTTTAAAATCCTGTCGCGGGTATTTAACTTTGACCACTCGGAAATCGCCGCCAATCCGGTACATTTGTTCTATGTACTCGAGCGCCAAATAGAACAAGAACAGTTCCCAAATGACACGGCTGAGCGTTATCTCGAGTTTCTAAAAGGCTACCTAATCCCTAAATATGTCGAATTTATTGGTAAAGAAATCCAAACCGCTTATTTAGAGTCTTATTCTGAGTACGGTCAAAATATCTTCGACCGCTATGTCACCTATGCCGACTTTTGGATCCAAGATCAGGAATACCGCGATCCAGAAACAGGCCAACTGTTCGACCGCGCCGCCCTTAATGCAGAGCTTGAAAAAATCGAGAAACCCGCGGGGATCAGTAATCCTAAGGATTTCCGTAATGAAATCGTCAACTTTGTCCTGCGTGCCCGTGCCAACCATGAGGGCAACAATCCCCTCTGGACCAGCTACGAGAAACTTCGCACTGTGATCGAGAAGAAAATGTTCTCCAACACAGAAGATTTACTCCCCGTAATTTCCTTTAATGCCAAAACCTCGAACGACGATCAACGTAAACACGATGATTTTGTCAATCGTATGATGGAGAAAGGCTATACCAAGAAACAAGTCCGACTCTTGTCTGAGTGGTATTTACGGGTACGTAAATCTTCTTAAACTTGCGCTAACTAAGTAAAGGGCTTTGGTGTTGCCAAAGCCTTCGCTGGGTTTTGGGAGGTGCGTATGGCGAACTTTATCGATAGACGGTTGAATGCGAAAGGAAAAAGCACAGTCAACCGCCAACGCTTTATCAATAGATATAAGCAGCAAATTAAAAAAGCCGTCAGTGATGCCGTCACGCGTCGCAGTGTAACGGATGTAGATAAAGGCGAAAAAATCAGTATCCCAACGCGGGATATTAGCGAACCCATGTTTCACCAAGGCAAAGGCGGTGTCAGGGACAGAGTGCATCCTGGTAATGACCAATTTACCCGTGGCGATAAAATTGACCGACCACCCGGTGGTGCAGGTGGCGGCTCAGGGAAAGGTGATGCTTCCGATTCTGGTGAGGGCAACGATGACTTTGTATTTGAAATATCTAAAGATGAATACTTAGAATTGCTTTTTGAAGATCTAGAACTGCCTAACCTACAAAAAAACCGCCTTAATAAATTGGTGGAATATCAGGTTTATCGCGCCGGATTTACCAACGATGGCGTCCCCGCCAATATTAATATTGTCCGCTCCCTACGTTCATCACTGGCACGCCGTATTGCAATGTCGGCCAGTAAAAAGAAGCAATTAGCGGAATTAGAACAAGAGTTGGCAGAACTTGAGAATATCCCAGGAACTCAGGCAGAGCGGCTCCTCGATTTAAAGGCTCAAATAGAGGTACTTAAACAAAAAATTGCCAAAGTCCCATTTATCGATACCTTCGACTTACGTTTTAACAACTTTAGTAAACGAGAAATCCCATCAAGCCAAGCCGTCATGTTCTGTTTGATGGATGTGTCTGGTTCTATGGATCAGGCAACTAAAGATATGGCAAAACGCTTCTATATCTTGTTATATCTGTTCCTTACTCGCACCTATAAAAACTTAGAAGTGGTTTACATTCGTCACCATACTCAAGCCAAAGAAGTCGATGAACACGAATTCTTCTACTCCCAAGAAACAGGCGGAACGATTGTTTCAAGTGCTTTAAAACTGATGCATGAAATACAGCAGGCACGTTATCCCGCCGATGAATGGAACATATATGCGGCCCAAGCCTCAGACGGCGATAACTGGGCGGATGATTCTCCCACCTGTCGGCAGTTATTAGAGCAAAAAATTCTGCCGTTAGTACGCTACTTTAGTTATATCGAAATCACCAATCGCGCCCATCAAACACTGTGGCGAGAATATGAATCCCTAGAACAACACTACGACAACATAGCTGTGCAGCATATACGTCAAGCCGAAGATATTTACCCTGTATTTAGAGAATTATTTAAGAAACAGGCGGTTTAAGGGGGCAGTATGGGGAAAACGATATCAAGAACACGATTGAGCGATGGTCCAGATTGGAGCTTTGAGCTTCTACAGGATTATCTCAAAGAAATCGAAAGGGTGGCGGCAATTTACAAGCTAAACACCTATCCAAATCAAATTGAAGTCATCACCGCCGAACAAATGATGGATGCCTACGCAGGAATAGGTATGCCGATTGGTTATACCCATTGGTCATTTGGCAAACGCTTTATTGAGACAGAACAAGGGTACAAACGCGGGCAAATGGGGCTAGCCTATGAAATTGTGATTAACTCTAACCCTTGTATTGCCTATTTAATGGAAGAAAATACCATTACGATGCAAGCATTAGTGATGGCTCACGCGTGTTTCGGACATAACAGCTTCTTTAAAAATAATTATTTATTTAAAACTTGGACAGATGCCAGCTCAATTATCGATTATTTGGTTTTTGCCAAAAACTATATTAGCGACTGCGAGCAAAAACATGGAGCCGAACAAGTTGAAAGCATTATTGACTCCTGCCACGCCTTAATGAATTACGGTGTAGACCGTTATAAACGTCCATCGGAAATCTCTTTTCGAGAGGAACAAGCAAGACAAAAAGAGCGTGAGGCCTACCTTCAAAGCCAAGTGAATGATTTATGGCGTACTATCCCAACTCAGCAACAGGATTTATCCCAAACCAAAAAACGACACTTCCCCTCCGAACCGCAGGAAAACATTCTCTATTTTATCGAAAAAAATGCCCCTCTACTTGAGCCATGGCAAAGGGAAATCATTCGCATCGTTCGTAAAATGGCGCAATATTTTTATCCACAAAAACAAACTCAAGTAATGAATGAAGGCTGGGCAACCTTCTGGCACTACACGATTTTAAATCACTTATACGATGATGGTGTCGTGACCGACCGTTTTATGATGGAGTTTTTACAAAGCCATACAGGTGTTGTTGCGCAGCCTGAGTATAACAGCCGCTATTACAGCGGTATTAACCCCTATGCTCTAGGTTTTGCCATGTTCACCGATATCAGGCGAATTTGTGAAGCACCGACCGATGAAGATAAAGTATGGTTTCCTGATATCGCAGGCAGTAATTGGCTTGAGACGTTACATTTTGCCATGCAGCATTTTAAGGATGAGAGTTTTATTAGCCAATATCTTTCCCCAAAAGTCATTCGCCAATTTAAATTATTTGGCATTCATGATGATGAAAAACGCAGTTATCTTTCTGTATCAGCAATTCACGATGAACAAGGTTACCGTGATATTCGTCAATTACTTTCACAGCAATATAACTTGTCAAACATAGAACCTAATATCCAAGTACACCATGTTGAAATAAATGGCGATAGATCATTAACCCTAAGATATGTTCCAAGCAACGACATTCCGCTTGCCAATAGCTATCACGAAGTGTTGAAGCATCTACATCGACTCTGGGGATTTAATGTTACCCTTGAGCAACAAAGTGCCGATGCCAGCATTAATGTGTTAGCAACTTGTCCAAACAATACGACATCCTAATCATGCCGCAAATAATAAAGCCGTCTTCAAATAAAGACGGCTTTTAACTTTGTGTTACAAAATAGCGCTCTCGCCTATCTTGATCGTTAATTGTCTTGGGCAATGGACGCTGGCATATCATCCCGAAGCTGTAACCACATTTTGCCACTATTTATACCGTAGGTACGCATTAGTGCTGGGACATCCGTATAATTTTTTGCTTTCGCGAGCACTTCTAACTCTTTATAGAAGTTTAATGCCAATAATCGCGCTTCAGCGCTGCTAAAGTAATAACGACCAACTCGGCTATATAATCCTTTAAAGCCATTTAAAATCAAAACGTAAAGAGGATTTCCTGATGAAAACGCTAACGTGTGATGCAATAAATAGTCATACTCAGCAAAAGATTCTGCGGTATTTTCTAGTTGGTGAATTTTAGCTAACACGTCGACCGCTGTTTCTGGATTATAACGCAAAGCACCACGGAAATAGATCGCGCTGACATTCGTTCTTGCAGATAGCAGTTGGTCAACTAATACGGGAAAACCTTCAGGATTAAGATCGGCAATCGTCTCAAGAATATTAAGCCCCGACGTTTCCCAAAAATTATTGACTCGTGTTGGTTTTCCATGTTGAATTTTCAACCAGCCATCACGGGCTAAGCGTTGAAGCACTTCACGTAGAGTGGTGCGGGTGACACCGATCAACTCGGAAAGCTCACGTTCAGCCGGTAAAATGGACCCTGGTGGAAATTTATTTTCCCAAATAGATCTCACTATATATTTCTCTGCAAAACTTGCAGGTCCCTTGGCATTGATAATCATCAGCCCACTTATCCAGTTGTTGTGCATCGTAATGGGCACTGATCATACCAGAGCGGCAAAAAATGAAAACCATTGACTGAGGCCCGACGCTTTTGGACGGTATAAATATCACATAAGTGCTCAAAAAATAGACCACAATCAACACCTATTGCGATAAATTTGCAGATTAGCTCCGCTTTTTTAAATCTTGGTTCCGGTATGACATTACATTAGCATTCTCTTTCAGCTAGACTGTTTTCCCAAACACGAGTAAACACAAATCACACGTGCCAATTTTTCAACCTTTTTCAACATAATTAGAAGAGAGGATGCTATGCCGTTGACAATGAGTCAGGCGTTTATTGGAAACTTCCTAGGGAATTCTCCTAAGTGGTACAAAATCGCGATACTGTCTTTTTTAATCATTAATCCAATACTCTTTTTCTATGTCAGTCCTTTTGTGGCTGGTTGGGTATTAGTACTTGAGTTTATTTTTACCTTGGCCATGGCATTAAAATGCTATCCATTACAACCCGGTGGTTTACTGGCCATTGAGGCTGTGGCTATCGGTATGACTTCTGCAAACCAAGTGCTGCATGAAATAGAAGCAAACCTTGAAGTGTTATTACTACTGGTCTTTATGGTTGCTGGTATTTATTTCATGAAGCAATTGCTGTTGTTTGCTTTTACCAAGATTATTACCAAAGTACGCTCCAAAATTTTAGTCTCATTAATGTTCTGTCTAACCTCTGCATTTCTATCTGCGTTTTTAGATGCCTTAACCGTTATTGCGGTTATCATTGCCGTTGCAGTGGGTTTTTACGCGATTTACCACAAGGTGGCATCCGGTAAAGATTTCTCTGCTGTACATGACCATACCTCAGAAAGTAATAATCAATTAAATAACAGTGAGCTCGAGTCATTCCGAGGATTTCTACGTAATTTATTAATGCATGCAGGTGTTGGTACCGCCTTAGGTGGCGTGTGTACAATGGTTGGTGAACCACAAAACTTAATTATCGCCGCCCAAGCTAACTGGCAGTTTGGTGAATTCGTTGTTCGCATGTCTCCTGTGACAGTACCAGTACTGATCGCAGGTATTCTGACTTGCCTACTCGTGGAGAAATTCCGTATTTTTGGTTATGGTGCCAAACTCCCTGATGCAGTTCATAAAATTCTTTGTGATTATGCTGCCCATGAAGATGCACACCGTACCAATAAAGATAAGATGAAGCTTGTCATTCAAGTATTAGTAGGTGTGTGGTTAATTGCAGGCTTAGCGTTGCATTTAGCTTCTGTTGGTTTAGTGGGTTTATCGGTGATTATTTTAACCACAGCTTTCAACGGTATCACCGATGAGCATGCTCTGGGTAAAGCCTTTGAAGAAGCACTTCCATTCACTGCACTATTGGCAGTATTTTTTGCTGTAGTTGCCGTCATTATTGATCAACATTTATTTGCGCCAGTCATCCAATGGGCATTGAGTTATGAAGGAAATACCCAATTAGTTATTTTCTATATTGCTAACGGTTTACTTTCAATGGTGAGCGATAACGTGTTTGTGGGTACGGTTTATATCAACGAAGTCAAAGCAGCCTTGATTGATGGTCAAATTACCCGTGATCAATTCGATCTACTCGCTGTTGCAATTAACACTGGTACTAACCTACCTTCTGTAGCGACACCCAATGGACAAGCCGCGTTCTTGTTCTTACTCACCTCAGCATTAGCGCCACTGATTCGGTTGTCTTATGGCAGAATGGTGTGGATGGCTCTACCCTATACAATCGTACTGTCAGTTGTAGGTGTATTAGCTATTGAGACTGGCTTCTTAGAGCAAGCAACGCAATACTTCTATGACTCGCATATGATTATTCATCACAGTGCTAAAGACGTTATCGCCCCCCTGACAAGTCACTAACTCAGGTCTAAGCATTGACTGAACTTTATTAAATCAGTAGAGTCGAAAAAAACGCCCCAATGATTGAGGGGCGTTTTTCGTTGATATGGAGCTCACATTTGACAGCACTTACTCGCTTTGCCCATTCTCGCAGTTCTTGGTTCCTTCTCACGGGCACCGCTATTGGCTTAGAAGCCGCTGCACTGTATTTTCAGTATGTGATGAAACTCGATCCCTGTGTCATGTGTATCTATCAAAGATTAGCTGTATTTGGCATTTTGGTCGCAGGTTTGATAGGAATGACAGCCCCTAAGTATCGTCTGATACGAATATTAGGAGCGAGCTGTTGGGCCGTGAGTGCCACTTGGGGATTGAAATTAGCTTTAGCGCTAGTGAATATGCAAAATAACCCTTCCCCTTTTGCTACTTGCTCATTTTTACCCGAATTTCCAACTTGGATGCCATTACACGAATGGTTTCCTGCGGTAATGTTACCAACAGGCATGTGTACCGATTTACCATGGCGTTTTATGGATGTCACCATGGCAGAATGGATGGTTGTCGTCTTTAGCACTTTCCTCGTGATTTGGTTACTGTTTATCGTGCCAATTCTAAGTGGCTCCACTAAACCTTCTCTTTATAAATAACGGTTTCCGTTGGCAGGCAAATTTGCCTGCCTTCCAATAAAATTTTCTTCTTAAATCAACCATTATTACCTTCTTTATCCCACTGATTTTGATATAGACCAATAGCAAAAGACTAAAAAGACGCTAAACTGGCTCAATGAAAAGTGGTATTCGGAACTCTGTGATGATGGAAAAAAAGTCAATATCTGAGCCACAGACCCCATTGACCCAATGGCAAAATAGCTTGCCGTTTAAATTTAGTCTTGTCCAACTTATCATCGCGAGTATTTTGATTTTTAGCACAGCTTGGGTCATGTTACGCATTCAAAATCAGCAAATAACAGAACAGCAGGCAGTACTAAATCAGAATCATGGACAGATTGTTATTGCAAAATTGCAGGAAATGACCTCTCAAGTCGAAAATCTTGTCAATGCAATTGCCAGTATCGCTAAGTTATATCGCTATGACCATGAGCAACTCAGTAAGACTATCCCCACTTTGCTTGCGCTTGAAAATCAAAAGGATGTGATATCCGGCGGCGGTATTTGGCCCGAACCGAGTGCCTTTAATCAACAAAAGTTTCGCAATAGTCTCTTTTGGTCGCGTAATATTCACGATGAGCTCATTAAGATAGATACCTATAATGATGACGCGTTCCCAAGTTACCACACAGAAGCATGGTATCGCCCCACACGTTATTTCCCCTCAGGAAAAACCTTTTGGTCTAAATCTTATATCGACCCAAGCACACAGGAACCAATGATTACAGCCTCGGCTGCTGTCTGGATGGACCATCAATTTATAGGCGCAGCAACGGCCGATATCAGTTTAGAAAAACTCAATACGCTACTGCGTAATGCAATGACGGATATCAGTGGTTATGTGATAGTGCTTGATTATCACAATCAGGTATTAGCTTATCCGCGTGGGAAAAATCATGCCGCGATCTTGGACCAAGCAGCAAACTCGTTGCTGACATTTAATGATCTGACAAAACAGCATCCAAACCTTGATCCACTTGCATTAGCCCTAAATACGGCTGACAGTGCCTTTGTGACTAAAGCTATTGCTGAACGTGTGTTTACCCAAGAACAAATGGATAATCTCACCCGTTTAACAGCAGACAATGAACGCAAAATGCTCACCGCAATTGTCAATAATAATGCTCGCAATCATTTCACAACCCCTCAACAGCTTGCATCGGTTCCCTTAGCGACAGATCCAATACTCAACACCCCAGCATTAGCATCTATCTTTTTAATGCCCAATACCTACTGGAAGATATTGGTCGTGACACCCATTGCTCCGCTGCAGGATACAGCCAAACATTTAGTTGAAAAAATAGGAATATATTTAGTTTTAATTCAACTCATTGGGTTAATTATCTTGTTTATATTGCAACATAGGTTAATTATTACCCCAATCATGAAAATGGTTGAAGCATTAAAACGTGACGATCCTACCGCCATCGAATTTAAGGCTAAACAACGTCACGATGAAATAGGCTTACTGGCAAAAACATTACTCTCACGCACTCAACAACTCGATGTCGCCATGGCAAGCCTTGATGCAAGCAATCTCGCCCTAGAACAGCAATTGAAAACTCAACAACTATTTCAACAAGAATTAAATCACCATAAAGAACAATTAAGATCCCTACTTAAATTTTCTAAACACCTCATTTATATTAAAGATTTAAGTGGTAAATACACGTTAGTTAACGATAAATATTGCGAAGTACTTGGGATTGAACGCAGACGAATTATCGGTGTATCTGACTTTGAATTGTTTCAAAGTCAATTAGCACAGACATTTCAAAAAAATGATCAGCGAGTCACCCAAAACCAAGATGCCATTCATTTTGAAGAATCAATTCCGACGCCTCACGGATATCAAGTCTATCAAATGACAAAATTTGATATCAGGGATGATGAAGATAATTCTATTGCCGTTGGTGCTATCGGTTTCAATATGGATCTCAAAAAACGCCAAGAACAAGAGCAAGAAAAACGATTCCAGAACCAAGCTGCTCACCTACAAAAGCAACAGAGTAAAATGCAGATAGTCAACGATGAGAATAATGCTCTGAAACAACAGCTTGCAGAGTTTAACAAAGCGTTCGAGATGCAATTCCAAATCAACCTAAGCAAAGCACAAAGCCAAAAGCTAATGCAAAATTTCCTTGCTGAAGTCATCACGCAAATAATGCAAGAACAAGATCGCTTACTTGCACAAATCTGTCAGACACAAGCCAATGGGGGTGATGAATCTCAAATTGCCATTACTGACATGATGACAGTCCAAGCCAAAAGGCTTAGGCACATAGCACAACTTTTTAACGCGCATCAAAATGATGTCAGGCCATTACATTTAGCGCTGTTTATGCGCCAATTACTGGATTTATTACAAGTACAGTTCATTCGCGCTAATGTCACTGTGTGCTTAACATGTGATGAAAACCTAATTATCGATGGCAACTCATGGCAATATCTGCAACTCTTCTATCGGCTACTCAACAACACACTCAATCATGCCTTTAAAAACCATCATCAAATACGGGAAATCACCATTCATCTTCAAAGAAATGCTAATGAACTCCAAGTGGAACTCACTGATAATGGAATAGGTATGACAGACCAACAACTTTCACAGTTACAGCAAAATATGGCACAAAATCTCTGCCTAGGGACACTCACTTGCTTAAATTTATGGATGAAAAACGACCTAAAAGGACAACTCACCATACAAAGTGAGCTTAATAAAGGGACTAAAATTCTCTGCCGTTGGCCATGTTAGGACTAAACCTATATTCAAGCCGCATATGCGGCTTGATCGAATGGAATGAATGGTAGACGTGACCTATAGATATAAAAAAATGGTCAAATCTACATTGCCCATTACTGATTGATATCTTGGTATAACTCTTGATACATCAACTCACGCATTTTAAATTTTTGGATTTTACCCGTCACCGTCATGGGATACTGTTCCACAAACTTGATGTAACGCGGCACCTTAAAATAGGCGAACTTCTCGGTCAAAAAATGACGAATATCGGCCTCTGTAATGATCGATCCTGAACGCACTTTGATCCAGGCACACACTTCCTCGCCATATTTATCGCTTTGCACCCCGAATACCGCCGCATCCTGCACATCTTTATGGGTGTAGAGTTTCTCTTCAATCTCACGGGGATAAATATTCTCGCCACCGCGGATGATCATATCTTTAATGCGCCCCACAATTTGCACATAACCTTGCTCATCCATTTGGCCAATATCGCCCGAATGTAGCCAGCCGGCGCTGTCTATAGTCGCAGCCGTTTTTTCTGGGTCATTCCAATAACACTGCATAATGCAATAACCACGACTACAGACTTCACCGGGTTGATTAATTGGCAGCACTTCGCCAAATTCATCGATGATTTTGACTTCGGTATGGGGTAAAGCACGGCCAACGGTGAGCACCCGTTTCTCTATTGGAGAATCAATTTCGGTAATATGATTGAGCGGACTACACTCCGTCTGCCCATAACCAATCAGTACTTCTTTCATATACATCAGATTTTGTACTCGGCGCATCACTTCTTCTGGACAAGTTGCCCCTGCCATCACGCCGGTACGTAATGAACTCAAATCAAAACGCGTAAACTCTGGATGTTCAAGCTCAGCAATAAACATAGTTGGTACACCATGTAATGCGGTGCAACGCTCTTGCTCAATCACTTGCAATGTCGTCAGTGGATCAAAGGATTCTCCGGGGAACACTGCAGCTGCGCCTTTGGCTAAGCAGACTAAACTACCGAGTACCATGCCAAAACAATGGTACAAGGGAACTGGAATACAGAGTTTATCGTGGCAGGTAAACTCCATTGCCTCGGCCACTAAATAGCCATTATTCAATATGTTATGATGAGATAGGGTCGCACCTTTCGGACTACCCGTAGTGCCAGAGGTAAACTGGATATTAATCGCATCGTACGGGCTTAATTCCTTAGCAATACTCTCGAGCATCACCTTATCATCGTCAGTAATATCGATAAGTAAGTCATCAAAGTTCAACATCCCGGTAGACTTCTCTTTGCCCATACGGATCACAAATTCAAGTTCAGGTACAGCTTTAGCCTGTAATTTACCCGCAGGACAAGAGGTTAGCTCAGGCGCTAATTCATATAGCATCTCAAGATAATTACTGGATTTAAACTTATCAGCACAAATTACAGCGCGGCAACCCACGTTACTCAGCGCGTATTGCAACTCTTCAGGACGATAGGCAGGATTAATACACACCATGATGGCGCCAATTTTAGCGGTTGCAAATTGTGTTAAACACCACTCGATATTGTTTGGCGACCAAATCCCTACCCTATCACCGGGCTTAATTCCGAGTGTTAATAGTCCTGTGGCGAGCGCATCGATTTTGGCAAGATATTGGCGGTAATTCCAGCGGATATTCTGATGTTGTACAACAATGGCGAGTTGGTCTGGATAAGTTGCCACTATATCATCAAGATATTGGCCTATGGTTTTTTCAATGAGTTTCGGTGAGGAACCACCACGAAACTCACTATATTGTAATGGGGTTATTGCTTGACGTGTTGAAACAGACATTTAGGCCTCCGTGCATTTATTGTTATGGTTAGCAAGCTTAAAACTAACCAATCCACGGATCAGGTCACAAGTAAAAAAGCCCTTTATTAGACTAAAGAGTAAGGCAGGCGATGAGATAACTGTCGATTAAAACATGACGTTAACGACTAATAAACGCTAAATGAGCACTCGATTTAGGAGTATTTAAGCTTTGTAAGCGCTCAACAATGGCCAGTAAAACCCCTTGTCGCCGCATATTTTCTAATACACCTGGGCTAAAAACCTCCAATCGAGTCATTGCCGTTAAGAGCAGCTTACACTGTGAAATACTCGCATCACGAATGTAGGCAGGTTTATCAACCAAGTAGCTGTTGTTATACCAATAATCCCAAGTGAAATTTGCCAATAACCAGCCCTGAGTTTTCAGATCATGGATAAACTCCAACATACGTTCATGGCTTAAGATCACATCACCCGCAGTAAAATCCTTAAGATATTTAGTGTATAAACCACAATCAGTCTTCGTTGTTAACGTGTCCATAGCATACCTCTTCGGTTATGGTTATCGCAGATCTAATAAGATTGACACTTTGCCTAATGCGTAACGTAAAATTGCATACGGCAAACCACAAACAAGTACAAACAAGTTAGTTACAGAGTAAGTTGTGCTATCTGAACGGTAACTTAATCAAGTAAACAATTAAGCCCAATGCAACATTGTGTATTTCAAGCCTATTTAGGGGATATGGTTATTGGCTGGAGACAAAAATTAAGATAAGTGCCGAGAATTAAAGCTGTTAACAGATAAAATTAGCGAAGGAAGCAATATGAACTACTGGCTTATGAAATCAGAACCCGATGAGTTTAGCATAGATGATCTCAAGGCTTGTCCGAACCAAACTGAAGCTTGGTATGGGATACGCAACTATCAGGCACGTAATTTTATGCGCGATGGGATGCAAATTGGCGACAAGGTATTTTTTTACCACTCAAGCTGCAAAGTACCTGGTATTGTCGGTATCGCTGAAGTCGTGACCCATGCTTATCCAGATAGCACCGCCTTCGATCCAGAATCGACATATTTCGACCCTAAATCAGATCCCTCCAAACCAAGATGGCTTAGCATCGACATCCGCTTTGTCGAAAAATTTGACCATATAATCCCTTTAAGTCTCATTAAAAACATGCCGCAACTAACAGATATGTATCTTGTATCTAAAGGTTCCAGACTGAGTATTCAGCCAGTAACAGCCGAACAATGGCAAGCTGTGCTAATGTTAACCCGCTGAACTCTATACTCAGCCATATTCAGCTAGGGTTCATTTAACATAGCCTATTGTCATCGCATCAATTCAACGTCTCTTGGGAGCAAATATGAATAAATTCACTTTGATGGTGATTGGTGGAATCGCGCTCAGTTTTATCACGTCCATAAACGCCTTTGCAAAAAATGAGTATGAACAAGACAAGCAAGGTAAAGGGCTACCACCAGGGCTACAGAAAAAAGTTGATCGCGGAGAACCTCTCCCTCCCGGTTGGCAGAAAAAACTCCGCCGTGGAGATATTCTCGAACTGGACATTTATAACCGAGGACGCATTGTCGTGCCGTTAGATAAGGATGGCATTGTGAGTATCCAAATTGAAGGCGCATTGATTAAGCTAGATGATAAAACTCGTACCATCCTCGATATCGTCAATGTCATTACCTATTAATCCACACTGCAATACACGCCCTCGTTATATGCTCAGGGCGTGTTAATCTTCAACCAAGCAAATATCAGCAGACTGACAATGTCTAATGATTTTCTAAACACACCCCATTCACAACAAGATAACATGTTGATTTTTATCAATCATTGACAATCTACCTCTAGGTCTCAAGTCACCTAAATGCTACACTCTCAAGGCGCAAAAGGCTGCTGAATACCGTTGATAATACGACCAAAATACATTTACTCAGCTAATAAATGCCCCCTATTACACACTTTACTGCGAAACGCTTTTGTCGTTTCAGCTGGATATTGATGATGAAAACCACGCCACTGCAACGGGTTAAACAGGCCATTATTGCTGGATTTTGGGCATCACTCGCCAGTATTTCAATAGGCTTTCTATTTAAACTCTGGCTAGCACAATGGGTTGCCAAAGCCGATCTGGCGCTCTATCACACGGTGATCGATATTATTTCGCTGTCGCTAATCCTGATGACAGGATTTCGCTCTTCTATGGTGGTGACCTATTCACAAACCAAACAAGATGTGGATATCACCAATATTTTCCGTTATAGCCTTATTGCTATGGTGTTGTTGACATGGGGTCTGGTATTACCTTATATCAAACACAAACTTCAGCTTAATGTAGAATATTTTCAATTGGTTGGGATTATTCTGAGTATGGGGTTCAAGGTCTATTTTACCAACCAAATCGCTATGTACCGACTCTATGCCATCTCCAATCGTGTGACTTGGCTAGAACCACTCGCACAGGTGATGAGTTTTTTATTGTGCTTCTATGGTCTACAACAAACTGCAATCGCGTCACTCTTTTACAGTATGACTTTATCATCACTCATCGTAGCCCTATATATGTACTTAAAACGGCGCAGGGATATAGCCACCCCACCCTTAAGTGCAGTGCATTTTGATACAGAACTGCGCAGCTTTATGAAAAAAAGTCTAACAGCATCCATGGAGGCAGGTGCCAGTATCTTGATGATTTACATCACAGTACTGCTGACTATTGCCTATTTCAGCATAGATGAACTGGGTGATTTCCAAGTGGTGGTTCGGCCGATGATCACTTATCTCACTCTACTTTTCGTCTTCCCTATATACCGTTTTGTGCTGCCTGAAGTCGCAGTATGTGTACGAGAAAAACGCTTTGACGAAGTGCAAAAAATTAAATCATGGCTGACCAAAATGTCATTGTGGATCAGCGGAGTGTTTTTCATCACTATGGTATTCGCGAGCGAGCCATTGGTCGCGTGGTTATTCCCCGAGCAATACATTAAAGCGGCACCCGTATTAATGCATTTCTCCATGTTTTTTATATTTATGATGCTCAATGGCTACCAGCTAGCCTATATCAAAGCCCATGGCTATTTTACCCAGAGCTTAATGATCCGTATTTTGGGGATTATCGTGCTAGTAGGTACTTTCTATATTTATCGCTTACACACGGAAAATGTGGTTGCTGTAATCTTAGCCCTCGGTACAGGATATTTAATGATGTATCTGGCGGCTAAATGGGTGGAAAGACGTATAAAACGACTCAATAATGTTAACAGCATCGCCAGCTAAATGAATCATCCTAGATGTGTATTAAGATGACTCATTTAAGCTGATGCTTAACTCCTTGAGCCTAAATCAAAACATATTAATTATTGCACTCAACGTCCATCAATCATTCGACCAAGACCACCAAGTACAGAGCCTTCACCACGATCACTTCCTCCTGCCGATGGGGCATGGGCGATAATACGATCCGCCATACGTGAGAACGGTAAGCTTTGCAGCCAAACCGTTCCGTGACCTTTTAAGGTTGCTAAAAATAAGCCTTCACCGCCAAAGACCATAGACTTTAATGAGCCTGCGCGCTCGATATCGTAATCAATCCCTGGTGTAAATCCAACCAAGCAACCAGTATCAACCCTTAAGGTTTCACCTTTTAGTTCTTTTTTCACTAAGGTGCCACCTGCGTGTATAAAGGTCATGCCATCACCTTGTAGGCTTTGCAAAATAAACCCTTCACCACCGAAAAAGCCTGTGCCTAAACGGCGATTAAATTTCATTGTCACACGTGTGCCTAAAGCCGCCGCTAAAAAACTGTCCTTCTGACAGATAAGCTCACCACCATATTCGGCTAAATCAATCGCAAGGATAGTGCCAGGATAAGGAGCGGCAAAAGCGACTTTGCGCTTTTGGTTGCCTTGGTTGGTAAAGTGAGTCATAAAAATGCTCTCACCCGTTAGCACCCTTTTACCCGCCCCCATCAGCTTGCCAAAAAAGCCGGATTCGGGTTCAGATCCATCACCCATTTTGGCTTCAAAACGAATATCTTGCTCTAGGTAGTTCATCGCCCCCGCTTCAGCAATCACAGTTTCATTTGGATCGAGTTCTACTTCAACCAACTGCATACTGTGGCCGATTATTTCATAATCCACTTCGTGACAACGTCTAGACATACTGTTCCCCTTATTAACTGTCAGTTCCTTGTTATTACGCTTTATATTGAACTCGATGGACAACTTTGTTGATATCGTGCCCCCAATTTCACTTTGAAAATAAGCCACTTTGAAAATAAGCCTTAATGTATGACATAAAATGTCAAAATGCGATTATTTTATGTAGGGCGTTATTTCACAACATCATAAACGGCGATTTATCATCCCAAACCGACACCATTAAACTGCTCTGCTTTATCAAACTCCTCTAAAATCAATTTAGTAAAGAGTTGTCCCGCTCGGCCTAATGGACGTTCTAAGGTCGAGACAAGTTGCGGGATAAACGTAAAGCGGCTGCCACCGACAAAGTCGATTTCAACTAACTCACCCTTAGCCAGTTCTTCTTGCGCTAAAAAGTCCGGCAACCAGCCAAAACCTAAGCCTTTCAACAAGGCATTCTTTTTCATAATAAAACCTGAAAGATAAAACACTTTATCGCCGCCAAATTGTAGTTCATCACGATAACTTTTATTGGGTGAAGAGTCTTCGATAGTCAATTCCACATGCTGCTGCAGCTCAGACAAACTAATTCTACGAATAACAGCTAAAGGATGCGAAGCACTTGCCACTAATACGCTAGTGATGGCTGGCAGAGGCTGCGGATGATAATAGGGGCCAGTGCGATAATCTTTCACTAACATCAAGTCGGCATTATCACGTTCGAATCTGTGTTGTACGCCACCTAAAAATTCCATATTAAGCTGAATTTTAGTGGGGATCTGATGTTCAGCCATGCGTTTTAAAGCCGTCATAATTGGTTCCATCGGTAAGGCACCGTCTATCACGAGCTCTAGCTTTGGCTCCCAACCTTCGCTGAAACGACTGGCAAGATGTTCAATGTTTGCAAGGTGTTGTAGTAATCTTTGCCCCTCGGCTAAAATCACACGACCCTCTTGCGTCAGCTCAGCGCGATATTGTTCACGGCTAAAAAGCGGTACACCTAAGTGCTCTTCCAACTTTTTAACTTGATAACTCACCGCCGATTGCGCCTTATGTAACCGCTCCGCCGCCTTGGCAAAACTGCCCTCTTCCACCAGCACTTGCAGCACATTAAAAGCATCAATATCGATGCGCATGGTCACTCCTTGGCTCTAATGAGAATGTCACGGAAACACTACGATTCGTAAAGATTAGAATACCATCTATTTTTTAGATTAAGACAACGGATTTATTATTCTTTTTTTTGTTGATCCAAGCAACTAAATTGATAACAAGATCACATAACAATAACGATATACAACACTGATCAAACAAGGACCTCTTTAGCCATGCCATTTTATGTAAAACAGGGGCAAATCCCCCATAAGCGCCATATCGCATTTGAAAAGGAAAACGGTGAGCTTTACCGTGAAGAGTTGTTCTCAACCCATGGCTTTTCCAATATTTATTCCAATAAATATCACCACAACATGCCCACCAAAGCATTAGAAGTGGCGCCCTACAGCCTAGACCACGGTGCCAATTGGGAAGACTCGCTGGTCCAAAACTATAAACTCGATTCCCGCGATGCCGACCGTGAAGGTAATTTCTTCAGCGCCCGTAACAAGATTTTTTATAACAATGATTTAGCTCTCTATACAGCCAAAGTCACCGCCGATACCGACGAATTTTACCGTAACGCCTATGCCGATGAAGTGGTTTTTGTACACGAAGGCGAAGGCACACTCTACAGCGAGTACGGCACAATTCAGGTCCAAAAATGGGACTATCTCGTGATCCCTCGCGGCACGACTTATCAACTTAAATTCAACGATTACAGCAATGTGCGACTTTTCGCTATCGAATCATTCTCTATGGTGGAAGTGCCTAAGCATTTCCGTAACGAGTATGGTCAGCTATTAGAATCAGCACCTTACTGCGAGCGCGATTTGCGCGTACCTACATTGCAAGAGGCTGTGGTTGAGCGCGGCGCCTTCCCCTTAGTGTGTAAGTTTGGCGATAAATACCAACTCACCACGCTCGAATGGCATCCCTTTGATTTAGTGGGTTGGGATGGCTGCGTTTATCCTTGGGCATTCAACATCACAGAATACGCACCAAAGGTAGGCAAAATCCATCTACCTCCTTCTGATCACTTAGTCTTTACCGCCCATAACTTTGTGATTTGTAACTTCGTGCCACGCCCCTACGATTTCCACCCGAAATCGATTCCCGCGCCTTATTACCACAACAATATAGATAGCGACGAAGTTTTGTATTACGTCGATGGCGACTTTATGAGCCGTACGGGCATTGAAGCGGGTTATATGACCTTACATCAAAAAGGCGTGGCCCACGGACCACAACCGGGTCGCACTGAAGCCTCGATTGGCAAAAAAGAAACCTATGAATATGCAGTGATGGTGGACACGTTCGCCCCACTGAAATTAACCGAACATGTACAAAATTGCATGAGCAAAGACTACAACCGCTCTTGGCTAGAAGACTAGCCCCAAGCCACCAGCACTCCCATGCGGGAGTCATTAGAGTGACGGCGTGTTGCACTAAAATAACGAGGAAAACATCATGGCAAGCGAACTCAATCCACTGGGCTTATTAGGTATCGAATTCACGGAATTCGCCAGCCCTGATACCGATTTTATGCACAAAGTCTTTATCGACTTTGGTTTTTCACTGCTGAAAAAAGCCAAGCATAAAGACATCCTGTACTACAAACAGAATGATATTAATTTTCTGCTCAACACTGAGCGCGAAGGTTTCTCAGCTAAGTTTGCTAAATCCCACGGCCCAGCCATTTGTTCTATGGGCTGGCGGGTAGAAGATGCCGGCTTTGCCTATCGTGTTGCCGTTGAACGTGGTGCAAAACCCGCCGATGATTCCAACAAAGATCTGCCTTATCCTGCGATTTACGGCATTGGCGACAGCTTAATTTATTTTATCGACACCTTCGGTGCAGATAACAATATCTATGCCACTGATTTTGAAGATTTAGATGAGCAAATTATCACTCAAGAGAAAGGCTTTATCGAGGTCGATCACTTAACCAACAACGTCTACAAAGGCACAATGGAACATTGGGCTAACTTCTATAAAAATATTTTTGGTTTTACTGAGGTGCGTTACTTTGACATCAGCGGCGTACAAACCGCGCTAGTGTCCTACGCCCTGCGCTCACCCGATGGCAGCTTCTGTATCCCGATTAACGAAGGTAAAGGCAACGATAAAAACCAAATCGATGAATACTTGAAGGAATACAATGGCCCAGGTGTGCAGCATTTAGCCTTCAGAAGCCGTGATATCGTTAAATCCTTAGATGCGATGGAAGGCAGCTCAATCCAATGCCTAGACATCATCCCTGAATACTACGACACTATTTTCGATAAAGTGCCGCAGGTCACAGAGGATCATGAGCGCATCAAACATCACCAAATTTTGGTGGATGGTGACGACACGGGCTATTTGCTGCAGATATTTACTAAAAACCTGTTTGGCCCGATTTTCATCGAAATTATCCAACGCAAGAATAACTTAGGTTTTGGTGAAGGCAACTTTACTGCCCTGTTTGAATCAATTGAACGGGACCAAATGCGCCGCGGCGTTCTATAAATATCATCCCGTCCATAAAAACGGTACGCACTGCGTACCGTTTCTGTTTTTACGCATAGCAAAAATCCATTTGATGAAGCGGTTTAAACAAGCCCATTGGCTATGCTAAGCATTTTCATTACACTATCGGCCTTTTAATGTTGACTTAAGACTGACCAACGATGCCTGATTTTGCCTTACTCGCTGTGTTTATCCCGACTTTTTTCTTTGTTTCTATCACGCCTGGCATGTGCATGACACTCGCTATGACCTTAGGTATGAGCATAGGTGTGCGCCGCACGTTATGGATGATGTTAGGTGAACTCATTGGCGTAGCATTAGTCGCCACCGCCGCCGTGATGGGGGTTGCCAGTATCATGCTCAACTACCCCGAAGTATTTCAAATCTTTAAGTGGGTTGGCGGCATTTATTTAGGCTATATCGGCGTACAAATGTGGCGCGCCCGCGGCAAGATGGCCATGCTAAGTGATGGCGATACTAACCCCAGAGCCAGCAATTTTACCTTGATCTCCCAAGGTTTTATTACCGCTATAGCGAACCCTAAGGGTTGGGCATTTATGGTGTCGCTACTGCCGCCTTTTATCAATGCTGAGCGTGAGGTCGCACCACAACTCCTCGCGTTACTCAGCATTATTATGGTGACCGAATTTACCTCAATGCTCGCCTATGCCAGCGGCGGTAAGACCCTCCGACTTTTCTTAAGTCGTGGTGATAATATTCGCTGGTTAAACCGGATTGCAGGCAGCCTAATGATAGGCGTAGGAATTTGGTTAGCCATGAGCTAGCGGTTTGAACTAACTACTTAAATGTAACTCGCTCGTCCTAAAATGAGCCCAATAAAATCCCGTTAACTCGGTCTTTATGAAGGCTCTTTTTTGTAGGGCAACACATCCTGCATCTGCGCCATATATTGCTGCATTTGCAGTGTTTCTTGCTCAACAAAGTCGGCAATCGCCGCCTTAAATCCCAAATGGGCGATGTTATGGTAGGAGTACATTACTACGGGTTCAAAGCCACGCAGCACCTTATGTTCTCCCTGCGCGCCCGCATCAAACACTTGAAACTCATGTTCAATACAGTATTGAATCCCTTGATAATAACAAGCTTCAAAGTGTAAACCATCAAGCTCAACCGTTGTGCCCCAATAGCGGCCATAAAGGCACTTCTGATCTTGGGGGTTCTTCCCTTTAAAATATAAGGCACCCGCTATCATCTCGCCCTTTGCATCTTTCACCACTAACAGTAGAATTTGAGCGGCTAACAGCTGTCCAAGTTGATGGAAAAATGCGGGCGTTAAATAACCGCGGTGACCGGAACGCTTAAGATAAGTTAATTGATAACATTGGATAAAAGTCTGCCATTGCAATTCAGTTACCCGCTCACCTTCGACAAATTCAAACTTGAGCCCAAAAGGCTGTAATTGTGCCCGTTCCTTCAGGATGTTTTTACGCTTACGTGAGCTAAAGCGTGATAGAAAATCATCGAAATTCCGATAATCACGGTTGTACCAATGGAACTGTGTGCCTAAGCGTTTAACTAGCTGTGTAGATGAAGCCCCAAACAAAGGCATTTGCGCTGGCGCAACAAACAGACTGTGCCATGAGGAAATTTGAATTTCTCCCGTCCCATGCATCAACCGTTGATCCAATGCCCTCAGCATTAATTCGCCAATGCGTGTTTGCTCAATATTTTCCAATTCAGGCGTAATACCTATGCGGGGCCCTTGTACTGGCGTAAAGGGAATCGCATTCACCCATTTAGGATAATAATCGAGCCCATGACGTTCATAAGCTTCGGCCCATGCCCAATCAAACACATATTCGCCGTAGGAGTGAGACTTTTGGTAAAGCGGCATGACAGCCAAAAGTGGCAACTTTTTATAATGCTCTGCACTTTGCTGGCTGATATCCGCCCTATAATCCAAAGGCTGGCACTGTGTTTTATCATTTAACAAACTACTCGCGTCAAACACACATAAATGTCTTGGTATCCAACCCGTTGCAACACAGGCTGAGCGGCTTTGCTCTAACGCTAAGAGAAACTCGTGGCGACAAAAGGGATTTACTGTCCCCATTACGGTATTCCATGCTTGTGTTGAAATATCCGATATTGAGTTCGCAAAGGCCAAGATAAGCGGTTTCATTGGGTAAATTATCGTCCTTTAGTGATGTGAACAAGTATACGAGGTTGCAATTAAGCCTAATTCTCGGCACATTGCATAGTCATAATGAAAATAAATTCAGGATTAAGTATGCGTTCCGCAAGAACTTTTAGACCTCTTTTTCTCATCGTCGCGATGGCTTTGCCCTTGTTATCCTCTCCAAGCCTCTACGCAGATGAAGCGCCTATTTTCAGCCAAATGGCAACGGCACAGCCCGTATGGGCCAAACATGGCATGGTCGCCAGCCAAGAAACACTCGCCAGTCGTACTGGCGTTGAGATCCTAAAACAAGGCGGTAATGCAGTTGATGCCGCCGTTGCTGTAGCCTTCAGTTTGGCAGTTACCTTACCACGCGCTGGTAATATTGGTGGTGGTGGTTTTATGCTGGTGCATCTTGCCAAAGAAAACAAAACCATTGCTATCGATTACCGTGAAATGGCGCCATCTAAAGCCAAAAAAGATATTTTCCTTGACGAAAATGGTGACGCAGTCCAAAAGTTAAGCCGCGAACATGGGTTAGCCGTGGGAGTACCAGGAACCGTTATGGGCATGAGTTTAGCCCTTGAAAAGTATGGAACCATGTCACTCGCACAAGTTACCGCCCCCGCGATTAAAATGGCGCAGGAAGGATTCAGTGTAACACCAGATCTTGCCCAATCCCTTGCAGGACTGAAACGTCGTATGGCGCAATGGCCAACCACTGCGGCGATATTTTATAAAAACGACGGTAGCGATTATCAGGTGGGTGATATTCTTAAACAGCCCGAACTCGCCCATTCACTACGCCTTATCGCTGAAAAAGGCGCTAAAGGATTTTATGAAGGGGAAACCGCCGTTAAGATTGTCAATGCTGTGCAAGATGCTGGCGGCATTATGACCTTAGACGACCTTAAACATTATAAAGTCGTAGAACGTGAGCCTGTTCGTGGAGAATACCGTGGTTATCAGGTGGTATCCATGCCCCCCCCTCCTCTGGCGGCGTGCATATCATCCAAATGCTCAATGTGTTGCAACAATTCCCCATTGATAAACTTGGCCATAATACAGCACAAACCATTCATCTAATGGCTGAAACGATGAAATACGCCTATAGCGATCGTAGTGAATACTTAGGCGATCCTGACTTTTATAAAGTGCCAGTTAACGCGTTAACAAACGCTGACTATGCCCAAAAAATCGCCAGCAAGATTGCGATAAATAAGACAACCCCAAGCAGTGAAATTAAACCGGGTAAACTGGCTCCCTATGAAAGCGATCAAACAACTCACTTCTCAGTGGTGGATAAATGGGGCAATGCGGTATCAAACACTTACACCTTAAACTTCAGTTATGGTTCAGGTTTAGTGGCCAAAGGCACAGGCATTTTGCTCAATAATGAAATGGATGATTTCTCAGCCAAACCTGGTGTACCCAATGGCTATGGTTTAGTAGGTGGTGATGCCAATGCGGTCGAAGGTAACAAGCGGCCACTGAGTTCAATGAGCCCAACGATTGTGATGAAAGATGGTAAAGCCTTCCTTATCACAGGTAGTCCTGGCGGCTCACGTATTATCACCACAACATTGCAAATCATTATGAATGTCATTGACCATGGTCTAAACATTGCCGAGGCGAGTTATGCGGCGCGGGTACATCATCAATGGCAACCCGATGAATTACGAGTTGAGTCTAGCGTCAATCGCGATACCATTTCCCTGCTCGAAGCCAAAGGCCATAAAGTAACAGTGCAATCGGCGATGGGCAGTACTCAATCCATTATGGTGACCGAACAAGGTATTTTTGGCGCTTCAGATCCGCGTCATTCAGGTAGTGAAGCAGTTGGCTATTAATTGCTAACCAAATGAATAGTATAGAGAATAGATAAAAAGATGGATCTGTTAACCCTTAAATGAACAGATCCGTTCAAAAGACGGCAGCGATGACCCTATGCTGATGTATAGACACTTCCACAGTAAAAAAGCCGATATTAAGCATTCGTGGATTAATCCATTATCAAAAAATTATCGCTGCAATAGAATAAACAGGGAGCAACACTCCCTGTTTATTCTCAGTTATTGAAGAATGAATTATTGAGAAATTGCCCTAGCGCCACTAATCATATATTTACCTGCCATTACAACTACTAAATAGCTCGACTGGCGAGTCTTCAGGGGTAAGTTGTAACTGAGTCTCAAATGTCATGCCTAATTTGTTTAACAGCGACTTTGATGCTTGATTATGTGGGCTAACGATGGCGACAATAGGCTCAATTCCAAGCTCTTTGCCAACCTCAAGTGACGCCTTTGCCGCTTCAAAGGCATAACCTTTACCCCAATATTGCGGCAAAAAGGCATAGCCTAAATCCACATTCTCAAGCGTAGGTCTTTTAATTAACCCACAGATCCCAATTAGAAAACCATTCTCTGCCAGTACTACAGCATATAAACCAAAACCCTGCTCTGCATAGCTTTTCATCGGGCCATTGGTAATATAACCCTTAGCATCACTCAGTGTCCGAACCCCCTTATCCCCAATATGATCGATAAAACCTTGGCTATTAAGTAACACTAGGATAAAAGAAGCATCCTCTGGCACCAAATGCCTTAGTATTAACCTCGGGGTACGGGTAACTTGCATAGGATTTCTCCACTCAAGATTTTATAAATAACGGGCGTATTGATGACCATCCTTCTGTGGCTTTTTAGGTGCAACGACGGCTGGCGTGCCAACATATAAAAAACCGACAATTTGATCCTGTGCTTTTAGGCCTAATGCCGCATTCACATTCGCATCAAAGGCAAAATCGCCAGTGCGCCACACCGCGCCGAGCCCCAAGGCAAACGCCGCTTGCTGCATTGCCATGGTCGCGCAGCCCGCTGCAATTTGCTGCTCGAGCACTGGCACTTTAGGATGATCCTGCGTTTTAGCTACCACGGTAATCACCATAGGCGCTCGCATTGGCATACCCTTGGCTTTATTGACAAAATCCTCATCGGCACCATTGGCTTTTGCTGCATTAACAAAAATATCGGCTAAGGTATTAAGCCCATCGCCTGTGGCGATAATAAATTCCCATGGTGCTAGGGCACCATGATCTGGCACGCGAATGGCAGCATCTAAGATGATCTTTAATTGATTCGCATCAGGAGCTGGAGCGGTTAATCGCGGAGTTGACTGACGGGTAAGTAAGAGTTCGATAGCGTCCAAGTTATTATCCTAATTCGATATAAATTGGGCTCAAGCATAACAAATTGTGGATAAAGAGACATAAAAAATCCCACCACAAAAGTGAGATTTAACCTGTTGCTGCCAGCCATCCAAATCACGGCTCAAATTGAGCCATGTCTGATACGAGTAACATAAGCGTGCTTCACTAAAAATTCCGCTAATGAAATAGATACTATCAAGTCGATAACGCTTTCATTGATTTGAATTCTTTTTCAAGCGCCTCTTGATTTAGCTCCGTCAAATCTTGAATTAACTTCCCGAGCTTTTTATAGAAATGTTTCGATTGCTTGGCAGATAAGCTACCGTTCATCGCGAGCAATAAAGTGCCAAAGGCTTCTGTATTCTGACGTAAAAATGCTTTATGTTGCTCAGACTTAAGTTCATCTGGTTGGGTCATTAATAAGGTCAAACGTTCTGTTAAAAGCACTTTATCGGCACGTTGCCCAAGCGCAACCTCAAACTGACGCAACCATTCATGCCGGTATTCAAGCCACATATCTAAAGTGGATAAACGCTGTTGGTTATATTGGTGGATAAGTGATTTTTGCTCTGCACTTACGCTGCCCAGCCAATCTTCAAACTGCTTTTGTAAACGCTTGTCGGCATCTTTTTGTAATTGTTCAGGGCTTTTACCTGCAAACTCTTTGACTAGCGCTTGCTCATCTTCCCGTAGCTTTGTGAGAATTTGTTTTACCTGACTATCGGTCAAAGACATGATGATAGGTAGCAATTCTGGCATCGCGAACTCAAACACCCTAAACCAATGGCGCTTGGCTATATCCACATGCCCAGCCCACAGCAATGGCGTTAACTCATTGGTTTTAATTAAATTTTCAACTTCTTTTAATTGCACTACATAATGAGCTAACTCTTTGGATTGGTGCCAAAAAACCATTTTTTCAACCAGCGTATCAAATGCCTTCTGCTGTGTTTTATCTAAGGTGACATAATCCTCCTGCTCCCAGCCGATGGCCCAGTCGAGGAAACGATAACTGAATTTAGTGGAACAGGCGCTTAAGCCTAAAAGACACACGAGTAGCATCACGCTTTTTTTCATGCTGAATTATCCATCCTAGAAGTGTCTCTTTAAGACGCGGTAACTGATATAAAGTTGCTTGTTTTATAGCATTGTTTTTATAAGTAAACGTAGTAAGAAATACGTTTATTTTATGACTACTGATTTAATACACGATAATAGGCGAGTATTTAGTCAGTGCAAAATATGGATCCTATGGACATGGGTATAACCGATTAATTAAACCTCGTGCGAAATCATCGGCCAGAAAAAATCAAACCAAGCAATATATTCTGTACGGCGATTTGACTCAGTTTGCTGCGCCGCCATCAATAGCGCCCAATAGCACGCAAATACCCAATAGAGTTCAATCGCAGCGGGTACTGCCAATGCGGCATCCATCGTTAAATAAGGATGATCCTTTAAGTATTCATCCAACAAAAAATGTTGCTGTTTGGGGGTTAACGCGTGGGTGGCTAATACAACCGCAAGTTCACAAAGGGGATGTGAGGCAGTGGCATACTCAAAATCAATACAAAATAGATGGTTATTTTTCAGTAACAGATTATGGGGATTCAGATCCCGATGGCAAAACTGCGGCGCAACTAAACAGGCGGCAAGTTTATCAGCCCATCGTTGGATATCAGCTTGTATGCCAACAAGTTTAGTAACTCGCCCATGCCATGCGCTATCTAACTGTCGATGATGAATTATGACCGTTTCCGTGGCGGTAGGCAGTGTTGCATAGTTTATCATTTGCTGATGATATTCCTGCCATTGCTCAGTCACACTGATAGCATAAGGACCCGCAGGAAGATCGCGTAACTTGAGCAATAATTCCAGTAATAAAATATGCGCTTGCCCATAGTGCGGTATTCTTGTGCTTTGGGTATTATCGCGCTTAGCATTCTGCAAAAAATCACGCGCGCACAGTGGTTTTTCAAGATCCCGCCAAAATAGCGTTGCCGGTTCTGAAATGGGGTCATCTTGAATCCCATCAGAGGCAATAAACTCACTCAAATAATACCGCTCATCATCACTCACCCAAAAAAGTTGCGGGGCAACCTTAGCCTTTGCCAGTTGCTGCCAATAAAAATGCTCCTGCTCCCGAATACAAAAAATATCAGTGGCGTTTGCATTTACCCTAAGCACATAACTCGCTTTTGGCGTGATAATTTTATAATTATGATTACTGAGTCCCCCTGAAAGCTCGGTAATACTGAGCACGGTATCAAGCCCCGCGGCTTCCAAAATGGGGAATAGTGTTTTATATAACTCAGTCGATACTGGTGCGACAACTAAACTTGAGCAGGTTAGATTAACTGCCTTAGGTGTGGATGACATTCCTGCCGACCTTTAAATAATAGAGTAAAATTAGCGAATCAAACTCAAGGTGTTATCTTGACGATTATCGTTAGCTAACGCTGCACGCCACAGGAAATACCCTACCACAGCCATCCCCACATATAGGACAAATAACAAGGATGTCAGCATCAACCCCTTACTAAGATAGAGATAAATAGAAACGAGATCGATAACCACCCAATAAAGCCAGTTTTCTAATACTTTTTGAGCGACTAAATAGGTGGTCATCACGGCAAAACACGTTGTCGCGGCATCTAAATACGGAAATGCAGCTTGGGTATAAGTCGCCATACCATGACCGACCAGCAAAGAAATAATCCCAGTTGTAACAATCAAGGTTAAGTGTTTTTTCAGTGGCCAAGTGGTCACTTTAACGCCTTGCTGTTTATCTCCACCTTGAGTCCAGAGCCAATAACCGTAAAGTGCCATCGCCATATAATAGACATTGAGTATAGACTCCATCAGCAAAGAGACCTTCCAAAACAACACAGTGTAAATGGCTGTGCTGGTAAACGCTGCCGCCCAGCACCAAACGCTTGCCTTCATTGCCAAAAGCAAATAGGCCATCGCCAGCAATACGGCCAAGGCTTCCCATGCCGTCATCATATGGACTTCACTGAAGGCTATATTCATATTCTCGAGCAAGGTTAACCATAAATCTGTCAATGTGTTGTTCTCGCTGTTACTGGACGAAAAGGCACAAATTATCAATGCTAGGTGCTAGCAAAGATAATATTGCATTACTCACTGTGGGCGAGATTAAGCTCACCGCCGATAAACTTACAGACAAATACGGCTTTGCCCCATTTCTCATGGGCGGCTTGCATCTCGGTCGCCAGCATGGTCATCACATCTAAATAGTCGCCACATACCTGAGTTGCCATCGCATTGGTCACGCGTTCAATATTGGGATAGCTGTCCAGGCGACCAATAAACCACTTGATCGGATCGAGGTAGTTTTCATTGAAGGGATACATGCTAATTTCTGCGGTCAGTTTCATTTTAATTCCTTGATATTTATTTGCGTTAGATAAGCGACAGCCCTAGTCCGAGACTAGGGCTCAAACCACTACATAAACTTGACGTTAAAGGTCACACCAATCTGGCGCGGATCGCCATAGCGAATATATTGTTTTTCTGCCCAGCCATTATCGGGCTCATTACCAAAATAGAAACCACGAACGCCATATTCTTCATCAAATAAATTACGGCCCCATAAATAAGCCGACCAAGCACTCGCCTCATAACCAAGCCGCGCATTCACAACAGTATATGGTTCAGAGCGGGAGTCGTTACTGTCTGAGTAATAAAACTCGCTCTTGCCACTCATATTCAAGTTGGCAAACCAACCTGAGTTAGCACGATATGTCCCGCCAAGGCTGTAGGTAAAGTGGGGGGAATGGGCTAGATCGCGGTCAGTTAAATCCACATCAGTACCGTACTTATCTTGGTATTGGTAATTACCGTAAGCGGTCTCTAACCAACCAAGGCTTGAATAAAACTGGAGATTATCGGTGGCGTACCAAGTCACGTCCAACTCGGCACCGTAGTTGTTTGAGCTACCCGCATTTTCAGTGTAGAGGATAAACCGTTGTGGCTTGTTGGGATCTTGCTGCGAAGCTGCCACTTGCTGATCCTGTCTATCCATATAGAACAGCGCAAAATTGGTGTCGATAATCCCTTCAAACCAATGGGATTTTAAACCGATTTCATAGTTGTATAAGGTTTCGGGATCAAACTCTTTTTTATCATTGAGTTCGACTGGTAAGGTCATATTAAACCCGCCCGCCTTGTAACCCCGCGCCACACGGGCGTAAACATTATGAGACCCACTCAGCACTTTACTGAGTGCAATATGGCCGCCCCACATGGTTTCACTCGGATCGAAATTGTCGTTATTAGTATCTGAGTAATGGCTATTACGCCGCTCCAAACGTAGCCCCACAGATAGGGTATAATCAGAGCCCAGATCCGTATCGAGCTGACCAAACAGCGCATAGTTCGTCGCTTCGTACTCTGAGTCTAATACCTCATCCGGCCAAGAATTATATTCAGAATCCAATTGGTTATCTTCTTTGAGGTTCATCCCATAGACCCCAATTAACCAATCGGTTGAGCCTGCAAAAATACGGCCTTGATCCGTCGAGCTTAAACGAAACTCTTGGGATAAGGTTTTACGCTGACCCGTTTTGTCCCAAAAGTAATCGTACTGACAAGGGGATACATTACCGCCCTCTTCACATTGTTTAGATGCCCAATACTCAGAATTGGCCCAATCGCCATCGTAACTATAATGATGATCGGTATTGGCAAATGAGGTAAGTGATGTCAGCTCAAACTGCTCTGCACCTGAGTAAGTCGCTTTAAAACCCACACCAGTGGTGCGCTGGCTATCAACGCCAGGCTGATCCGAGGTCGTCTGTGTTGGTGAATTGGTTAAACTCCACACATCATAACCATTATCAAAATTTGCATGTAGCAGGGTTAAATCCAGTTGCAAATCATCGGTTGCATACCAGCGTAATTTAGCGCGACCCGTAAATTCATCACGGCCATTGGTGTCATCACGTCCTAAATACAGATTATCGCGATAACCGTTTTGCTGATGTTGCTGTAGCGCCACACGGTACAGCAACTTACCAGAATCCGTTAATGGTCCAGAGCTAAAGCCGCTAAAGGTTTGCAGATCGTCATTGCCTAAAGACACCTCTGCACCATGCTCAAATACGTCCGTTGGATCATTACTTTTTAAGTAAATTAATCCCGCTAAGGCATTGGCGCCGTAGCGTGTCCCCTGTGGCCCACGCAGCACTTCGACTTGTTGTAGATCATACATACTCGACACCATGCCGATACCAGATAAGTCAATATCATCAACAATATAGCCTACCGATGAGTTAGGCGCGCCTTGATATTGCTCTTGCTCACCCACGCCGCGGATCTGAAAATATTTCGGCCGCGAGCTGCCACCTGACCAATTAACGTTAGCGATGGAATTAAGCACATCTTCAAAGTGCTGTGCGCTTTCATCTTGAATTTGCTGGGCATCGATAACGGTTATGCTTGAAGGCATTTTTTCTAAACTGGCACTGCGAAAATCTGCCGTCACCACCATGATTTCCATCTCAGTGTTCGGATCGGGTTTATCGATAGCATCGGTTTGTGCAAATACAGAGGTGCTGAGCGCGGCGGCAATGGCTAATGCCAACGGTGCTCGCTTCAAGGATGTGCTAGAAATGTGATTTTTACTGTTAAACATAGGACCTCAAATATAATGTTTGAGATCCGGCAACGAATAAGCGATTCAGAAGTGTGCTGTTGATTGGCCCACTCCTACGCCGGTATTAGCCGGATCAGGTTCTAAGGGTTCGTCTGATGACATCTCAGTTTGCAGTCACTAGAGTTAAAGTGAACTCGCTGCAAACACCCCTTGGCGGCGCTTAGTATACATGACGAAAATAATAAAGTAGACACACTTGTGCCTGCGATATCCTTAAATGTCACTAAAACCTTGTCTTTCAGCACAATGTTAAAAGTCTTATGCTAAACGTCAGGGCAAAAATGCCCACCGTCGCAGCTCAAATCCTTTAGCTCATTTGACCACTTCTCACGATAATGTTATAGAAGACCGCGATTTTGAACAGGATAAGAGGATCATACTCAATGCAGCTAAAACCGTTAGCCAAAGGACGTTATAGCCAGCGATGGGAGCAAGACTATCCCCTTATTGAAGCGGTGATACTAAGCTGTATCAGCGAAGTTAAAATGCTTAAAAAAGGCGCTCATCTAATGACACAAGGTGAAGCCATGGCCTCACTGGTATTGGTAAAACAAGGGCGCGTATCACTTGGCCATACCGCCAGAAATGGTCGATGTTTTCAATTAGGGACTATCGATTGTGATTCGCAACTTTTTGGTGAGATGGAGTTTTTTACTCAGTATCACTGTCAGTTGGATATTATTGCCAATGAACCCTTAGAAATCATGATCATTAGCGCCGAAAAACTGCAGTGCTCCCTTGGGCAACATCCGCAGCTTGCGTTATTTTTCGCCAGTGCCATTGCTATTGACTACCAAGACACCGTCGATATTTTTACCCGGCGACTGCTTTATCCCATCAGCTATAACGTGGCATATGATATTTACCATGAATATTTAAATGATTTACCCGTCGATGGCTTTAGTAAACGCTATTTAGAGGCGGAGCGATTTGGTACAACAGATCGGGTCTATCGACGTGCGCTACAGCTACTTGAGGAACGTGGCCTGATTGAACGCAACAAAGAAGGGATTAGGATTAAAGATCTCAATGCCCTTAAACAATTCGTTGAAGCTGCGATATAGCAAAATTAAAAAAGCCCACTCTCGAGGTTATTCATTCGCGAAAGTGGACCAAATCAATTAACTTAGCAAATGGATCTTAGGCCGCTGCAGGCTTCATTCGACCTGAAACAATCAACATAATAAATATCGCAACATAAAGCAGTGGAATAACATACATCACAGTTTGTAATCCGATTATGCGCTCAAAGAATGAGCTAATGGCGGGACTAAACATGGCGCCAGTACTGCCACTGATCAGAATATAGGACACATTTTTACTACTGGCTTTTTTAACAAAGGACACGCCATAAGCAATAAATGCGTTATATAGGGCTGCGCACACAAAGCCATAACCGTAGGTTAAATAACCTACCCAATTAAGCTTATCAGTCGTCACAATCATAAAGGTGATGATCATAGCAAGGCCGATAATTGCGACTAAAAAATGGTGAATTTTTACCCGCGTCACAATCAGCGTCGAAATTAATGCACCAATCAGTGCTGCTGACCAATATTGAGTAATAATATTGCCCGCGTCTTCAAATGGAATATCAAATTTTTGCTTAACGAATAAGGGAGCCCACGTTAAAAATGTATACAGCGCCAACATGCCTAAAAATAAGCCCACACCGCCGCTAATAATGCCAAAATTCCATTCCGATTGTTGCTTATCTTCAGTAGTCGATGATTGCTCACATAACGAAAAATTAGTAAATAAGGTAATAATCACGGTTCCCAACGCCACGAGACCTACAGCTAAGTAACTGTAACTCCATGACAATGAACTTGTGAGTGCATACGTTGTGATTAAAGGGAAAATAACCCCCGCAATATTAAACGTGGCATCTTGTACGACTAGCATGGTGCTTTGTAATTTCTCTTGCCACACCGATACCACTATCGTACCGGCAATACATAACCCCATACCGCCGCAAAAACCAATTAAGGTCATGGCTACCATCACGACTTGTAGAGAATGGGTGAAATGTAATGCCACAGCACACACTGCCACTAGACTGTAACTAATTATGGTAATTCGCTTGATGCCTAATTTTTCAATAAAGAAAAAGGCAGCAATAGTACCCGCCAATGCGCCACCATTAAGCAAGGAGAATATGGAAGCAACGTCATTCACGTTTGCTGAAAATTTATCTGCAATAGGCTCAATCAGCATCCCAAATTGAGTGGCAAAGCCCGCCATTATAAAATTAGCGAGAAAACTAATTGCAGTTAAGGTGATTTTATTATTCATTTTGTCATTCCATCGGTGAAATGCTAAGGATACAAAGGATAGCGTTAACCCTAATTAAGCGCGGTTTCTAAGGCGAGTTCGATCATATTATTGAAAGATAATTGACGCTCTTGCGCCGTTGTTTCTTCACCCGTTAAACAGTGGTCCGATACCGTCAGAATAGCTAAGGATTCAATTCCCTGTTGGTGTGCCAAGCCATAAAGTCCTGCCACTTCCATATCAATACCCAACACTCCGAAACGCTCGAGCGCAGGGATCATATCTTCGTCGGGATCATAATAAAGATCGCCACTAAACACGTTGCCAACTTTCACGCTAATGCCTTTTTCATTGGCTTTGGTATAGGCTTTATGCAGTAAAGAAAAAGTCGCCGAGGTCGCCATTTGGTAGCCACTGCTGCGTTTAGCGTTAGTGGGTGAGTCCGTGCCAGCGGCTTGAGCTAAAATCACATCGCGCATTTGAACATGCTGTTGGGTCGCCCCTAAACTGCCGATACGAATAATACGTTTAACGCCGAAAAAATTAATCAACTCATGGCCATAGAGCACCATAGATGAAATGCCCATACCATGGCCCATCACCGAAATGCGTTGCCCTTGGTAATAACCTGTGTAACCCAGCATATTGCGAACATTAGTGACTTCTACGGCATCAGTAAGATAGGTTTCAGCAATATATTTAGCCCGCAGCGGATCGCCCGGCATAATTACAGTTTCAGAAAAATCAGTAGGTTGCGCATTAATATGAGCCGTCATAGGTCTATCCTCATGTGGTAATATGCAGATAGTAGTGCTCAACCGCGAAATATTTTTAGGACTAAAGTCCGGATCTTCTCTTGCTGTCCCCCTTTTTTGTTAAAAGTGGATGATTTATCGCAACGTTTACACTCAGCATCATAAAACTTAATAACAAACCATGACTTATACCAATCACATTAAATATCTAATCAGTTCAGAGCCTCACAGGCATCTCAATCCAAGGCGCATTGAAGCAGAAATGGTCATTCCCTTTTAAGTCAACGCAACACGGGAGTGGGATGCCTGTGTGGCTCCCGAAGGGCGGGTTTCAACACGCTTTATACTGCGTTTAAGGCTTTTGACAGAGCACCACTATGCCTTCAAGCCTTCGCCTTGTCTAAAGCGCGTTGAACTCCCGCTGAATGAACAGATATTTAATACGATTGGTATTAACACATTGTATTTGATACAAATAAAAAGACTTACGCCAAAAAGAGTAAGTCTTTTTAAAATATATTTTATTTCTAAAATGTAGAAAACCCGATACAGACTCTACAAAAGCAAGCACCAATCTAATTTGAATAGGTCTCGCGCACATAAACGTCAAATTTCACCACTTGGGCGTTCGGCGCCACAGCCGACACCTGCAATTGCTGTTTACCGTGCAATTTCACCGATTTCCAGCTTGTTGCCTCATCTTCAATAGTAAAGCCGCTGGCATCGTACCAAGTGAATTTATACTGCACGCGCATATCGCTAGAGGTTTTACTCACAATCAATGCAGAGCCTTGAATTAAATCACCTACACGGCGCGCATCAATATTTTCGATCGCAATTTTACGAGCAAAACTGCTACTATCAACACGAGTCTCACCTTGTGAGCTTACCGAAATACCCGCCGTATTTGAGGCACAAGCACCAAGCGTAAGCGCTGCAGCCATGATTAACCCTGTGTAGATATGTTTCATGTTGTTCTCCCTATCTAGCGATAAAGTATTGGGCAAAGATGGCCCACTTTGACTGGCAGTAATACTCATCGACAGAAGCTGAACTCATGCTTAATCATTTGGTAATGAGTCGCCCAGCGGTGAATACTATCACTTAATCTATCAAAAAATGTGCCCGAGCAGTGGCAATAAGTTGTTTACGATTAGTTTGCCAACAATCAATATTCACGTTGGCAACTCGTCGACCCTGACGGGTAATTCGGCATTCAGCAAAGCTATCCTTGTGCAGGCCAGCACGCAAATAGTCGATTGAAAAATCAACAACTTTAGGTACTTTGGCGGTTTGCATAAATACCATTAATTGCACTATTGCCGACATTTCCATAAAGCCTGCAATCACGCCGCCATGAATGGCAGGTAACACAGGATTACCGATGTTATCGGCTTTGGCGGGCAGTTTAAAAATCAGTTCATCACCAAAACGCTCAACCTTCATACCAATGAATTTGGCATAAGGAACATGTTCAAGTAAATGGCCAAAATCATTAAGCTCGGTCGCGCGTTTAACGATGCCTTGGACATCGATAGGCGCTTTTACTTGGGGGTTTTGAGTAACACTTTCTGCTAACGCAGAATGATTTTGCTCACCACTCCCACCTCGCGCAGATACTGTCTCCCCCATAAGTGCTTGTCTAAATGCATCTCCGACCATTTCAGGGCTGATCCGCATAAAAGAACCTACCGCATGGGCGATGGGATCATCGATACTGTCTTGATAAGCAATTGCGCGGGTAAAGGCAATATTAGAAGACAACTTATAGCATTCAGCGAAGCCATACACAGGTTTATTAGGCTGCGCTGGCTTCATATAATCCACCCGTAAATCGAGGGTGGGTGAAATCTCTAGTGATTGATATTTTTGATAAATAGCACTCACAACTGCACTGCCGCAAGCGGTATCCATTAAGGTCGTGATAACCCCACCATGGATAACGCCAGTATCTGGATAACCAATTAATTCAGTGCTGTAAGGCAATTCAATCAACACATGATGCTCGCTCGCCTCCAGTACAGCTAAACCGAGGCGACGACACTGGGCTAATTGTTCCACAAACCGCTGCGCCATTTGGGTCAGCGGAAAAAACTCGGGATTAACCTTCATTGGCCTTGGCTCAACATGGGACCCAGTGGTTCTCCGCCCACGAGGTGAATATGAATATGGTACACTTCCTGTCCACCATGCTTGTTGCAGTTCATAATCAGACGATAACCATCCTTTGCAATGCCAGCCTCAGCGGCTAATTTTGCAGCAACCGTCATCATCCGACCCAGTGCCGGCTCATCGGAGGCTTTCATCTCGTTCGCCGTTGGAATTAAATGATTTGGCACAATCAAAATATGGGTTGGCGCCTTAGGGGAAATATCTCTAAAAGCGGTAACCAATTCATCTTGATATAGAATATCCGCTGGAATTTCACGACGAATAATTTTACTGAAAATGGTTTCTTCGGCCATGGGGCGTCCTCCTTGGGTTAGTTGGCATAGTATACTAGCAATTTAACACTTTGTGTCTGCAGATATTTTGCTTTTCATTTGCCTGTTGCAGGCATTTTTGGCAGCATGACCACCATTAAAACACTCAGGTTTTGCAGGATAAATATGATCCATTACCAGATAATCCCCGTTGATCCGAAAGCCCATTTATTTGCGGTCACTATGACGGTATCTAAGCCCAACGCAGTGCAAATATTCAGCCTACCCGCTTGGCTGCCCGGCAGTTATATGGTGCGAGACTTCGCCAAAAATATCATTGAACTCAAGGCTCAGGATGCAAACGGCCAAGCACTTAAACTCACCCAATTAGATAAGCAAACCTGGTCGGTTGACCATAATAGCAACGAAATTATTCTGACTTATCAAGTGTATGCTTGGGATTTATCGGTGCGCACCGCACATTTGGACATGACCCACGGTTTCTTTAATGGCAGTAGCGTTTTTTTATCGGCGCACGGTTTTGAAGATCAAACTCACACTGTCGCTCTGTTGCCTCCCACAGAATTAGCGTTAGGTGACTGGCGCGTCGCGACCAGCATGAGCCGCACCAGTGGTGATGACTTTGATTTTGGTCAATTCAGTGCCGAAAATTATGATGAACTGATCGATCATCCCGTAGAGATGGGATTATTTACCCTAGGGAGTTTCGATGCCTGTGGAGTGCGGCACGATATCGTACTCAATGGCCGCCATCGCGCTTGTATGCCAAGACTTTGCCAAGACTTAAAGGCCATTTGTGAGTACCAAATTAACCTCTTTGGCACACCTGCACCCTTCAAACGTTATTTGTTTATGACCACAGTATTAGACAATGGTTTTGGCGGTTTAGAGCACAGAGCGTCTACTGCATTAATGTGTTCTCGCAAAGATTTACCCCTTTCAATCGATGCGCCCATCAATAATGACTATCGCACCTATTTATCTTTATGTAGCCACGAGTATTTTCACAGCTGGAATGTGAAACGTATTAAACCAGAGTGCTTCCGCCCTTATCGACTCGAAACAGAAACCTACACATCGCAACTGTGGGCCTATGAAGGGATAACCTCTTATTACGATGATTTTCTGACCTACAGAGCAGGACTTGTCGATAAACAAAGCTATTTAGATATGCTGAGTGAAACCTTCACCCGCGTTTACCGTAGTCCAGGGCGTTTTAAGCAAAGTATTAAAGATTCAAGCTTTAATGCGTGGACTAAGTTTTATAAACAGGATGAAAATGCACAAAACGCCATCATCAGCTATTACACTAAAGGCGCACTGTTTGCTTTGTATCTCGATTTAACCTTAAGAAGCGAGACGCAAGGCAAGCACACTCTCGATGATGTGATGACAATTCTATGGCAAGAATATGCGCTGCAAAACCGTGGTACCACAGATGATTGCCATCAAAAAATTGTTGAGCGCTTACTCGGGCGTGATTGTCACGACCTATTCGCCTATTTAGATAACACCGACGACATTCCATTGGCTCCTTTACTTGCTAAATTTGGCGTCGAACTTACCCTTCGGGCCAGCCAAGGCGCGCAAGATGTAGGCGGGGTCAAAGCCAAAGGTTATGAAATAGCCTTTGGTGCTAAAACCCAAGCCGCACCAATCGGTTTAAAAATAGTGACTGTTACCCAAGGCAGCCCTGCCCATCTTGCAGGTTTAAGCGCAGGAGATGTATTAATTGCCGCGGACAATCTTCAAGTCACAGGGCAATTTGAGGCACAGTTGCAACAGTATCCACTTGGACAAACCTTACCGTTACATTGGTTTAGACGGGATGAATTAATGATGGGGGAGTTAACCATCACACCAGCACCAAAGGATACCGTCGCACTATCGATTATTGATGACACGAAATTAGCCGCTTGGCTTGGCGTTGAAAATAAGCCATAAATTCATCGTTATAAAGCAGATAAATAAGGTCATTATTTATCTGCTTATGTTGATGTTCAGGTATTGTGCGTTGTTTTTATACTTTTGCTATATCGCTTAGCGATTAGGCAGCTTGGCAATTTCTTGATCGAATAAATTCTTAATCAATCCAGAGAATTCTGTCACAAACAAGGTTTGAGAAGGCGTTGCTTTATGATTAGCAACCGAAGCAAGGATTTCCTCTAGATCGTATACTATGGCATCCACTTCACGAATAATGGTATTTCGCTCAGTAAAAGATAACGAAGGATGTTGGCCACAAACCATAATGATTTGAGCTGACAACTGCTCTTCAAATAACTCCATCACAGTGTCATCGGAAACACATTGAGTATCAGGTAGTTCAAATATGCCAAGATGCTCAGTCAAATACTGGATCAAATGCATGTAACCATCTTTATCAGTGACCATTTTTTACCCTTAACACTCATGAACTTAAGGTCAATACAACCTAAATTAATAATATTAGTCAAAATACTAACACGTTCAAAACTCAACCTATTGCTTTTATTCATCAATGTCAGCTGCTACCACACCTTAGCTTAAGTCTCACAGCAGACATATTGATCTACGCCAATCTTATTGATGTTACTGCGTTAAGGTTAGTACAAAAGACACAGGAACGGCTTGGCTAATACTAGACAACCCTGCAATATCCCGCAATTTTTCAACACCAGCGACTAAACCAAATTCATTAGCATTGATTATTATCGGCTGAAAGCTGCTAACCATCAGTTTATTATCGGAGATTTTGGTCAACATTACCGAGAATGTTTTAGTTTGCTCTTTACCATGAAAAGCAATTTTACCCTCGATATCTGTGACGCTAGTTTCCCCCGCCGCTAAATCCTTTAGCATTTTGCTATCTACCTGCGAAGTGAGTTTAAGCTCTGGATATAAGGACACTTCAAACAATAAATTTTGCATGCGTTCATCACGGACTTCAATACCTGTTGACACACTCGTAAGCGGAATCACTAACTCAAATTGCCCATTATCTTTTAGCGTACCTTTGAGTTGCTTAAAGTGATGTATCTCACCTATATCACCTTTTTTTAATGAGATAAAACTGACTCGTGAATCTTGCTCCATGACTTGCCAGTGTGCCGCACAGCTAAAGCTCACCATGGTTAACAATGCCGAAATTCCAATCCATTTGTTCATTGCATCAGCCCTCAAAGAGTCAGTTTAAACGCTATATTCAAGCAAATTAATCGTGATTTACATCCATTTATGATCACCAAAGATACTCTTTTTCTCTATTAGCGACCAGTAAACAATGACTCAAACTCGCACTAACCATTTATCTAAACTGTTGGCAAAAGCCTGTTTATCCGCTTGTGAGAACGAATCTGGACCACCAGTGTGCACGCCAGAACCTCTCAAGTCTTCCATGAAGTCCCGCATCGTTAATTTTTGTTTTATGTTATCGATGGTGTACAACTCACCACGGGGATTGAGTGCCAAAGCGCCCTTTTCAATCACTAAGGCGGCCAAAGGAATATCCGCCGTGATCACTAAATGCGTAGGCTTAACATGATCGACAATATATTGATCCGCTACGTCAAACCCCGCCCCCACTCGAATTTGGCTGATATAAGGCGATGGTGGTACACGGATCATCTGATTTGCGACTAGCACAAGGGGTAAGGCTTTTCGCTCTGCCGCCCGAAAGAGTATTTCTTTGATAGGATTAGGGCAAGCGTCGGCATCAACCCAAATTTTATAATCACTCAATACTTGGATACTCAATCAATAATAACGACTTAAACAATGGCGACTTAATCATAATCACTCAACCTAGAGTGGCTCCACGATTCGACTATTTCGTCACATCAAATATCTGAAACAAGATTTCAGACCCGATTATGGGGCTAAACGATCGATAATCCACTGAGTATTATCGAGAGTATAAATAAAACGATCATGCAATCTGTGCTCTCCTCCCTGCCAAAATTCGATACTCTTGGGTCTGACAAGATATCCCCCCCAAAAACTAGGCAAGGGCACATCCCCCTTAGCGAACTTAGCCTTCATTTCGAAAAATTTGCCCTCAAGCACTTGTCTGGCACTGAGTTTACTCGATTGCTGCGATACCCATGCAGCAATTTGGCTGTCTTTAGGCCGAGTCATAAAGTATTTAAGTACTTCAGTAGTAGAAAGGGCCTGAGCTTCGCCAAGCACCGATACTTGGCGCTCCAAAGGATGCCAAGGGAAATGTAAACTGACTTTATTATTGGCTGCGATCTGCTGTGCCTTACGGCTGCCTAAGTTAGTGAAAAACACAAAACCTGTGTCATCAAAACGCTTAAGTAACACAATCCGTTGAAAAGGTTGACCTTGTTCATCCACAGTTGCCACACACATTGCAGTGGGATCGCTAAGCTCAGCATCCCTCGCCTGTGTCATCCACAGTGCAAACAAGTCCATCGGGTTTTGCGGTAAGTCGGCACGTCTTAAGCCGCCTTTAGCATACTCGCGGCGGATATCACTGAGATCTGTCATGGGGAATTCCTTAAGCAAACGGGCAGTCTAATCATGGCAATCACTTTTATTACAGCAAAAAGCTATCGCATCAATGGGATGAGTTTACCACGCAAAATAAAAAATCTTAGCCTTTCTCAATGGCAACAAAAGATAAAAATATCAACAAAAAATCCATGGTATTCTCCAAGAAAGACAAATACCAATAATTTACATGACTTCAGGGATCAGTACTTCAATCTGACACTGCTGATAGTGGTTAAAACGAATGTTATAACCTTGCTCGGTCGTTAATGAACAACTCCCTAAGCATAAATGTGCAGGAAATACTTGTGTCTCGATAGGATGGTTAAACCCAATCACATCCCAACTCACAGGGGAAAACACGCTTAACAAATGCTCGAGCACAGCGTAGGGATATAGTGACAAATCAAGATTAGTTTCAAAACTCACATAGGAGCAGCCATACGCTTGTCCAGCCTGGGGCGTAATATGCAACGTAATGTAATACTTCTCCCAAAGTCCATTCATTGAAAAGCCATATGGCTCAAATAAATGAGCATCAAAGGTGAATTCAGGAAATAATCTATCCAATTCAAGCCACGCACAAATCTCGGATTTGGTTTGTACCTCACCGTTAAGATAGTCGGCAAACTCGCCCCGAATATGGTACATGAGCAACTCTAAGGTATTATCGTCCGATTGGGCATGATAGCGCCCTTCTGAGCAGAAAAAATAATGGTGATGTGAGTCTAAATGTCCGATACGAAACGCCTTGCCGGAGATGAGTCGACGCAATTGAACAATATCATCGGCAAAGGTGCTGTTTTGCAGGTGGGAATGGTATTCATTTTTGCGCTGGTAGCTGACTAATGCGATATTATTGACCATTAACTTGTCAATAAAATAGCAAGCAGCATTGACTAACATGCTGTTACCACAGGTTAAAATTAAAATTCTATCATCCCAAACAAACAGGCTAGATTCACTGAGTAAATAAGCATCACAGTGTTCACTTTTCAGCGTAGAAAGGATATCCGCATTGGCGCATCGCACTAAGGATGACCAAAAAGATAAATCCAATTGGCGTAAATTAGCCGCAACTGGGGTCACGATAATCTCGAGCTTTTTTTCTGAACCTTCGAAAAACATCAACTCTTTGACCTCATGATCGTCACTCATCCTTTACTTAATCCTAGAACAACGGGATTTTACACGACTCAGACTGCAATAAAAGCGAAAATCTTTCCCTTATAAAAACAAAAATCAGCCTAAGTCACCCTAGGCTGATTTAATTTAACACATTAAAAATTAAGAAAAATCTTCTAAATAAGTGTAACCTTTAAGGCCAACTTGCAGTTCTTCTAAAATTTGTGCGCGTTCATCTTCTTCAATATGTAAATTCACTAACTCTTCGTAAGTGCGCATAAAGGCCACCGCATCTAAGTTAACGTAACGCAATACGTCAGCAACCGTATCACCCGCTAGCACAGATTCAATATTCGTGACACCATTCTCTTCAATCCGAACTACCGCGGAGTTGGTATCACCAAAAAGATTGTGCATATCACCCAAAATTTCTTGATAAGCTCCCACAAGGAAGAAACCAATCAAATATGGACTTTCAGCGCTCCATGCTGGTACTGGTAGCGTGGTTTCAATCCCTTGACCATCGACATATTGATCAACAATACCGTCAGAGTCACAGGTAATATCCAGCATCACAGCGCGGCGCTCTGGCGCTTTATCTAATCCCGAAAGCGGCAATACAGGGAACACTTGATCAATACCCCAAGCATCTGGTAATGACTGGAATAGCGAGAAGTTTACGAAGAACTTATCAGCCAACTTTTCATTGAGTTCGTCAATAATCGGTCTGTGATAACGGTTTTTAGTGCTCAACAACCCTTGAACTTCATGGCAAACGCGTAGATTGGCCTGCTCAGCCCACGCACGTTCAGCCAAACTTAACTGACCTAAAGCAAACAGTGACTGCGCTTCTTGTAAGTCACTTTGGCTATCATGATAAATCTCAATCAAAGCGCGTTGATCAGCACGGCCGCTGATCTCAGACCATGAATGCCACATGTTGTGCAATAACTGGGGGGACTCTTCCGCTGGCGGTTGAATATTTTCAGGTTGGTAAGCCTCTGTACCGATCACATCCGTGATCAATACGGCGTGATGTGCCGTTAAATAACGTCCAGACTCTGAAATAATACGTGGCATAGGCTGCGCATATTCATTACAGATATCAGTCAATACATTAACGATATTGTTGGCGTATTCGGTGAGGCCATAATTCATCGAATTATTACTTTGGCTGCGAGTACCATCGTAATCCACCGCTAAACCACCACCCACGTCGAAGCAATTAACACTTGCTCCCAACTCACGTAATTCACAGTAGAAACGACCCGCTTCGCTTACACCTTGGCGAATATCACGAATATTGGCAATTTGCGAACCTAAATGGAAATGCAGCAATTGCAACGAATCCAGCATATCGTTTTGTTTTAACTGGTCAACCACAGTTAAAATTTGCGCTGCAGATAAACCAAATTTCGACTTTTCACCGCCACTCGCCTGCCACTTGCCTTTGCCTTGGAACGCTAAACGCGCTCGTAGACCTAAACGCGGTGTCACGCCCAGACGTTTAGATTCAGCTAATACCATCTTAAGCTCAGACAGTTTCTCTAAAACGATATAGACCTTGTGGCCTAACTTTTCACCAATCAGTGCTAAGCGAATATATTCGTTATCTTTATAACCATTACAAACAATCACTGAACTGGCTTTTTGTGCCATCGCGAGCACAGCCATCAATTCAGGCTTACTGCCCGCTTCTAAACCCAGTTGCGGAACTTCTTTTGATGCCTGACTCGCGAGGATCTCTTCCACCACAGTTTGTTGTTGGTTAACTTTAATCGGGTAAACCAACAAATAGTCCGCCTGATACTCATACTTCTGTATCGCTTGGTCGAATGCTTGGCACAAACTGTTCACTCTGTGGTGCAGGATCTGCGGAAAACGAACTAGTACAGGTAAAGCGACCCCCGCTTTAACCATGTCTTTGGCTAGCTCATTTAAGCCAATCTTGTATTCAGGATTTTTAGGATCCGGCGACACTGTCACCTCACCTTGATCGCTAATCCCATAAAAACCTTGGCTCCAGTGAGTAACATTGTACCCAGCACGAGCATCATCAATAGACCAATCATTCATTTTTATTTAGCCCGTCTATTAAAAAATGGGTTAAACGGCCGCTGCATTTTGCAAGACCGCCCGTTCGACAAACCCAGGCAAAGGGATACCTTACCTGACATACACTAAAGGTGAAGTCACCTTTTACTGATGCAGCAAAGTCACGTAAATTTAAGTGACATTGCTGCTATTTTCACTAAAGCCGCAATAACATGCCGCTCTTATATTATTCTGCTCAGGGACATCTCTGATGCAAACGCATCTAACCAACCCGACAGCCTTACCCCTAGTATGACCATTTTGCGCCTTTTGGGAGAAAATGCCCAATAAGTCAAAACAAGCGAGCAGATCACGCCTTCAAAAGCTTTGGCCTACACGGCCGAAGTCGCTCTACAAAGAGTGTTTACAACGCAAATATAAATAACATTAAGGATCAATTTTACATATTAAGCGGTAAAGCATTGAGCAATGACCACCTAAAAAGAGGCAAGATTATGATAACAGGGGACTGTTGGCTTCTTCGCGGCCAGAATTGATGCGAATTAACGTGAGATGTTTAAGGCCAGTATCATCATAAGGTACGACAATGGCGCGCTGGCATTGTGACGCTTTTAGGTAAAGCGAAAAAAATGGATGCTTGTGCATTAGCTAAAAAACCCTCTTAACCCCATGTAACAACTATATATTATTTGTTACACGGTTAATGACCAGTGAACCATAAAACCTTTACTACTCACGTAATATTTGTCTTGTATGTAACGAGCTAACTCGCTAAACGGCGCAATTAAACCGCGCAATGTCACAGAATGCAAGCAAGAATCTCATTAATTATTTTGCGTTAAAATATAACATACACCTCGGTAACAAATATTATTATCATCAATATTTTTTATACTTTAAAATAAGCAACTTAAGATATGAAAACCAATTAATGCTGTTCAATATTTTTTAATAGGCTCACTAAGAAAATCAACACCATTGGCACACTCTGCGATTCAATATTAAGTTGAGTGCTTTGAGGTACAAAAAACGAAAGTCCAAAATGGAGAATGTACAAATCCCATTACACCTTTGTTTTAGCCCATACTGGCCGTTCTTTCCCCATCACCCTTCCATCCGCAATAAAACTGCAGTTTCAATACTAAAACAGTTATAATCGTCGCCGAACAATATCCATATGCACAGAGAAATCCATGGTACAGATAGGTAAAACCTGCAAACTTGAGGTTGTAAAACAAGTCAGCTTTGGCGTGTATTTAAACGCCCATGAATTAGGGCAAGTACTGCTGCCAAACAAAGTCACCCCGAAAGACTGCCAAGTCGGTGATCTGCTTGACGTGTTTCTGTATCTCGATTCTGAAGATATCGTGATTGCCACCACGCGCCGTCCATTGGCACAAGTGGGGGAATTTGCTTATTTAAAAGCCGTCGCAACGGGTCCCTATGGTGCCTTTTTAGACTGGGGCTTAGATAAAGACCTATTACTGCCCTTCGGTGAGCAACATAAGCCTATCGAAGAAGGTCGCTCTTATTTGGTTTATGTGCACGCAAATCGTGCCGATGAACGGATTGTTGCCTCCTCTAAAATTGATAAGTTTCTTGATAAAACTGAGCCAGACTACACCGCTGGACAACAGGTCGATTTATATATCGGTGGCACCACAGATTTAGGCTACAAAGCCATTATTAATCATGCTCATTGGGGAGTGATTTACGAAAACGAAGTGTTCCAAAAACTGCGTTTTGGTCAGCGAGTCAAAGGCTATATTAAACAAGTGCGCCGCGACGGCAAAATCGATCTGGTACTGCAACAGGGCAATAAACAAGAACTCGATAAGCATGCCCATATCATTTTGATTAAACTCAAACAAGCGGGAGGTTTTTTAGCCTTAACCGATAAAACCGATGCAGAAATCATTTATGATCAACTCGGTATGAGCAAAAAAGCCTTTAAAAAAGCCATTGGAGGCCTATTCAAAAATGGCCAACTGAGTATCGATAATGACGGGCTGCGTTTAACTGAAACGGCAGAATAATCAACATGATTGTTTACTAAGTTGTACAGTTTACCGCCACTAAGACAGCGTTTTACTGACAAGAACTAGGATATTAAGCATGGCTCTGTTATAAACAAAGCCATGCTTTTTTCTTTGGAGCTTATATGGAACTAACGTTACACGAAGCCAGAGTCATCGGATGCCTGCTGGAAAAAGAAATCACCACTCCCGAGCAATATCCACTCTCGCTAAACGCATTGACCTTAGCCTGTAATCAAAAAACCAGCCGTGAACCCGTGTTGGACTTAAGCGAAGCTCAAGTGCAAGATGCCCTTGACTCCCTAACTAAAAAGCGTCTCATCAGCGAGCAATCGGGATTTGGCAGTCGCGTAGTCAAATATAAGCATCGATTCTGCAACACCGAATTTAGCGAATTACAATTGTCACCCGCCGCGGTTGCCATCGTCTGTTTATTGTTGCTACGTGGTCCACAAACACCGGGGGAATTACGCACCAGAAGCAATAGACTCCACGAATTTAAAGATGTGATCGAAGTTGAAGATTGCATTAAGCAACTAATCAGCCGCACTAAACCAATCTTAAAGCAACTACCAAGGGAACCTGGGCGACGCGAAAGTCGCTATGTGGAATTGTTTTCTGAGACGTCAGCTAATGTGGTAACAACCAGTGATCACACAGATAAACCCCATATTGCTCCTGTCGCAGCATTAGTCGAACATGGAGCATTGGTTGCAAGAGTCACTGAGCTAGAACAGCATGTAGCCACACTTACACAAAAATTCGATGAGCTCATTGCATCGTTAACCTAGGCTAACAGCATAAGCCTCACTATATGGTACCAGCATGGGTCATACCAACTCATGCAATGATAGAGACTGTTAATGACAAATCATCCGCCAAGCACATTTAAAAATATGCTGATTATCGCTACCTTTGAATTGCGTAAATTCCTCTTTAATACCCGAGGGATCATCGTAATAATTGCCTTCGCACTCGTCTGGGGTGTTCTATTGCTCTACCCCATTCAAGGCGCTTCAGCGATGTTACTGCAGCCCAATATCAAAGACTTAGTTGATAGTCTTTTTGGCGTAAATACCCTTAATGTCTTGTTCGAATGGCCAGTGGCTGAAATGGCGGTATTTTGGTGTTTTGCTCTCTATTTATTTCCTATGTTTAGCATTCTTATCGCTGCCGATCAGTTTTCGTCGGATAAAACCCGTGGCACCTTACGATTTTTAAGTATACGCACCAGCCGTGATAGTCTGCTCTTGGGACGTTTCCTCGGTCAAATCCTGATCCAAGGCTTACTTATCCTGCTGACCATCATTGCGACTATCGCACTTGCGCTCAGCCGAGATAGTCATTTGATATTAGAAGCCTTAAGCTCTGGAGCCTTAGTGGGGCTCAATCTCATTATCGTGATTTTACCTTTCACCGCCGTGATGACCTTATTGTCTTTATATGCCAGAACAGCCCGTCAAGCTATGGTGTTGGCAACCATTTTATGGACTCTGGTATCACTGACCATTCTATTATTAAGTAATCAGTCCAGTGTTTTTGCCGAGCTCCAATGGTTGCTACCTGGCGCACAACTCTCAGATATGCTCAATACTAATGGTTTCAATAGTCTGGCTTTTACACCCATTCCATTATTACAAACTATGGCAGCCCTATTGCTTTGCCGCATTTACATGCAACGGAGTTCGCTATGAGTCTGATCCAATGCCAAGGCTTATCTAAATCCTACGGAAGCAAACAAGCCTTAAATGATGTCAGCTTTAACCCTGAAGCGGGCGCCCCCATTGCCCTTGTTGGCCCTAATGGTGCAGGTAAAACCACGCTATTTAGTTTACTATGCGGCTATTTATCCCCAAGCGCTGGCACAATAACCTTACTGGGTGAAGCCCCCAATAGTCCCAAACTCTTAGGTAAAATAGCAGCATTACCTCAGGATGCTGCACTCGATCCCAACCTCACTATTGCAAGTCAATTGGCTTTTTTCGCCCGTTTACAGGGGATGAATGCTCATGTTGCAGCGAAAGAAGCATTACGAGTACTGACCTTAGTAGATTTGGCTGAAGTGGCTCAGCAAAAGCCTCCTAGCCTAAGCCATGGCATGAGTAAACGTGTCGCCATTGCCCAAGCCTTGATTGGCTCACCGCAACTAGTGCTACTGGATGAACCGACGGCAGGACTCGATCCCGCTAATGCTAAAAAAGTGCGAGAACTGGTAAAAGCACTGTCAACTACGACAACCTTTATGATCAGTTCCCATAATCTTGATGAATTAGAAAAACTTTGCGATCAAGTGTTGTATCTCGACAAAGGTGAATTAAGTCAATCTGTCTCAATGCGCGCCTCCACCGATAGTGACTATCTCACATTAACGATGCAAAACTGTGACAGTGAAAAATTACTGCAGGAAATAGCGAAACTCAGTGGTGTGATCAATATCAGTTCTAAGCAAACTAATGTGTTTATTATTCAGCTAAACAATAAAGATAAGCATAAAGAGGAAAATTTCCCAACTCATTATGATGTTGAAATCGCATTACTTTCACTTTTGGACTCCCATCAATGGCAATATAAAATGCTTCTAAGAGGTCGAACCCTAGAAGAAACGCTGTTCTCCTAAATTCACATAAATGCTGATTTAGCACTTGTCGATATAGCGTCAGATGCTAAAGATGCTAATTGCAAAAAAGCCCCGACTAATGTCGAGGCTTTTTTACTATTCACTAAGAATAATGGTACCCGAGGCCAGACTGAGCTTATATTGAAAGTGGCACGCCTAGCGTGTCAGTCAAATCTAGCCAATGAAAAATTCATTAATCGCCAGAATGCAAAAAAGCCCCGACTAATGTCGAGGCTTTTTTACTATTCACTAAGAATAATGGTACCCGAGGCCAGACTGAGCTTATATTGAAAGTGGCACGCCTAGCGTGTCAGTCAAATCTAGCCAATGAAAAATTCATTAATCGCCAGAATGCAAAAAAGCACCGACTAATGTCGAGGCTTTTTTACTATTCACTAAGAATAATGGTACCCGAGGCCAGACTGCGCTTGTATTGAAAGTGGCACGCCTAGCGTGTCAGTCAAATCTAGCCAATGAAAAATTCATTAATCGCCAGAATGCAAAAAAGCCCCGACTAATGTCGAGGCTTATTTACTATTCACTAAGAATAATGGTACCCGAGGCCAGACTTGAACTGGCACGCTGTTACCAGCGAGGGATTTTAAATCCCTTGTGTCTACCGATTCCACCACTCGGGCAAACTCTGTATATCGCAAGCTTTGCTTTTGATATTGTTAACTCTTTGCTTCGCTCTTTCACAAGGTAACGAAGTTTAACGCTTCAGCTCAATTTGAGCTGTCACCATTATAATAATGGTACCCGAGGCCAGACTTGAACTGGCACGCTGTTACCAGCGAGGGATTTTAAATCCCTTGTGTCTACCGATTCCACCACTCGGGCAAACTCTTCATATTAACAACGGGAATCGTGTCATTAATATTTTATATCTATGGAGGCGCGACCCGGAGTCGAACCGAGATCGACGGATTTGCAATCCGCAGCATAGCCATTCTGCCATCGCGCCATTATTCTAACTAAAGACCAACTCAGCTTAAGCAAAATTAGACTTTTAGAATTTGGAGCGACATATCGGGTTCGAACCGATGACCTATACCTTGGCAAGGTATCGCTCTACCAACTGAGCTAATGTCGCTTTTGCTTTTAACCCACTAAAATAAGCATTTTATGCTTTAATTTTTGAGTTAAAACTGCCTTTAATTCTTTTCGTAGGGTTAAGACTTTGTTTTCACGCCATCCTTTGTCTACGGGGAGGCATTCTACCTTTTTGACACTCAGTGTCAACCGCTGTTTTAACGATAACTTACTGCTTGCACACTAAATAATCTGTTTGATTTTTTATTGCACTACTCGGCAGTGAGATCTTTCCAAGCGGCTAAAATGTAACTCATCATTGACCAGAAAGTTAATACAGCCGCAATATACAGCAGCACAAATGCAGCATCGGTCATCAATGGATTGTATTGCCAAATCAATCCTATTATCGCCACCATCTGAGCGGCAGTTTTATATTTGCCAATCCAAGACACCGCAACTGTGCCACGTTTACCAATTTCAGCCATCCATTCTCTTAAGGCTGAAATCACAATTTCACGGCCAATCATAAAGAGTGCAGGTAAAGTGAGCCAAACATTGGCATATTGATCCACTAATAAAACAAGTGCGGTGATGACCATAAGCTTGTCAGCAACAGGATCGAGAAAAGCACCAAAGCGAGTCAATTGCTTTAATTTACGTGCCGCATAACCATCTAATGCATCCGTTAACGCCGCCAACCAGAAGATGAAGGCTGCGACGAAAGGCGTCCAGCTATAGGGTAAGTAAAACAACACGACAAAGATAGGCAGTAAAAAAAGCCTGAAAAGGGTTAATGCTATAGGTAAGTTAAACGGCATGATCAAACCAGTTAGTCAAAAGCAGCGCCAATCTTGCCTTAATTTTATCACCCTCGCAATGCATCATGAATGGTTTGTGCCATTTCTATACTGATCCCAGGCACTTTAACTAATTCGGCTACACTCGCCCCCTTCACCTCCTGTAACCCACCAAGATGCTGTAAGAGTGCTTTACGACGTTTAGGACCAATACCAGGAATAGATTCCAACGTCGAGGTATTGCGCGTTTTCTGACGACGATTGCGATGTCCTGTAATCGCAAATCGATGGGATTCATCACGAATATGCTGAATCAGATGTAATGCTGGTGAATCACCTTCAAGGGAAAAACTCGTTTCTGTATCCCCTAAAATTAATGTTTCTAGCCCCGGCTTACGCCCCTCCCCTTTAGCCACTCCAATCAATTGCGGCGCTTTATCGAGATGGACAAATTTTTCATCTACAATTTTCTGAGCAATGCGTAATTGCCCTAAGCCACCATCGATAAACAGAATATCAGGGATTTTACCGCCTGCTTCAATCTTATCAAAACGGCGAGTGATAGCTTGTTTCATCGCAGCATAATCATCACCAGGCGTAATACCTTCGATATTATAGCGACGATATTCTCCTTTATGTGGCCCTTCACGGTTAAATACCACACAGGAGGCAACGGTACTTTCTCCCATAGTATGACTGATATCAAAACATTCCATACGGTGTATAGGTGTACTCAATTCTAAAATTTCTTCTAATAATACAAAACGCTGCTCGACCGTGTTCTTATGGGATAAACGCGTGATGACAGCATTGGTGGCATTGGTCACAGCCAAGCGTAAAAAACTGGCCCTATCGGCACGCACATTGGTCTTTATCGAAAACTTTTTATTCAGTGCAATGGATACCGCGGCTTCCAGCTCGTGCAACTCTTCAAAGTTGTGGCTGATGACCACTTCCTTTGGAATAGTGCGCTGTATATCGGCATTTAAGTAAAACTGCAGAATAAAGGATCGCAGCACTTCATCCATATCCGTCTGGGCCGGTACAGAAGGATAATAACTGCGACTACCAAAGATTTTACCCTCGCGGATAAATAACAAATGGAAACAGGCGATACCCGACGCATAGTGCACACCAATCACATCCATATCGCCTTTATTGTTCGATACTTCCTGCTGCTCAGCGACCTTACGCAGCGCCATAATTTGATCACGAAAGCGTGCCGCCTGTTCATATTCCTGCTGCTGCGCCGCCTGCTCCATCTTAGCTACTAACGTACTGATCACTTGCTGATCTTTGCCTTTTAAAAATAAGCTAGCAAGTTTCACTTGTTCGTCGTAGTCGGCATTGCTGACTTTTCCCACGCAAGGCGCACTACAGCGGGAAAGCTGATACTGCAAACAGGGCCGTGAACGGGATTTGTAATAAAGGTCGTCACATTGACGAATAGGAAAGAGTTTCTGCATTAAATGCAGGCTTTCACGTACCGCGCCGCCATTCGGGTAAGGGCCAAAATAATGGCCTTTTTCACGCAGTGGGCCACGATGATAGGCAAGCCTTGGGTGTTCGTGTTGGCTTAATAAAATGTAAGGATAAGATTTATCATCACGCAACAACACATTGTATTTAGGCATGTATTGCTTGATGTAATCATTTTCAAGCAACAAGGCATCGGTTTCACTGTGGGTCAGTGTCACATCAATATGGTGAATATGCGAGACTAAGGCTTGAGTCTTAACATTGTCTAAATTTTTACGAAAATACGACGAAAGCCGTTTTTTAAGATCCTTGGCTTTTCCCACATAGATGACGTCACCCTTGACGTCATACATGCGATAAACCCCGGCAGAAGATGAAACCGTGCGTAAAAAACTTTGGGCGTTAAAAACACTCGACATTATTCACACCCATAACTTTCAATAGGCAGACAAGATATCAACATCAAAAACGAACATACCCTTGGATTAAAAATGACCCGCATCCAGCATTTTGTAACGAATGGCTAGACGTGTCAGTTCGACATCACCACTGATCCCAAGCTTAGCGAATAGACGGTAGCGATAGCTGTTAACCGTTTTAGGACTGAGGTTGAGCTGCTCAGAAATATCATTCACCTTCTCACCATTAGTGATCATTAACATGATCTGCAATTCACGCTCAGACAAGGCTTTAAATGGATTTTCATCAGCGGGGTTAAATTGACTCAGCGCCATTTGCTGGGCAATTTCGGGGGATAAATAACGCTGCCCACGGGAAACCTGACGTATCGCTTGTAATACTTCAGGTGGTGTAGCCCCTTTTGTGAGATACCCCGAAGCTCCCGCCTGCATCACTTTACTTGGGAACGGATCTTCCGTGTGAACAGTTAACACAATAATTTTTGCATGGGGTTGATAACGTAAAATTTTACGAGTGGCTTCCAGCCCCCCCATCCCAGGCATATTCATATCCATTAAGATGACATCAGCTTCATTTTGGCGAGACCATTGTACCGCGGTTTCACCATCAGGGGCTTCACCTATCACTTTAATCCCACGTTCATCCTCCAAGATGCGGCGGATCCCAGTTCTTACAAGCTCATGATCGTCAACTAAATATATCGATATCAACTTAATCCACCTTTTCGATTTTACTGCCCTATCCATCCACTAAAGAAAACCATAAAGTAAACGAATAACGAGTTTATATGGCTAATTTAGCCCAACAACCCCGTTTCGCAAAGCACAAAATGAATATTGTTAACTAGATGATATTTAAAGAAACGTCACAGAATGATATACCAATAAAATACCTTTAAAAACGAAGCAATAATACCCAGCGTACACGTCAAGCTATAGTTTCAATGAATAAATGGTCCATCTTATCAAGCGACTAAATTCTAGGCTCAGAGTTTCAACAAACAAAAAAGACCATCATTGCTAATGGCCTTTTTTGTAGAATATGGCGGAGGAGCAGCGCTTCGAATCAGGAACCAAGGGGGCAAGCTGTATAAATGCAAAACGCCGCTAATTGCTTAGCGGCGTTTTGTCTTAATATGGCGGAGGAGCAGGGATTTGAACCCTGGGTGGGCTATAAACCCACGCCGGTTTTCAAGACCGGTGCATTAAACCACTCTACCACCCCTCCGAACGAGCGAGATAATAGCGATCTCTTATGTCGCTGTAAACTTAAATTTATTGCTAAATGAGTTGATTGACGATTTCATGTCCAACCCACTAAAAATGAACCAAATAATCGGCATACTTAAAACAACCATACGCCTCTTTTTGTCAGTTACATTTTGTTGTGAAGAAGCTGCATCCCAAATCAGGAAACCAAGAGTTCAAGCCGTACAAATGCAAAACGCCGCGAATTGCTTAGCGGCGTTTTGACTTAATATGGCCGAGGAGCTGCGTTTCAAATAAGGAACCTGGGTTCAAATGATATAAACAAAAAAGGCTATCATTGCTGATAGCCTTTTCCGTGAAATATGGCGGAGGAGCAGGGATTTGAACCCTGGGTGGGCTATAAACCCACGCCGGTTTTCAAGACCGGTGCATTAAACCACTCTGCCACCCCTCCGAACGCCGCAAATAATATAAGTATCCCAACACATTGTAAACCTCAATTTTTTATTATTGTGTCAAATGCTCATCTTATGTTCAGCTAGATCGTTTTTCCAACGAATGCCCAGTAGATTTTAATCAATAAAAAGATAAACACGCGCAAAAATACCTATACAGTGAGAGATTTGTTGTCTTGGTATGGTAAAATCGGCGTAACTTTTCACGGTAAATGCTTATATGAATTCACTCTTGATATCGACTTCTTCACTCGCACCTGAATTTAGCCTACCCTCCCTATCTCAGTCGGCTGCCAATTTAAGCGCCTTACTCTTAGGGCAAGAGCGTGCTGTAGATGCGTTTAAACTGCACAATGCCATAGCAGAACAACAACTCTATCTTGCCGATTTTCCCGGTATTGATCGCCATTTAATGATACGTGCGCTGATGGATACCTTGACTCCTATGTCCACGGCTTATCTTGTTGCAACTCGACCTGTAGATGAAGCGATACAATTTCAATGGCAACACGAGCAACCATTAGACAACCAAGGTTGCATTACAGAAAAGAATGTCCTTTATCGTTATTTAAGCGGCAATATTCGACGAGTCGATTTACTCGGAAGAATGGTGCAATCGGGTAATAGCAGTAAATACCAAGCAGGTGCGCTCGCACAATGTCATTATCTGTTTATTTGCGCAGAATCATTGTGGAAACGTGAGAACTTGTGGGATTTAGTCATGCAAATCCTCACACAAAAAGAGTATCAAATTAGCAGTACCTTAAGCCCAATACCATTAAATTGTAAAATAGTGCTAGTGGGCGCAGGGATGATTTATAGTCAAGTGCGCTCTGAGGATTGGCAATTTCAGCGTCATTTTACCCTCTTAGCAGAACTCGCCAGTGAAATAGACCTAATGCGCTATAAAGAATCACAATACGCAGCATGGTTACAAGCTGTAGCGCAAAGTGTCGATGTAACATTAGAACAGTCAAGTCTGGCGCCACTATTTCGTTACAGCGCACGCTTAACAGAACATCAACGTCGCTTAAGTCTATCTATGCTCGATTTTGCGCAGTTGATGGCACAAGCTAAAGCCTACCGTGGCAAACCTAGCATCAATGCTAGCGACATTGAATATGCCCTGTCACAAGCTAATTATCGTCATAACAGCTCCGAAGAATTTTCAGGTCAGAGTTTTGATGACAATTTCATAAATCTGCCAACAACAGGGGCTATGGTAGGACAGATAAACGGCCTAACCGTGATTGATGCGATTGATTATAGTTATGGTGAACCAGCACGCATCACCGCATCGGTACACTATGGAGATGGTGAGGTTGCAGATATTGAAAGAAAATCTGAACTTGGTGGGAATATTCATGCCAAAGGGATGATGATCCTATCGGCCTGCTTATACCGCATCTTCGGTAGAGATGCACCATTACACCTCAATGCCAATATTGTATTTGAGCAATCATACCAAGAAATCGATGGTGATAGTGCGTCGCTAGCGGAATATTGCTGCCTTATGTCGGCGATTGCAGAGCAGCCCATTATTCAATCTTTAGCCATCACTGGAGCACTCGATCAATTCGGTAATGTACAAGCCATTGGTGGTATTAACGAAAAAATTGAAGGCTTTTTTAATTTATGTGAACGCCGAGGCTTAACGGGTGAGCAAGGCGTGATTATGCCTAGATCGAATATTTTACAACTTAACCTCGATCCAAAAGTGATAACAGCTGTAGGCAAAGGCTTATTCCATATCTATGCTATTGAGCATATGGATGAAGCTGTTGAACTACTGATGCAAATGCCCGCGGGTGTTGCCGACGAAGATAATGATTTCCCACATGATTCTTTGTATGGTTTAGTGCAAGAAAGACTGGATAAGCTTGCGGGTAATGGAGAAGAGGAAATTGGCATAATGACGAGGTTACTCGCAAAATTGGGATTATTTCGTCGTTAATTAGCTGATCGGAGTTGTTTAGCTTACACGTGTTCGCTAATCTTGGCGGTTCTTATTGCTGGAGTAGTAAAATAATGAATAAAGCAAACAGTTTCAATAAAGAAGAACTCATCGCCTGTGGCCATGGGAAATTATTTGGTCCAAACTCCCCTCGCCTTCCTGTTGATAATATGCTGATGATCGATAGAATCGTCACTATCAATGATAATGGTGGCGAGTTTGGAAAAGGTGAAATTGTCGCTGAACTCGATATTAATCCAGAATTATGGTTTTTTGACTGTCATTTTATTAGCGATCCCGTTATGCCTGGTTGTTTAGGCCTTGATGCCATGTGGCAATTAGTAGGGTTCTATTTAGGCTGGGAAGGTGCTGAAGGTAAAGGTCGTGCACTGGGCGTTGGTGAAGTGAAGTTTACTGGTCAAGTGCTACCCGGTGCGAAAAAGGTTACCTATAAACTGAATATCAAACGCACAATCCACCGAAAACTCGTCATGGGAATTGCCGATGCAATTCTTGAAGTTGATGGTCGTCAAATCTACAGCGCAACCGATCTCAAAGTCGGTGTATTTAGTGATACATCAACCTTCTAATTATCTTTTGCTACATTTTTTATAGATACAAAAATGCCCTCACCTGAGGGCAATGTGCTGCATTACTTCGTTTGTTCTGGGCTATTTAATTAACGAGCTAAACTCAGTTATTTATTAAATAGCCCATTAACTCGGCCATCCACACCTTCACGCCAACCGCCTAACCACTGCGATCGCGAATCAAGATTTGCATAAGGACAGAGCTCCTTAGAGCGCCCACCAACACCAGCTTGGAATCCTTTTGAAAAAGCTCTGTCTAAACGATCTCGTTTTTGTCTTTTCATGCAAGCGTCCTCTGTTCTACGTGAAATAGAAGCAAAAGCTTCACCCATAGAAATAGTGCTTTTTGTCCCCAAGATCAATCAAAAAATCGCTCATTATATCGACTTTTTTTTAAACTATTGAGATCCTAGTTAAAAAAAATCGAGGCATTTAGCCTCGATTTTATTAATCTGAATTTAAGCTTAAAACTAGCGAACGCGGCGACGGAACCAAATCAATGGTAACGCAAAAAGCCAAGCTAAAGACGCGGCGCCCTTACGTTCATAGTTGCCCGTATCCGTACTATCATCTATTGGACAAGCTTCACCATTGGCTACAGGCTTAAGCACAACCATACGCGGAATATAAGCGGTAACAGGCTCTCCACTACCACTTAATTCGAATAACGGTAATCCATTCTCGCCAATCACAACATTACCGCTGCTATCAAACTGGTATGAAGGTTTACGAACAAAAGCCGTACCTACAATAGTGCCCTCTTCGTTAATACTGGACGCTTCAACCACAAGGATATCGGTATTGTATGTTAGTGTCTTACCTGAACCATCTTGAACTGCGACTTTATGGCGATTCCAGTTACCACTACCGTCTTTTTCAAATCCTTTAGATTCACATGTCAGCAACTTATTAAGATTACTAAACTCACCCGTTGACTTCTCATATAAGAAGCCCGCCTTCGGACGTGGTTTTTCTTTATCATAGGTGGTTTCAATATAACCAACTACTTGGCCATTATTATTAATATCTTTAGGCTTACTCGATAAATCCGTTGGCTTAGAGGCAAAATCATTTGGCGTCACAGGGCTGACATCCGGCGTATTAATATCAAAATAGAAGAACTTATCACGCAAATAACCTTGGATATAGCTGCGGTAGCTACCAACAACAATACCATTATCATTGATATCATAGGCAATAGAGCTGGCAACTGCGTTTGACATCGGGATCCAATGATATTGATAGTTACCTTCGGCATCCTTAATCCAATAAGCTGCATCTTGCGCTAGGGACTTACTATTCCCATTACGATATACATGGGAACGACCGACAATAACATCATTATCATTTAAACCGAGCGCCTGCGCGGTATAAGTTAAGGTGTCGTCACTCGCGGGCGTAAATCCAAGGGGTAAAACCGTACCTGTCGCAGTGTTATCATCCTCAATTTTCCATACATAAGCACGGGTTTGATATTGGATATTGCGAGTTCCAACTGAGTTAGGATATTGCTCACGTTGAACGCAGACATCCAATGGTAAAGTATTATCCGTACTTAAACAGTAAGCTACGCGATCACTACCATATTTACTGATATCAGTACTTGCATAACCTGCAATAAGGTTATTGTTGTTGATGGCCGTAGCCGCAGACCAACCGCCTAACTCAACCGTTTTATCATCCTTAACATATTGGGTATAAGGGGGAATAAGTGGTATTTCAACCTCACTGGATTTAGCCACGCCACGGTACTCATAGTCGCGGTAATACCAATAATCATCTGTCACATCGGTAGTTGCAGTATTCTCTACCTTCTTCTCAGGAGCTGTCATACTACCGACTTTAATACCCGCATCATTAATACCATAATAAAAAGTATCAACAGAGTTAATGACTTCGGTATTACTGGGTGGCGTAGTGCCATTTATGCTGTCAAAAGTCGGTAACCAAGGACTAGATGAATCGTTTTCCTTAGCAACAAAGGCAAAATTGTTAGCGACGATTGCTGCGATGATTGAATAAGTGATGGTTTCCTCAGGCGCGATACCATCTTCAATATCAATCACGCCACTTTCAACATCCGAAGTGCTAAGCTTTTTCTTGCCCTTGGAAATACCAACTAATTCATCATTAGCATTCACGCCTAAAGCGTACCCGTTACGCGTCCCTTCTAGCGTGCCTTTTAGGTCATAATTCTCAATATTAACAATTTCATAGACAGGTGCAGCATGGGCACTGTTTAATACACCAAGGACACCTAAGGCAACCAAGGACAGGGCTTTATCCAACTTTGACTTCATTAATTCTATTCCCATTTTTATTATTGGCTTACTTCAGTGACTCAAGCTCTTCCCACCGCTCGAAGCAAACTTCCAATTGCTTTTCTTTCTCTGCCAACTGGTTTAATACCTGATTGACTTTATCTTGCGCCTGACTATAGAAATCTGAATTACCTATCACGGTTTGCAGTGCAAGAATATCTTGCTCCAACTGTTCCATCAGACTAGGTAATGACTCTAACTCACGCTGTAACTTATACGACAGTTTTTTTACTGCTTTGACAGGCTCTGAAACCTTTACTTCCGCAGGTTTCATTTCAACTGCAGGAGCTTCGACCGTCTTTTGTGAACTAGGTTCCTCAGAATAAAACTTAGCCCCCTGATCGACCGCATCCTGATAGCCACCCACGTATTCGCTCCAGTGGCCATTGCCTGCATACCACCAACTACTCGTCACGGTATTATCGATAAACGCCCTATCATGGCTTACGAGTAACAGGGTGCCTTGATATTCAGTCAGCAGCGACTCTAGCAATTCTAAGGTCTCAATATCAAGATCGTTTGTTGGTTCGTCAAGAATGATTAAGTTGGCTGGACGGATCAATAACTTTGCGAGTAATAAACGGTTCTTTTCACCACCAGACAGGGCTTTAACCGGCGTTCTCGCTCGCATTGGCGAAAATAAAAAATCCTGCAAGTAGCTTAAGATATGGCGATCTTGGCCATTGATAGTAATCGTTTTTTTACCTTCGCCGACGTTATCTTCAACGGTTTGCTCCGGATCTAAAGCTTCACGGTATTGGTCAAAGTAGGCAATTTCCAACTTAGTCCCGACTTTCACTTCACCAGACTGGGGCTGTAGCTTTTCAATCAACAACTTAATCAGTGTTGACTTGCCACAACCGTTTGGACCAATTAAGGCGATACGGTCACCACGGATCACTGTGGTATTAAAGTTTTTCACCAGATTTTTATCGGGCAAATTGTAATTTAAGTCTTTAACATCAAAAACTAACTTGCCTGAACGCTCTGTATCAGCCACCGCCATTTTAGCGTTACCTTGACGGTTCAAACGCTCACTACGCTCTTGACGGAGCGCTTTAAGTGCGCGTACACGTCCTTCATTTCGGGTGCGCCTTGCTTTAACACCTTGACGGATCCACACTTCTTCATCGGCTAGACGCTTGTCAAACAAGGCATTTTTATCTGCCTCAACTCGCAGCCACTCCTGCTTACCATCAAGATAAGCTTGATAGTTACCCGGCCATGATGTGACGACACCTCGGTCTAAATCGACTATTCGCGTCGCCATACGAGCAATAAAGCCTCTGTCGTGGCTGATAAAGACGATAGCACCTTGATAATCAAGTAGAAATTTCTCTAACCATTCAATAGTATCAATATCTAAGTGGTTGGTGGGTTCATCAAGCAGTAATAAATCCGGCTCACTTACAAGCGCGCGAGCTAGTGCTACTTTACGCTGCCAACCACCAGACAACTCACTTAAGGATTTGTCCGGATCGAGACCGAGCAATTCACAATTTTGTTGAATACGTGAATCTAACTGCCAGCCATTGTAGTGATCTAAGGTTTCCTGCAGACCTTGCATCTCATTTAGCATGCGATCCATCAGTTCAGGTGAAGCATGGGCCACATCGTGGGATAATTGATGATAACGCTCAAGCGCTTCACCCACTTCCTTAAGACCTGCCGCAATATAGGCATAAACCGTACCTTGCTCAGCCTTGGGTGGATCTTGCTGTAAACGGCTGACGGTCACATTACCATCAATGTTAAACTCACCTTCATCCAGCAATACATCACCGGATAAAATCTTCAGCAAGCTCGACTTGCCAGCACCATTTCGCCCCACTATACACACGCGCTCACCGCGTTCAATGGTAAAATCCGCATTCTGCAGTAGCGGTGTATAACCATAGGCTAAAGAGCCATTATTGATACGAACCAGACTCAAACTAAGCTCCTATAAACTTTTGTAATTGCGTTGCGTCAAATGGCCAAAATAAGCATCTGTCATCCGCAGCTTTTAGCACGGGGATCGACACGCCATAACGCTCCGCGAGTATTTCATCATCACAAATATCGATGGTTTGAAACGCGATACCAGCATCTTCTAATAGCACAGCCGCCAATTCACACAAATGGCACCCCTCCGTGTGATATAGCACGTAGCCCCGGTGTAATTCAGCTGATAAATTAGCCTTCTTGCGTTCAAGCATGGGTAATTAACCAAGTATTGTGAATATGGGGATTGCGTTTGTAATCCATGGGCAGCGTGATGTCATCAATGTTTTTAACCATGATGTTCATCTTAGTCAGTGTTTCTATATCCATCTTAAACTTACGTTTATTGTTGGAAAACACTAACTCCCCCGTTGGACTTAAGAGTTTCACTAAAGCACCGAGTAAATTGACATGATCCCGCTGCACATCGAATGAATCTTCCATCCGTTTTGAGTTAGAGAATGTCGGTGGATCAATAAAAATCAAATCAAATTGTTCATTACAATCACGGATCCACTGTAAACAATCCGCTTGCACGAATTCATATTGCTTGCCTTGCAGCCCATTGAGGGCAAAGTTATCCTTCGCCCAATTGATATAGGTATTTGACATATCTACCGTTGTAACTGTCTTTGCTCCACCGAGCGCCGCATGCACAGATGCAGACCCCGTGTAGGAAAATAGGTTCAACACTCGGCGTCCCTTCGCTTTTTGACCGACCAGACGACGCGTTAGACGGTGATCAAGGAATAAACCTGTATCTAAATAACCCGTTAAGTTTAACTTAAACTTAGCACCATACTCAGTGGTGATAAGTTCTAACTTACGTTCATCTAACTTTTGATATTGATTTGTTCCCTTCTGACGCTCACGGGTTTTCATGATGATTTTATTAGGATTAATCCCAATCGCTGCGGGTAACGCCAGCAGCACATCACTTAAACGACGTTTAGTCACCGCCTCAGGAATGGTTGCTGGCGCCATATATTCCTGCACAATCACATAGTCTAAATATTTATCGACTGCGACGTTATATTCAGGAATATCAGCATCGTAAATACGATAACTATCTATCCCTTCTTTTTGAGCCCACTTTTCCAGTTGCTTAGCATTTTTTTTAATACGGTTGGCAAAGGCGGGCGCGATACCGGCAATGTCCACTCCTTCAGGCAAAACAGGCGTGTCACGGCGAGTACTGTTGGCATGCAGAGTATAGAGGTTAAAGGCACACTCTAATGCACCATTAAACATCTTCATCTGTTTATCCGCTTTAAGCTTAAGTGATGAGATTAGCTCGATATCACTACAAAGCATGGCGACTTTCCAACCGCCGAATTCTTTTTTAAATTTATCGCCAAGTTGGTAATAAAGTTGCAAAAGTTCGGACACATTCCCCAAACGCTCCCCATAGGGTGGGTTGGTGATAAGATAACCCTCTGCTGCTGGCGGCTCGATATTAAGGGCATTAGCAACCTTAAACTCAATAAGCTCAAGCACTCCCGCATTTTCTGCATTACGCTTTGCAAGCGCAACTAAGCGAGAATCGATATCCGATCCGTAAAATTTAATCTCGCAGCGTTTAACCCCCAATGAAGCACGCGCCTTGGCTTCAGCGACAATATCTTGCCACACAGCTTTATCGTGACGACGCCAATGTTCAAAGCCAAAACGATTACGTTGTAGTCCTGGAGCAATATCCGCCGCCATTAACGCCGCTTCAATCAGCACTGTGCCGCTACCACAAAAAGGATCAAGTAAAGTCGTAGGCGCGGCTTGCCAGCCACTTCGCACTAACATATTCGCGGCAAGGTTTTCTTTTAAAGGGGCTTCGCCTGTGGTTGAGCGATATCCCCGTTGATGCAATGATGGGCCGGAGAAGTTCATTGCAATCGTAATCACACCATTACGAAAATGCGCATCGACTTTAAAGTCCGCATCAGTACGCGACACATTGGGACGTTCGTCACCATCGTCACGGAACCTGTCGACTATGGCATCTTTAATTTTAAGCGCGCCGAACTGGGTGTTATTAATAAAGCCACCCGTACCATGAAAATCGATACTAAAAGTGTTTCTATTAGAGAAATGTGCTGGCCAATCAATACAATAGGCAGCATTGTAGAGTTGCTCTGCCGACTCACAGCTGCCTTTATAAATGACCAACACAATACGGCTGGCTAAACGTGTCCATAACGTAATCCGGTAAGCTAAGGCTAAAGGTGCGGTGAAATACACACCAGCAACACTCTCCTTAATCTCTGTGGCACCAAATTCTGTCAGTTCTTGGGCTAAGCTATATTCAAAGCCCTTAGGGGCAGCGGCAAAAAAATTAAGCATGGGATAATCAATACGCAGTCAAAATCAAAGCGACATTATACCTGCTCGAATACATAAAAGATAAACAGTTATTAACCGAAGTCAGATTTAGTCAGTCAGTTAGTCAGCTTTTAGCGCCCTATAATAGCGAGTCCCGACTCATACTGCGTAAAATCCCCGCACTACGCTTTATATTTGAGCATTCATCCTCTTTTTTAGGATTCGTCCTTGCAATGACTACTCGCTGCCGTTATAGTCTGCCCCGCTTTGAAGACGGACGCGGGATGGAGCAGCATGGTAGCTCGTCGGGCTCATAACCCGAAGGTCGTCGGTTCAAATCCGGCTCCCGCAACCAATTTAAAGCAAAATAGTACAGTAATACAGATAGATATCGGACGCGGGATGGAGCAGCATGGTAGCTCGTCGGGCTCATAACCCGAAGGTCGTTGGTTCAAATCCAGCTCCCGCAACCAATTTAGAGTATTAGTTTATCGATAGAAACAGCTTATCGTGCTCAACTCTTTATAAACAACGAGCGAAGGTCGTCGGTTCAAATCCGGCTCCCGTAACCAATTTAAAGCAAAATAGCACAGTAATACAGATAGATATCGGACGCGGGATGGAGCAGCATGGTAGCTCGTCGGGCTCATAACCCGAAGGTCGTCGGTTCAAATCCGGCTCCCGCAACCAATTTAGAGTATTAGTTTATCAATAGAAACAGCTTATCGGGCTCAATTTCTTTATAAACAACGGGCGCAAATCCTGCTTCCGCAACCAATTTAAAGCAAAGTAGTACAGTAATACAGATAGATATCGGACGCGGGATGGAGCAGCATGGTAGCTCGTCGGGCTCATAACCCGAAGGTCGTCGGTTCAAATCCGGCTCCCGCAACCAATTATCTAATGATCAGGCCAGCTTAATGCTGGTTTTTTTGTATCAAAATCCCGCAAAACTAAGATATAACAAAGATCTAACCAATACATCAGCCAATACTAAATGCTATATACTCCCTATTGTGGCTCGCAAATTCGCACGATCAACATCAGTGTTTTATAAGTTAAGCTAGAGCTGCAAATAGCGACTTGCGTGTTTGCTGCCCCGAGGGGATTTCTGCTATCATCCACGGCTGACTAATCATAATTCCACGAATTTAAAGATAATCAGAGTCAAACCCTTTTTATCTCGCGATATCAGCCCCATCGCCTGCAGGTACAAGTATGATTAACCACTTTAGCGTGCTTGGTATAAAACCCAGTGCCAAAGAAGACGACATTAAAAAAGCCTATCGACGGCTGTCAAACAAATATCATCCCGACAAGTTGTTAGGCGCCTCGGAAGAGGAAAAGCAGCAAGCCGCCGTACAACTTGAACGCGTTAAAAATGCTTATGATGTGTTGTCCGATCCTAAGCGACGTAATGCGTTTATCAAAGATTTCAATAACGTCATAGTGACCGATCCCGCTAGCGCCATGCGCGAGCTGTGGGATCAATTTTATCCTTGAGCGTTTTCTAGAGTAGTGTCAAATGGTCAAAAAACTGAATATCTCACGCATTAATGAGCTAAAAAATAATGCCTACGACAATATCGAGTCCTACGACGATCCCGATACACCTAAAGCGCTAGAGCAATTTACTAGCCAAATCAAAAAGGTGTTAGAAGCCGATCCTAAGATGCTCGATACTGTACCTGAGTACCTGCCTGTCGCGCTTTACGGTCGAATTAAGTTTCCCGCCGAAGCCAAACTCAAGTGGGCACATTGGATAAACACGGCAACTCAACCCGAGTGGGATGAGTTTAAAGTCACCATTGGCTTTAACAATGCCGATTTACCTTTAGTGTTAGCCGTGCGTGGTTACTCGGAAACCTTACTGATTGAAAGCTGCGCCGTACTGTATTTACTCGAAACTCAAGGTAAAGCAACACCAGCAGCAAAACATCACGACGACGATGAAGATGATGACAACGATTATGTTGGCACCTCAGATAACGACGACGATGATGAAGGCGAAGAGGAAGATGGCTACTACGATCACTACGATGATGAGGACCGCTAATGAACACTAGTCTCATTGAGATTACCGTCGCCGAAATTAAAGAGTTGGCGGACGTAGAGCCAAAACAAGCGAGCAAACGCTTTGAAATCATTGCAAATACCATGGCCGACGCGCAATTAGTCGAAGTCATCGAACACATGGATATCGTAACGCTGACCCAAATCAACAGTCACCATGATATCTCTTGTCCTTCGATCATGTCTGAACTTATGACCCCAGAACAAATTCGCGACATCGTCTGTCAGCAACCTTTGTACTGGGAAGAAAAAATCAAAAACAATGCCGAAGAACTTATTCAGCATACCTTTGATTTTTTGACCTATTTAATTCGCATTCAAGATAGCGAAGAAAAGCAAACGGCGATTTTAGAATGTATCGCCGAAGATCCTGCGGGCCTCTTCTACCTGTCGATCCCTTTCATCGAAATGATGTTAGGCGAAAAACATGAAGATGAAGACGGCTACACCGATCTCTACGATGACGAAGAAGACACTGAAACCATCGGCTACGACAGCCGCGTCGCCAGTGAAGATGCACAGAGCCTCAGCATAGACGACCCACGCAGCCTAATGGCCTTGATCCACGAGCTCGCGCCCGATGTTGAAAAAGCCATTAAGAGTCTGCTGCGTAACGAAAGCTCAGGTTGGGAAATGATCATCAGCAAGTTTGTCAACGAGCTGGTTATTCAAGCCAAAGAGAAAAACCAAGTGACGGATGAATACGCTGAAGTCGATGATATGTTTAGCTTTTTGGATTAAGGAATTATTTGATGCAACTGGTACTGCGTGATGTAGATCAAGGACCCTACCTGAGCAAGGTATTGATCCAAGGCCAAGCAGACGAAACGCTGAGCGGTGAACAGCTGTCACAAATTAAATCCAAAGCCATTTTGATGAGCCTCAAACTGGCCGATAAATTTTACAACAAGTACAAAATGCACCTGCTCGAACAAGCGGCACACGATGTCATTGGTGTGGTGAGCCTTGGTTTGATGGAGTTATCAAACCAGAATCAGCAGCAGGCGATACGCCTGTTGATCACCGCCGATGGCGTAGTCAAATGCTTCCAAAAAGGCTGGAGCATGCTCAGCACTGTCAGCAAGCATAAACTCATCAACGGCAAGTCACTGTACGGTGATGTCGACAAGTTCTTGCTTGAACAAGTGTCCAGCCCACCCGATGCGGAAGAATGGTTAGGCTATGAAGCCTATCAAGATGCCCTGCTTGAGCATCAACGCCAACAGTCGATTGCGGCCCTATTGACACAGTTTTACGCGCAATCGAGCTATGATCCGCTAGATTTTCTCAATCTAGAGAGTGTATTAGCCGAAGCGGTACTGTATCGATTGTTGTTTGATGGCGCCAAAGTCAGACAGGATTTGAAAAAGCGTATCGGCAAAATCACCTTAAAAGAGGAATGGTTTACCCGTGAGCATATCGAATTGGAAACCCAGAAAGCGTTAGCAGAATTACCCGCAGAACTCGCTGAAACCATCAGTAAAGATCTCGGTAAAAACTTTGCCCCTGCCCTACTGCGTACCCTGCACTTTGCCAAAAGCTACCGCGAACTCTTACTCAGCGACGCTTCACCCGAGCGCTTAGAAAGATTCGAACATAAAGAAGGTCTCGTCGGCCTCCTTGGCTGGCCACTCTACATAGTACTTTGATCGGTACTTTAATCAGTACCTTAATCAGTACTGTGTTCAGTAGGTCAACGAGTGCTTGAGTCGCTTAAAAATGAGTGCTTTATTAAAAAATAAAGCACTTTTTTATTGTCTTTTGTCTCTATGCCCAATCCCAATAATCAGTGTTTCGGTCTCAGTTTTGAGTTGGTTTTAGCTTGAAAATAAGTGACTTACAGAGATATAACTCTTCAGTTAGATAAATTTTGGAGATTCATCCCTCCTCAGATAACCCCAAATCCGAAACATACCATTTTCTATCGAATAAGGAATTGAATATTGGGCTAATTGTGCGCTTACAACATCAGAAAAGTCCGTCACTCGATCCGCCACTAATCGGCCTAGCCATTCTCTTTTGAATGGATCAACTTCTAACCACTCAATGGTTTCTGCTATTTCAAGTAACTCGTGCCACCACACGGCAGTAAAACCTGCATTAGGATTTTCATCATAAATCAATTTGTATCGCACATAGGGAATAAAGTCTTCAGATCCATTTAATGCCTTTTCAAGCTCGCACCACTTTGTCTGATTCATGACTGACGAAAGTTGGTGTTGGTTTATATATTCTAAGGTTTTAATATTCATTTTTGGGCGCCTCATACTCCCCACTAAACACAATACCCCCAAATCAGTCTTCCATTGTAAAACAAAAACATAATCTGCTTTAGACTGAGATTTATACCATAGACATTATCTTTTATTTACAAAAATAATGCGGTTTAAGAACGCTGAAGCCCTGCTTTATAGGCATTAATTTCTGGCAATATTTTCAAACGTCGCTCTAGGCTCTGTGCTGGCCAATATTTTTCGCGATCATAATACTCAGAAACCGAAGGAATATTTTCAGGAATAATAACCCAAGGCTGTTTGGATGAAGTGAAGATATGTATATCCGGCGGTAATATATCTGGGTTATCCAAAGTGCCCACCCGTAAAAAACTGAGTATTGGGCCAGAACCTGCGTAGTGGCTCCAAACTGCCACATGGCATTTGGGACATCTGCAAATCTTTTGCCCCATGCCACTTGCCGATGGAGTGTCAATAATGTCAAGCTCACCACAGATCAAGTGAACCCTGTCAGTCTCTATCATGGCATTAAGGGCAAATGAAGCCCCCGTCTCACGCTGACACCAGCGGCAATGGCAGCAATGTACAAAGAGTGGTGCGGTATCAATGCGATATCGAATGAATTGACAGGTACAGCCACCTTCTGAAAAAAATAAGTTGCTCTTGCTCATATATTCCAATCACCTATTAATTGGTTAAGCTGCGAAGATAACAATGCTGTCAATAATTAACAACGTAATATATGCTAATTGCTCAATATAAAACATATAGGTTTGCTCTTTTTAGTCGCCTTTAAAATATATGATTCTTTGAAGATAAAACCAAAAGAAGAAATATGGCTCCTAAAAAAGTATATTCAAATATGCTTTTAAATTTTATCTTCGATATTGATATCAGAGTATAAGCTTTCATATATTTTACGCCCGTTTAAGTGGCAGGCAACACTACTACCAAGCTTTCGCATAACACCTTAACCACTAAAACTAACGAATAATATATGCCACGCGTTAGCTGTCACTCTGAAGAGTTTATTATGCACTTAATTGCCGCCGTGACTAGAAAGTGATCATCACAGAAGCAGAGCTTCGAGTCGCTTCACCGTGATAGACAGCTTCAATATTGTTACCGTCTGGATCTAGGACAAAGGCAGCATAGTAACCAGGATGGTACGTGCGCTCCCCGGGAGCGCCATTGTCCTTACCGCCATGCGCGAGTGCAGCTTTGTAAAAACTGTCGACCATCGTTCGGTCTTGCGCTTGGAATGCCAGATGATGACGACCAGTCAGCACTCCCAGCGCCGCCGGACTATCGACGGCGGTTACGAATATCTCGTCTGCCCAAAAGTACCCGTCACCATTGCCTCCCATGGGTATGTTGAGAGAGGCAAAAATGGCTGCGTAAAATGTTTGGCTTGCAGATAGGTCTTGTACTACAAGTTGGATGTGATCGATCAGACGACCTCGATGTAGTTCTTGCGTTTCCATAAAGTACTCTTAGTGATAATTCCTGCGCCTAGACGATGTGAATGCAGCATAACGCAAAGCACACGGGCGACAAAAATGAGCTCGCGGTTTGGCATCCCTGCGACCGCGAGAGATGTGCCTTGTTATGCGCTTTTAAATTAACCATTTATAATAGTAACCGGTGGAATGATAGGAATAGAAAATTGGATACGACTGACACAGCTTGTTTTTGAAGCGCTAATATCCTCTCTGCCTATGCTAATTCCAACTACTTTTATACCCCCACCGACAGTTCCTTTACTCTCGTCATCTACAGTTACGGCTATATCAAACTGTACATTTTGAATATGCTTTGCGCCGATCTGCTCGGTACCACCCCATGACGGATTGATAGCCCCATTAGCGCCTTTACCCTTAGTTTGGTTAATAGCCATTTGGACGTCTTCTTGAATCTCACCCTATGTCGAAGCAATAAACTCTTTCAGTTCCACATGAATCTCCTAAGCGCACAACAGTGTTTTACTCGGACTTCAACTAAAACCCAAACCGTAAATGGCTTAACCTTAGAACAATAAATACAAATATGCCAGCAACTTAGCATCCATCCTAGTGGGCTTTCAATATTTTTTATGCAGAAAAAGCAAGACCTTATATACAGAGAAATGTTTTGGTACGGTATTTTAATCAAGGGAAGAATAAAAGGTAATATTTTCAAAAAATTACAAATACTAATAAATAAATTGATAGCTTTTCACTTTTTAGGGTTCGATTTCTGGATATGTGATTAACGCCTTATTACATATCAAAACTCACTGAATTTTAATGCCATAAACACTCACTATCTCAGTTCCAATACGACATTATCGCCAAAACAAAAGCCCGCGGCGGCGGGCTTTGAGTCACTTAAAATCAGCGGAATAAAAGGACTGACTTAACGATACGTCAGTGTCGTGGTATCGGTTAACTTGTCGTTATCTTTAACGGTCAGTTCAACTGTGTGTTGCCCACGACGGGCAAGGCGCAATACCACTTGACCGTTAGCGCGGGTGCCATTATCAAACGTCCATTTATGTTGTTTGATCACACCATCGGTATCGTAGCTCGTCGAAATAAACATATCGACTAACCATAAATTAATACGCTGAATTTGCGCGACTGGCGGCTTTTTCACATTTTCAACAACCACTGTCACCTTTTGGGAGATGCTATGGGTGAGACCATCATTATCCGTCACTGTTAGCGTGACCTGATACTCACCGCTTTGGCGGTAACTGTGAGTGACAACATTCCCTACTGCCACAGTATTATCACCCAAGTTCCACTCAGCAGAAACAATGTGTCCATCACTGTCGCTGGAAGTGGATGTCAGTTGCACAGTCGCACCATTCACCACTTGAGTGAAACTGGCCACTGGCGCCACTTTTTCCGCTTCAAGCAGGAGTGAAATCACCACAGGATCGTGATCCGATGAGCGATAAGCATCAGTTGAGTATAAATCTTGGATTTGAGCGGGCGTCTTAAACTCTTCGTTGTAATCCAATACGCGTGGCTCATCGGTATTAATATGCCACTGTGTTACATCCACCACTTTATCCAGTAACTTGGCGTTTGCTAAAGCATGATCTAACTGACCCGATTCGGCTGAGAACACATAAGTGTATGGATTGGGTTTTCTAAGCTCAGCAAACAGTTCACTAAAGCCCGCATTAGCCAAGGCTGTTAATGGATCTTCCTTCGCATAGGCGTTCAAATCACCAATCAGCAGCACGCCTTGCTCTGGATATTGCTCGCCTAACCATTGACCAACAGCAGTCGCCGCACGGGTACGAGTGCTATTACAGTTGCCTTGACCGTCGTTAAGATCAGGATCGCCCGCACACTCACTGCCCTTAGATTTAAGGTGATTCACCGCGACAACCATCCCCTCTTCACTGCCATTCACGTTAAAGGCTTGCGTCAACATTGGACGGTTTCTGGTATCGTTAAACAGGGGTTGTTGATTATCATCTAATGGCGAATTGGCACTGGATAGAATGCGCGCAGCACCCTTCGGTGTGACTTTATCACGACGATAAATCAAGCCGACAGTGATGGCATCGGTGCCAATTGCATTTATGCCTGTTGGCGCGATATACGCATAACGCGTTTCGCCCACAGCGACATTTAAACCTGCGACTAAATCAGCAATAGCTGAATTAGCGCCAAAGCCATCGTTTTCGATTTCCATCAAGCCGAATACATCGGCACTAATGCCCATCATGGCACTGACAATCTTGGCCTTTTGCCGCTCAAACTCGCTTAAGGTATTGGCACCACGCGCGGTTGGGAAACCAGCGCCTTGGCCGTCGCCATTGAAGTAGTTAAGCACGTTAAAACTAGCGACTTTTAAATTGCCGCCATCAACCAATGTGGGCGCAACAGGGCGTGGATTTTCCGCCACAAAGTTCACCGTTTCCATTGGCATAATGCGATACAAATTAAAGCCATAGTGCATCACACCTGTGAGCGATGTGACGCTATCGCCCACACGCACTGTGTTTGATGCGCTAAGCCCAGGGGCGGGGAATTGCACAGGATCGGGATTCTGCACCGTTAAACCATCATCCAATAAAATACTGTCCCGTTGGTTGGCTGCGCTCACCGCCAGCGCATCTGCGCCCGGTGCAGCGACCTGCGTACCAATAAAGTGACGCTGGCTACCTAATGAAATTTCACCATAACGACCGAGGTTATAGACTTCGTTCACCACTAAATCTTGGCTAAAACGAACACGCATCCCCTCAAAAGGTTCGAAATCATCACTGCTGTTAACGGGTAAAGTCACTACCGCAGCAGTTGGTAGTGCTTGACCTGTGGCACATAACTTGTGCTCAGAGACGGTCGTTAATTCCGTTAAACCTTGATATTCGGTGACTTTTGCTTTTAAACGAATACGATCGCCCGCCACATACGCGGTTGGTGCATTCCCCGTATACACAAACACACCTTCCGAGGTCAGTGGGTCATTATCGACTTCATGATCAGCCATTTGCATGAAAATGCCTTTAAGACCGGCTTCTTGATTACTGACAACAACCGCCTCAACCACTAAGGTTTGGCCATTAAGCGGGCTTGCAGCTCCAGCGCCTTGAAGCGTATGAATCGCCGTGGCATCTTCACCGCACACTAAAGAACTTGGTGGAGGGTCGACTGGATCTGTTGGCGTGCCTGCGCTGAATTTACCAAGATCCGAGATATCATCCTTAGCAAAGCCCAGCCAAGTACTAAAGTTCACCTCATCATCAATAATGGTATCTGCAATCAATAAATTAGGATTACGACGCAGGGTATTGTCTTGGGTGGAAAGCAAACCACTGCCCCACTCAGCTCCCGGATCAACGCCCACTTGACCTAAGCTATCAATCACTTGATTTTGATATGTCAGAACAATGGCATCATCACCATTAAAAAAACTTGCTGTACTCTGTTGATTTGTCACCGCAAGAATATCAGCCGAGGCGTCGTTATCGGCAACCACATAAGTCGCTCCCGCTGCTAATGAGCCAGTGAGCGCAATAGTCGTACCGACATTGGTGCTGCCATTGAAATAGAAACGCAATTGGTATTGGCTTAAATCAATAACGTCTGTAGTTGGGTTATACAGTTCGATGGCTTTATTGTTGCCACTGCCTTCGACGTATTCAGAAATGATTAAATTATCCGCGCCATGGGCAAGCCCACAGACGCTGCTGATGGCTAACGCCAGCAAAGTTTTCGTGTTAAACATTGAAACCCCTAAATGTATCGTTTTAGTATTGGCTATTGAATGACGATTTAATTGATGCGCTTAAATACTTCCAGACGCAGTACTTCACAAACTGACGATACTATAGGCGAGCAATGTTACAAATTAGCTGCATAAAAGTTGCAACTTAAGATGGATATAACTCATACGATTTAGTGTTCTGGGCTAGGAAGAAAGCAGTACGGGGAATACAGGCCGCCCGATACACAGTACGGCCAAAGATAAACAAAGATAATAAAGCAAAACAAATGGATGATGATCATCCTGATACTGGGCTATAAGGGCTGCAACTTCTCATCGAGCAAACCAACCAGCAGTAACTCACCCTGCAAGTTCACCCTAAACTCACCGTATTTAGCTGCACTAAAATGATCGGCTTGGCCTTCTTCAAAGAAAAAGCTGTTCGATGCGAGCTTAATTTGATTCCCACGGACACGAAATTGCACCCTAAGCTGATCTTTGCCTAATGCTTGATCAGTATAAAAATCCACAAACCGCGCAACCTTTTGCTCATCTAATGCCAATAGTAACTGTCCTTGGGTTTGTTGCGGTGCCAAAGCACTACGCACATCACGCGCGATGGCATATTCAAGCGCCATATAATCCCCCTGCATTAATGAACGCGGATCGACCGGCGCTAATGCAAAACGCACCACTTGTCCGTGATTAAGGATCTGTTCAAACTTGAAAATGCGCCAATTTACACCAGCAAGAATTACCATTGTCGTGAAAAGTACGATGCCCAGCGCCCATTTATGTGAAGCCGACAGTTTTCCCATCACATTTCCCATCACATAGTCTCCTTAGCATGCACATTTGCAGGAAATAGCCGCCACATCACTAACTTTGTTACCAGTAGCAATAAACCTAATCCCATCAAATACCAAGACTTAAGCATTAACGTCGTTTCCAAGGAATAGTAATAGCCACCCACAAATAATACTGCCGATGCAATACCCATCCATTTAAGCCAAAATTCATTAGCATAGTGACCGAGTAACATTAGCAGAATAGCCGTGGATACACCCTGCATTGGCAACGACAGGCCACTGACGAAAACTAACCCGATAACACATGCAAATGCGCTAAGCGAAACGAGTGATTGTTGACGTTCACGAAAAATAGATATCAATAAAAAACTGCAAATAGAAAAAATAATCAGCACATGTGTCAAAGAAAGCCACGGCATTTGCAGCCAAGGAGTAAACAAGGCTTCAAACATATTATCCATACTAAACGCATGAATTAATTGAATATTCAGAAGAGTAAACGCAAAACCGTATAAGAGCATACGTGCTCGCCGATAGTGCCGACCTAATTGATGGATATTTAAAACAACTAAACTGATAAGTAAGGCAAAAATACTCTGACTCAAGTTAAGTAGATGTAATTTAGCCATAATGCCAACAACACACCAACTTAAGCAAAAAGCAAACACAAACTGAGCTAACCCATGGGTAATCAATCCCCATAGACACAGAAGAATAATTGCCATGCTGCTATACCAAGCAAAGCTAAAGTCATCGCCAAGTAAATCGAATAATCCCCAAGCAATACCCAAGATCCCGCTCAAGCTCGCAGCAAAGGCAAATTGATGAATAAAAGTTTGTTTTCGTGGTAAAAAATATAAACCAACGCCAATACCCAAATAGATTAACCCAATAAATAAGGCAAAATATCCATCGACTCGTTCAAAAATCGCATCCAAAAGCGATGCCATAAACCCCAATAAAAACCATGCTGCAATCCAAGCTGCAAAGGCTTGCATCGCGGCAATATACCATGGCATATCGTGGCTTTCAGGCATTTGAGGCGAGCCGACGTGCCCCTCTGCATACAAGGCTTGCCACAATGTTGCCAAAGGTGACTCACATGGCATATCACTTGGTACAACACACTTATCCAATGGTGTAGTTGCCACTGATTCTTCCACTAAGCCCTTATTTTTGTCCATGGGCTTCTCCCATAATGGCTTGGTTTAGTAACTGGGCTGGTTGTGCATTAAAAAGTCGGTTTAGTTTTCTCAACCATAGGCTTAAACCAGTACTGGCCAAAATGATATAAAGCCCAATAAACAAAAATCCACCTATGGGGTCATTATCCTCAAACATTAGTTTTACCCATAATGCACCGACCACGGCAATCAGACTAAAACCACCTAAAGCTAAAGGATATATGCGTGGTAATCGATAGCGAAAAATAAAGAAACCAATAACAAGATGGGCAAAATAGCCGCACATAACCCCAGTGTAAAAGCCATGATGTTCACTCACATCATCAAAAATCAGCCAAGTGATTAACCAAGTAAAACATCCCATAGCAAACATCGAACAGGCATACTCTACAAGGGGAGCATGCCAGCTTCCTGTCGCTTTTCGGTCTAAAAAAACAAAGGTGTAATAGATAACTAAATTGAAGATGACAAAGGTGAATAGCAATGCTTGCTCATCCCAAAAGTCTCCCCAAAAATGGGAAAAAGTATCAAAAAACAACCCTAAACTAAGATTCAATAACCCGGCGATCAATAACCATAAAGCATCAAATCTTGCGACCCAAGCAAAAGGTAAAATAACAATTGCCCACAAGGCGAATAATTGCCAAGGATCGGCGCCTGTTTGATAGGTTTGTCCAACGAGTGCTAATAGTCCTCCCACTAAAATACTGGCTCCGAACAGCATGGCATTGGCAGTTGTTACCCCCAAGAGGGAAGACTTATATGGATAAGCAGCTGATACTCGACAAGCGGCACGATAATATAACCAAACAAACAGGGAAATGGTCAGCAATATTGCCACTTCTATTAGGGCAAATTTTGCAAAACGGCCAAGGGATTGCCAATTATAGGCAAAGAAAAATATCACTCCGCTGACAAAACTAAACGTCCCCAACCATAATAGTATTGTGCTGAAGAGGGTTCTCCAGCTCGCTGCACTTGGTCGCGGCGAAAGAGCGCAATATAGGCGATTTGCCTGCTCTTTAGTGATATATCCCTGTTCAAGCCACTCACATACCTGAGATGATAAATTACTCAACGTGAGATCTCCCTAATCATCATAAAACTTAGCAGCACAAAAATACGCATTAACAATACGTAAGTGCAGCAATTAATTGTATTAACTTGTAACAACCACAGGTAAGCTAAGGCCGTGGTGAATAACAGGAGAACCTATGCACTTACAAGGCAGTAGCTACCCACTTTTATGCTTCATCCTCTTTACCAGTTTAAGCTCTATGGTATTTGCCCAAGGGCAGCAAGTCGATCCCATCCCCCAAATACGCGTAGGAGGGTATCAATTTGCCCCTTATGTTAATCTTCAACAGGATGGGCGCTATACTGGCCTAACCCTCGATATTATTAATGCGCTCAATCAAGTACAACAGGATGTTAGATTTGAATTTGTCTCTACCAGCATAGAGCATAGATATAAAGCCTATTCAGTAGGACGATTCGATATGATGATGTTTGAGAACCCTAATTGGGGTTGGCAACAAATCGAGACCCAATTTATTCCTTTACACATCACCGATGGTGAAGCTTTTATTGCCCTAAAGAGTAAAGCGAGAAATCAGTTGTTTTTTAGTACTCTGACCAATAAATCGATCGCCTTAGTTAAAGGCTACCACTATCGCTTCGCACAATTAGAAACAAATCCTGAGCACCTTGAAAAACAGTTCAATATTATATACGTAAACAATAATAAAGCTTCGATCGAGAGTATTTTACGCAAACGCGCTGATGTTGCACCTGTAACTTATTCTTACCTCAATCACTATCTCAAGCTCAATCCCCAAGAACAACCACTATTACTCATATCTGAGAAATGGGATCAACACTATACCCATAACATTCTATTGAAGCCGAACTCAGTACTCGAAGCGACAAAGCTATCCCATTGGTTACAATTACTGACTGATAACGGTAAGTTGGCAGAATTAGCACAAAATTATAACATCACACTCACCACGTCAGATTAATGTGCTTCCCTATCACATCATTGCCATTAAGGGCTCCAACATAGACAAAACACCAATGAGTAGAAACACCAGTGCTTGGAGACTCAACATAAGTCCACTGTTGGGTGGACTTAAGCTTGCTATATAAAGCTGCCAAATTGCAAAAATACTGTAGTTAAGTCCAATAAATAACAATAAGCTAAAAGCATACATCTGGGGGATGAGTGCAACGGCACAAACAAGAAAAGTCGCTGTTGATATCAAGAAAAAAATTGTTTGAAAATAAAATACCCCTAGCAACATTCGCTTTGTCTGCTCACTCACATTGGCAATGAACAGCGGTGCTAATAACACTCGCTTTCCTTGATTTAAGTGGTATATGCAAAGTCCTGTACTCAACACCATTGCAGCCAAGAGTATTAACATCATCACTATTCTCAGTTAATTCAAAAAGATTGTAAGCTGCAAACTAAGACCGCCTAAAGCATAACTCCGTTTCACCCCAAAAAAAATTAACTGTGCTAGCCAGTTAAATATCAAAAAGGAGCCATTTGGCTCCTTTTTGATATTTATAGGTTAACGGCGACACTACATCGTTGCCATAATCCAATAATCTAACCGTTTTTGTGGCTCAGCCAGTATGGTTTGGCATCCATCTTTATATTTGCCCATCAAAGCACCTAAGTTACTTGACCCTCCAAGACTTTGAATTTGGCGCGCTTTGGCATCGGCAATAGCTTGGATCACTTCCGCTTCTGGGCGATATTGCTTGGCAAGATCCTCTGCTTCAACTTTCGAGTTCTTTAACCTCTCACCCACGGCCTGCATTTGCGGAGCATTCATTGCCGCTATCGCTTCTGAACTTATCTGATAATAAGCGGCACATTCGATGACCTCATTACTAAAAGCCTTCTCTGCTTCACCTGCCAATACCGCAGAGCTCGCACTTAAGGCTAAGCCACCTATGACTAACGCTTTTAACATGGTTGTATTCCCTTTTTATTAGCAATAACGAATAAACCTACCTAAGCCCAGAATGAATCTCAAGCTCGTAGGTAAAAAAATCTTGGTTTCGAACAAAACCTAATGCCTCATACAAGCCTTGAGCACGGCGATTATCCCTTTGAGTCTCTAAGATCAAATAACTGATATTTTGCTCCTTTGCGTAACGGGCTGCACGCTGGACTAAAGCCCGACCAATGCCGACACAACGAGCATGTTGAGTCACAAAAACATCATTCAAGATTAAAATCGGGGCTAATCGCAGCGATGAAAAGCAAGGATATAGCTGCACAAAGCCAAGGCCCAAACCTTGGTGATCCCGCGCAATAAACACCACGGACGAGCGTTCGAATAATCGCGCATGGATAAACTGCTGTGCTGCCACAAAGTTATCATCACATCCATAGAACTGCCGATACTCATTAAATAACACGGCAACGTCATGGCTATCAGTCACATCTGCTTGAGTAATAATGCTCGCCATTTATATTTCCTAACTTTGCTTTATATAAACGATCAGATTATAGGTTTCTGTTTCAATCGAAATTGCAGGCCAGATTTAACCGTTGGCCATTCAGTATCAATAATCGAATAAACAACAGTATCGCGAATAGTGCCATCCTTAAGAATTCTATTATTGCGCAGGACTCCATCTTGTTTGGCTCCTAGCCTAGCAATAGCTTGGCGTGATGCCTGATTATGCCAGTGCGTACGAAATTCAACTGCGATGGCATCTAAGGACTCAAAAGCAAAGGTTAACAGCAGCAGTTTGGATTCAGTATTAATGCCTGTACGTTGAGCTCGTTTTGCATACCAAGTGTACCCAATTTCAAGGTGACGATGTTCACTCTCCCAGTGGCAAATTCGCGTACAACCCACAATCTCACCTGATACCCTATCGCGAACAGCAAAAGGAAAACTCTCACCCCGCTGCGCATCCTCAATAGCTTGTGTAACATAGGCTTTCATTTCGCTCGGTTCTGGTACGTTGGTATACCACAAACGCCACAGTTCTCCATCCGCTACAGCCAAACTCAATGCCGCCACATGGGACAAGGACAAAGGCTCAAGTACTACATGCTCACCACTTAAACAACCTAAGTTATCTCCACAGCCCACTGTATCGCCTCCGTTAGATGATTTAAAAGTGTGCTCTTGCGCACATTTTTATCTAGCCTAACATTAAACGATAATAAAAAAACACCCTATTTTCAGCGCTATTTTGATCAATACGTTAAAAGAGGCCTTCAATTTCACTCGGGTAACCTTGTGGTTGCTAGACGAAAAACGGTGAATAAGTTTCGAGATGAGATGTTACTCGTTAGATAAGGATCTGTTCATAAAAAAGAGGCGTTAAATATCGCTATTGACTCAAATGAAAGACGACGCGTGATTAACGCCTGTAAACTAAGTGTTAGCTGATAAATCAAGTTAAAAATGGCACAAGCGTGTCATTTTTAACCAGCGTAATATCAAAAGCCATGGATGCTATTACTCACCCTAAACCAGCCCGCAATACTATTACGCTGTGCTCGAGTTTGAGTGACCTCATGGGGAAAGCGTTCACTGAGAAAAATCACAAAATGCCCCATTTTTGGGGGGATTCGTTCTAATTCATTATCCTCTTCATCATAAATAATCAATTCACCACAATCGGCTTCTTTCCAGTTAGGATTCAAAAAAAACACTGTGGTTAAGATACGATTTTGGCTACCTTTTAAGGCATCAACATGCTTTTTATAGAATGCCCCTGGCTGATATACCGCATAATGACTTTCATAATCAAATAACCCCATAAATAAGCGACGATTTAAACCGTTTTTTAACTGTGTCATCAAGTCAAGATACAAGATATCTGGCTTATTCTGCTCATCTAGCCACTGGATCCTATCGCGGCGAATATCTGGGTTTAATTGTTGTTCCACACCGCGGCCTATTGAGGCCGCTTTCAACTCATATAAATCTGTAGCTTGAATTTTATCTAATAAAACTTGGCTAATATTATGAGGAACTAAGTCCGTTAAAAGTATATAGCCTTTATTTACCAAGGCGTCAGCGATCACATCCAGCACTGCTTCACTCAATTGCGAAACCATTTATGCTACATCCAAAAAAGAAGCTACGCTTTTGCTGTACTCAAGGGCTCAAAGAAGGGAGGGTTGAGCCTGATTTTCGAGGGGCGTCGATACGAGATATAGAACATATCCCACAGTCAAATCTGGCAGGATTCTAGAGTAAAGACCTAGGAAATACAATAAAACAAAAAAAGGCCTGATAGGTTACCCATCAAGCCTTTTGTTACTGCAGATCAAACTTAATTCACTAAACCACGGCGTTTTAATAAGGCATCCGTTGTCGGCTTTTGACCTGTAAACTGAATATAGTTTTGCATTAAATCTTCACTATTACCTTTAGATAAAACGGTATTACGGAATTTATCACCATTGTCCTGATTTAGCCCTCCATGTTCACCCATGTAAGCAAAAGCATCGGCAGCAAATACTTCCGTCCAAAGATAAGCATAATATCCAGCAGAATACCCACCTGCAAAAGCATGACTAAAATAACTCGATTTATAGCGTGGTGGAATTGGCGCAAAATCAAGACCATGTTTAGCTAAGACTTGATGTTCAAACTGCTCTACATCGGTAATTTGAGTATCAGCACTGATAGAGTGCCATTCCATATCTAATAAGGCCGCTGACAGATATTCAACAGTATCAAAACCTTGGCCAAACTTATTTGCTGCTAAGATTTTATCAAGCAACGCCTTTGGAATAGGCTCCCCTGTCTGGTAGTGTTTCGCATAGTTCGCAATCACAACGGGGTCAATATTCCAATCTTCGTTAACCTGTGACGGGAACTCCACAAAGTCACGCGCGGTTGATGTACCTGCCACACTGGGGTATTTCACCTGTGAGAATAAACCGTGGATCCCGTGGCCCATTTCATGGAACATGGTCGTTACTTCATCGAAGGTCATTAATGTTGGCCCATCGGCAGGCTTTGGAATATTAAGCGCGTTATAGACAACAGGTTTAGTGCCGAGCAAGCCGCTTTGAGTCACGAACTCATCCATCCACGCGCCACCGCCTTTGCCTTCACGGGCATATGGGTCTAGGTAGAATAAACCAATAGAACTGTTATCTTTATCAAAGACTTCAAAGGCTAATACGTCGGGATGCCACACAGGTAAATCAGTGCGCGCTTTTAAGCTAATGCCATACAGTTTATGCATAGCGAAAAACAGCCCGTCTTTCAGTACAGTATTAAACTCGAAATAAGGCTTGATGCTGCTTTCATCAAGGGAGTATTTCTCTTTACGTACCTTGTCGGCGTAGTAAGCCCAATCCCAAGGTTGCAACTCAAAATCACCGCCCGCCTTTTTGATTTCAGCCTGAATATCAGCCGCTTCCACTTTGGCGCGTGCTAAGGCTTTTGGCGCTAAATCATCGAGAATTTCATACACCGCGGTAGGAGTTTTCGCCATTTGATCGGCAACGGCATAAGCTGCCCACGTATCGAACCCCAGTAAGTTGGCTTTTTTAGCGCGAATTTGCGCCATTTTCACAATTAACGGGCCATTCGTTATCACAGATCTGTGAGCCGAAGCTTCCCATACTCTTTGGCGCAGCTCACGATGACTCAAACTTGAAAGCACAGGCTGACGTGTCGTGTTGACTAAGGTAATCAAGTAGCCCTCTTTACCCGCAGCTTTGGCGGCTGCGGCTAAAGTGGCAATTTCGCTGTCGGATAAACCCGCTAACTGGGCTTTATCGGTCACGATAATCACATCATCTTTAAATGATTTTAAGCTGTTTTGTGAAAAGTCTGTCGCTAAAGTGGCAAGCTCTGCATTATAGTCGCGCATCTTCGCTTTATCTTCGGCTGACAACTTAGCGCCAGCGCGGACAAACTGCTCATAGTAATATTCAACTAAACGCTGATCTTCCGCATTCAAACTGCTCTTTTGTTGATAAACGGTTTCAACACGGGCGAATAACGTCGGATCGAGGTAAATATTATCTCGGTGGGCAGCTAGCTTAGGCGCAAGATCCGCTTCAGTTTTCTGAAAGGTATCATCAGAAATCAACCCTGCGAGATTAAAGAATGTTCGCGATACGCGCGTTAACAATTCACCCGAAGTTTCCATCGCGAGAATCGTATTGTCAAAACTGGCCGCTTGTTTGTTATTCACAATCGCAGCGATTTCTGCATCGTGAGCTTTAATACCCTGCTCGAAGGCCGGAGCATAATCTGCAGACTGAATAAGATTAAATTGCGGCGCTTGATCCTGCAGTGGACTCTTGCTCAGCAGCACATGAGTTGCTTCAACTTTGGCGGCGGGTTGAGTCGCAACGGCATTGGGTGCTTTATCATGGTTTACGGTGGACTGGTCTGAACAAGCCCCCAGTAATAAAGCTGCAGCTACGGCTGTAGTAATAACGGACTTACGCATATTGGCTCCCTTGAATGTTGCTGCCCTTTCGATTGTATTTTTAAGATGAAAGGTGCGCGCAAATGGATTTTGGCTTTCGGTTTACAACAGTCTGTTTTAACGAACTTGTGTAGCTTCGTACGTCAATTTCGATTAACTACCTTAACAAGTTACGCGCATTTCAGCCAAGTTTTACCCGCCCAGAGCACAGCTAATTTGTATCACTTTATGTGTATTACCCGTCTAAATATGCCGGTGCCAACGCTACGCTAAACCTAACTCACCTCAATCAAGCTAAGAGACATGCGAACATAAGTGGTCAACATTAGCTAAAATTTGATGTAAAAGAATTATTTAAAAAAATTCTTCTGAAATTTTAAGTCAAATATTCCCGACATAGACAAGGGGCTGAGCAAATAAAATGCCATTCCAATAACAAATATTAATTCTTCTTAATAAACTGTTTACTGTAATTATTTAAACATTAATGTAACAAATAAACAGAGTAAACGGCTCGCTATTTAGACAAGTAAACCTTGAGTCACAATTTGAAACAGCTTTTATCCGATTAATGTCACATTCAGATCATCAAATGTCTTTATAATTCTCACTCGTTAACTTGGCAACAAATTAACCTAACAGTTAAATTACGCTGAATTAACAGGATGATGAGCATGTTCCTTTTCGGAGCATGCATTGGGGTCAAATAAATATAAATAGAGATAACTATGTTAAATAAGAAAATACTTGCAGTGATGATCACTGCCGCCCTTGGCGTGAGTGCCTGTGGCTCAGATGATGACACGATTATTCAACCTGATGACCGTGTCGTTCAAGCAGATTTACGGGTGCTAGAAACCACAGATTTGCACACAAATATCATGGATTTCAATTACTACAGTGGTAAAAATGATCCAACTATCGGTCTAGCTCGCACTGCAAGCTTAATTCACGCTGCACGCAGTGAAGCCAAAAACAGTGTACTCGTTGATAATGGCGATCTGCTACAAGGCAGCCCAATGGGCGATTATATGGCTAAAGTTGGCCTGCAAATGGGTGATATTCATCCAGCCTATAAAGCCATGAACCTATTAGATTATGAAGTCGGTAATATCGGTAACCATGAATTTAACTATGGTTTAGATTTCTTAAATAAATCCATTAGTGGTGCAGATTTCCCTTATATCAACTCAAACGTTTATTGCGCCGACGATAATGGTTGCTGGAATGAGGTTAAAAAAGGTGAGCATTTATTCACCCCTTATCTCATCAAACAAAAAAATATTATCGACAGTGAAGGTAATAATCAAACCATTAACATTGGTTATATTGGTTTTGTGCCACCGCAAATTCTATTGTGGGATAAACAAAATCTGACGGGTAAAGTCACGGTCGAAGATATTATTGAAACCGCGAAAAAATATGTCCCCGAGATGAAAGCAAAAGGTGCCGATCTTATTATCGCCATCCCTCATTCTGGTATTGGATCAACTGAAAATCCTGGCGATCCTATGGCTGAAAACGCCACTTATGCGTTGACCTATATCAACGGCATAGATGCGATTCTCTTTGGTCACAGCCATTCCATCTTCCCAGATGCTAAGTATGCTGACTTACCTAATACCGATGTCACTAAAGGCTTACTGAACGGCATACCTGCAGTTATGCCAGGACGTTGGGGTGATAACTTGGGAGTGGTTGACTTTAAACTTGAGCGTAAAGATGGTAAATGGCATGTCCTTAGTGCCAAAACGCAAGCTCGCCCTATCTATAATGGTACAACTAAGGAAGAGTTAGTTAGCCAAGATCCTGCAATTAGAGATGCAGTCGCAGCAGAACACCAAGGCACCCTCGCTTTTGTGGATGAACCTATCGGCGTTGCCGCAGCGGACATGTACAGCTTCCTGACCTTAGTGCAGGACGATCCAACGGTACAAATCGTGTCCGATGCACAAATCGCTAACGTGAAAGCAAAATTACCTCCGGAATTAAAAGATCTGCCAGTGCTATCGGCCTCAGCTCCTTTTAAAGCGGGTGGTCGCCACGGTACAACCAGCGATGCCGATCAATTTGTGCAAGTTGATAAAGGCCCACTGACCTTTAAAAACGCCGCCGATCTGTACCTATATCCCAATACTATGGTGGCAGTCAAAGCGACAGGTGCAGAGTTAAAAGATTGGCTCGAGTGCTCAGCGAACCAATTCAATCAAATCGATCCAACAAAAACCACCCCACAAAGTTTAATTAACTGGGATGGTCATCCAACCTATAACTTCGACGTACTCGATGGCTTAACGTACAAGATAGATGTAACTCAACCGAGCAAGTTTGACCGCGATTGCGCCGTCGTTAATGCCAACGCAAACCGTATCGTTGATTTAAGCTATAAAGACGAAAACGGCAAAGTCATCACAGGTGAAGAATTTGCCGCGAAAGCGTTTATTGTCGCCTCAAATAACTACCGTGCCTTTGGCGGTAAGTTTGCAGGTACGGGTAGCGACCATGTGGTGCTTGAACTACCTGACACTAACCGTGAAGCGTTAGCGGCCTATATCACAGCGCAATCTCAGTACAACGAAACCACTGGCAAATACGAAGCTATGGTAAATCCAAGTGCCGATTACAACTGGGATTTCAAAACCATCAGCACTAACGTCACCTTAGATGTTCGCTTCGAAACCCAAGACAGTGACAAAGCCGCAGCCTTTATCGAAGCTAACAAGCAACGTGAAATGAAGAAGATCAGCAAGGATGAACTGGGTTTCGCCGTTTATAGCATCAACCTAACCAAATAAGCGTTCAATCCCGAAATATCATACTCAAAAAGGCTCCTCGTGAGCCTTTTTTACTCTCAATGACAAAACCAACCTTAATGGACGGCTCCTATAAATGGTTTATCGCTATTTATCTGATCTTGATCCACACTAGAATTAACCCTGCTTTCGCAAAATAACTGCCCTATTATTTAGCAACCGACTCGCAATAACAGAGAAAGTGTATGAAGTATCAATCAATCCTATGTACTACGGCGCTAATACTAACCACTGTGCAGCCAGCAACCGCCGAGATTACTTTGAACCTGCCTAAAAATGCTGAAGTGTTAACGGTCAATGGTAGGCCCGCAGTAAAGAGTGACTCTCTCATTTTAGCCGATGGTATTAATCAAATTGCCTTTCGCTATAGCGTGCAATATCGGCAACAAGCAGAGACGGTACGCTATCAGTCTGATGTGCTTATTGTCCGTTTTGATGCATCAACACAGACACTCACACTGAGACTTCCCGCCATCAACTCAGCCAGAGATGCAAAAAAATTTGATGAGTCCCCCAAGCTGGCGCTATTAAATGCTCAAGATGAAACCGTGAGTTTTACCAGCGACATATTAGTTAAGCATGGTATTCAACTGGGACGGGATTTCGAACACGAAATATTGCAGTACAACCTTAGCAATCAACCTGCTTCATTAAATCTCACTATGAATACCGAGACAACAATACCAAACAACGCAATAGCGGTATCGTCGACAACAGCAATTTCAGCAAACCAGCCACCAGTGCATCAAGCTCCCGCGGTTAAATCTACAAGCTTGATCGCGATTGAATCGACAATTTCAAGATCCAACGATCAGTCTTCGCAAACAACTTCTGCCACCACACCTAGTCAAGCGGAAATTAGTCAAATGCTGGATTACTGGTATAAACAGGCCAATGAAGACACTAAAGCTAGCTTCAAAGCAAAAATCAATCAAAGGTGATTCGATTCATTTAACATATGAGTTTGAAACTAAGGAGATTTATTAGTGGTGGGTCGTGAAGGATTCGAACCTTCGACCAATTGGTTAAAAGCCAACTGCTCTACCGACTGAGCTAACGACCCATCTGGATATGGCGATAAAATGGTTCACTTATTTTATGATTAACAATCTAAAAATAAGTGGTGGGTCGTGAAGGATTCGAACCTTCGACCAATTGGTTAAAAGCCAACTGCTCTACCGACTGAGCTAACGACCCATCTGGATATTGCGGTATATTACTCACCTATTTTGTTATTAATAACCAAAAATAAGTGGTGGGTCGTGAAGGATTCGAACCTTCGACCAATTGGTTAAAAGCCAACTGCTCTACCGACTGAGCTAACGACCCATCTGGATATTACGATAAAACGGCTCACTTATTTTATGATTAATAATCTAAAAACAAGTGGTGGGTCGTGAAGGATTCGAACCTTCGACCAATTGGTTAAAAGCCAACTGCTCTACCGACTGAGCTAACGACCCATCTGAATATTGCACTGATTTATACACTTTCAGTAAAGTGGTGGGTCGTGAAGGATTCGAACCTTCGACCAATTGGTTAAAAGCCAACTGCTCTACCGACTGAGCTAACGACCCATCTGTTGTCACAACTATCCCACTAAAAACCACTAACTTATTCTATTTAATAGAGTAAGTGGTGGGTCGTGAAGGATTCGAACCTTCGACCAATTGGTTAAAAGCCAACTGCTCTACCGACTGAGCTAACGACCCATTTACTGGTATTTTGCGCCCCGAACGACCTCGCCGCTCTGAGGGCGCCTATAATACCTTTTTCATCTTCCCATGCAAGCGCAAATTCCCATTTTTTTGTCGTTTGCATGAAAAACAGACTAAGAGTATGTTTTTTAGTTAATTACACTTTAATTGCAGCCAATTGCTGCTGGGCAATACGTGCAGCAGCGCTGTTTGCGTAGTCTTTCACGACTTGTTGGTAATACTGAGTGGCACCCGCTTTATCGCCTGTTTTCTCTGCGATCATGCCAAGTTTGACTAAACTATCACCACGTTTATTTGAATCGCTAAAACGCACAACGACAGTATTAAAGGCTTGCTTAGCTTCAGCAAACTCACTCTTATTAAATAATAATTGGCCCAGCCAGTAGTTAGCATTGGCTGCATACACTGAATCTGGATACTGTTTAATAAAAGCTCTAAATGCAGGAATAGCATCGTCATACTTACGTTCTTTCAAAACTAAGTTAACGGCGCTTTCATAACTTGCGGTTTCACTTAAGCTACTTGCGGCGGCATTGGCTGTAGCAACAGAAGGTGTCGATGTTGCAGCAGAAGCGGCTGGAGCGGCAGAAGCTTTTGAGGATAAATTCGCTACATCATCATAAAGTTGACGTTGACGCTGTTGCATCTGTTCTATTTGATAATTCTGTTGTTCGGTTAAACCACGTAATTCGAGAACTTCCTGCTGCAACGTATCCAGACGACGCTGCATTTCTAGTTCGCTTTGTTGTCTTGATTTAACGATGCGCTCTAAACGAGCGAGTCTGTCATCACCTGAACCACCAGCAATATCTTCCACAGGAGCAGGTGCTGCTACCGCAGCACCTGCGCCAAGGAACATTGCCGTAATTAAGACGGCACGTTTCATGGTGTTACTCTCCGTAATTCAATCTTAGTAAACTAAAACTGCACGACGGTTTTTGCCAAAACCTTCATCAGTGCGAGAAAAATCAAGAGGTTTTTCTTCGCCATAGCTGACAACACTCATTTGGCTAGGTTGTACGCCCATACCTTGTAAGTATTTAGCAACCGCTTTAGCACGACGCTCACCTAGTGCAATGTTGTACTCTGGAGTGCCACGCTCATCCGCATGGCCTTCAATCAGTACACGTACACTTGGGTGTTCTACCAGATAAGTACCATGGGCTTCTAATATAGCGGCGAATTCAGTTTGAACTTCACTACGGTCGAAGTCGAAGTAAATGATGTGCTCTCTTCTTAACTCTTCCAATTGCTGACGTTGTTGCTCTTCTGGTGACAGCATACCGCCAATACCACCGGTTTGAACGCCACCACCATTCAGTCCGCTACCAGAACCGTTTGTTGAGCCCATTGCATCAGTTTCTGATTCAGAAGTTGAGCTACATGCACTAATAGCCATAATTGGAAGTGCTACCAACATAGCTTTTAACAACTTGTTCAGATCCATTACGTGTTCCTTATAAAATTAAATGTTAATAAATCAGTGTAATACATTAGAGAAACGGAGACCAAGAAGGTGATTTCACCTCACCCTGACCTACCGGTAACCTTGCTTTAAAGCGTCCGTCCGTTGAAACGGCAGCTAAAACTTGTTTGCCTTGGTGCGTAGTACCATAAATCACCATAGTACCATTAGGTGCCACGCTTGGAGACTCATCCAAACGTGTCGAAGTCAGCACCTGCATAAAACGCGTATTGAGATCCATACGCGCAATGTTAAATTTACCATTTGTTCGATTAACAAAGATCATACTACGCCCATCGGGAGTAATAGATCCACCGAGGTTCCATTCACCTTCAAAGGTTTCACGAGTCACCTTGCCAGAAGCTAAATCTACGCGATATAACTGGGGTTTACCACCACGCTCAGAGGTAAACAACAGAGATTTACCATCAGGATACCAAGAGGGTTCTGTATCAATTGCATAATGGTTTGTAATGCGTTTAATGGCCTTTGTTGCAATATCAATCACGTATATTTCAGGTTGACCATCCTTAGATAAAGTTACAGCTAAGGATTTTCCATCGGGTGAAAATGCTGGAGCACCATTAATACCAGGAAAGCTGCTCACCTTAGTACGTACTTGGGTATACAGATCTTGTACAAAAATTTCGGCTTTCTTGTTTTCAAAACTCACATACGCCAAACGACGTCCATCAGGAGACCATGTCGGTGACATCAAAGGTTCTGGTGAACGTAATAACATTTGCTCGTTAAAGCCGTCATAATCAGCAATCATCAACTGATAGGGTGCTTTTTGCGTATGGTTTACAACTACGTAAGAGATACGCGTTAAAAATGCTCCGCGGATACCCGTCAATTTCTCATATACAATATCGCTGATCCTATGCCCATATTGGCGAAATTGTGCCGCTGAAATGACGGTTTGGCGACTGTCCATTAAAAACTCAGTTGGACTGGCAGCCCCTTTTAAACTTTGGTTTTGCGCTTTAACAAGATCAATTAGATCAAAACTAACAAGATATTGATCAGTGCCATAGGGCTTAACTGAGCCTAAAACCAAAGCCTCTGCGCCCACACTCCCCCAAGCACTCGCTTGAAATTGCGCCACAGCGCCAATATTACGCTGAGGTAATCCTAACTCGTCTAATGGTTTAAAAGTGCCACTACGCACAAGATCTGACATAACAACATCAGCGATGGCTTGAGGTGGTGCGCCAGTACCTTGCCATACAAAAGGCATGACCGCGATAGGACGAGCAGCATCAATACCTTCAGTGATCACAATATCCAATGCCGCTTTTGTGGGGGTGGTGCATAGCAGTACTGCCAATGCTAACCATTTGGCCAAAATTTTCATGGGACTCCTTTAATTAAACGTTGGTTCAACGATTAAGTTAATTTCTTTCATCAAGTTATAAACCGCAGGATCCGGAGAGACAGGCAGTTTACCCGCCTTCAAAATCGCCGCTTTAGTCGCCCGACAAACATTTGCATCGCCGCCATCTGTTTGGCTACTGATCACAAATCCATCGTTAGCTAAACGCACAGACACTTTACAACTCTTTCCTCGCATTGACTCATCAACAACCAGATTGCGTTGAATAGTCGACTTGATCATGGCGGTATATTTACCGACCTCGCTCTGCATCTGCTTATTCATCGTTTGCGACAACGCCGCCTGCTCTGCGGCTAACGCATCGGCCATTTCCTGCTCTTGCTGTGCTCGAGCCTTGGCTTCTGCATCAGCTTTACGTTTACGTTCAGCTTCTTCCTTCAGTTTACGATCAGCTTCTTCTTTCTTTTTGCGTTCGGCCTCTTCTTTTTGCTTACGCTCAGTTTCGGCCTTCGCTGCAGCGGCTTCTTCTGCTTTACGCTTTTCCGCTGCTTTTTGGGCCGCTTCTTCAGCCACTTTACGCTCTTGCTCTTTCAGCTTACGGTCGGCTTCGGCTTTCTGTGCCTTTTCCTTTTCCTGTTGCTGTTTCACCTGTGCAACTTTGGCAGCTTCGTTAGCCTTTTGGGTTTCAATCTCTTGCAGTTTACGTTCTTGCTCCAACTTTTTAAGCTGTGCTTGTTCACGTTCACGTGCTTGCCTTGCCTCTTGCGCTTTGCGTTCAAGCTCAGCTTGGCGTTCTTGTTCACGCCGTTCAGCTTCACGTTTTTCTTGCTTAATCTTTTCAACCTGATTAGCGACTTTCTGCTGATCAACCATAACAGCTTTTACCGCAGGGGCGCTAACTTGTTGCACGGGTTCAGGTTTATGGGTGAAGTCAACGCCAATCGCTAAAATAATTATCACACCAATATGAATACCTGCTGAAATTGACAGAGGTAATGCAACATTTGAATTATCCGCCACCTATTTCTCCTTGGGTGAATCCGTCATCAAACCGACTGAGGGTACGCCTGCACCTTGTAAGGTCACCATCAACTGAATCACTTTATCGTAAGGAATATTTCTATCGGCCTTGACCACGACTGGGCGTTCAGGCTCTGTCACCATAATGGCCGCTACAGCTGTAGCAAGTTCTTCCAAATCCATTTCTTCATTGTTCGAACCACCTTTATTTAGAAAGTAATCACCGTCGCCATCAATGGAGGCAACAATAGGTGGCTTACTATCATTGGGTAACACTTCCGCCGCCCCTTGAGGCAGCTCAACTTTAACGCCTTGAGTCACTATGGGTGCTGTTACCATAAAAATAATTAACAGCACTAGCATGACATCGATATAAGGCACCACGTTAATTTCAGCAACGGGGCGACGACGTTTACGCTGATAAGCTGGTTGCATTATACCCCTTCCTTCTCGCTGTACGCTTGGCGATGCAAAATACTGGAGAATTCTTCCATAAAGTTTGCGTAGGCCATTTCCAATTTATCCACTTGAGTCGAGAAACGGTTGTAAGCAATAACCGCTGGAATTGCCGCAAATAGACCCATCGCCGTTGCAATCAATGCCTCAGCAATACCTGGAGCGACCATCGCTAATGTGGCGTTTTCCATAGAACCAATGGCAATAAAAGAATTCATGATCCCCCACACAGTACCAAATAAACCGATATAGGGACTCGTTGAACCAATAGTCGCTAATAACGGTAAGTTAGCTTCTAACTTTTCCATTTCGCGAGAAAGCGTCACACGCATGGCACGGGACGTACCGTCCATCACAGCATCTGGCACTTTGCTATTTAATTTATTTAAACGTGAATACTCTTTAAAACCAGTCACGAATAATGACTCTAAGCCAGTATTATCGGGACGAGCAGATAACTCTTTATACAGGCGGTTTAAATCTACGCCCGACCAAAATTTATCTTCAAATTTTGCCGATTTACCTTTTGCTGATGATAATAGGCTACGGCGTTGTAAAATCACCGTCCAAGACATCACTGACAAGGCAAGTAAAGTGAACATCACAAATTTCACTAATAAACTGGCTTGTAAAAATAACCCAACAATCGACATATCAGCTTGCACTGTCAAACTCCTGCACAATATTTAAGGGAATTGCTCGGGGACGCATTCGTGAAAGCGCAACACAAACAACCAGCACTGTGCCTTCACAATAACATTCACCCTGATGATCAACCAAGCGTTGATGAAATACCAACGAGGCCTTTTTCAACTCTATGACCTTAGTTTCTACAATAAGGTTCTGTTCAAAACGTGCAGCTTTTCGAAAATCGAGTTCAGCACGCTTAACGACAAATGCTGTGTCGTCAGCCAACAGTGCAGTCTGACTTACACCAAGGGCTTTTAACCACTCGGTTCTCGCACGCTCAAAAAAGTTGAGATAGTTCGAATGATAGACAACGCCGCCAGCGTCGGTGTCTTCGTAATAGACTGATATAGGCCAATGAAACGTCATTTAATGAAAGCAAGTTTTGGTTGAAAAATTGACGCTACTATACCTAGGGAAACAAGACTTGTGAATGACCCTATGAAGATATAGATAGGAATAGCGCGGGTTTCAGATGAATTGGAGCAATTGTAAAACACAATGGGGTCAAACGACCCCATTTTATTAACATAGTTAGTTATTTTGCGATAGTTTGTGGCAGCGTCAAACCAAAACTTTGCCACAGGAAGCTATAAATATCGGCAAACTCATCTATCTTCATTGCCGTTGGTTTACCTGCTCCGTGGCCCGCATTGGACTCAATTCGCATGATCACAGGCTTGTCTCCTTGCTGTTTGTCTTGCAGCATGGCCGCAAACTTGAAACTGTGTAAGGGTACAACACGATCATCATGATCGGCTGTCATTACCATAGTGGCAGGATAAGACTGTGCTTTAACATTGTGGTATGGCGAATAAGCCAATAATGCAGGAAATTGCTCCGCATTATCAGCACTACCATATTCACTTGTCCAAGCCCAACCAATAGTGAATTTATGGAAACGCAACATATCTAAAACACCTACAGCAGGTAATACTGCAGCGAACAGTTCTGGCCGTTGTGTTACTGCAGCCCCCATCAATAGGCCACCGTTACTGCGACCATAGGCACCAAGTTTAGATGTATTTGTATATTTCTCATTAATCAAGTATTCGGCTGCGGCAAAATAATCATCAAACACATTTTGCTTTTTATCAAACATCCCTGCTTGATGCCAACTTTCTCCATATTCGGCACCGCCACGTAAACTGGGTACAGCATAAATACCGCCCATATCTAACCAAGCAATATTGGCTGGACTAAAACGCGGGGTCATCGAAATAGCAAAACCACCATAGGCATAAAGTAATGTTGGATTTTGACCGTTTTTCACTAAGCCTTTCTTATAGGAAAGCATCATAGGCACTCGTGTGCCGTCTTTGCTGGTATAAAAAACTTGCTCAGAAATATAGTTATCAGGATTAAACGAGACTTTGGGTTTGGCAATAACGGTTGATCCGCCAGTTTTAAAGTCAAACTTATAGGTGGTTTCGGGTTGAATATAGCTGTTAAATACATAGTAAAAATAGTCTTTACTGGCTTTGCCAAAAGGCCCTGTCACATTACCAAGACCTGGTAACGCGACATCTTGACGCTTCTGACCACCCATGCTGTAAATCGATAATTGACCTAATACATCGTGTAAATAACTCACCACTAAATGGTCATTAATAATGGCAACATTATTAATTGGATCCTTTGACTCAGGAATAATCGTTTGCCATTGGGATTTATCGCTATTACGGGTATCAATCGCAATCACTTTACCGTTAGGAGCATCTAAATCGGTTTTAAAATAAAACACCGAACCATCATTACCTAAAAACTCATATTCAGCTTCTAAATTGAGGATCAATTCCACTACTTGAGATTTAGGCTCAAACAGCGATTTATAGAAGAAGCGATTGCGTTTATCTGTACCTTGTGAAATAGATAATAATAAATATTCACCTTGTTCCGAAACATCAATTTTAAAGCCCCAATCTTTATTTTGAGGGCGTTCGTAAATCAATAAATCCTGACGTTGATCAGTACCTAATGTGTGGTAATACACTTTTTGATTAAAGTTGACATCGGCTAATAAATCACCACCAGCGGGGGCATCATAGCGAGCATAAAACACCCCTTGGTTTTCTTTATCCCAAACCGCGTTAGAAAATTTAATCCACTTTAATTCGTCCGACAGCTTTTTACCTGTAGCTACGTTGATAAACTGCCACTGTTGCCAATCAGAACCTGAATTAGACACCCCATAAGCTAAAATTTTACCATCATTGCTAACAGAGACCCCTGATAGTGCAACAGTGCCGTTTGTTGAAAGTTTATTTGGATCAAGTATTGGTTTTTCAACACCATCACGGCCTTTTACATACAAGACAGATTGAGCCTGTAAACCATCATTGCGGTAGTAGAATTGATTTTCACCATGCTCAAAGGGAGCTGAAACCTTCTCGTAATTCCATAACTCAGTAATACGTTCAACAACAGCTTGTTTATTGGGTATTTTGGCTAAATATTCTTGACCAAAAGCTTGTTGTGTTTTTACCCATTTTTCTGTTTCTGGCGTGTTTGCTTCAAGATGACGATAAGGATCCGCCACCGAAATACCATGAATAGTTTCAACTAAATCGTCTTTATCCGTTTCAGGATAAACAAACTTATTGCTACTCGCTTGTTGCACCTCAACTGAATGTTGTTCAGGAGTATTGCCACTTTGGCAAGCACCAAGCGCCAGTCCTAGTGTGGCGACTAGCAAACCTTGCTTTGCAAGGTGAAATCTTACTGCCATCTCATTATCGTCCTTCTTGTGGTTTCGGGCTTAACGCCTTTTTCAGCAAGTACTATACAAGCTAAAATCTCCATGGCAATCCCGTAATCTCATTACGCTTTTTTTAAGACCGTTAATGGATTTAATAAAGTGGTAACAAAGATAAGCTGATTGAAATGTATTTTTATGCACTTAAACTGATTGATAAGTTATTAATGAAGGTAAATAGTGACTTAAGTGAGCTAGATCACTTAATAGTCCATTAGATTTGCTAATGTATACAGGCAATTTTTCTCGTTTGTTTTGTGTAATGCCAAGCACTAGAATAGCCTTGTTTTCAGGAAGTATCTGTCTTCAGATATTGAAAACAAGAACTTTTAAGCTGATGTGTTCCCAACATGTCAGTTTCATCCCTGGTTCTTATGCTTGACTTCCTTCCTTCAATTTGTTGATTGCAAATGCATTATTTTGCGGCCCACTTAGATTAAGTGGGCTTTTTTTATCCCGTGTAAAATAATAATGCCAAGCATAATACTTGGCATTAATAACACATCCCCATACAAAATGTCTTGCTGACTACATTGGTTTACTTATCCTGATCACGACTCGGCGATTACGGGCCCTTTCATCTATATCTTCATTTGAAGCTACATGACGCCGCTCACCATGACCAACCGTTAAAATACGATCTTGAGGGATACCACTGGATAGGAAAAACTCTTTCACCGACTCAGCGCGGTTATCTGACACTCTTTGGTTAACCGAACGGCCACCATAACTATCGGTATAGGCATCCACCAGCACCAGTTCAACATTAGGATCATAGGCCAGATATTCCTGCACCCGTGTTAGCTGTTGCTTAGAAAAACGCGTTAAGTCAGTCCCGCCTTCATTATAATTAAGTACGGTGAACGCTATATCCTCAAAACTATAAGGTAATAAGTGAGCAAGACAAGCCTTAAACTCGGCATATTTACGGCCAAAATTAGCCGCGGATAACCCAACTGCAATTTTAGTCGATTCGTTATACCAATCCGCATAATAAAATGTGGGCTGCATACCACGGCTTAGTTCGTCTAACATTGACCAAGCTGCACGCTTAGGCACTTCACCGTTAAAATATTTTTGATAGCGTAAAGAAGTGATTTCTTTAGATACCACACCAGGACGCCATTGGGGTGAACGACTAATTAACTGTGCTTGAGTCACTTGGTCCGGTTTAAGCCACATATCTAACGTGAAGTTAAGATTCAGTTGTTTACCCGCCTCACTGGTAAAAATAGCTTTACCATAGGATGGAATATCATGCTCAAGACGACAAACGATAGGAGAATTCTCAGTAACCCGCCATTGGGAATTATTTAACGAGGCCACATAATGGCGCAACTCTGCCGTTGCAGTTGCAGGAACGCATAAAATTGATACTAATATCAGTTTTCGCCACATAGCCTTTACTCATGATTAATCGGTTACATGGCTTTATCGGCAAACTATTTAGTTCCTTTAGCTTATAAAACCACCAATCAAGCATGACACACCCAAGTGCATTTAGCATAATAGCGCCCTGTGAATTTTATTGGGTATCTTAATGAGCGACATTTGCGACGCGAACAAATTGAAACACCGATTTCGAGGCTACTTTCCGGTAGTCATTGATGTCGAAACGGCGGGCTTCAACTCTCAAACGGATGCGTTGCTGGAAATAGCCGTCACCCTGCTGAAAATGGATGATGAGGGCATGCTAGGCATTGATAAAACCTTGCACTTCCATATAGAACCATTTGAAGGCGCCAATTTAGAACCTGCAGCACTCGCTTTTAATGGGATAGATCCTAACAATCCATTACGTGGCGCTGTCAGCGAAAAAGAGGCATTTTTAGACATTTTTAAAGCTGTCAAAAAGGCACAAAAAGCTGCTGATTGTCATCGCTGTATTATTGTGGCCCATAATGCCGCTTTTGATCATGGTTTTGTCAGTAAAGCGATTGAGCGTTGTGACTTAAAACGCTCACCATTTCATCCTTTTGCCACCTTCGATACCGCTACACTCGCAGGACTTGCTATTGGTCATACCGTTTTAGCGAAAGCATGTATGATGGCAGGTATTCCCTTTGACAATAAAGAAGCCCACTCAGCGTTATATGATACTGAACGCACAGCGGAGCTCTTTTGCTACATAGTCAATCGCTGGAAACAATTAGGCGGTTGGCCTTTACTGGCAGCAGCAGGTGCGCAAGATGCTGAAAGTGACACTGAAGAATAAGCTCAATCACTGAAGCTAGACTTATTCAATAAAAACAAAAAGCTGCCAATTGGCAGCTTTTTTATTCACTCGCTCTATTCGATTACAGAGAGCTTGCGTTTTCAGACAGGTAAGCAGCAACACCTTCAGTGCTTGCGTTCATACCTTTGTCGCCTTTTTCCCAACCTGCTGGGCAAACATCGCCGTGCTCTTCGTGGAATTGCAGTGCATCGATCATACGTAGCATTTCATCGACGTTACGGCCTAATGGCAGATCGTTAACCACTTGATGACGAACCATGCCTTCTTTGTCGATAAGGAATGAACCACGGAACGCTACGCCCGCATCAGGATGCTCAACATCGTACGCTTTACAGATTTCGTGTTTAACGTCAGCTACTAGCGTGTATTTAACTTGACCAATGCCGCCTTTTTCAACTGGAGTATTACGCCATGCATTGTGAGTGAACTGAGAATCGATAGACACACCGATCACTTCTACGCCACGTTTAGTGAACTCTTCCATGCGGTGATCAAAGGCAATTAACTCTGATGGGCAAACGAAAGTGAAGTCAAGTGGATAGAAAAATACGACTGCTGGTTTACCTTTAATTGCAGCAGTTAAGTTAAAGCTATCTACGATTTCGCCAGAACCTAATACCGCCGCAGCAGTGAAATCCGGAGCCGGACGGCCTACTAATACGCTCATTTTATATCTCCATCTATGAGTTGAACTAACTATAAAGTAAGACACTCCCCCTAAAACCCCTCTTATTGGCGCAAAAGGCTTCAAAGTGGAAAATGCTTAAGGGGTGTACTTACCAATCAAATCTTTAGGCATTATAAGTCGTACATCGTGCCTTACAACCTATTTAAGACCAATATCACATTTTTCAAGGGCTATTCGATTTTAATGATTAAGGATAGAGCAATCTGTTTAACTCATACCCAACGTCATCCACATTCAATGAACACGCTAACGCCAAGCGGATCACATTCTCAGATATTTTGCAGAATAATTCTCGCCAAACTGGACAGACACAGCCTTTGCAGTCAAAAATACGCCCTTTGGTTTACAGAATTAAGAAATTGACTATGAATGCAGTCGTAATTGCAGTGTGTTTAATGTTGGCACTCAGTTTGTTTAGAGTGAATGTGGTGATCGCTCTGACCGTTAGCGCCCTTGTTGCAGGGTTGATTGGCGGTATGGATCTTCATCAAACCATAGACGCCTTTAATACCGGTTTAGGTGGCGGCGCACAAATTGCGCTCAGTTATGCATTATTAGGTGCCTTTGCCGTCGCACTATCGCACTCAGGATTAACGGCACTTATCTCTAAATCTATTATCAGCAGTTTAGGCAAAGAGCCTAATGCCACAAACACTCATTGGGTCCGTTGGTTACTGCTATTGTCGCTGCTTGCTATGTCGATGGCCTCACAAAATATTTTGCCAATCCACATTGCTTTTATTCCAATCCTCGTACCGCCACTATTACATGTGATGTCCAAACTGAACATTGACCGTCGTCTAGTCGCTTGTGTGCTTACGTTTGGGCTTGTCACCACCTATATGATTTTGCCAATTGGTTTTGGGGGAATTTTTTTAAATGATATTTTGCTATCAAACCTTACCAGTAATGGCTTAGTCGCCGTGCGGGATCAAATTCCTCCTGCCATGTTAATCCCTGCTGCGGGTATGGTAGTAGGCTTACTGACGGCTGTATTTATCAGTTACCGTAAACCTCGGATATATGAAGATGCTAAAGCGGTCATGGCGGCACCAGAAGAAAGCCTTAATAAACGTAATATCGCTATCGCTGCGTTAGCAATTCTTGCGACGTTGTTTGTACAACTTGAAACCGACTCAATGATCTTCGGTGCCTTAGTCGGTTTTATGATTTTCAGTTTTTCAGGTGCATTAAAACACGTTGCCGACCAAGATATCTTCAATCAAGGCGTGCGCATGATGGCAAACATCGGCTTTATTATGATTTCTGCCGCAGGTTTTGCTGCCGTAGTAAAAGAAACGGGAGAAGTCGGTACACTTGTTGCGTCACTTGGCGAGATGATTGGTGACAATAAAGCCCTTGCTGCTTTTTTGATGCTCGTTGTCGGTTTGCTGATCACGATGGGAATAGGTTCATCCTTCTCGACTATTCCTATTATTGCGACTATTTACGTGCCTCTCGCATTAAGTTTTGGTTTTTCTGTAGCGGCAACAATTGCATTAGTTGGTACAGCGGCAGCATTAGGTGATGCGGGATCACCTGCGTCAGATTCCACCTTGGGCCCCACAGCAGGTTTAAATGCCGACGGCCAACACGATCATATACGTGATAGCGTAATCCCAACCTTTATTCACTACAATATTCCGTTGTTAGTGTTTGGTTGGATTGCCGCTATGGTGCTATAGCCGTTAACAACGGGTCAATGTAAACACAAAACAAAAGGCCGAATCGCAATGCGATTCGGCCTTTATGATCAAACACCCTAATATTAACAGGCTATATGAATCGTCATGCTAAGCTGAAAGGACGATTACTTAGTACCAAAAATTTTATCACCTGCATCGCCAAGACCTGGCAGGATATAACCTTTCTCGTTTAAGCATCTATCGATAGCCGCAGTATATAACTCGATATCAGGATGCGCTGCTTCTAAGGCTTTAATGCCTTCAGGCGCAGCCACTAGCACTAAGGCCTTAATTGAAGTACAACCGCGCTTTTTCAATAAATCGACGGTCGCAATCATAGAACCACCGGTAGCGAGCATTGGGTCAACAACTAAGGCGATACGCTCGTTCATATCACTCGCCAGCTTCTCAAAATAAGGCACAGGCTCAAGGGTCTCTTCATCACGGTAAATACCCACAACAGAGATGCGCGCACTTGGAATGTGTTCGAGTACACCGTCCATCATACCCAAACCCGCACGTAAAATTGGCACGACAGTGACTTTTTTACCTTTGATTTGATCGACTTCAACCGGACCATTCCAGCCTTCAATCGTAACAGTTTCGGTTTCGAAATCTGCGGTAGCTTCATAGGTTAATAAACTGCCCACTTCAGCAGCCAGTTCACGGAAACGCTTAGTGCTAATGTCACCTTCGCGCATTAGGCCGATTTTGTGACGCACTAACGGATGTTTAACCTCGACAACTTTCATTTTTCTCTCCTACTTTTGTTCGCGGATATTATTTTTTGAGGCAAATTTTTCAGATTCTAGTTGATTTGTTTATTGGGTAAAACATAAAGTTTTGCCATTCGGTCTAATCGTGAGCGATCTCCCAAGAAAAGGTTTCCACTGGTTAAGATACGCGCGCCTATTTACTCTTTTGTGACCAATTACACAGTATCAACAGCAAATTCACAGTGGTTGATAGCAAAAATATCTCACCAAATGGGATAAATCCAAATCATGGCTTTCGACCCCTAGCACAAGCTGATAGAATACCGCCGCATAAAATCCAATAACGATGTACCCGAGAGGATCCCTCCGTGAGCACTCCTACCCCACTGAGCTATAAAGATGCCGGCGTTGATATTGATGCAGGTAATGCACTGGTAAGTAACATTAAAGCCGCCGTAAAACGTACCCGTCGTCCAGAAGTTATGGGCAACTTAGGTGGTTTTGGCGCTCTGTGTGAAATCCCCACTAAATACAAACAACCCGTTTTAGTTTCTGGCACCGACGGTGTTGGTACTAAATTACGTTTAGCTATCGATTATAAAAAACATGACACTGTTGGCATCGATTTAGTTGCTATGTGTGTGAACGATCTTATCGTTCAAGGCGCTGAGCCACTGTTTTTCCTCGATTACTATGCAACGGGCAAACTCGATGTTGAAACTGCAACCTCTGTAGTGAATGGCATCGGCGAAGGTTGTTTCCAATCTGGTTGTGCGTTAATTGGCGGTGAAACCGCTGAAATGCCAGGCATGTATGAAGGTGAAGATTACGACCTAGCGGGTTTCTGCGTCGGTGTAGTTGAAAAAGCCGACATCATTGACGGTAGCAAAGTGGCAGCGGGTGATGCACTTATTGCATTAGCCTCAAGCGGCCCTCATTCAAATGGTTACTCTTTAGTCCGTAAGGTATTAGAAGTAAGCCAAGCAGACCCTCAGCAAGATCTCAATGGCAAACCGCTAATTGAACATCTCCTTGAGCCAACCAAAATTTACGTAAAATCATTGCTCAAACTGATTGAAGCATCTGATATCCATGCGATGGCGCACATTACTGGCGGTGGCTTCTGGGAGAATATCCCCCGCGTATTGCCAGATAATTGCAAAGCGGTTATCCAAGGCGACTCATGGCAATGGCCTGCTGTTTTCAGTTGGTTAATGGAAAATGGCAATATTGCCCAGTGCGAAATGTATCGTACCTTCAACTGTGGCGTCGGCATGATAGTCGCGCTACCTGCCGATAAAGTGGATGCAGCACTTGCATTACTGGCAGCAGAAGGCGAACAAGCATGGCTTATCGGTGCTATTGCACATCGAGAAGGCAATGAAGAGCAAGTGGAGATCCTGTAATGCCCCAGCGCTGTCGTGTAGTTGTATTAATTTCCGGAAATGGCAGTAACCTGCAAGCGATTATCGACGGTTGTGACGATAATCTGCAGGCCGAAGTTGTCGGAGTGATCAGTAATAAACCCGATGCCTATGGCCTAGTTCGCGCCCATTATAATGAAATTGATACTAGCTGCGTGATAGCGCATCAAGGTGAATCTCGCTCTGAATACGATGCACGCTTAATCGCGGTGATTGAACAGTATCAACCCGATTTAATCGTATTAGCGGGATTTATGCGGATCTTAACCGATGACCTCGTCAATCGTTATTTAGGCCGGATAATCAACATCCATCCTTCGCTGTTACCCAAATACACTGGCTTAAACACTCATCAACGCGCCATCGACGCTAACGACAGCGAACATGGTGCTAGCGTGCATTTTGTCACGCCTGAGCTTGATGCAGGCCCTGTGATATTACAGGCCAAAGTCCCTGTTTATGAAGACGATACGGCGGACATGCTTGCCGCCCGCGTACATGAGCAAGAACATGCGATTTATCCACTCGTGGTGAAATGGTTTAGTCAGCAACGTCTTAACATGCAAAACGGCCAAGCCTATCTTGATGGCAACCTTATCGGCCCAAGCGGTTACGCGCCTGATTAGTTCCACTTGACAGTAAGTCGTATCAATCAAAAATAGAGACCTGCGGGTCTCTATTTTTTTAACTATTTTCTACAAAAGCATTGTTTTTTAGGACAATGTGGCATTAGATAACCCAACAAAAAGTGAATTTTGCTCGGCATGACAAGAGACTATTAGATGAAAAATATTATTTGTGATATCGATGGTGTACTACTGCACGACAATAAACTGATCCCCGGCAGCGACAAATTTATCCAACGTATTTTAGCGCAAGGCAATCCATTAGTCGTTCTCACCAACTATCCAGTACAAACGGGTAAGGATCTGCAAAACCGCTTAAGTGCTGCCGGTATGGATATTCCTGAAGAATGTTTTTATACCTCCGCCATGGCAACCGCCGACTTTTTAAAACACCAAGAAGGCAGCAAGGCCTTTGTTATCGGTGAAGGCGCCCTCACCCATGAACTCTACAAAGCGGGCTTTACCATTACCGATATTAATCCCGACTTTGTCATTATTGGAGAAACGCGTTCCTATAACTGGGAGATGATCCATAAGGCTGCAGGTTTTGTGGCTCGCGGTGCGCGCTTTATTGCAACCAATCCAGATACTCACGGCCCAGCATTTAGTCCTGCATGTGGCGCGCTATGCTCTCCCATCGAACGTATTACCGGTAAAAAACCCTTCTACGTGGGCAAACCGAGTGCCTGGATTATTCGCTCAGCGCTTAATCATATTGATGGCCACTCGGAAGATACTGTCATCATAGGCGATAATATGCGCACCGATATTTTGGCGGGCTTCCAAGCTGGGCTTGAGACCATTCTGGTCACTAGCGGCGTGAGTAAGCTCGAAGATATTGATAAAGAGCCCTTCCGACCAAACCATGTGTTTGCCTGCGCGGGCGATATAGACGTTGTTTAAATCTTCACTTTAATTAAGCTCATTTCCCAATATGTGCCCAGTGCTTACGGCTCTGGGCAATATAAACTAAATAGAGGCTGTTCATAATTCTGTGTCAGGTTAATTTCACAGATCGATATGGTTTTCTAAGCGCCCCTTTAAAGTGGATTAAAAGCTGCGATAATTTCAATTTTGGATGAAGTGGCTAGTAACACCTTTAGAACGGCATCACAAACTTCATTGTAAAACAGCCAGTTACCCCTCCCTACTTCTTGCCATATCCGCATAACGAGATAGAATGCTTCTAATAACATTGTTTTGTGAGGCATTGATGGACAAGCAAGAGATTATCAAAGAGCTAACAAAATTTAGAGAGCGTTTAGTAGACGAAGTCGTCGTAGCAGCCTACCAAAAACGCAGTAAAGAATTTGGAGAACAACGCTTCAGTGCTTGGCAGAGAGCATTACATCAATACTTCAAAAAGCAATTACCAAGAGCAATTAAAAACTACAATCAATTATTCTCTCCATATGAAATTTATCAAACTAGGTATGGGGAGTCGGATGCTGACTACTTTATTAGAAACACGGGTATCAAAGTTGATTCATTTTTAGATTCGTTAATTCTTGATATACAAAATAATGAGTATGATTTCACTCCAATCAATAAGGAAGTTAAACAAGTGGAAACAACACCCAAAGAAAAATCCAAAAATGTCTTTATTGTTCACGGCCATAACAACGAAGTTAAGCATGAAACGGCACGCTTTATCCAAAAGCTAGGTTTTGAGCCAATCATTCTTCACGAACAAGCTAGTGGTGGAAGCACTACAATCATCGAGAAAATCGAAGAGTATTCTGATACTACAGATTTCGCTATCGTTCTATACACTGCAGATGACTTAGGTGAGGTAAAAGCGCAAGCAGAAACCGGTAACCTAAAAGCTAGAGCAAGACAAAATGTTGTCTTTGAACATGGTTTATTGATAGGTAAGCTAACTCGAAAAAATGTAGTACCCTTAGTTGCTGAGGGTATTGAAATACCAAATGATATTAGTGGTGTTGTATACATTAGAGAAGACTGGAAAACAAAAATTGCATTAGAAATGAAGAAAGCTGGCTATGATGTTGATATGAATAAACTTTACTAGTTACCACTAGAGTGGAGTCCCTTGCTAAACACATCATAGAATTGTTGTGATACAAATGGTTAACTCATTTTATCAGGCTTGCTCATTACCAATATCAACCCCGACTTTGTGATTGTCGGTAAAACCCGCTCCTACAATTGGGAAATATGACCTATGTAACACGCCTCGCCCAAAGGCGTATTGCATAGGGTAAAGCAACATTAAGTAACATATTCGCCTTCTTCTCAGCCTTGTGGCTCACAGCGGCTTGCTTCATGATAAGTCTCGCTTCTGATTGATTAACAGAAATCTAAAATACCTTAATTAAAACAACAGTAGGATTAACCTATGCGACGTCTGTATCCGTTATGCGCGCTAGCCTTGCTCAGTGCCTGTAGCCCTCATTCGGCACAACCTGATACCAATAACAGTGCCGCACTTAAACCCGTGCAAATGAATGAAGCACGTTTTAGAAATGATATTAAAGCCCTATCATCCGACGAATTTGAAGGCCGTGCGCCGACCACTCACGGTGAAAAACTCACCTTGGACTATTTGACCAAAGCCTTTACAGAGATGGGACTCAAGGGCGCGTACCAAGGCAGCTTTTTACAACCTGTGCCTATGGTGAGCTATACCGCAGATGAAGCGCAGCAAGTCACGCTGGCAGGGTTACCCTTTAAATACCGACAAGATATCGTCCTCAACAGTCGCCACGATAACGGTGGTATTCGTGTTGAGAACGCACCATTAGTCTTCGTCGGCTATGGGGTGAACGCCCCTGAATATGGTTGGAATGATTACCAAGATCTCAATATGAAAGGCAAAATTGCGGTGATCTTAGTGAACGATCCCGGCTTTGCTCGCCCTGACTCAGGGAAATTTACTGGTAAAGCCATGACCTATTACGGCCGCTGGAGCTACAAATTTGAGGAAGCGAGCCGCCAAGGCGCCCTTGGCGCACTGATTATCCATGATACCGAGCCCGCCTCTTACCCTTGGTCCGTGATAGAAAATAGTTGGACTGGACCACAGCAAGATCTGGTGCTAAGTAAAGCCGAGCAAGATAGTCGAGTGCAAGTCGAAGGCTGGCTCACCTTAGATGCCGCGACGCAAATTTTTGATAAAGCGGGTTTATCACTGCCTAATTTAATGGCGCGCGCCGCCGACAGCCCAATCAATTTACCCCTTGAGCAAACGGCCAACATCGCTTTTAAAAACAAAGCCGAATATGCGAATAGCTACAATGTGGTCGCCACACTTCCCGGCAACACACAAGCAGATGAACAAATCCTCTTTACCGCCCATTGGGATCACATAGGCAAAGATGAAACGAAAACAGGCGATCAAATTTATAACGGCGCCATGGATAATGCCTCGGGTATTGCAGGCATTTTAGAAATCGCCAGACAGCTTGTCGATAATGTCAAACAAGGCCACGGTTTAGCCCGTTCGGTCACCTTTATTGCTACAACAGGTGAAGAACAGGGCTTACTCGGTTCGCGCTATTATGCCGCTAATCCACTTTATCCGATCGACAAAACCGTGGCAGTGCTAAACCTAGACAGCACCAATATCTACGGTAAAACCAAAGACTTTACCATTGTCGGCAAAGGTAAATCAGAGTTAGAAACCTACCTTATCGATGCAGCTAAACAACAAAATCGTATCCCCATGGGTGAAAAAAATCCCGCTTCGGGCGGTTTTTTCCGCTCAGATCATTTCAGCTTTGCCAAACTGGGCGTACCCGCAGTCTTTGCCGGCGGCGGTAGCGATCCCATAGATGAGGCCACGGCTGCCTATAAAACCCAGATGCAAGCCACAATGAAAGGCTGCTATCACAATGTCTGCGATGAATATCGTGAAGATTGGGATTTAAGTGGCGCGCTGCAAGACTTGCAAATCTACTACCAAGTCACACGCACATTGGGCAACAGTAAAGATTGGCCGGGATACTATCAAGGCACAGAATTCAATAGCCTGCGCCCAGCCAAAACAACGCTGGTAACGGACGCAAAATAGCAGCTTGTATCAGTGACAGCTTGTGCGAGGCGGCTTAGTTAGTCGTCTCTTATTGGCGCCTGCTAGTAGAACCTGCGAAATAAAGCGCCAAGCGTCTCCTCCACCAGCCAAAGCGCCAAACAAGACCTACAAGCACGTGAACCATTCACGTGCTTTTTTTGTTTTCAGCTCACAAACAATGCCGTTATCGCGAAATATCCATCCTGCCACACAATTCTGAATAGGCTTATACCATTTTTTGATGTCAAACTCGGCGCATTAATTGATTAAAAATAAAACACTTAAACGTGACAACTCATTGTTTAAGGTCTTTTTTAGCGGTTTTTCTATCATCGACACTTTTTCAAAACACATTGTGAATTCCCCAAAACTCCCCGCGCCAAATCAAAAAATAAAAACAAATAATCAAAAATAACTCAATTTTAATGAATTATTCTCAAATAAAATCATTAAACACAAACATCAAAATCAATAAAATCACCAATAAATAGATAAATCATCAAAAATAGTGTTTGGCAAAACGCTAAATAGCTGGCACATTAAACCTCAATTGAGACATCCTCAAATGACAGACAGTGTGGGAGTTGTACTATGTGTTCAATCTTTTCGATTTTAGATATCCAATCTGATGCCAAACAACTGCGCCAAGTCGCGCTAGAAATGTCTAAGCTTATGCGCCATCGTGGCCCTGACTGGTCAGGTATTTATGCCAGCGATAAAGCGATTCTTGCCCATGAGCGTTTAGCGATTGTTGACATTGAACACGGTGCCCAGCCGCTGCTGACTGAAGATGGCAGTTTGATCCTCGCGGTCAACGGCGAGATCTACAACCATAAAGAACTCAAAGCCCAACTCGGCGATAAATACAGCTATCAAACCAACTCTGACTGCGAAGTGATCTTGGCACTGTATCAAGAATACGGCACTGAATTTCTAGATAAATTAAACGGTATCTTCGCCTTTGTGTTATATGACAAAGCTCAAGATAGTTACCTTATCGGCCGCGATCACATGGGTATCATCCCACTATACACAGGCCGTGACGCTGCGGGTAACTTCTATGTTGCCTCAGAGATGAAAGCCTTGATGCCAGTGTGTAAAACCGTAGAAGAATTCCAACCTGGCCAATATTTTTATTCAAAGGATGGTGAAGCCATTAAATACTATAGCCGAGATTGGCAAAGCTATGATGCAGTTAAAGATAATCCAGCCAGCCAAGAAGAATTGCGTGACGCATTAGAAGCGGCGGTCAAACGTCAATTAATGTCAGATGTGCCCTATGGTGTGTTACTGTCAGGCGGCTTAGATTCATCGATCATTTCCGCCATCACCCAAACCTTTGCTAAGCGCAGAATTGAAGATGATGGTGAGACCAACGCTTGGTGGCCACAGTTGCATTCCTTTGCCGTCGGTCTAAAAGGTGCGCCCGATCTTATCGCCGCCAAAAAAGTCGCCGATGCCATTGGTACGATTCACCATGAGATCCATTTCACCTTCCAAGAAGGCTTAGATGCGATTAAAGAAGTGATCTATCACTTAGAAACCTACGATGTCACCACCATACGTGCTGCCACGCCAATGTATTTAATGGCGCGTAAAATCAAAGCTATGGGCATTAAAATGGTGTTATCGGGCGAAGGTGCTGACGAGTTATTTGGCGGCTATTTATACTTCCATAAAGCGCCAAACGCACAGGCATTCCACGAGGAATTAGTGCGCAAACTCGATAAACTGCATCTGTTCGATTGTCTGCGTGCCAACAAAGCCATGGCCGCTTGGGGATTAGAAGCTCGCGTGCCCTTCCTCGATAAAGAGTTTATGGATGTGGCAATGCGTATCAACCCTGAAGCGAAAATGTCTAAGGATGGCCGTATTGAGAAACACATTCTGCGTAAAGCCTTTGAGCATAAATTGCCAAAAGAAGTGGCGTGGCGTCAGAAGGAACAATTCAGTGACGGTGTGGGCTACTCTTGGATTGACGGTTTGAAAGAACAAGCGGCGGCGCAGGTCGATGATTTGCAACTGGCGAATGCGAAATTCCGCTTCCCCTATAACACGCCAGAAACCAAAGAGGCGTACTTCTATCGCTGCTTCTTTGAGGAACATTATCCACTGAGCGGCGCTGCTGAAACGGTTCCAGGCGGTAAATCCGTCGCCTGTTCAACACCAGAAGCATTAGCTTGGGACGAAAGCTTACGCGGCATTATCGACCCATCGGGCCGAGCAGTACGCTCAGTGCATACCGCAAGTTATTAATGGTCTAACATTGATGGACTCCATTCATAAACTAGGTTGACTAACTGATTCAGCCCCCAACCTAAGTGCACTTAGTGCGACAGACTTACCGAACAAATACAAAAGCCACCCCTAGGTGGCTTTTGTATTTTGATACTTTTTACTTTTATTGCTTACTCACGCACAACATTGTGGCTTAACTCAAAACCAAACTAGGCCGACAACGCACTGAGTGGCTGGATTTGAGAGTGAGCTTGAGAGTGAGCTTGAATATGAGTTTGAGTTTGAGTATGCGCATTGGCTTGCACTTGAGCTTGAAAATAAGTATTCCTCTGCGTCAACGCCATCGGATCTTGGGTTAAAAACTGCTTTCCAGCACTCAGCCCCGCATGATAATCATGGCGTAAATCCGTATCGGTACTGCCCAGCAATTTACTCTGCAAATTTTCAGTAGCAAAAATCTGCACTATCTCCACATCCTCTGGTGGATTAGCGATAAACGCCAATTCATCCTGATAGGCTTGTTCATGTTGCACTAAATAATCTATGGTTTTCGGGCAAAAGCCAGAAACACAAATCCACGATTTTAATTTATGGACCCAAGCCGATTGCGCCTGAAAATCCTCGCTCACAGTGCGGATCACCACAATTTTGCGGGCACCACGACGATAGGCCTCACGCACAGGTAAAGGCGCAGCTAAGCCGCCATCGAGATAAAAATCACTGTCAATACCTTCGCTTGATGCTGCACCGTGATCAGAGACGCTATTATCAGAAGCGTTATGATTAGCCGCGCCGTTATTAGAAGCCTTGTCGCTATTACAGGCGCGGTCACTCAGCCAAGGCGTGAGTTTCACCCCTTGTTTATACAAAAATGGTAATGCGCTAGAAGCTTTTAACAATTCGCGCCACTGGCTTTTACTGCTTGGACTTAAAAAATAACCCTTGCGATCACTGGCATTCGTGGTGGTGATCAGTAACTGCCGATGACCGAGTGAGGCCGTCGCCGCATTAAGATCTAATTTAAACATCCCCTGTCGCGTCTGATCAAAATACCAATCTAAATCGACCACATTGCCGCCGACTAACCCGCGACCGAGTCGATAGAAGCGTTTATGGCGCGATAAACCGCGGATCAAGCGTTTGGCATAACCCTTTTGTCTAGCTAAAAAGCTGGTTAAATTTTGCGAACCTGCCGACGTGCCAATAAATAAATCGAAGGGATCGAATCCGCCATCGAGCCAAGCATCGAGCACGCCTGCGGTGAATATACCGCGCTGACCACCACCTTCTGCAATCAGGGCCACCTGTGGGCTAACGTTAGATTGAGCGTCTATTGTGGTTAACTGGCTGGCGGCGTGCATAGGAAAACCTTATCGAATAATTCATATAAGGCGAGTCTAAACAAGCTAAACGAGAAAGGATAACGGATAGAAGCTATCACCTTAATAGATAAACACTATTAAGATGATAAGCCTCACTGGATTAATCCGCGCAAAAGCCAAGAATACAGGCAGAGCAACGGGTGATTATTCGCGCAAGATTGGCCCATTCGCTCAAGCTTGTTCATCATCCTTAACGAACAAGCTCTTTTCACATCAATACATTAAAACTTATGACTCAGCTCAAGCGTGATATTGCGTGGCTCACCGGGGAAATGACCATTACGCTCACTAAAGCCACTGACGGCATATTCCTTATCGAAGATATTTTTAAGATTTAAACGGACTTGAGTTTGATCCCACTGTGTTGTCCAGCTCATATCAAAAATCGTATGGGGCTTCACCGTTTGACCATCAAGGCTGAACTGCTCACCCACGTAATCCATACCAAAGGCAATCGCCGAATTGAGTGCATTGATATCGTAACGGGTCCATATCCCCGCTTGATGACGCGGCGCATTGGCAAAATGTTTACTATCGAAGGTATTGGTTAAACTGTCATCAGTCACCCCTTTAATCACTTCGGTCTCGTTATAGGCATAGTTTGCCGTGACAGTCAGGTTATCGGTTAAATCCCCCACCAGCGTCCATTCAATGCCTTCGCTGCGCACTTCACCAAAATTAAGCATTGCAGGAATACCATCGTCATCGCCAGTATCTAAAGGGTTAGCTTGGGCAACATTTTGCTTTTCAATGCGATATACAGCGAGCGTGGTCATAAACTGGCCATCAAGCCATTCATTTTTCATCCCTAACTCAATTTGATTACCGGTTTCAGGATCGAGGAAACCATCCCCAATATTCTCAGCTTGATTGGTTAAAGATGTGGGATTAAAGCTCTCTGAGTAATTCAAATAAAAGGACGTTGAATCAATTGGGCGATAATTAAGCCCTGCCCTTGGTGTTATCGCATTATCGCTGAAGGAAAAACCCGTCGCCTTATCATATTCATCAAACTGACTAAAACGAAGCCCAGCGATCAATGACCACTGTTCGTTAAAGTGCAGATGTTCCTGCACATAAACGCCATAGCGATTAGCGCGTATACCATCGGTATTTTTATCTTTTAGGTTATAAGTGCTTGGGTTGGTTTCACCATAATTAAGGTCAAAAATATTCAGGTTACCGACACCCTCGTTAGAGGTCGCCAATTTATAGTGATATTCGGTTTCGACGTAGTGGTAATCACCACCGAACAGGAATTCATGTTCAAAACCTAAGGCATCGAATGCGTAGACAAAATCATTGGTTAAACTGATCTCATCATTAGCCCTTGATTGCACACGGTATTCACGCTTAATAGTGCCATCACCCATAATGGGCTTTTTATTGGCATCTAAGGTCGCCCAACCTCTCGATTCATGGTATTGCTGATCCGAATCATTATTCAGATAGCGGACTTGAGTCTTGACCGAGAAATTATCGGTAAATTGATGATCGAGAATCGCTTGCAGCACCAATGCATCCATCTTCTGGAAGTCACTCTTCTCATTGGCATTATAGGAAGGCGCGACAAGGAAATTGCCCGCATCATCGACGGGAACACCGCGAAGTCGGTTACCGCCTAAATCCTGCTTAATAATATCGAAGGTGGTGGTGAGCTTAGTATCATCACTGATTTCGTAGAGTAACCCACCCGCCACTTCGGCATTTTGGCTATCGGCATTATTGCGAAAGCTATCTTCCTGCTGATAATAGGCGCCAAAACGATAGGCGAGATTTTGGGTTAGGCCGCCGGTGAAATCCAGCGAGCCACCGATCATATCCTCGCTGCCCGTGCTTAAGGTCAACTCTTTACTCTCGACAAAGGTTGGTTTTTTAGTGACATAGTTAATCATGCCACCGGGTTCACCGCCGCCGTAGAGTGCGGATGCAGGGCCTTTTAACACTTCAACCCGCTGCACATTAAAGAGTTGCGGCACTGAGAACCCCGAATAGGGATCGCCCCTTACCCCATCATAAAAAACGTTGGCATCGTCGCGGAAACCGCGAAAGGTCACGCCCGAATAACTGAACTCACTCACGCCCGCAATTGAGCGATATAAATCGGTAATATTGCGCGCGGCTTGGTCGACGATTAACTGCTCGGTCAGCACTTGCACAGACTGCGGCAATTCCATCACATTAATCGCCGTCTTAGTACCAATCGTTGTTTCTTTATCGACGTACATTTGCATTGCGCGGCCATGGACAGCAATACGTTCGGGCGTCACTAACTTAGCGTCAGGTTCAGAAGCATCAGCAGCAGGAATAACATCAGACTGAACCGTATCCGAGCTAGGCTCGATGTCATTTTTTATTGGTTTTTCAGTGGCAAACACCCAAGAGTGTTGAGCTAAAGCGAGTGCGATTAATGAATAGGCGAAACGAGATTTCACAAGATACCCCAAAATATTGAGCAAACCTGCGGTTTACCCTTGTCATATTAAATTGGTCGTCATTATAAAGTCTGACGCAAAGATGACAATAATTCTCATTTAAATTTACATCCATGGGGTTTTGTTGCAATTGTAAAGATAAGGTTGACCTTAACGACGCCATTATCACCACAACACGAATAGACCATTTCTTTGTCTATATAAAGTCAGTGAAATTCTCAATAATTCTCACTAAAACAACCTGCAAAACTCTCAATAAAAAAAGCCAGCATGCTAATGCTGGCTCTTAAAATGTTTAAAGAAACTAAGTTAAAAAATTCTTTCATCAAGCGATGTTAGCATCTCACTCGCCTGCTCAATTTGCTTACGCAGACTGCGACCTTGCACCGCCCAGTAAGCCATATAGAAATCGGCCGTTTTCAATTTAGCTTGGTAAAATGCGGTTTCTTCAGTGCCCAGCTCCAGTGCAGCTAATGCCACCGCGGCGCTTCTGGCCCACATCCACGCCAGCGCAGTCACCCCAAACAACTCCAGATAAGCCATAGATGCTGCGCCGATAATGTCAGGATTGGTCGCAGCTTGTGCAGCTAAATAACCACTGGCCTTTTGCAAATCACCCGCACAATCCATTAAACCGCTCACATAGGGTTGCATCGCCGCATTCGTGCTATGTGACTTTATAAACTCAGTCACTAACACCGACCATTGCTGCATCGCCGCGCCGCGATCGCTAAGCAACTTACGCCCCACTAAATCTAACGCTTGAATGCCGTTAGTGCCTTCATAAATCAGTGCAATACGGCTATCACGCACAAATTGTTCCATACCCCACTCATGAATATAACCATGTCCGCCAAACACTTGCTGTGCATCGACACAGGCATTAAAACCACGGTTAGTGATAAAACCTTTCACCACTGGCGTGAACAGTGCCGCTAATTGGGAAGCAACTTTGGCTTTGACGGGATCGGTATGACGCTCAGCTTCATCTAGCCACAAAGCTTGTTGTCCAACTAAGGCTCTTGCGCCTTCATTAAAGGCTTTTTGCGACAGCAACATGCGGCGCACATCGCCGTGAACCAAAATCGGATCGGCGGCTTTTTCTGGGGCTTTGGCACCGCTTAAAGCGCGGCTCTGTAATCTGTCTTTGGCATAGGCCAGCGCATTTTGATAGGCGATTTCAGAGACGCCCAGTCCTTGCACACCAACCCCTAAACGCGCTTGGTTCATCATAGTAAACATGGCGCGCAGTCCTTGGTGTGGCTCGCCGACAAGCTCGCCCAGCGCATCTTCAAACACCATCACACAAGTTGAGTTACCGTGAATGCCCATCTTATGTTCAAGGCCACTGGCATATAAAGTGTTCGGCGCGCCTAAACTACCATCGTTATTCACTAATACTTTAGGCACGGCGAACAAAGATATGCCCTTCACGCCTTCAGGTGCATCCGGCAAACGGGCTAATACGAGGTGCACTATATTGTCGGTGAGTTGATGATCGCCTGAGGAGATAAAAATTTTCTCGCCGGTAATAGCAAAAACACCTTCAGATACTGGCACAGCTTTCGTGCGTAATAAGGCTAAGTCAGTACCGGCGTGGGACTCGGTCAAGTTCATGGTTCCCGTCCATTCACCGCTGACTAATTTGCTTAAATATTTTTGCTTGAGTGCGTCACTGCCGTGGGCATGGATGGCGGCATAGGCGCCATGGGTCAAACCGGGATACATGGCAAAGGCCATATTGGTTGCCGTTTGTATCTCAGTGGCAAAAATCCCCACCACTTCGGGTAAACCTTGGCCGCCATATTCAGGAGCGCAGGTCAGCGTCGGCCAGCCATTATCAACAAACTGCCGATAGGCATTATCAAAACCCTCAGGCGTAATCACCTTACCATCGACCAACTTACAGCCCTGCAGATCGCCGACACTATTGAGCGGCAGCATGACTTCGGTACTAAAGTCGGCCATACCTTGCAGGATCGCATCGACAAGATCTGGGTCGATTTCATCGAACCCCTTGAGTGCATCTTGCTGATAAATATGTAACATCTCATCGAGGATAAATTGATAGTCGCGCAGCGGCGCTTGATAGACTGGCATAATCGCTTCCCTTTTCTTGTTAGACTGCAACTCAACTAAGTGATCTGACCACTTTGATGCTTTGACCACTTTAGCTAAATCTGTTGAAAAAGGAAGCACTAGAACCCAAGGACAGTGACTTTTGTTTACACAAACGAACAGCAAAACCGTAAATTGATCGCAACAAAGCCTTATGTTATCGCGGAAAACTTTGTAAGCTAACTGCCTGTTTTTCTGATATGCAGCAGAGTTAAGGATATTGTTACTATGGGTTCTGTCACTACTAAAAAGCACGCTAACGGGCTTGATTATGTCGAAGTGAATACGGCGTTATGTCAGGCAAGAATTTTTTTGCAGGGCGCGCAAATCGACTATTTTCAACCCGTAGGCAAACCACCTTTGCTGTGGGTTTCATCGGCTGACGATTATAAACCCGGTAATGGGATCCGTGGCGGTGTACCCGTATGCTGGCCTTGGTTTGGCATGAGTAGTGAAGCGAACTTTCCTCAACACGGTTTTGCCCGTACCCGCATTTGGGCGCTGGAATCAGTAGAAATGCGTAATCAGTTAGTGGATTTACGTTTTAGCTTAAAAATCAGTGAGCAAGATAAAATCTATTGGCCGCATAACACTGAGGTCAGCGTGTTATTCACCCTAGGCGATACCCTAAGCATTAGCCTTGTGAATACCAACTTAGGCGATGAAACCGTCACGCTTACCCAAGCGCTGCACAGCTATTTCCCGATTGAGGATATCCACCAACTCAAGGCCAGCGGTTTTAGTGGTTCAAAATACATCGAATTTGCCGAGGGGCCTTACCCGCAAACCACGGATGAAGTGCTATTTGATCGCGAGACAGATCGTGTCTATACCGAACTCGGCCCAGTGCAGTTATTGCATACGCCGCAAGGGATAATCGAAGTCAGCCGTGAAAACAGCCAATCAGCGGTATTATGGAATCCATGGATTGAAAAATCACAACGCCTTGGCCGATTTAATCCAGAGGATTATCTGACCATGGTCTGCCTAGAAGCGGCCAATGTATTAGAAGATAAAGTCGTGCTCGCGCCAGGTGAAACTCACAGTTTAGTGACCCACATTCGTTGGAAAGACTAACGATTTAATATCCAAGTTATTAATATCCTAGTCAAAAACGATACAAACAAAAATGCCCAGTTCGATACCAATGCGGACTGGGCATTTTTATAACAGACGACTCTTAAAACAAGATGGCTTATTTAGCCGATTTCTCTAAGCGCGCCAGCAAACTAGACGTATCCCAACGGTTACCGCCCATGCCCTGCACTTCTGAATAGAATTGATCCACCAAAGCGGTTAAAGGCAAATGTGAACCGTTGCGGCGCGCTTCTTCTAAGGCGATGCCTAAGTCTTTACGCATCCAATCGACGGCAAAACCAAAGCCATAGCTTTGGCCCCACATCGTCTTGTAGCGATTTTCCATTTGCCAGCTTTGCGCCGCGCCTTTGCTGATCACTTCAATGACTTTCTCGCCATCGAGCCCTGCTTTACGGGCAAATTGCAGCGCTTCCGCTAAACCTTGTACCACGCCCGCGATACAGATTTGATTCACCATCTTAGTTAACTGGCCAGCACCGACGTCACCTAAACGCTCGGCGCAGCGGGCAAAAGCTTCAATCACGGGTTTAACACGCTCAAATACCGCTTCATCGCCACCAACCATCACAGTCAAGGCGCCATTTTCGGCGCCCGCTTGACCGCCAGACACAGGCGCATCGAGGAAATCAATGCCCTTTTCGGCTAAGACTTTGGCAAGCTCGCGGGCCACATCTGCCGAAGCCGTAGTATGATCAACCAGCACTGTGCCCTTTTCCATACCGTGAATAGCGCCATCACGCCCTAATACCACTTCACGCAGATCGTTATCATTGCCCACGCAAGTAAACACAATATCTTGACCTATTGCAGCCTCTTTGGGCGTTGGACAGCAGCGACCACCATAGGTGTCGACCCAAGCTTGCGCCTTAGCAAAAGTGCGATTATAAACAGTGACCTCATGGCCCTTGTTGAGTAAGTGTCTTGCCATGGGGTAACCCATTACGCCTAAACCAATAAATGCGACTTTTGCCATGAGCTGATCCTTAAATAGATAAACAAAATGAATCGATTCAAAATAGTGGCGGCAGTTTAACATTCATCCCGCATTGCGTCAGTGAGAAATCAAACCAAGTGGCAAACGCACTTTTCGGCAGAGACAACAAAGGCGCCAAGCGCCTTGGTTGAGTCAATTTATACGGTTATTTCACTACATGGGCTTCCATTTCGGCGCCAATTTTTTTACGCATTTCCATCAAGCGCAGTGCTGAATCACGCAGATGAATATCATGTTCCGTCTCTGGTATCCACTCAGGTACAGGCGTAGGTTGGCCGTTTTCATCCACCGCCACCATGATCACAATACAGTGAGTGGTGAGATGACGCTCAGATACTTTAGGATCGCCCGCCCGCACATCGATACCAATATGCATAGAAGTCTTGCCCGTATAAATCACTTTTGCGCTGACTTCAACGATATTGCCCACCAAAATGGGTTGCACAAAACGAATACCACCCGCATAAGCAGTAATACAATATTTACCGCTCCAGCCCGCTGCACAGGCATAGGCCGCGAGATCGATCCACTTCATCACAGCGCCGCCGTGAACTTTACCACCAAAATTCACATCCGCAGGCTCTGACAAAAATCTCAGGGTACTTTGTCTCTCGATACCAGCCATTTTACCTCAACTTATTTAGCCTCAGCGGCCTAATGTTTTCGCACAATAAGTTGAGTTTACGATAGAAATCGCTAATCGCGTAAAAATTATTACGATTGACCTCGTCAATGAATTCGATTTAGCCAAAGTGAGTAATGAGTGTGCAACATACTAATAGGCATGGTAAAGCTAAACGATAAATCCATAGCTGAAGTGATCTCGTGATAAAACGAGAACATTTAGCAAACGTATAAATCCCCAAACCTAACAGGAAAAAGCCTAACACCTCAAACCCTGCCAACATATCCGAAGTCCCTCCGGAGTATATCGCTGTTACCAGTAAAGCAAACCAAATGGCTACATAGGCAGTAATCGCAAACGTGAAGGTCTTTATCCCAATTTCCATTTCTGGATGCCAGATCTTAGACTCGCCACGGATCAATTCGGTCAAATTTGCAGTTAAGGCACCGATTATAGGGACAAGCGGGATAACCGCCGGATTTAACATGACATGCTCCATTACAAACTGAATAGGCTGCCATTATCTGTAGTAGAAAAGATTAAACAAGGGAGATGAACAAAGATTAATAATAAATATATCAATAATTTAATAATAAACGCAGTACACAAAAAATGCGCCATAGGGCGCATTTTTGGGGCGATATTGGTCTTTAAACTTTCTTAAATAATAATGAACCGTTCGTACCACCAAAACCGAAGGAATTACACAGAGCGTAATCTAACTTCACATCACGAGCAGTATGGGCGACAAAGTCTAAGTCACAGCCTTCATCTGGATTATCCAAGTTAATCGTTGGCGGTACAGCTTGGTCGCGCAATGCTAATAAGGTGAAAATCGCTTCAACCGCTCCTGCGGCACCTAATAAGTGACCCGTCATCGATTTAGTCGAGCTAACCAGCACGTTATACGCATGGTCGCCAAATACAGACTTAACCGCTGCAGCTTCGGCTTTATCACCCGCTGGCGTCGACGTACCGTGGGCATTGATATAACCAATTTGCTCCAGTGATAACTTAGCGTCATTAATAGCATTGACCATAGCTGCCGCAGCGCCTGCGCCGTCACTTGGTGGCGAAGTCATATGGAACGCATCACCGCTCATACCAAAACCGACTAACTCGCCGTAAATGGTCGCACCGCGCGCTTTAGCGTGCTCGTATTCCTCCATCACCATCACACCAGCGCCATCACCAATCACAAAACCATCACGGTCTTTATCCCATGGGCGACTCGCGGCTGTAGGATCATCATTGCGAGTCGATAATGCTTTAGCAGCACCAAAACCTGCCACGCCTAAAGGAGATGTCACATCCTCAGCACCGCCTGCAACCATCACATCTGCATCGCCATAGGCAATGGTGCGCGCCGCAAAACCGATATTATGTACGCCCGTAGTACAAGCAGTCGTCACGGCAAAATTGGGCCCTTTCATGCCAAACATGATCGACAAGTGGCCCGAAATCATATTGATAATGGTGCTAGGTACGAAGAAAGGAGAAACCTTACGCGGGCCACCATTCATCAATGCACTGTGACCTTGTTCAATCAACCACATACCACCCATACCAGCACCAATAGCAGTGCCGACACGACCAGGATTTTCTTTGCTCATATCCAGACCTGAGTCTTGGATTGCTTGGATGCCAGCCGCCATACCGTATTGAATAAAGAGGTCCATCTTACGGGCATCTTTTTTCGTTACGTATTGCTCAACATCAAAATCTTTTACTGAACCACTGAAACGAGTGGTAAATTCACTGGCATCAAATTTGGTTATAGGTGCAATACCACTTTTACCTGAAAGCAAAGCCTTCCAAGTAGTATCGACAGTATTGCCCACTGGAGTTACTAACCCCAAACCGGTTACCACTACACGACGTTTAGACACGGCAGTCACCTTTAAATACTAAATTTGTTAGTTCTCATAGCTAAAACAAGGTTTTCTATGATTAGACAATTTATTGCATAGAAGTCGCCAATCTGCGGGCAACATCTCGTGGATAACAATATAAAACACGATCCAGAGACAATTGAATGGCACAGGGGCAGAGTTTGACGGGGGTAAAACAAAAACAGGCGGCAATAAATGCCGCCTGTCTTCAAGAATTCAGAATTACTGATTCTTAGAAACGTAGTCGATCGCTGCTTGAACAGTAGTGATCTTTTCAGCTTCTTCATCAGGGATCTCGGTATCAAACTCTTCTTCTAGAGCCATAACCAACTCAACAGTGTCCAGAGAATCTGCACCCAGATCGTCAACGAAAGATGCCGCTGGCTTAACGTCTTCTTCTTTAACGCCCAGTTGCTCTACAATGATTTTCTTTACACGTTCTTCGATGTTGCTCATTAGTTTTCTTTCCTATTCAAATTACGCACTTGCGTAAGATTGCGAGTAGTTTATTAGATTTGGCTGACAATGCAAGCTTAGTTTTCGTGGTCTAACCACAAAATTTAACAACCAATTGATGCAGATCACTACTCAATTGGAGACAGTATCCCTGCCATCCGCCCTTAAACCATGTACATTCCGCCATTCACATGTAAAGTTTCACCTGTGATATAAGCAGCAGAATCCGAGGCTAAAAAGAGCACAGCATTGGCAATTTCTTGCGCTTGCCCTAATCGTTCCATCGGAACCTGAGACATGATAGCTTTTTGCTGATCTTCGGTCAGCTCATCAGTCATATCGGTCTGGATAAATCCAGGAGCGATAGCATTAACCGTAATTTGACGAGATGCAACCTCTCTTGCAAGAGATTTTGTAAATCCGATCAAACCCGCCTTTGCTGCCGAGTAGTTAACTTGACCTGCATTACCCATGGTGCCTACCACTGAACCGATATTGATGATACGGCCAAAACGCTTTTTCATCATGGTACGCATCACAGGCTTTGATAGTCTAAATAATGATGTCAGGTTAGTGTCGATAATATCCTGCCATTCATCATCTTTCATCCGCATCAGCAGATTATCACGGGTGATACCCGCGTTGTTGACTAGAATATCAACATCACCCGCTTTTTCTTTGATCGAGGCGAATAAATGTGTAACAGATTCACTATCTGTGACATTAAGCACTAAACCAAAACCTTTGTCACCCAGATATTCTTGGATCGCCGCTGCGCCCTTCTCACTGGTTGCGGTTCCAATAACCACTGCGCCCGCTTCCACAAGTGTTTCGGCAATCGCACGGCCAATACCGCGGCTCGCACCTGTCACCAAAGCCACTTTGCCTGTTAAATTCAGGTTGAAACTCATACAAACTCCTTACTCAGTTAATGCCGCTAATGAAGCTACATCATTAACCGCTTGGGCTGATAGTGATTTATTAATTCGTTTTGCTAATCCTGTCAATACTTTACCAGGACCACATTCTACCAATTGAGTAATACCTTTTTGGGCCATTAATTCAACGCTTTCGCTCCAGCGAACAGGACAATATAACTGACGCACTAACGCATCTTTAATATCGTCGGCAGAGGTAGGTGAAGCCACATCAACATTATTAATCACAGTAATCGTTGGGGGAGTAAACGGTACATCGTTTAATGCCACGGCCAATTTATCCGCCGCAGGTTTCATTAATGCGCAGTGTGATGGCACGCTGACAGGTAAAGCCACCGCCATTTTAGCGCCCGCGGCCTTACAAGCCGCTGCTGCACGCTCAACTGCGTCTTTTTGACCTGCAATAACCACTTGGCCAGGGCTATTGAAATTAACAGGGCTGACCACTTCACCTTGAGCCGCTTCGGCGCAGGCATTAGCGATACCTTCGTTATCTAAACCGATAATGGCATACATAGCACCGGTTCCAGCTGGAACCGCTTGTTGCATTAGTTGACCACGCAGTTCAACTAATTTAATCGCATCTTTAAAATCAATAACACCTGCACATACCAACGCAGAATATTCACCTAAGCTGTGACCCGCTAACATGGCTGGCATGGGTTTACCTGAAGCCACGTAAGCCCGCCAAATAGCAACACTGGCGGCTAATAACGCAGGTTGTGTTTTATCCGTTTCATTTAAGACTTCAACAGGACCTTGCTGAACCAAAGCCCATAAATCATAGCCTAGAACATCACTCGCCTCTGCAAAGGTCTGGCCTATAATAGGTTGTGACTCAGCGAGTTCGGCTAACATACCTAAGGCTTGTGAGCCTTGTCCTGGGAATACAAACGCGACATTTTCCATATTCAAATTACCTATGGCGAACTTAATTTATTGAAATTAATCTACACACCTAACATAAGCTAATGCTATGTCACTTAGATGAAAAACTTAGAAACGTACTAATGCACTGCCCCACGCAAATCCCGCACCGAAGGCTTCAAGTAGCAATAATTGCCCACGTTGAATTCGTCCATCACGCACGGCCTCATCTAATGCAATGGGTACTGACGCGGCTGAAGTATTACCATGTTTAGCTAAGGTCAATACGACTTTATCCAAGCTCATATCGAGCTTTTTCGCGGTAGCATTAATAATGCGGAAGTTGGCCTGATGTGGCACTAACCAATCAATTTCTGACTTATCGATATTGTTAATGCGTAAAGTCTCAGTCACGACATGGGACAACTGAGTCACTGCCACTTTAAAGACATCATTGCCTTTCATGGTCATAAACCCAACCGCTTCGGAAGTTTCTCCTTTACGTGGTGGGAAAGCACATTTGAGCAAATCACCTTGACGCCCATCAGCGTAAATATGAGTCGAAATGATCCCTGGCGTTTCAGATGCGCCAATAACGGCAGCGCCCGCGCCATCCCCAAAAAGAATAATTGTCGTGCGATCTTCTGGCCCACATAAACGAGACAAGACGTCAGCACCGATCACTAATACTTTTTTAGCGGCGCCCGTTTTTACAAATTGATCGGCAACAGATAAAGCATAAACAAAGCCTGAACAAGCTGCTGCAATATCGAAAGCAGGAATGGTATGTACCCCAAGCATAGCTTGGATTTCACAGGCCGCCGCAGGAAAAGCATTCGGCGCGCTGGTGGTACCACAAACGATCATGTCTAAATCTGATGCTTCTATGCCGGCCATTTCCAGCGCTTTTAATGCCGCTTGATAGCCCATAGTTGAAACGGTTTCATCGAACGCTGCAATGCGGCGCTCTGATATACCAGTACGTTCAACAATCCATTGGTCGGTGGTTTCCACCATTTCTTCCAAATCTTGATTGCTACGCACCTGCACTGGCAGATAGCTACCAGTTCCGAGAATTTTTGTATGCATAAGGAGGGATCAGTTATTTATATCTAAAAGAATCGACTCTAAACGATCTTTTATCATTTCAGGGAGTCGACGTTGAGCTTCTGTTACTGCCAAACTAATTGCTTGTAAATAGGCAGTTTCATCCGCATTTCCATGGCTTTTTACAACTATTCCGCGCAATCCTAACAGACTTGCACCGTTATAGTGGTCGGGGTTCATCTGACTAAGAACCGCCTGAATGCGAGGAGCGATAAGTTTAGCCAAGAAACGCACGAATAAACCTTGGGTTAATCCCCGTTTTAACTGATGTACCAATAACTTGGCAATGCCTTCTGAAGTTTTGAGCGTGATATTTCCCACAAAACCATCACAAACGATGACATCTACGTTACCGGAATAGATTTCATCGCCTTCGATAAAACCAGTGTAATTGATTTGTTCAGTATGCTGCAGTAACTGTGCGGCTTGCTGAACTTGATCGTTACCTTTAATTTCTTCAACGCCGACATTAAGCAACGCAACCTTTGGACGCGATTTTTTATCAACCGCTTCACATAAAACCGAACCCATAACGGCAAATTGAAATAAGGTTTCAGAATCGCAGGAAACATTTGCACCAAGATCTAGCAAATAAACCGGTTTTTGAGTCACAGCGGGTAAGCAGCTCACTAATGCGGGACGGTCAATGCCGGGCAACGTTTTTAACAGTACTTTTGCCATAGCCATCAAAGCCCCGGTATTGCCAGCACTCACACAGGCTGACGCACGTGCATCGCGGACCAACTCAATAGCCAAACGCATCGAACTATTTTTACGCGTACGTAAAGCGTGTACAGGCCTATCCGACATACTCACGACTTCATCGGTATGAATGACTTCAATACGAGAAAGTAACTGCGGATCTGCTTGACGTAAATAGACATCAATTTCAGTCTTATCACCGACTAAAATGATTTGAAGAAAAGAGTGTAATTGTAGTGCCCGCAAGGCTGCAGGCACTGTGACGTGGGGGCCATGATCACCACCCATCGCATCTAACGCAAGCGTCAGACTCGTCATTAGGAAGCCAACAAATTACTTGTTGATTACCTTTTTACCGCGATAGAAACCATCTGCAGTCACATTGTGACGCATATGGATTTCACCGCTGGTAGCGTCTACAGACAGCTGAGCAGTGCTCAGTGCGTCATGTGAACGGCGCATACCGCGCTTTGAACGAGATTTTTTGTTCTGTTGTACAGCCATTGGCCCTGTCTCCTAGATTACTTGCTCTTCAGTTTTTCTAACACTGCAAACGGATTTGGACGCTCCTCTTGAGCGGGTTCGATCTCGCCTACAACTATGTCTTTAGATCCTATTGTGCAATCAATTTCTTGATGCAGCGGAATTATCGGCATAGCGACTATCAATTCATCTTCGATCAATTGATGCAGACGTACTTCGCCAATTTCATTGCACTCAATTGGGTCATACGCATCCGGGAGCTCATCGATTTCTGCCTTAGTCCGGCATGGACCGAAGCAAAACTCGACCGTAACCTCAGTGGTAAATAGTGTCATGCAACGTTGACATATCAGAGTGAGCTCCGTCACAGCCTTCCCTTTCAGGTAGACTATCCCCTGTAAATCCACGCCACATTCAATCGACACTGCCACATCGGAACAGTCGCCGGCACATAACTCATTTAATCTTTTCAAATACTGCCCAGGCACAACCCCATTATAAGTAAGGCGGCTTGAGGCAGCACGAAATGGATCAATTGAAACCGGTATCTTTACTGTTTGCATAAGGCGCGCATATTATAGTTTGAAAACGCTAGAGTCAAAGAAAAATTTCTAACTTAAGTCCAGTTTGCGACTTAAGCGTTTCTCTAGCCCCAACATCGAAATTAACGGAAGCAAAATTCTACCCAAGCTAGTGGAGGCATACAAGCATAAGCCATCTAAAATAACCGCTTTCGTTGAAAAGAAGTGCCCAAATACGAAACTCTTGCACTCCTTAGCACAGATTGGTCACAATATGACTTACTCTTTTGCGGATATTAGCTTTATGTCAACCCAATTAATCTTAGCTTCAACATCTGTATACCGACAATCTTTACTACAAAAGCTCGGGTTACCCTTCGAATGCTGCAATCCTAATATTGACGAAACGGCGCAGACCAATGAAACGGCCCACGCTTTAGTGCTGCGCTTAGCCAAAGCGAAAGCCATCGCAGGGGCTGAACAATTTCCTGATGGCCTGATTATTGGCTCCGATCAAGTCGCTGTCATTGATGGCAAGATTATCGGTAAGCCCCATCATTTTGATAACGCCGTTGCACAGCTCACCCAAGCCTCAGGCAAGTCCATCACTTTTTATACCGGTCTTGCACTCTATAATGCCAAAACTGGCGCGATGGCTGCCGAAGTTGAACCCTTTACCGTTCATTTTAGGCATCTTAGTCATGCGCAAATTGTAGCCTACGTCGAAAAAGAAGAGCCCTATTATTGCGCGGGCAGTTTTAAAAGCGAAGGTTTGGGCATAGCGTTATTTACAGAGCTCGAAGGCCGTGACCCCAATACCTTAGTTGGCTTACCACTGATATTACTGACGGAAATGCTGTTAGCCCAAGGAGTAGATGTTCTCGCTTAGACGTTTGTCAAGGCTTTGCCCTGTTTATTGAATCGATGACGCGTATCAAAAATACCGAGCTACAGAGTCGTTTTATCGACGAGAAGATGAGACGTAAATAAAGGTCATAAGGAAGTCTCATGCATGGCGGCATTTATTGCCACTTCAGCATTAAATAGTAGTCTTAGAGGTATTGCAGTAATTATCAATCAAGGCGATAGGTTTTGCCCGCAGCAACTTTTCGGCACTGTGGGCGCCATAGGTGACACCAACGCTATCAATCCCTGCATTGGCCGCCATAGTCAAATCTAGCAATGAATCACCCACCATCAAAGCTCTGTTCGGTGCAATATTCAACTCTTGAAGTAAGCTTGAGATCATTTCAGGATGGGGTTTGCTGCGTACTTCATCGGCGCAGCGTGACGCAACAAAGTATCGACCTAAGCCTGTTTGCTCAAAGACACGGTTAAGTCCTTCACGGGCCTTACCTGTTGCAACGGCTAATTGGTAGCCTTGAGTATGTAACTCATCGATTAAAATAGGTGCTTGTGCAAAGAGCGGCGTTGGCGTGGTGTCTAAATGTAAATATTGTGCTTTAAACTCGGTGCGCATTTGCTGATATTCATCATCTTCGCCTTGGCTTAACTCATTTTTAGCGTGCGGATACAGAGAAGATGCTAAAGAAGTGCTGAGATTGTCCCCCCGAGGAAACAGGACTCGCAGCGCTTCTGTCATAGAAAGACCAATAATATCGCGAATGTCACTTTCAGTTGGGATAGGTAACTGTAATGCCTTAGCCATGTTTTCAATACACGTGATAATTTTACCGATGGAATCCATCAGAGTGCCATCCCAATCGAAAATCACTAAATCGTATTGCTTTATCTTCATCCTTGAAACCTATCCCCGTCGATTACGCACGCTTTAACTTATCGAGTAACTGCGACAAATTTTCATCTAAAGGCGCAGAAATCCGCATCACTTCATCATTTTCTGGATGAATGAACATCAATTCAGCGGCATGTAAAAAGAGTCGGGTTAAGCCTAATGAACGCATACTGTCATCAAACCCTTGCTCACTGTATTTATCATCACAGGCGATAGAATGTCCGGCAAATTGGCAATGCACCCGAATTTGATGAGTACGTCCAGTGACAGGACTCGCCTTCACTAAAGTACAACCTTGGTACCGCTGCATAATTTTAAAGCGCGTTTCAGAAGGCTTACCTTCCGCATTAACACGCACTATGCGCTCACCGGACTTAAGCGTAATCTTCAGTAAAGGCTGTTTAACGACTTTATCTTGAGCAGACCATTCACCTTTAACTAAGGCCAAATAGTCTTTCTGCATCTTTTTATATCTAAGTTGATCATGCAAATGTTTAAGCGCGCTACGCTTTTTAGCCACCAACAACAAACCCGAAGTATCTTTATCGAGACGATGCACTAGCTCTAAAAACTTTTGCTGTGGTCTTAACGACCGCAGCGCTTCAATCACACCGTAATCAACACCACTACCACCATGCACGGCAATACCTGCAGGTTTATTCAGCACAATTAAATGATTATCTTCATGCAGAATACGATCTTCAAGTTGCGAGACTTTGCTTAAGTTGGCAGAAGGCGCGGTACGATTATCCGACTCCGCCACTCTGACGGGCGGGATACGCACTATGTCACCCATCTGCAACTTATACTCAGGTTTGATACGTTTCTTATTGACCCGCACCTCACCCTTGCGGACGATGCGGTAGATCATGCTCTTAGGTACGCCCTTAAGAGCCGTCATTAAAAAGTTGTCGATTCGCTGTTCGAAATGATCTTCATCAATCGTGATCAATTGAACCTGTTGCTGTGGGGTGGATACTGTATTCATAATGCGCCATCTGACTAAAACGGTCGCCATTGTACAACAACTGATAAGAATTGTGCCTTTCCATTGCTGAATTTTTTGATTATTGCTATATTTCACCAGCGATTAGGGATAAGCAGTGAATAAAGTGTTCACAAGATCCCTTTCCCAAGCGGAAAGTGTTTCGAATAAAAAAACATTTTCTCGATAGCAACTCATTGATTTGCAAATCGTATATTGAGTAAAAATACCACAAATACGTTTTTACGATTAAATCGAGAAAGTCACCTTGTTTGTATAGGTTTTTTCAGATGCTTTCCTCCCAGATTTCGAAGAATATTTTAACTTGTCGTCAGACAAACCGATTCGACTTGGGCATTACCGGAACGAAACTAAAGAATTTATGGGGTTGGTTGATGTTTTACAACGAATTCCTTGTTTTTGTAATCATTAAAAAATAAGCCATAAATAGGATGCGACACGCAGCGACTGCGTCTAACAGTAATGCGCACCTTGCCTAGCCACTAGCCGTGAGGCTCAGTTGACCACTGCTAGGCCCGTAATGCAGCGAAACGTGATGTTTGATGACCTCTATTTAAAGAAGAATGACGTCATCATGAAACGTATGTTAATCAATGCAACTCAATCAGAAGAGTTGCGTGTTGCCCTTGTTGATGGGCAACAACTGTATGATCTAGACATTGAAAGCCCAGGTCATGAGCAAAAAAAATCCAATATTTACAAAGGTAAAATTACCCGCGTAGAACCCTCTTTAGAAGCCGCTTTCGTCGACTATGGCGCCGATCGTCACGGCTTTTTGCCACTAAAAGAAATCGCCAGAGAGTATTTCCCTAAGGGTTATTCCTTCCAAGGCCGCCCCAACATCAAAGAAGTCGTCAGTGAAGGGCAAGAAGTAATTGTCCAAATTGACAAAGAAGAACGTGGTAATAAAGGTGCAGCCTTAACTACATTCATTAGCTTAGCGGGCTCTTACTTAGTATTAATGCCAAACAACCCTCGTGCAGGCGGAATTTCTCGTCGCATTGAAGGTGATGAGCGTACTGAGTTAAAAGAAGCGATGGCTGATTTGGAAGTGCCTGCTGGTATGGGGCTGATTGTACGTACTGCGGGTGTAGGCAAAGAATCTGCCGAGTTAAAGTGGGACTTAAAAGTACTCCAACATCACTGGGCAGCCATCACTGAAGCGGCCCAAACCAAAGGTGCTCCTTTCTTAATTCATCAAGAAAGCAATGTGATTGTACGTGCGATCCGTGACTATTTGCGTCGTGATGTAGGCGAAATTCTCATCGATCATCCCCGTATTTATGAGGAAGCTAAGCAACATATTTCCTTAGTTCGTCCTGATTTTGTTGAGCGAGTAAAACTTTACGAAGCTGAAGTACCGTTATTCACTCACTTCCAAATTGAGTCTCAAATCGAATCTGCCTTCCAGCGAGAAGTCCGTTTACCTTCTGGTGGTTCGATAGTTATCGACCCAACTGAAGCCTTGACATCTATCGATATTAACTCTGCCCGCGCAACTAAAGGCGGCGATATTGAAGAGACTGCGCTTAACACCAACCTCGAGGCTGCCGATGAAATTGCTCGCCAATTACGTCTACGCGATTTAGGTGGCTTAGTGGTTATCGACTTTATCGATATGACGCCTGTGCGCCATCAGCGTGAAGTTGAAAACCGCTTACGTGACGCCGTTCACCACGACCGCGCCCGAGTGCAGTTAGGCCGTATTTCTCGTTTCGGTTTAATGGAAATGTCGCGTCAGCGCCTGCGTCCCTCTTTAGAAGAATCGGCGGCGCATATCTGCCCTCGCTGTCATGGCCAAGGCACGATTCGCAGTACTGAGTCTTTAGCACTGTCAATTTTACGTTTGATGGAAGAAGAAGCCATCAAAGAAAACACCTCACAAATCGAAGCGATTGTGCCTGTGGATGTTGCAGCTTTCTTGTTAAACGAGAAACGCAAAGCTATTCGCATCACTGAACAACGTCACGATGTCGAAGTATATGTAATACCTGATGCGCACATGATGACGCCAGATTATCGTGTGATCCGTCACCGTAGTGACGACGAAATTAGCGAATCTAGCTATAAACGTATCGAACATCCAGAAGCTAAATTGTATGAGCCACGTAAACTGGAACGTACTGCTGCGCCAACGCCTGCTTTAAAAGGTTTCGCTGCGCCACAAAAAGTGGAACAAGCACCATCACCAACGGTGAAAATAGAAGCGCCACAACCAAGTTTCTTTAGCAAGCTGATAGGCACCATCACAGCATTATTTGCATCAAGTGATAAAGCTGAACCCGCAAAAACAACGGAAACCAAAAATACTGATACTAATGCGGCTAATGCAAATCGCCGTAACCGCCGTACAGACACCCGTCGCCCTCGAAATAGTCAAGACGCTGATAAAGCGAAAGAAGGCAGCCGTGAGCCACGTAATCGCAATGCGAAGAAAACTGCCGAACCAGTAGCGGTAGCAACTCAAGAACGTACAGTTCGCGAGAAAGAAGACTCGGCAAAACGTCCTGCGAAAGTGGAAACTAAACCTCGCGTTCAAGCTCCAAAAGAAGTCATTGCAGATCTAGAGGCCGATACACCGAAGCAAGAAGTTGCCCGCGAACGCCGTCAACGTAGAAATATGCGTCGCAAAGTCCGTATCGATAATGGCAATAACACGCCAGATAACGCGATCCCAATTGCACCAGAGGAAGCCGCAGAAGTACTCGCGGAAATTGCAGCCATTAACGCCGCGGCAAGTATTGATGCTAAAGCCGAGGTAGCTGCCGAAGCGCCGACTATTGAACCCAAAGCACCAAGAGCTCGTCGCCAACCGCGTAAAGAAGCTATCCCCGCTCAAGCTACGCTAGAAACGGTAGCCGAAGAAGGTACTCCTGTTGAAACCGCGCCAATAGAGACCGCTTCCGTTGATGTTGTGGAAATACCTGTAACTGTCACTGCTGACACTTCAGAAATGGCTGAACCTCTTGTCGTATCTCAAGATAACGAAGCTGAAAGTGCTGAAGATGAGAACACTAGTGCAGATGAGCAATCAAAACGCGAACAAAGAGATGGTCAACGTCGTAGCCGCCGTAGTCCACGTCATCTTCGCGCTGCTGGCCAACGTCGTCGTCGTGATGAAGATGATCAAGGCGTCTCAGCACCAGCCCAGTTCGTTCCTAACGACGAATTAGGTGCAGATCAAGAATACCCAACTGAAGTCACTCACAGCGCACACGTTACGGGTCCAAGTTCAGCCCCAATGGTGGAAGCCGTAAAAGCAGAAACAGTTGAGCAGGCAGAAACTGTCGCCGTAGTGGAAGATACCGCTCCAGTTACAGCGCCAGCATCTACTACAGAAATAGAAAAGATTGCTATTGCAGACGCTCCTGTGGCAGAAACACCTGTCATTCAAAAAGTGGCTGCCGAAGCAACAATCACTCCGGTTGTGTCTGAAACCACTGAAACTCAAGTGCTAGAGCCAAAAATCGAAGAAACCAAAGCAGAGACAGTTGAAGATATTGCTGAGGCCAAAACAGAACCACAAGTCGTTTTACAACCCGCCTCAGTGGTTAAAGCAACCGTTGTACAAGATATCACTAAAGTACCAACTAAAGCAGTTGCATCTGCACCAATGACAAAACCGGCAGCCATTGTTAAACCACAACCCAAGGTTCAAACAGAGGCCACCAATGTCAATTCACAAGCGGCTGATGTTACTGATGCAGTTGTAAGCAAACCTAAAACAACAAGTCGTTTTGGGGCTATGGTATCGTCGGATATGACTAAACCTGTCGTTGAGGTGAGAACGCAAGTTGAAGTGCCAAAAGGACGCGAGTATGACAATACTGCGAGCGAGGATACCTCTGCACCTAAGGTCAAACTAGCGAACAGCGCGGAATCGGATATGGCTCGCCCATAATCTTAATAAGCGAGCATTTAAAAGCCACTCACAAGCTGTGAGTGGCTTTTTTATTACTCAGAGCAAAGGAACACAAGCTAGAATGTTTTATGGCCTCCCAGACGACCAATAAATAGATAAGCACTGATCAACGAGAAGAATGACAGACGTCCTCTCACCTATGTACTCAGAAACTGATATCAAAGCACTAGCGGTGTACGGTCCAATCCACACAGTAACACTATCGATAAACATTTACGACTATCGAACCCTCTAAGAAGCCTTTGACTAGTTATTTATCTTTATCAGATAGTTATATCGAATAACTGTATGAGTTTTGCCCTGTATATAAGCTAACATTATTTCCTGAATAGGAAGTATGATTGTTTTACTTCTAGCTGTGTCTTATTGCGGTACGAGGTTTAAACATACCTCATTGGAGCGTTCGCTGGTTGAATGAATATCCAGACACTATGAGATATCGACTAACGCTTTTTAGGGGGGAGAGTAGTGAAGATTAAAACTGGGGCATTGGAAATTAGAGAATCAGATAAACAGATAAACAGATAAACAGATAAACAGATAAACAGGATTGATTAACATTCAGGTAAATGACACAAACAAAAAGAGCTATGGAAAAACCACAGCTCTTTAAATCCGTTGCGATTAGCTCTTGGCTAATTGCACTGAAAATTAACCAATGATGGTTACGTTTTCAGCTTGTGGACCTTTTTGACCTTGAGTCACAGTGAAAGACACTTTTTGACCTTCGTCAAGAGTTTTGAAACCGTCAGAGTTAATCGCACGGAAGTGTACGAATACATCTGGACCTGATTCTTGTTCAATGAATCCGAAACCTTTGTCAGAATTGAACCACTTAACAACACCAGTAACTTGAGACATAATATAAATCCTGTAAATAAAAATTAAAGCCTTAACGGCGGTGGAGCTGGAAAATGCCGGTATTACTTATGTTTACAGGACGAACTGGTCGTATTGAACACATAAATATAAGCCCAACCTTCAAGCTAGTAAGACTATAAACCATTCTAAAGATAAGTCAACATACTGCGACACTTTGAAATATTTATTTTGCTTAAATCAACTTAGGTTTTGCAACCGGCTTGCAGAACGTAATGTTCATGCGGTCTAGCTGTTACAGTTAAGCACTTTAAATAACTTATTTCAATAGCTTAAATTGACTATCTTGCAATACGATAAACCTCAATTTGAAAATCTAACTCACAACTTAGCCCTTGTGTTACCAAAGATTGCTTCTGCTCTGTAGTAAACTTCCATGCATAGGGCGTCATCTCTAGAAAATGTGAAATATGCTCGGCATTTTTTAATCCCAGTTGTGACATCAGTCGTTGCTGATGAATACATTCAAATCCTTCAAGACTCGCATTAGACTCTGGATGTAACCTTGGTTCAGCGTAAATTTGCTGTTTAAGGGCAAAATGGTGCATTGGCCCCGGTGAAACAGTGATTAATACACCATTTTTAGCCATGATCCGCTGAAGTTCTTCTACTTTAGAAGGCGCATAAATACGTATGGCTAAATCCACCGTTTGTGAAGCAATCGGCATCTCATAAGCACTTGCCACACAAAATTGTAAGTTAGGATACCGTTTTGCAGCATATTTGATTGCCGATTTAGAAATATCCAATCCCTGTAAAACACACGGGTGGTCCTGCTCAAATACGTGAAATAATCTATGACTGTAATAACCTTCTCCACAGCCTATATCCAAAATATGTTTTGCTCCTGCAGCATATTCCAATGCCAATGCATTCACTCTATCGCTCAACATTTGGTAGTATCCTGCGTTTAAAAACTCCCGCCTAGCAAACATCATCTGTTTGTTATCGCCAGGATCTTTTGAGTTTTTCTTTTGTACAGGCAGCAAGTTAACATAGCCTTCTTTGGCTATATCGAACTTATGTTGCTGTGGGCACACCCAACTAGCTCCGGCACGGGCAAGTAATCCGGAACAAAGTGGACATAAATAACGCATAGATAAACCCTATTTCGTGTCGCTAAAATGGAAAACGAGCTTACATCTCGTCTTCCGTTAATCGTTTAACCATTTCTACGAGTTCAGGAGATGCGAGCAACTCATAGCACTCTAGTTTTCTTAGTGATTTGTCAATATTTTCTACATCATTTGATGCACGACCATAGTTAGGCCGTTCAAACATATGCGTATAAATTCGGAACATCCATTGACATTTTTTCAGCAACAAGGGTTCCAATTTTGCGGCTTCTTGCGCCAAACTTGGATGACAAATTCCAAAATCTCCACGTAAAAACGCGTGTAACTCAGCCCTCACTTGTTCTATTTCAGCCATATGCACAGCAAGTGCTTCAGAAGATATAGTGTAGTCATACTGCCGTGCCAATAAGGCTTTGGCCATCTGTAGCACTTGAGGTTCGTATAATGCTCTTAAGTCAGTTTCGAGTGGGATGAGTTCAAATTTGGAGACTGTTTGTAACGCAAAATTCAAACCATGACTTGAATCTAATTTGAATGAGACTCCAGACCTTAATTCATCAGTACAACACTTAGGTGCGATCCCTATGCGGCTATACATACGTATCCCTTGTCCTACCGTTCGGGGAATTGTCTTGCCAAATTGACTATTTGGGGATAATGCCGGATTTACCGTCAGTTCCAATAATGGCTGAAAACGGATTGCAATTTTTGGTCTACTATCTAAGACAATAAGCTCCAGTAACGGCGCACTCATCGCTTGGAGCACGATAAAGTCACTGATATCTGAGGGCAATGTTAACGTTAAAACAGATGCTTGCTCGGCATCAAGCACCATAGGCTCATTGAGATATTGCAGAAACATAAGACATTAACTCCCCTTTTCAGGGCGAATTGTAACGCCCAAAAGCAGGAAAAAACATCTATTAGGTGCTTATCTTTTCAAGATAATTCCTCAACTTCAATTATATCGTCAATGTTCTTCCGAGGAGTTTCAGTGTTAAGATGCTATTATTCGATAAAATGTCATTCGATTTTAATTTATGTCTATACCATTCCAGCCAAGCATATTCTGGCACGACTATGAAACTTTTGGTGCCAATCCCGCAAGGGATAGACCTGCACAATTTGCAGGCATTCGAACCGATTTAGATCTCAATATCATCGGTGAACCAGAAACCTTTTACTGTAAGCAAGCTACTGACTACTTACCTTCACCTGAAGCTATTTTGATCACAGGGATTACACCACAACTTGCGAATTTAAAAGGCATTCCAGAAACGGAGTTTATGGGTCGTATCCAAGCTCTTTTCAGCCAACCAAATACTTGTGTCGCTGGTTATAATTCTCTGCGCTTTGATGATGAAGTGACCCGATACGGATTTTATCGCAACTTTATTGATCCCTATGCAAGAGAATGGCAGAACGGAAATTCTCGTTGGGATATCATTGATTTAGTCAGAGCTTGTTATGCATTTAGACCCGACGGTATAAACTGGCCACTAAAAGATGATGGTTCGCCTAGCTTTAAATTAGAACATCTGACCCAGGCAAATGGGTTAAGCCATGAGAAAGCCCATGATGCGATGTCGGATGTATATGCGACCATCGCCATGGCAAAACTCATCAGAGAAAAACAACCCAAGTTATATCACTACTATTTTGAGCTGCGCCGCAAACAAGCCGTCAGTGATCAAATCGATGTGCTTAATATGCAACCTTTGGCGCATGTCAGTTCAAAAATTAGTGCACGTAATGGCTGCACAACATTAATTTCCCCCGTTGCCCATCATCCAACCAATAAAAATGCTGTTATCTGCGTTAATTTAGCAATGGATTTAAGTCCGTTGTTTGATCTAAATATTGAACAAATTAAAACTCGGATGTATACCGCCAGAGCCGAACTTGCCGAAGATGAATTGCCTATCCCAGTAAAACAAATCCATCTCAATAAATGCCCTTTTATTACCTCGGCTAAAATTTTGGACGATGCTCAGGCCTCAAGGCTTAATATCGATAAAGCATTCGCAAGGGAGCAATATAAGCGATTAAGGAATCATCCAGAGCTTAGGGAAAAACTTGCACAATTATTTGAGCACGATGGTGAAAGTACTACCGTTGATCCTGATTTAATGTTGTATTCTGGTGGTTTTTTTAGTTCAGCTGATAAAGCTAAAATGGAAATCATCCGCCACACTTTACCGCAGAATCTAGCGGCGCTCGAATTACAATTTGACGATGTCCGTATGCCTGAAATGCTGTTCCGCTATAGGGCACGCAATTATCCGGAATTACTTGATGATCAAGAATCCCATCGCTGGCGTGAATTTTGTCAAAATCGCCTCGCCGACCAAGATTATTTGTTGAAGCTTGAGAATCTGCTTCAAAATACCGTAGATGATGAAAACAAACAAAAACTGCTTGCAGCACTGTGTCATTATTTACGTGAGTTATAACTTTTCTAGCATCAGCGAAAATTTGTTTTATTTGTATGGTGAAATCGGTCAAATACATAACTCATTTCCAGCTTGGGCCGCATAAACGCGAGCTAACTCGCATTTATGTTGTAACAAAATTACTAGAATGTTCTTCCATGAACTTAACAAATAAGGAACCGGGAAATGCAAGATAGATTCATTCGTAGCATAACCCAGCTGCCGCTGCCGTTAGCTGATGCACTTATTCCCCTATTACATCAAAACTTTGCAGGCCACATTGATGCAATGCAACTTGCCAAATTAACCCTCGCCAGCAAAATGACTGAGGCAGAGGTACTACTCGCACTATTACCTATTGCTGCAGCACTGGCAAAGCCGCCAATAAGCGAGTTTTATGTAGGCGCAATCGCCAAGGGGAAAAGTGGTGATATTTACATGGGAGCAAACTTAGAACTTCCCGGTGAGGCCTTATTCCATTCCGTACATGCAGAGCAAAGTGCGATTAGTCATGCTTGGTTAAGTGGTGAGAGTCAAATTGTTGATATAATTGTCAATGCTAGCCCCTGTGGTCATTGTCGGCAATTTATGAATGAGCTGGTTGATGGCGCCAACATTACAATTCATCTACCTGCACAGGAAAGCCATTCACTTGCTTATTATCTCCCCTATGCATTTGGTCCGAAAGATTTAAATGTCGTCTCACCGCTGCTTGCAAAACAGCAAACTGAGTTTGTGCTAGATAGCAGTGACCCCATGATTATTGAAGGTTTAGATCATGCTGGTTTAAGTTATGCCCCGTATACTCAAAGCTTTGCCGCTGTGGCACTAGAAACCCATGATGGCGCGACCTACTGCGGACGCTATGCCGAAAATGCGGCCTTTAATCCTTCAATGTTGCCGATGCAAATGGCACTGTCAAATTTAACTCGGCACAACCGAGAATTTAGCGACATTCGTCGTGCAGTATTGATTGAATCATCTCAGGGGAAAATCAGTTTAGTTGGAGCAACGATGGATGCGCTACATACAATAGCGGCTGTTGAACTAGAACATATTGTTGTCGATCCCGTCTAACAAAACTCATGTGCGGTGATAGAAAGTACTATCACTGCACTATTTTTGACTCGTCCATTTGGCCTGCTGAATTCCCCTGCGTTCTGCCATCTTTACATAGCAACCACAACGTTCCTCTTCTGACATCGACCGCCAAGCTAAAATTTCATCGAGATGTCGAAAACACCCCAAGCAAACATCCTGCTCATTTAAACAACAGTTCCTGACACAAGGGTTTGAAAGCGGATCATTCTGACCAGACAGCATATTCATTGCCACAGGGTTCAGTGAAATGGAATCGCCTCCCCCCAGGAAAAGTAAATATCCCTGTGGTAATTTTTCCTCCCGCTGCGATAACCGCAGCCTGGGTACTCTCTAAATCATTGCTATACAAAACAATCAGCGGGCTGCCACGTAAAAGTGTGAAATCAACATCCGCTTGATAAAATCCGCCCGTGATGCCTGCATCCATAAAGCAACTATATTCTGGACCGTAATCCACATAACACCAACCAAACACCTTATTAAAGAAGGTCTTAGAACTCGCTATATCGCGGCTGGGTATTTCCAGATAATTAATACTGTGATGATGGTTCATAGCGCCTCTGGTAAGTGAATAGAATTTAGTAAGTGAATATAATTCTTAGATAAACATGGAAGCCTAAGCTCCCATGTTTCGGCTCGCTTTTAAGTACCAGATTAGCCTTGGAGCAAGGCGGCGACAAGTCCTATCATCCCACCAAACACACCGCCCCAAACAACTAACCACCCCAAGTGAGTTTGGATCATCTCTTGTACAATCTGCTTTACCATTTGTGGCGTCAATTCATTTAGACGCTGCTCAACAATATTGGCAATTTTTATTTGCAAATCGGCCATAATATTAGGCTGTTCAATTTCTTGCTTCAGTAACAGATGAAACTCCTCACTTTGGGCCATTTCCACTAAAGAGGCTTTCATTTTCTCAATAAAAGGAGCCTTTAGTGGTGCTAGGGCCTCTGTACCACCAAACATTGCCAGCATGCCACCAAAAGAAGATTGTGCAACAGTACTAACAAGGGCATCAAAAGATGGAGCCAGATCGACCTTATCAATCACGGGAGTCAAATCGATTTTAGTGACCCCTTCTTTCTCAGATAAAAAGCGGTCAATATTTTCAGTCGTAAAAAACTGCTTCATCATCAAATGTGCAATACCCGCTTTAAATTCTTCAAAACGAGAGGGAACCACCCCAGAACCATACAATCCTGGCACTTTTTCAAACAACATATATACGGCTAGCCAGTTCGTTATCGCCCCCGATAATGCAAACAAACCTACATTAAACAAAATGGGTGACCCTATACCGTAGCCAATCAGAATACACAGCGCAGCCAATGCATTCGTTACTAAACTTTTATCCAATCTTAAATCCCTCTCAATACCATCAAAATGATGTAAAACCGCACTATATTACCAAGCGAATAGGATTAAGGTCTAACTGTCGAGGCAACCATTGTGGATAATTGCTAGGCAACCTTTGATTTGCCCTACTCAATACAATAATCAAAATTTATCGTCATAAATACTGCATCGACATTAAAGATAAAACGAACACAAACTCCCATAATACCATTTATTAACATTAACTTAATTTAATCCAATGCAGCGTTAAATGATGGAAGATTTCGAGATCGACTTATGAATTCTTAATGAGCCTCGACTACACTCTAAGTGGGTAATATGCCCCTCAACCTACGATGATTAATTTACACTAACAACAAAAGGATGCGCCCATGGACTCTGCGTTCAACACTGCTGGAGCCTTAAGCTGGCACGAACTCACTACCATAAACACCAAAGAAGCAATGCTTTTCTATGGTGAAATATTTGGCTGGCAATTTAGAACTGTCAGGACACCCCATGGAAAATACCACATTATTGAAAACCAAGGTTCAAGTATTGGAGGTATTACTGAAAACTTAATTCCAGCATTTCCTTCCCATTGGACAGGCTATATTACGGTTGCAGATGTCGATCTCGTCGCCATAAATGCTAAAAAACTGGGGGGCGATATTCTCTTCGGGCCTGAAGATATTCCGGGCGTAGGTCGATTTTGTTGGATTAAAGATCCACAGGGCGCCATTATTGCAGCAATAAGCTACACCACCGCCTAAAATAGGCCTGCTATAGTAGGTAAGCTCAGCAAGAACAAATACTAAGGTAACATCTGTGAAGCTTTGGTTATTGTTTAATTTCAACTAAAAGTTAAACGAGTTACGGTAAAGTAACACTCAGATTTTACTAGTAAAAACATAAAACAAAATGTGTAAACTCAGGCGTTATTCGCTAGAATGGCTCCATTTGTTGATAGATTTCACTCTACTTTACGCATCGGAGCCTTGATTCTACTATGCATTCCCCGCTTTCGACCTTAAAAAAATCTTTCTTTAAACGCCCAAGATACCAACGGGTGCTCGTTTATCTCACGATGCTCTATTGTTGTTATGTGGCGACCTTAGGGCTCATTATTCCTTTCGGTATGGTGTCTTTCGCACCTGAAAGACTCTCTCAATTGCTAGGCCGTCAAGTGATAATTGATGACATTCGTATAAATCCATTCACATTTAAAGTAAACATTGACGGGCTGACTATTAACGAAAAAGATGAAAAAACCTTTGTCTCCAGTAAAGGGATCCAGCTCCAACTTAACTTTTGGCAATCTATTTTTAAAAGGGCGCTGGTTATTGAAAATCTTCATCTACAAGAACCCAATATTCATATCCACCGTTTTCAAACACAAGATAAAGCAGCATTTAATTTTGACGATATATTGATAACCCTTAACGAAAATATCGCCCCCACAACGCAACATCAGTCCAATGAGCAAACTAAACCGCTGCGAATATTACTCAGCCTATTTACCTTAGATGCTGGTAAGTTTAGTTTCGATGACAATATCACCCAAGCAAACATCAATTACCCAAGCATTAATATTAAAGTCAGTCAATTAGATACTGACTATATAATGACAACAACGACATCAGCGTTGAAAGATACGTTAGCGTCCTCGCTCGAAACACTAAAAAGAGAACCCACTCCAGAGGCCAGTCCTTCTGCCTCGACAGAAATAGTCTCCTCAAATGTCATCAATAATCACTTTGCAATGCAATTTAAGGATGTCCATGAAGGAGAAATAAGCCTAGAAGGGCAATTTCAACTCTTCCCGTTTATGCTCGACGGTGATATCCAAATCGCAAAGTTAAAACTCAGTACAGTGTGGCAATTTATCGATGACCACTTTGATATTACGCTTAAAAATGGCGAAATAAGTGCAAAGTCACATTATCGGGTTGATCTACCTGATAATGGCTCTCTACAAGTCATGACTAATCGTGGACAAGTGATCCTTGAGAAGCTCAATGTGACAAACCAAGACACTCCAGTCCTGACGCTTCCTCTACTGGCAATAGATGGCATTGCAGCCGATCTGCAACGGCAAAAAATTAATATCAACCAAATACATAGTGATGGATTATCCCTCAATGTGATCCTCGATGAACAAGGTGTTGATCTTGCAAAACTCCTAACCCCAAAATCGATGGCACAATCTCAAACGTCTACGGCTAAAAAGGCTAATGATCCCACTCAGGCACCAAATGAAGAAACTAATAAAGAAGATTTGGCGACATCTCCAACCTTAGCAAACACTGCGGATAGACAGCACACAAGTGAACAACTCACGCCCTCATGGTTAGTCCAACTCGATAAGCTCACCCTTGAAAACTATGATGTTAATTTCAGTGAACAAAAACTCACGCCTTCACCTCAACAATGGCGCATATACCCACTCAATTTTGCCACTAAGACCATAGTGAGTGACTTAAAAGCACCTATCGAATATGAACTATCCTTTGCTATCAATGATAAAGGGAGTTTCGCATCACAAGGGCAAGTTGATCTAACCAGTGAGTCCATTGATGCCAAATTGCAAATGGATAAACTGGCATTAGCGCAATTTCAACCTTATTTAGCGCCCTATGTAAATATCAAGCTTAAAAGTGGCCTCTTGAGTTCACAGGGACAGGTAAATGCCGATGCTAAAGGCCAAGCAATTTATCGCGGCAGTGTCGAGCTGGATGACTTGAATGTGCTAGATAATTTACGCAATGCGCCATTAGTTAAATGGCAAAAAATGCATATTAATCAGCTAGATTTTGACCAGCAAAAGAATCAAATAAAAATTGACCATCTCGCCCTTAATCAGCCCTACGCTAAAATTGTTATTGCCAAGGATAGAAGTACAAATATCAGCAATCTGATTGTTGAAACGTCCGCTGATAACACTTTGGTCGTAAAAACACCGCCTAATGTTACCGTCCCCGAAACGGGAAATTCTGACATTAAAAATACGGGTAACCAAACTCGTGAAAGTGTTACCCACGACAAACCTGAGTTAAGTTTAGACATTCAAAAAATCAGCTTTAGTCAAGGCTCAGCCTATTTTGCCGATAATTCTTTAACGCCCAATTTTGCTTCTGGCATTGAACTGCTTGATGGGCATATAAGTCATCTATCTTCAACTCCAGGAACAAAAGCTTCTGTTGATATCAAAGGTAAAATTGATAAATATGCCCCCGTGACCCTAAAAGGGGATATTAACCCCCTGTTGGATATGCCCTATCTTGATCTCGATCTCGTATTTAAGAGTGTTGAACTCACATCCGTGAATCCCTATTCAGGAACCTATGCAGGTTATTATATTGATAAAGGTCAACTCTCCCTCGCGCTCAATTATAAACTTGAGCGTAACCAGCTAAAAGGCACGAATCACTTAGTCATAGATCAACTAAAACTCGGCAAGCCCAGTAATAGTGACTTAGCCACAAGTCTCCCCATTACGTTAGCCATTGCATTATTGCAAGACCGTAACGGCGTTATCGATCTCGGTATGGAAGTTTCAGGAGATTTAGATTCTCCCAGTTTTAGCGTGGGAAGTATTATCATGACAGCCATCACTAACGTGATCACTAAAGCCGTTACCGCACCATTCTCATTCCTCGCGAATTTAGTCGGCTCAAATGAAACTTTAGATAAAATTAGCTTCAGTGAAGGAAGCGTTATCCTCGATAGCAAAGCACAAGCAAACTTGGATAAACTTGCCAATGCGTTAATCGATAGACCTATGCTCAAACTGAGCATTGAAGGTGAAGTTGATGCGATTAACGATAGCCAAGCAATTGCTGAACGTATGATGAAGCGTAAATTAGCTAAACTTGCAAATATTCCTTTTAATGAACTCCCTACAGACTTAAGCCCAAGCCAATTCCCAACAAAAGGAGCACTCGCAGAAGCCTTGGTAAAACTGTACGAACAGGAAGTAAAAGCAGATCCGCAATTAGTAAAAGACACAGTACTGAATGATACAAAAGAGACATCATTATCGGCTGAAGATATACTGACTCGTTGGCATATCGCCCTCTATAACTTGTCAGTTAAAGCTCAAAATGTCACCAATGGCATGCTAGGGGATCTCGCTCAAGAAAGGGCCAAAACAGTGAAAGCTTATCTAGTCGATGCCAAAGATATTTCACCAGAGCGAATTTTTTTACTTGAAAGTCGAGTCACACTGAACCCAAACGCTGCCCAAGTGAATATGACGATTGATGTAAAATAAATTACGCGATTAAATCGTAACCTCCCGCGCAGCTAAACGCCCTGCAATTTGCAGGGCGTTTCCTTCATGGTGCTTAACTAATATTTCATGGCCTACCACACTTGTTACAACTTAAGCTACGGACCGTTTCGTGCATTGTTTTGCGCATTAGGTTACACTTTGCCGCTTTATGCGAAGGCGATCACACGGTCCACAATATAAGACTAATCAGACACATCCAACTGATTCGTCAGCGTACTTGATAATAGGCACCTGTAACGCGCTCAATTCGACTTTTACTCGAGGTACTCATGTTCATTATTCGCTGGATTTTAGGCCGGATTATTTTGTTTCTAAACGTTGTTTTTGCACCTAATAAGCGACAACGTCCGCAGGAGGAGCAACAAAAAATTGATGCAGAAACCCAAGCTATGGCACTTTATCAATATCCTGCCTGCCCATTTTGCGTAAAAGTACGCAGAGCAATGCTTAGACAAGGGCTGAATATTCAAACACTTGATGCGAAAAAATCTCCCCATAAGGATGAGTTAATGACTCAAGGTGGCAAACAGCAAGTACCTTGCTTAAGAATCGAAGAAAATGGTCAAGTGCAATGGTTGTACGAATCTAAAGATATTATCAATTACTTAGAACAACGTTTTGCATAAAATATCCAAGGCACCTAGTCCAAGCTAAGTGCCTTCTATCGATAGATAAACCTAACTTTATTTTCGCCATAAATATTCGCGATCCGAATAATCAAATAACCACTGGGGTTGGTACACCACCAGCAGTGTAACAGCCATCCCATTTAACAATGCTTCAGGAAAAGCCAGCAATGGTATTAAAATTAAGTAGTTATCAACTAATAACTCCCAGTTATAATCTGCTGAAAACCACAACCAAATTGCCCAACTAAACTGGTGAAATACCGTTGATAATCCCGCATTAATAAAGGCACCGACAAAGATAAAAACAAAGATATGTTTGGGAAAAAGATGGTAGCTGCGGCTATACAACATGAAAGATAAAAACAGTGGTATCGCTATAGCAAATAAACCAAATGCGCCAAATACACCCGGTTGTTTTAGGACAAAAAGACTGAAAAATGCACAAGGCAATAGCAAACTGACTGTGGCTAACCGCCAACCGAACAGCAATAAGCAGGTCACTATCCCTAAGAAATGCAAATGCAAACTGAGCTGGATACTGGCATTTAAAAGCCATAGTGCATTGATGACGACCAACGTCAGTAGCAATCGCCGCTGTAGCCCCTTATCCTTCGCAACTTGCTGTAACTCTTCCTTCGGCCAAATAATATAAACCCAGAGTACCAACAGCGCTAAAGCGATCACTTGGACTAAACTCATACTCCATTCAATTTGCGCTAGTTGACCAGACCAAAACTCCCACATCAACGCTTATTCCTTGTTTCAATGTCCGTTATTCATCAGACCTTACGCAGTAAAAAGTCATATAGCAAAAATCGCCATAATTCTATGATATTTGCCTCCATATTAAGGTATTCTTCTGGAAGTTAATAACCTACGAGTAAAAAATTGATTATGTCATTGAGATCTATCAGCCTTGTCGCCCTAAGCTGTATATCGCTTATCGCCTGTAGTAGCGCTCCCATTGATCCAACTGAATTAGCAGGTAAATTAAAAGATAGGTTAACAACTGATATTAAAGCAGATGGTCTGAAACTCTTTATCTATCAAGCGAATCTTATTGATGAAGCGTCAATCAGGGACAATACTGAGCGCCCTTTCCCCCATGAAGATCGAATGCGTCAAAAATCACAGGATCCCCAAGAACTGCGTAGAAGCTATAAGGAGAAGGAAGCAATACTCGAAATCTGGGGGCAGCAGGTAGAACTTGGCCTCATAAAAACGTTAGAAATGACAGGTTACTGCCGCGAAGGATACTTCGAATTAAGTCGTATGATCGAGTCTGGGCGAGGTGAAATACGCGGAGAATGCAAAGAAGGTGCAACTGACGCAGATAGACAAAAATTTGTGCAATTTTAACGAAAAAATGCGCGTATATGCGCGTATAAATGACACTACGCGCATACACTACAGGTTAGCACTGGTTAGCTTACACCGTTTCTGTTATTGGAGTGGCACGATTTTCCAATAGTACAGGTATACCTTCTGTAATAGGGTATGCCAATTTATCCGCTTTGCAGATCAACTGTTGTGCAGTTTTATCGTACTCAAGTTTTCCCTTGCATACAGGGCAAGCTACTATATCCAGAAGTTTTTTATCGAATGCCATGAGAGTTTCCTTGTTTAGCAGCAACCACCTCGTGAAGACGGCTTAATAGCTGCTCATCAAATTGTGGCGATAGCTTGGCATTGACCGCCAAATACCACCAGTTTTCTTGTGCAAAATCGCGACATTTAACCGCATCTTTTTCGGTCATCATCAGCGGAAGGTCTTTTGCCAAATCACATAATTGTTTTTTATCGTAGGCTTGATGGTCATCAAACCCGTGGGATAACACCACTTGATAGCCTTGCGCTTGTAACGAATCGAAGAAACGAGTGGGATTACCAATACCAGCTATAGCGACAAGAGGCTGTGATTTATCAAAGTCAGTGGTGATGATATTACCATCCACCGCTTTTACCTGTGTCGGTGCCAGTTGCATTTCAAATTGCCCCACATCTGCATTGCCGCCATTAATAACCACAAAGTCAACGTCTTTAAGCCGCCAAGGCCCTTCCCTTAAGGGCCCTGCAGGTAGTAAATACTCATTTCCTAGACGGCGTTGGCCATCAATGACGACAAGTTCAATATCCCGTCCAAGTGCGTAATGTTGTAAACCATCATCACAAATGATCACATCAACGCCATGCTCAGCGATAAGGACATTTGCAGCCTCTACACGCTTAGAACCGACAACCATAGGAACACCAGAGCGTGCAACAATCATCGCAGGTTCATCACCTACATCGGTGGCACTTGCGTTATAGGCAACCTGCTTAACACCATCAATATTCGCACCATAACCACGGCTTATCACACCAGGATTAAAACCATGTGCACGTAATAACTCGATCAGATAAATGACCATTGGCGTTTTACCACTTCCGCCTACCGTAATATTACCGACCACAATCACAGGAACAGGGAGTATGGTTTGCGCTTTTAACCCTAATTGGAATAAACCTCGGCGCACAAAGGTGATGAATCCAAATACAAAGGATAAAGGCAGTAACAGCCATTGTAATGGATGGCCCTGATACCAAATTTTATTAACGAGCGTTTGCATCTAGTTACCAAATTGCATTTGATACAGCTTGGCATACATACCACCCATTTCCAGTAAGGATTTGTGGGTGCCTCGCTCAACAATACGACCTTGGTCTACCACGAGGATCTGATCTGCACTTTCAATGGTTGATAATCGGTGAGCAATAACCACTGAAGTGCGGTTTTGACGCAAATTATCAAGTCCCTTTTGGATCGCTTTCTCAGACTCAGTGTCAAGCGCTGAAGTCGCTTCATCCAGGATAAGCACAGGTGCATCACGCAACATAGCGCGTGCGATGGCAATACGCTGCCTTTGTCCACCAGACAACAGCACGCCATTCTCCCCGATTTGTGTATCCAATCCCTCAGGAAGCTGATCGATAAACTCCATCGCATGGGCAAGTGTTGCCGCCTCAATGATTTGCCCACGGGTCACTTCACCTGGATATGCGTAAGCAATATTGTTAGCAATAGTATCGTTAAACAAAGTCACTTGTTGAGAGACAAGAGCCACTTGATTACGTAGTGATTTCAACGAGTAATCATAAATACTCACATCATCGAGCAAAATATCGCCAGACTCTAACCCTGTGTAGAAACGCGTCACCAAACTTGCAATGGTTGATTTACCCGAGCCTGAACGCCCTACTAATGCCAAAGTTTGGCCTTGTTTAACCTCAAAGCTGACATGATCGAGGGCTCGGCGTTCTTGGCCTTCATAGCTAAAACAAACCTCATCAAAACGTAAATTACCTTGAGCCCGTTTAACAGTGTAAGTTCCTGTATCGGATTCAGGTAAAGTATCTAATAATTCAAACACTGTGGTACAAGCAGCAATACCACGCTGAAACTCAGCATTCACGCGGGTTAAGTTTTTGATGGGCTGTAACATGGCCATCATCGCACCCAAAATAGTGGCAAATGTCCCAGCGGTAAGATCCGTTTTCATACTGTCTAAACTGGCGGCATACAGTACAAATGCTAAAGCGAAAGAACCAATCACCATAATCACAGGTTGACTTATCGCTTGAGCTACGGCTAATTTCATATTTTGATTACGATTTTTATCATTCACCTTTGCAAAACGAGCAATTTCAGTTTCTTGTCCACCAAAGGCTAAAACGTTTTTATGGCCTTTAATCATCTGCTCTGTGGTCGCACTCACCCCTCCCATAGCTGTTTGAATTTGCTTAGAAACCTTACGGAAACGGCGACTGACCATAGTCATGACCAACCCCATAAGCGGGCCAATCACCAAGATACAAAGGGATAGCTTCCACGAATTGTAGAACATGAGTACTAACATCCCCATCACAGTAACACTGTCTCTTACAATAGAAATCAATGCACTACCAGATGCCCTTGCAATCTGTTCAGTATCAAAGGTGACTTTAGATATTAAATTTCCCGTATTTTCTTTATCCATGTAGCTTACGGGTAGGCTGAGATAATGCTCAAACACTTGCTGACGCATATCCATGATCAAACGAGCACTCATATAAGAGATGCCATAGGTTGAAATAAAGTTGGCAAGACCTCGTAGGGAAAACATTAAGATAACCACAAGTGGTGCCATCATTAACACATCATTGTTGGCATGAAACCCTTGGTTATTCGGCAAGGCAATGCTGCTACTGATTGCAGTAGGGGCACCACTTGAAAATCCTTTATCGATAAAGGGGCCGATAAAAGCGATGAAGGCCGCATCGACGACCCCATAAACAATAAGCCCGGCAACGGAAAGCAAAAACATGCCTTTCATTGGTTTGAGATAGCCCAGTAATCGTTTGAAAACTACCCACATTTCGTTATTAGGAGATGCTGTCATTGATAACACTAAATTATGGCAAAGTGCACATTCTACTCTGGATTAATCAAGTCACCAAATCTAAACAAGCGGTTGTACCAAAATGGCGCAAGATCGCGCCTATAGGTTTTCACTTCTCGACTATCATGGCGAAAAATCACACTAATCTGCCCTTCTATTCCTGTGGTTAAATGAGGGATATTCCGCGCCTGATAACGATCAACCACCACGGGTTTAGGAAAACCGTATCGATTTCCGAGCCCCGCGGGGAAAAGAACAAGCTCAGGGGAAACTGCATCAATAAATGCTTCGGTTGATGAGCTTTTGCTACCGTGGTGTGGAGCGATTAAGACTTGACTCATTAATATCGTCGGCTGCATTTTGACTTGCGTTAATAATTTCATTTCACTATTTTTTTCAATATCCCCCGTCAATAAGACACGCTGCTGAGTATCATCAATGCGCACGACACAAGAACCATTATTTCCCGCTATTGGTTTTTGTGGAAAAATGATGCTTATTTTAAGGTCCTGCCAGTTAATTTGCTGAGGTCTACAGCCCTTTCCAGCTATTTCAGTTACATCGGTTATCCATTGAGCTTTAGGATAAGCCGCTAAGAGAGCAGAGGCTCCGCCAGCGTGATCGTTATCGCTATGGCTAATAAACACATAGTCAATTTCTCGGATCCCTTTAGCATTTAAAAAAGGAATAATCACCCGTTGACTGTAACTAAAACTCTCTCCAAATGCGGCGCCAGTGTCATAAATTAGTCCTCGGCCTTCTTTCTCTATAACAACAGCTAACCCCTGCCCTACATCTAATAAATGCATTGACCAAGTCGCTGACTTTAAAGGTAACCATTTTAATAAAAATGATAAGAGAAACGGAACAAAGAGTAAGCTCACTATAAAACGCCAAGGCCAATATAGACGTTGTTTAGGGATGTAACGCCATAATACACCGCCTAATACTCCACACAATGCCAATGCCAATACACTTTCGGAGACCACTTGCCAATGAATGGGTAACTGACCGCTTATCGCTAATAATTGTCCATAGGGCATCAAGGCCCAATTGCTTAGTTCGAGTAAGCCCATCCAGGAGAATCCAAGCGCAGTACCAATCCACCAGCACACAAAGCCCGCCATTGCGATGGGGATAACCACAAAACTAAACCAAGGTACTGCAAGCATATTAATCCACAGACTATGTGCACTTATGCCACCAAAAAGCACCGCTTGCACGAATCCAAGCCCAAGACTCAATCGCCATTGAATAGACCAAAATTGCAATAACCCTGCACGAACACGCCCTAAAGGGGTGATGTCATTAGTTAATTGGTGTACTTTAGGAGCGGCCTCTAAGGTATACAAAATAATGGCTAATGCACAAAATGACAGCCAAAACCCAGCACTTAAACAAGCAAGAGGATCAATCAATAGCACCATAAATAAAGCAAATAACAAGCGTTCCCATGGACTCGAAAACCGCTTTAATAAACTGAGTAACATTAAGAGTAATATCATCACCAGTGCACGTTGTGTCGATATCCCAAAACCCGCTAAATAAGCATAAAATGCAGCGCCTATGCCTGACAGTAACAACGCAAAAACCCAATTTCGCCGACTAGGATGAGGAACAAAACGAGTTAATCCAAATATCATCACAGCATAAATCCATGCTGTAACCACAGATAAATGTAAGCCTGATATTGCCACTAAATGCCCTGTTGCCGTTTGCCTTAGCATTTGCCAGCGTTCAGATGAAATAAGCTGCTTATCTCCCAAAATTAACGCCAGTAGAAGATCTCCCTGTTGCAATGGCGCCAATTGAGGAGCTAATGCCGATACGAGTTGATTTCTTAAGGAAGGCTGACTCTCAATTAATTCCGCTTTTATCACTCGTCCTTTACCAACAATATGCTGACTAATTAATTGCTTCTGCTCATTATATCCGCCTTGGTTCAGCACATTAGACACACTTTTAGGTGTAATAGTGAATAACCAAACCTGCCCGACTGCCACGTCTGGTGGCGCTTTCCATGTCAATCTTAGTTTTGCGCGGGGTCTTAAGATTAAATTTGGTTTAATGATGGCAATATCCAAACTAAGCCAGTCGCTGTTTTGGCTAACTAGTGATATGATTTCACCCCTCACCTGTAGAGGTTGTTGTTGCACAGGAAGGTCCTGCCTAGATAATCCTAAGCAAAAAACCGTTAGCCACAGCATTGCAAAGAGTACACCTGAACAAAGCGGTGCTTTTTGATATAAGATTAAAGCCCCGACCAAAAGATAGGGTAGATAAGCTACAGGCGGCAACGATGGCCATAACATCGCTGATAATAAACTGGCACTAAAGCCTAAGATGAATCGATTCATAGTGAATTAAGTTAAGACAGCAATTTCAGCTATGCCAAAAAAATTAATCAAAAAATTTATGCCTAAGCCTGAAACCCTACGTGAACATAAACATTTACGCATATTTGGGCGCTTACTACACAACCCAAATCTTTGGGCGCTGAACCGAAAATCCGCCCCCGGCGCTTTTGCTGTTGGTCTTTTTGTCGCATGGATCCCTATGCCTTTCCAAATGGTTGCAGCAGCGGCATTTGCCATTCTATTTAATGTCAATATCCCCGTATCCGTTGCATTAGTATGGATTACGAATCCACTCACTATGCCTGTGATGTTTTATGGTGCTTATTTATTGGGCGCAAAAATTTTAGACCATGCCCCGCAGGAATTTGCCTTCGAAGCCAGTTGGCAATGGATTGAGTCATCACTCACAACAATTGGCCCTGCGTTTTTAGTCGGTTGTTTGGTATTAGGTGTAATTTTTTCTTCGATTGGTTATTTGCTTATCAGTAATTTGTGGAAATATTCCATTATGTTTAAATGGCAAAAACGCCAACATAAGTAGTTTCGTTGATAGCTAACTTACTCCTATCGATAGCTTAACTACTTAAAATTTGTGCTCCCTGTATACTTTTTGATGATAGAAATTAAATACCTGAATAGTTCAACATTATCGGTGTTCTGTTGGTACATTAATGTTTTCTATGCCCCCATAGATTAACGCCTACCTCTTTATACTGTGGCCGATATCTATCTTGTGAATTGAGTCACAGAGAATTCACGCACTTTTCCCTAATTAACCCACTTTTGCTGTTACTATTTATAAAAATATTGCGTAGGGAGTTTATATGCCATTTTATCGTCAATACGGGGCAAAAGGCCTTAAAGCCGTAGAACATTTCGTATTAATCATTATTGCTATTGCAACAGTCGTCGCAATTGGACAGGAAATTGTTCATATTTTTAATGCTGGTGCGGTAGCGCTCGCAGACTTACTCTTACTGTTTATTTATCTTGAAGTCTTAGCTATGGTGGCCAACTACGCTGAATCGGGTAAATTACCCGTACGGATGCCACTGTATATTGCTATCGTAGCATTAGCGCGTTATCTGATTTTGGATATGAAAAGTATGGATGATTGGCGAATTGCAGCCATTTCACTATCAACCTTAATCTTAGCTGCAACCGTAATTGTGATCCGTTGGGGCCAACTAAAAATGCCTTACCCAAAAAATCAAGAATACGACAACTAATCACATACCCGAGTCAGTGCCATTGTCCCCATTCAGTGGCACTACCGTCCTTATTTAAAACTCTCACCAAAGACCTCGCTTTCACATTGGTATTCTGCCAAAAAGCAATTATGCTAGTTCTACAAAGATCAATTATTTACAAGGCAATTAAATTATGGGTGAGCATCATAGTGGCTTTGAAGAAAAACGCGCCTCTCTGCGAGTCGATATGGAAGCAGAACGAGTACTCCTAAATTGGATCGATCAAGATGGCGTTAGCCATTGTGATGATGGTGTCTGTATTGACTTAGCGAGGAAGGGTATCATGTTTGACTATAAACATCCTTTCGCACTCGGCGAGCTAGTTGAGGTCACTTTCAATCCCCATACTCCCGAAGAAAATAGCGTAAAAGGTCAAGTCTGTCGCTGCGCTCAATGCCACGAGAAAAGCTATCATATTGCCATGCAATTACTTTAATTTGATTCGAGCTATGCAGGGTTCATGGGGCTGTTCTACACTGAATTAATTCAAAGATTCAGTCAGAGGATGTCACCATGATATTGCTGGTAGGCGGAGAGAAAGGAGGAAGCGGTAAAAGTTGTCTCGCACAAAATATCGCGGTTTATATCAAGCAAAAATCTCAAGCCAATGTTCTTATGGTTGACTGCGATCCACAGCGAACGACTTCAGATTGGATCCAAGCCAGAAATAATGACCCAAGTTTACCCCCGATTAACTGTATTCAACTCTACGGGAAAATACGTAACGATTTACTCAGCTTAAATGAGCGATTCGATTACGTGATAGTAGACTGTGGTGGCCAAGATAACCTTGCAATGCGCGCTGCGATGTCAGTCGCAGCCTATGTTGTGATCCCTTTAAGACCCAAAAGGCGGGATCTTAAAACGCTACCCCACATGGAAGATATGCTCAGCACCTGTAAAATGGTCAATCCTAAAATGGTTGCCACTATTGTGCTCACGCAATGCCCTGCACTTCCTACACAATTTAAGCGGATTTTAGAAGCCAAAGAAGTTGTACAGTCCTTTGGATTGAAGGTACTCAACTCGGTCACTTTTTGTCGTAACATTTATGATGATAGTGAAGAAAAAGGCTCTTCTGTCATCGAAATCGAACCCGATGGAAAAGCCGCTGATGAAATTCGTGCCATTGTGGATGAATTATTCACATTACCACCAGAAAATAGCTATGAGCTTAACTGATCTTAAACGCAAGAAACCCAAACACATTATCACCCCTATTTCTGTGGATGATTTTATCGAAGATGCGAATAATTACGCCTTGGGTAAAGAGAGTCAATTAACTGCAGCCCCAAAAATGGGGAATCAAGGGTTAAATAAAAAATCAGTAAAAATATATCGACATGCCACTTTTACCCTAACAGAAACCAGTATCTCCCAGCTCGATAACCTTTCAAAAGCAACCAAAATTGCAAAGTCGCGGTTACTGCGAATGTTAATTGACGAATTCAGCCATCGTTCAACAGATGAACAATATCGACTCATTAATAAAGAGGAAGAAGATACCTGACAAAAGCGTGTGATGCTTAGGGTTATTTAATCTCAATCTCTAAATATCAACACGCTCGAACACACTTCAAGTTAGTAAGGATAATCAGTGATGACATTGACGTCCTGCAACAACAGTCATTCCCTGCAAAGTTTCTTGGCACTTACCTTTAGTCACTAAAAAATCAATCAACTCCGATGCAGTTAATCCCTCAATACTGCAAGTATGATAGCGAGCAGACTCACCAAATGTTTGTGCCATCAGGGAAATCAATTCAGACTTTAAAATAGCGTCACCATGGGCTACCATCAGCGCCATAACATCATGACCGTGAACAGAATCGGACATACCCTCTCCAAAAGATGCAATTAATATTGTTCTTTATATCCGAACTGTTAAATTTTAACTCTGATCTCGCGCACATACTGTCAATTTGAATCTGTACGCCGACATCTGTGACGATAATGTGAGCCATTATGTCCTTGATCCTATTACTGACCCAACAGATGTCACTGTATTTAGTGATCGTTTACTTAGTCAGTAAAACCCCATTATTTAAGCTTTTTGCCGAGACCTCTCCTCGGCTGCCCCACAAGGTTTTCATCTATCTGATTTTTTCTTGTTTCTGCATTATGGCAACCTACTTTGGTGAACAAACGTCCGGTGCAATTGCGAATACTCGTGCCATGGGAGCGGTACTCGGTGGATTATTGGGGGGGCCAGTTACTGGTTTTCTTGTTGGACTCACAGGTGGGCTGCATCGTTATACTATGGGAGGGTTTACAGATGTTGCCTGTGCCATATCGACAACGATGGAGGGATTGTCTGCCGGTATGATTGGTTTTTATCTGCGTAGAGCAGGTAAAAGTGAACTTATCTATAATCCACTGCTGGTTTGTTTAGTCACCTTTTACGCAGAGATGATGCAAATGAGTATTATCTTACTGATTGCAAGCCCATTTAACGCCGCATGGGAATTGGTTCGCCAAATTGCACCACCTATGTTACTCGTCAACTCTATCGGTGCGGCTCTATTTATGAGTATGATCCGCGATCAAAAAACCATGTTTGATAAGCTTTCCTCGAGCTTTTCAACCAAGGCCCTAAAAATTGCTGAGCGGAGTGTAGGTTTACTTTCTAAAGGATTTAATGAGGAAAGTAGCGGTAAAGTTGCACAGATTGTGATCCAAGAAACCAATGTCGGTGCAGTTGCGATCACAGATAGAGAAAAACTCTTAGCTTTTATTGGTATAGGAGCTGATCATCATCTTCCAGGGACGCCTATTTCATCTCAAATAACCCTAGAAGCCATTAACCAGAATAAAGTGATGTTTGCCGATGGCGTTGAAACCCCCTATGCCTGCTCAATTTCAAGTCAATGTAAATTGGGCTCTAGCCTCGTGATTCCACTGCGTAGTGATAATGAAGTTATAGGTACAATTAAACTGTATGAACCTAAGAATAAGCTATTTTTGAATATTAATAGAACGTTAGGTGAAGGTATTGCACGGCTATTATCGAATCAAATCCTATATGGTCGCTTCGAGCAACAACAAAATTTACTCACTCAAGCCGAATTAAAATTGCTCCAAGCGCAGGTTAATCCACACTTTTTGTTTAATGCTCTCAATACTATTAGTGCCATTATCAAACGCGATCCTGATATGTCAAAACAGCTATTACAGCAATTATCACAATTTTTGCGTATTAATCTTAAGCGTACAACAGGCCTAGTTACCCTTGGAGATGAGTTAGATCACATCGCATCCTATCTCACTATTGAAAAAGCGCGTTTTATTGATAAATTACAGGTCAACATCGCAATTCCTGAACCCTTATATCCCTGTAAGGTACCTGCATTTACCTTGCAGCCTATCATTGAAAATGCCGTAAAGCACGGTACATCTCATATGATTGAACAAGGACAAATTAAAGTAACAGGCAAATTGGAAAACAACATTTTAGAACTAGATGTTACTGATAATGCTGGTTTATATGAGCCGACTTCGGGGTCTGAAGGGCTGGGTATGAGCTTAGTCCATAAGCGTATCCAAAACCTATTTGGCGAACAATACGGCATAACTGTAGAATGTGAGCGAGATGTATACACTCGCGTCATTATCCGCCTTCCAATTGAACCTATGGAAACCAATACGTGATCACTTGTTTAATTGTTGATGATGAACCTTTTGCTCGTGAAGAACTCACCGAACTTCTCAGTCAAGAAGCCGATCTGGAAATCATAGGGCAATGCAGCAATGCAATAGAAGCATTACAAATCATTGCCAAAGAAAAGCCTCAGCTTATTTTCCTTGATATTCAAATGCCGCGGATTTCTGGAATGGAGCTGATTGCTATGCTCGATCCCGATAACCTACCTAAAATTGTATTTGTCACTGCTTACGATGAATTTGCCGTCAAGGCCTTTGATAATCATGCTTTTGACTATTTACTGAAACCCATTGATGCCGACCGACTTTGCCAAACACTAAAACATGTGCGTAAAAATCTCACGCCACAGGCCGTGAGTTCTATCGCTCCGACAAGTCTGGAGCACCTGCCCTGCTACAGTGGTAGCAAATTGAAAGTCATCTCAATCGCGGATGTTGAATATGTCTTTAGTGATTTAAGTGGGATCCATGTGGCTTGCACAAAAGGCAAAGTCCATACCCAATTAACCTTGAAAGTACTCGAAGAAAAAACACCACTCGTGCGTTGTCATCGTCAGTACTTAATCGCACCTAAGGCCATTGCTGAAATTGAATTATTGGATACTGGAGCAGAAGTCACAACACATTCAGGGGGGAAAGTGCCTGTGTCACGCCGTTATCTTAAGAGTTTAAAACAGCTTTTTGGTTTCCAATAACCCACAAGCGTACCTCTCCATCTAAAGACTGATGTTGACAAAAAACCGCTCAAGCCATCCTATTGCCGCTAACCCTACATTTTCGACCACTAAGTAAGATTGCACTGTTTTATGTAAACAACTTGTTTACACTCCTCGCAACTCAAATGGGGAGATAACAAAATGATGTGGTTCCTACTCTGTGTCGGTTTATTGATCGGCGGTTACTTTATTTACGGTGCTTTTGTCGAAAAGGTTTTCGGTATCAACGCTAAACGTCAAACACCTGCGTTTACTCAAACTGACGGTGTTGACTATGTACCTATGTCTAAGGGTAAAGTCTATTTAATCCAATTACTGAACATTGCTGGTGTTGGTCCGATATTTGGTCCTATCCTCGGCGCACTCTATGGTCCAGCAGCAATGTTATGGATTGTCATAGGGTGTATTTTTGCTGGTGCTGTACACGACTACTTCTCAGGAATGTTGTCAGTCCGTAACGGTGGTCAATCCGTCCCGAATCTAGCAGGTAAATACCTAGGTAAGAGCGCAAAACATTTTATGAATGTATTTGCCATCATCCTATTGTTGCTCGTTGGTGTGGTATTTATCTCTGCACCTGCAGGGCTACTAGGCAAGCTAACAGGCTGGGATGTCAGCATCTTCGTTGGTATTATCTTCTGTTATTATCTGATCGCTACCGTTGTCCCCGTAGATAAAATTATCGGCCGCCTGTACCCCTTCTTTGGTGCGCTACTGTTTTTCATGTCATTTGGTCTTGCCTTCGCGATTATTTTATCAAGCGAGCATACTTTACTGCCTAATGTACAAGCAGGAGATTTCTTCCAAAACTTAAACCCTAAAGATATGCCACTTTGGCCTGCATTGTTTATCACTATCGCATGTGGCGCGATTTCCGGTTTTCATGCAACCCAGTCGCCGCTAATGGCACGTTGTGTCGAAAATGAAACCAATGGCCGCTTCGTGTTCTTTGGTGCCATGATTGGTGAGGGCATCATTGCATTACTATGGTGTGCAATTGCTCTATCCTACTTCGGTGGTGTAGAAGGTCTTAGCACTGGCATGGCCGGTAATCCTGCCAACGTAGTATATGAAGCCTCTACGGGTTTACTCGGTGCAGTTGGTGGCTTTATGGCAATCCTAGGTGTCATTATTCTACCTATTACTTCTGGTGATACGGCCTTCCGCTCAGCTCGCCTGATCTTGGCTGAATTCTTTAAAATGCCACAAGTTGCGCTGCCAAAACGCTTAGTGTTAGCTATCCCATTGTTTATTATTGGTGGCATGCTGACTCAAGTCGATTTTGGTGTGATTTGGCGTTACTTCGGCGTCGCAAACCAAGCGACGGCAGTATTAATGTTATGGACGGCTTCTGCTTACCTATTACGCCATAATAAACTGCACTGGATCACAACAATTCCAGCAATGTTTATGACAACCGTGGTTATCACCTTCCTGCTAAACTCAGCCACCTTAGGTGCGGGTTTGCCAATGACCCTATCAACCGTTGCGGGCGTAATTTCAACCTTAGTCATCACTGGCCTACTGATAGTGAAAATGAAAGGTAAAGGTGAAATTGATAACGAGTCAGAACTACCAGACGAAGCCTAAGTTTATCGCTTCACGTCTAAATGGATAATACTAAACAGGCACTATTACAGTGCCTGTTTTTATGTTAGCAAATACGCCTCTAATTCTGCCTATAAAACTGTTATAATCTCGACCATAGTTCATTGCAATATACAGAATATGACTCAAGCAAATAACCCACTACACGGCATTAAACTCGAAACCATAGTGACTGATTTAGTCGAGCGTTACGGCTGGGAAGAATTAGGTGAGAGAATACAAATCCGTTGTTTTACCCATGATCCCAGCATTAAATCTAGCCTGCGTTTTTTAAGAAAAACCGACTGGGCAAGGGAGAAAGTAGAATACTTATACCTAAAAGCCAATAAGCTACCTTTACCCCCACCGAAAAATGTAACCGCTACTGCTCCTAAAAAAGCGAACAAGATTCATTCGGCCAATCAAGGGCAGACTATAAAAACATCTGTACAAAATAAGTCTCAACCTACTGATGATATCAACAGCCACATATGGGGTAAGAAAAACTAAGTCGCTGTCACTTTATTTCTAGCTTTGGCCCTTATTACATCAGGGCTACCTTCTTAACGATTATGTTGCGCATAAAAAATGACTTTAGTATCTTAATTCCCTGCCGATACCAAGTTGAGTCTTGTCATATCAGGCGTAATTAGGAGCCCTCGATGAATATTAATGGATTAAACAATGCGGCAAGTGGCACTATATTTAAACCCGTATCCAGTGCTTATATTGCCATATCTCCAACATCATCTGCCGCCACGACAGATAGCACTGAAGAGAATAGCAGCCAAGATACTGTATCAATCTCCAATGCTGGTCGTACGGCTTTAGCCACCGATTTTGGCTCCGCACTAAGAGAAAGTAACGCAGAGAAAAAACAACAAGCCGAAGCCGCTGAATCAGAAAAAGCCACCTCTCCAATTGATCAACAAATCGAACGGATAAAAGAGCAGATAAAAGCCTTGCAAGAAATGCTAGCAAAGCTTGAAGGTGATAATTCAGAAGCGGCTGAGCAACAACGCAAGCTGATCCAAGAGCAAATATTACAGCTTAGTAGTCAAATAGCTGTCTTAATGGATAAGAAGATGCGGGATACACAGAAATCGGCAGGGTAATAGCTATGTTTAAAAAATAGCGGTTAAGATGTTAACTTTTTAGCGCTTTGACGGGGTTTCAAGTGTGTAGAAGTGAATTAGAACTGGATTAATATTAAATAGGAAAACTAAATAATAAACGCCAAATGCTTAATCCATCACCTGTGCGATAACTTAAGCCAATTCGGTCGATACTGAGTAAATCTGCACCTATAGGCTTAGAAAAAGCAAAGGTCGCACCCAGTTCATAACTCCCCGAAACGACCGTATCCTGTTCACTATCACTACTGAAATTGAGTGCATTAAAATACCAATAACCGAGTACAAATAGTCTGGGTTGAACTTGGATATTTTGCCATTGCCAACGAGGTGAAAGCCCTATATCAATACCAGTTTGTAGTACTGCAAATTGGTCTGTGAGATGACCAACTCGTTCACTATAGCCAGCAAAATGTAATCTCGATACCCAAACACTCTCTTCTCCACCCAGAGTAAAATCATATAAGGTACTTATACCTGTCGCTAAAATTGCCACATTCTCACTGGTATCGAAGTTTGTTCCAAAACCCACATCAAAATAGGCCTCCATACGCGTGTTTTCACTTGCCTGCCAATGGTGCTCAACACCTGGAGTGACCGTCATAGTCCCAACGGATGAAGGAAATTCACCTTCGGTGAGATCTTGGGCTAAATAATCAAAAAAACCAAAGGAGAGAGGCAAGCGTAGCCATGTTTGGCTGTCATTGTCTTTTTGAAAATCGAAGGAAAGCGGAACGCTCACAACCGTAGCATTTTGTTCTGCCGCTCGATAAACCCCTGTGCCAAGGTAGCTACCAAAAGCATATACAGAATTAGGATTACTCTGATTTTCTGCGGCTAAATGATTGCTCGTTGGTGAAGAAGGGATGAAATCTTGCTCTGATAGATAGGCCTGCGCCAACGTCACATTAGGAATAAGGCTCCCTAATAGCCACGCCGACACAGGTAAATTTTTTAAGTATAACCGGCTAAAAAAAGGGCTCAATTGACTTAAACCATCCTAGTTTATATGACTTAACCAGTTATTAGCTCAAAACACTTAGTCTTCATCTACAAAATGATATTCGGACATCATATGGCCTAGCTCTGTGGATTTGGTTTTTAAATAGGCTTCGTTATAACGGTTTTTGCCCACTTGCAGAGGAACTCGTTCAACGACTTCTATACCAAACTCTTTCATCGCTTTGACTTTGCGCGGATTATTGGTCATTAAACGTACGTGCTTCACACCAATCTGCTCAAGCATGGGTTTGATCATATCGTACTTACGCATATCCGCAGGAAAACCTAATTGCTCGTTTGCTTCAACCGTATTTGCACCTTTATCTTGTAACTCATAGGCGCGGATCTTATTCAACAAGCCAATTCCACGGCCTTCTTGACGTAAATATAAAATAAAACCGCAACCTGTTTCGGCAATATTTTGCATAGCCGTTTGTAGCTGAAAACCACAGTCACAACGCAGGCTAAATAGCGCATCACCAGTCAAACATTCTGAATGGATACGGCCTAAAACAGGCTCATCAGCACTAAGTGTTCCAAAGGTGAGTGCGACATGCTCTTTGCCTGTTTCTGTATCTTCAAAACCATGCATAGCAAACACACCCCAAGGAGTGGGTAACTTTGACGTCGCGACATATTTTATCGACATGACATAACCTTAACGACAACTCTCATTCCATGAGACGAAGAAACATCCCTAAAAACAAAACTAAGTTAGGCTCTTAAGCAACGAGCACCGTATTTTAAAGTGTCTTGGGCAATCCATTCAATCAACTGCAATATAAATCAGGTTTGATTATATCTGATTGCCGACCTGACAATGAGGGAAGTAGCATATCATCGACACTCGAATCTATACTTGTTCTCCCCTATTTACTCGTGCCAGATTTACGTATCTTGAGTCTTAAAACTTCGCAGGAGCGTAACCCGTCACTTCGGTTAATCCCATCTCACGGCCGAGTGCCGTCATTGGGTGAACCACAACCAGACCCTTAACGGACTTTTTCAATTGCCCCATGTCCGCTTGTTCTGCTTTAGTCAACGCTCGATGAAAAGGCAGATGTTTAATATCATCTCCCTGCTTATGCAATAAGCGTGTATGTTGGCCTTTTACACTGCTAATTTGCTTAGTGACTGCAGCGATTTCGCGTTTGAACTGAGCAATAACAGCCTCATCACCTCGTTGTTCAGCCGCAGCAAGTTTACGACGAAATTTATCTAGCTTATCATTAAGCTGCTGCAGTTCTTGCTTTAAATTCATTCTGTTACCTTAAATTACCTATGTTAGCCACAGTAAAATCTTAGCCTAATTATGCTAGCATCTGTGTCAAGGCTTGGGATTATAACAGCAAGTTGCAGATCCTCGTTACCGCTTTTATAACAAACGTATGATCTGATTACTGCTACCTCGAAATGGTAAACTTGGATCCGCTAAACTTTGTTCAAATTTTCCATCAACCAGCACATCAATGTAAGTAAGCACAGCCTTTTGCTGTTCAGATAGGTCACCAAGTACATAACCTGTCCATAGCCAAATGTCTTTATTCTCACATTCGGCTTTGACCCGTTTAACTAAGGCTAATACCGCCTCAAGATTAGCGGGCAATAAAGGATCGCCCCCGGAAAGTGACAGGCCTCGGCGAACAATGCGCTTATCATTAAGATCCGCAATAATACGATCTTCCATTGCTTTATCAAAAGGATGACCAGATCGCACATCCCAAGTACTTTGATTATAGCAACCACGACACTGGTGCTCACAGCCTGAAACAAACAAGGTTGCCCGGGTTCCCGGACCATTGACCACATCGATGGGATAATATTGGTGATAATTCATGAACTCAGTCCTAGGTTCAACACCTTGAGCCAATTTAGACTAAAACACGCAACGCAGCAGGGTATTCTCGTACTGCGTTCCAAGGTCAGTTTAACAGAAGAATAATGCAAGATGGTTACAAGTGTTTGATCCTACGTTTTACCTCTTCCTGCTTACCATGGTTAAATGGTCTTGCGTCTGGGCTACCTAAATAACCACAAACACGGCGAGTGACTGACACTCTGCTTGGCTCATGGTTACCACATTTCGGACAAGTAAACCCTTTACTTGTACAGCTAAATTCCCCAGTAAAACCACAGTCATAACATTCATCAATAGGCGTATTTGTCCCATAATAAGGTACGCGGCTATAACTGTAATCCCAGACATTTTCTAATGCTTCGAGGTTATGTTGCATATTGGGATATTCGCCGTAGCAAATAAACCCACCGCTAGCAATTGCCGGATAGGGCTGTTCAAAATCGATTTTGTCATAAGGGTTTACGTGTTTTTCTACATCTAAATGAAAACTATTAGTGTAATAGCCTTTATCAGTGACGCCTGCCACTACACCATATTGCTTCGCATCCAATTTGCAGAAACGACTACAAAGGCTCTCACTGGGCGTACTATATAAGCTAAAACCATAACCTGTTTCTGCTTTCCAAGCATCAGTCGCAGCCTTGAGATAGGCAACTATCGCAATGGCCTTTTCCCGTAATTCAGTACTATCAAACACATGGGATTGAGTGCCATAGAGCGCATTAATGGTTTCATGTAATCCAATGTAACCTAATGAAATCGATGCTCTACCATTTTTGAAAATTTGCGCAATATCGTCATCAGCACGTAAACGCACACCGCAAGCCCCTTCCATATAAAGAATCGGTGCCACTCGTGCTTTTACGCCATTTAAGCGTTCGATACGTGTATCTAATGCTCTGCGGGCAAGTAATAGGCGTTCATCTAAAATACGGTAAAACTCGGCCTCATTACCATTGGCTTCTAAGGCGATACGGGGCAAGTTAAGACTCACCACACCGAGGTTATTTCGCCCTTCATGGACTAACTCACCATTTTCCTTATAAGTACCTAAAAAGCTACGACAACCCATTGGAGTTTTAAATGATCCCGTCACCTTTTCAACCTGTTCATAGTTGAGAATATCGGGATACATACGCATACTCGCGCATTTGAGTGCCATTTGTTTTACATCGTAATTGCAGTCTCCTGCCTTGTGGTTAATACCATCGCGAATGGCAAACACCAGCTTTGGAAATACGGCGGTTTTACGATTTTTACCGAGACCAGCCATACGCACTTTGAGCATAGATTGCTGAATGAGGCGTGATTCCCAAGAAGTTCCTAAGCCAAACCCAAAGGTGACAAATGGTGTCTGCCCATTGGCCGTGTGTAAAGTATTCACTTCATATTCAAGGGACTGAAAGGCATCATGGCATTCTTTTTCAGTTTGAGCAGTAGCAAATGCTTTGGCATCTTTAATCTGCCAATTCAACGCGACTTGGTAGTGTTTGTCATAACTTTTTGCCACGAAAGGGGCCAACACTTCATCAATGCGATTAATGGTCGTACCGCCATAAATATGGCTCGCGACTTGGGCGATGATCTGCGCAGTGACTGCGGTCGCGGTAGAAATTGACTTTGGAGTTTCAATCTCGGCATTACCCATTTTAAAGCCATGGGTCAGCATCCCCGCCAAATCAATGAGCATGCAGTTAAACATCGGGAAAAATGGCGAGTAATCGAGATCGTGGTAATGGATTTCACCCGCTTCATGGGCTGCCACAACGTCTTTTGGCAGAATATGACTCTTGGCATAATGCTTAGCCACGATGCCAGCCAGTAAATCACGTTGCGTTGGAATAACTTTTGAGTCTTTATTGGCATTTTCATTTAGCAGCGCGGCATTACTCTGTTCAACTAGACCACGGATCTCTAAATTTAATTTACTGGTCGCTTCGCGACAAATATCCCTGTCATGGCGATATTCAATATACACTCGAGCTAATGACTTATAAGGGCCTTCCATTAGCAAGTTTTCAACAGCATCTTGCAAATGATGAATATCAACTTCGGTTAATGAGGCAACACGTTGACTGACACAAGCAGCAACAGTCGCAGCATAGTCTTCATCCTCTATCCCAACCGAGTTTGCAGCGGCCATCACTGCATCTCTTATCCTTGTCTCATCAAAAGGTGTGCGGCAACCATCCCGCTTGATCACGACTGGCATTGTTCAGTTCCTCTCCATCCCGATTAAAATTAACACTACATATAGTGATTAAATAATCTATAAGCACAATATATAGCGTATTAAGCGGTATCGATGCTGAAACTTCCATGATCCAGATCATAGTTTCTAGGATAGAAGAAAAGAACAAATAAGAACTGTAGCAAAGCCCAATGATCTGAGCATCACACCTTGACCTAAGTCATAAAGCAGGCTATTGCACAGAAGTTGATAACATACCGGCTCTGCTCACAGTTATTCACTTTTTAATTAACGTTTTGCTAATGCTAAATAGCTACTTAATTGACCAGATGCAGATTGCTGAGCCCCAAGTGATGACGCTACTTGCATGGTTGATTTAAGCCCTTGCCAAAGTTGTTTTTGCTTGTCGGTCATAGGCGGTTCAGAGTTTATATACTCTGTTAATTGCCCAAATACCTTGGCGGCTTTTTGTGCTAATACTGGCGACTGGGCATCATCCATATTGGACAGCATACTTTTTGCATCGACTAAGGTGTTGATGAGTGAGCTATTAGGTGAATTTTTGGCGAGTGTTTTTAATTCATCATCCAAAAAATCCTGCAGTGATTGTTTGCTTGGCGTCTCCTTACTCGGCACTTTAATACCATTTTGAGATAAACGCTCTACCTGTGAATCGGATAAAATACCGTCCTGTTGTAATCGAGAAACTAGTGCAGGAATATCGGCAACGCTGAATTTGCCGTCAGCAAAAAAATCCTTCGACATTGCCTGAATTTTTTGAGCCCGTAGTGCTCGTGGGGATAAGGCAATCTCATCAGAACTTGCTTGGTCTGACTTAGTCACACTCGATTGGGTTTGTGTCGTTTCAGCACTAGCATCCGTTTTGGTTGTGCTAGCCTTTTGGCTGTTTACACCATAAGCATCAATGATGCTAGCACTGCTACGATTTAGGCTCAGAGTGTTTAAAATTGAATTCATTGTCAAAACTTCGGCGTCGATAAGTGATTTGCAATTTAAGCAAAAAATAGGCCAAACAATGAGTTGTAAAATAATGTATCAATAATTCATTCTCTATGCTCGTTTCCCCGCCATAATGCCGCTTCAATCAAATGAGCCACTTTCGCGACAGCAGCTTCACCAGCGGCAATCGCCTCACTGGCACGATGAAACTCCATTGTTCCTATCTCGGCCACTTCGGGTACGATACAAATATCGGGAGGATCACCCATTAAACGCGATCGCTTATGCCTTTGCTCTAAAATACCCATTGATTGCGACATCACAGCAATCATGCCCGGATTAGATTTGGTACCAAGGGAAAACTTATCCGTCAAACTACTCACATATTCTCTGCCACGGGCAAATAAATCCATAAATCCCGTATCCTGTCTAGCGGGCAAATCCATTTCTCCTTGAGTGGCCTTATGACTTGTCATATTAACAGGCAAAACCTGTAATCGTCCGGGATGATATCCATTTAAATCAACGGCAATCACAATATCGACCCCCATTGCACGACTCACCGACACAGGAACAGGATTTACCACAGCACCATCCACTAACCAGCGTTCACCTTGTCGAACGGGTGCTAGAATACCGGGCATAGAACAAGAAGCCCTAACCGCTTGGCGTAAATCCCCATGGCGAAACCAAATCTCTTGTCCTGAATATAAATCGGTTGCCACAGCAGCAAACGGACGATTAAGCTCCTCAATCTTCACATCACCAATACGGGATTGCAGAACATCGAAGACTTTATCGCCACCAATCAAGCCCCCTTTTCGCCAACGAATATCCATTAATCCTAAAACATCCCAACTGGAAAAACTTCGCACCCATTCTTCAAGTTCAGGTAAATGGTCATGGGCGTATGCGGCACCAACTAACGCCCCTATAGAACAGCCCGCAACTTTATCAGGCTTAACCCCCATAGCCGCTAGTCCATTTAATACACCAATATGTGCCCACCCTTTTGCCGCTCCACTACCTAAGGCAATACCAATAGTGGGTGACGTTCCCCTTACCATAAAATGCTTCCTCTTTACTGACCGATACACAGAATAACCTAAGTTTCCATCACATCGGCTGTCAATGGTGAAATACACATAATTAAGAGGTTGTAATGTCAATGCAAAATAATGCTACTGAGTGAAACTATCCCACGCTGTTTTTTCTCAAAATGGTACTAAACCGAGATAATTATCAATGTGGATAGCTGAGAACAGCCCTTTAAGGCTATAATCTGCCCTTACTACGTTTTTGGGGATATACCTTTGCAATTTACCGATTTTTCTCTGGACCAGCGTCTTTTACAAAGCTTAAAACATATGGGGATCACCGCACCCACCGCCATCCAGGAACAAGCACTGCCTATCGCATTGGCAGGTAAAGATTTAATGGCTTCGTCAAAAACAGGCTCGGGTAAAACCTTGGCCTTTTTGCTGCCAGCATTGCAAAGAGTTATATCCACCCGCTCACTCAGTAAACGCGATCCTAGGGTATTGATTTTATTACCGACACGCGAATTAGCTCACCAAGTTTATAGTCAGCTTCGCTTACTGGTGGCCAACACTCAGTACAAGGCGATTAGTGTACTTGGGGGGGAGAATTTTAATGATCAAGCTAAAGCATTAGCAAAAGAGCCCCATTTCATCGTGGCGACACCTGGACGCATTGCCGATCATTTAGAGCAAAAACATTTGTTCCTCAATGGATTAGAACTATTAATCCTTGATGAAGCAGACCGTATGTTAGACTTAGGTTTTGCACCACAGCTTAAAACGATCAATGAAGCCGCTGATCATAAACGTCGCCAAACCTTAATGTTCTCCGCCACATTAGATCACAGTGAAATCAATGATATTGCAGCTACACTGCTTAAAAATCCTGCACATGTTGCAATTGATGCATCCCATAGCGAGCACAATGACATTCATCAGCGTATTTTTCTTTGCGATCATTTAGATCATAAAGAAGCCCTGCTGACTCGCTTACTTCAGGATGAAACTCACAAACAAGTGATTGTTTTTACCGCAACCCGCCCCGATACCGAGCGATTAGCGGCAAAATTATCGACCCAAGGATTTGCGACTGCGGCACTGAGTGGCGACTTAAAGCAAGCTGCACGTAACCAAATCATGGATCAATTCGCCCGTGGCCAACAGCAAATCCTCGTCACGACCGATGTTGCATCGCGTGGTCTTGACTTACTCAATGTATCATTAGTAATTAACTTTGATATGCCTAAATTTGCCGAAGAATACGTACATCGTATCGGTCGAACTGGCAGAGCTGGCGCAAAAGGCGACGCGATATCCCTAGTTGGCCCCAAAGACTGGGATAACTTCAAGAAAGTCCAAATATTCCTCAGAAAAACATTTGAAATCAGTGTTATTCCGGGTTTAGAAGCAAAATTCAGCGGTTTAAAAGAGCTATCTAAGCAAACGCCAATCAAGCGTGTTGCAAAAACCAGCACTTCTGCTGGAAAAACCAAAGCTAAAGCGGTTAAAGCCCCACCGTCTAGGGATAAACGTTTTATTACTGGGGTCGATATTGGCGATGCACCAATGCGTAGAAAGCCCACAGTCCCTTTACTGCAAGATAATGATACTGAAGAAGTTTAATTTTTAAATTAATATTGATAGTGTTGATGCTGTTATGCTCAAGACTATTAACTAGAACCATCAATGAGCGGAAGTGATTCGCGCATTGTTCTAAATTCCAGCGACAATAACGCTATTATTGATATTTTGAAGGTGTAACATGAGAGTTTGTGGTGTTGAGTTAAAAGGTGGCGAGGCCATCATCAGTCTATTGAGCTATGAAGGTGAAACATTTAATGTCCCTGAATGCCGTAAGGTATCCTTCAGTGTTTCGCAATCATCAACTACCGAGGCTATACGTGACTTTCATTTTGCTTTTCATAAACTCATGCAAGATTATAAGGTCGATGAAGTTGTTATCATCGAACGTGAACAAAAAGGTAAATTGGCTGGTTCTGCCACCAGCTTTAAGTTAGAAGCTGCCATCCAATTAGGCGATATACCCGTCCATCTGTTATCACCCGTGACCATTAAAGAACAAAATAAACGCAATCCTCCCCAAGTGGATTTTGACAGTTTAGATCTTAAACGGGTACAACAAGCTGCTTTTGAAGCCGCTTACGCTCAGCAAAATCGCCATATTTTCGGTAAGGTATAATTACAATTTGGGCTCCGATCCGCTTCGGAGCCTTGAAACTTATGCAATCATTAAAATACCTCAACGGCTACAGTCCTGATATCCAAGACCAAGTGCAACAGCTACTCGATGCAGGTACCCTACCAAATGTACTTTTGCGTCGTCACCCTAAAATCCATGATATTCGTAGTGACAAAGCGCTCTATGACTATACCCAAGAGATAAAAAACAGTTTTCTACGTCAATCATCACCATTATCAAAAGTGATTTTTGACGATAAAATTAACATTAGTCATCATGCACTTGGCTTGCATTCCTATGTAGCACGAGTTCAAGGCAATAAAATCAAAGCGAAGAACGAAATTCGCATTTCTTCGCGTTTAAAGCGTGTACCAGAGCCTTTGTTGCGTATGGTCGTCGTACATGAATTAGCCCATTTAAAAGAAAAAGATCACAACAAAGCTTTCTATAATTTGTGCATCCATATGGAGCCGGATTATCACCAGTTTGAGTTTGATTTACGCTTATTATTAACTTGTATCGACGCTAACATATCCCCTTATTCTGCTTAATCTGTAAACAATTTAGCGCTTATAAACACCCGCCCACTTGACTGATAATAATTTTCATTTAGACTCATAAAGTCACTTTAGTAAAGAAGCGATATGATATGAAAAAGCGTCAAATTGATAAGCTGCTTGATAAATGGTGTAAAAAACAAGCAAAAAAGATACTAAAGAGGCAGGCTAAATTAACAAGCGCACGCGCAAAATTGACATATCACCAAATAAGGCCGAATTTTATTGTTGATATCATTGATAAAGAGAACATACAAAGTAAAAAAGTACTTCGTAAACACATCGCTAAATTATTAGCTGCACATATCTCAGAGCCCCCCATAGACGCTCTCGATAAATCAATCTTAAAAAAGCAACTAAAGCTCGCTAAGATGACGTTTATTGCCGCAAACGATGCGAAATTATCATCACCAGTGATTATTAGACGCCTTACACCTCAACCCTCTGGACGTAGCTTTGCATTACATCCCTATAAAAAATCTCCATGTAGTGGGTGTCCGGCACTTAAAGGAAAACTCTGTAAGTGCGCATTAAAAGCCATTCATCGACGCCAAGCAAGTTAGTCGCTACGTACAATAACTTATATTGTAAAAACGGTTTTAAACCAGATTTATATTGATGGGTTTGCATTCTATAAGTCATATAATCTCACTAAACTGCCTATAACAATTTGTTTCCTCTTTTTCATTATTGCCATTGTAAGAGATAGACAGATTGACTTAATGAGAATACTCAATTTTTACCGTATTATATTGAACCTCTAAAATAAAAATGCCGATGAAATATATTATTTCATCGGCATAAGTGAGCTTTACGTTATTGTAATCCGGATTAAACTTTATGTCTCAATTCATCCGATATCAACAGTATCAAACTAGCATGATTAACCTAAATCCATTAAAGCTTGGCGGCTCTTAACCAAATTTGTAAAGGTTCTCAGTTCTTGATTTGCTAATTGACTAGACATTGGGATATCCGCTTTCATAGGATCAACTGGTTTACCATTAATATGGAACTCATAATGCAAATGTGGGCCCGTTGAACGGCCAGTATTACCTGATAAAGCAATCACTTGTCCTCGAGTCACTCGCTGACCTTTACGTACAAGGGATTTGGAAAGATGTAAATAACGGGTACGGTATTTACCACCATGTTCGATAACAATATATTTACCTGCAAATTGATGATCCGTTACTAAGCTGACAACGCCATCACCCGGTGCAATCACCTTAGTACCAATAGGCACTGAAAAGTCCGTACCATTATGAGGAGAAATTCGACCAGTAATAGGGTGTTTACGGTAGGCATTAAAACGAGAACTCATACGAGGTTGTTTAGCTAATGGAATACGCTGGAATGCACGAACCAAACTCTGCCCTTTCGCATCATAATAACTACCATCAGTATGCTGAAAAGCACTCACTTCAGAACGGCCAGTTTTAATTGTTACGCCCAATATCTGGCTGCTTCCTGTCGCTTCACCTTCAACATATTGATCATTTACCAAAACAGAAAACTTATCGCCTGCACGCAAGTCACGCGCGAAATTGACTTTCTCTTTGAGTAAATCTTCAATACGTTGAATATCCGCAGCAGCTAACCCCATTTTTTGTGCTGATACGTAAAATGAACCTTTAATATCACCTGTTAAAATTCGATTTTGCCAAACACCTTCTACGTTGACTTCTTCAACGTTAAAGCTGCCATCCTCATAACGAGTAAATACGACTTGGCGTGCCGCATTAAAATACAACTCTAACTTTTGTAATTGCCCATCATTATCCAGCCAAAACTGGATTCGGTTACCAGGTAATAAGGTATCAAGGGCAAGAATATTGAGATCGGCTTCCAACACCCTATACATAGTTTGATGATCAACACCTGCTTTTGAAAATAGACCGCTTAGGGTATCTCCAGAAACGATAATACGCTCAAAATCAGGCGTATTATCTATGATAGCAGCTTGTTCAATAGATTCAGAAGTCTGAGGTAAGATATTCTCAATATCAAGAACGACAGGGATACGCTGAGTTGTTGGCACGACATGGTTATTATTCGGTAATAGCATAGCTGCACCGATCAATAAACCGCCCACTAATAGAATATTCTTATGAGTTGATGATAAATTCTGCAAACGGGGTTGCGAAAAATTGATCAAATTGGGTTTGCCTGTCTGCAACGCTTTCACCTTTCGTTATCTTTTTGGCGTTATATCTTGAACCATTACTGTAGCGGGAAGCCCGAATTTCCCCAACTTATATCAAAAAACCGATTATGACAAACGGTATTTTACTCTTTAGTTGCACAATTAATGAAAAACATGCGCTACTTAGCACTTTAAAGTGATTATGATGACTTCATCAAGATGTTAAACAAACAAAAACAAATGTTTATTAATCTTTAATAACAATACGTTACAGATAAAAAGTCGTCATCTTATTGAACTAAGGCAAAACTATCGTCATTTCACTCCCATGTGAGGTTTTATGTATATCAATACGGGTATTTATCTGCTCTTTCATCTCTGAAACATGGGAAATCACCCCTATCATCCGGCCTGAGGATTGCAAATCCATTAAAGTGCGAATCGCCAGCTCTAAAGAATCTTGGTCTAAACTACCAAAGCCTTCATCGATAAATAAAGTATCGAGTTTAATACCACCGGCATAGGCTTGTACTACATCGGATAAACCAAGCGCCATCGATAATGCAGCCATAAAACTTTCTCCACCACTTAATGTGGCCACAGGACGCACTTTGGAGGTGTAAGCATCTTCTACTTCCAATTCGAGCCCTGACGCTTTGTTGCCCTTGGCCCTATCTTCCTTACGCAATAAACGATAACGCCCTTTGCTCATCAGATGTAACCTGTGGCTTGCCTCCAACAGCACATCATCGAGCAGTACGCTTAACACAAAACGTTGCAGGCTGATCTTATTACCTGTATTTCCATTAGCGACATCTGCAAGGGTGCCGATAACCGCATATTCATCTTCCAAAACCTTAGCTTTTGCATCGGCAATACTCAGCTGGGTTTGGGTTTGCATCAGTAATACTGTGCGGGTGTGAAGCAGCTGCCATGCCTGCTCGGCAGCGTGTAATGCTTGCTGCGCCGACTCAAGCTCGGCAGCGAGCTTAATGCTATCAGGTGGCACTTTATCTTTAAGCTTAAGCGCTAACTGTTCACACTGGGCCTTGGTCAAAGCACTGCGCTGCTGGTAAGCCTCAATCTCGCTGGCTAATGCACGCTGTTGTTCTTCATCGAGCATGGCCTCAAATAAGGCCTGTTGATCGGCAAAACCTGCTACGACTAATTGCTGATTGAGTTGCTGCTGTGCACGCGTTTGCTGGGCTAATGCCGCCTCAGCAGCATTTTCAGCACCATTAAGTGCCGCTTTAGCCGCAACAAAAGATTGGCCAGTCTGTTGTTGGAGATCCCTAACACTAGTAATCTGTTGCTTAATTTGGCTAATACTTTGCTGATTTTGCGCTATTGCTGCAGTTAAGGCCTCAAGCGTTGTAAGTGCAGATGGAACACTTTGCTGCATGTGTGCTAACTGCCCCTGCAATATATCCACTTTAGATTGCAGTGCACTGTCGTGTGTTTGTCCTTGCTCTAGCTTTTGTTGTAGATGCGTTTCCTGTGCGTGCAACAATGCAATCTCTTGCTGTAACAGCTGTAACTGCTGATGGGCTTGCTCCGCTTGAGTGAGTGAGAAAGCGTATTGCGACAAAGTATGCGTATGTTCATCTAAAGGAATATCAACCGCAGTGCCCAATTGGACCGCGAGATCTTGTGCTTGCTGTTGCAAAGTTTCTAACTGCGTTTGTAGTCCACGATATTCCGCTCTGGCTTTGCTCAGGATTTCTTGGGCATTCGTTTCAGCCTCTAGTGCTAATTGCAGCACTTCATCACTTGGGAGTGGCTCTTGGCTTTGTGCTGGCTGTGGATGTGTTTGGCTACCACAAACAGGGCAAGGTTCATCTTGCTGTAATTGCCGCGCTAAAATAGCGGCCTGTCCTTGATGCCAAGTCAACAATAAGGCTTTATATGCAACCTGTGCTTGCTGATGCTGAGCACTGAGTTGTTGCCCTTTGACTTTAGCCTCAACAAGTTTTGCCTGTGTCGACGATACCCTTGCCACCACTTGTTGCCATTGCTGATAAGTCGACAATAATTGCTGTTGCTGCTGGTGCGCTTGTTGCAATGAGAGGCGAGTTTCGCTGTTGGCCTGTAGTTGCGGCAAAGCGGACTCTAATTCACGGCGTTTTTGGACTACGGTGGTTAACTCATGTTTGCTGTTCTGAAGTTGTGTTTTCGCGCTAATTAGCTGCGCTTGCTCTTGTTCGAGGGTTTTATTAAGCCTATCCAATTCCCTAAGCTGCGGTCCTAACGCATTCAGTTGCTGTTTAACCTGTTCCTGTTCGAGTAACGACGCTTCCAACACGGGCAAATCAGCGGCCTTAAGCTCTGCGTTATCGAAGGCTTGTTTAGCATGGATTAATGCTGTTTTCGCATGATCAAGGGCAAGACTTGCCGCCTTGGCTTCCTGCTCACGAGCCACAAACACCTCAAGCATGGGTGCCATGTGCTGCGCCTGTTTAGCCAAATTCAGTTTATAGGTTTGCGCAGCCATGTTTTCTTGCTGTGCATCAAGCGCAGCAACCGTTTGAGTTAAGGCATCAAACTGCGCAAATTCGGCCAATAAATGCTGGGCGGCATCGCTGGTTTTTATCACCCATTGTTGCTGCTGTAATGCCTGTTCTTTCGCACTTTGGGCTGTTTCAAGTTCTGGCGTAAGCTTGGCTAATTCACAGCTAAGCTCGTCATCGGATGCTAAACCTGCACTTTGTAAAATGCCATCACGGCGACTGCGTTGATCTTTCACTAAGGCGCGGATATCTGCAGCCTTACTTTTTAAGGAATCTTCAATGCGTCGGTATATATGTGTTTGAAATAGCTGACTAAATATCAGTTCTCTGGCTTTAGAGTCTGCCATTAACAATTCGCGAAATTTTCCCTGCGGCAACACCATCACTTGGCGAAACTGCTCCACATCGAGGCCAGTTAAGGCTTCAATCTCAGCGGTTGCCTCTGAGACTTTGCTCGCTACAAGCAAACTTTCATTACCCTCGGCGTCTATCTTATATAACTGAGCTTCGGGCTTCTGCACCGTTGAGCCGTCACCGTTTTTTTAACTCTGTCTTGCTCTGGCACACGGCGAATACGATAACTGCTATTACCCAACTGAAAACTAAAAGTGACTTCTGTTAGCACACTATCATCGGCCATATCGCAGCGCATCTGGCTGCCTTCACGCTCATTACCTGTGGTTTTGCCATAGAGGGCAAAGCAAATACCATCGAGCAAGGTCGTCTTACCCGCACCAGTGGGTCCATTAATCAAAAATAACGGATTAGTCCCTAAGGCCGTAAAATCAAGTTGTTGCGTCGATGCAAAGGGGCCAAAAGCTGACATGGAAAGGCTAAGTGGTCTCATGCTTAGCGCTCCTCATTGTGTAGCTTAGTCAGGAGTTCATCCATCACAGCTTGCTGCGCTTGTGTTAATGACTCGCCGGATACTTGAGAGAAAAAGTCACGGAACATGTCCATTTCGCCTTTTTTGATATGATCTCGGCTCAAGGTGACTTGTTGCTGCCCCGCCATCAGACCAGTTCGTTCTAAATGCAGCACATTAGGGTAAACGGCTCTCAATTTTCCCATAGCATCTAAAATGGCATGTTTATCAAGGAGTCTGACCATAAGGTAGTCCTCACGCTTGATATCCGTTTTACCTTGGGCGAGTAATGTGGCTAACTCCCCTTCTAAGATGCGGACATCGCGTATCGACGTTAATGGCAATAAACTAATTTTAATCGGCGTTTGCGCGCTAAGTTCGACTAAGGTCACCGACTTATGTTGATGTTGTTCACTAAAGGAATACTTCAAAATCGATCCTGAGTAGCGCACATGCTCTGCGCCTTTGTATTGCGGTCCGTGCAAATGCCCAAGGGCGACATAATCAAACTCAGTAAATAGCGTTGGCGATATTTTATCGGCGCCACCAATGCTCAGTGGCCGCTCAGATTCTGACTCACTGCCACCATCCAAAAAACAATGGCTTATCACCACTTTCGGCAAACCTTGGCTATCGTGCTGGCGTACTTGTTCAAGCAATAGCGTCATTGCGGCCTCATGGCTTGCCGCCTCACACTCAAAAACTTGGCGCACTGTGGCAGGTTCGGCATAGGGCAAGGGATAAAACACCACATCACCGCTTGAACTCGATAAAGTAATGGGATGAATGTCAGCACTCAAAGGCCCAATAATATGTAACCCACTTGCCGCCATTTGTTTTGCTGCAAAACCTAAGCGCTCGTGACCATCGTGGTTACCCGCAATCATAATGACTTGCAGGCCTAAATCATGTACTAAGCGGTTAAGCACATCATCTAACAGCGCGACCGCATTCGCAGGCGGAATCGATCTGTCATAAATATCCCCCGCCACAATCACGGCATCCACCTTATGTTCATCCGCTAAAGCAATGATTTGCTCGAGCACAAAGGCTTGATCATCCAGTAGTGATTGATTGTGTAATTGACGACCTATGTGCCAGTCCGAGGTGTGGATAAATTTCATAATCGCTCTTTTAAAGAAGTGGTGGCGCTAAACCCGAACGCACATGCCGCCCGTCGATGCAAATAAGACTGGCAAGATAGACACTGCACTTATATCAATCGGATTAAATATGTACACAATATTTAAAATACACGCCAAAACAATAAGAAGCCTAAAAAGTGTATTAAAAATGACAGGTAATACTATTCAAAAAACTTGAAAGAGTACACCTAACTCAAAGTAGGATGAGACGTTTTAAGTCGTCATTTGGCGGATCTTTTGGGTGATATCCACCTCGGCTTAACTTTTGAGCCAAAATGGACGTCACTAAGATACACTCATCCGCAGCTTAAAGAGCTTCTATTGATGAGTGAGTTTTATAAAATGCTTAATATCAAATAGTTTACGAAAAAAAATTATATTGGCTCGCCAAAAGTTTAAAACTCATAGCAAGGGACATAGTCACCACCAATGGCTTGATAATCTTTGTACCTTTAGTGATCACGAGACGAGAACCTAAAGTTGCACCAATCGCTTGCCCTGCCAGCATGACTAATCCTAATAACCAAATCACTTTTCCGCCCAAGGCAAAGAAGATCAGCGAAGCAATGTTAGTGGAGAAATTAAGTAGTTTTGCGTGGGCAGTTGCCTTCGCCAAACCAAACCCCGCAAGCGATACAAAGGCCAGCGCAAAAAAGCTCCCAGTACCAGGGCCAAAAAAGCCATCGTACAATCCCACGCCCAATGCCGCAGTAAAGGCAAATGCGGTAGGTGTCAGCACTTGATGTTTATCATCTTCTGAAATCTTTTTCGAAAATAAAAAGTAACAACCAATAGCCAAAATCAAAAAAGGTAACATCAACTCAAGCACTTTAGTGTCGACGAGTTGAACTAGAATCGTACCCAATGCCGCACCGATAAATGCACAAATCAAGGCTAACTTAACGGATTTAAGATCAACCAGCCCTTTACGGACAAAGTACAAACTCGCAAAAAAACTGCCGCCACAGGCCTGCAGCTTATTTGTCCCTAAGGCAACCGCAGGCGGCAAGCCTGCCCACATCAGTGCAGGAATGGTCAGCAAGCCTCCACCACCGGCGATTGAGTCAATAAAACCCGCCACCATAGCGACAGTAAAAAGTAATACAGCAATTTGTAGCGTCAGTTCAAATTCCATGATGATTTATTATTCTTCTGATAAAAAAAGAGTGATTGCCGCGCATTAGACTGCGTTTGCCAAATAAACGCAAAGGAGTTATTGTCGCCACAGCGTGAGATAAACTCACACTAATGTTATCGTTTGTTAGGATGCTTACCTCACGAGTGGACACAAAATGTACAGTGAACTACCACCACTTAATGCCCTTAGAGCCTTCGAAGCGGCAGCACGACTCCAAAGTATGACACTTGCGAGTAAAGAACTGCATGTTACTCATGGTGCAATTAGCAAACAAATCAGGATATTAGAAGAATATTTAGGGTTTGCACTCTTTGTCCGTCTCCACAAAAAAGTGGGGCTAACCGACGAAGCTCAACGCTATTTACCCCATGTACAAGCCGCTCTACAAACCTTATCGAGTGCTACAGGTGATTTACGCCGCCAGAGCACAAGGCCGCAAACTTTAGCAATTAATGTGCTACCAAGCCTAACGATTAACTGGCTTATTCCTAGAATGGAGCAATTTAAATCCCTCCACCCTCACCTTTATGTCGATTTATCCATTGGGGATTTTGCGGTGGATTTTAACCAAGGCCGTTATGATATTGCGATCCGCAGTAGCACCGTCATACCTAAAGGAGTCAATTATATCAAACTGATGGATGAGGATTTATGCCTTGTGTGTGCTCCCTCATTAGCACCAAAACTCAAGACTATTGCTGATATCAATCATGTCACCTTACTTAAGCACACGACCAGACCAGAACTATGGGACTATTGGGCAAAAAAAGTAGGACTTGTGTTAACTCAAGAACAAACTTTCGGGGTCGAACACTTTTATATGTTAAGCCAAGCGGCAGCGAGTGGCATGGGTGCAGCACTTATTCCACGATTTTTTATTGAAGAACAACTATCAAATGGCAGCTTAGTCATCCCCTTCGATGCGCCTTTTATTAGCCCCTATGCTTATTACCTACTCACACCAAAATCGCCCAGCTTACCATTAAAAGTCCAAGCGTTTATTGATTGGTTATTAGAGATTTTTGCCCCTTATCGCCAATCAATTTATGAACAACCTTAATTCTGCGACTCGATTTATACCACTCATTTTGCAATTGCGACACCTAGTTACTCACTTTGCGAGTGCAGCATTTTAAGCATAATAAAATCCGTCTAGACACAAAGGGAGAAAATAAACCGGATTAGGATAGACGAACAAAAAAACCACCATGACGGTGGTTTTTATAATAAATACAGTAAGTAAACTTAGTTAAAACTAGTGATGACAATGTTCACCATGGACGTGGTCATCATCGTCCATAAACTCATCGTCACCATCTTGGTGTTGCATCACGCCCCAACCATCTGTCATACCACCAAACTCTGCGGCAAATTCGTTCAGCATCGTTTCTTGCTCAACCAGCGTATCGTAGTCAGGTATCATGTTGATACACACAATAATTTCCCACTTACCTAACTCATCATTTAAGTTAAGCTCCAGCTCGCCGTCTAAATCAGAATTAGCCAACTCTTCAAGTGCTGATTCTGCATCACGTTGATCTTCAAAAACTAAGAAGAAATCAACATCCAAAGCCTTAGTTAAATCGATTCCCGCTTCAGCCATTGCGGCCAGCATTTTACCATTGTCATCATCTGGAAATTGCATATCTTACTCCACTGTTTCAGGCTTATTCTGCCGCAATGATTTGGACGGTTACACCGTTAAAACTGACCATATCGCCAGCGATGATTTTTTTACGCTTACGAGTTTCAATTTCACCATTAACAGTGACTTGACCTGCATCGATAAAATGCTTAGCTTCACCGCCCGCATTTGTCATACCTTGAACTTTTAATACTTTGTACAATTCAATAAAATCTTCACCAGAATGCAAAGCTAATTGATTAATTTGTGCCACTGATAACACGCCTTCTAAAAATAAACCTGCCGCATTATATACCCAAATAACTGGAAGAGGCAGGAATCACAGGGAATTTAACGCACTTTAGGCTGGATGGGCCTGTAACCCATTAAGTTATATTCATCATCGCTGAAACGACCGAGGGTTTGAAGTAGCTTGTTTATCTTTGCCTTTCATCCGAAAGTAGACCATAAGCACAATCATCAATCCAATGATCGCCAATTTTAACATGCTGCCTTAATAAACCCTCAAGTTGAAACCCACATTTTTCAAGCACGCGAGCTGATGCTTTGTTGTCTTTGGCACAATGAGCAATAAACTTATGCACATTAAAGCTTAAGCAAGCCCAATCGATTACGGCTTTTAAACTCTCTGTTGCATAGCCTTTTCCGTGGCTTTGCTTTGCAAGCAGATAACCAACTTCTGCACGTTGCTCTTCTATGCTTTGGCAATACAGTCCCGTTAGACCGACAAATTGACCTGTATTCACAGTTTCAATCACAAGAGTAAGCCACTCCCCTGAACCATAAAACCAGGTATCCGCGCGCTGAATAAATTTATTGCGGATCACATCTTCAGGTTCAGGGCTACGGACATAAAGATTAATGTCAGGATCACTGTGCAGCGCATAAAAATGCTCCCAATCACTGTCTCTCAAACTCCTGAGTTTCAATCTATCGGTATATAGCGCCAGCATAAAAACTCCATTTTTACCAAAAACAAAAACGGCAACATACGCTGCCGTTTAATACAGATCATAACCCTTAGCTGCGACTGGTAACTTCAAGTAAATGATAGCCAAATTGGGTTTTTACCGGGCCTTGTACTTCATTTAATGGTGCACTAAATACCACTTCATCAAACTCCCTAACCATCATTCCGGGCCCAAATGAACCTAATTCACCACCTTGCGCCCCCGATGGACAAGATGAATGTGCACGAGCAATTTGAGCAAAATCCGCGCCATCAATAATTTGTTGTTTCAATGCTTGGCACTGCTCTTCACTACTGACTAACAAATGTCTTGCTGTTGCCTGAACCATAATAAAACTCCTTCGACTATCCTGAGACATTTGCCCCAAATATCATGTAGTTCCTGTTCTTTAGTCTACTTAGAACAGATTTTGAATGTTCAGTATAAAAACATTCTGTTGAATAAAAAAGCGCTATAGATACCACCATTTATTTTATCTCGATATAAATGGTGGCGATATAAACGACTTAGGCTTGATAAGCTGCAATCCAACGGTCAATCTTTTGTTCCATAACCGCCATAGGCAATGAACCGGATGTCAGGATCTGATCGTGAAAAGCTTTTAAATCAAATTTATCTCCTAAGGCTTTCTGGGCTCTATCACGTAGCGCTAAAATCTTTAACTGCCCGACTTTATAAGATAAAGCTTGACCAGGTATTGCCATATAACGCTCAACTTCGGCAACAATATCAGACTCTGCCATTGGCGAATTATCCTTCATATATTGGATAGCTTGCTCACGACTCCAGCCCTTAGCGTGCAAACCTGTATCAACGACTAAACGCATTGCGCGGAGCATCTCATCGGATAACTTGCCAAAGTACTGATAAGGATCATTAAAAAGGCCCATTTCAATACCAAGATATTCAGCATAAAGTGCCCAACCCTCTTCAAAAGCGGTATAACCACTGAAACGCTGGAACTCAGGCACGCCTGTTAACTCTTGTTTAATCGCAATTTGGAAGTGATGCCCAGGAGCTGCCTCATGCAAAGATAGCGTCGTCATCCCCCACTTAGGCTGTGCCTTTAGGTTATAGGTATTGATGTAAAACACGCCGGGGCGACTGCCATCAACAGCAGGAGATTCATAAGAAGCTCCCGCTGCAGATTGCTCTCTAAAACTTTCTACTGGCTTAACAACATAATCAGCCTTTGGCATCACATTAAAATAGTTAGGCAAAACCTGATTGATTTTATCTTTCAGTACCATATAGCCATCAATCAAGCCTTGGCGATCGCTATAGAAATACTGCAGCTCTGAAGATAAAGACGCAAAAAACGCCTTCAAATCGCCCTTAAAACCGACCTGTTCACGTACCTTATCCATCTCAGATAAAATTCGTGCTACTTCACTTAAACCAATTTGATGAATTTCATCAACAGGCATGGTAGTTGTTGTGTGAGCGTTGGCGAGCTGTTGATACCAAGCCTTTCCATTAGGCAAACCTGACCAACCATCTGTTGCTCGTGATTTAGGTAAATAGGTTTGCTTAAAGTAATCCCGTAGCCCAGTCAACGCCGGTACTAATCGCTCGCCTATCATCGCTTGGTAACTGTTGGTTAATGCGATTTTGTCCTGTTCAGAAAAATGTTCAGGAAAATGCTGAATAGGTGAGTAAAAAATACTTTGAGTAACATCTGTTGCGAGCATAGTGTCTAACTGCGGAATGATGCGTTCAACCAACACTCGCGGCAGTACAACTTTACTTTCAATCCCTTCATTCATACGATTTTGAGCAAGTTGGAGCCACGTAATAAAACCATCAACTCTCTGCTCCCAATTACGATAATCTTGAACTGTGTTAAAAGGTTGAGCGCTTTCACCACTACCGAGCTGAACCATAGTAATCACAGTACTGTAGAACTGACTTATCGGCATAAAGCGAGACGGGAAGGTTTCATCTACAAGTGCCATCTCACGATCATACACAAATAAGGCATAACTGAGCTGGAGATCCGCTGGTAACAACTGAACATCAATCGCCTTAACCTTCGCTAAATATCGAGTATTTAGATCATGGCGAGCCTTGAGATACTCTTCGCTCAAATCACCACCAAATTCAGCGTTATAGTCGTTTACACCGACAAAAGTCGCATAAATAGGTTCAAGCTTTAGATAATCATTAAAATAAGTATCTACCAGCGCCAAATACTCTTGTTCGGCGGTTTGCCTATCACTCTGTGCGGTGTTCGCCTTAGCCGAGCGACTTTCTTGGGACAGATTAGCCTCAGGTTTTGAACAACCTTGTAGCGCCAACATCAACGCCAATGTTCCAGCCAGTAAACTCAATTTCATTTTTATATTCTTCCTTTTGGGTCTGTGATAGCCAAACAGTTTCTATACTTAGTTAAAGGCCTGCTAACGGAGTTAACCTATGATCTACTCATTTCACAATTCGGGGTTTCGAGATCCAGAAACGGGGGTCTACAACCAAACCTATTTCATGGAGGTGTTTAACCGTGAATGGCATCGACATATGAGAGAGCACCAAAGCTTGGCACTATTGTATCTGTGCCCTCACATTCATGAAACCGTCAAACAACCCCATTTACTCGAATTCTTCACCAAACAAGTCCAAGAAGCCTTACTTAGGGCAACAGATATGATTGCAAGGCTCGATCATAATCATTTTGCCTTAGGCTTATTTAATATTGATGAAGAAGGTACTGAAGTTGTTTTAGAGCGTATTGATCAACATATACGCAAATTTAATCAAGAATTTGGTAAAAATCATAAGTTAAAAATCGATTATAAACTTGCTGCATGTATTTGTACGCCAACACAAAAGCAAAAAGTTGACGTTTTATTTGCGAGTGTATCTAAATTATCTCAAGAGCTTGAAAAGGAGCAGCTACAATCTCAAGCATTGATTCGCCTACAGTAATATAGGCTCGCCTTAAAGAAAAAGCCCCTTAGTAGGGGCTTTATTCTAATGACTATAAAACAATAAGTTAAAGCGCAACATTATGCATACGAGCTTTCTCTTTAATATAAGAGATATAGCTATTTGCACTCTTTTCAGTCTTCTTATCTTTTGCCGCCAATTGTGCACGGTTATAAGCAGACTTATATTGCTTCAAACTTAAATGAGCTAATGCCAATTCAAAGTTTGCCTCACCTGGATGATCAATACCTAGCGATATTGCCTTTTCAAGGACAGGTATCGCAGCAGTATAATTTCCATCTAAGCTCAGTAGACGACCTTGTTTTAAGTAAAGCTTACCATCATTGCTGATAGCCGCAGCCTTACCATAGAACTCAGCGGCCTCCTTAAACTCTTTTGCGTTTTGGTAGAAACCAGCCAAAATCTCAAAAGATTTAGCTTCTTGCGCGATCAAACCAGACTTAATGTGCTTATGATAGATTTTAGCAGCCTGATATGGAGCACCTTTCTGTGCCATCAGTTGCGCTAAACGAGTAATATTACTCGCACTATCTGCTAAGAAACCATTTCTGTAGGCTAAATCGTAAGTCGCAAGTGATTTATCGTAATCCTCTACCATCAGATAAAACTGTGCTAATTGAACCCATAATCTGCCATCTTCTGGAAATAAAGGCACCATGGTTTCTAACACGCCAACGGCTTGCTTATACTTCTTCTGATTGAAGTAAGACGTTAGCTTCATCTGATACAAACCTTTATCAGGAGATGAAGCAAGAGAAATGCCTTTGTCGGCCACTTCAATCACTTTATCCCACTGTTTTAGCTCTGTATGTGCAATACCAATACGGCGATACATTTGAGCGTCAGTTTTACAGGTGAATTCCATCCACTTGTAGTAATAAGGAATAGCTTCCTTAAACTTCTTCTCTTGTAACAATAAATCAGCATAGAGACGTAATGTTGCAGCGTGATCCGTTCCACCTAAAATATCCGCTTCTACAGCTTGCTTTAGGTATTTGATCGCAGTATCCATTTTGCCTTTTTCGGCATAAAAGTTACCTAGCATACGTGCAACATACGCTTTATCGAAATCATTCTTAGCATTTGCTTCAAGCAATATAGAAATAGCCTCATCAAGCTGACCATTAGTATAAGCTTCAAAAGATTTCTGAACCTTTTTTGCAGCACTTTCACCTACGGCTTTAGATTGGCGGCTATCAATTTCACACTTTTCAGCAGCAATTGCTGATGAAACTGTACTGCCAAATAAAGAGAGCAATAATAGGGCTGCGATTTTATTAGCATTACGCATTATTAGTTGCCTCCTTTATCTAAAGTGAAGTCAAGTTGGACTGTCATACCCGGTTGCTTAAGTGGTTTGCCATCAACTATCTTTGGCTTATATTTCCACTTTTTAAGTGCACGAATTGCTTCTTTATCGAATAAACGCTTAGGTTCGGCTTGGATAACTTCAACGTCATCTACACCGCCTAACTCGTTAATGGTAAAACGCAATTGTACCCAACCTTCTTTGCCATCACGTGCTGCTGCAATAGGGTATTGTGGCTCGATGCGTACGATAGGTGTTGCATCGCCATCACGAGTCATCATATTACCTAATTTAAAACCAGTACTTGGACCACCTGCTTCAACTCCGCCCATATTGAATGACATTGAAGTATCAATATTGGAAGAAGTATCCGGAGGTGTAGTATCAGGCTTCTGTGGCTGCTCTGGTGGTGGTGGCGGTTTAGGCACCACTCGTGGCTTATTCTGTGCTTTTGAATCCTGTCTATCCATCGTGATTTCAATTACAGGGGTCTCGGCCGATGTTTCAGCGCGCTGCGCCCCACCACCGACCAAGAACGCCATAAAAGCGAACAGACCAAAAGTCACAGCAGCACCAATAATGATTGATACTAGTGCTCTTAGCATATTAATCGTTCCCCGCAGCAACCGAAATCTTATCTATACCAGCCGCTTTGACTTGGTCTAGAACTTTAACCACTAAGCCGTGTTGCGTGTCTTTATCCGCTTGGATAAGCACTGCAGCCTCTGGAGCCTCAGCTAGCATACGCTCAACGTTTGCGGTCACACGTTCGATATCAACCTGACGGTTTTCCATCATAATAACGCCTGTTTTACTGACGCCAATAAAGATGTTAGCCGAAGGCTTAGAAGTCGCTTGTGAAGCTTTAGGTTTGTTATAGTCCAAACCAGATGGTTTCACGAATGACGTTGTCACAATGAAGAAGATCAGCATGATAAACACGATGTCTAACATCGGTGTCATGTCAATTTGAGCTTCCTCGTCTACACTGGAATGCTTTTTACGTGCCATGTTCAATCTCTCTCTAGTGGTGCGGCATGCTGTCTTTTAGCTTTTCTAAACTGATTTTCATTTTTGCATCAAGACGAGTACTAAAAAATACTCCCGATAATGCTGCAACCATCCCCGCCATGGTGGGCATTGTTGCCATTGAAATACCAGCCGCCATTAAACGAGCATTACTCGTCCCCTGAACTGCCATCACATCGAACACTGAAATCATACCTGTTACAGTACCTAACAAACCTATCATAGGACAAATCGCTACTAAGGTTTTTATAATCAGCATACGTGCATTCAAATCTTGTTTTGCTTGGGACATCCAAGCTTCACGGATACGGTGTGAGTACCAAGAGGTCGTTTCCTCTCTCGCATTCCATGCAGCGATGATTGCTTTATGTTGCTTTGGTGATATCCAGTTTAGATACCAATAGCGCTCAAGCATCAATGCCCACATTAAGAACAGTACAGCCGCAACTAACCAGAGGACGTCACCTCCGGAGGCCATGAAGCCCCTGACGGAATCCCAAATGTCCATCAGGTATAGCATCATTAGTCAGCCCTCTTCTCAGCATGTGCTGCGATAATACCAGCACTTTGCTCTTCCAGAACTTGCACGATTGATTTACTACGTGCAACCACGATTGCATGCATTAACATCAATGGCAGAGCTGCTACTAAACCTTGAACCGTTGTGATCAGTGCCATAGAGATACCACCAGCCATTAGCTTAGGATCACCAGTACCAAACAATTGAATACTTTGGAAGGTTGCAATCATACCCGTTACAGTACCTAACAGACCCATCATAGGCGCGATAGCGGCCAATACCTTAATGATAGAAATGCGAGACTCTAATGCTGGCGTTTCTTTCAGGATCGCTTCGTCAAGTTTCAACTCTAACGTTTCAACATCAACGTCTTTGTTTTCTTGATACACTTTGAGGATACGACCTAAAGCATTGTTACCAGGATTATCAATGTTCTTACGTTGGCTGTTAACTTGAGCACCAATAATCGTCATAGTGACCAGACGCTCAATGGAGATCAGCAAACCTAAAACTAACAGAGCAATAATGATGTAACCGATAGTACCACCCGCTTCTAAACGGTCTTCAAAGCTTGCTTTGTTGGTGAAGATGTTTAACAGCACGCCGCGGGCTGGGTCAATGTAGAACGGTGCAGTACCTGCAGTTGCTTGTTCCCATTTACCAACAGCACTAACTTGATAACCTTCAGGTTGCTGAGATAACTCTTGAATTAAACCTAACTCAGGATTGTAAACAACATATTTACCATCAGCCGTTAAGTTATAAGCACCAATACGGTGAATAGTCGTGTTTTTCACGCTACCATCAATACCCGTTACCGAGCCTTCAAACTTAACCACTTTGCCAGATTGTGCCATTTCAAATAGCTGTTCTTGCCAGAATTGCTCTAATTCTTCAATTTTTGGTAGCTGCTTACGCGCACCTAAATCGGCAATAAATTTGTCACGGTTTGGATATTGAGCACTAATATTTGAGCTAACAAGTTTACCCGCAAAATCGCCAGCTTCACCTTTAACAACACCAAACATTTCACCCAAGTCACCTTGAGCTGTTTTCAGATCTTCTTCTAATTGAGCGATCTTACGCTCGTTATCTAAAAACGCTTGATTTAACTCTTTTCCACGTTGCTTTTCAGCGGCTAATGCATCTTTTTCACGCTTCAACATAGCAGCTTTATCGCCACGTTCAGCTTGAAACTCTTGTTCACGTTTGCTGTTGACTTTACCTTCAGCGGCACGATCAACCTTAACTTGCTGCAATAATTGGTCTATGGACTTAGGTGCATCAGCAGCACTCACCATACCAGCAGTTAAAGAAAAACTTGCAGCCAATACAGCTGTAGCAATTAACTTCTTCATTATTGTGCAGTCTCCGCAGCAGGAATTGGTAATGCAAATAGATCTAGAGCGCCTTGTTTACGGGCAATGCGGATACCTTTTGTCAGTTCGCGCAAATAGCTGTCATCTAATTTATCCCAACCCTTAGTATCTGAGTTGTATATCCAGCCAGTCTTTTGATCTAAGCTTTGAGCATAGAGCGCTACACGACCTAAATTAAAGAAATCAACTAATACTTCTTTACCATCTAAGTTCAATTTGCCTTGGTTTACAGCAATAGCACTACCGTATTCACGTTCAATACTATAAGCATCAAGGATCAATCGGTATTTTTCAGCGAGAGTCACTTCGGCTGTATTGAGGAGATTTTTTAACTCATTGACACGATTGGTACGCACTTCAGAGTTAAATGGTAAATCCAGTTGAACAAACTGCTCTAAAGATTCCACCATTTTGAACATTAACGGCACAACACCCTGACGTAACTTGTCAACACCATTAATGTCGTTTTGAACAGCGTCCATTGTCTTTTGCTGATCAGCGACTAAACTGGCTACATAGTCATTATATGATTTCAGAGACTCACGCTCATCAGCCACTGAGCCATACTCAAAGAGCATGTCTTGCGCTTGATCAAAATACTTATCAACATTCTTTTGCGACGCAGCTGCATCAGCATGGATCATACTATCCGCTTTCAGCACGTCGGTAAGAGGATCTGCAACTACTAAGTTGCTACTCGCTAATGCCAACACGCCGACAAGTGCAGTAGCGATTTTTGTTCTATTGCTTACCTTGGACATAGTTCCCAACCAATTTGAAGTGAATAAAAAGTTAACTTACCAATAACATAATGATTCGCAGAAGCCGCGAAACACTATAGATACTGTAAGTTCGTCTATCTCTTGTGATTCTTAGTTTTTTCTTCCCTTTCCTACGCCATTACAGGCATAGACCCGCTGGCATCATTTCACAAAATGTTGACCTATGTCAACAATCGAAATGTGTAAAAATCAGTGTAAAGAAGGCTTAAACATGTAAAGACGATAAGAGAGGTTTTTTAGACAAAAGCGGATGCTGATTGTATAGCTGGCAGATTGAACGATCTTAAAACAGAAATTACAAATTAAAATAAAAGGCTTACAACAATGTAAGCCTTTTGTCTGAACATAGTAGGGTTAGAACGATTTAGATTGTCATTATCTACAAACCAAACCTTTCTAATCCTTAATGGTTAAAACTTAACTGTTGCACGTAAATAAACGAAGCGATCCATATTCACATCATACTCAGTAACAGAGAAGTTGTTGGTAGACATTGCCATATCATTGTTAATGTACTCTGACTCTGGCTTTTCCGCAAATAAGTTATTAATACCTATGCTAACATTTGTGTTGTATTCAGCAAATGAATAGCCTACAGAAATATTATGTACCATATAAGCATCAAACTTCTTGGTAAAATCACTTTCAGGTATACCATAATCCTCATAAACGCCATCAACATAATAGTTGTTCATCATGCTATGTACATAACGGGTTTTCCAGTGAGCATCCCAATCACCCATAGCCCAGTCTATATAGAAGTTTGCTTTAATACGAGGATATCCACCATCACCATATTGCTGCCCAACTTGGTTATAACCATTGAAGTTGTTGTCAATAACATAAGCCATATCCAAGGAGGTTTTAAAACTACCAAATCCAGTTTCAAAACGATAACCTGTGTACATGTCAACACCGCTAACATCGTAATTATTAGCATTTAATAGGTAGTTGCGCAGATCAACAATATTACCTAAAGAATCACGATCAATTGCACTACATGTTGCTGGATTAGTTCCCTCTGCACATTCAGTTGCAATACGGTTGTAACCATAACGACCAATCGCATCTTTAACCTTAATATTGTAATAATCAAAGGTTAACTCTGCTCCTTCAAGCCACGATGGATTATATACAAAACCAGCCGTTACCGATTCAGATGTTTCTGGTTTTAAATCAGGTGATGAAACCTGAGTTATACGGATCTGAGTATTTGATTGGCGATAACCATCTGGTACGGCTGAACAACCTGGCTTACCAGAGACATCTATAACAGCACCGCTACTAGTTCTTGTATTACAAGGATCTGTCCAACTAGGATATGAGTCAGCATTACCAGCATACAAATCTGAAATAGATGGCGCACGATAGCCTTCAGCCCATGTAGCTCTGAGTAATAAATCATCCATAGGACGGAATTCTGCGCCCACTTTTGAACTCGTATTATCACCATAGACATCATGATCTGAATATCGTGTAGCAGGTGTAATAACTAAACTATCGATAACAGGAATAGACAACTCAACATAAGCCTCATCTAAACGGAAACCACCCGATGTTGCATCGCGTTGGTTACCTGAAGACTCACCAGTTACAGTTAATGGATCTGGTGTATCATAACCCGTTTCTTCACGACGTTCTAAGCCAATTGCCATCCCCACACTACCTGCGGGTAAATCAAAGATGTCACCTGAGATGTTGAAGGCATAATCTTTCATGGTTAAACCTGATCGCCCAACAGAATCAAAGGTGATGTAATCAACCATCTCATCGGTGATACTTCCCGGCCCACCAAAAAGATTGAGCGGTGTACAAGACGTACTCGTATCGCAATTAGCACCTAGAGCTTGATTGATTCGCGTTAAATTTAGAAGCCCTGTTGTTAGTTCATCTTGGGTATTTTGACCGTAAATATAATGAGCACTCCAGCTCCAATTATCATTGATATTACCTTCAAGGCCGACCATGGCACGATATGTCACATCATTTTGTTCATAGCGACGAGAACCAGCCTCAAGCATACGACGCTGCAAGGCGTAAGGTACATAACCTGCCGCTTCACCATTAGCTACAGCACGAGCAGAATCACCATACAACGTCTGTCCAAATGGGTTATAGATATTATCTGCATGGATATCTGCACGACTTGCTGCAGCACCAAATGAAGCGCCTAAAGTAACAGGCATAGGAGCAAGCTCTTGTGCTGATTTACGGTTAGTCATCATAAAATCACTGACTAATCTTAAATTATCCGCTAAATCATAATAACCTTGAACATAGAAGGCATTACGATTCTGTGGTGTAACTAAATAGTTATCCGGTGCATGGTTATACACATCACTACCTGTACGATCACGAAACTTATCAAGACCTGTATCAGCACCAGTGCCAGGTAAGGACATTAAATCATAAAGGCCATTACTTCTAACAGCATAACCTGCAGCAGTTAGTCCATCTTGATTTGCCTGAGATAATGTTGACGGTTTCACTCTGAGTCGAGTATTTTCCGTGGTACTACTAAAACCTGTGTCGGAAATATCACGGTCACCAGCCCATATAGGTTGTTGAGTAACATGGCTCATGTTAAACAAAAGACCGCCCTTTTCACCACTTATTCCAAATGTCAAGTCAGTTGTATATTGACGACCATCACCTTCGCTTAAGTTTTCACCACCATAAACAGAAACTTCAACACCCTCGAAATCTTTTCGAGTGATAATGTTTACAACACCAGCAATAGCATCTGAACCATACACAGCAGAAGCACCATCTTTAAGCACTTCAATACGCTCAACTGCAGCTGTTGGAATGGTGTTCATATCAACAGTAGAACCAAGAGATGAGATCCAACGACGACCATTAACCAACACAAGTAAACGTTGTGAACCTAAGTTACGAAGGTCCATATTAGTCGAGCCGTTACCACCGTTGTTAAATGCAGTGTTTAACGCAGCACCCGCTGATGGGATTGTTTGTAAAATATCACCAAGGCTAACTAGACCTGTAGCAGCAATCTCTTCACGATTCATCACTAAAACAGGACTGGCTGCTTCCATATCTGTACGTTTGATACGAGAACCAGTAACTTCGATACGTTCAACTTTTGCACCATCTTCTGCTGCAAATGCCATTGGTGCTGTTAATGCTACAGCAGCGGCGCCACCAACTAATGCTAATCGCACTGAATTAGCTAATAAATTACTTCTAAGCATTGTCTATCTCCCTGGACATAACATGTCTTCTTATTTATTCCACCTCTGCATTTGACGCGAGGTAGTGTTTGCAGACCTTTATAACGAAGCACGTTTAGTTTCAGTTACAAAGGTCACGCTTCAGGGCAATAAAATCACATTTGAAACACTTAATCAACAATTGAAGCAAAAATAAAACCTTTTATATCCAATTTGTCTACCTAACACCCATGATTAAAGGTAGAAAAAAGCTATCCATATGTTTTTAATTAACAATATAAAGCATACTCACTTAAACAAAAAACAGAAAAAATCATTACTTTTCAAAAGAGTAAACAAGCAATGCAGCATAAAATGTGACCAAGATTTTTACCGTTCGGAATGCTCGGAATAAATGAAACAAGAAAGAAACAATTTTTATTGTGGATATGCTAAAAACTAAATGGCAAAAGTGAGAAAAAATTGACGGATAATACAAAAAAGAATTAATAGCATGGCCGTGCCTGGTGAAAAACGATCCAATAATCAATTAATAAAACATTATATTTCAATTATTTAAGCAACATTGAAATATTGTTATGTAAGATGAGCGTTGTTAAAATCCCCCATAAACACAGAAACAACATGCCTCGCCGCATTACTGATGTTACAAGAACGAAGAGTGATTCAAGAAAACAAACCAGATAAGTGTTGAAGTGAGCATACAACCAGCAAAAATGCCAGTCAGAACAACTGGCATTTTTTTAACATATCACTCGCATTGAATACTAAGTGCAAGCAACCTTTAGATTACAGTGTATAACGAATACCAATGGCAATGCCGTCATCTTCTGATAGTGACATTCTTGCTTCTTGAACTTTATCGGCACTAGTGAAATCACTATAGTCTTTACGAGCTTCAACATAGAGGACGGTGTTTGGATCCCAAACAAAGTGCAAACCAACAACCACAAACTGACGTTTGAACACATCATTAGGATCTGCATTAAAGTTAGGTTGGATCACGTAATCTTTACCAGCATCAAGCACGTTGTAAGAAATAAATGGACGCAGACCATTATCAAACTTATAGGACACTAAAGTTTCAGCGCCCTGTGCATCCTTGATTAAACGGCCAATATTATCTGTATCATGGTTTTCTTGCTTGTTAACGTTAGCCGCGATATAGAGTCCGTTATTGTCGAAGTTACCCCAGGTAATACCTGCGCCATAGATAAGATCAACTGCCGTTTTTTGATCACCGTTCCCGTAGTCGATATCAAATTCACCGCGGTTAACACCAGCACTCACACTCAGCATCTCAGTGACTTTATAGGTCAACGCTCCACCATAGGTATAGTCATAAGTCACTTGTTGAGCATCAGCACCACCTTCAATCCAGCGGGCTTCACACTCATTTTCAGTAATATTTTCTATATCACAAGTGAAAAAACTGCTGTTTTTTAACTGGGCCTGAACAGCAAAACTGAAATCACCAAAAGCATTACGATATTGTACGGTTTTATCACCCCGACCAACACCGTTGACTGCACCATCGTCTTTATTGAATGTGTAAACGCCTGCGGTGTTACCATCCCATACAAAACCATAGTTAGTGCTATATACTACGTCATACCAAGCACCCCATTGTTTACCAATGGTAATAGTACCGTATTGATCATGGGATAAACCGGCATAACCTAAGCGATTATAAAAAAACTCATCTTGAACAGATTCAAAACGGTTGTTATAAACAATATCGCTGCTACCAACAGGATTAACACCCCATTCCAACTTAGCAAATGCATTCCAACCATTGGTCAACTCACGGCTAAAGCCGAAATTAATTCGAGAAGCACCATTAACAACCTCAGTTTCCCCTTGAGTGTTGATTACGCGTACATCAATAAATCCGCCAATTTCTACAGCATTTTTATCATCTTTATAGATCTCAATTGCCGAAACAGATGGCGCTAAGAATATTGCTGCCAGCGCAGTTGCTACTAACGTTTTGTTCATTTGGTGCTTAACCTTTTCGTTTATGTTTTATCAACGTCATTCCGTTGTTATATTTCCTTACAATTTCCCTTTGAGAGTAGCAAACTTTCAATGACCTCTCAAAGCGAAACCTAAAGAATATGTAGATTAACATCACAAAAAAGTAGCAGTTAACCTGTACCAAACAGGTTTAAACGCCACAAAAGCCAGCATTAGCAACAGAGTAAAAACAACAAGCACACTAAATTAACACCAACTGCTTTGATGCAATATCCATGTAGTTTAGTTTCATTATTGAAAAGACAGGCTCTGCTATCGGCCTAATTTGCTTATCAATATAATATTGGTAATCAATTTTAGACGTTCTGTATTGCTCTGATTCCGGTCCGTTAACTGTAATCACATAATCAATTTGCGCCCCCTTCTTGCCAAAGGTACTTGTTCCTGTTAAGTCACAAAGCTGACGTGCGACTTTAATATGTGGGGAGGATTTAGCCGTATACTCTTCAATATTGCGGCGCATACGCTTTCGAAACACTAACTCGTCATCCCTTTTACCCGTTAAGATATCTTCTATCACAGTCATAATATAACTACTGATATCACGTTGATTAAACATACGTTCATAAAGTGCTTGTTGGACAGTGCGTGCCAATGGGCTCCAATCGCTACGAACCTGTTCCATCCCTTTAAAGGTGATTTCTAATTCATTTTTTGAATTACGCCACGCACCGACATAGCGTTTCTTACTTCCCTCTTTGGATCCGCGTAGTGTAGGCATAAAAAATTGTTCGTAATGCCGTTCAAACTGCAGTTCTAAAAAGCTGTCAACTTGGTATTCATCTTGGATTTTAGTTTGCCATTTAGTATTGATATGCGTCGCGAGTGTTTGGCCAAGCAGATTAATGTCAGATAAATCGGGGGCATCCCCTAACCAAACAAAAGTAGAATCTGTATCACCATAAATCACTTGATAGCCCATTTCTTCTATCCAAGCTCGGGTTTGCTTCATAATCTGATGGCCCCGCATAGTGATGGAACTGGCTAATCTTGCATCGTGAAACACACAGCCTTGGGAGCCAAGCACACCATAAAGTGAATTCATAATAATTTTAATAGCTTGGGATAATGGTGAGTTTTGTTCATACTTCGCTTTTTCTCGCTGCTCAGAAAGACGCTGGATAAGCTTAGGTAAAATAGGTTGATGCCGACTAAAGCGGCCACCAAGAAAACCTTGAACACATTCAGACTCGGGTAAGTGTAAACCTTCAACTAACCCTTTGGGATCGATAAGAAATGTACGAATAATAGATGGATAAAGGCTTTTAAAATCAAAAACTAAAATATGTTGATAAAGTCCTGGGATAGAATCCATCACATAACCGCCAGGACTCTCTATACCATCGCTAGCAGGGGCATCCGGAGCGACATATCCTGCACGATGTAAATGCGGTAAATACAGATGATTAAATGCGGCAACCGAAGCCCCTACCCGTCCAAGCTCTAAGCCTGTGAGCTCAGCTCTGGCAAGGGCAAAATCCCATAACTGAGTTTGATTAAAAATATCCCACACTAATCGACTGTCGGTAAGATTATAGTGTGCTAACGCCTGTTTATTTGTCGCAAACAGCGCATCAATTTCGTTAACTCGATTGTCAACATTATGAATAGCCTTTCCTTCACCTAAAAGCGCTTGGGCGACAAACTCTAGGGAGAATCGCTCAAAATGATAAAACGCCGCTTTTAACCAATCGATACCATCAAGCACGACACGCCCGGGTAAACTTAAAGTCTCGGGGCGAAATTTATTATCCACCTTCCATTCAAGCAGCGTCCCTCCACGTCCAATGGTAAGAGGAATACGATGCAATAATGCTCGTCGAAACAATAATGCAAGATCAAATGTAACGACAGACCAGCCGATGATGAAATCAGGATCATATTCGTGGAACCAAACGATTAAGCGGCGGATCAGGGCGGCTTCATCCATAACCCACTCGATGTAATGGACAGCATTAGCTTCCGGTTTTCCGACCATAATCACTTTTTCATAAATATCATCCTTCGAATCTTTACCATATAGGGCAACTGAATAGATGACCCCCTCAAAGCTGCACTCAAAATCCAGCGAAATAGTACGTAAACTAACAGAAGTTTGCGGAGCAATACTCTTAGCACGCTCTGCTATAAATATAGGAGGCTCATCAATCTGCTGTTGATAATATCCAAGAAAAGCAACATCAAGTGCCACAAAACGCTCAATTAAGAAACGTTGTTCGGGGCGAATATCCGCTTCAAATAATGGAATATCGGCATCTTTAGCAATTCGCTGTAAAGTACGTGATGCGCTACTTGATTGCGCATAAATGCCACTGACAGCTTCACCTTTAAAACTTTTAAGCCCTAAAGGGGAAAAACGCAGTCCTTGGCCGGGCGTTTGCAACTGCAATGCCGTCACATCAGCTTGATGACAAAAACAAATGTATTCAGCATCGTGAACTTCCACCAATACAGGGCCTTGCTCGGTTGCTAAATAATATTGCAGCACTAGATGGCCATTACGCTGGCTTGCATGGCGTGTTAAGACTCGACCTTGTACACTCACGAGTGCATTAGTCTCAGGCTTCATCGGCATGGACTCTCAATTTAAAATGCCATTTAAAGGCAGAAAGGTTTCTTAGGCTATGCAATCACTGTTATTATGTACAGCATTAATTCGATAAAGTAGTGACGCATGTTACCTGACAATGTAAAAACACAGATCCGCGCCATCTATAAGGATATCGCCACTGCGTTACCTAATTTTAGGCCGCGCCGCGAACAAAACTTTATGGTTGCCGAAATCTCTAAAACCCTCGCCGGAGAATACGACAAAGATAGACGTATTATTGTGGTTGAAGCAGGTACAGGGATTGGTAAATCGTTATCTTACATTTTAGGTACTATCCCACTTGCCCTTGCAAGCAAAAAAAAAGTGTGCATTGCCACCGCAACTGTCGCACTTCAGGAGCAGTTGCTACACAAAGACTTGCCCTTCTTTCTGGCACAATCGGGTTTGAATTTTCGGTTTGGTTTAGTGAAAGGTCGGCAACGTTATGTCTGTCTTTCAAAACTAGCTATGCTGGTTGGTGATGATAACAGCACTCAAATGGCCATGTGGCAAACCAAACCCGATAATAGCCAAATTGCTATGCTACAAGCATTATTAGAAGACTTTACCGAAGGGCGCTGGAATGGTGAACTGGATACGTTAACCACACCACTTCCCGACTATCTCTGGCAACAAATCGCCTGTGATAAACACAGTTGCCACCGCCAAGTTGCCAGCCACCGAAATTGCCCTTTCCATAAAGCACGTGAAGATGTCGATACTTGGGATGTCTTAATCGCCAACCATAGCTTACTATTCGCCGATCTAGAACTCGGGGGTGGCGTGATTCTGCCAGATCCGGAAGACGTGTTCTACGTTATCGACGAAGCCCATCATTTGCCAATTGTCGCACGGGATTTTTCCAGCGCACAGGCGACCCTCAGGGGGGCTACCGACTGGCTTGAAAAAGTAGGAAAGACTAGCGCTAAGTTACAGAATCAAATCAAAAGCAATCATATCATCGCACCTGCTCAGGCCATGCAGGACCATATTGCCGATCTTATTGGCCAGCTCAATCAAGTCGCCCATTATTGCGATACCCAAACTAAACAATTTGCGAACCCAGAAAGCCGCTATCGCTTCGAGCATGGCGTATTACCTGAGACATTACGGATCCCCGCTGAAAATCTCGCTACCACGGCTAATCTTGCCTTAAAGCAATTTAACAAAATGCAATTGTTGCTCACTGAAGCTATTAAGGATGGGGATATTCCTAAGCATCAATCCGAAGCACTGCAAGCTGAAATGGGCTTTATGTTACAGCGCCTCGAAAATCTGCAAAAATTATGGCGTATGATGGCCAAAGAAGATAAACACAAGGGCGCGCCAATGGCCCGCTGGATTGAACTCATCACTGGTAAGCAGGTAGATTATCTCTTTAGTGCATCCCCAATTGAAGTAGGTTTTATGCTTGAGTCTATGCTATGGCAAAAAGCCGCTGGAGTAGTGTTGTGTAGTGCAACCTTGCGGGCACTTAACAACTTTGATCACTTCGTTCATCAAGTAGGATTATCACTCAACGATGGAAGTCGCTATTTAGCCCTGCAATCCCCCTTCGATTATCCCAATAATGCCACGCTGTATTTACCCAAAATGAAAACAGAGCCTACGGATGATGCCTATACCGCAGAACTGGCCGAACAAATTATCGAGTTGATTGAAGGTGAGATGGCCACTTTAGTGCTGTTTGCCTCTTACTGGCAAATGGAAAAAGTCGCCGAACTGCTCGAGGGAAAACTCAAAACGGAACTGCTTATCCAAGGTAATGCGCCTAGGCAGCAATTACTCGAACACCATAAATCAAAATGTGATCGAGGTGAACCCAGTATTTTATTTGGTACAGGCAGTTTTTCAGAAGGATTAGACTTGCCAGGAGATTATCTCACTAACCTTATCGTCACTAAGTTACCCTTTGCTGTCCCTACCTCTCCGGTAGAACAAGCCCATGCAGAATATATCAAAGTTAAAGGTGGTAACCCGTTTTTACAGCTAACAATCCCCGACGCCTCGCGCAAGTTGATCCAAAGTTGTGGTAGATTACTGCGCAAAGAGCAGGATTATGGTCGGGTAACAATTTTAGATAGGCGTTTAGTGACCAAGCGTTATGGTAAATCGCTGCTAGATGCCTTACCTCCCTTTAGACGTGTCATAGAATAGGATCAAAATTTGGAGTTGTTACTCGAGCCCAGCAACTGGGCTCTACTGGCCATTATTGGTCTTATCGCAGGTTTTATCGATGCTATTGTGGGTGGCGGTGGCTTACTTTCGATCCCGGCATTATTAACGCTAGGGATTGCACCACATACGGCGTTAGGTACCAACAAACTTGCCGCGAGTTTTGGATCATCCATGGCCGCATGGACATACTACCGCCAGCATCTTTTTACACCTTCATTTTGGTATATGGCCTTTATTGCAACCTTTATTGGTGCAGTGCTAGGAAGTGTGCTCGTTTACTTAATTGATACTCAATGGTTAGAAAAAATCTTACCTTTGCTCATTATTGGTATCGCTATTTACAGTTTACTCAGCCCAAGTGCCATTTCAGATACCGATTGCCAAGTCCCAATACAGTCGCCACCAACACAAAAACAAGGCTTACAAGGTCTGATTCTAGGGGCTTACGATGGTTTTGCGGGCCCTGGGATTGGCGCATTTTGGACTGTGAGTTCAGGTTCACTCTATAAATTGCCCCTACTTCATAGCTGCGGCCTTGCCCGTGCAATGACGTTTACCAGTAACCTCACCGCATTAGCTATCTTTGGCTGGCTTGGCCAAGTGCAATGGCAAATAGGATTATGGATGGGGTTATGTATGATGTTAGGCTCATTTATCGGCGCACGGTGCGCGATTAAATTTGGCATGCCTTTTATTCGTCCTTTGTTTATTTTAATCGTGCTATTGATTGCCGCTAATCTGGCCTGGAGTGCATGGTTTTGAATACCCAACAACTGCTCACTATTTTAAAGAATCAGCTAAAAGCGCTCGAACAGGAAGTGCTGCTACACGATAATCAGCTCGCACCGCAGCAACGAAAACTATTACAGGACACCGAACGCTTTAATCAAGCGCTGTTTATCCAACACGGTGCCCAGTTAATGCCCTGTATAGAACAAATTCGTAATAGCATCAGCCAACTGGAAAAACAAATTAAGCTCAAACTTGCACCACACACCATCTCTTTATGCTGTGAGCGTATTCAAGACAGATTTACCGCGGTAAAACGCGCATTACTGACCACATCTATTGATTTAAAATCGAAAAACCAACAACGTGCGAGCAGCCGTGCGCGTTTTGCAAAACGCCAAGCACAGTCACATCAAGAAAGTGGTTTTGGTTGGATCGCCAGCAATGTGTTACAAAATAGCCACGAAATCTATGGCGAACTTAACAAGCATTTGAATTGGGCGAAAAAATTTGAGCAAAAAATTGAAGAAATGGAATCAAAACTTGAAAACTGTCATAGTGCTGACAAAATAAAATTGCAAAATGACATCCTTTTGATGCATCGTCGTCTAGGAAAATGCAGGCAAGCTATCAGTTATATAGAAGATCGCATTCAAACATTCGAACGTCCGTATCAAAGCAATAATCGTTAAGGAGCAACAATGAAATTACTTTTACCAATCAGCAGCCTGCTAATATTACTCGGTTCAACCTCTGCCCTTGCTGCAGATATTAATATCCCCATGTCATTCGAATACATTGCACTCGATGGTAAAAAAGTTGAATCCAGCCTGTTCAATCACAAAAGCAGCTTAGCATTAACGCCAGGCACACATAAAATAGCTATTCGCTACCATGAAATGATTGAAGATCAATTCAGCGATAGTCAAAGCTTTGTAAAATCATCTCCTTTTATTGTCACCCTAGAAGTCGATGGGGATCATCAATACTACCTTCAACCTGCTGAAGGAAAAATTGTTAAAAAGCCTAAAGTTTTTGCCCAAAACCCACAGATTCTATTAACCCGTGGCGACAAAGGGCAAGTTAATTACCAAGTGACTAATACCAATATTGAAGAAGAAAGTTTTGTTTCTCGTCTATTTAGTGGAAACCAAGCTGTTGATGTATCAAGTACCGCAGTTCAAGCAACGGGAGCGGCAGGGACTGCAACTGTTACTACGCCAACACAGCCCCCAACATCGGCTCAAGCCGCTGTAATTGCAACCTCATTAACACCCACAATGCCTACCGATGATGCATCAAAGGTGACTGGAGCAAATCCGCAGCAGATGCTGCAATACTGGTGGTTACAAGCTGATGAAAAAACACGTAAAGAATTTATGAGTTGGGCAATTTCACAACTCTAAGCTTTTATGACTCCACAGCGCTATCACGCCAGCTATCCTAAGCTGGCGTTTTCTTTTTACTAGATATCCAACTCCCCACCTGTATCAATGTTCTGCAATATCAAGTCTGTTAGAACTGCTTCAACGGTATTTGACTGAAAAATCAATGGTAAAGTCAGTAATTATTACTATTACTACTGTGATAATCGGCAGTTATAACGCAGACACACTACAATTAAGCTAAAGACATAATCAACTTTTTATTGCCGCAAATCATTTATGGTTGCAAACTCAATAAAAACCGTCATGGAGCACAGCGATGCAACTTGAAATCCGTAACTATTACGAAGTACTCTTAATGGAAATGTTATCAGATGAAGGACTTATGGATGAACTGCCTGAGGACTATTTAGCCGATCTCTGCTGCGTAACACTAAACCAATTACCTGTACGTTATATACGTCATCTGGTAGATACCTACTTTTTTGAAGACTATGACGAATTACAGGAATTAAAACGAGAGATCCAAGCAGCACTCGAAAAATCCCGCGCATTTCTCAAACAAAATCTACAAAAAAGGCTACAAGAAGAAGCAGGACACATCGCGTAAATAAGCAGAAATAACAATATAAATAGTAATATTTGAAGTAGTTATTTAGACGCTAATTTAATGTTGATAATTTATCTGTGGGATGAAGATATAGATTGGAGGTTCCCCTAGAGCCGACACCCCGGCACACGAGTCGCTTGCTGCGGTTGCTCCCTTCCGGGCCTGGCCGAGTTCACAAGTTATCATTGCGGGGGGACCCTAGGGTCACCATATTTTCGAGTAATACTTTTTTAGGTTCACTTGAACAGCTATGGCATTACTTGAACGGCGTGGATTATCCCCCATGGCACCTGAGGGATCAAGCACTAATCCACCCGTTTGCAGAATATCCTGCTTAACTGAACAATCTATAGGCAAATAGACGTCTTTAAATGATAAAAGCCTGCTATGCAGGCTTTCCAATCGTTTTTACTTACTGGTACTTGCGGATCAGAGTTTGATTAAATGTCGATTCTGCTCAATCAGTTTTGCACCAATACCAGACACATTTGCTAAATCATCAATCGCATTAAACTTACCATTTTGTGTGCGGTAGTCTACGATAGCCTGCGCCTTGGCAGCACCAATCCCCTTAAGCTCTTGTAACTCTTCAACAGAAGCCGTATTGATATTCACTGTCAACACTTCAGCCACAGCAGACTTTGCATCTGCTTTTGCCTGAGCCTGCATTTTTGCTTCCGCTTTAGTGGGGGCTTCTGCGGCACTCACAGGGTATGCGAGTAAAGCCGCTAACGTAACGCCTAACATCGACTTTATCTGAATGGATTTAACACTGTTGCTGAGCATTGTGGATAAACAGTTTTTGATCTTCATATGTTGCCCTCTTTCCATGATATTCGGCCTTTCGTCCTACTTCCGTGGCCTCAGATCAAAAATAGTCTAAGCTGTTCTGAAATACCAAATTAGCATATATAAATATTCTATTTTGCTAAATTTCAATATTCAGATTGAGAACGACATAAACTGATTTATAGAAAAGGATGCGAAAATGCATCCTTTTTGCTTCATCACGCTATAGATTCAAAATCGTAATATCGGTTAAGTCAAACGCACTAGTGCTTGATTCAAATCGGCGATGATGTCGTCACAATCCTCTAAGCCGATAGAGATCCGCAGCAGGTTATCACCAATTCCAGCGGCAGCCCTTGCCTCTGGCGTATAAGGTGAATGCGTCATCGATGCTGGATGTTGAATAAGAGATTCAGCATCCCCTAGGCTCACCGCAATAGAGAACAACTTTAGATATCCGACAAAGGCCATGGCCTCTTCTAAATTTGCCGCCAGTTCAAACGCGATAACACCACCAGCACGTTTCATCTGCTTACCCATAAATTTATGCCCTTGATGAGAGGCAAGCCCGGGATAATACACACGTGTAATGCTTGGATGTTCCGCCAAAAACTCCGCCACACGCTGAGCACTATCGCAATGTCGCTGTAAACGCACATCTAAGGTTTTAAGACCACGCAAGATCAGCCAAGCATCGTGTGGCGATATTACCGCGCCAATATCTTTTAAGATTTCATACTTCACTCTATGGATCTGTTCGTCACTGCCACACACTATCCCCGCAATCACATCACCATGGCCATTCAGATATTTAGTCGCACTGTGGATCACCAAATCGATACCCCAATCGAGTGGTCTTTGCAGTAATGGCGTCATAAAGGTATTGTCGACAATACTCACTAGCTTATGACGTTTGGCAATAGTCGCAATTGCCGCCAAATCAAACACCTGTAAATGGGGGTTGACTGGGGTTTCACAGAAAATGACCTTAGTATTGGATTTAATCGCTGCTTCTATTTCTGTTACCGATGAAAAGTCCACTAGGGACACTTCGATACCAAAGCGGGCGAACTGAGACGTCATTAGCGCAAAAGTACAGCCGTATACCGCATTGGATGCCACTAAGTGATCGCCCATCTGCAAGTTAGCCAGTAATGCGGCGGATACTGCGCCCATGCCAGAAGCGGTCGCGGCGGCGGCCTCTGCCCCTTCTAAAATCGCCATTTTACGTTCAAGCTCGGCGGTTGTCGGATTCCCTAAGCGCGTGTAAATATACCCCGGCTCATTACCCGCAAATCGCTCGCCACCTTGCTGTGCAGACTCAAACACAAAAGTCGCACTTTGATAAAGCGGCGTCACTAAGGCGCCAAAGGCCTCATGCTCATGGCCGCCATGAATAACCTGTGTTGCAGCTTTCCACATCTTGCCTGACTCATCTTGCATACCTAGCTCCTTGTAATTGGCCTTGAGCGGTTCCCGTTCTTGATTGATTGTTCGTTTGGGATGTTCAATGCCAGCATTATGGACAATCCAATAGATAAGTTAATGAAACATTAGCCCTATCGAATAAGCCCTACCATAACGCGGCCAAGCACTTAAGCCAGTAGCATGGCGCAAATAGCAGCACACAAAAGTGTAATTAACTTGTTACATAGCACTTTTCAGCCGCACTTGGTCATACTCGGTACCTGCAAAAAATCATAAAAAAATGCGCTCAGGAACAAGTTCATTAGCGCATCTAATTTCGGCCATTTAAATCGGTTAATTTTTTGATATTAAATAATATCTACTCTTTAGTCTTCTCTTTAGCTGCCCGAGGTACTTTGTGATCAACATCGGCGAACTGGCCTTTTAATGCGTCGCGACCTTCTTTGGTAAACAGCTTGCCTGAAAACTGCTTAAGTTCGATCAACAACTCCTGATGCACTTTTGACAATTTAGGTCTTTGATCTTCTCTAAACACAATCGGCCGACACAGTGCCATGGCCTGATATCCAAGACGTGCCGTTAACATACCACCGCCTAAACCTTGAGCCAAGCGAGCAGACAATTTACCTGTCATTTCAACCGATAACAGCTGTGTACCTAAATCAGTGACTAACTCAGTGGTGCCCGCGTAGATGATATTAATAATAATGCTGCGGATAAGTTTAATTCGGCTCCAATAACCCAGCTCTATGCCATAACAACAAGCGACATCGCGCAGCATGCGTTGATTACGCCATAGGATTATCGCCATATCGAGCACGGCTAACGGGCTCGCGGCTAATAAAACTGCCGATTCGGCTGCATAGCGTCGCACTACTTTTTTTGCCAGTTCATCCCGCTCAGTCAGCACTAAGTCCTCGAATAACAAGACTTTCTCGGCATCATTATGCTCATCTTTTAATGAACGGCGAAGTTGCTGCAAACCTTGGCTGTCTTCATAGTGACAAACGATATTATCGATAAAGCTGTCTGCTTCACCCATTTGCATGCTCTGCGCTAACCTTGCGCCCGTTTCTTGGGTATCGGCGACCTGTTTGAGTCGCTTGAGCTTACGGTATTCACTGACTGCACCCGCCAATGCCCAAGCACTGACGACCCCAAGCACCACGCCATAAAAACTGAACAGCCAAGGGCTCTCATGCCATGCATCCCTCAGTCCTAATCCCGTTTGAACCACCACGAGCAGCAATAGGCTCGATACTGCTAGACGGGCAAGCCACGACCAACGGCGTGATTTAACCAGTTGAGGCGATACGGATTTAGCATCAATCATATTGGGATGGGCAGACAGTGTCGCATCCATTAATTCTTCAATATCAGCAGAGACTTCCTGCACTGGCGTATTGGGTTCAAAGGCTTTCGCTCCTTTGAGTTCCTCTTTGCTGGGGCTAAGCTCCACTATTTGTGGATCAAATAGCTGCTGCTTTTTCAGCGGTTTTTGTTTAACTGACTGTTCAAATGGCTTTTCAACTACATTGGCAGAGGAATTGGCAGCCGGTTCATTTGCGTTATCCGATTGCTTTAACGTCATTCCAATTTATCTCCCAGTAAGTACTGCAGCAGATGATCGAGGCGAATATGGTCAAAATGCACTTGTGAGGGGTCAACATTAATATTGCTCGGCGGCGCGAACCCAACAAAATTAAACCCTTGTTCACGCCAAAAATGCGCTTCAGGTAAGCGAGTGGGCACTTCGCCGGGAAACAAGGTCAGGGCTTTACCGTTGAGTCCCATACCCTGCACAACTTCAACTTCACCCTCTTGGGTTGTCACCATACCATGGCGAGTCGCCTTGATGGCGCTAATCGCCATCGTCTCCACTTTACAGCCATCGAAACTGGCAAAATGCTGGCTGTGTTTCAACATATCGGTCAACAAGGACAAAACATGGCTCTGCTGATCACGAGTCACATGGTCAACCTTACTCGCGGCAAATAACAAACGGTCGATGCGGGGGGCAAATAAACGCCGTAAATAACTCGACTGGCCGAAATGGAAACTTTCAATAATGGCATTGAGCGCCGCGCCCATATCCTCAAATTGCCTTTTACCGCGATTTAACGCACTAAAGCAGTCAACGAGTACTAGTTGCCTATCAAAACCAGCAAAGTGGTTTTTATAGAAAGGCTTAACTACTTTAGCCACGTATTCTTGATAACGTTTTTCAAGCACATGGAATCCACTGTGTTTATCGCTTTGCGAAAGCTCAGCAAACTTTTCATCATTAACCAATAACAGAGGGAAAAAAGCCAATAAAGGTGCGCCCTGCCATTCGCCCGGCAATAACATGCGTCCGGGTTGTGCTTGGTAGTAACCTTGTACATGCACTAAATCATTGAGTAATAACTGATATTGATCGGCAATTTGCTTTAATTGTTGCTCGTCGGCGCTGGCGGCTAGATCCAATGCTGTTAAGGATTGCTCAAATTCAGCATATAAAGGTGAGCTTTTAAGATTCTCGATGCGACCTTGCTGGGCACGGCACCAAGTAACAAAGTCTTGGCGCAGCATAGGTAAATCGAGTAACCATTCACCGGGATAATCAACTATGTCTAAATATAAGGTCGCGGTATCAGAAAACTTGGCCAGCAAGCCCTTCTTCGGCTGATATTTAATCGCCAATCGTAACTCAGAAATAGTACGAGTGGAGGCAGGCCAAGTCGCAGGCTCAGAAGTGAGCGCTAACATGGCGCCTTGATAATCAAAACTGGCGATTTCCAGATCCGGCTGCATGGCACGCTTAACCCCGAGCAAACGCTGCTCACGGCTCACCTGCCAAAGTGGCAAAGCACTGTTGTTACGGGCATGGGGTATAGTCGAGACTGGTCCAGAATTGAGTAACTGATTAACTAAGCCGGTGATAAACGCCGTTTTTCCCGCACCAGAAAGCCCAGTCACGGCCAAACGTAAATGCCGGTCCGCAGTACGATGTAACAGGGATTGACCTTTTTGAGTTAATTTATGGAGCGAGGCATCAAGCATTCCCATAGAGACTTCCATTATGTCAAATAATGTTAACTATACACTGGAACGACAAACAGATTAAGCAATAAGGGCGGACATGGCCGCCCTTTATAAGGGTTACAAACTATTGATTTGTCTTTTCAAATCAAAGTTGTCAGAGGTGACATGACGTTCTAGGTTTTGCAATCTAACTTCAAGGCTTCGAAATTGACGACTCACGTCGCTTAGCGCTTGCTTTGCGGGTTCTCCCGACTGCCACGGCTTCTTCTTCACCTCAATATCGTCTCTATCGTAATGCTTTTGCGGCTTGATGTCTAAAATCACCCACAAAGCGACATAGATGATAAATACCACACCTGAACCGCCGAGTAAGAAGATAGACACCGCCAGTACTCGCACTAACCAAGTTTCAATCGCAAAGTACTCGGCAATCCCTGCACATACACCCGCTATTTTGCCTGACTGGGGAATGCGGTACAAAGTACGACCATTAGATCCTCTCATGTTTCCCCCTCCATTCGGGCGATTCTGTATCCAGAATGGCCTCTAAGGTCTCGATACGCGCTGCCATTTTATCAGCTTTAACTATTAAATCATTGAGTTGTGAAAACTCTTCCTCTGTGAGTCCTTGGCTCACTTGTCGCTTACTGCGATAATGAAGAACTAACCATATTGGCGCGACTATCACCATAAAAATAATAATCGGCGCCATTAGTATGTCCATATCCATAACTCACCTCTGAATTGTTATTCTTTTGACTTTGTTGGTGCTTTACCTTTTACCTTGGCTTTTAGCGCTGCCAGCTCTGCATTCACAGAATCTTCGGCTTCAAGAGCGGCAAACTCGTCGGCTAAGGTTTTTTTGCTGCCAAGATCGTAAGATTCAACTTGGGCTTCTAAGCCTTCGACACGGCGCTCATATTGCTCAAACTTGAGCATGGCACTATCGATTTTGCTTGAATCTAACTGCTTTTTCACTTCTAAGCGTGATGATGCTGTTTGAGTGCGCAAAATAATGGTCTTTTGACGCGCTTTTGCATCGAGCAGTTTTTCTTGCAGCATGCCCACTTCATCTTTCAGACGTGCGATATGTTCATCGATAACGGCTAACTCTTGATTCAGCGTGTCCGCTAAACCGGTTGCTTTTTGTTTTTCAACTAAAGCGGCTTTGGCTAAGTCTTCACGGTCTTTGGACAATGCGAGCTCAGCCTTATCTTGCCAATCTTGCACTTGCTCTAACACGCGATTAATACGACGTTGCAGCTCTTTCTTCTCAGCTAATACTTTAGCTGAGGTAGAACGCACTTCAACGAGTGTGTCTTCCATTTCTTGGATAATCAGACGAACCATTTTTTCTGGGTCTTCGGCTTTATCCAGCAATGCGCTGATATTAGAGTTAATGATATCGGCGAAACGAGAGAAAATTCCCATAATCCTATCCTCAAATTGATGTTGGTCTCGTATAAGGTAATACACTAACTGTGCCAACTTTTATTTATTGTTTAAATACATGCGGATAAACAATTTTTTAACTTTTACTTTATTTTATCTTCCAAGCCACTTATTATGATTTTCACCAAATTTTAGCGCGAAAGACTAAAAAATATCGTGGATAATAAATTTCAACAAGACAATCTTATTGGCCAATCCAATGCCCTACTCGAAGTATTAGAACATGTGTCGCAAATCGCACCTTTGTCTAAACCCGTACTGATTATTGGTGAACGGGGCACAGGTAAAGAGCTGATTGCCGAACGCTTACATTATCTTTCTAAGCGCTGGGATCAAAGTTTTATTAAGCTAAACTGTTCATCTTTGAGTGAAAACTTACTCGAGAGTGAATTGTTTGGCCATGAATCAGGCGCCTTTACTGGCGCCAAAGGTAAACACGAAGGCCGCTTTGAGCGCGCCGACGGCGGCACCTTATTTCTCGATGAATTAGCCAACACTTCAGGACTTATCCAAGAAAAGCTACTGCGTGTTATTGAATATGGCGAGTTTGAACGGGTCGGTGGCAGTAAAACCGTGCAGGCTGATGTCCGCTTAATCTGCGCCGCCAACGAAGATTTACCCGCGTTAGCTGATGCAGGCGAATTTCGTGCCGACTTGCTCGATAGGCTCGCCTTCGATGTGATCACTTTGCCACCACTGCGTTGCCGCCCTGAAGACATTATGACACTAGCGGAATATTTCGCCGTTGGTATGGCACGCCAATTAAAACTGCAACTATTTAGCGGTTTTAGCGCCCATGCAGTCGAACAGTTAATGACCCACGACTGGCCGGGTAATATCCGCGAACTCAAGAACGTGGTTGAACGTAGCGTGTACCGCAATGGTGGTGAAAACCGTCCCATCGAGCATATTACCCTCGACCCCTTTGCATCGCCCTATCGACCTCAAACTCGAGTTAAAACCCGCGAGCGCCAAGTGGTACCTCAGGTTGCCACTATTGCAGATACCGCTCAAACCGGTATCGCGATTGAACCAAACTTACAAGGAGGCTCAGAGCCTTCTCTAAATAGCTTTAATTTTCCGTTGGATTTTAAAGAGCAAACTGAAAAATACGAGATGGATCTTATCCAACAGGCTCTCTCACACAGTCAATATAACCAAAAGAAGACCGCTGAGATCCTAGGATTAAGCTATCACCAGTTGCGTGGCATCCTTAAAAAATACAATTTACTCGATAAAGCATAAGCCGATTGCCCACGGGGGAGATGCACTGCTAAAATAGCTGTTCATAGTCGATAAAATAATGATTTATAAATGAGTGTGCTAATTAGACGCCTATGCCTGACAACGGCAGTTTCCTGCATGAGTTGGTTGATGGTTGCATGTGGCCCCCAACAGATCCCTTCTGGTTTGGTTTATTGCTCCGAAGGGAACCCCGAGTCTTTTAATCCGCAGTTGGTGACTTCGGGTACGACTATCGACGCGACATCCCATCAAATCTACAGCCGCTTAGTGGATTATGATACTCAGTCAGGCAATCTTGTTCCGGCATTGGCGACCAGTTGGTCTATGTCAGAGGATGGCTTAAGTTATCGTTTTAAGTTAAGGGAAGGAGTTCAATTTCAGCATTCGTCGCGCTTTACGCCTTCTCGCCCATTTAACGCCGATGATGTGTTATTTTCTTTTAATCGGATCATCAATACACAGCATCCTTACCATTGGGTGTCCCGTACTGGCTATCCCTTCTTTCAAAGCATTGGATTTTCGGAACAAGTTAAGCTAATAGAAAAAGTAAACGACCACGAAATCATATTTTATTTAGCCCGTAAAGACGCTTCTTTTTTATCTAATCTTGCCACTGACTTTGCCGTAATTTTGTCCGATGAGTACGCTCAGCAGCAACTGGCGCTCGGGCATCCAGAGAATGTCGATCATTACGCCATTGGTACCGGGCCTTTTACACTAGTTAAGTACGTTAAAAATGAATATATTCGCTATCGCCGTAACCCCGACTTTTGGGGCGAACCTGCAAAAGTCGATATGCTGGTATTTGATATCACGCCCAAAAGCACTGTGCGCCTAGCAAAACTTATCGCTGGTGATTGCAGTGTTTCAGCTCTACCTAAGGCAGGAGAATTACCTGTCATTGGACAACATAAAGAGTTAAATATTGAATCTCAACCTGGTCTTAATGTGGCGTTTTGGGCTTTTAATACGCTAAAACCACCACTCGATGACGTACGTGTGCGCAGCGCGCTAGCTCATGCTGTTGATAAGCAACATATTCTGCGAGCGGTTTATCAAAACACCGCTGTTGAAGCCATAGGTGTTTTACCGCCAGCATCTTGGGCCTACGACAATAACAAAGGACTTATTGATTACAATCCACAAAAAGCACGGGATTTATTGAAAGAGGCAGGCATAAAAAACCTCAGTATTGATATCTGGGCAATGCCAGTTGCACGTGCTTATAACCCTAATACACTTAAAACAGCAGAGTTAATTCAGTCAGACTTAGCCAATGTTGGGGTTAAAGTAAACATCATCAGTTACGACTGGAGCGTATTTAGCCAACGATTGAGCCGCGATGAGTATGATTCGGTATTAATTGGATGGAACGCTGACAACAGCGATCCAGATAACTTTTTCACCCCATTACTGAGCTGCTCGGCAATGTTGTCGAACAACAATCGCTCCCGCTGGTGTAACCCTGAATTTGATACCATCCTAGCAAGAGCAAAGGATGTATCAACTCAAGCTGAGCGCAAAGTGATTTATCAGCAAGCTGAAGCCTTTTTAGCGGAACAGATACCTATGCTAAGTTTGGCTCATGCTAAACGTGTAGCATTAACTCGTCACGATATTACAGGCATGCAATTAACTCCCTTTGGTGGGATATCTTTTGCACATACTGGCCTAATCCAACCGGAGACTAATTGATGTTTCGATATCTGCTTCGGCGGCTCAATCTGTTTATCGCAACGTCCTTCGTTATGATTGGAGTGCTCTTCTATGCTACCGGATTATTTCCCGTTGAACGAAGTTTTGCACTCACAGGCATCCATTCTCCTACCGCCAGCCAAGAGATTCAAATTGAGCAAGATTATCAACTAAACGACAATCAAGCTTGGCAATTTTTCGCCTATATAAAACAAAGGTTAAGCGGTAATTTAGGGGTATCGGTTACATCACAACAAAGTGTCGCTGAAGAGTTAAAAACGGTACTCCCCGCATCATTTGAACTCGCGATAATGGCTGCCATTATCGCCATTGGCTTAGGTGTGCCATTAGGCGTTTTAGCATCGCAAAGCCAACATAAACTTACTCAAAATACGATCATGGCAATCACCTTAACAGGCTACTCAGTGCCTGTTTTTTGGCTAGGTCTCTATTTATCCCTCTGGTTCGGGGTTAATCTTGGTTGGTTACCGATTTCTGGACAAATCAATTTGCTCTATGAAATCAAGCCTGTTACAGGCTTTATGTTAGTCGATACCTTGTGGTCAGATTCTGAATATGGCAAATCGGCATTTAAAGATGCGCTGCTGCACATCATTTTGCCAGCGACTACGCTTGCCGTATTACCTTTTACAGTGGTGGTTCGTAGCACTCGTTCGGCAATGATGAATGTGATGAATCAAACTTTTATCCGTGCCGCGGAGGCGAGAGGCATGCATACTAGCACTATCATTCTACGCCACGCGCTACCTAATGCGTTGATCCCTGTGCTTAAACATTTAGGATTGATGCTCGGTTCTTTTGCCAGCTATGCGATTGTCGTCGAAATGATCTTCTCATGGCCAGGTGTCGGCTCATGGTTGGTGTCAGGAATTTATCAACGGGATTATACTGTCATCCAAGGTGGTATTCTGGCCGTTGCCCTATTGATCATCTTTTTAAGTATCTTGATTGAAGTATTACACACTGTCTTTAATCCATTAAGCAGAAAAGACCTTTATGCTACCAGCTAAGATTTATCAAGAAGATCAAATTGCCTCTCCTATGATGCGAGTATGGCAAAATTTTTCAGCAAATCCGTTTGCTCTAGCAGGTTTGTGGACAATTGTATTCTTACTGCTACTCACTATTTTTGGGCCAATGATTGCGCCCTTTTCCCCTGAAACTCAGGATCCAAGAGCACTCTTGTTACCGCCATCATGGGATCCATCCGGTACTGTTGAGCATTTTTTAGGAACAGATGATCTCGGACGCGATATCTTTAGCCGACTATTACACGGCGCACACCTTACTTTTGGTATGGCCATTTTAATAGTGGTAACGGCACTATTCACAGGCTTTATTATCGGTTCTTTATCCGGCATGATGCGCGGTTTAAAATCCAGTATTCTTGGTCACTTACTCGACGCGCTATTGTCGATCCCTTCGCTGTTAATGGCCATTTTAGTCGTAGCTGTGATGGGACCGGGCCTTGATAATGTGTTTTGGGCCGTGGGGATTGCCTTAACCCCACAATTTGTCCGCTCCATACACCAGTCAGTGCATGAAGAATTACAAAAAGAATATGTCACAGCCGCGCGTTTAGACGGCGCTAACTCGATGCAAATTTTTTGGTATGTCATTATGCCAAACGTATGGGAAGTCGTGATAATTCAAACTACCTTAGCCATTTCGGCAGCCATTTTAGATATCGCGGCCCTTGGTTTTTTAAGCTTAGGCGCACAAGCTCCCAGTCCTGAATGGGGTGCAATGGTCGCACAGGGCGTAGATAATTTATTAACCGCACCTTGGACCGTCACAATTCCTGGGTTAGCAATTCTTTTTAGCGTACTCGCCATTAACTTGGTTGGCGATGGCCTACGGTCGGCGCTTGCGCCCATCAGAAACTAACTTATGCCTTTACTCGACGTACGAAATCTCACGATTGAACTCGATACGCCCCACGGTAGAGTGCGGGCACTCGAAAAAGTCAGCTTGACCCTGAATGCCGGAGAAATCCATGGATTAGTAGGCGAATCGGGTTCAGGTCGTAGCCTTCTCGCCAGGGCCATTCTTGGCATTCCAGGTCCTAACTGGACGATTACTGCCGATCGTATGATGTGGGACGGTAATAATCTGATGGCCATGACAGCTAAAGAGCGCCGCAATTTGATGGGGTCGGACATGGCGATGATTTTCCAAGATCCCTCCGGTAGCCTTGATCCTGCACAAACTGTCGGCAATCAATTAATGCAAGCTATGCCAAAGAATCCTAAGCACTATTTCTGGCAACGCCATAAACATGCACGATTGACGGCACAAAAATGGCTACATAAGGTAGGTATCAAAAATCCACAAAAAGTCATGTCTAGCTATGCATGGGAGCTATCAGAAGGTGAATGCCAAAAGGTGATGATTGCGATGGCTGTCGCCAATCAGCCACGGTTATTGATTGCAGATGAACCGACAAACTCGATGGAACTTAGCACTCAAGCCCAAATTTTTCGGTTATTATCACAGTTAAATCAACTGCAAAATGTGTCAATTTTAATCATTAGCCACGAACTTGAAACTCTAGCACAATGGTGCGATCACTTATCCGTACTCTATTGCGGGCAAGTGATGGAATCAGGGCCAACTGAAGATCTCATCACCCAGCCCTTTCATCCTTATACCAAAGCACTACTCGATAATATGCCTGACTATTCAGGTATTGTGGCCCATAAGGCCATTATGCCGACATTACCAGGTTCAGCTCCTGCACTACAGCATCTTCCAATTGGTTGTCGCTTAGGACCTCGGTGCCCTGAAGCACAGAAGAAATGTGTGAATCAGCCTAATTTAAGTCACCTTAAAGACCGCTATTTTGCTTGCCACTTTCCTTATCACGGCGAAACAACAAATGACGACCCCACTGCTTAAAGTTAACGATCTCTACAAAAGATACGACACAGGTTATAAGGGGTTCTCACGCCAATATAACGATGCATTAGCACCAGTATACTTCGAGCTTAACCGCGGAGAAACCTTAGCGATTGTGGGTGAAGCTGGATCAGGTAAAAGCACTCTTGCCCGTATCTTAGTTGGTGCAGAACCCCGTAGTGGTGGCGAAATTTTCTTTGAGGGTGAGGCCTTAGATAGCCGTGATATTAAACAGCGTTGTCGGTTGATTAGAATGATTTTTCAAGATCCTAATACTTCACTCAACCCACGCCTGACCATTGGCCAATTGCTCGATGAACCCTTACGTTTTAATACCCAACTTTCGGCTAAAGAGCGCCATAATCAGGTAGTAGATACTCTTAGAAAAGTCGGCCTATTACCCGAACATTCGGATTTTTATCCCCATATGATTTCTGAGGGCCAAAAACAACGAGTTGCCGTTGCTAGAGCGTTAATGCTCAATCCTAAGATCATCATCGCCGACGAAGCCTTGACCGCATTGGATCTTTCTGTACGCTCACAAATTCTCAATTTACTCTTAAGACTACAAAAAGATCTCGGCTTGTCTTATATCTTCGTTTCCCATAATCTCAACATCATTCGCCATGTTAGCGATAAAATCATGGTATTACACAAGGGCGTAATGGTTGAAAAAGCGCTTACAGAACAGATATTTAATTCACCACAACATGAGTACACTCAACGACTTGTTCAAGAGCAGAGTCTGTTTGTCCACAAACGCTAAACTGCTCCAACCACTTCAATAATCAGGTGAATTGGCTAAAAATAGGTGCCATTTCCCCGCTGAAATATTTATCCTATTGGTCATTTTGATAGAAGAAGCTAAAACATGATTATCAAACCCAAAATTCGCGGATTTATTTGTACCACTACACACCCAGTCGGTTGTGAAGCAAATGTTCAAGAGCAAATTACCTTTATAAAAAACAAAGGCAAAATCGCTAACGGCCCCAAAAAGGTATTAGTGGTTGGTTCATCAAGTGGTTATGGCCTATCTTCACGTATCGCTGCTGCTTTTGGTTGCGATGCGGCAACCATTGGCGTGTTCTTCGAAAAGCCAGGAACAGAAACTAAACCAGGCACAGCTGGTTGGTACAACTCTGCCGCTTTCGATAAATTTGCGAAGGCAGAAGGTTTATATTCTAAAAGCATTAACTGCGACGCTTTTAGCCATGAAGCTAAACAAAAAGTCATTGAACTTATCAAGCAAGATCTTGGTGAAATCGACATGGTTGTTTACTCATTGGCATCACCAGTACGCAGATTACCTGATTCGGGAGAGGTTATTCGTTCAGCATTAAAGCCAATTGGTGAAACTTATACTGCAACAGCCGTTGATACCAACAAAGATTGCATTATTGAAGCAACTGTTGAGCCCGCAACTGAACAAGAAATTGCTGATACTGTCACGGTAATGGGCGGGCAAGATTGGGAATTATGGATCAAAGCCCTATCAGAGGCTGGTGTATTAGCAAACAATTGCAAAACCGTCGCCTATAGCTACATAGGGACAGAACTGACGTGGCCGATTTATTGGCATGGCGCCCTTGGCAAAGCAAAAATGGATTTAGACCGTGCTGCAAAGGCCTTAAATGATCAACTGTCAGCAACCGGTGGTAGTGCTAATGTGGCGGTACTGAAGAGCGTTGTGACTCAAGCAAGTTCCGCTATTCCAGTTATGCCACTATATATCGCTATGGTCTTCAAAAAAATGCGCCAAGAAGGTCTCCATGAAGGCTGTATGGAGCAGATCTACCGTATGTTCAGCGAACGTCTATACCGTACAGATGGCGCAAAGCCAGAAACCGACAGCGACAATCGCCTACGTTTAGACGATTGGGAACTACGTGATGATATTCAGCAGCATTGCCGTGATTTATGGCCGCAAGTGACCACAGAAAACTTATCAGAATTGACTGACTATCGTGAATATAAAGCAGAATTTATAAAATTATTTGGCTTTGGAATCGAAGGGATTGATTACGATGCCGACGTTAATCCATATGTTGAGTTTGATGTTATTGAACTCCAATAAACTGCGATAACTAATAACAGCTAAACGCCACTTTTTAGTGGCGTTTTTATTTGCAACGCCCAAACTTAAATACGCAGCAGTCGCTCTTGTGGGCATCCTCATCATTTCCTCATATTCATAATCCACTTATACCAATCGATTAAATATCTGTTCATTCAGCGGGAGTTCAGCGCGCTTTAGGCAAGGCGAAGGCTTGAAGGAATAGTGATAAGCCTTAAACGCAGTATAAAGCGCACTGAAGCCCGCCCTTCGGGAGTCACACTGGCATCCCACTCCGGTGTTGCATTGACTTAAAAGGGAATGACCATTTCTGCGTCAATGCGCCTTGGATTGAGATGCCTGTGAGGCTCTGAACTGATTAGATATTTAATGTGATTGGTATTATGGAAAAATGATAAAAACTAGCGCAAGAAATACCCTCAGTGGCAAGATAAAATCCATAGGAATAGGCGATTGAAATATGGAACATCACAGTCGTGCTATAACCTTATCCAAGCGAAAAATAAAAAAGGCCAAGGTAATCACTTGGCCTTTTTAAATTATCAGTAGGATAATTGGTTTAATCCACTATCCCAATTGAATCACTCTGCTGAGTAAACCACTTTAGCATTGGCTTTAAGTGAGTCAATCAAACCACGATAGTCAGCTTCACTATATTGTGCGTTCAAGCGTTGTTTAAGAGCATTAACTAACTCATCACTCACGCCTTCTGCAGCATTGACTTTATCAAGTGCAATCACAGCATAACCATTAGCTAAACCAACAATATCGACAACTGGCGTACTGCTAGGTGTTGGCATTTGGAACGCTTTACCCACAATAGCAGCATCCACATTTTGTTCGCCGCGGCCTAGTTTCACTTTAGACACTAAACCAAGATCAGTTGCAGCAGCGTTAACTTGTGTCATCAACTCTTGTGCTTTTGCACGGGCAGCTTCATTCGCCTGGTCCTGCTTCAAACGCTCTGTGATATTGGCTTTCACTTCCGCTAGGGCTAAAGTGCCCGCATCGTGATGCTCTTTAACACGGATAACAACCACGTGATTAGGCTCAAGCTCAATCACTTCACTGTTTAAACCTTTCAACTTAACGGTATCAGAGAAGGCGGCCTTCACTAAATCAGGTTTATTGAGCCCCTCAGGTGCATCATCACGCGAAAATAGTGGCGTAGTTTTAATTGATACGCCAAGCACTTTTGCCGTTTCAGCTAAAGTATCAGGAACTTCATAGCTGGTATCCGCTAACTTACTTTGCAGACTGTAGAACTGATCTACTGCTTTCTTATCCTGCAACTGAGCGACAATTTTGGCTTTAACATCGGCAAATGGTACTGTCGCACCCGCCTGTACATCAAGTAACTTGATAATGTGGTAACCAAAGCCCGTTTTAACAACCGCAGAATGCTCGCCCTTATTGAGTGCGAATAAAGCCGCATCGAAGGTAGGCTCCATCACACCAGGTTCAAACCACTCCAGTTTACCGCCCTGCTCTGCGCTTAATCTATCGTCAGAATGCGCCTTAGCAAGTTCAGCAAAATCTGCACCATTATCGAGTTGCTTGGCTAAATCAGCAGCTTTGGTCGCTGCATCATCCTGATCTGCATTAATGAGGATATGTGCAGCTAAACGCTTCTCGTTAGCCAGATATTGCGTTTTATGTTCATCATAATAAGCTTGTGCTTCTTCGTCAGTCACAGGACTATTTTTAGCAAAATCAGCAGCGTTTAGCTCAACATACTCTAAGCTTACCTGTTCTGGGCTCATAAATTGCCCTTGGTTTGCATCATAGTAGTTTTTAACTTGCTCATCGGTCACGGTGGCATTGGCTAAAAATGGTGCAGAATCCACCACCAAATAACGAATATCACGAGTTTGACCTTGTAACTCAGCTAATTGCTTTGCTTCGCTTGGGAGCACAAATTCAGTACCCACAAGGGCGGCAGTTAACTGACGGCGAGTCATATCAACACGCATCATATTTCTAAAGCTTTGCGGTTGATAACCTAACTGGCGCAAAATCGCTTGATAACGCTCGTTATCAAATTTGCCATCGGTTTGGAAAGCAGGCTCTAACTTAATGGCAGTAATAATTTGCTCATCAGAAACTCGAAGACCCATAGTGCTCGCCGCTTGGTCGATAAGTTTATCGGCAACCAAACGCTCTAATACGCTCTGCTTAATACTTTCTAGATATCTTTCATCAGCAGATAATGCAGCAAACATCTCACCCAGTTGTTGCTCCATACGAGAGCGCTCGCTCTGATATGCTTGCTCTAACTCGGCTTTAGTGATCTTGTCACCATTGACTTCTGCAGCGGGTACGTCAGTGGTTGAGCCCAAATAGCTACTCACACCTGCAAATGCAAAAGATAAAATCACAAGTACGAGAATGCTTTTAGCAATCACGCCTTGCGAACCGTCGCGGATCTTCTCTAACATCAGATTTCTCGCTTGTTGCGATTAACAAAATAAAAAGGCGCATCAGGTTGAGATGCGCCTTTCTGTAATTTATGGGGATGATTCAGACGCTACCACAGGTAAGTGCTAAAACCCCGAGTAATGGTAGAAAATAACCTTCAAAATCCATTACTTTCAATTCGTAAAAAGCACTGATTTAACAGTGCTTGTATATTACGAACGCCTTACAAAGGCTACGATATCAAAAATTAATTGACAGCGTCTTTCAGAGCTTTACCTGCTTTAAAGGCAGGAATTTTTGCTGCTGCGATTTTGATTTCTTCACCCGTTTGTGGGTTGCGACCAGTACGCTCAGCGCGCTCACGCACTTCAAAAGTACCAAAACCAACAAGAGAAATTTTATCGCCTTCTTTCAGACCTTCGGTCACAGCAGCGATAAAAGAATCCAGTGCACGGCCAGCAGCGGCTTTAGAAATATCAGCACCAGAAGCAATTTTCTCGATTAGTTCAGATTTGTTCATGTCATCCCCTTGAATGTAATTTTTTTGCGCCGCAACCAAATCCGTCTCTAGAGCGGTCTGCGGAGGCTTTTATAACAAGCTTGAATTCAAAGTTCAAGCTGAGTTCGAAAACCAAAGAAATAAAACTGGATACAGCTCAAAGCCAGTTGCGCCAAGGGCTTGGAGCAGCTGGCTCTCCACAGACCTAGGCTACCACAGGTCTGCGCTTTGTTAAGCCCCTTTTTTCACTTTTTTTAGCTTGATAGCGCATTTTCTTGCGTTATGCCAAGTTTTTAACCACTTCAAAGCCTTCAACAGGTCTTTCTAAGGCAAGTTTTAACACTTCATCGACCCAACGCACAGGACGAATTTCTAAATCGGCAATCACATTGGCAGGAATTTCTTCCAAATCACGCTCGTTTTCTTTTGGAATGAGCACTAATTTTATGCCACCACGGTGTGCTGCTAACAGTTTTTCTTTCAAACCACCAATAGGTAATACTTCACCACGTAAGGTAATTTCCCCAGTCATGGCTACGTCGCTACGAACAGGGTTGCCTGTTAAGCTTGAAACTAAAGCAGTACACATTGCCGCACCAGCCGATGGACCATCTTTGGGTGTCGCACCTTCAGGTACATGGACATGAATATCACGCTTCTCGTAAAAGTCAGCATTGATACCCAATTGCTCGGCACGGGCACGAACTACTGTCATCGCCGCTTGAATAGATTCTTGCATCACATCACCAAGGGAACCTGTATAGGTTAACTTACCTTTACCTGGTACTGATGTTGCTTCAATCGTCAATAAATCACCGCCGACTTGCGTCCAAGCGAGGCCTGTCACTTGACCAATCTGGTTTTTAGACTCGGCTTTACCGTAGTCAAAGCGCTGCACACCAAGGAATGATTTCAAGTTATCTTGGTTCACAGTCACAGACTTAACTGACTTATCAAGCAAAATCATTTTCACGACTTTACGGCAAATCTTCGACAATTCACGCTCAAGCGAACGCACGCCCGCTTCACGGGTGTAGTAACGAATAATGCCAATAATTGCGCTGTCATCCACATGAATTTCACTGGCTTTAAGGCCGTTGCGTTCAATTTGCTTAGTCAGTAAATGTTGCTTGGCAATATTTAACTTCTCGTCTTCGGTATAACCCGACAGGCGGATAACTTCCATACGGTCTAGCAGTGGCCCTGGAATGTCCATCGAGTTGGACGTAGCCACAAACATCACATCGGATAAGTCATAATCAACTTCAAGGTAATGGTCGTTAAAGGTCGCATTTTGCTCAGGGTCAAGCACTTCTAACAATGCCGACGCTGGATCGCCGCGCATATCTGAGCTCATCTTGTCTATCTCATCGAGCAAGAATAACGGGTTCTTCACGCCCACTTTAGCCATTTTTTGAATGACCTTACCCGGCATAGAACCGATATAAGTACGGCGATGACCACGAATTTCCGCTTCATCACGCACACCGCCTAAGGCAACACGCACATATTTACGACCAGTCGCCTTAGCAATCGATTGGCCGAGCGAAGTTTTCCCCACACCTGGTGGCCCAACGAGGCACAAAATTGGCCCTTTAAGCTGACGTACTCGGCTCTGTACCGCTAAATATTCTAAGATACGTTCTTTAACCTTCTCCAGACCATAATGGTCGGTATCAAGCACTTCTTGGGCTTTGGCTAAATCACGTTTGATTTTAGAACGCTGGCTCCAAGGTACTGACGTCATCCAATCCACATAACTGCGAACAACTGTCGCTTCAGCGGACATCGGTGACATCATGCGTAGCTTGTTAAGCTCGGCGAGGGCTTTTTCCTTCGCTTCGCTTGGCATGTTGGCCTCTTCAATCTTACGATTTAAAGCTTCAAACTCATCATGGCCCTCATCTAAGTCACCCAGTTCTTTTTGGATGGCTTTCATCTGTTCATTCAGATAATACTCACGCTGGCTCTTTTCCATCTGTTTTTTAACGCGGGTGCGGATACGTTTTTCAACCTGCAGTAGGTCAATCTCCGATTCCATCATCGCCATTAAATATTCCAGACGTTCGCCGACGTTGACCATCTCAAGCACCGACTGCTTATCTTCAAGCTTAAGTGGCATGTGGGCGGCCATAGTATCGGCCAAACGCGCCGCTTCATCGATACCCGATAAAGAGGTTAAGACTTCTGGCGGGATCTTTTTGTTCAGCTTGATATAACCTTCAAACTGCCCAATAGCGCTACGCACTAAGACTTCTTCTTCTTTGTCTTCTAAAGGCTCTGATTCAAGATACTCAGCCTTAGCTACAAAGAATTCTGTCTCTTGGGTATAACGGGTTATTTTAGCGCGACGCCCCCCTTCAACAAGTACTTTTACCGTACCATCTGGCAATTTTAACAACTGCAAAATAGAAGCTACAGTACCGATATCAAAGATATCGTCTTTGGTTGGCTCATCTAACTCGGCATCACGCTGAGCCACTAAAATAATTTGTTTATCCTGGGCCATTGCCGTTTCGAGACAACGAATAGACTTTTCTCGGCCAACGAACAACGGAATTACCATATGGGGATAGACCACCACATCTCGCAGTGGCAGCACGGGGAGTTCGATATGCGCTTCACGCTCTAGGGTCATAGCTCGATTCCGTTTTGGTGAATGGGATTGATAATGGAGTATATTGGGACAGTTTATTGAGTTTCAATGGTCAATACGAAAAAAGGAGTCCGATGGACTCCTTGTTTTTCAATTTATTAGCAATCAGTACAATTATTGTTCGCCAGACGCGGCTTGAGTCTCATTGTGCTCATAAATCAGGATAGGAGCAGACTCACCATTTACCACGGATTCATCCACTACCGCCTTCACCACACCGTCAACGGAGGGGATATCGTACATAGTATCCAGCAGAATACTTTCTACGATTGAACGTAGGCCACGGGCACCCGTCTTACGCGACATGGCTTTATGGGCAATCGCTTTTAGCGCATCTTCACGGAACTCAAGTTCAACGCCTTCCATCTCAAATAACGCGCTGTATTGCTTAGTCAGGGCATTTTTTGGTTGAGATAAAATTTGCACTAGGGCTTCTTCATCCAGTTCTGTCAGCGTTGCAACTACGGGCAAACGACCAATAAACTCAGGGATAAGGCCATATTTCACCAGATCACCAGGCTCAACTTGAGACAAGGTTTCAGAAATTGTCGCCTTGTCCTTTTCGCCTTTCACCTGCGCGCCAAAACCAATACCCGAGCCCACGTGGGCACGCTGCTCAATCACTTTCTCAAGCCCAGCAAATGCGCCACCACAGATAAATAGAATCTTAGAAGTATCGACTTGCAAGAATTCTTGCTGCGGATGCTTACGGCCACCTTGTGGCGGAACCGCGGCAACTGTACCTTCGATGAGTTTTAACAGCGCTTGCTGCACACCCTCGCCCGAGACGTCACGGGTGATCGATGGATTGTCGGATTTACGGCTGATTTTATCGATTTCATCGATATACACGATACCACGTTGTGCCTTCTCTACATCGTAGTCGCACTTTTGCAGCAATTTTTGAATGATGTTTTCAACGTCTTCACCCACATAACCTGCTTCGGTTAAGGTGGTTGCATCTGCCATAGTGAAAGGCACGTTTAAAGAGCGTGCTAGCGTCTCTGCTAGCAGAGTTTTCCCGCTACCCGTTGGGCCAATCAGCAAAATATTACTCTTGCCCAATTCAACCCCATCTTTAGGTGATGAATTTTTTAAGCGTTTATAATGATTATAAACCGCCACAGAGAGTACTTTTTTGGCTCTGTCTTGACCAATGACATAATCGTCTAAATGCGCACGCAACTCATGTGGCGTTGGCAATTTATCGCTATCACGTTTTGGAGAGATCTCTTTAATCTCTTCACGAATAATATCGTTGCATAATTCAACGCATTCGTCGCATACGTATACTGATGGGCCAGCAATGAGTTTTCTCACTTCATGCTGGCTCTTACCGCAAAAAGAGCAGTACAGCAATTTACCGCTGTCACCATTATTTTTGTTGTCGCCCATTAATTACCTCATTTGCAGTCTGCTCTACTGCCAGTCTTAAATTTACTTAACCTTTCACAGAGCATAGCCCAGTCAAAAGCAAAAATCAGCCACGCTTAGTCATCACTGAATCAACTAAACCGTATTCAACGGCTTGAGTTGCGCTCATAAAGTTATCGCGATCGGTATCACGCTCAATCACTTCAAGCGGCTGGCCTGTGTGCTCAGCCAGCATTAGATTCAGTTTATGCTTTATACCTAAAATTTCTTGGGCATGAATAGCGATATCAGAAGCTTGACCTTGAAAACCACCCAGTGGTTGATGGATCATCACGCGAGAGTTAGGTAAGCAAAAACGCTTGCCCTTTTCACCACCGGCTAATAAAAACGCGCCCATGCTAGCCGCTTGGCCAATACACACAGTGCTCACATTTGGCTTGATAAACTGCATCGTATCGTAAATCGCCATACCAGCCGTCACAGAGCCACCCGGTGAGTTGATATATAAGAATATGTCTTTATCTGGGCTTTCTGATTCGAGGAAGAGTAGCTGCGCCACAATCAAATTGGCCATGTGTTCTTCAACTTGACCTACCAAAAAGATAATCCGCTCTTTCAACAAACGAGAATAAATATCGTATGAGCGTTCACCCTTAGCGGTCTGTTCTATTACCATAGGCACTAGAGCGTTTTGTATATCTGACGCATTATGCATTATTCACTTCCCTAAATAAAAATGGCTCGCATGAGGAGCCTCATACGAGCCATTATAAATGGCGAACAGCTAATCAAGTCAAGCTTAGCTTATGCGCGACCAGTAGCCTTGTTCATAAATTCTTCAAAAGCGACTTCTTTTTCGGTCACTTTGGCCGATTTCAACAGTGCTTCAACGGCTTGCTCTTCTAAAGCGACGTTACGCATGTTTTGCATCAATTCTTTATTGCTGTTGTAATAAGCAATCACTTCACTTGGATCTTCGTAGGCAGACGCCATAGAAGCAATCAAGCCTTGTACACGCTCATCTTCCGCTTTCAGCTCGTTAGTTTTGATCACTTCGCCTAATAGCAGACCGATTTTCACGCGACGAGCCGCTTGCTCAGTAAATAATTCAGCTGGCAATTCTGGCATGTTAGCCGTTTGACCACCAAAGCGTTGCATTGCTTGTTGACGTAATACGTTAACTTCGCCATCAATCAGCGCTTTTGGCAGTTCGATGTCGTTGTTCGCTAACAAACCTGCGATCACTTGCTCTTTTACGTTAGCTTTTAACGCTTGCTCAAGTTCACGATTCATATTTTTACGGATTTCAGTTTTAAGGGCTTCTAAGCCACCTTCACTGATACCAAATAGTGCTGCAAACTCATCGTTGACTTCTGGCAGGTTAGCCGCTTGAACTTCAGTCAGTGTAATCGCGAACTTAGCCGCTTTACCTTTCAGGTTTTCAGCGTGATATTCTTCTGGAAAGTTCACGTCGATAACAAATTCTTCGCCCGCTTTGTGACCTAAGATACCCGCTTCAAAACCAGGGATCATACGGCCGCTGCCTAATTGCAGTTCGAAATCTTCAGCTTTACCGCCTTCAAATTCTTCACCGTCAACAGAGCCAACAAAGTTCATTTTCACTTTGTCGCCATCTGCAGCTTCACGCTCAACCGCGGCATAAGTCGCGTGTTGTTTGCGTAAAGTTTCAATCATGCTATCAACGTCAGCATCGGTTACTGATGCTTTTGGTTGTTCGACTTCGATCGCATCTAAACCTTTTAACTCAACTTCTGGATAAATTTCAAAGGTCGCGACGAATTCAAATTTTTCGCTATCAGTTGAACCAGGAATAAAAGTTGGAGCGCCAGCTGGATTTAACTTCTCAGCAATGATGGCTTCGATAAAGTTACGTTGCATCACTTCGCCGGTGATATCTTGACGAATTGCGGCGCCATAACGTTTGTTGATTACAGTGACAGGCACTTTACCAGGACGGAAACCTGGGATACGAGCACGCTTAGCTTCACGTTGTAAACTGTCTTTAACCAACTTTTCAATTTGTTCCGCAGGAACAGAAATGGTTAGGCGACGCTCTAGGCCTTGGGTTGCTTCAACAGAAACTTGCATTGTTTTACCTCGAAATTTGTCTAACGCCCTTTGTAATAGCCGAGTCATCAACTATTCAGGTATTCGTTTCTTGATCATTAAATTTGACTACAATGCCCACCACTACTGGCTTTTGGCACAGGTCGCTCATAGTTGATATCTATCAAGACGCGACATTATAGCCACCGTTTTCTGCAGAGTCGAGCCTCAACAGCCGAATCTGAGGTATAAAAAAAGCGACCTTAGGTCGCTATTTTTATTTTGTACTCTAAGTACTAAAAAATGGGGTGACTGATGGGGCTCGAACCCACGACAACCGGAATCACAATCCGGGACTCTACCAACTGAGCTACAATCACCACTGAAACTGGTACGCCCGGCAGGATTCGAACCTGCGACCACCCGCTTAGAAGGCGGGTGCTCTATCCAACTGAGCTACGGGCGCATGGTGTACAGAATATTCTGCATCCTAACTGGCGTTGGATAGCATTTGGCTATCCATGTTATTCACTCATTTGAGTTCAATTAAACTCTGCGAGCAAATAACAATAAAGTGGTCGGTGATAGAGGATTCGAACCTCTGACCCTCTGGTCCCAAACCAGATGCGCTACCGGACTGCGCTAATCACCGAAGATCTTACATTTTATTGGGTATCAACTCAGAGGATTTCCTCTGGTCCGCTCTCATCCAAAATCTAGATGCGTTACCGGACAGCGCTAATCACCGAAGGTCTCAAATATTATTTACTTATACACTACTACATAAGTATCCTTGAGAACGGAGCGCATCTTATCCCCTCACTTTACACCCGTCAACGATTTTTTTAACCGTTCACGCTAGATGCTGAATTATCAGTCGAATACGCTTTTTTTTATCCGTTTCAGGTCGGCTTTAGCCATGACACACCCGTTACGCCCTGTTAAAATAGCCACGATTGCCAATCTCTGTGTTAACTAGTGTTTTCACCATCGCCCATATAAAGGATATCCTACACCCATGACAGCCCAAATAATCGACGGCAAGGCGATTGCTCAATCCATCCGCACTAAGCTCAGCGAAAAAGTCACCGCCCGCAAAGAGGCTGGACAACGCGTACCGGGTTTAGCCGTAATATTAGTGGGAGCCGATCCGGCATCACAAGTTTATGTTGGCAGTAAACGTAAGGCCTGTGAAGAAGTTGGATTTATTTCTCGTTCATACGATTTAGAAACAAACTGCACTGAAGATGAATTACTCAACCTGATTGATAGTCTTAATGATGATCCGACAATTGATGGCATTTTAGTGCAACTGCCATTACCCGCACATATCGAAGACTCAAAAGTCATCGAACGCATTCGCCCCGATAAAGATGTCGATGGATTCCACCCCTATAACGTTGGCCGTTTAGCCCAGCGTATTCCAGTGCTGCGCTCTTGCACTCCAATGGGGATCATGACCTTAATTAAATCGACTGGTGTCGATACCTATGGTTTAGATGCGGTTGTGGTTGGTGCCTCAAATATCGTTGGCCGCCCTATGACTTTAGAATTACTGCTAGCGGGCTGCACAACAACGACATGTCATCGTTTTACTAAGAATCTCGAGCAAAAAATTCGCCAAGCCGATTTAGTTGTAGTTGCCGTGGGTAAACCCGGCTTTATTCCTGGCGAGTGGATAAAACCGGGCGCGATTGTGATCGATGTGGGCATTAACCGTTTAGATAACGGCACCTTAGTCGGCGATGTGCAATATGACATTGCAGCGCAAAATGCCAGTTTTATTACGCCAGTCCCCGGCGGTGTTGGCCCGATGACGATTGCAAGCCTATTAGAAAACACCTTATATGCCGCCGAGCAATATCATGACTAGGTTCTAGGTTCTAGGTTCTAGGTTCTAGGTTCTAGGTTCTAGGTTCTAGGTTCTAGGTTCTAGGTTCTAGGTTCTAGGTTCTAGCAAGCATAAAAAAACCTGCATGATGCAGGTTTTTTTATTTACTGAAGATTTTCTTGAATTAAAAATATAGCGAATAAGCTTATTTCTTACGCCAAGTGGTGCCACTTGGACCATCTTCAAGCACAACGCCCAAAATATCTAAACGATTACGCGCCACATCCGCAGCAGCCCAATCTTTTTCGCTGCGAGCACGGTTACGTTCAACGATTAAGGCTTCAATTTCAGCCACTTCATCGTCACTACCCTCGCCTTTAAAGAAGGCATCAGGATCTTGGCCTAACAGCCCAAGTACATCGGCTAATTGTTTCATTGCCACAGCAAGGGCAGATGCCTTAGCAATATCCGTCGCTTTTAGGCGATTAATGTCACGCACCATATCAAACAGCACTGAATAAGCTTCTGGGGTGTTGAAATCATCGTCCATTGCCGCTTTAAACTTAGCAATAAACTCTTCAGCAGGCGCCGCTGCGACAGTCAAGTCGACATCTTTAATGGCCGTATACAAACGCTCTAACGCTGAGCGAGCCTGCTTCAAGTTATCTTCTGAGTAGTTCAGTTGACTACGATAATGACCTGATAATAGGAAGTAACGTACTGTTTCAGCATCATAATGACCAAGTACATCGCGAATGGTGAAGAAGTTGCCTAAGGACTTAGACATCTTTTCACGGTCAACCATTACCATGCCAGTGTGCATCCAGTAGTTGACGTATGGTGTGTCATGGGCACAGCAAGACTGGGCGATTTCATTCTCATGATGTGGGAACTGTAAGTCAGAGCCGCCACCATGAATATCAAAATGCAGACCTAGATGTTTGCTGTTCATGGCTGAACATTCGATATGCCAGCCAGGACGACCCGGTCCCCATGGGGATTCCCACGTTGGTTCGCCAGGTTTAGACATTTTCCACAACACAAAATCCATTGGATTTTGCTTGTTTTCGTCGACTTCAACTCGCGCACCGGCTTGCAGTTGATCTAAATTTTGCCCCGATAAACGGCCGTAATCAGGGTAAGATGCCACACTAAATAGCACATCGCCATCACTGGCAACATAGGCGTGACCACGGGCGAGTAATAACTCAACCATGTCGATAATTTCTGCAATGTGCAGTGTCGCGCGCGGTTCAAAATCGGGGCGCAGCATATTTAAGGCATCAAAATCTCGATGCATCTCGCCAATCAAACGCTCGGTTAAGGCTTCACAACTTTCGTTATTTTCGTTAGCGCGCTTGATGATTTTGTCATCGACATCGGTAATATTGCGCTGAAAATTCACCTCATAGCCCACATAGCGCAGGTAACGCACTATCATGTCAAAGGAAACAAAAGTACGGCCGTGACCAATATGACAGAGATCGTATATGGTCACACCACACACGTACATCCCAATTTTTCCGGGATTGATTGGCTTAAATTCCTGTTTTTGGCGGGTAATACTGTTGTAAATCTTCAACATCGGCATTCTCTTCAATAATACATTCAGGAGTAAAATCAAGGGGTCAGTCTATCACGGCCTAACGGGTTTTGAATACTGCACTTTGCGCGCAATCCGAGATAAGTTAGAATCGCGCCACTATTTACAGAGAGTATGAAAACATGATCACATTACACACCAATTTTGGCGACGTTAAACTGCAACTGAATGCTGAAAAAGCGCCATTAACCGTAGCAAACTTTATGAAATATGTTGACGAAGGTTTCTTCGATGGCACTATTTTCCACCGTGTGATTGACGGTTTTATGATCCAAGGTGGTGGCTTCAACGAAGATATGAGCCAAAAGCGTTGTAACGAACCAGTGAAGAACGAAGCCAATAACGGTTTATCAAACCGCACTGGTACTGTTGCCATGGCACGTACTTCAGATCCCCACTCTGCTACTGCGCAGTTCTTCATTAATGTAAACGACAATACTTTTCTCGATTTTAAATCTGAAACCTCACAGGGCTGGGGCTACTGCGTATTCGGCGAAGTCGTTGAAGGTATGGACGTTATCGAAAAAATTAAAGCGGTCAGCACAGGCAATCGCGGCATGCATCAAGATGTGCCATTAGAAGCGGTTGTGATTGAAAAAGTTAGCGTCGCGGCATAATCACTGCGAATGCGAACTCTCTTTATAGGCGATCTACACCTGAGTGCAGATCGCCTTGATATCACCCAAGCGTTCACTCACTTTCTCGACACTGAGCTCGATGATGCTGATGCACTGTATATCCTAGGTGATTTATTTGAAGTCTGGGTGGGTGATGATATTGCCGCACCTTTTGCCCTTGAACTTGCGAATAAACTCAAACAAGTTTCACTGAAACTACCAGTGTATTTTATCCATGGCAATCGTGATTTTATGTTAGGCAAACAATTTGCGCGCGCCGCAGGAATGCAAATATTGCCTGAAGTCACCTGCTTGAATTTATACGGAGTGAAAACGGTAATTTTACATGGCGATAGCTTATGTACATTAGATAAAGCCTATCAACGCTTTCGAAAACTGCGCAGTTTAGCGCTGGCTCGTTGGCTTTACGGGTGTTTATCCAAGAAAACTCGCCAAGGTATTGCCGATAACATTCGCAGCAAAAGTAAAAGCAGTAATAAGCATAAAAGCTATACCATCATGGATGTTGAACCTAACGCCGTAAATGCACTTCTGGCTAGAACACATGCGCAATATATGATCCACGGTCACACACATAGACCTGCAATTCATCAACTCGATAATGGCTGTAAACGCATCGTTGTTGGCGATTGGTATCAACAAGGCAGCGTACTGAGTGTGAGCCCTCAAGGGATTGACTTACAAAGCCTACCTTTCAGCCCACAGCAAAATTAAGTTTGTTGAAAATGAATTGATTAACAATTTATCTAAACCGTTAATCAATTCATCCACCTTACCATTTTACCTACACTGGTTGACCGCTATGAAAACGAAACTCATCATCTAGTGCCATGATCAATTCCGCTTCTTTCAGGCCAAAATAAGCAACTCTGTCACTGATATCTTCTGATGAAACTCGCTGTGCTAATTTGAGGTAATCTTCATAATGTCTCGCCTCAGAGCGTAATAATGAGACATAAAACCGATTCAATTCATCATCTAAATAAGGGGCTAACTTAGCAAAGCGTTCACAGGATCGCGCTTCAATATAAGCGCCAACAATCAGTTTATCCCTTAAAATGTGTTTTTCATGGGTAGTAACATAGCTCATCATACCTTTGGCATAACGTCCTGCACGAATATTACGGTAAGGAATGTGCCTTGCGTGCATCAACTCTAATACTTGCTCAAAATGATGAAATTCTTCTTTAATCAAACGAATAAGTGGCTGAATTAAATCTATCGCAAATTCAAAATTTCCGTTTGGAATAAATTGAGTTGCCAACTCATTCTTTTTGGCATCACGACTAAGAAATTGCTCAATATCACGATCTTTCAGATAGACAAACTCTTCATAGGGTTTAGCCCACGCTAAAAGTAAGCGTCCACTATCCATATCTAATGCATATCGTCTAAGTAAAAACATCGCTGTCTGCGCGGCTTTTAGCTCACAATTACAATGATCTATCAGTAACTCATCAAGGGATGTTGGTAATTTGGCATTATCAATCCAAGTTTGGGGCGTTTCACAACGAAGAAATGCATGAATAGGGGCAAGAAGTTGCTGCATAGCTTGACTCTCTATCATTTTGAAATATTTTGTCATTCTACGCATATTTACCCATAAGCTGTAGCATTAGCCTTCGGTAAACTTGACGATCTGAACTTTTTGTCCAATAAATAATCTACACTATAGAGAACTGAGATCGGGATCACATGAGATTTGTTTCTCAGTGTAACATCAATCTGAAATCAACAAGACAAACAAGATGTCGACTTAGATTGTAGAGCTGTTATCAGCTCGTCTGACGTTTGGCGAGCCATCCATCAATGCTGAACAAGGATAATTATAATGATACTAAATCATTTAATGGGGCTATACACTCATCCAAAACAAGAGTGGCAGGCAATCGAGAAAAACCATGAATCACTTAAAAGCAGCTTAAGTCATGTATTGCTGATCGCGCTCATTCCGGCAATTTGTAGCTACATTGCCACCGCACATATTGGTTGGAATCCAGGTGCTGGTGAGCCTATATATTTAACCTCTCAAAGTGCAATATTTATGTCTGCAGGTATGTATTTTGGCCTAATTGCAGGTGTATTTTCCCTCGCTTATTTAGCCTATTGGATGGCAAAAACCTTCGATGCAAAACCAAGTTATACCCAAGCACTCGAACTTGCTTCTTATACTGCTACACCACTCTTTATGGTGGGGCTCGCGGCTCTTTACCCCGTTCTGTGGTTCATCATGATTGTAGGACTGATAGGTTTAGCCTACTCAATTTACCTTCTCTATACTGGCGTGCCCATCATTATGAATATCCCAGAAGAAAAAGGTTTTATCTATGCAAGTTCGATGGTGACGGCAGGCTTAGTACTTTTGGTGGGACTAATGGCGACCAGCGTTATTTTATGGAGTTTAGGTTTTGGACCTATGTATCAATAAGCTATTTATCTCGATTAAAAATTGACAATAAAAAAGAAGGCTCACGTGGCCTTCTTTTTATTTAACTCATGTTATACCCCAATTTACGGGGACTTAATCCTACTCAAAAGAGTCACGCAGCGCGACTGTTAAGTTGAAGACTAAATGATCAGCTGTAGAATCTTTATTATCAGCACAGAAATAACCTTCACGCTCAAACTGATATGCCTTCTCGGCTGGAGCATTGATTAGACTTGCTTCAACAAAACCATTTACTACGACCAAAGAGTCTGGGTTTAGGACTTCATCTACGGTCTCAGCAGCCGCCGGATTAGGATCGGTAAATAAACGTTGATACAAACGGAATTCAGCAGGTTTAGCAGTTGTTGCTTCAACCCAGTGGATCACACCTTTGACTTTGCGGCCATCGGCAGGGTTTTTACCTAAGGTTTCAGGATCATAAGTACAATAAACTGTTGTGATATTGCCTTCACTATCTTTATCACAACGCTCGGCCTTAATCACATAGGCGTTACGTAAACGCACTTCTTTACCCGCTACAAGACGTTTATATTGCTTATTGGCTTCTTCTTTAAAGTCAGCGATATCAATGAATATTTCACGGCCAAAAGCCAGTTCTCGCGTTCCCATACTTTCATCATTAGGGTGCGATGCGGCCTGAATCGTTTCGAGTTGACCTTCTGGATAATTTTCAATGATGACTTTTAATGGACGCAGGACCGCCATGGCGCGTGGTGCATGCTCATTAAGTTCTTCACGGATGCACGCATCGAGCATGCTGACTTCGATCATATTTTCTTGCTTAGTGACGCCAATACGTTGGCAAAACTCACGAATTGATGCAGGTGTATAACCACGACGGCGCAGACCTGCAATCGTTGGCATACGCGGATCATCCCAACCCGACACCAGTTTACGGGTCACTAAATCGTTTAACTTACGCTTAGACATCAAGGTATATTCAAGATTTAAACGCGAGAACTCATACTGACGAGTACGATTCGGCGCTTGAAAATCATCTAAATTATCGAGTACCCAATCGTATAAACGACGGTTATCTTGGAACTCTAAAGTACATAACGAATGAGTAATATGTTCCAACGCATCAGAAATACAATGGGTGAAGTCATACATTGGATAAATGCACCACTTATCACCCGTTTGATGATGGTGGGCAAAACGAATACGATAAATAACCGGATCGCGCATGCACATAAATGGCGACGCCATATCTATTTTGGCACGCAATGCACACTCACCTTCTTTGAATTCACCTAAACGCATTTTTTCAAATAAACGCAGATTTTCTTCAACAGGTGTATCCCGGTATGGACTATTTTTACCGGGTTCTTTTAGTGTTCCACGGTATTCGCGAGTTTCATCAGCATTCAAAAAACACACGTAGGCCAAACCTTTATTAATCAGTTCAACCGCATATTGATGTAATTGATCAAAATAATTTGATGAATAACGAACATCGCCATCCCACTGGAATCCAAGCCAACGAACATCTGCCTGGATAGAATTCACATAATCAATGTCTTCTTTTTCAGGATTGGTATCGTCAAAACGTAAATTACATAGACCATTATAGTCACGTGCTATGCCAAAGTTTAAACAGATAGACTTAGCATGACCTATATGCAAATAACCATTCGGCTCAGGCGGAAAACGGGTCTGCACACTTGTATGCTTACCGCTTTGCAAATCCTCATCGATGATATTACGAATAAAGTTACTCGGACGTACTTCAGTGTCCACATGACTCATGGAATTCCTCTTTGCGAACAATGGCTATTTTAAGAAAAGCAGCATGATCCTACAGATCACTACTTGTTACAATGCCTAGCGCTAAAAACTCTGATTTTTAGACAGCCTGGGGGTTATTGCCACGATAGTAAAACAATAAAAGCAGCCTTGAAAGCTGCTTTTATCTTTGTGTCTACTAAGCTGACATTTCTTACTCAGTAATGATACGGATCCCAGGGATAATTTGCTGCGTACGACGTCCCTTACGCTTTAACCACAAGTAAAAACCAGCTAAAGCAAGCAAGAAGAACCCAATCCACAAACTCGATTGCATTGGATGCTCATTAAAGGTGGCCGCTTGGTACACAATTGTCGCAGAACCATAAGCCAGTGAGAAAGTCCAAGTTGCCGCAAATGTTGCCCAGCGAGAACCAAACTCGTTCACCAACGCCCCCATTGCAGCCACACAGGGAGTATAAAGCAAGATAAACAGTAAGTAGGAGAATGCCGCTATTTTAGTGGTAAATCCGGACTGCAATGCACTAAAGGTTGAGTTTGCTACGCCTTGAGACTCGGCCGCAACTTCCGTATTTGATACATCGCCCACAGATAATTTAAGCGGATCTTCTAAGTCTAAACCGAATAAGTTAGCAGGTATTGTGGCTAAAGCTTCATTAAAGCTATCCATTAACGGAGCTAATTCTGCATCCTCTGGCACTGCACTGGTATACAGACTATTTAATGTGCCCACAACAGCTTCTTTAGCAAAAATCCCCGTAATGATCCCCACCGTCGCAGGCCAGTTATCTTGCTCAAGTCCCATCGGTGCGAACACGGGTGTCACTTTCTGGCTTGCTACACTCAGTAAGGATGCTTGGCTATTTTCATGCCCAAAACTACCATCAACCCCAATTGCATTAATAAAGTTCAATAGTGTCACAACTAAAACAATGGTCTTACCCGCCCCTAAGATAAAGCTCTTCGTTCGCTTACCTGTGCGCACCATCACTGCTTTAAGCTTAGGTAATTCGTAACTGGGTAATTCCATAACAACAGCACTGCTGGTACCGGGTAATAAAGTACTTCTGAGCAATAATCCAGTACCAATCGCCGCAAAGATCCCAATGATATAGAGTAAAAAGACTAAATTTTGCCCTGAATCTTGGAAAAAAGCGGCAGCAAACAACGCATATACCGGTAGACGTGCACCACAGGACATAAAAGGCGCCATCATACCAGTGACGATTCGTTCACGTTCACTTCCTAAGGTGCGTGTTGCCATAATGGCAGGCACTGAACAGCCAAACCCGACTATCATAGGCACGAAAGCTTTGCCGGGTAGCCCGATACGACGCATTAAACCGTCAACTACAAACGCCGCACGCGCCATATAGCCAGAACTTTCAAGAATAGACAAACCAAGGAACAGGGCTGCAATGACAGGGATAAAAGTGGATACCGTTTGAATACCTTGGCCAACGCCACCCGCTAAGATGGTGACTAACCAGTCTGGTGATCCCATACTCGTTAAGAAAGCACCAAAATGATCGACAAATAAGGCGCCCGCAAACACATCGAAGAAATCGATAAAGGCACTGCCGATGTTAATGCTGAACATAAACATCAAGTACATCACAAACAAAAATACAGGAATGCCAAACACAGGATGCAATACGAGTTTATCGAGTTTATCGCTTAATGTAAGGAAACCATCCGCCTTCACAGAACCTTGGAACACACGCTCAACAAAATTAAAACGTGTGGTCGCCACCATGACTTCAATATCATGTCCTTGTTGTGCAATCAGTTGAGTGCAAACATTAACCTCACTCTGCAACTCCGCATTTTTGCAACTACCACACCCAGAACCATTACCAAGCATCGCCAGTGCCCGACCACGGCTAAGATTAGGATCTTTACGACAAAGTAACTGTACACCCGCTTCAATTTGCTCATCATAATCGAGCATAAGTGGCGCCTCAGAAACTCGCCCTTGTAGCAAATCAAGCACTTGAGCCTGCACTTTTTCAACATCGGCAGGATCACGCGAGCACACGCCAATGACAGGACAGCCCAACTCTTGGCTCATTTTCTGTAAATCAACTTTAATGCCGCGTTTAATGGCCGCATCAATTTTATTCAGTACCACCACCATAGGAATAGCAAGCTCACGCAACTGAGCGGTAAGATATAGATGGCGTTCAATATTCGTGGCATCGACTAAGTTAATAATGCCATCAATACGTTGCTCAGCTAAATATTGCTGGGCAATCTGTTCATCAAGGGAGCAATCACAACTGTTACCTGCGGGAAGTAAATCGTAAATACCTGGTAAATCAGTTAAATAAACATCAGCACCATTTAGGGTGAAATGTCCGGTCTTTTTCTCAACGGTCACACCAGACCAGTTACCCACTTGTTGATTCGCACCCGTGAGTGCGTTAAAGAGTGTCGATTTACCCGCATTAGGGTTACCAACTGTGACGCAATGAAACTGCTTAGTCATTCGCCTTTTCCACCTCAATGATGTCTGCCAAATCTCTACGCATGCAAAGTTTACTGCCACGAATATCCAGTTCTAAACCTGACCCCATGGGCGCTCGTCTAATCAAGGAAAATCGCGTATTTGGCGTGATACCCATAGATAATAATTTGCGCTTTACTGTTTGTGGCAAATCCAAACGCCCGATTTCAGAAATAATGCCACGGTCACCGGGACTAAGTTCGCTTAACTTCATTACGTATTCCACCTTGCAACAGGTTCAAGCTTGAAAAAACTGCGCCTATTGTAGCTGAGCGATATTGCTAATAACTTTACCTAGATCAACCTTTTTGACTGGTAACGATAATAGTTTTCAATTGTGTTGGGTATTATGTGATAAAAATCCCAATGAATAAACGACCAACTGAAAATAAAAATACCTCTCAAGCAATCATGGACGCCTGTAAACGCCCAAAAGGTTAATGAAACGTAAAGTAAACCTATTCTAAATTCGATTTTACTGACACAAGCAATTACCACTATCACGATAAAAATCATCTATCTTTACAATCAAAAAGTATAAATTTTGTTACGCAATCATCATAAAAATACTCTAACCTTAAGCGGTGCTAAATTAGCAATATAAAAATAAAAAGTAACAAAAGAATGCGTGAGTAAACAGCAGCAGATTGGATATTTGATACAAAAACCATCAAATTGAATGTCAGCATGATACCGACAGAGCCTTAGCAATCCATAACGTAAAAACGGCACTAAACCCTAATAGATGAAGTAAAAAATCGATGCATAGCTGAACTCAAGCGCTCTCGAATCGGCCCTTATGTTGCAGGTCTTAATGGCCTATCACTATGGATAAAAAGGAACTCATTTTATGCAAGCATCTAGTACTTTATCTACCCCTAAAGAAATAGTCAGATCTCAATCACATTACCCACCTAAAGTGACTGATAAATACCAGTGACTTACGTTAGCCTTACAAGTGGAAAATAATTCCACACATTTTATGCACCTAATGAGATTAATTCTTATTTACTATGCATTTGATGATGATTACAACTATTGCAGGGAAATATCATGATGAAACGGTTCAATTTCAATACCGCAACCAAAGCGATGTTGGGTGCCGGTTTACTTTCACTCCTACTCGCAGGTTGCGGTGGCAGTGATGGTAACGATGGTCCCGACGGGCAACCAGGCCCAGTTGGCTTAGATATCGCTCAAGCGACAACACTTAAAGCCAGTCTTGAAAATGTAAAAATTGAAAGCGGTACAACCAGCGTTGATATAGTACTGACCAACGCCAATGGCGTACCAGTAACGGGCTTAGAACAATATGCCCAAGTAAATGCACTTGCTTTAGGTATCGCAAAACTCGCGCCAGAAAGTGGTAAAGGTTATAAAGCGCCACAATGGATCAGCTATATCAACGCAGTCAAAGCCGCAGATCCCGCACGCAGCCTAGCAAATTATAGCTACACCGAAGGTGACGTGACGAAAGAAGTCAAGTTCACCCCTGGTGACGCCATTCAAGCTAACATAGAATCTAGCTGTAAAACCAATTGCTTAAAAGTTGTGGACAACGGTGTTTATCGTTACACGTTCCAAACTAACTTAAGCACATTAGCACCTATTGAAGGTCTTGACTTAAGTTACGACCCGACCTTGATACACCGCATCAGCTTAGAGCTTCAAACAGACGGAAGCAAATCAGCTAAGTTGATCAATACGCATATCGACTTCTTACCAAGTGATAATTTCAGAGTGGCTAACCCCACTGAAACTCGCACAGTGGTTGATTTAGAAGCTAACTGTATTAAATGTCACAGTACAAACTATGCTGACACTTCTGCAACAGCTAAACCACTTGCACTTCACGGTGGTAGACGTATTGCGATTGGCAACTGCCAAGTTTGTCACACTAGCTATAGTAAAGATCCAGAAACGGGTGCATCACTGGATATGGGCGCAATGGTCCATGCCATCCACAAAGGCACCTATACTATGGTCGGTTATAGTGGTACGGCCTATGACTTTAGCGGCACTATGGCTAAAGCAGCAGCTCAGAATGGCTACCCACAATATCGTGCAGGTAAAGATGTGTCTGAACGTGTCACTCTGCCAGTCGATATTGGAAGCTGCCAATCTTGCCACAGTACAGATGCTAAAGGCCCTGTTGATGCCGCAAACTTCAAGCATCATAAAGGGTTAGCTTGTGCTTCTTGCCATATGACAGGCTTTAATCCTGTTGATAACAGCGAATGGTTAACTCCACCAGAAGGTCAAAAAGACCGCGGATTTGTGGGTAACTACTTCCACTACTATGCAACCCCTGAGATTGATGGAATCCCTGGTGCAGATCTTGTAAATGTATTCCAAAACGGTGGTTGTGCATCTTGCCACGCAGCAGAAGGTGAAGAAGGTAGTGCAAAATACCATCTAGCCAAAGCGAATGTGACTAAGAGCGTCCGTGATGAATATGCTTATAAGCTAGGTAACGGTACTTTTGATGTGTCCGGTAATAAATTAACATTTACCGTACAATGGCACAGCGATGTTGCACCTAAAGATGATAAAGCCGTTAAAGAGTTATGGTTAGTGGCTGCAGCATTAGATGGTGAGTACAAAATAGGATATAAATCTTCAACATTTGGCAGTCATCCTGGTCGTTTCTCTGTCAATCTTGTAAAAGAGTATCCCGCCATCACTATGGTACAAGATGGTAAGACACTGACTTATACTATCTCTGGCATCACACAACCCGATATGATTGCGCTGAAAAGAGGAACCCTGTCAGCCAAGCTATTCGTATGTGCTGATCCAACAGAGACAAAAGCGGTAGATTGCACCGATACCACTGTCACCAATAAAACAGAAGTCATTATCGCGGCAAATCAAGCAAACTTTGCAAGCGCAACTGCTGGTGATCCTGCTTTTGTGGCTCGCACCGTTGTTGCATCTGAAGCAAAATGCGCAAATTGCCATGGTAAACAAGCAGACTTCTCTGTTTCACACTCTCGTGTCAGACCTACGGGCGCTGCCGATAGTGGTTGTAGCAGTTGTCATACATCACAACCTAACACAGCCGTTAATCTAACGGATGGTAGCTGTGTTAGCTGTCATAATGACTCACTGACTGCGGCAAACAGCACAGGCCATAGTGCGAATAGAGCAAAAGCCTTTAGCCGTGGTTTTGATTTCAAAGTGATGGTTCACCAAATACATGCTAATACACGTAGCGGTCGTTTCGGTAACTACACCACCGATATTACCTTCCCTGAAAACGTAGCAAACTGCGCAGTTTGCCACGATAAAGGCCAACTGAGCTTAGCTAAACTGGGTGACAAGCACGTGTTTAATGCAAGCACTGGTGAATACTCACCTACCGTTGCAGCTTGTGCTTCGTGCCATGCGCCAACGGCTGAGGGTAACAGTGCTGTGATTGGTCACTTCGAGAATAACGGTGGTATGTACAATGGTACTGCGGGTACTTACACCCCTGGTAGCGAAACCTGTGCAACCTGTCACGGTGAAGGTAAAGCATTTGGTGTGGATAAAGTTCACCCAGTGAAGTACTAATATTATTTATCACTAACAGATAATTAATCTCTAAAATCCCTCACCTCGGTGGGGGATTTTTTTTGCCAAAACCACAGCCACTTTGTAGCCAAAAATTTCAGCAAAGCAGCAATAGTTGACAGACTATTATCAATGTCAAACCTGTGTTTTTTTTACGCTAAATTCAATTTAGCCCTTAGGTTTAACTACCTCTTTAGAAATAGAAAGATCCAAGTCACACATTAGCAAAGGCCTTGGAGATTTTAACGGCATGTTAGGTTAGCCTTTCCTTGGGGAATTCTATTTCCAGCATTAACTTAAGTCGCCTCTAGTTATCAAAAACACAGACATAGAATCTGTATGAGCTAGAATATAAGCGGTTAAGCAATGCCAAACCTATGCAGGGAAAAAATGATGAACGCATATAAATCTAAAATCGCACTGCTGTTAGCAGCAAGTGCAGTCTCTATGGCCTTAGTGGGCTGTGGTGGCAGCGATGGTAATGATGGTAATCCTGGAGAACCTGGTGGCGAGCCTGCTGGTGCAATCCAAACATTAAACTTCAACTTTGAGAAAGCCTTAATAAAGGACGGCTTGCCGAGCCTTCAATTTCGGGTAACTAACGAAGATGATATGCCCGTTGTCGGGCTTCAATATTTCAAGTTTTACGCTGAGCAACTGGTTCCTCAGGGAGCAACAGGTGCTGGTGATGCGTCAAAATGGCAATATCTTATCGATGAAACTTGTGATTTAACACCTGCAGTCAAAAAATGTACTGGTACGTTAGTCGATCACAAAAATGGTACCTACAGCTATGACTTCGGTACTAACCTCAAAACAAGTACCCGTGCAACCTATAACGGTGAGTTAGCCCAGCGTATTGTACTGAATAACTATGTTCGCGGCAGTACACCAGCACCATTACCTGATGGCACCACGCTACCTGTCTTTACTGGCATATTTGACTATATGGCAGACACGGGTGCTGATGCGACTTATAGCCGTAAAATCGTTGCAACTGAAAGCTGTAATACTTGCCACGATAAAGTGATTAACGCCAAACATTACACCAATGATGTTAATTTCTGTGCGAGTTGCCATACTCCTGGCCGAGTAAAAGCAGGCAATGAATTTAATGTGTTAGTCCATGCTAAGCATAAAGACTTAACCTTAAATGCATTAGATAGCTGTCAAAGCTGCCACGCTGAAAGTGATGCCGCGCCAGATTGGAGTAATTGGTCACGTATCCCAACCGCTGCTACCTGTGGTAGCTGTCACAGCACAGTGGACTTTGCCGCAGGTAAAGGCCATTCACAACAGCTTGATAACTCAAACTGTATCGCCTGTCATAACAGTGCTTGGACCGCTGAACTTCATACGGTGAAAACCGCTAATAAGAAAGCGGTTATCGCTCAATTAGGTATGGCTGCAACATTGGTTGGTCAAGCCGATGATACCGCTGTCCTCACTGTATCCATCCTAGATAAAGACGGTAAGGCGATTGATGCAGCAAGCGTACAGAGTAAAATTAAGCGTTTAGAAAGTATCACTAACGTGGGTCCAAACTTCCCAATTATGGGCTACAACCCAAGTCCTGGTAGTGGTAAAGCTAAAATCGCTAAAGACCTCGTTAAAGATGGTGCACTGCAAGAGGGTGTTACTCTTGTTGACGGTAAACTGGTATTTACGACCCCTGCACTGCCTTTCGGTGCTGGCGATACGGATACCGCCTTTACCTTTATCGGTCTAGAAATGTGTAGCTCAGGCTCTAGCTTAATCGCTTGTGCAACGGGTAGTGAAACCACCAGTATGAAAGCTGAGTTAGCCTTTGGTACCAAATCTGGTAATGCGCCAAGCATGCGCCATATCAATTCAGTGAAATTTGATACTTGTGTAGGCTGTCACAGTGATACATTTGAAATTCACAAAGGTCACCATGCGGGCTTTGTGATGACAGAACAATTAGGTCGCCAGCTTAATGGCAAAATGACCGTTGGTGTTGATGCTTGTGTCACCTGCCATACCCCAGATGGTACTTACGCAAGTGGTGCTAACAAAGGTGCATTGGAGATGAAATTACACGTTGTTCACGGTAAACAAGGTGTCATCAAAGAATGTACTCAATGTCATAACGACTTCAACCTCGATTCATTCAAGGTCAAAGGTGCGCTGGCAACTACTGCGGGTAAATACACCACACCAATCACAGCCACTTGTATTTCATGCCATACGCCAGAATCCATTGGCCACGGCTTAGAAAATATGGGCGCGATTGTGAACGGTGATTACACCCAAGCCAACCAGGCAGTGCAGTCAGAAACCTGTTTCTACTGTCATAAACCCACTCCAACAGATCACACTCAAGTGAAAATGTAATTTGCCCAAGCGGGGGGAGTCTAACTCCCCCTTTCTTGAAATTTGTTGGGACAAATTGGGAAGCCTATTATGAAGAACAACTTAAGAATGAAAAAGTTACTACCTACACTTGCCATTTCTTTGGCGATGTCGGTAGTCATGTCATTGTGTCTTGCTCCGAGTGCTCATGCCTCGAAGTGGGATGAAAAAATGACGCCAAAGGAAGTCGAAGCCACCTTAGATAAAAAGTTCGCTGAAGGGAGTTATTCTCCTAAAGGGGCGGATTCTTGTTTAATGTGTCACAAAAAGTCTGAAAAAGTCATGGACCTCTTCAAAGGTGTTCATGGTGCGATTGATTCCTCTAAGAGCCCAATGGCTGGCCTACAATGTGAAGCCTGTCATGGTCCAATGGGGAATCACAATAAAGGTGGCAATGAACCGATGATCACTTTCGGTAAGCAATCCACCTTAAGTGCCGACAAACAAAACAGTGTCTGTATGGGCTGTCACCAAGATGACAAACGTATGTCTTGGAATGGTGGTCACCATGACAATGCCGATGTTGCCTGTGCCTCTTGTCACCAAGTTCACGTAGCCAAAGATCCTGTGTTATCAAAAAACACTGAGATGGAAGTGTGTACTAGCTGCCATACCAAGCAAAAAGCAGATATGAATAAACGCTCAAGTCATCCATTAAAATGGGCTCAAATGACCTGTAGCGATTGTCATAATCCCCATGGGAGCATGACGGATTCCGATCTTAATAAGCCTAGCGTCAACGAAACCTGTTATGCCTGTCACGCTGAAAAACGCGGCCCAAAACTTTGGGAGCATGCACCCGTTACTGAAAATTGCGTCACTTGCCACAATCCTCACGGTAGTGTGAATGATGCCATGCTAAAAACCCGCGCACCTCAGTTGTGTCAGCAATGTCATGCCAGCGACGGCCACGCCAGTAATCCATATTTAGGAAACACTGGTTTAGGCTCAAACGTGGGTGATAATGCCTTTACGGGTGGAAGAAGCTGCTTAAATTGCCATAGTCAGGTTCATGGTTCAAACCATCCATCTGGCAAGCTATTACAGCGCTAAGGAGAAGAGAAAATGAAATTTAAACTCAATTTGATCACTCTGGCGTTATTAGCAAATACCGGGTTTGCCGTTGCTGCTGATGGTTATGGCATTGCTAATGCCAACACTGAAAAGGTCAAACTTTCAGCATGGAGCTGTAAGGGCTGCATCGTTGAAACGGGCGTATCTGGTACTGTGGGTGTGGGCGTTGGTTATAACAGCGAGGATGATATTCGCTCGGCTAATGCTTTTGGCACCTCAAATGAAGTCGCAGGCAAATTTGACGCTGACTTAGCCTACAGTGGTGAAAAAGGTTATCGCGCCAACATTGATGCCTACCAGTTAGGCATGGATGGCGGGCGTTTAGACGTTAATGCGGGCAAACTTGGCCAGTACAATGTTAATGTTAATTACCGCCAAATTGCGACTTACGACACCAATAACGCCTTAACACCTTACTCAGGTATTGGTGGAAATAACTTAACATTGCCAAGCAATTGGATTACTGCTGGTTCTAGCAGCCAAATGCCGTTATTGATGGATAATCTGAACTCACTCGAACTGTCACTCAAACGTGAACGTATGGGGTTGGGTTTTGCGTATCAAGGCGAATCGCTGTGGAGCACCTATGTGAACTACATGCGTGAAGAAAAAACCGGATTAAAACAAGCATCTGGTAGTTTCTTTAACCAATCCATGATGTTAGCAGAGCCTGTGGATTACACCACAGACACCATTGAAGCGGGTATTAAGCTTAAGGGTGATCGTTGGTTTACTGCACTTAACTATAATGGTTCTATTTTCAAAAATGAGTACAACCAGTTAAATTTTGACAGTGCTTTCAACCCCACTTTTGGTGCTCAAACCAAAGGATCGATAGCCCTTGATCCTGATAACCAGTCACATACTGTGTCATTGATGGGTCAATATAATGACAATACCAATGTGGTATCTGGCCGTCTTCTTGCGGGACAAATGAGCCAAGATCAAGCGCTAGTAACGTCTGGTTATGGTTTTCAGATCCCGACCGAAGCGGTTGATGCCAAAGTTGATCTTCTCGGTATGAACTTGAAGTTAGTGAGTAAAGTCACTAACTCCTTGCGCTTAAGCGGCAGTTACGACTACCACGACCGCGATAATAATACCCAGATTGAAGAATGGACGCAGATCAGCATCAATAATGTCAACGGTAAAGTGGCTTATAACACACCTTACGATAATCGTAGCCAACGCTTTAAAGTGGCGGCAGATTACCGTATTACCCAAGGCATGAAGCTTGATGGCGGTTATGACTTCAAACGTGACGAACGTAATTATCAAGACCGTGAGACCACGGATGAGAATACCGTTTGGGCACGTTTTAGAGTCAATAGCTTTGAGATGTGGGACATGTGGGTAAAAGGCAGCTATGGCCAACGTGATGGCTCGCAGTATCAAGCCTCCGAATGGACATCTTCTGAAACCAACAGCCTGTTACGTAAGTATAATTTGGCTGACCGTGACAGAACCCAAGTAGAAGCACGTATCACCCACACGCCTATCGATAGTCTAACCATTGATGTTGGTGCCCGTTATGCGCTTGATGATTATACCGACACAGTAATTGGTTTAACGGAGTCAAAAGACACCAGTTATGATGCCAATATCAGTTATATGATCACCACTGACTTACTGGCAACGGCGTTCTACAACTACCAAATCATCGAATCTGAACAAGCGGGCAGCAGCAATTACAGCAATCCAACTTGGACAGGCTATATCGAAGATAAGGTTGATGTCGTTGGTGCTGGCATTAGTTACAACAATTTACTTGAGAACAAGCTACGTATGGGATTGGATTACACTTATTCAAACTCCGACAGTAACACTCAAGTAAGACAAGGTATCACTGGCGACTATGGTGATTATTTTGCCAAAGTACATAACATTAATTTATATGCTCAATATCAAGCGACCGAGAAAATGGCTTGGCGCTTAGATTATAAAGTTGAGAACTATAAAGATAATGACGCCGCGAATGATATCGCTGTTGATGGCATTTGGAACGTCGTAGGCTTTGGCAGCAATAGCCATGACTACACGGCACAGATGATCATGCTAAGCATGAGCTACAAACTCTAACGCTCAATATGTTTAAATCCAAAAGCCCGCATTTTGCGGGCTTTTGTTTAAGCGCTACGACAAGCAAAAATCTTGAATAAGATCAGACTCTGGAGTGAAAGTCCGTTGATAAAAACCATATTTCTTGAGTTTTAGCTCACTTTAGCGGATCTTAATTCAATCTTTTGGTTAATCGTTTGAGCCCATGCAAATTAAGTCTTCCATCTTCCCACATCAATGGTTGTCATCATTGCTCACGTTATTGTGCCTAAGCCTGCTACCCTTACCCGCTTCAGCCTTTGACGCCTCTGGCGGTATTGCCAGTATTTTTATCATTTTAGGATTAGGTGGTTTTACCTTACTTAACTTATTTTTACAGGGGTTATTCTTTTGGGCTGGTAAGTATCGTAGCAAGCGTTTTACCTATGGTCATGTCTTAAGCGCATCGCTTATCCCCATTATTAGCCTAGTACTGGCCCTTTATGATCATCGAGGATGGAGCGACTTTGCCCTTAACTTTGGCATTATTTGTGTTGGCACGGGCTTAATATTACTGCCATTACAACTGAATAAAATTGATAAAGTCACCAACCGCAATGCTGACTGGATTTTAAGTATCGGCGCACTCATTCTCTTTTTATTAAGTTATTTAATCCCGCCTTTGTGTTTTTTTACGCTTGTCGTTGCCCATATTTGCCTTGCATCTACGCCAAGTAAAATGCCTAAACTCTTAAGCTATCTTGGTTTAGCACTAGGTTACACACTATTGATTTATTGGCTCTATCAAACAGTTATTATGCTGCAACACTAATGAAAATAGCCTCTCAAGGTGCATGTACAAGTATGCCAAGTTCAGCATCCATGACATCTTTATTAGCAAAGATAAGGGCATGCAATCAGTGCCAAGCCCATTTGCCCTTAGCAGCTAAACCCATATTACAAGCAAGTCGCCAAGCGCGAATTTTAATTGCAGGCCAAGCACCGGGGATTAAAACCCACGATAAAGGCATCCCGTTCGACGATGCTAGCGGTGAGCGGCTACGCTCTTGGTTAAATGTCACTCGGGAGCAATTTTACAATCCAGCCCTTTTTGCCATCATTCCTATGGGATTTTGTTTCCCTGGCAGTATTGAAAGAAACGGTAAGAAGCAAGGTGATAAACCACCCCGCCCCGAATGCGCCGCCACTTGGCATCCTCAATTATTAGCATTAATGCCACAAATTGAGCTGATAGTGATCCTAGGGCAATATGCCATCGATTATCATCTTCCCCGCGAACTTTTTACCGAATCTACCACGCCACTGGATAGACTAGATACGGCAACGCACACACCTCGCAAACTCAAACAAAAGTCTATCACAGTGACGCAAGCAACTGAGCAATGGCAACAATGTTGGCCAACGTATATTGTGTTACCTCACCCTAGCCCACGTAATAACCGTTGGCTTAAGCAACATCCTGAGTTTGAAACAGATCAGTTACCGAGATTAAGAGCACGTGTTTTATCCCTATTACAGCAGCAAGACTAGGCCCTTTTATGTATCTTCTCGATTCAGCCATAGCCAAACAAATTGTCAGTCGCACCATGAAAATCATTGGTCACAATATCAATGTGATGAATGGCCAAGGGATGATATTAGGCTCAGGGGATCCTAAGCGAATAGGTTCCATCCACGAAGGTGCACTATTGGCAATTGCCCAAAATCGCAATGTCGAGATAAGCCAAGAGGTCGCAGCAAGTCTGCATGGTGTCAAACCCGGTATCAATTTACCTTTGCATTATCAAGGACAAATTATAGGTGTTGTCGGTATAACAGGCGATCCTAACGAGCTAACCCATTACGGCGAATTACTCAAAATGACCGCCGAAATGATTGTTGAGCAAGCCAACCTGCAAGATAAACTGCAATGGGAAAATCGCCAAAGAGAAGAGTTTATCCTGCAGCTTATCAAAGCAGAAACCGATGATAGGCAGTTACATCGCTGGGCAAAACAACTTGATATTGATATGAGTATGCCAAGAGTCGCGGCTATCATAGAGATCAGTGAGAAAAGTACGCCAATAAAAATACCGAAACGGCCCTCAGATCCCCTTGCCATTGACTTAGCGGATACCCTTCAAGTGAATGCTACTGATGATCGTAACCACAGGGTCGGTGAAACCCTTAAGCAAGTGTTGTATTTACTGCAATACCCCGATCGTGGCAACTTAATAGCTATGACCTCCATGTCGCAGCTTGTGATTTTAAAACCCGCTTTTTTAGATGGAAAACAGTGGGATCCAGAGCTTGAGAATCAACGTATAGATCGATTGCTCCAGCGCTTACCCGCGCAGATGAACCTTAATTTTAAAATCGCCCTAGGCCACTTTTTTCCCGAAAACGGCGGTATTGCACGCTCCTATCAAACGGCATTGGAAACCTTAGCACAGGGTAAACAACTCAACCCAGAAGGGAATAAATACCTGTTCGAAGATTATTCACTGCAAGTACTGCTTTCAGGGCTTAAATATGACTGGCGTGGCCAAGCACTGGCAATGCCTTATCAACAACTTGCAAAAGCGGATAAAAACGGTCAATTACGTAAAACCTTAGCCGCCTATATCACCCACTTCGGTGATGCCCAGCAATGTGCTAACACCTTATTTATTCACCGTAATACCCTAAGGTATCGCCTCGATAAAATTCAACAAATCACCCAAGCCGATATTCAATCCTTACATGGATTGCTAAGCCTGTATCTCGGGCAGCTTATTGATTCTTCAAAAAACACGGGGTAATCCGTAAAACTAAAATAGGCTAAGCCTGTAAGTAAAAATAATGGGGCGATTGAAAGATTTATACCGTATTTCCTTTCTTATTGGGTCAGAGCTATCCGGACTCAATTTATAGAAAGGAATGACCATGAACCCGAACTCACTCACGTTACTTGTCAAAGCGAGCATTATTGCAGGTTTTACCTTGATTTCACCGATACTCAGTGCTGCTGAAAAAACCATTCCTGAATTAGTCGATGCCGTCAATGGTACACCCGATGCCGCCAGTCGAGCGGCGGGAAAAGCAGTAAAGCTGCGTAATCATGCGAAAGGATTTTGTACATCAGGCACTTTTAAGCCAGATCCACAATTGCAAAAAACCTTAGATATTCCTTTCTTTCAGCAAGAGGCGATTAAAGTTACCGCACGCTTTTCCCTTGGAGGAACAAATCCACAGATTTCCGATAAAACTCCTGGACGCTTTCTTTCCCTCAAAATTGATGGTGAAAAGGAAAATCTCAATTTTGTGACGACTAACGTCCCAGTGTTTTTTGCCAGTAATCTTGAGGATTTTTTTACCTTTCAGACCAAGGTGAAACAAGGCGCCGAAGGTCGGCAGTGGCTTATCGATAATCAGCCCGATGCTAAAGCCTTTTTCGACTATTTAAAACAATTGCCACCCAGCCCAAGTTTTGCCAATAGCCGTTATTTTGGTGTAAACAGTTTTCTGTTTAGCGCGCAAAAAGATGGTGCTCAACAAGGTGAAACGGTCGCGGGTAAGTGGATTTTTGAACCCGTGGCAGGTACTGCCGCCCTCAGTGCCAAAGAGCTTTCGGATCTCAGTGATGATTTTTTAAAAGCTGAATTACTCGAGCGCATTAAAACCCAACCAGCACAATGGAACCTCTATATTCAACTTGCCGAAGCGGGCGATGAGATTAATGACCCAACCGTGATCTGGCCTGAGACTCGCCAGCGCTTGTTGGTCGGCCAAGTGATAATTAATGGTGAAAGAGACAGCGATCCCCAAGTGATGCAATGCGATAAAGGCATATTTAACCCGCTGTTATTACCCAAGGGAATTACCGCGTCGGCCGATCCTATACTCAATGCCCGTACTGCCGCTTATGTTGAGTCATTTATTCGCAGGCAATAACCTCAGCCACTCAATCCCACATTAATCCCCATTGTTAGCACGACAATGGGGATTAAATCATAAGCGACAACATTTAAGCGGTTCTCTTTATATTCATCCCACCATTTTTGTGCGCACGCACAAAAATGGGGCGGGATAACTCGGTAATTCCGTGGGTTTAACCAAAGCTATTCAAATATGCCTGCACAATAATAGGATGACCTTAAAGCACCCCGGATTTGGACTCATGCCCAAATCAGAGATGCACCCTACAATATCAGTCAAAACCTCAGCCAAGAACTGAACGGGACAAACTATGAACTTAGTGCTTATTCTTATCGGCGTGATCGCATTTATTGTTATCGCGACCTCAAAATTTAAATTACACCCCTTTTTAACCTTAATCCTCGCGGCCTTTATTGCGGCTTTTGCCTATGGATTACCCAGCGGAGAAATCGCCAAAACCATCACGACGGGTTTTGGTAACATTTTAGGCTATATAGGCTTAGTGATTGTTTTAGGAACAATTATTGGCATTATTCTCGAAAAAAGCGGCGCGGCGATTACCATGGCCGATGTGGTTATTAAAGTATTAGGTAAACGCTTTCCGACATTAACCATGTCGATTATCGGTTATCTGGTGTCGATTCCGGTCTTTTGTGACTCGGGTTTTGTCATTTTAAACGCGTTAAAGCAATCGATGGCTAACCGTATGAAGGTTTCAAGCGTGTCGATGAGTGTTGCCTTAGCCACAGGTTTATATGCAACCCACACTTTTGTCCCACCGACACCAGGCCCTATCGCAGCAGCCGGTAACTTAGGCTTAGAATCAAATTTAGGCTTAGTGATTGGCGTCGGGTTATTTGTTGCAGCGGTAGCATCACTCGCAGGGATGTGGTGGGCAAACCGTTTTGCTGGCGTTGAGCCAGATGGTGAAGGCGCAGATGAGCTAAAAGCACAATTAGAAGATTATGAATCACTGAAACAAAGCTATGGCGCGCTACCTAGTCCACTAAAGGCCTTCGCACCTATTTTTGTGCCTATCCTGTTAATTTGTTTAGGCTCTATTGCTAACTTCCCTTCTGCACCATTAGGCAAAGAAACCCTGTTTGATGTGCTAGTGTTCCTCGGTCAACCCGTTAATGCGCTGCTTATTGGTCTGTTTTTATCCTTAACGCTATTAAAAAGCGAAAATAAAATCAGTGAATTTAGCGAACGTATTAGCCAAGGACTTGTCACCGCAGCCCCGATTATTTTAATCACGGGAGCCGGCGGCGCCTTTGGTGCTGTGTTAAAAGTTACCCCTATTGGTGACTTTTTAGGTACTTCACTATCAGCCCTTGGGGTCGGTATCTTTATGCCCTTTATCGTCGCCGCGGCACTGAAATCGGCGCAGGGTTCATCTACTGTGGCGTTAGTGGCAACTTCTGCCTTGGTTGCACCTATGCTTGGCGATATTGGTCTTGGCAGCGAGATGGGCCGAGTACTGACGGTCATGGCGATTGGTGCAGGTGCGATGACGGTTTCCCACGCCAATGACAGCTTTTTCTGGGTTGTCACTCAATTTAGTCGTATGAGCGTTAAGCAAGCCTATAAAGCCCAAACCATGGCAACCCTAATTCAAGGCGTCACCGCCATGATTACCGTTTATATTCTAAGCCTAGTGCTACTCTAATCTAGCGCTAATCTCATCCTTGGGCGCGTGACTGCGCCCAAAAAGCTGTAGGATTTTTAATGAAGATAGTTATCGCCCCCGATTCATTTAAAGAAAGCTTAAGTGCACTCGATGTCGCCAACGCTATAGAGCAAGGCATTAAACAGGTGATCCCCGAATGTGACATAGTCAAAATCCCCGTTGCCGATGGCGGCGAAGGCACAGTGCAATCTATGGTCGATGCCACTGGCGGCAGTATTGTTAATCTTGAGGTCATGGGGCCACTTGGACATAAAGTTCAGGCTTACTATGGCATTCTCGGTAATGGTTCAAATAGTCACCCGCATAATAAGCCCCATCAAGGCGCGATTGCGGTGATTGAAATGGCCTCTGCCTCTGGGCTACACCATGTGCCAAGGGAGCTTCGTAACCCTCTCATCACCACAAGTTATGGTACGGGCGAGCTGATTTGTGATGCGCTTAATCGGGGGATAAAGCATATCATCTTAGGGCTAGGCGGCAGTGCCACTAACGATGGAGGCGCGGGTATGGCTCAGGCGCTGGATATTCTATTGCTGGATAGCCAAGGTAAAAGCCTCCCTGCTGGCGGCGCTGCGCTGGCCAATCTAGCCAGTATTGATATGACCAACGCCCATCCATTACTCCGTGAATGTACCTTTGAAGTCGCCTGCGATGTAGATAACCCCCTGTGCGGTGAACGGGGTGCTTCGGCGATTTTTGGCCCACAAAAAGGCGCGACACCTGAAATGGTTAAACAGTTAGATGCAGCCCTTGCCCACTATGCCAATGTGTTTGCAACCACAGCCACAGAGGATCACCGTGAACAAGCTGGCGCAGGTGCGGCGGGCGGCATGGGATTTGGTGTAATGGCCTTTTTAGATGCAGAACTGAAACCCGGTGTTGAAATTGTGATGAAAACCGTAGGCCTTGCTGACAAAATCCGCGGTGCCGATTTAGTGATCACAGGCGAAGGCCGCATCGATGGACAAACCATTTTTGGCAAAACCCCAATGGGGGTTTTAAAACAGGCCAAACTTCAAGGGATCCCAACGATTGGTATTGCTGGCTGCCTAGGGGAAAATGCCAATGCCGTTCTAGAGCAAGGAATGTCAGCGATTTTTCCTATCATCCCGCACTTAAGTCCGCTTGATGATGTACTGGCAAATGCCAAACTAAATCTTTCTAATACTGCACGTAATATCGCCTCAGTGATTGTGTTAGGCCAAGGCATTCCAAGGGGTTAACTCAGAGACCAGAAGAACTTATTGATCACAGCTTCAAGGCGTCACAATGGCGCCTTATCCATTTAACCCCTGAAGCATCGTCTGTATTTATTACTTGATGCCTAAAAGACCTTGCAGTAAAGTGAGCTCCCTTTTTGGTAATCCGTTAGATTGAATTTAAGAGTCCTAGGTTTCATTGTCCTCTTTGGAAGAATTGACGGTTTCACTATAAAAATTAATAGACGGCACGCCCCATGACCCAAAAACTCCCTCGTCAAGCCACGGCATCTGAAGAAAGCCTAATGCGTATATTTACCGTGCCCGAAGATGCAGAATCGACGCTAAGTATTATCGAGCAGAAGCTTTCCGAGGATTTAGCAGGCTTTTTGGGTGACAGCATTGCCGCGCTCGAAAAACCTTTGTCGGAAATCGAAACCGATTTTCAAGCCTTTAAGATCCCAACTCAGCCACGTTTTGTCTCCGATTACACCGATGAAATTATGCGAAATCTGGTGGCGCATTCGGTACACACAGCGGCACCGAGTTTTATCGGTCATATGACATCGGCCCTGCCTTACTTTGTGTTGCCCCTGTCGAAAATGATGGTAGGTCTGAATCAAAATCTGGTCAAAATCGAAACGTCTAAGGCTTTTACGCCCCTTGAGCGCCAAGTGCTCGGCATGATGCACCACTTAATTTATGCCCAAGACACGGATTTTTATCAAAGCTGGATGCACAGTGCGAATCATTCCCTCGGGGCATTTTGCTCAGGCGGTACGGTTGCCAATATCACGGCGCTGTGGATTGCCCGTAACCAATTATTAAAGGCAGATGGTGAGTTTAAAGGTGTTACCCGCGAAGGGTTACTCAAGGCGCTGCGCCATTATGGCTATGATGATTTAGCGATTTTGGTCTCGGAACGCGGCCATTATTCCCTAGGTAAAGCCGTGGATCTGCTCGGTATTGGTCGCGACAATATCATCAGCATTCCGACGGATAGCCACAATAAAGTCGATATCGCGAAAATGCGCGAAGCGGCGCTTGAACTTGCCCGTAAAAATATCAAGGTATTGGCCATTGTTGGCGTGGCTGGTACAACCGAAACTGGTAATGTCGACCCGCTGATTGAGTTAGCTGCGCTGGCAAAAGAGCTAAATTGCCATTTCCATGTAGATGCAGCGTGGGGCGGCGCGAGTTTATTATCCAATAAATACCGCCACTTACTCGCAGGTATCGAACTTGCCGATTCGGTGACTATCGATGCCCACAAGCAAATGTATGTGCCTATGGGCGCAGGTATGGTGTTATTTAAAAACCCCGAGTTTGCCCACGCCATTGCCCATCATGCCGAATATATTTTGCGCCGCGGTTCAAAGGATTTAGGTAGCCAAACCTTAGAAGGCTCGCGCCCCGGCATGGCGATGTTAGTGCACGCTTGCTTACAGATCATCGGCCTCGATGGTTATGAAATCTTAATCAATAACAGCATTGAAAAAGCCCGTTATTTTGCCGAACAAATCAAAGCCCATAGGGATTTTGAGCTAGTTACTGAGCCAGAACTTTGCCTACTAACCTATCGTTATGTGCCCGCCAAGGTGCAAGCCGCGATACAAGTGGCCATTGAGCAAGGTGACACTGCAAAACTTGCCCGCTTTAATGAACTGCTCGATGGGCTGACCCAGTTTATTCAAAAGCACCAGCGCGAACAGGGCAAATCCTTTGTCTCCCGCACCCGCATCTCCCCCGCCCGCTATTTTAGACAAGCGACCGTGGTGTTTCGCGTGGTGTTAGCCAACCCCCTCACCAGCCATGAAATTCTAAATCAAGTGCTAGTCGAGCAAAGCGAAATCGCCGCATTAGATAAAGAGTTTTTACCAGCACTAATGGCGATGGTGGCTGAATAGCAAGTTTGGGATGATGAGTTTCAAATAGCGGCTTTCAGATAAAAAGTTTCTAATAGCAAAACAGCCGCAAAGATTTTTGCGGCTGTTTTGCTACGCGACACGAAATTAGTGCAACGTTAAGGCCAAGAGAAAAGCTTTAGCAACCCTTCTAAGATTAAGCACTTATGCATCACCGCTGGTACGACGAATTCAATTGCTTCCGTGACACGCCGTGAAGCCGTCCATGGCGGCTCTACGATGACATCCATGTCATCGAAGGTCACGTCCACAGTTGACTTCGCCTTGGTTAATTTCTGTGTAATCTGTGGCATTTAGAAGCACAAATGCACGAGCATTTGACGGTTATGTTCCCAGCAGAAGAGTGACACTTTTCATATCAATATGGATTAACTCGAGGCTATTCACATTTCACGCACATATTTTTTTTGCTCCTCTGAACCTATTTTTTCAGTAAACAAAGAGTATTGCGCTTCGTGAATACTATTTTCCAAAGCTTGATATTCAGCAGTGAATTTCGGTAAATTACTTTCTCCTTCTTTCACTATGGTTATTACATCTTGGTCCCGTAACTCATAATCAGGAACTTGCTCTAACAGTATTCGTTTTAAATAATCAATATCAGAGTTTGTACAGCCGACAGACTGCTTATGATCATGAGTGGAATCTAGTTTTAATTTTCCACTGTGTTCTCTCTTGACATCAAGCATTTCCTGAAGATAATTAAAAATAATTTCACCTTTTAAATCATCACCTTGAGTGACAAGCGAGTTATCTTGGTTGTTTTTACTTATCTGAGCAATTTCACGCAATACACTTCCCAAATCATCTTTATTATTTTTAATTTTAGATTCTAAATAAGCATCGGCTCTGCAGTACCGCTCAAAATAAGTTGGGTTCGTTTCTCTGAGTGCTGCAACCATAATTAAAGAATGAAAATTTATCTCTCCCATTAATTTAGTAGGCTGCCATGCTTGGTCAACTCTGCGCAGTATTTTCTTTAACTGACGAGACGAATTGATAATGGCATTGATCTGATCTAGTTTCAGCCTTTCATGAGTAGCCCCATATTCATAAAAAGTAATAACTCTTTCTGTTTCTTTAGCATTGTCAATACTGATTTTAATGAAGCTAGCAAGTGTTATCCTAAAGTTTATTTTCGCTATATCTTCTCTGTAATCTGTCGCTTTTGAGATTATTTCTGCAGCAAAAGGCTTTTCATAACCCGTAGCAACAATGAAGTTAACTTGCTTTAGCTTTCTATCCTTCAATCTATCCAGTAGCGCTGCGATAGCATTTAAACGTTTTTTACTTTCTTCATCTGTGCCGCGATCTACGTCCTGTAGAGTAATAAGTAATTTATGGTTGGTGGCTTTAAGGACATCATTAAGTCGTTGGAAGTTCTTTTCTGGGTCAACTGGCCCAGCTAATAATGTAGAAGTAAACTGCAACCAGCTGCCGCCTGATTTTAAGGCTTCTGTGTAATGCTTTGGTAAAGCACGAAAGGCACACATATCGATGTGCTGACTGATGTCATCAATGATATTGCTAAGTACTATATGGGCGACACTGCCGCTTGCTGCCCCCCATGTTGATATATCACTGTGTATCCATATTCCATCTCTTTCAGAACTTTTAGCCAACTCATTTGCAATGCTGTCAACGATGCTGCTTTTACCACAACCATAAGGCCCGCACAGTGCTATGTGCTGAGCTTGAGCTAAATCGTGTTTATCGCTATGTCGAAGCCGCTCGGTAATACGCTTGGCGTAAACCTGTAATTCAGGTCCTAGTTGTTCTGTGCACGTTATGATTGAATCGTCTTTAAACCAAGCCCTAAAGTCTTCTAAATTATTAAAATCATTGCCAGAATAACTCTTCACAGTGTATTCTTTGATAGATGCTAATTTAACGCCATTGCTAGATCTCACAATTAAAACAGCGATGATAATATAAAGTAAAATAAATATCGTAATAAGCGGCCATGGGATTTGATAATAGCCAGAGATGGCCAGTAGCGTTGCTAAAAACAGGCATAAAACCATCCACAGTTTAACACCTACCATTTTTGATGTTCCCTGCCCCTCTTGAAACAAAATAAAAAATGCACAGGACAACAAGCAAATATGAAAATACTTCAAACTAAGAAAAAGCCGTTCATCATCCAGCAAATAATTTCTGTAATTGGTGCTATTGAGAATATAAATTAGCAAGGCTGTTAATGAAAGCCATACGGCTACTGTGAGTGGCGGATATTTCCAGCTGAAGGCAATGCTGCGGTTGGCATGGGAGATGTAAAAGTTATCAAGCAGTAGCTTTATGGCAATCCCAGCTATAAATGCAAAGCTATAATGGATAAAAGGGTCAGCGTGTAAAATACTACTCCAGCTTAGATATGCTTTTTGTACAAAACTTACATTGCTTAAAAATACAGTGATAGTTGTCGCAGTTATTGCGCAAAATAAAAGTGATATCCAACGCTGTAATGGAATTGGGAGATACTGCATCAATTTAATATCCTTATCAATAATTTACATAGCCAGTTTACACTGGCTATGTAAATAGCAACAGTACAGACATAACTTTTATCGCTTACATGACGACCAAACAACAATACACATCATCCTCTCGGAGTTGCCGCAGAGCGAATGGCAAACTGCGTGAGTCTTGGCATAGATCCACAAAGAGAAAGATGGGACATAACTCTTTTGAGTTTAACAGCCGACACCTAGACCACAGAGCCACTCACTCCTGCGAAGTTGCTGAAAAAGACAAGAAAAAGACAGGACAGGTTTGAATCTTTTGGAATTAACAGTTAACTCCGAAGTAACAGAATACACTTCCCCCTCGGAGTTGCCGCAGGGCATTTGCGTTCGTTGCGTGAGCGAGGTATGGATGCCGAGATAGCGTCAGTCGAATCAGGGACGAGCGTCTGACGCGGTAGCATAAGGACGCTAAATGCCCAAGGGGCTTTCAACTCCGTTAGGGGCGTCTTGGAGCCTCCAAGGAGGATAGGACGAGCAGTCCTCCTTGGTCGGGTGTGGGGTGAAGCCCCACGACGTTGACTTTACTTTTAAATAATTTAACCCGCTTAGGTGTTCTAATAAGTTAACCAATCCCAAATCACCGCTATAAAACTTCCCTCGGAAAGCTACCTTCAGATTTATCCCAACCACCCATGTCATCGTACTCATCTGAAAAAGAAAGAAAAAAGACAGTGTAAGAATATCCACACACCTCTAAGATTAAAGATGGAAGAAATTCCTATAAATATCAGCTTAAAAATGGAAGGTTATAGAGAAAAATATGTACAGGCATGGGGTTTATTTATGATTAATGGTATTTACAATCAACTACATATGGATAAGTAAATTACTCGTAAATTTTATTATTTACTGAAAAATTACTTCAACTAGCAAAAATATTGTTGAAACCTTGCAAGCTGATGTAAGGAATATTATGGGCGCTAGGCCGAGTTAGAAAATGTTTAGCTTGAGGGTATTTATGTTGCTACTGATATCGTATATTGGGAGAGTTTTTTTAGATGTAGTGGATTATATACCGGCGTGATATTCAGTTGATACCTCGATATTTTTCACACAATACCGAAAAATCATCTTTTGGATTAAGTAAAAAATCCTTACCTACAATTGAAGTGATTTCTGATTCTAAGATTAATGGATTATCAATTTTAAAAATCCGTCTTTCATTCAACTTACTTTTTAACAGAAATTCACAGTGACGCTGATAAAATAATTTATCAAACTGACCACTCGCAATAATTCTTTTAAGACCGACTTGTATTCTCTGGGCTAACCGAGGCTGATTAGGAGACACATAATAATAGGTAGCCAGCGGTATATGTAGCAGGATATTGTCATCCACAATGAAATCTGGATAACGTTGCTTGAACAACTCAACCTCTTGAAAAGCTTCATTAACCCCTCGGCCAAATGTCACAAAGCGCCCCATAGATAACATATTGAATAAATTGTCATACTGAGTACTTTCTATCACGTTGAAACCTGCTTGTTGCATTGCTACTTTAGTAGACCATTGACTACCTGAACCTGTATCTAAAGACGTTAACTGTGCCAATGTGTTTATATTGGCTAAAATAGATAAATTCTCCTTTTTAATAATAAAAATTCTGAATCCCTGAATCCCTTTACGAATAGGGATTTTTATCGGGATAAGTTGTTCATCCCACAGCGAATTTGAGGCTTCTGCCATCACATTGACAATTTGCCCATCGACTAATGACCTAAAAATGCGATTTCGACTCATAACTACATCAGACACTTGCAGCGATGCATCCCCAAAATCAGCTTGAGTGGCCTCAATAATTAATGTTAAGAGATCATAGGTATATTCATATCGATGGTCATTTTCAGATTCGGGATGGTTGATAATAAAAACATCAACAGCATAAGAAATCGGAGTATATACACATATTCCCCAAATAAGCAGTTTAACTAATATACCTATTCTCAATGAATTAATCATAGATAAGCTCTGTGCGCTAGATAACATTCCTTTTATGCACCTCCATTATAGTAGATGGATTGCTAACCTACCCGATGGGAGAAAATACAGCAGGTAAATGGATCGTTTATTACGTGCAGTAATATAAGTATCAACTGAATTAAGGGGGGGATAAATCGCACCTTTATCGATAGGGTTTGATGATATGATTGCTCGTCCACAAGCTCTAAACAACATAGGAACTAAGATGCTTTATATGCGAAAAATCCTTCTCCCTGTGATCATGCTAAGCCTAGGCGCATTGCCTCTATATGCTCCAGCACAGGACACCAGCGCGTTATGGGGTAAAAAGTACACTGAGGTGAAATCAAGTTTATTAGCTGCTGGCTGGGTATTAGCGCCCGTAGCAGAAGATGAAACGCCAATGACAGAAGATTACCCTGAAATAACCTGTGGTAACGGCGCGATGGCAATTTGCTCTGTCGGCTTTAAGCGAGACAATAGTACACTTGCCTTAGTGGTTGAATCTATTGAACAAGAGCTTATTGTGACAGGTGAATACTAAATAGCCCAATAGATGATGTTAAACTCAGCCTAAGCATCTAATGTAGACGAGGTAGTGATGTCATCTGTACCCCAATCAAAACAAGAGCTTGAATCGGCTATTCACTCAGTTTTCCCCAAATTGATGGCAGACTATCGTTCAATCCCAGCCCAAATGTCCCGTGTGTGCAGTATAGAAGGAAACATCAAAGGTACACAAATTAGTGTAAGTGATACAGTCGCTTACCTTATTGGTTGGGGTAACTTAGTGCTCAAGTGGTACGAGTTAACATCGCAAGCACTCCCCGTTGATTTTCCCGATACGGGTTATAAATGGAATCAACTGGGATTATTAGCAGAGCGATTTCACCGAGAATATAGCCAATGGCAATATACTGATTTACTTAATGAATATGAACTGACAATGAAAAAGCTGTCAACGCTGATTGCTAGCCTCAGTGATCAGCAGTTATATGGAGTAACTTGGTACGATAAATGGACTCTGGGCCGTATGATCCAATTCAATACTTACTCCCCGATGAAGAATATGCGTACCAAAGTCAGACGATTCAAAAAAGATAATGCGTTAGCATAGCAAGCGAGTCTTTTAAGCACGGAGGTATTCATGCCAAGTCCCCACTCTCACCCGCGGTTAGGCCCAAACCCCAACGATAAAGCGCCGATGAAAGGCTTTCCTCAGGTTGGTTTTCTTAAAAATTTTATTACTCGCGAGAACATTATTGTCGGTGATTACACTTATTATGACGATCCAGCAGGGCCTGAGAGATTCGAGTCGAATGTGCTTTATCACTTTGACTTTATTGGCGATAAACTGAATATCGGTAAATTCTGTGCCATTGCGAAAGACGTGAAATTCATTATGAATGTCGCCAATCATCAAGTGTCTGGCTTCTCCACCTACCCTTTTTATATCTTCGGCAATGGCTGGGAGAAAGCGGCGCCCAAGCCCGAAGATTTACCTTTTAAGGGCGACACCTGTATCGGTAACGACGTGTGGATTGGTTATAACGCCACTATCATGCCTGGGGTGAAAATTGGCCACGGCGCCATTGTTGCCAGTCAATCCGTAGTGACAAAAGATGTACCGCCCTACGCAGTGGTTGGCGGTAATCCTGCCACAGTGATCAAGTTGAGATTCGAGCAAACTGTGATAGATGGGCTTGTTGCCATCGCTTGGTGGGATTGGCCGATAGAAAAAATCACTCAACACCTTGAGGCTATCGCGGGTGCAGAACTCACAACATTACAGCAGGCAACCTAAATAACGCCTATCGCGAGCAAGACTGAACAAAAAATCTCAAGCGACAAGCATTAAGCAACAAACATAAAAAACCGTCATTAAACGCAAACAAAATCCAATATGCGCAATTTTGTACAAAAGCACTGAGGGTTTCTGGGTTACTATCAGGCACAACCCGCCCATTCATACACTAAACACGGAGGCCTAGTGTGAACACAGAACATGCGGCCTACCAGATTGCCGATGAATTAGGTGGCCTCGAGTTACTCAATGCCCACTACCATAAACAAAACTTTAGTCGGCACACCCACGAAGGTTACACCGTCGGGGTGATTGAAACGGGGGCGCAGCGTTTTTATCGCACGGGTGGCAACCATGTGGCGCCAAAGCACAGCATCATTCTCGTTAACGCCGACGAAGTCCATAATGGCTGTAGCGCCACAGAGGGCGGTTGGTCCTATCGTGCCATGTATCCAGTACCCGCACAGTTTGCCAATATTAACAGTGATCTAGCATCAAACCGTGGTGCGCCCTATTTCCCAGAGCCCGTAGTGTACGATCCTGAATTAGCCGAATTACTGCGCTTCACCTTTACGACTTTAGATTCATCGGACAATCGCTTACTGCGCGAAAGCTTGGTCTATTCAAGCTTGACACAGTTGATGACACGCCATGGCAAGAATCACCCAAGCGATGACCTCGCTGTAATCGCGAAGCCTGCGTTAGCACTGGTGAAATCCTTTATCGACGATCATCCTGCGGCCGACATCTCCCTTGAAGATCTGGCAACACTCGCGGGATTAAGCCCCTATTATTTGCTGAAGCAATTTCAGCGTTATTACGGCTTACCACCCCATGCTTACCAAATTCAGGCCAGAGTAAGACTCGCCAAAGGAAAAATCAAACAAGGCACACGACTGCTCGATGTCGCCCTCGATTGTGGTTTTCACGATCAAAGTCACTTGAATCGACATTTTAAAAAGACAGTCGGTGTTACGCCAGGGCAATTTGCCAAAGAAATAGGCCGCAATATTATCCAAGCCTAAACAACCACTTTAGGTTAATCTACCATGCTCATTCTTGCTTTCTCCTCGATTAACTAAGCAAGCAACCTTATCCAAGTATTCATTGTTTAATAGCGACCCTCGCGTCGCCGCTATTTTTAGGAGCCAAAGTGACCACCGACAAGCTTATAGAACCTGATGTTTATCCTGTGCATCCATCGAAATCCAAGGCATTTTTAAAAGGCACCTTGGCCATGATGCCGCTGACAATAGCAGTGGTTCCTTGGGGAATTTTAGCGGGCTCCTTCGCCATTGAGGTTGGGTTAACGCCCATTGAGAGCCAAGCCATGTCGGCGATTATCTTTGCGGGCGCTGCTCAATTAGTGGCACTAGGCATGGTGAAAGCTGGTATTGGTCTGTGGAGTATCTTAATTACGACGTTACTCATCACCTCACGCCATCTGTTATATGCAATGGCGATGCGCAGTCAAATCAGTCCGTTGCCGTTAAAGTGGCGCCTAACATTGGGCTTTTTGCTCACAGATGAACTATTTGCCATCGCCAATCAAGGCAAGTTGCATAAGTTCGACCCTTGGTACGCCCTTGGCGGCGGCTTAAGTTTCTATATCGGTTGGAACATCGCGACCCTACTTGGCATAGTGGCGGGCAATGCTATCGAGAATTTAGGTGAGTTGGGATTAGATTTTGCCATCGCAGCCACCTTTATCGCTCTGGTCGTTCCTACCATAAAAAAGCCATCGATTCTCGTCTGTGTATTAGTGTCGCTCACCCTAGCAGTGGTATGCGCCGTTTTTAAAATTCAAGCGGGACTGCTCATTGCCGCCATTGCGGGAATGACGGCAGGTGTACTTTACGCCAAAGTGACCAAAGAAACGGAACGCGTAGAACAATCCGTAAGTCAGTTAGCAAGCACACAGGCCAAAACAGAAATGGATACAGAAGCTGGGACTGACATTAAGACAAAAACTGAGGCGAATACTGGTAATGAAAGTCTGACTGAGACAAAAACACTGTCAGGAGAAAAAGCATGATTTGGTTAATGATCTTTTCAATGGCGGCGGTTGTGTTTATCAGTCGTCATTTACTACTTGAGCCTAAACTACCACTGCGATTAAGTAAGGGCACCCAAACCTTTTTAAGTTACTCGGCCCCTGCGGTACTCACTGCAATCTTTGCGCCCATAGTATTTGTGCAAGAAGGAACGCTCGATCTCAGCCTAGAGAACAGCTACCTCATCTGCGCCATAGTCGCTACAGTGTTGGCGCTCGTCACCCGTAATACCTTGCTGACCACAGTGCTAAGTATGGGACTATTCTTCTTTATCCATTAGGCAAATATAATCTTCAAGCTCTTGCCCGAGTGTGAGATCAAAATGACGGTTTAACCGCACAAGGCCTGTGATGCGATCGACCCTGAAATTACGAAAATCAGCACGTAGCTCACACCATGTCAGTAAGGTCCAAGTACCACGCCAAAAATAGATGGCGAGCGGCCTAACTTCCCGCTCGGTAACATCCAGTTTGACATCTTGATAGAAGAGTTTGACGTATTCGCGGCGCTGAGCCGCATTACGCAAGGGATCGAGGAATTGAAACTCATTGGAATCGAGGTAAAAATCCGGTGAAAACATTAAGGATTGGTAGGCTTGTAATCGTTTAGGCAACACAGCTTCGACTTTAATCATCGCCTGCCGAGCGGCACTACCGAGTTCTTTGCCGCCCCAAGTTTGCACCATACGCATGCCAACTTGAATCGCCTCCAATTCGGCTTCGTTAAACATCAAGGGCGGAACATTCACCTCGTGGCGCAACAAATAGCCGACCCCCGCCTCTCCTTCAATAGGAATGCCGCTTAAACACAAATCCTGCACATCACGGTAAACCGTGCGCGTGGACACCTCTAACCGTTCAGCCAACTCTTGGGCTGTGGTCAGGCGTTTATGTTTGAGAATTTGCACTATTTGAAATAGGCGGTCAGCGCGGCGCATTAGTTCTGATTTAATCCTTTAATTCACTCTTAAATGTTTTTTACAATTTGAATCATAAAATCCCGATATAGATCTCAACCTCAGTAGCACTAAGATAGACTTCAAAATCCGTTTGATAACGCCGCTGATGCAAACATTCAGCCGCGCTAAAATAACCCCACACTTGCCCCCAAAGATCGATAACACACTGGGGCATATCACCCTGAGCGGTGAATTTTAGGTACTTGCCCGCGTTAAGCTCCAATGGCATAAAATGACTTGTATCAACAGGGGCATCAATTGCCTTACCCACCAGCACAGAAAACTCGCCATTCATGTCTGACTCATAATCATAATACACGCCATACATGGGCGAATTGAGCATAGCGGTGAGCTGGGATGATTCAAAAAAGGCTTGCCACAGACCGCCTATTTTCGCGCTATCGGCGGACATTTCAGCCCTATTGCTCGTGCGGGTACTGAGTCCAAGTAAGGGTCGAGCATCAATATAAACCACATCCATCTTTGTTTCTTCCATAGAAATCTAAACCCATGCTTTAGTTAATTGCGTGATTTTAGCGTCATGGCATAAGGCCACGACGCTAATACATTAATCACTCGAGACTACTTATCCTTAGACCACAGACCCACTTTATTGCCTTCACTATCGGCAAATAACGCAATGTAACCGCACTCTCCATCATTAATCGGTGTCACTGGCAGCAAAATATTCACATTGGCGGCAGCGAGTTTATCCACTAAAGGTTGCAAATGGGTGCTGAAATGCAAATACACAGTGCTGCCCTGCATTGACGGCTGGCTCATACTGCACTTGACTAGCCCTATGCTCGCCGCACTCGCATCCTCAGTGACTATGGTCGCATATTCCATGTCTTCCATATCGTCACGTTTAAACTCGACCCCAAAATGCTGCTGATAAAAAGCAACAGCACGGTTCATGTCACTGACAGGAATTTCACCCCAAACTAACGGTGCAATAGATAACATTTTCACTTTCTCCTTGTTGAAAAAATATCAATGATTCAAAACCTTATTCGTACAATTCGGGACAGAATCATTAACGGGCGACAACAAACATAAAACAAGGCTACTGACAGCATGATGTCAGTAGCCTTTAAATAAAAGTGAATTTTGGCGTTTTAACTTAACCAGCTACCAAAATTATTTTGGCAAACTGGCTTGGTGAGCATGAATAAAATCATCCATGGCTTTGCTCGCCCTCGCTTGGGCGCTAGCTAAGGTATCTATATCAACCATAGTTTCTACCACTTCGTAGTAGCACTTAATTTTAGGTTCAGTGCCAGATGGTCTGACGATCACCCGAGCCCCGCCCGCTAAGCAGTAAGTCAATACATCGCTCGGTGGTAAGTCGATTTTCTCAACACTGCCATCGGCAAAACGACGCTCAAGTGCCTTTAAATCATCGGTTGAGAGCACATCTAACTCACCAATCTTAACCGGTGGATGCTCGCGCAAATAGGCGCCAATATTGGGCGTGTCAGGTTTTAGCGCAATGCTCACCTGCACATTGAGATGGAACCCATGCTCACGGTAAATTTGCTCGAGTCTGTCCCAAATCGTTTGCCCCTTCGCCACCAGCTCGGCAGTTAATTGGGCAAATGCCACCAGCGCCGACAAGCCATCTTTATCCCACACCATACTGCCCACCGTATAGCCAAGGGCTTCTTCATAGGCAAACAGGAATTGATCCTCAGGGGACGTTTTCGCGATACCCACATTCATCAACCACTTAAAGCCGGTGAGCGTGGTAAAGCTTTGCGTGCCAAACCCTTGAGCAATTTTAGATAACAGGCTCGATGACACTATCGTTGTGCCCGTAAGTCGTTGATTATCTTTAGCGTGAGATAGCAAGTAATGCCCAAAGAGCACACCGACTTGATCGCCCGTCAGCATCTGATACTCGCCATCATCACGACGCACTGCAACCGCAAAACGGTCGGCATCGGGATCGTTAGCACAGGCGAGCATAGCGCCGTGTTTTTTCGCCTCGGCAATCACTAAATCCATCGCCCCCTTTTCTTCAGGGTTTGGGAAGTTCACCGTCGGGAAATCGCCATCGGGTTCACGCTGGGAGGCAACCGAATACACTTGGGTGAAACCAGCATCTTTCAATACCGTTTCAGCCATTTCGGCACCCACGCCGTGCATGGCGGTATAGGCTAAACTCACCTTTTCAGGAGCGGTATGGTTTTGCAGCACCTCTGCTTGCTGCACGCCATGACGATAGCTTTGGTAAAAATCGTCCTGCAGGAGTATCAACTTACCTTGTTTTACCGCGTCATCATGCTCTAAAAACGGAATCGCTTGATTCGCTGCACGCTCAATTTGCGCGGCAATACCAGAATCGTGGGGTGGAATAATCTGCGCGCCATTCTCCCAATAGACTTTATAGCCATTGTATTGCGGCGGGTTATGACTCGCGGTCACCACAATGCCCGCTGCCGCATTAAAATGTTTTACCCCAAAGGCCACCAGCGGCGTTGGCGCTACTTTGGACGTTAAGCGCACCTTAATCCCCATAGCGGTGAGCACACTCGCCGCATCATGGGCAAAATTAAATGAATCGTGGCGGCCATCATAACCAATCACCACGCCACGCTCGGCGGCATCTTTAATCTGATCAAGTAGATAAGCACCAAGACCAGCAGAGGTTTGGCGGATCACCAAACGGTTCATCCCCATAGGCCCAGCGCCGACGACACCACGTAATCCTGCGGTGCCAAATTCCAAACGACCCGCAAAGCGCGCCGCGAGTTCGGCTTCATTGCCACTATCAATTAGGGTTTGTAACTGGGCTTGAGTGCGAGGGTCTGGATCATTTTCAAGCCAATGGTTTACCTGTAACTGCAGATGGGTATTCATATCACACCTCATTGAAAATCATTTGCAATCACCTTAGGAAAAAGCACGTAGAAGAACAAGCTAATTTGCATTAATTTCAAAATGAGCCAAGGGTATTGCCATAAAAAACGCACTATCTAACAGGTCATGCCAGATAGTGCGTTGGTTTTAACAAACTGGTTTCAAAACGGATTTAGAGTTTAAAGATATTATCCTTCGTATCTCTGTCGATGAGCTTCACAAAGGGATCGACCCCCACATAACTGGGTTTTTCAGCCAAAGTGATCGTCAGCTTGTTTTCACCACTCACCAGCCTATGCTTCTCAATCAATAATACCTGTTTGTCATCCTTTAGCTTATCGGGATCGGCACTAAAGGCACCGATGTCGATGATGGCATCTAAAGGTTGTTCGGTTTCTTCACCTTTACCACTCGCGACTTTGCGACTGGCATAAATGCTCAAGTCAACTTGCGTCTTACCATCAGGCAGAGTGGTCATGACCGCATTGGTTAACCTGAAGTCGTAGAGTGTGATGTCATTAAAAGACTCATCGATAAAGCGAGCTTGCGCTTCATCTGTGCCTTGCTCAAGGTAACTCACTAAATCCAATGTGGTTGGGAAAGGATCGTTACGATACTGATAACGTGCTAAGAATGCCTTCAAATTAGCGTTAAGTTTCTCTTCACCCAACACATCTTTAATGGCCATCATCACCACTGAGCCTTTCTGATAATGAATGTACTGCTGATTTTCACTGCGCAGCAAAGGCATTTCTTTGATGGATTCAGATGAACGGCCACGTAAATATCTATCTAATTCATATTTCAAGAATTTACGGATCACTTTATCGCCGTACTTTTTCTCCAGCACCATCAGCGCCGAATATTGCGACAAGCTTTCGGATATCACAGCACTGCCCTGCACATCCGCAGCGCCCACTTGGTGTCCCCACCATTGATGCGCCACTTCATGGGCTGTGACGTAATACACAGGATCGATATTATCCTCATTGCGTAAATCAGTAATAAAACCAATACGCTCTGAGTAAGGCACTGTATTAGCAAAACTTTGTGCAAAACTACGGTAACCCGGAAACTCCATAATTCGCATTTGCTTATGCTGATAAGGCCCAAATGCTTGTGTGTAGTAATCGATAGAATCTTTAACCGACTCTATCATGCGCGCAACGTTCCAAGGATGCTCCGCATGGTAGTAAACCTCAACCGCAACACCATTGTGCTCAGTTTTTTCCACCTGATAACGGCCCGAAATAATGGCGTAGAAATTCACCATAGGGCTATCCATCGAATAATGGAAATACTCACGCCCATCCTGCTGCCACTGTTTTTGCAAATACCCTGGCGCTAATGCAATTTGATCTGCACTTGTCGAAATAGTGGCTTCAAACTGAATGAAATCACCATCGACACCAAAGAAGTTTTGCGTGTAGTAACGGCTGTCTTCAAGCTTGTTCGCTCGAGCTTTTTCGGCTAAATCGCGCTTTTGGCGCTCGTGGCGATCCATAAGCTCATAGCCATCTTGATAACCAAAGAGCGGCAATAGTTCGAAGTTGTTGATGAAGGTGCCATTTTCAACCACTGACATATCAAAGCCAGCTTCAGCAATACCCACTGACTCACGTACTAATTGGATATCCCCTTGCACCACTTGCCCCGGCTGAACAGGCGTCGTAAAGGTCAGCCAAGTATTACGATAGCGGCTATCAAACTCACCTAAGTTAGCATTAGGAATATTGATTTTTACCGCTTCGGCCTGAGTGTGCTCTGGCAACTGCACTAACATCTTTTCGATTGGTTTATCCGACTTGTTTTGCCATTCGAACATCACCTTAGCGACAATTTTTCGCTCTTCAGGGAAAATATCGATATTCGCATTGACCTTAGTAGTCACTAAAATTGGCATGCCTTGGTATTGTTTAAAGGCCTTCTCATAATCGGCTTGCAGATCAGTGGTTTCATCTTGGGTTAAATAATGATTCAACACTTTGGTCTGGTAGAACAAATAACTGCCCATGCCCAAAAACACCACCAAAGCAACGCTCACAATGGCTTTTCCACTAAAACCAAGCTGATAACCCAGTAATCCCATACGGGTTTTAAGGCTCTGCTGCGGTCCGCGGTGATACAAACCATAACCTAAAACAAACAGGATAAGGCTAAAGGCGCCCCAGTAAATCATATAGAGTGCATGGCTTAATAAGCCCCAACCGTAGCCGTTCATATCCGAGTAAATTAAGGTCGGTGATTGCCCAAAGTTATATAGGCTATGGCCAAATCCCCAGCTTGCCATAACAAATGTCGTCAGGTAATAAGCAACAAATAGTCCCATACCTGCGTACTTATTAGGGCTAAGCACTTGCAGGAAAAACGCCAGCACTGCGGTCATCAACAGCGGCAGGAGGTAATAAAATCCGAGTCGAATAAGGTACTGAGCAATCTCAAGATTGGCTTGACCTTTTATCAATTGAAATACAATTGTGGTACACATTGCGAGCACATAGAGCAAAGTCATCACTATGACCACAGACACTAACTTTGAGCCCCAAAAGCTTAAGTTTGATACGGGAACACTATCGACTATATCCCCCATACCTGAGCTGCGTTCACGCCAGACGATTTCTGCACTGTAATAAATCAGCACTATCACCATCAATAGCCCCGTCGCGCCGGCAATGTTATTCACCATATCTTGGGTTAATGGCCAATTAGATGTGCCGTACCAACCAAAATCATCGAACATGGGGCCGACTAAATTGAAAATAGTCAGCACACCTAACACCACAAATGGCGCGGTAAATAGTACTTGCCGTACTTCAAATTTAACCCGCGTCCAAAATTGCTGGCGACCATTAGGCTCAGTTGCCATAGCCAATTGTGCCAAAGGCACTAAGCTAGGAACTTTTCCTGCTTTATCGGATTTTTTCTCACGTTTCTTAGTCAAACTCGGCTGACGGAAAATCCCGGAAATGGCCAGTAATACACAGGCAATTCCAAACCATATCGCCCGGTTTTGCAGCACGAGTCCTGAGAATTCAATTAACTGGCTATTCTTCTCGCTAATGGTCCAGTAACGGGTCACTTCGGCAAAGGTGCGCAGCGCAAAGGGATCAAGCAAAGCAGCAATAGTACGATATTGTGGCTGACTCGCCATTTCGCCCGTCAAGGTATAAAGCACCAACATGGCTACTGCGGTCAGATAGAGCGCCATCAAGGAGCGAAAATGACTTGCCATCGCATAGAATAGAGTCGAGATCAGCAGCAAAGTCGGCATGGCGAGTAAAAAATACGGCACAAGATAATTCGATAACGCAAAAGGTCCAAAACGGCTAGCATCGACCCATGGCATAAAAGAGCCAAGCATTAACCCTATAGGGATAAAGGCAAATACCATCATCACCACAACAAAACTGCCGAGAAATCGACCAAATTGGTATGCAAATGGTGATAGGGGTTTGCTATAAATCAGCTCTTCCATCAAATGCTGATGATTGCGGATAGCCGTGCTACCCACAAAATTCACCACGGCAAACATGGAAATGAGTCCCATGATCAACATGGTTTGGGTAATCCCAAATGGGCTGTTTTTCATCACCTCACCGCCACTACCAATTTGAATATTGTTAGAGACGACTGATAGAAAACTCATTAAAAACAATAGAAAAGAAACAACATAAAAGGATGGCTGACGCAAATAATAACGCCACTCAAACCTAAGCATTGATAACAACATATTGATATCTCCTTAGGCAGCCTGACGGCGGTGGCTGTGTAAGGTAGAAAAATACAGATCTTCAAGCCCAGCAGTCGTAGGGGTAAATCCTTCAGGGCAAGTTTCAGCCATCACATTAAGGACCGTGCGTCCCGCTAATAAACGCTTAGAAATCACAGGTAATTGCGCTTCAAGCTCCTGCGCCTGTGCTTGACTTACAGTCTTAGTCCAAATTTTTTCCGTTAATTCACCCACCAATTGATGTGGATTGCCTTGAAGCAGAATTTTACCCGATGCCAAAACCGCCATATTAGCGCAGAGTTCAGACACATCTTCGACAATGTGAGTCGAGAGGATCACCACTTTTTCCTCGCCTAAACTCACCAGCAAGTTATGGAAACGGTTACGTTCTTCAGGATCGAGACCCGCGGTAGGCTCATCCACAATCAATAATTTAGGATCACCAAGCAATGCCTGAGCAATACCAAAACGCTGACGCATACCGCCAGAGAAACCGCTAACCGCTTTATTTTTATGCTGATAAAGATTGGTGTGAGCCAGTAATCCTTCAACCGCCTCTTTACGCAGTTTGCTTTGATTAATGCCCTTAAGAATAGCTAAATGATCTAAAAGGTCATAGGCGCTAATACGCGGATAAACATTAAAATCCTGCGGTAAATAGCCTAAGGTTTTACGTAGTGCTTGAGGATCGACTAATACGTCAATACCATCAAATACAATGCTGCCGCTGTCGGCACTTTGCAGGGCAGCAATGGTACGCATCAGTGATGACTTGCCAGCGCCATTGGGTCCGAGTAAACCAAACATCCCTTTGGAAATCGTTAAATCAACCCCATCGAGTGCTTTAACACCGTTATCATAGGTTTTAGTGAGATTAGAAATAGTCAGCATGCTTCCCTCTTGCTTCAGTGAGTTCAAAATACCGACAAACTATCACATAAAATTAACCTTTACAGTGGTTATCAAGATATTCATGCACTTACAGAATGCTAGCCAGAAAAATTAGTCATGCATTCTTAATCCATAAAGTAGCAAAATGGTCTTTATTTGAGTCACTTCTTATTGAAATATAATGAAAAAGTAAAAGTATGCTACCAATCCCGATGTGGCGTGCTAAATACAATTAGTTACACAAACCTCAACATTAACGGAATGGTAAAGTGCCATCGAATATGCGCACTTTTAAGTAGATTGCTTATCTGCAGCTTTTGTACTGACAGCGGTCAATGAACAAACGGAGAGTATAATTAAGCATGTGCTAATTTTAAAAATCCTCTTTAAAGCTTAACGATTCACATATTAAGAATACAAAAAAGCCGTTTAGTATGGGCTAAACGGCCGAGACATAATGGCTATTAGATTAGCAACAATAATTCATACTATTTTTCAATTTCTTGCCCACGCGTTTTCCATAGCGAATACAAGACACCAGCGACTAACAGGCCGAAAGTCACGCCAAGAGACACTGCAGTTGGGATAGTAAAGTCCACTATTCCCTCGTGGTTAAAGTACACTAAACCCACTTTCACCCCGATAAACACCAACACCACAGATAGAGCATATTTTAGGTATTCGAAACGATGTACCATGGCTGCTAAAGCAAAGTACAGTGCACGTAAACCAAGAATGGCGAAGATATTTGAGGTGTAAACAATAAAGGGATCTTGAGTAATCGCAAATATTGCCGGGATACTGTCAACTGCAAAGACTAAATCTGCAGTTTCAACCAAGATTAACGCCAAAAATAACGGCGTTGCCCACCATCCTTTACTTAACTGATGATCCTCACCACGCACCCAAAACTTCTCATAGTGCAGGGTTGGCGTAAAGCGCATCTTAGTGCGTAACCATTTGTAAAATTTATTTTCTGCAATATCCCTGTGTTCATCTTTTGAAAACAACATCTTCACGCCAGTGAAAATCAGGAAAACGCCAAACAGCACAAGGACTGCTTGATATTGAGCAACAAGCACAGCACCAAACCCAATCAATATGGCACGCAACACTATTACGCCCATAATTCCCCAGAAGAGCACCCTATGTTGGTATAGGCGTGGAATGCCTAAGCTACTGAAGATTAACGCGATAACAAAGACGTTATCCATAGATAACGATTTTTCAATTAGATAGCCTGTCAGATACTCCATTCCTGCTGTCGGGCTCTTATACCACCAGAGCCAAGCCCCAAACAGTAAACCCATACAGATATAAAAAGCCGATAACTTTAGGCTTTCTGCAACGGTAATTTCATGCTGTTCCTTGTGCAATACCCCCAGGTCAAAGGCTAATAACGCCAGCACAAAACCGAAAAACATTAACCAAACCCAAAGCGGGTAACCCACAAACAGGGTGGTAAAAAACGCCATAAGTCTCCTTAATAAGGTGAGAATACTGCTTTACCTAAAAAGCCCGACAAATAGGTTCTAACATAATGAAATATAGAGAAAAAGCAAAAGCTAAAAGATTAATGTTCATTTAAGATCCCATTTATTCTAATAGGCTCTTAAAAGTATAGGGAAAATAAACAGATAAGAGTAAATAAGAGCGATAAAGAATGTCAGGAGCAAAGCAAAGAGGGTTCAAATGACTTGTTAGTCTCGAAACCTTAGTCTCGAAAATAACGATAAACCAACACCACAAGATGCAACATAAGTAAGCCACTAACAGCACAGCAAAAAAAGAGTAAAGCAATCGAATTGACCTCCAGCGGTGTATCCCAATAGCAATACCACCATAGGGGCCAGCCAATAACAGATAGGCAAGTAAGTTGCCACATACAGCGCTTACAGCGACCTATTTTCTGTTTAAAGATATTTTGTTTTAAATCTGTTTGATCACAGTTTTCACAACTCATGCTATTACCATTCTTAATAACCACTATAAAAAACCAGCAAATTAGCTACACAAAACAGTTACTCTGAATAGTAGATGACCTAAAACAACCTCAAACGCAAACACGTATAAATCCATATATGATTGGTGTAGCATAATTAGGAATATTTATTTATGTGCATATTTAAAATTTTTCAGGTAAGTTAATTTCCATAACAGAGCCATTAGGCTGATGCCGCATCTTGTCGGATAGATTTAAACGCTCTTGGCGCAGGTTAAATTTTAAGCAAACAGATTCTTCTTGCCAATCATTTTTTTGGAAACTTTAAATGGACCACCCGATGAATACACAGTTTCTTACTCCCTACAGTGAACAAGCAGAACAATATTTTTGGAAAACTGGCGTTGCGAAAATTGATTTAGGCAAAGTCCCCTTTCAATCAATTCATAATTTACTCATATCGAAAGACAATAGCAGTATTTCATCTGTAGGTTCATGTTTTGCTCAACATGTGGGTAAATGGATGATTGAGAATAATTATCCATTTAATCGCAGCAAACTCGACAGTCGACAAATATCCAGCTTTGCCTTTGGCAATGTATATACCCCTAGATGCTTTCTTCAATGGTTAACCTTAGACCCTGCCCACTCCCACAGATTTGATATTTTTTACGACAAAAATACAGAACGCTATATCGATTTGTTGAGACCTAACGTTCAGCCTGAAGGGTTTAGCTCAGAAGAAGCATTACGCGAGGCACGAATATCGGCAAAAAGCGAACTATTCGATACGCTAAAAGAAACGAATGTGCTTATTTTTACCCTAGGTTTAACAGAAGCTTGGAAAGATATTGATGATGTTTTCTACCCGAATTGCCCTGGGGTTATTGCCGGTGAGTTCAATGATGAAATATTTACTTTCCATCAGTTTAATTACAATGAAATAAAATCTGACTTATTGCTTATAAAAGATATCATTCAAGGTATCAACCCGCAGATAAAAGTGATATTGACCGTCTCCCCCGTTCCCCTTACAGCAACCGCATCAGATAAACATATCCTTGTTGCTAGCCAATATTCGAAGTCTGTTCTACGTGCTGTCGCGGGTTATTTAGCAGATAATGATGAAATATTCGACTACTTTCCATCATTTGAAATTATCACAGTTAATAATGTTAATGATTTTAGATTTAATGAGAATAGAAGAACGGTCTCAAATAAAGCTGTTGAGTATGTAATGAGCCACTTCAAATCGGCATTTTCTGACAATGAAATCACCCAAGCACAAAATAACTGTGAGCAAAGTCACGAAGAAACAGTTTGTGATGAAGAACGTTTAGAAGCGCTGAATAAATTATCACATAACCCAAATGACACTACAGTGAATCAATTAACTTTACTCGGTGATAGCCATATGGGTAAGTTAGCAAAAGCACTAAAGGAAATGGAGATCCCATTTACGGGTGGCATGGTAATGAACGGCTCAGGATTTGCCCAAGGCAAATTTTCAATATGTGAAACAGAATATTTCGTACCTCTTGAAAACGCCGCCTCACGTCAACTTTTCGCACCGATATTGAAGAATTTACAGGCTCACGAGCAATCTAAATTTGAAAAAAAATCTGTGATTATTTCCAATATTGGCCTACACACACATCAGACTGTTGCTCGTTTTTTTACATGGCTACAAAAACAAGAAGATGCGGACATTAAAAATATTACCTTGAAAAATTATGTTGATTTCTTCCATGAGGACCAATCAAAACAACTGTCTATATTATTAACGATGAAAGAAAGAGGACATACTGTTATCGTTGTTTCTGATCCACCTTTCTGCCGTCACTTCAAAGAATCACAATCAATGACAGGGCTTATATATTCTTATTTTGACGCTATTGAATATATCTGGTCACAGTTCAATATTGTATTTTTTAATGCTGCAAAAATCTTTGATGAGGAAATTAGTACCCCTATGGAGTATGCCTCAGATATTTGCTATCCCGATGGCCAACATGACTGGGTCCATGGAAATTCAATGTATTACAAATGGTTAGCGAATAAATTGTTGCCTATCGTATTTGAAAACACCTAAAAACTGATAGATATGAGGGCTCATCAAGCCCTCATACCCTCACCCTAAAAGTGATGTCCTGAGCCTTGCCATCCCCTCATCAATAGAAACCAGCGCACAATACCCCAAATCACGCTTGGCAGCGCTGATATCAAAATAATGGCTGCAAGATAACTGGCGTGCGACAAAACGCGTCATAAGGGGCTCTTCTTTTTTCTTAAGCAAAAAATACAGGCTTTCCAATGCCGCGCCAGCGATATAGGCCACAGTTCGAGGCACACGTCGAGTAACAGGGGGCAATCCATCACAGGCTAAGATCAGATTGAGCATTTTTACCATAGTAATAGGCTCATCGTTACTCAAAAAATAGGCTTTGCCTTGACACTTTGGTTTAGGTTGGCAAAGTTCTAAGGCGGCGAGTACATGGGCATAGGCAGCATTATCGATATAGATGGTATCGACGAGTTTATCTTCGCGGCCAACCAGTTTTAACTTTCCTAAACGGCCACGTTCCAGTACCCGAGGCACAAGATGGGGATCGCCGGGGCCCCATATCAAATGCGGCCGCAGTGCGACTGTTTTTAACGCATAAGGTGTAATCATTTGAGTTGCATCAGTATGTTCAAGTGGCACTTCACCGAATTGATTAGCATCTAGCATCATTTTTTCGGCAATGGCTTTCGAGTGAGCGTAATAATTAAGGAATGTAGATGCGTAGGGGGTGGACTCATCAATCCCTGACTCATCTTGGCCTGTAAAGGTGACGCTCGGGGTGCTGGTGTAGACTAACTTATTTATTTTTAATGCTTTACAAACAGCAATCACATTAGCAGCGCCCTTCACATTAGGACAAAAATAACTGTCTCGATCGCCCCAAACCCCCGCTTTAGACGCCACATGGAACACGATATCGCAACCCTGCATCGCCTGCTGAAGTTGCTCCTTATTGACGAGATCCCCTTGCTTCATCGCAACACCCAACGCTTCAAGCTCTGGGTAATGCCCACGTGCAAAGCCTGTGACCTTAATGCCTGCCGCTAACAATCTTAAACAAATGGCCTTACCTAAAAACCCCCCAGCTCCCGTCACAAAGGCGTGTTGTACCTTAAGTGCAAGCTGCGTCAGTGCAATTTGCTCCACCGTATGAAATTGGATAAGCGTCGTACTCTTGCTTGGGTCGTTCATCATTGAGGTATCCATTTCAGCACAGGTATTTGAACTTAAAAGTCAGAGTGTTAGATCAGCCTTTCGTCTGGGATTGCGCCCATACGGCTAATTTTTCTCTAAAAATTTTGGCATTGTGCCGTACATCCACGGGGAAATCCGGATGAATCAAAAATCGTTTTATCCCCTGAGTTTGGTGGAATTGCTCAGCAAGCGTAGTAAGCTCTTGATAAAGCTGCTGACTTTTATTACACACCAGTGATGTATCCAGTTCGATACAGATTAACGGTGTGATTTCATTCGCTACTTTCACACCCACTAAAGCAGAGCGTTTCACATTAGGATGCGTATTAAAAATACGCTCACAGGGAATCGAATAATAACGCTTAGCAAACTTCCCTTTATGGGTGGCATCAACTCTGTGAGCTTTACGTCCGCACATCCATAACCGACCTTGGTCATCAAGATAACCCAAATCGCCCATTCTATGTCGAACGCAATTGGCGACAGGATCCCATATCTTAGCCATTGCTGTCGCACTATCGCGTTGATTATCACGTTGGCTATCATATTGATAGTATGATTGGCTCACCATAGGCCCTTGTACTATTATCTCGCCAATTTCACCATTCTTAAGCAGTAAAGCATCATCCCACTCGGGTATAACGGCTTCACTTATGCCGATAATGCCAATAGAGACACCATCAATAGCATGGCCAACACAGATGCCAGCGCCATTATCTGTCATCTCGGTCGTGGCAAATAAAGCATCACTGGCAATCATACTGATGGGCAAAGATTCAGTTGCGCCGTAGGAATTTAATACAGGTACGCCATCACTTAGCATCTTGCTAAAACGAGCAATAGAAGCAATCGTCGCTGGCGCCCCCGCCGAAATAACCCGTTTGACACTCGGCAATGTATGTTGCTTTTGCTCCCCCGCACGGCCTAAACGTTCGAGCAGCGCAGGATTAACAAAAATATTGCTGCATTGATATTGCTCAATCGCGGCAAACAAAAATTCGGGGTTAGCTGTGATGGGTTTACTGGCATCCATTTCGGGCACAATAGATGCCATACCCAACGCCGGACCAAAGAGTGAAAACAGCGGAAACGTTGCTAAATCGCGCTCACCATGGCAAATCCCATAATCGTTTTTTAGCGCTTGAATTTGCGCCTCAAACATTGCATGGCTATAGACAACCCCCTTAGGTGTGCCCGTACTGCCACTGGTGAATAGAATCGCCGCCATTTCATTTGGCTTTAGCAACACCATAGGATATGGCGACTTTTGAGCAGAGGATTGTGCACCAGAGGATTGTGCCGAGGTATTTTGCAATAGCGTCGATAGACTCATAGCGCCAGTAGCCATACAGTTCAATTTTGCAGCGAAGCCTGTTTTGCCACCATCAACATTGAGCAATATCTTTATGGTGCCCTTACCCCAGCCAAATAAGCGCCTTGCAATATGCGCCTTGGGAATACCAATAAAAGCATCGGGCGCAGCCTCAGCAAAGCACTGCTTAAGGTTTTTAATCCCCATGCCAGGATCAACAAGAATGGGGATAATCCCCGCTTTAAACAGCGCAAAGGTTAAGGCAAAAAAATCGAGGCTCGGCGTAACCATCAGCACAGCCTTCATACCGCGGGTAATACCATGGGCATTAAGGGCAAAAGCTATCACATCACTTTGTCGGTCAAGACTGAGAAAATCCAGCTCGCTGTAACGTAAGTTCGCCACAGAAGCGCCCTTCGCGCTTTGTACTGCTACAGCAAGATGATGGGGAATGTCATGGGCAGCTTGTTTAAGATGACGGCAAATATTGGCATCACTGGCTATTGCTGATTGAGACGTGCCAGTTGAAAATGGCGTTTCCGTCACCAAAGGGATCACTTCTTTTTCAAGCAACGTCGACATTAACCTGCAGCCCGTTCAGCGGACGCAGATGCGACTTGTTCATCGGCCATAAAACCTTTTATATGGGCAATCACTTCGTCACTGGCATCTTCCAAAATATAGTGACCGCAATCGGCAAATTCATGCACAGTCGCATGGGGCATGTGCTGGCGCCATTTAGCTAAAAAGTGTTTGTCGAACACAAAATCCTTCAGCCCCCAACAAATCAGGGTCGGCACTTTGGCAAATTTAGGCAAACTTGCTGCGATATCAGAGACTAACTGATAATTTCTATCACCTTCACGCAGCGGAATATCCTGCACAAAGCGCAGAGTAGAAATGCGGTTTGACCAAGAGTTAAACGGCGCAACGTAAGCCTCACGGATATATTTCGCCATTGGCTGACGTTTCACACCAACATAGGATGCGATAGATGAAAAAGCATTAAAACCACGCACTAAAACTGTGCCTAACAAAGTATTACGACAGATCCATAAAGGCCAAGGGAAAGGTTTAGATTCAGGTAAATGGAAGGCCCCAGTATTCAATATCACCAAGCGTTTAATGCGTTCAGGATAACGCGCCGCATAGCCCATACCTATCATGCCGCCCCAATCATGCACAACTAAGGTGATGTTCTCTTTGATATTTAAACTATCGAGCAAGGCTTCGAGATCATCTATACGGCGCTTAAGTGTGTAATCGTAGCCGCTATCATCGGGCTTATCCGACAGACCACAGCCGATATGATCCGGCACTATGCATTGATGAGAATCTTTTAAGGCGCTCACTAAATTGCGGTAATAAAACGACCAGCTTGGATTACCATGAACCATCACCACAGGTTCACCGTGGCCTTCATTGATATAATGCAGCTTGTTACCATTACGGTTAAAAAAATGACGTTGAAAAGGCAACAGAGTGTCTAACATGACGCTTCCTATTTTGGTTCTATTTATGAGAGCGAATTTAGCGAGTCAGTCTTTTATGGGAACGCCGACAATGGCAGTAAAAGACCTAAAGCGCCCCTACCACTTAATGCCTAACATCATGCAATTCAAGCCGCTACCTATACCTAAAAAGCTCACTTGATCGCCCGCTTGTAAAAAACCTTCATCATGGGCCATGGCGGCCGTCACAGGTAAAGACACTGTGCCCATATTGCCAAGCAATTGATAGGTAGGAAATTCTTTTTCGGGTGGAATATTAAGCGCACTCAGCACTTGTTTGCGGTTCGATGCACCCACTTGGTGGCAAATCACTTTATCCACTTGCTCAACCAGCCAATTGCGCTGCTCAAGGAAATGCTCCCAAGTGTGTTTAGCCAGCTCAACACCTTCCTTCAGCAGGGTTACCGCATCGGTACGCATAAACTCACGGTAAAGATTATGCCCCACTTCCTGCAATCCCCACTGACATAATTGATGATGCTCTGGAGCAGATAAATGCGATGCGCCAAGCAGTTGATGTTTACGCACGTTCGTTAGCGGTAAGCTGCCGTCGGTAAGGATAACCGCCACGGCACCAGAGCCTCCCGTGAGGGTCGCCAATGATTGGGCAAAATTCTGCATGGTTGGAGAAGCAAGCATATTATCGATAGTCACATCAACAATATCCCGTGCCGATTCACAGGAAACCACCATACCCGCCTTGATCTGACCCAGTTCAATACGGTTAGCAATGTCTAAAATACCCGATAACACCCCTAAGCAGGCATTACTGATATCGTAAATGGCGGTGTCCTTGGATACACCAAGCTCAGCAGCGATACGACAAGCGGTGGCAGGTTCATGTTGATCGCGACAGACTCCGGTGTACACCACAGCCCCTAAGTCAGCGACATTTATTCCCGTTTCAGCAATGGCTTTACGCGCTGCGTTAATCGCACCATCGGATAATTGGTGTCCTTTAGGCCACCAGCGGCGTTCGGTAATACCTGTCAATGCCGCTAATTGTCCCATAGGAATACGGAACTTTTGATATAAAGGCGCAAGGCGAGACTCTAGCTCGCTACTGGAAACCACTACAGGTGCCAGTTCATAAGCCAGGCTATTAATAAATACGCGGGAATATTTCATGAAACTGTTTTATTCGCTCACTAGAATCACTGACCGAGGGTCAGCTTTCAGTTGTTATTCGTCATTAATGCGACATTTGAACAAGAAAAGCCCGATGATTCAATAAAAAACCATCCTCAGTATAAGACTTGTCTCACAGCGATACGCATAACCACTGGCACGTTAACAGCATTAACACTAGTTTCAAATGAACTAATACAGAAATAGTTCATAAAAAACATTGCAGTACAGTATATTTTTAGACGCTATTTTTTAATCAACTGACTTTAACGCCAAAATGAGTGCATTTCTGGGTGTTACGCTGTTTGCACAAAATTCACTCACGCAAACTTGGTATCCCTGCTCCTGCAAAAAACAACAGCGATCGAGTATTAACCACTGTTCGAGTACTGAACGAAATAAATGCGCGACTAAATCAATGCGTCTGGTCAATCGTTGTCTTTGATACCCAGTTTCAAGCCAAAGATTAAAATCAATATGTTGTGGTAAATTGACCGATTTTTGTGTCGCGGCCCACAGGCAAAAATCGGCAAAACAGCCACTCAGTTGACTCTGTTTTATCGACGGAATCGGCAGATATTCATTCACGTTTTGGCATTGCCTCTGCAACGCATCAAACCCTAAACGCCACGCAATTTCTTGGTGACGTAGCGTCTGTTGTTTAGGGCTTGCAATCACACTCTGCTGCAGTGGTAATTGCAAATCATGGCGAGTCAGTGTGAGTGCACTCTGCTTTGCAACCTTTGATAAAGGCTGATAATGGCTCGCATGGATAAGATGATAACAACAGGGCGAAATAGCGAGCGCCTGAGTGCCCGCAGTCGCTGCAAGGGTTAACAATCGCACATGCAAGTCACCGCAGGCATGGAGCGCCACCGCGTGCTGCTGTGCGTATAAAGGATTTGAGTGTTTACCATCGCCACTCAAAGCACTATCGACAATGTCAAAGGCATCGACGCAAATAAAGCGTTGAGATAATTGCCATTTATGAGCAAAGGCTTGGCCTTCTTCACAGAGCTTTTCCTGCCATTCTAAGCTCACAACATCAACGCCGCGTGCTTTAGCAATTAATCGTCCTAAATGCCCCTTACCTGCACACCATTCAAGCACGGGTAAATCATGGTGAGGTAAATGCTGCACAAATGCACGAATTTGCTCCCACTTACGGCCCTTTATATGGGCACTAAAATGGGCTTCATCCTCAAAAGAAAAGCGAGTGGCCGAAATATGCTTTGGTTTATTTGCGTCAGCACTATCAATAAGTTCAGCATTTGAAGTGCGTAGCAGGGCTAAATTCCACTTTAGGCCTAACGTCTTCAAATCAAGATCTAATGCGGGAGATAGGGCATCGACTAACAAGCCTTGATCTGCATCGAGTTTATCCAAGTTTTCATCAGCGATGGCCCATACCGCCTCGGCTAGATGCGGGAACTTAGCGGCCCAAGGTAAGGACGATGCCTCAAAAGCACGCATTTGCCAGAGGGAAGTACTCTGCTCAAGCAACTGATTCAGTTCGCTAAACTTCTGTGAGTAAGTGAGTATTGTATGCAAATTATCTTGGTTCACGTTATGCCCAGTGTAAAAATGCTTGTCTTGCCATCAGCTCACTTTATCTTGCCTAGTCGATGGCTTTAATAGACAAAAGGTTTAATGGACAAAATGACTTTAATGAGAAAAATGTTAGTATCGTGGCGCGCTAGCGCGAACTTAATCTCAAGCTAGCACCTAACATTAACGGTTAACCATCGTCACCGAAAAAGGATCAACATGCTTTCACCCTGCGTAGCCCGCTGCGGCTTAAATGATGAAAATTATTGCATGGGCTGTTTTCGTCATATTGATGAAATCGTCCGTTGGCGCGATGCCAGCGAAGCGCAACAAGTTGATATATTAAACCAACTCCCAGCCCGTAAAGCCTTGTTTAAAGACGATGAAAATCAACATGTATTAAGCCGCGCAACATGGCTAGAAGCTGAGGCCCGTTTAGCGAAAAAAGCCTGACAATGTCAGGCCTTTTGTCACTATTTTTTCATCATGGCTTTTAAATCGGCAAAAGGATTGTAGGTCGCCGCGGCTTGTTTGGTCTCAGTAGTGCTACCGTAGCGGATCAATTCTTCAAAACGGGAATGTTCGTTATCGTGGCAATACAAGCACAATAACTCCCAATTTGATCCATCAGATGGATTATTATCGTGATTATGATCCCTGTGGTGCACCGTCAGTTCGCTTAGGTTTTTCGGGGTAAATTCTCGAGTACAGCGGCCACACACCCAAGGATAAAGTTTTAACGCCTGCTCACGGTAACCACTCTCACGTTTGGCTTTGCATTCCCGCGCCTCGGCTAATACTTTATCTAATTTACTCTCACCTTGATTAACTGACATGCTGTCACCTTACTTAAAACAGACCTCAAAAATTGCCCCAAGGATAATCTGACTTATCACTTGGAGCAATATGAGCCTTAGATCATAAGGCGTTAAACACATTCTAATCCACACATTCACTCGCAAAAAAACGGTTTATGCAACATGCCCCTGATCAGCGCTAGAAAGATGTAGATAGTGCAAATATTTTTCATATTGGGTAACGACATCCGCCAAGATTTGCTCTTCGGTATAACCCATTACATCGTAATGCTGCCCACCCTGCTCAAGGTAAACCTCAGCGCGATAGTACGACGTATTCCCTTGCTCTAGCTCTTCCCCTATCGGGTTTACAATCTCAAAACAACGCAAACGTACACCGTATACAAAGGGTAAGTTAACTTCATTACTGACAACTAGCCTGACTTTTCCCTCGATGTATTCGAGATCAGCGACAATACCTTTGCTCATAAAACGCTGACAGACTTTTGATAATGCAGGGGTCGCCACATTATTGATAAAGACCCGTGCGTCTTCCTCTGTCGGATGTGACACTAGCACTTCAATACGCTCCTCCCAACTGATATTGGTTTTGGCGTACTGCACGCTAGTATTGTGCATCTGTACACTGTTGATCTTAAGCCAATCATTTTTTAGTGCTTTATATAAACCAAGGCACATCAATAACATAACGACTAAAAATGGCATAGCACTGGCAATTGCCGCGGTTTGTAATGCCTGTAGCCCCCCCCCGCCAATAACAGCACTGAAGCCACCACACCTTGAAGTAATGCCCAAAATACTCGCTGCCATACAGGTGCATTGTTATCACCGCCAGAGGTCAAGTTATCAATGACTAAGGAGCCAGAGTCCGATGATGTGACGAAAAAAGTCACCACTAAACAAATCGCAATGCCTGACAGCAATGTCGAAAATGGCATATGTTCAAAAAACACAAATAGCGCCACAGAAACATCGGTATTGACCGCCTCAGCTAAATAAGTCGCCCCTTGATGCATAATGGCGTTGATAGCCGAATTACCAAATACTGTCATCCATAGGAAGGTCAATGCCGAAGGCACAAATAACACACCAATTAAAAACTCACGGATTGTTCGACCACGGCTCACCCGCGCAATAAAAGTCCCAACAAATGGCGACCATGAAATCCACCACCCCCAATAGAGTAATGTCCAACCACCCAGCCAATCTTCCTTCTGTTGATAGGCATATAAATTAAAGGTTTTATTCACTAAATCACTTAAATATCCGCCGGTATTTTGCACAAAAGCCTGTAATAACATCACAGTGGGACCGAGGATTAACACAATACACAAGAGTAAAATCGCCAGACCAAGGTTAAGCTCACTCAAACGCTTTACCCCTTTGTCGAGCCCAGAAAACACCGAAAGCGTTGCTAATAGGGTAATACCTATGATGAGAGACACTTGCACTAGAGTGTTATTGGGTAAGTCGGTAAACAGATAACTCAGTCCTGAATTGACCTGCAACACCCCAAACCCCAGTGATGTCGCCACACCAAACATAGTACCGAGCACGGCAAAGGTATCGACCGCATGACCAATAGGCCCATAAATTCGCTCACCAATTAAGGGATACAGGGCACTGCGGGGTAATAGGGGTAACTTATGGCGATAGGAAAAATAGGCTAGGCTCAACGCCACCACGCCATAGATTGCCCAAGCGTGAATCCCCCAATGGAAGAAAGTGATCTTCATCGCCTCTTTAGCAGCGGCAATGCTTTCGGGAGTCGCATCGGGTGGCGCCAAAAAATGCATTACGGGCTCAGCCACCCCAAAAAACATCAGGCCGATGCCCATCCCCGCCGAAAACAACATGGCAATCCAGCTTTTATAGCTATAATCGGGCACGGAATGATCGGGGCCAAGTTTGATATCACCAAAACGGCTCACCATCACAAAAATGATAAAAATTAAAAAAATAGCCACACTCAAGATATAAAGCCAACCTGCTTTCATCTCTATCCATGACTGCATTGATTTAAAAAAAGCATTCGCCTCTGTTGGCCACACTGCGCAAATCATCACCATTAAGGTGATAAGAAAAACCGATGAATAAAATACCGGTGGGTTGATACTCGTTTTAATCGACATTAAGACTCCCTTGTTTTAGCAAGCTCCCTATTCAGCCAACTGAATCCTCGTTTAGTACACCGGATTCATTGAATAAGCGTAGATAACGGAATAATCGCGACGCCAATGCCACGACATATACAGATGTCATAGCCAACACACCCAATAATGCATAACAAGCATTCGCTTTTCGCAATACCTTGTCATGTCATATTCGTTATCTTGTTTTATTCGATAGGAAATAGAACATAGGTGAGCTAATCCCAATAAAAGCCACAGTATAAGGCTCAGTTTAAACTGGGATAATTAGCATAAAAAATGGCGACTCATTAAGCCGCCACAGAATTATACCACAAAATGCACAAAACTTGATATTTAACCCTATCAATAGGGTTTAAACTGACTTAGATGTCGCCTATTGGGTCGCAGGTGTTTGAGAAATTCCCGCCGTAAGATTAAAGCGCATCGCCTCCTCAAATGACCAATCGACAAGAATAAGATCATCTCGCTTAACTAAACTCGTTACCCCCGCCATTTGATAACTCAATTGAAATAACACTGGCACCCAATCTCCCTCGGGTAATGCATCGAGTAAGGGCTTAGGCGGAGTATCTGTCATAATAAACCCGACCACATAACCCCCATTTGCTTGTTTAACCAACACTGTTTGTTGGGTATTTAGCTTGCCTTCACGATTCATCAGGGAAGCAATATCGCGAATACTGCCATACACAGACTTAAATAAAGGAAAGCGCATTAACTGACGCTCTATCCAACCATAGATCCATACGATGGGACTGACCGAAAACAATAATCCGACCGCAAACACTAAGGCCACGACTAAGATAAAACCGACACCGACAAAATGTTGGTTAATCCCTACCAACGCTAAAATAAAAATCCCTAAACCATCCAAAGACACAAATAACGACCAAAACAACCAGAGGCTTAGGGCCATAGGGAGTAAGTTCATTAAGCCGCGGGCTAAGGTTTTCTTCATGACACTCTCATTTCATCTATGGGATAAAAAAGGCATAAAATATTTACGCCTAGAAACACCACAAATGCTACCACAGAGTCACTTTTGCATCAGCACTTGATGTAAGGTAAGGCGCAGATAAAATCAATAACAAATCGCTATGGCATCGAGGGAAAGAATATGCGCGTGACTCGCCTAGACCACTTAGTGTTAACCGTAAAAGATATCGAGGCCAGCGTCGCCTTCTATCAAAGTGTATTAGGAATGAAAAAAGTGATATTTGGCAACGGACGCGTTGCCTTAATTTTTGGCGATCAAAAAATCAACTTACATCAAGCGGGTGCTGAATTTGAGCCTAAGGCCGCCCTAGCAACGCCCGGCAGTGCCGATCTGTGTTTTGTGGTCAGTCATAATATTGAAGCAGTAATCACCCATTTAAACGCCCTTCAAATTGATATCATTGAGGGTCCGGTGCTACGAACTGGCGCCACAGGTCGGATAAACTCTGTCTATATCCGCGACCCTGACTTAAACCTGCTTGAGTTATCCGAATATCTGCCCGCCTGCACGCGGTAGGCAAGATAGCCTTATAGCAGAAGGTAAACTGGCTTTATTACCTCTACTGTTCGCTTTGGATTTAAAAGAAATGTGATGGCAAAAAACAATAATGTGGTCGGTGTAACAGCTTTTGTAAACCAAGGCATTGGCTAACAATGGGGATAGAAAGGTGTTTAGTATTCAGTTTTGACTTAACACCTTTCCAATATTGATCTGTCGTAGATGGCCTAAACTTTAAAAGACGTTACCAGCGAATTTAAGGTTTCTGCTAAACGAGCAAGATCGGCACTTGATGCTTGAGTTTCATGGGCCCCCGCAGAAGTTTGATGTGACAAATCTCTTATATTCAAAAGGTTGCCATCAACCTCCCGCGCCACTGTCGCCTGCTCTTCTGCTGCACTGGCAATGGTAAGATTTTGTTCATTAATTTGAGCAATAGCGGTGGCAATCTGTTGTAAGGCATCACCTGCCTGCTGGGCAATAAGCAAGGTTTCAGTGGCACGATTGCTGCTATTTTGCATGGTGTTAACGGTAGTCTGAGTTTCAGCTTGCACTAAATGCATCATACGCTCAATTTCTTTGGTTGATTCCTGTGTACGATGTGCCAATGCGCGCACCTCATCGGCAACTACGGCAAAACCTCGACCACTTTCACCTGCTCTGGCAGCTTCAATAGCAGCATTCAATGCCAACAAGTTAGTTTGTTCGGCAATGCCTCTAATCACGTCCAATACTGAACTGATTTCGTTTACCCGACTCGCTAATTGTTGAATTCCCTGACGGGCTTGTTGTAATTCACCTTCAAGGGTTTGTATGGTTTGAATCGTATGCTGAACACGCTCTTTGCCTTGACGAGCTTTAATATTTGCGGTTTCAGAGTCACTCGATGTTGCACTGGCACTGCGGGCAACTTCTTCAATGGCTGTCGTTAATTCAGTCACCGCCGTCGCTGCTAATTCGAGTTCTTGACTTTGCTGGTGTAATGTCTGGCTAGATTGATCGGTAACGACGCTAAGCTCTTCAGAGGTCGCGGCCAATTGCGAAGATGAGTGATTAATTTCACTTAGTGTTTGCTGCAATTGCTGTTGCATAACAGCCATGCTGCGGATCATATCCCCAGCTTCGTCCGCGGCATCATCGGCAAACTTTTGGGTTAAATCGCCACTGGCAATACGCTGACAGATGGCTACGGCATTTTGCATAGGGCCAATGAGACTGCGGCTAAAGAAATAAGCCAGCACAACGGCTCCGATAACCGCAAAAACCACAATAGCAATCATAGTACTAAGTGCTAATTCTATCGTGTGTTTTGCACTGTTTGCTTCCACTAAGGATCTTTCTTGCTGGTAATCTGCTAAGGCACTTATCGCATTTGATACTTTAATAGCGGCATCATTTAACCCTGCATTACGCAATGCAATAGACTCGGTATATTGGCGTTGCTCGTTTAATCTCAGGATCTGTTGATGCAGTTGATCGTAGCCGTCTTTGGCTTTTAATACCTGCTCTAGTACCTTGCGCCCTTCTGGCGTACGTTGAAACACCTCTACTTTATCAATATTGGTTTTAAAGTTATCCAGCTCATTACGGATGCGATCGCGATGACGTTGCCGTTCAGCATCCGTTTCCGCATACATTAAATTAAGTGTATACAGCCTAATAAATAGAAAATCTTTGTTGAGTTCACCAGCTAGTAACGAAGCTGGGAGTCGATGCTCTGCGATATTACTGATATTGACTTCAACACTGTTAAAGCGCTGAATGGCGGTAAGTCCCACTAAAACCGTGAGCAACGTCATAATGCCAAAGGCAACGCTTAAGCGTTTGCCGATTTTTAGTTTTCTTAACATTGTATAGCTTCCTGCATTGAAGGCTGTTTACTGTTTCACCCCGTCAAGGTTAGTACGGTAAAAATGGAACGGCTTGCAGTCTTGAGAGTGATATGAATAACGAGGCGAGGTATTAACAACATTGCTTCGTTAAAGTAACTTTAACACCCGACCTAACTAAAGGCATCAGTAAATACTTGTTTTTGATCAAATTTTTTAAAAGTTGTTTATGGCAAAAGCAATCTAATTTGGACATCATGTTGAATGAATACTGTGGATTTTTGACAATTTCTTAGTGAATTATTGTCAAAAATGTTGAGAGCAAGAATAATTGGGCCTACATAGTCGCCCTAGATTTAGCTCATAAGCCATATTAAAACTGTAGATAATTCACGCTATCGTCTAACTGTTTTTAACGTACTGATTACGCTAATGTCCAAAAGATGAGCCAATGGACATCGGCATTTGATTAATGGCATTTAATACCACCAAAAGCAAAACGCTCCACAGAGACTGCGGAGCGTTTTATTTAGCAAAGGGATTAAACAGTAAAGTTGGCGCTTGTCTTAGCCTTTCATATCCTTTTCCATATCTTCGTAGGAAGTATGGCGAACATCTTTACCTTTTACGTAGTAAATAATGTATTCGCAGATATTTTTACAACGATCACCGACACGCTCAACTGCGCGTGCAGCCCACAGTACGTCTAAAATATCGGGGATTGAGCGTGGGTCTTCCATCATATAGGTCATTAGCTGACGGATAATGCCTTCATATTCGCGGTCAAGCTTGGCATCTTCTTTGTGCAGTTCTAACGCAGTATCGGCATCCATACGCGCCAGCGCATCTAAGGTCGCATGTAACATGCGAGTCGCATGGCGGCCCATATTTTCAATACTAACTAACAAAGGTTGTTGATTATTTAAACGCTTATCGAGTGCCGCTTTTGCGATTCGCACACAAGCATCACCAATACGTTCTAGATCGGCAATGGATTTAGATATGGCAATAATTAAACGCAAATCACTGGCCGCGGGTTGACGTTTCGCAATGATGCGGGTGCATTCCTCATCAATCGAAACTTCCATACCATTGACTTTATGGTCGCCATCAATCACCCGTTGGGCTAACTCAGCATCGAGGGCACTTAAAGCATCAATTGCTTGTTCTAGCTGACGTTCAACCAAGCCACCCATAGCGAGTACGCGGTTACGGATATCATCTAGTTCAGCAGTAAACTGTCCTGAGATATGCTTACTTAAATTCATATTTTCCATTTGGCCAACCTTTTACTCAAGTGTTTCAAGGCCTAGGCTCTCGCCTAGACTATGGCGTTTATTTAGTCACTGATTAACCGTAACGTCCGGTGATGTAATCTTCTGTTTTACGTTTTTTCGGCGTAGTGAAAATGGTATTGGTATCCGCATATTCCACTAATTCGCCCATATACATAAAAGCAGTTTGATCCGATACCCGTGCCGCCTGTTGCATATTGTGAGTCACTATCACCACGGTATATTTGGTTTTCAGCTCAGTGATTAACTCTTCAATGGTTAAGGTTGAAATAGGATCGAGTGCCGATGTGGGTTCGTCGAGTAATAGCACTTCTGGCTCAATCGCAATTGCACGGGCAATCACCAGACGTTGCTGTTGACCACCCGATAAACCAAAAGCGTTATCGTGCAATCTGTCTTTCACTTCATCCCAAATAGCCGCGCCGCGCAGTGAACGCTCAGCGGCTTCATCTAAGTCTCGACGATTATTAATGCCTTGCAAGCGTAAGCCGTAAACCACGTTCTCATAGATCGACTTTGGAAATGGATTTGGACGTTGGAACACCATACCCACATTTCGACGCAGGGCTGCCACATCAATTTTTTTGTCGTAAATATTTTGACCGTGCAGCAAAATCTCGCCGTCGATATAGCAGTTATCCACTAAATCGTTCATACGGTTAATGCAGCGCAGTAAGGTCGACTTACCACACCCGCTGGGGCCGATAAAGGCTGTGACTTGCTTCTTGGGGATCTTCATCGATACATTAAACAGCGCTTGCTTATCGCCATAGCGCAAATCTAAGTTGCGGATCTCCAGAGCGGTATCGTTCTGGCTTAAGTTCGCCAAATCAAAGGTGTTCGTTTTCATTGCTGTCGAATCTATAGAAATCATATTCAGTCCTAATACTTTCAGGATAATCGCTGGTTAGTGCTCAAGCGAACGATATTTTTCACGTAAATGATTACGTACACTAATGGCTGTTAAGTTAAGTGCCACTATCACAGTCACCAGCAAGAAGGAGGTCGCATACACCAGAGGACGCGCCGCTTCGACGTTAGGACTCTGGAAGCCAACATCATAAATATGGAACCCTAAGTGCATGAACTTACGTTCCAAATGCACAAACGGGAAGTTAAAGTCCAGTGGTAATGTCGGTGCTAATTTCACCACACCCACCAACATCAGCGGCGCCACTTCACCGGCAGCGCGAGCAACGGCTAAAATCAGACCCGTCATGATCGCAGGGCTTGCCATCGGGATGACAATCCGCCACAGGGTTTCGGCCTTAGTGGCACCCAGAGCCAAACTGCCTTGACGTACGGCGCTTGGGATCCGACTTAACCCTTCTTCAGTCGACACAATAACCACTGGCAGAGTCAGAATCGCCAATGTCAGTGCCGACCAAATCACCCCAGGCGAGCCAAATGTGGGCGCAGGTAAGGCTTCAGCGTAAAACAATTGGTCGATGGAACCGCCCATCATGTAGACAAAGAAACCTAAACCGAATACACCATAAACAATGGAAGGAACACCTGCTAAGTTAATCACGGCAATACGGATCATCTTAGTGATCGGCCCTTTTTTGGCATATTCATGCAGATAAATTGCCGCAACTACACCAAAAGGCGTCACAATAATTGCCATAAGCAATACCATGAATACGGTGCCAAAAATCGCCGGAAACACTCCACCTTCGGTATTGGCTTCACGGGGATCATCCTTCATAAATCGACCTAGGCCCACAAACCAATGGCGTACTTTACCCAGCAATCCCAAATGATTCACATAGGTCACATCCAAAACCGAATCAAGCTTTAACTCCACTTCAACACCACGCATATCGCGCACGATAACCGAATCGCGGGCAGCCTCATCACGTAGGGTAAAGAGTTCTTTTTCCAGCACTAAGTAATCTTTCTGGAGGGCCTCCTTCGCCGTAGCCAGTTCTAACTTACGGCTATCTGTCAGCTCACCATCTAACTCATAACGACGCTCTTTTAAACGCAGTCTTTCGATTGCGTAGTTAATTGCACCAATATCTTGCTTTTGTAGTTTGAGTGCCTTGTCCGACAGGGCTACCGCTCGGTCAATATGTTCCATCAGTGATGACTCTATAGCATCATTCACTAAATCAAGGCGCTTACCATCTTCTATTACTGCCACCGGATAACCATAAAAGTTACCGTTTTTAGTACGCTCAATCATGGCGACATCCTCAGGAACGGAGCGACTAATAATGTCAGTCGCTAATATCCAACGGAAATCTAAGCCAACAAATTCACGGTTACCGGTTTTGACTAAGTAACGGGTTACAAACTCGGCAGGAGGCTCTTTAAACACATGTCCCGCAGCAATAAGACGCTCAGATGGGACTTCTTCCCTATCGTAAATCTCACCGATTAAGGTTGAGCGAACACCCGAACTATCCTCAAGCTCCCATTGATAAATATCCGCAGGCCAGAAGTAACTTAAGCCACGCCATGCTATCAGCAGTAATAAGCCCAATACCGCAATCAAACTGATGCTCACCGCTCCGCCTGTCATCCAAATCCACGGCGAGCCTGATTTTACCCACTTACCCATTGCACAAACCTCTCAAGGTCATTGGCGAAATAGTATTTAAAGTCATTATCTTATCTCCGTTACAGCGAGCTATAGCGGTCACGTAGACGCTGTCTCACCACTTCAGCAATGGTGTTAAAGAAGAAGGTAAATACGAACAACACAAATGCCGCGAGGAAGAGCACACGATAATGGGAGCTACCAATCGCCGACTCTGGCATTTCTACTGCAATGTTCGCAGCCAAGGTACGCATACCTTCAAACACGCTCCATTCCATAATCGCGGTATTACCTGTTGCCATCAGTACAATCATGGTTTCGCCCACGGCGCGCCCCAGCCCCATCATTACCGCGGAGAAAATCCCAGGACTTGCGGTTAATAGCACGACTCGCGTTAAGGTTTGCCAAGGTGTAGCTCCTAGCGCCAAACTGCCGTTTGAAAGATGGCGAGGTACAGAAAAAATGGCATCCTCAGCAATCGAGAAAATGGTTGGTATCACCGCAAAGCCCATGGCGATACCCACCACCAGCGCGTTACGTTGATCGAAGGTGATACCCAGCTCATTAGTGATAAACTGACGGGTGTTACCATCGAACAGGGCGACTTCAATCATCGGACTAATGGCAAAGGAGAACCAACCGATAAAACAAATCACGGGGATAAGCATAAGCTCTTGATATACCTCGGGTAAACGCTGTTTCCATTGAACAGGTAATCGACTCCAAGCATAGGCTGAGGTCAGGATAGATGTCGGCAATAACACCAAGAGAATTAAAATACCGGGTAAATGCTCCTCTATCAGCGGCGCCAACCAGAGTCCCGCCAAGAAACCTAAAATCACCGTTGGCAAAGCTTCCATAATTTCAATTGTTGGTTTAACTAAAGCGCGCACTTTAGGTGACATAAAGTAAGCCGTATAAATAGCGCCAGCAATGGATAATGGCACCGCAAACAACATGGCATAAAGTGCCGCTTTCATCGTGCCAAAGGCTAATGGCATTAAACTTAACTTGGCCTCAAAGTCATCGGAGCCAGAGGTGGATTGCCATACAAATTTAGGCTCAGGATAACCTTCGTACCAAACCTTGTTCCACATAGCGGTCCATGACACTTCAGGGTGGGAGTTCTCCACACTGAAGATATGTAGCTTCTTATCCGCTTCAACCACTAAGCTATTTGAGCGAGGGCTAAAACCCATCATACCGGGGTTTTTAAGATCAAATTTTTCGTCAAAGAGTTCACGATGGCTTGTGGTGTAGAGTAATGACAACTCCCCTTCTGGGCTGATTACGGCAAAACTCTTACGGTAAAATTCAGAGGCGATAGAGGCAATAGGAGGTAAGTCATTAAACTCACGGATTTCCTGATATAAGCGACCTTTAGGACCATTGACTTGAAAGTACTGAGCAACCACACCTGAGTCATAGCTGACCAAAATAGAGCTAGCGCCCGCTAACAGCGCTATCTGATTCACCTTTGACTTATCCTTCTCAGCATCAATCACTTGCATTAATTCAATATTTTCAGCATCACGGATATCGTATACAAAGACTTTGTTGCCCATTTGCAACATCAACTGACGCTGGTCTGGCGTCATCAACTGCTGAGCCACTTTTTTAGGTGCATCTTGAATAATCGACGTCGTGGTCGTCCATTCAACCTGCTCAGTCATCAGATTCTCTTGACCTTCGAGGCGGCTTAAACGCCAAATCCCAAGATGATCTTTATAGGCAAAGCTCATCTTATCTGAGCTATAAATAAAAGTAAGTTTGGTAATTGCCGCACCTGACTCGTCAATAGTGACAGGGGCTTCGCCAGCAGGGTAACGTAATTTAGGGGTGATCAAGCGCTTGTTATTTGGGTAAGTTAAACCAAACTCAATCCCCACTATCAAAGCTTGACCATTGCTTAATCCTAGTGCGAAGCGTTGTTCACTCGGTGCAGCTACCGCAGCACTTGTCACTGTCACGCCCTCTGGTAGTGACTGCGAAAAAGATGAGAGCAAACTGCCGTCAGCCACAGTGTAAAAATCCACTTGACCATCAACGGAGACACGGTACATGACCTCATTTTGTTCATCGACGCCAACCATAAGCGTCGCAGTATCGGCATGCTGATAACTCACCGTTTTTATAGGCGTCACATCCGCACTATCAAAAATGGGTTTTATCACATACAGCAAATAAAAGAAGATCAACAATAGGGCGACAAACACCATAGTGCCGCCAATAGTGACCCCAATTTGAGCCGCTTTATCCTTAAATGCCCTGCGACTTGAACGTCCACCTTTCAACATATTGTGAGACGCAGAACCAGGTTGAGTGACCTGACTTTCCATTAAGAACCTCTATTTATTAATAGCTAGCGTTTTTCGCTAGGATTTGCTGAGTGCTATGCTTACACTGTTTGAACGTAAACTGAGCAATTACAACATCCTTCATTCTAAGTGCGTTGGATTATATGACGCAAAGATGACAGTTGTGTTACACCCCGTTTTAAAACAGGTGCCTTTTATTCAAAATAGGAGTCAGTCACTATGCTACGATATTTGATCACACTACAAGCACCTGATAGAAAAGGATTAGTTGAACAAATTGCCCATGCGGTAAGCCGTCACGGTGGTAACTGGCTCGACTCAGAACTCCGCCATATTGACGGTGTCTTTGCCGCTATTTTGTTACTCGAGATCCCCTCAATGCGCATGGACGAATTAATCGAAGCCCTAGAATGCATTGATGGCCTCACCCTCACCTATGCTAAAACATCGGTATCCCTCAAGCCCATTAAACGCTTAAGCTACAGCCTTGTCGCCTACGACAGACCGGGGCTAGTACTTGATATTTCAAATAAAATTAATGCACTTGGGATCAATATCGAACAATTTAGCAGCCAATATGAAACCGCTGGTCACACGGGTATCGCCTTATTTCGCGCAACGATTAGCCTTGGATTAACCGATACAGCCCAAGAAGATCAACTTGCTGAATCTCTCTATGCCCTAGGGGATGATCTCGTGCTTGACCGATTGAGCCGTTAACATTGCACTTTATCTCAAGACTAAATAGCTAAAAGACAAAATGCCGCCGAGTAACTACGGCATTTTGTCTCCGTTATCGTGGAGAGACTGCTCCAACCGGCTCTCTCAACTTACTATCAATCGACTCTCTTAATAAAAAATCCTATCTAAACTGGTTTGGATAATCTTGTATACTGCCAACCACGCAGTGACATTAAAGATAATGTGTGCACTTAACGCTTGATGAGCACCAAGATGCACACAAAAATAGGAATACCCATGTTAGGAACGCTAAAAAAGATGCGCGCGCAACTAGATGATGCGCAGCAAGTACAATACCAGCTCATTGTTGGGGATGAATTACTGCCACTCAATCCTTTAATAGGTAAATCACTCACCTTGACGCATACAGGCAATATTTATTGTTGTAATTGCGGTAAAAAGACCAAAAAGAGTTATTCGCAGGGGCATTGTTTTGTGTGTATGCAAAAACTGGCTAGCTGTGATATGTGCATTATGAAACCAGAAACCTGTCACTACGACCAAGGGACTTGCCGCGAACCCGATTGGGCGCAAAACCACTGTTTCGTGCCACATTATGTGTATCTGTCCAATACTTCAGGCGTTAAAGTCGGCATTACCCGCCATACTCAACTGCCCACCCGTTGGATAGACCAAGGTGCCACCCAAGGTTTACCGATATTTAAAGTCTCAACAAGGCAGCTTTCAGGTTTAGTTGAAGTCGAACTCGCTAAATTGGTTAATGACAAAACCCATTGGCAAGCCATGTTAAAGGGCCATGCCGACGATATCGATTTAAATGCTAAGGCTGCGGAACTGATCCCGCAAATTGAAGCAAAGCTACATGAAATCGGTATGCAAAAAGGCGACTACCGCATCGATCGCTTGCAGGAAGAGATTCAAACAATTCATTATCCGATTGATACCTTCCCCAAAAAAATCACCTCACATAATTTTGATAAGGAAGCCGTTGTCAGCGGGATTTTGCAAGGAATTAAAGGCCAATATTTACTCTTTGATACGGGGGTGATTAATATCCGTAAATTTAGTGCCTATGAAGTGAGTGTGGCGTTAACTGACTGATATAAGGTAAAATCCATGTCAAATGAGTGTGTTGAAATCCGTTATGGCTGTCAGCACACTCATTGCTAAACCGTTAGATGACAGTAGTAAAGCGTCTAGATAGCTTAAGTAGAACGTCGATATGCTGAACGACATGCTGAGAATAGAACCTCAACAGGCTCATACCCAAAGCATTGGTGCAGTACCAGTGTTTAGCATGATTGATTACCCTCATCTTGCAATAACTCATTAGCACTCACGCCCTGCGTTCATATGGATGAAAATGGCGCTCGGCTTCCCCAAAGTAAAAAACATCTTTATATGGAATATTCTTGATGAAACAAGAACCTCAAAATTTTATCCGTCGCTGTGCATTCCAACAAAAATTACGTAGTAAGCAATCAGGAATATTTTTGCTCTTGATAATCCCACTGATAATAGCAAGCGGTCCATGGAAGGAACTGACGGCATCGCTATCGGCAGAACCCTGGGATATAGGATTTACAATTGTTGTCGTTTTAGCCGTTGTGATGGCATTTTTCTTCGTCTTCTTGATCATTTCTGAATCGATAAGACTAGGCAAAGCCGCTAAAAATGAACAGAGGAAATTAGCCGAAGCAGGGCCAGATGGTTATTACATCGATATCTATCAAGAGGGCCTTATTTTTAATCTCTACGATGCCGAATTTCACCTTTTTGAGATGAAGCAACAATTTGTCCCTTTGGATGAAATTGCCAGTACAAAATACTCAAAATACAAAGGCATACGCACCTTGACGATCAACTTTGCCCACATTTCCCGCCAAGTGTCGTTCACGCCTAGAGAAATGAATGTGGATGATTTTGATTTTATAAAGGAATTTCTCGAGACTCATATTTCCAATCGAGGGAATAAGTCAGCTTAAGATAGGCTGGTTAATTAAACATAGGCGCGCTGCGTTGTGTACAGCTTAAGTCACACAACGCGCGCTATTATTGGACAAGCTTGGTTTAGATGAATTTGTATGTGGATGCACTAACCTTGCGCTTCCATGTAGACAAGTTCCCAGATATGCCCATCGGGATCTTCAAACGCATGGCCGTACATAAAACCCTGATCCTTGGCTTCACGATAGGCTTTACCGCCATGTTGCTCTGCGAGCTTAACTAGTTGGTCGACACGTTGCCGACTTTCGCAGTCAAGGCAGTTGAGCACTTCAGTCATGGCATGGGCATCGACAATCGCCTTATCCGTAAAGCCGGAGAAGAAAGGCTTAGCCAGCAACATCACAAAAATATTGTCCGCTATAACAACACAGGCTGCCTGTTCATTGCTGTATTGCTCATTGATAGCAAAACCAAGTCCTGAGTAGAAATAGCGTGATTTCTGAACGCTCTCAACAGCCAGATTAACAAAGATACTTTGTGCCATAATAATTTCCCTTTATTAAGTACTAATCGCGCCATCAGACGCTAAGTTCACAACCTTGTTAGACATATCACTGCTGCAACACTGACAATCAATATTGAAAAATCAACGATACGTCGATGTTGCTCGAGGCATAATCATCTCCTCAAATAATTGAATTAGCAATCTCTAAAACAATAAATCGTGTGCTAGAAGTACCTTATTATTTAAACGTCGATCGTCCTATTTCACCGTTTGGGTTGTGGGCAGAGATAACAGCATTTCATCGATAGTACAGAACCTTTATCGTATTTTTTGAGATCGACGCCATACGACATATAGGCGCGGCCAAATTTACCCGCTAGAATGCCTCGCCGAGTGTCTGTCAGAGCAATAGCAACAGCACTTAAATTTGAGGGAAAATGCCCTTATCACAATGCCAAAAACGACAATTACAGGTATGAGATCTATCTATGGAGTTAATACTCGCTATCGCGCTATTTGCCTTTTCATCGGGGATCACCCCGGGGCCAAATAATATTATGCTGATGACTTCAGGGGTGAATTTCGGCGTTAAACGCAGTATTCCACATCTGATGGGCATAAGCCTTGGTTTCCCGACCATGATCTTAGCCATTGGTCTAGGCTTAAGCGCGGTATTTCAAGCCTATCCTATTATCCATCAAGTGATTAAAGTCATCGGCATCGCATACCTTTTATATCTCTCTTGGTTGATTGCCAACAGCAGTAGCAAGATGGAAGGTAAGGCCATTGCAAAACCTTTTAGTTTTATTCAAGCGGCAGCCTTTCAATGGGTTAACCCTAAAGGCTGGATTATGGCGGTGGGTGCAATTGCGACCTTTACCTCAGTACAGCAGGAATTAACTCCGCAAATCATCACGATTGCGACGGTGTTTTTATGTGTCGCCTTTCCCTGTGCTATTGTCTGGCTTGGTTTTGGAGTGGCCCTGAAGCGGATTTTGAAAAATGAGCGGCAGCAGAAGATATTTAATATCACTATGGCAGTCTTGCTTGTGGCGTCTATCATCCCTATGATCGCCCCCTAATTTTTAAGTACGAGCAAACCACCGCCATGAACGAAATTGACATGATCACTCAACAAACCGACAACTGGGTGAAAAAAGTGATCATGAAATACAATATTTGCCCCTTCGCCAGACGCGAAGTCGAGCGCGGCAGTATTCGCTATCTTGTGGTGGAACAAACTAAAGTCAAACTCGTGCTCAAGGCGCTCATCGAAGAATGCCAATATCTTGATGCGCACCCCGAAGTCGAAACTACGCTGTTTATTCTGCCCCGAGGTTTTGAGGGTTTTTATGCTTATCTTGACCTCGTCGATATAGCAAATGACGAATTATTCGATAACGACTACGAAGGCGTTTATCAACTTGCACACTTTCATCCCGACTATTGTTTCGAGGACGAACCACAGGATTCGGCGGCGAATTTTACCAACCGCGCGCCTTATCCAACCCTGCATATTATTCGCGAAGCCAGTATGGAGTTAGCTCTTGCTAACTACAATGACCCCGAAACTATCCCCGAGCGCAACATCGCCTTTTGCGAACGCAAAGGCAGCGATTTTTTCGTCAAATTGCTAGCAGAGTGCATGGGGAAATCAGCTTAATAGTACTTTGGGCAACACATTTACTGCGTAAAAATCAGTTGTACGCTTCAATGAAAAAGGAATGTAACCGCGATGGACTTAATAATCCCACCAGCATTAAAACCGTTTTTAAGCACGGCGATTCCTGACTCACGCCAACTCGATATCGGTTTTGCCCTATTTGAATTTCCAAGATGTGAAGACCTAATCGATTTTCAAATGGGTTATCGCTGGCACGGTATCACCCGAGCGCGGGAACCTGCTTGGGATAACAATTGGTTAGTGTTGGCAAGCTCCCATGGCGACCCCTTAATTTATCATTTAAAGGACGGGCATATTCTTTTCGCTCGTCATGGTGCAGGCCGTTGGGAGCCCAGTCTTCTTTTTACCGATTTAGCCCAAATGTCTCGCTGCTTTAATGAGATTGCGGCCCTTATCACTGAAGCGGATGAAGCCATTTTCGATGATAACTTCAATATCCAGCCAACTTATGTTGAGCTAATTAAAACGATGATTGTTAACCATGTAGGGCTTGAACAAGGCAACCAGATAATCGAGCAATTGGAAATCAAGGCCTACTAACATCATAGGCCGTAGAAATTTAAATGATATAAATCATAACATTAAGCATATCTATGACCTCTTTATCATGGTCCGTAATGCTCACGAATAAGATCAAAACCTATAACTGAAAACGTCTTAGTAATCCTTTTAACGTAACACCAAGGCTAGCAAGATCATCAGCGGAGTGCGCTGTTTCTGCCGCGCCATCAGCGGTTTGCTCGGCAATATCCCTCACTCTCACAATACTTTTATTAATATCTTCTGCCACGGCGCTTTGTTCTTCCGAGGCAGCCGCGATTTGATGTGTCATATCCTGGATACGGCTAACCGCATCGGCAATATCCACTAACATTTCACCCGCTTCGCGGGATAATGACACTGCGCCATCACTCAATGTCCGGCTTTTGGTCATCATTTGTACCGACTCCAATGTCCCCTTTTGCAAATTAACAATCATATTTTCAATTTCTTCGGTAGAGGATTGTGTTCGACTCGCAAGGCTTCGCACCTCATCGGCCACCACTGCAAATCCCCGTCCCGCCTCACCTGCTCTTGCTGCTTCAATGGCCGCATTTAGCGCGAGTAAATTGGTCTGTTGTGCAACCGATTTGATCACATCAAGGACGGAACCGATACTGTCGCTTTCCGATTGTAAGCGCTCCATCGCATGTGCCGTGGTCGCTATTTCCTTGGCTAACAGTTCGATTTGACTGACCGCTTCAATAACTTTTTTATTACCTATCGCAGTGGTGTGATCCGCCTCTTTAGCCGCTAGCGCGACATTTTCAGCACTGGTAGATACCTCTTGCACTGTCGCCGCCATTTCATTAATCGCGGTAGCAACTTGGTCAGTTTCACTACGCTGATTTTGCATACCCGCACTATTTTGTTCAGTGACCGCAGAAAGCACCTCAGCCGATGAAGCCAACTGCACCACGCTATCACCTATTTGTGTCAACACTTGCTTAAGGGTGCTATTCATTTCACCCATGGCACGCAATAATTCCCCCATCTCATCCTGACGCTCTGAGTGGATAGTGCTGCTTAAATCACCTGCGGCAATTTTTCTCGCCGTAAGGAGAGTTTGTTTAAGTGGCCCGACAATTTGTCCACTGATTAACCACGCAAGTAAGGGGCCGACAACCAAGGCGACAATTAACGCGCCAAGTACCACGGCCTTTGCTTGGGCATCAGCGTCTGCCCGTTTATGCTTTTGGGTGTCAACTAATTCACGAATATTCACCATCAATGTTTGTGCTGCGCCGCCCATTGACTGGGCTAGGTTATCTATATCACGGTTAACATTGACCATAGCATCAATATCATGGTCGTAACGGTCCAATATCTGGATGGCTTGTGCGGTATCCTCCCCCTTAAGTGTGGCGATAGTCTGTGACAATCTAGCAATGGCATCTTTTGCCGTTTTTAAATTAAGATCACTAGCATCATAGACATAGCCTCGGATGTGATAACGTAACATGGTCATTTGCTGGCTAACACTTAAGGCATCTTTTAATAATTCAGTATTTTGTGTCGCTTGGGCCCTGTTGGTCATTCTATCGACCAGCTCCGCATAGGTGGCAACCAACTTGGCCCCCACTTGAGCCCCCGTGACTTTCAATTCCTGTTTATGCTTAAACACATCACTAAACTGATTTATCGATTGATGATACCGATCCATCGCCACTAACGATTCTTGAAGATACTGCCGATCGTGGACATCGCTAGACGCTGACAATTGTTGCTGTAAACCGCTTTTTGTATTTTCAATTAAGCTCTGGAGTTCATCCAATTTGGTTAAATCGCCATTTGCAATAAATTCTAATCGTGCAGCCTTGGCCGCAAGCAATGTTTTATCGACATTGGCAATAAACTCCAACCGACTACTGCTGATATCGATTGAGGTAAGTCCCCTGTATCCAGCCGCTGCCACAATAAATATCAGCAATAACAAGATCCCAAAACCAAGCCTTAACTTATTGGTTACCGTCATGTTTCCTAGCAGGCGGCGCAAACCTTCCATTTAAATACCCCATATCAAATTTAAAAATGAATATACAAATCCAATGCAATTGTAATGAGTTTTTCATGGCCGTTTATTGACCCAGTTAACCAATCTATAAAATACATTATATGTATAACATTTAAATTAAAGATGTATTGTGGAAGTCAGAAGTAAGAGAAAGCATTGCGGGAATGACGGCAAAAATGAAAGGGTGATGACATATCATAGTAGAACCGCCACGGATGGACGGTCATTAAGGAGAGGATGATACCAGTCACGTGAGTAACTGCATTCGATTTACAATAGACACACAGCCAAATTAAAACAATAAAGTTGAGCACTACGACAAGACTGGTGACATCACAATATCCGATACATCTTCATCATGGTCGATACTAAAGGCCATAAAACCATCGGTTTTAGGAATCGCTTGATAGACTTCAGTTTGGGTAAACTGCACTAGGCATTCGTTAAACACTGCGCGTATTTGCCGCACTATCTCCTCCCACTCACTAAAGTCATCCTCGGGTAAGCTCTGTTGAATCGTCTGCAACTCATCCTCTGAAAGCACATAACATGTACTAAAACATTGATACTCCCAGTCACCTGTATTGAATTTAAGTTCTTGGATTGCCTCAGGGCTTTGGTATGACTCAGCCCATTCCTCAGACTGGTAATAGGTCAATCGCTGCTGAAAATCTGCCTCGGTATTAAAACAAAGATTTAATTCTGCATATTCCGCATGGGTGTCAAAAGCAAAGGCATAAAAGGTTTTATCTGGATGAGCTAATAAAAATTGCTCAACCTCAACCGTTGTAAACCGCAATATCTCGGCTTTGATTCGAGCAATAAGAGCATTATCTAATGGCATAAAGATGTTCCATTTACACAATATTTTTTGTGTCTCAGTGCGTCACTTAAATTAAACCGACGTTACTAAACTCAATGCTTTTAGTCATTTTTTACTGACGTCAAGCATTGAGAACAAGCTGAATTAAAGGATTTGTACGCTCCATTTCTCATTGCCATAGCGACGATTTTTATAGCTATCGATACGCCATTCATCGGCTTTTTTGAGAGCAATAAACAAATACTCATCTTCGAACTTAGTGTTGGTTTTAATATAGATTTCGGCTCTGCTTTTATTTTTTAAAGTAATTTGCACTTCAAGAGGATGATCGCAACCATTAAATTTTGAAGGAAACCCGAAGGAATTACGCACTTTTCCGCCGTAAATACGGGGCTTATCGGTGCAAAAATCGTCAAATAATGGCGCTATTTGCTCATTCAGTAAAGCAAACCAATCGGTTTGCTTCGCATAATGGAATTCAGCCACTGGCAATTCCTGCCGTAGCTTATCTTCTTCGGCAGTTCTTTCGGTATAGAGGGTATTTTCGATACTGTTCCAGCGTCTACAAAAAGATAACAATCTCTCTGTTAAATATGCTTTTAATTCAATCTCATCCATTTAAATTATTGACTCCTTTATTTATAAGTCTGTCGGTCAAACCCGCCAAGAGTTTATACCATATCGGGACAGACGAATGACTCTTTACCGCGATTAAACGACGTATTAAAACCAATCCTTTACGCTCAAACGAGCTTGCACCACTGCAAACTCGATAGCAAGCCATAACACCAAGATTTACAATGCTATAGATTTAATCCCCACACATCAAAGGCATCACGACTCAGTTGTTCCCTAAAATCAGGGTGAGCGATGGCGATCAGCGCTTGTGCCCGTTCGCGTAGGCTGCGGCCGCGCAAATTCGCCACGCCGTATTCGGTCACTATGTAATGCACATGGGCTCGAGTGGTAACAACCCCTGCGCCTGGTGATAACACGCTGGCAATGCGAGAAAGCGTCCCACCTGCGGCAGTGCTTGGCAGGGCAATAACGGAGCGTCCACCTTCGGATAACCCCGCACCACGGATAAAATCCATCTGCCCGCCCACGCCCGAATAAATTTTAGTGCCAATGGAGTCAGCGCACACTTGCCCTGAAAGATCGACCTGCAACGCCGAGTTAATCGCCATCACATTGGGGTTTTTACGGATAATTGCGGTGTCATTCACTTGCTGAATATCCATAAAAATCACCGCTGGATTATCATCAACATAATCATATAGTTTTTGGCTACCAAGGGCAAAACCTGTGACCAATTTCCCGGGATAAAAGCACTTTTTACTATTGTTAATCACGCCTTTTTCAACCAGTTGCAAAATGCCATCAGAAAATAGCTCAGTGTGAACGCCTAAGTCCTTGTGCCCTGTCAAACAAGACAACACCGCATCGGGAATAGCGCCTATGCCCATCTGCAAACAGGCACCATCTGGCACCAATTGCGCGACGTGTTTCCCGATGGCCAAACTCACGGCATCACCAGTCGAGAAAGAATGAATCGGCAGGGCCGCACTCTGTTCATACACAGCAGCAAAACGGTCTATATGGATAAAGCCATCGCCGTGGGTGCGCGGCATTTGTGGATTAATATGGGCGATAATTTTACCCGCCACTTGGCAAGCCGCAAGCGTGGCTTCGACTGAAATCCCTAAGGAGCACATACCGTGTTTATCGGGCGGCGACACTTGGATAATCGCGGTATCGATTTTTTGCTCGCCGCTACGAAAGAGTTTGGGCACTTCCGAGAGAAAAATCGGCACATAATCCGCATCGCCACTTTGTAATAATGCCCGAGTGGGCACACCGCCGAAAAAACAACGATGCCGTAAATGTCCTTTTAAACTAGGGTGGCTTAAGGATTCTGCTCCTTCGGTATGCAATTGTAATAGCGTGAGATTATCTTTAGTCAGTGCGTGCTGCGCCAACGCATCTAATAAAATTCTTGGCGTTGCCCCCATGGAATGGGTCCACAGGTATTCACCGCTTTGAATTAATGAAACCGCATCGAGCGCGCTATGACAAATAATGGGAGGCATAATGAATTTCCTTCGCTAAGCATAATGGCGGTTCCCAATCCTAGCTCACCCACCCGATATCAAACCTAGACGCGCATAAATCCAGTTAAAACGCGAAAAGTCTGTTTATTGAGAAGACTAACTGCGGTGGTGGTAAATAAATGAGGAACACATATTGCGTCGCAGTGTAAGGTAAATCTTAATTAAGTAACATCTATTTCAAGGGCTTAACAGGACTGTTTATCGATAATTTGCGCTATATCATAACTCTAACAATTGCACGATCTAATCCAAGCGTTTCGAGAATCGCAAACTCGCAATAAGCAACCCAATACAGGTAAAACCTATCATCCACAGGGCATCAAATTGCAGATCCATCACTTGGGCATCCCGCAGCACTATCGCCCGAGACATACGCATAAAGTGCGTTGCGGGTAAGGCTTCGGCAATCCACTGCGCGGCGATGGGCATAGCCTCGTAGGGAAACATAAAGCCAGATAGCAGAATAGAAGGTAACAACACGAATACCGTCATCTGCATCGACTGCAGTTGGGTTTTCGCCATCGTCGAGATCACTAAACCTAAGGTTAAACTGGCACAAATAAACAACATGGCGGCAAGGGCAATGGAATCGAGCCCACCGCGAATAGGTACGTCAAATAGCAGATGCCCAGCACTCAAAATAATCGTCACTTGCACAAAACCCACCAACACATAGGGCACAATTTTACCGAGCATCAACTCCAGTGGCCTAACCGGTGTGGTGATCAAAAATTCCATATTGCCCTGCTCGCGCTCGCGCACTATGGCGGCGGAAGTGAACATCACCATGGTCATAGTCAAAATCACCCCCAACAGGCCGGGCACTATGTTGACCACAGAGCGCTGTTCAGGGTTGAAATATTGCACTACTTCAAAACTCGGCGTAGCAGTTTTTAGCGCCCGACCTGCAATTTCATCCAGCGGCATTTGCCTTAAGCTGCGAATGGTTGAGGCGACTACGGTATCCGAGCCATCCACCAGCCATTGACCGATGGGTTGCGCTAAATATTGCTGGCCAGCAAAGCTAGGATGACGCACTAAACGCTCATCGAGATCGGCGGGTAAATACAGTACAGCTTTAACTTCACCGCGAGTGATCGCCGCCTCGGCCTCGGCCGCGCTTAGATAACGCTGTTTAAAATCCACCACTTGCGTTGCTTCAACCGCCTGTATCAGTGTGCGGCTATAGGCCGAATCGCTTAAATTCAACAGCCCCGCGGGCAAGTGGCGCGCATCAGTATTGATGGCATAACCAAACAGCATCAGTTGCACCAAAGGGATCATCACTATCATGCCAAAGGTCATGCGATCCCGAGACAATTGCCGCAGCTCTTTAACCACAATTGCAAAAATTCTACGCCACATGGCTAGCCTCCTTGGCGTGAGCGGCCAAGCGCTCGCCCGTGCAAGTCACAAACACATCCTCTAGGCTGGCACGCACTTCTTCCATCGCTCTATTTGCGATTTTTGGTTTAAGCCAAGCTAACGGATCGGCTATATCGCTTCGCACTAATACCCGTAAACGACTACCAATTTGCGCCGCCGACAACACGGCAGACTCACTCATCAGCGATTGTTTTAATGTGCGTAAATCATCACCCGAAACTTCGAGTACCCGTGCGCCCATGGCCGCCATCAATTGCTGCGGTGAACCATCGGCGCGCTTTATCCCCCGCTCCAAAATCGCTAAACCGTGGCAACGCTCGGCCTCATCCATATAGTGAGTCGACACCAGTATCGTAGTGCCTTGGGCGCAGAGATCGAACAACCGTTCCCAAAACTCGCGGCGATTTTCAGGATCAACAGCCGAGGTGGGTTCATCGAGAAACAACAATTCTGGGTGATGTAAAGTCGCGGCCGCGAGGGCTAATCTCTGCCTCTGACCGCCACTCATGGAGCCCGCCATTTGTTTCTCGCGGCCGACTAAATCGTAAAGCGTCAATAACTCCGCTAAGCGCTGCTGGGACTGACGGCGGGTAAGCCCATAAATTTGCGCGACAAACTCAAGGTTTTCCCGCACTGAAAGATTATCGTATAGGGAGAATTTCTGCGTCATATAGCCAATGCGGCGACGTAATTTTTCCTCGGCGCCGGGTAAGGTTTCACCCAAGACACGAATATTCCCGGACGTTGGGCTCAGTAGCCCAGTCAACATACGGATCGAGGTGGATTTTCCACAGCCATTGGGGCCGAGAAATCCGTAAATTGTGCCCTTGGGAATGGCTAAATCAAGGTTTTCTACCGCATTAATACCACCAAAGGCGCGGGTCATCCCTTGGGTCTGAATAACAAAATCGGTTTGGCTCATGGCTGCTGCACTCTTTGCAGCACATCGAGTTGCAACACATCGAGTTCAACTTCTAATGCCATACCAGTAGGTAGATCCTGACCCGCGCTGGAAATTGTGATATCCGTTAGATACATCAGCCGTGCACGATCGCGTTCATTGAGCGCATAAAACGGTGTGTAAGCGGGTTGACTGCGAATATTGCGAACTGTACCCGCAATCGGTGCCTCACGACCGTCCACCAGGATATTCACGCTATCGCCCGCCTTCACTCTGTCTAACCAAGTCGCAGGTAAATATACCCGCACATAGGGATTATCGCTCGCCAGTAAACCAATCAACTGAGTGCCTGCGGCGATACGATCGCCCTCGCGCCAAGGCAAAGTATCGACAACGGCATCACGCGCTGCCACTAAGCTCAAATCTGCTAAAGCTTTTTGCTCAACTGCGACACTGGCACTGGCCGCAGCAACCGCTGCTTTGGCCTGCGCGAGTTGCTCACTACGAGTGCCATTTTCTAACAAACGTAGACTCTGCTGCGCCTCAGCCTGTTTCGCTAAACTGGTATCCCGCGCCGCTCGGGCCGTATCTAAATCCGCTTGGCTAAGCACTTTTGTGGCAAATAAACGATTTGTTCGCTCAAAGGCTCGCTGAGCCTCTTTCACAGTGGCATTCGCGCCATCGAGTACGGCTTTAGCCCTATCAATATCCTCTAAACGCGCACCAGTGACAGCCTCGGAAAGCTTAGCTTTTGCCTGATCAAGCTCAGCTTGGCGCAGGGCTAGGCGCGCATTAGCTGAGGTTGCATCGAGCTGAATTAACACTTCACCCGCTTTAACCCTTTGACCTTCAACCACATTTATTTGAGTAATCAGTTCCCCGACGGGAGCGGTGAGCGTTAGCCTGTCCCGTTCAACAGTGCCCAGCACCCTTGGTGATTCTTCAGTACAAGCCACCAAAAGCAAAAGTGCACAACTCATGCCCACACGCATAATAAAGCTAAGATTGGCACTCATCACACATTCCTCGGTTCGCGCAGCACACCCTGAGTAAAAACCTGCATATTATGCGATGCTAAGCGCTGTAAATCATCGGCATCGACACTAAAACCAAACTGTCGCATCAACACAGGTGGTGCAATAAGTGGAAACACCATCAGACTCACAAAACTTAAACGGACTAAATCAGGATCAATCCCCTCTTTTAAGTATCCCGCATTGACTAATGTGGATTCGAGCCATTGCCGAGAAAGGGATAAAATATGATCAAACACAGACAACATAATATGGTAGGGCTCTGTACCATCCCCCTCCTGCAATACCCGCATAATTAACCTTGGTAGTCCAGGATTTGGCGCCATAACACGATAATAGGTTTGCATAAGTTCACTCATATTATTAGGCGCTTGGGCTGCAGATATTTCGCGTAAACGCGCTAATACTGGCTCAAGGGTTTCACGCACCATTTGTTCGAACAATCCTGCTTTTGAGCCGAAATAGTAACGGATAAGCGCAGCATCGACGCCAGCTTCGCGAGCAATTTCACGGGTCGATACCGTTGGATAACTGCGGTGACTAAAAAGGCTTAAGGCAGCGATAATTAAGCGTTGGCGAGCGTCAGAACTCCCCTTTGGTCGACTGGGAATAAACGGCTGTGATGTGGGTTGGACGGTAAAAGGGACCAGCCCCTTTGGACGACCGGGGACGAGCGACATGGCAAGCTCCAACAAAATTCATCTACTGATGAATATACTGAAAAGCCGCGTGAAAAGGCAGCAGTTAAATTCCTCATTTTCATTGATATTGAGGAATTTAACCCTAGGACTGCATGGTTAAAATTTAGATACCGTTCAATCGAAAAATTAAGCGGCCTTCTATTAAAGATTTATACAGTAAAAGCTTATGCACCTTTCACTATCGCACTCAAACGGGTAATGAATTGCTGTACGGCTTCAACCGAGTCAAAACTAAAGGCAAGACCATAATGGGTTTCAGTCAGGCTCTTATGCAAACGCTTAGGGAAACGCGTCATCTCCCCATTATGAAAGTAATCGTATTTGGCATGCACCCCAGCAAGAGTAGCGAGTTCCCCCGAAAACACCTCAAATGCGGGGCGAATAATCAGATTCGGCGATTTGCCATCTAAATGTAGATAGAAAGCCTCTTTCGTCTCAGGCAGCATATATTCGGTAATATTTTTAATGGTGAAATTTGTGCGGCAGTGCAATCTATTTAACGTGCTCACCATCTCATTGTGTTCTATAGCCAAGCGAATTCTCCATTGTCGTATCCATAAACATGGCCTTGCTTAACAGTGCGAATGAACACTCGTCTTAGCCACTTTGGTTATTCCTAAGAGCCTAATCGGTTTAGTCCTTAAATGCACTAGCGGGATATCAAGATCCCAGTGTAAAAAGGAGGATGCAAAGGATTTGTCACAAAAACCTGCAGTTACAGAACGATAAACCTATTAATTTAGAATACCCATGTCATAGAAAATTCTTTTCCATATGCGAGTAGTTATTTCAAACAGGGCAAGACTTAATACGGTTCATTAGCTATTGCTTATCATGGCGTTATCACTCTTTCTACTAGCATTAAAACAAGAATACCTATAACAACTCCCATCCTGTTCAATTATATGGTGATTATTTACTTGCCAGCACTAAATGTTGCTACTAGGTTAATAACCTTAAACGAGATACGCAGTCATTCTCACCAAGTCAACAAGACCAACAACACGAGATATGCCCATGAAGATCGGAAAAGCCCTCATGCTCTTGGGTCTGTTAGCCGTCAGCCCAGCAACTCTAGCCGCCACTGGCGTCGCCTTTATCCACGGCACGGGTCACCAGACCAATGCCCTAGCCGATTACTGGACGCCAGAATTTGTTAATTCGGTGCGCCAAGGTATCCCAGTGCCAAACAATTACACTGTGATCAACTGCGACTTTGACCAATATATGTGGGAAGAAAGCGCCGCAGGCTGTCTAGCTACTCAACTCAACAGCTTTATCCAAACCAAAAATATCGACGATTTAATACTGATCACCCACTCCAATGGCGGCAACGTAGTGCGCTGGATTTTATCTAATCCAACGTGGGATAGCCGTTATCCAGCGGTGATCAATGCCACCTCAAAGGTTATCGCCCTTGCGCCTTCCAGCGGCGGAACACCACTAGCCGATGCCGTTAACCAAGGTAATGTGTTCGAAACCAGCTTAGGTTGGTTACTCGGTTACGGCAGCAATGCAGTAAAACAGCAACAAGTGAGCTGGATGGCGAACTACAACAACACTTGGCTCTATGGCACTGCGGGTCGCCCTTCCCTTAGCAAACCCTTTGAAGTGGTGGTGGGCTCAGACGTAGACTCAGCGATTTGGGACAGCGACAGTTACTGCGGGGGTTATCAAAACCAAGTCGCGCTGGAAACCACCCAAAACTGGCTCGATAGCTGTTCCGACGGTTTCTTAAATTGCAGTTCGCAAAAAGCGGCAGGCACAGTGTGGTTTACCGATAAACAAAAAACCCGTGGTCAAGAACCGTTAAGCCATCAGCAGAGCCGCCGCGCGTGCTTCAACTTAGACACGCTGATCCGCAACCATATCTAAGGAGCACTAAGATGCACACACTCAGCAAAATTGCCAGTATCTTGGTGCTAAGCGGACTACTCGCCGCCTGCCAGGATGATGCCACAACGCCCGAACCCGAAAGCAATGCCAGCCCGATGTATGCTAAAGGATTAACGTTAGCCGCACCGAGCGACACCGATATCATAGATACCAATATCGCTAGCCCAACCCTTCCAGCTATCAACACTAACACTGAGTACGTCAGTTTTATCACGCCGCTTTATGGTGATTATCAAGCGAGCCAACCTTTGCTTGAACAAGCAAGCCAAAGTGATGAATATTGGATCAATGTGACGGGTGCCGAACTCAATGCAGGCGTAACACTCACGATAAGCCAAGCTGCCAGCTTAGTGCGAATTGCGCCTCGGGGCGATATTAGCTCAGGTGCGCTAATGCATGCCGAAGGCATAGCCCCAGAACGTGTACAAATTCAGCGCATTGCACCTGAGGTAAAAGCGGCTCAAGGAAAAGCAGCCGCTACCACTATCGATAGTAACGAGTCGTTAGTTAAATCAATGGTCAATGCCGAGGCTCTTGCTAGCGTAGGGTTAACCGATGATTCCAGTGCATTGCAAATGTCGGCGAAGGCCACACCGGGCGAATATCGCCTGCAGGTCAGCCAGCCGTTAACACCGAGCGCCAGTTACTTAGTCAATGTGAAGGAAAAAGGCTCGCCCTATCAACTGAGTATTAAAGCACCCACCGCCATTGCCGCTGATGCACAGACAGTCGCGCTCAAACTCACGTTAACTCAAAGTGATAATAGCTTTGTCCCCCAAGCAAAACTAAAACAGGCCGATGGCAACGTACAAAACCTTGCGATGGTAAAACAAGATGATTCGTGGCAAGCCGTAATGCCAGCGGGTATCAGCCTCGCCAGCAGTAATGCGGGTTTCAGTGAAATCGAACTGACAGTTCAAACCGAAATCGATGGCCGCCCAGTACTACGCACCGTCAAAACCGCCTTTAAACCCTATGTCAACTCGGCAAGCATCAAACCCGAAGTGCTCACAATATGGGATAAAGGACTACCAAACCAAATCAACTTTGAGTTGACCGTGGCCGAGGCAGGACGTTTTGGCTTAAGTGGCACGTTAACGGGCACCAATGCCGAAGGTAAGAAAGTAGCGATCCTTCGCACCCAAACCGCCAATTGGCTCACGCCCGACGCGGCAAAGTTAAAGCTGACACTTGATCCTAAGCTTATCCAAGCCTCGGGTTTGCTGCCGCCCTTCGAACTCAATGAGCTAGAACTGCAAGATCAAGGTCAAATGGCAAGATTAAGCTATCAAGCCAAGGCGCTAACCTTAACGCGCTAGTATATTAGCTTAATATTTTGATAAATAAGGATTATCACCCTTAAGCTCAACCTAATGCAAGGTGCCCAATCGCGGGCACTTTTCTATTGTTAATATTTTGCAATCCACACCTAAAACCCATCACTTTATTTAACATGCGGAGCAAGGCACAAACTGTTGACATAAAAATGATAAGCTCCAGACTATTTCCCACACCTTGCCTTGATAAATTTTACATTGATTATCAAGGGTTATTCCTTTTAAATACCAATTAACATCGGCATAATGTCAAGGTCTTGACGTCAGACCTTTGAATGACAAAACACGGTTCCCTGTAACAATAGCTGTAACAATATTTATAACAATAAGAGTGACTCACAGAGCAAGCTTTTGCAGTGCCATGGTCAATACTCAATAAATGGAAACCCCTATGAGTGACAGCACATTTTTCTTTGGTGAATGGCAAGTTAATCCCAGCGCCAACAGTCTGCTCCTCGGCAAACAAGTCAAACAACTTGAGCCTAAGGCCATGGATGTGCTGCTATTTCTGTGTCAACGGGCAAACGAAGTCGTAAGCAGTGATGAGATTGTCAGTCATTGCTGGCAAGGGATAGATACGGGTGATAATCCACTACACAAGATTATCAACCAGCTACGCCGCGCATTAGGCGATAGTGCCACCGAGTCAACTTATATTGAAACCATTCGCAAACGTGGCTATCGCACCTTAGCCGAAGTGCGTTTTCCCGTGGGACACGAAGCCACCGCCAGCCCACAAACTTGGCAAGGCGGCTCACCTTTTCCCGGGCTACAAGCCTATAGCGCCAACTATGCCGAGGTGTTTTTTGGCCGTAGCGAACAAATCACCACCTTACTTAACCGCATTAGCCAGCAAATCCATTTTGGCCGTGCCTTCTGTCTGATTTTAGGCCCCAGTGGCAGCGGTAAATCCTCCTTAATTAATGCGGGGGTATTACCCAATTTAATGAAGGGAAATGGCTTTAATGGCGTCGGTGTTGTGGCCTATAGCAGCCTCGATTTTGCCGATGTCAGCAAAGGGCAACTGCTCACCGATCTGGCCAGTGCCATGCTCGACTGGGAGATAAACGACACCCCAGTATTTGATGGGATGAGCGCCGATACGTTGGCAATCAAGCTTACTGAAGATATCCAAGATATTATCGCGCAGTGCAAACAAGCACTTAAAAATCAGCCCTATGCAACGCCGCGTTTCGCCTTATTTATCGACCGATTAGAAGTGTTGCTCTCATCACCGCTATTTAGCGATACCGAACGAACCCAGTTCATAGAATTATTGGAACAACTCGCCACCTCAAAAGCCGTGATTATCATCAGTGCCTGTCGCAACGATTTTTATCCTTTATTGGTCAATTACCCAAGCTTAATGGCGGGTAAAGCCCGCGGCGCCCACTTTGACTTAGCACCGCCAACACGCACTGAGCTATTACAAATGATCCGCCTGCCCGCAGTGGCTGCCAACTTAAGCTGGGAAGTTGACAGCGACACCGCAATGCCGCTCGACGAAATGCTCTGCAGCGATGCCGCCAGCAACCCAGATGCGCTGCCCATGTTGCAATACACTCTGCAAGCCTTGTATTTGCAACGCAGCGCCGACGATAAGTTATTAGTCTCGGTTTATCATGCACTTGGCGGTATTGAAGGGGCTATTGGCAAAAATGCCGAGCAAGCGATTTCCCATTTAAGCGAGGCCGAAAAAGCCAGCCTACCACGGATTTTATCCCTGCTAGTGACCCTGCGCGAAGATGAAAAGTCCATTACTAGCCGCACCGCCCGCTGGTCGCAGCTGCAAAGTACAGCTGAAACCGCCCTAGTGCAAGCCATGGTCGATAGCCGCTTATTCGTGTCGCATCTGCAAAATGGTGAACCCTGTTTTAGCATCGCCCACGAAGCACTTTTACGCCGTTGGCCGCGGGCAACCGCTTGGATTAGCGAACATAACGACAGCTTAAGCATTAAGAGTCGCCTACAACATTTATCTAAACGCTGGCTCAGTGAAGCCAAGCACAGCGCTTATCTGCTCGCCGATGGCAAACCGTTAAAAGAAGCCCAAAGCCTCAGTCAGAATCCGTTATTCGATTTAGACGATCCCGAAACCGCCTTTATCGCAGCCTCCAGCAAACGCGCCAATATGCTGCGCTGGACAAGGCGCCTAACCGTCGCCCTGCTGTGCGTCCTCACCTTAACCTCAGTCATTATGAGCGTTCGCAGCATAGAAGCCGAAAAACTTGCCCTGCAAAAACGCCTCGCCGCCGAAGATTTGCTCGGCTTTATGGTCGGTGACTTCGCCGACAAGATGCGCGGCATCGGCCGTATGGATTTACTCGATGGTATCAGTAACAAGGCGCTGGCCTATTTCAGCGATTTTTCCCATCAAGATGATGATGCACATTTAAGTTTTGATGCCCGTTTCCAACACGGCCAAACCCTAGAGGCGATGGGCGAAGTGGCCTATTCGCGTAATAAAATCGATGAAGCCCGTAGCGCCCTACTCGCCGCGCAGGAGAAAATGCTGCCGCTATTGAATTTGCAACCAAACAACCTAGCCCTACTGAAAACCCTAGGCGCCAATGCATTTTGGCTCGGACAACTTAAATATGATGTTAGCGACTGGGCTGCATCGCGCCCTTTTTTCGAGCAATACTTAGCCTATAGCCAAACTATGTACGCCCTTGCACCCGAAGATAAAGATGCGCTCATGGAACTTTCTTACGCCCATAACACTTTGGGCTCAGTTTCGATGAAGCAACAGGAATTTGCCAAAGCACAACAAGATTTTGAAGAGTCGCTAAGGCTTAAATTGCTCGCCTTGGCAAAAGCGCCTCAAGATAGCCAGCTGATTGCGGATATTGCGAATGCACGATCTTGGTTAGCGAGTGCGGCAGTGTCTCTTGGGGATTTAAACTCTGCAATTACAATTAACTTACAACTGCAATCGGAATTAGAAGCCCAACGTAAGTTAAAAGATGCAGACGGATATTTACTTGACAGGCTATCTATTGGATATCAGAGACTTTCATTTTTATATGAATATCAAGGACAACTAAGCCTAGCTTTCGATAATGCATTACAAGGCGAACGAGTTATACAACAAGCTTTAAATTTAGATAACCAAAATACTTCATGGAAAGTAAAACTATACTATCTAAAACTCCAACTAATGTTACTTAATGCAAATATTCAAGATAAACGAGTTCTATACACACCTGAAACATTAGATGTAGAACTAGCTAGCGAAAGTGAAAGCTTTATAAAGAGTAAACGTTACCAACAACTTAAGGCCACCCACCTTAAAAACTCAGCTTATTACTACCAAATACTTGAACAACCTAAAAAGGCACTAGTATATTTAGATAAAGCATTTTTGTTACTCAAAGACTTAATTAAAGATGCTCCAAATGATTATAAACACTATGCTAGCCTAGCTGAAACTGAACTATTAATAGCTAAACAATCAAAAAATATAAACGACCTTAACTCAATGAAAAAATATTGTCTAAGCGCAAAGAGAAGACTAGAGTCCATTCAAAAAAAAGATAAAGACCCTCAATACTTATACCCTTATGCAAAAGCCTTAGATTGTTTAGGAGAGTTAGAGACTTCCCCTACATTACTTAAGCAACTTAAAGCAGCGTCAATTAAAGATATTAAATTTTAACAACCAACAAGGAAATATTATATGCAAAATACTTATGGTCAAGCGCACTATATTAAAGTTACCGTCACACTAGAAAATGGTGAACCTGTTTTTAGCTATACTGATGCCGAAGGCGCTGAATGCCAAGGCGATGTTACAGTCACAGCCGCTAGTACTATCACTTATCTACTTGATGACCAAACAGGAAAAGATCTAAAGTTCGTAGGCGCAGGATTTTTAACCCCATTCGATCAGATTATTGATGCTGTAACCTTAAGCAGTGATGGCAAACTGCTGCAAATGGTTGATCTGGACCACACACCAGGCACAACAAAATTCCAGTTTATATTAACAAATAGTACCAATACTCTAATGCTACTGAGTCCTGATCCAGAAATCATCAACGACCCAAATTAATCAAAACCGCAATAAATCGGGGACGGTAGCTTTTGCTAATGTGTCCCCTTTTTCTGCTTATCGGCCAAAAGCGGGGACCAAAAGCGGGGACAGCCATGTCTTTTTGTGCTTTATCCCCTCTTATACTAGCTTTTACATTATCTTGATTGCGTCTGTTTGGAGCGGATGATGACCTCGGCCAGAAGAATGCTTATCGATGCTAATACAACGCCCTTCTATCATGTGATAAATCGCTGTGTCAGAAGGGCTTTTCTGTGCGGTGAGGATAAACTCACAGGCCGCAGTTATGAGCATAGACGTGGCTGGATTGTCGATAAAATCAAAGCATTATCCACCATCTTTTGTATCGACATTTGCGCCTATGCCCTCTTTGCGAAATAGACAAGGAATAACCACTATCCCCTAGTACTCAAAATTGATATTGAGAAGGCGAAATCCTTAACGCAAAAAGAGATTATCAGCCGCTGGAGCCAAATCACTAAAGGCCATGCCATTACCACTAAGTATATGAATGGTGACGCCTTAATCGAAGGTGAACGCATGTTGCTCGATGGGTTAATTACCGAATGGCATGAGCGATTGAGTAGTATTAGTTGCCTTTGATTTAAAGAAGAGGTGCGTTGTTTAAATGAAGAGATTGCCCGTAAAGCGAATCGTGAAGATGAGTGCAAAGGCGCGTTCTGGGAAGGCCGTTTCAAATCCCAAGCTTTGCTAGATGAGCAAGCCTTACTGGATTGTATGATGTACGTGGATTTAAATCCAATAGTCCATAGCCAAGCACTACATCCCGGACTCACACTGCGTTAAATTGCCCTAACAACAAATATTCGACTCAGTCTTAATGCTTAAGATTGGGGGATATTTAGCCCTAATCTTGTGAAATGTAAGCAAGCGCCCAGCTAACCATACTCCTAATCGCAGACAAAACGACTCAGAAGGTAAAATTTAAAACCTTTAAAATCATCAATTTAAATCAGAAGGTAAGCAGAAGGTATCTTTTCTTCCGCCAGAATAAAGTCATCCTCAGAAAAGCGCCTAGCGCAGATGATAAAAGTTCACGGAGAAAGATAATAATGACAAACTCACCGAAACTGGTACACCAACAATCCGCTTTATCCATTGTCGATGATGCTGCATTGCCTGCAACTAAGCATGTTAAGGGGACTGAGTTACCGCTGAATTTTTTCGAGCATTCTTCCCTCCAGACCATTGAACTCTTTATTCAACATTTAACCGAGGTCGTTATCTTGGTTAATGCCAACGGCTTTATCCGATCTTGCAATCAGCGTAGTGCCGATCTATTGGATTGTCCTCAGGCCACGTTAACGGGACAAGATTGGCGCAACTTTTTGACCGAACACCATCAAGCTCGCTATAACAACCTGCTGAGCAACGATATTAAATTAGGTAAAAACTGTGGTATTCCAGTAGAGCACTCCGCAGAGGAAATCACCTTAATCACGGCCTCTGGCAAGGCAAAAGAGGTCGAACTGTCAATCTCCTATATTCCGAGCCATGAGCCATTGTTCGTGATGGTGATGCATGATTTAACCCAACATAAAGAAGAAAACCAGAAGCTACGTAAGTTGGCTGCTACTGACTCACTAACGGGACTTGCGAACCGCCGCTACTTTGATGAAATACTGCAACACTATTGGGAAGAATGCACCGCTAAGCTGCGCCCTCTTAGCGTGGTGATTATTGATGTGGATTACTTTAAGGTGTTTAACGATCAGTTTGGTCATATCCAAGGTGATGAATGCCTTAGAAAAATTGCCAAAGTTATCGCAGACATAGTACCTCTCGACATTGGACTTGCTGCCCGTTACGGCGGCGAAGAGTTTGCGCTGATCCTACCCAATCATAATGCCAAAATGGCACTCACCATTGCCCAGAAAATACAGCAAGGGATTAATGCCCTACGTTTTACCGAGCAAGGCCTACGTGACTATGTCTCTGTCAGTGCAAGCCAAGGTATTGCCAGTGAGGTCAATGGACAGTTTCGTACCTCAATGGCAATGCTCTGCGCCGCCGATACCGCGCTGTACCGTGCAAAGGCCGATGGTCGCGACCGAATTAATACATCACTTTAAAAGGCTAAGCCCAGCATTTAGAGCTTAGCGCTTTAAAGGGTGAACCTGTTTATCTTGTTCACCCTATTAGGGAAATCATCAGCGGAAATAATAGGGACTGCAACAGATGAAACATAAGCCAACATCGACGAAAGAGACGAGTGTTACAGAAATAGTACTTCCTACAGGCACTTGCCCACTCGATATTTTTACCTTTCAATGCTGGTTAAAAACGACTCATGGCGGCCATATTTACCAGTATGCCAGTGAGCCAACCCAGACAGGATTTTCTGTCCAAATTAATTCACTGGGCCATATTGAATGCGCGATTAACACCACTTTACTTCGCATAGAGGCTATTTCAACTCTCGGAGGGCTTAATGATGATCATTGGCATTTATTATCCATCTGCTATCAATACAATGAAATAAAATGTTATATCGATAGTGAGATCACTCATATCCAACAGCAACATATTCCACTGATTACAGATGGTGCATCTTATTCAGATTTTTTGCTTTCCAATAAACATATTGATGCAATCTTTGATGGCAGCATTATTGACACAACACTGTTAAATCGCTGTTTATCGGATGCTGAAATATTCGATTATTACCAATACCCTTATCAGCAAAAAGTAATTACTGAAAACAATCTGCATATTTATCAAAAAAGGCATAGTGATCATGGTGAGACAGTTAATTTTATTAAACCAAAAAGACAAGAAGTCATGCTTATTATCTTTAATGATACTGAATATGACTTCAAAAAACTGACACCTAGTAGCAATCTATTTTTAAAGCAACTCCCTAATATCATTCCCGCCAATGAACGCTGCGCCTATATTATTGAATCAAGCAATGAATGTTGGCCACATTTTATTTACCAAGTAGATTATATCGCCAGCGAGTGCAGTGATATAAAAATCAGTGTTGATATTTTTAAGTCTCTCACCCCTTATCGTTCCACTGTCCATATAAATGCCGTAGATGAACTTGAGTCTGATTGCCTTATAAACCAATCAACCGAAACCAGATTAAGTGCTGAAATTCGTATCAGCGAAAATACCGTCATTACTCAAGCAAAACATTTTATGCATTTTCTTAATGAGGTGCGCTCATATATTCGAGCTGAAAATATCATTACCAATGGACGCTATTATAGCGAACAACAATTTTTAGTGAGCACAGGTAAGCAGATGATTAACTACCAACTGGCTTGCCAACTCTTTAATCGACGCTTACAAAAAAGGCCCCTTGCGATTATTAAATGCACTAGTACCCATGATGTAAAAGTCGTCTATAAGGCCGCTATCGACTATAACTTGCCCATTAGTGTACGCTCCGGCGGGCACGATCATGAGGGGGAAAGTGGCCAAACTAATACTATAGTGATCGACCTAAGCAATATGGATAGTATTGAAATTGATCCCATCAGTGGCATTGCCGCGATTGGCCCGGGCACGACTATAGCCACACTAACGACGGCCCTCGCTAAAAAGGGCTTGATGATTCCCCATAGCACCACTGCAACAGTTGGCATATCTGGTTTTATAATGGGCGGCGGTTGGGGACCTTGGTGTCGTAAATACGGTATGTGCTGTGAATCATTATTACAGGCTGAAATTGTACTCGGTATAGGCGAAACCCAAGTCATCTCAGCAGCCAATAAACCCGAACTGCTGTGGGCCTTAAAAGGTGGTGGCGGCTTAAGTTATGGCATAGTCACGCGTTTTTTTGTACAAACCTTTCCCCTTCCCCCAAACCTGCTTAAGTTTGAACTTGAATGGAATTGCTATCAGCCCGAGACACAAACCTTAATCGAGACAACGCCTACAATGCGTTTACTCGAGCGTTGGGAAGAAACGATCAATGCCGATAATACATCCTGTTTGCTCGGCACCAATTTGAAGATCCAGACAAAGTCCCTAGCCAGTACGATGGCTGAAGCCTGCTCAAAACAAGGGGCTGAGTTAACACAAGAACCTAACCGAATCGGCACATGCATTACGGATTTTGACCCCAATTCAATCAAACATAATTGTGTTATGTACGGCCATTGGGAGGGAAATCTTGCCAGTTTAGAGTACTTTATTAACAGTCAGTTTTCCGAGGTTGGTTTAAAGCCCGATCGCATTCGTATTGAGCCCTTAGGCGGACTTACCCAAGCCTATGGCGAACAATTAATGGAAAGTTGGAACAGAGAGTCGTTTCAATGTTTACAGCAAAGCCAAGCGGCGTTGCAAGCATGGGGTCAAAACCTGCAGATGAAAGGGGTGAAGTGGCAGGACTTAAGTCAACCCGCGCCCCACAGAGTCACCTCACGTTTAGCGGATCAGACGGGGCTTAAAACGGGACATATTAATTTGCTTGAAAGCCTTACCTCGACGCAAACCCTTGAGGGAAACCGCCAATTAGGTCTTTTTACCTATGTCACGCTTAATGCCATCGCTGGAGATTTTTATAGAAAAATCAGTGAATCACAACAAAAGCAGAGCGCTTTTCCCTATAAAGAAAAAGCCTATATTATCCAATATCAGGCATGGTGGAATGCAGAGCTAGAGGAAAAAGCCCAGCTCCATGACAACTCAGTTTACACAAGGATAAATCGAGCGCTGGATTGGATTGATGCCTGCCGCGATGCAGACATTCCCAATACTTCGGGGGCTTTTATTAGTTATAAGGACAAAACAATACCCACCTCAGTGTACTTTGCGCAACACTATGCCCAATTGCAGCGAATTAAAGGGGCTTATTGCCAAGATCCCTTAAACCATTTCCGATCACGAAAATCGATTATTTAATCTATTCGATTAAGCGCTGTCAGTTTGATGATAAAACATCAGCATAACCCACGGGTGGATAAACCAGACAAAAGTGAAAGCGGTACACATCGCGGGGGATAGATTGAATTTGCCAAGGTTAAGATATTGCGAGACTATCATTAGCAGTCGTTAACTTTTGGAGTTTGTGTTGAAAAAACTACTTTTAATGATCAGTGTATTAATACTGACTGGCTGCTTGGGTATGCCTAAAAATGTTCAACCCGTAAGTGACTTTGAACTCAATCGCTACTTAGGGAAATGGTACGAAATTGCGAGGCTCGACCACTCCTTCGAGCGCGGGTTAACCCAAGTCACCGCCGAATACAGCCTTAAGCCCGATGGTGGCGTAAAGGTGATTAATCGGGGCTATTCCGCCGCTAAACAGGAATGGAAAGAAGCCGAAGGTAAAGCCTATTTTGTGAATGGGGACAATGAAGCCTACTTAAAAGTCTCTTTCTTTGGGCCGTTTTATGGTGCCTATGTGGTGTTTGGACTCGACCAACAAGATTACCAATACGCCTTTATCTCTGGGCCAGATACGGATTATTTATGGTTACTGGCCAGAACCCCAACGGTATCCCCCGAGGTAATTCAGCAATTTATCAAGATGGCTAAAGCCAAAGGTTTTGATACTGATAGCTTAATTTATGTCGAGCAAAAGAGCGCCGAGGTGAAGCAATAGCTGCTTAGCCGAGGCAAACACCATAAATAAAAACGCCGCTCAATATGAGCGGCGTTTTTATTTAAACAAGGTTTAAGCACTTAAGGCAAACAATTAGCCTTCAATACCTTTGCTCGCAAGGAACTCATCATAGGTGCCTTTGAAATCATTTACACCTTTAGAAGTAATTTCAATAATACGGTTAGCCAATGATGATACAAATGCACGATCGTGACTCACAAACAACAAAGTGCCTTCGTACTTTTCTAAGGCGTTGTTTAATGACTCAATCGATTCCATATCCATATGGTTGGTCGGTTCGTCGAGCATCAAAATATTGGCTTTTTGCATAATGAGCTTGCCAAATAACATCCGGCCCTTCTCACCACCCGACAGTACTTTGACTGACTTTTTAATGTCGTCAGAACCAAACAACATACGGCCTAAAATACCACGTACCGATTGGTCATCGTCTTCAGGTTTACGCCATTGGCTCATCCATTCAAATAAGGTCATATCATTTGCAAAATCAGACTCATGATCCTGTGCATAGTAGCCAATGTTGGCGTTTTCAGACCATTGAATATGACCTTCATCCTGCGGAATATCATGGATAAGCGTTCGTAACAATGTCGTTTTACCGACACCGTTCTCACCTAAAATCGCGATACGCTCGCCCACTTCAACGATTAAGTTCAAGTCTTTAAATAGCGGTGTGTCATAACCTTTAGTTAAGTTTTCAACCACTAAGGCATTGCGGAACAGTTTCTTTTCTTGCTCGAAACGAATAAAGGGGTTCACGCGGCTAGAGGCTTTGACTTCATCTAGCTTAATTTTGTCGATTTGACGGGCGCGGGACGTCGCTTGTTTTGCCTTAGAAGCGTTGGCAGAGAAACGTGCAACGAAGGTTTGCAGCTCAGAAATTTGGGCTTTTTTCTTCGCATTATCCGCAATTAAACGCTCACGGGCTTGGGTAGCCGCTTGCATATATTCGTCGTAGTTACCAGGGTAAACGCGCAGTTCACCGTAGTCTAAGTCCGCCATATGGGTACAGACTGAGTTTAAAAAGTAACGGTCGTGGGAAATAATGATCATGGTGCTATCGCGTTGGTTCAATACGTCCTGTAACCAGCGAATGGTATCGATGTCCAAGTTGTTGGTGGGTTCGTCAAGCAGCAGTACATCGGGATCGGAGAACAGGGCTTGGGCTAACAACACCCGCAGTTTTAAGCCCGGAGCAATTTCAGACATCAAACCAAAATGGGTTTCAATGCCAATACCCACACCTAACAACAATTCACCCGCGCGAGATTCGGCGGTGTAACCGTCCATTTCGGCAAATTCCATCTCAAGGTTTGCCACGGCAATGCCGTCTTCTTCACTCATTTCGGGTAAAGAATAAATTCGATCACGCTCTTGTTTAACCTTCCACAGTTCACTGTGCCCCATGATCACTGTATCGATAAGCGTGTATTCCTCATAACCGAATTGGTTCTGGCTCAACTTACCCAGACGCTCATTCACATCCAAAGACACGTTGCCGCTGCTTGGTTCTAGATCACCGCAAAGGATCTTCATGAAGGTTGATTTACCACAGCCGTTCGCACCGATAAGACCGTAACGGTTACCGCCGCCAAATTTAACTGAGATGTTTTCAAACAGTGGCTTAGCGCCAAACTGCATGGTGATATTCGCTGTTGTGATCAAAATGAACTTCCAAATCGAGTAATGTTGGTTAGATTTTTGGCAATGCAACTAAGCATAAATCCATTTTATCAAACCTGAGGGGGTAAAAATAAACGTGGCACTATAGCAGTTTGGGCTAAATTATCAACTAAAAAGACCTCAGCCATTCGCGTGGAATTAAGCGCCGCACTCTGCTAACTCGAGTGACTAACCACTTAATCCCACTGCAATTTCATGCTTTATTATGTCCTATTTTCACAGGCTCTGATGACAAATGAATGATCTTAACTCACTAAGTTCAACGGCGTTCAACGGCTAAGCCTTGCCTTGGCGGCTTAATCCACATCGGATCTACGTTAAGGCAAAGGCTATAACTTCTGTTTCCTTAAACGATTGGCGTTGGTTACCACGGTAAGCGAAGATAATGCCATGGCGGCACCTGCAATCACCGGGCTTAACAACATCCCGGTTAGGGGATAAAGTACCCCCGCCGCCACCGGGATACCTAAACTGTTATACACAAAAGCACCAAAGAGATTCTGCTTAATATTGGTGATGGTTGCGCGCGATAGGGCTAATAAGTTAGCGATCACTATCAATTGATGTGAAAGTAGTGTCATATCGGCACTCTCGATCGCCACCTCAGTACCCGATCCCATGGCAATGCCGACGTCGGCGCTCATTAAAGCTGGAGCATCGTTAATGCCATCACCTACCATAGCGACGATATGCCCTTGTTGTTGCAATGCTTTAATATGTTGTTGTTTTTGCTCTGGTAATACACCTGCAATCACTTCGGTAATGCCCACTTGGTCCGCCACTGCCTGCGCGGTTTGTGGATTATCGCCCGTAAGTAACACAACGCGAATATCCTGCTGTAGCATGGCGCTGATGGCTGTTTTTGCATCAATTTTAATCGGATCGGCAAGGGCAATAGTGGCCACTAACTTACCCGCTTTGGCGACATAAATTGGGGTTTTACCTTGGTTGGCAAAGCTTAATGTCGCACTAGGATCTAAGGCGCTGCCATCGGAATTTACAATATCCAATGCCGTCATCAAGGCGAGATTACCGATCGCTAGCGATACACCATCAACCTTGCCTTCAATCCCCTTACCTTGATGGTTCGTAAATGCCTGCGTTTCGGGCAATGGCGAGAGTGACTCCTTAGCATAACTGACAATCGCCCCCGCTAAGGGATGCTCAGAGTGTTGCTCTAGGCTAGCAATTTCGCCCAGTAAGGCTCCTTTATCAGTATCACTTAGTGCTTGCACTAACATGAAATCAGTGACTTGTGGCTTACCTAAGGTAACTGTGCCCGTTTTATCCAGCACCACGCAATCAACCCTGCTCGCCGTTTGTAATGCCTCACCGTTTTTAACTAATACGCCCATTTGTGCCGCTCGCCCTACCGCGACCATAATGGACATAGGTGTTGCCAGCCCCAGCGCACAGGGGCAAGCGATAATCAACACGCTGGTGAGCACGACGAGTGCATGACTTAAGGCGGGCGCAGGCCCAACAAAGTACCAGATAGCCGCCGCTAGCAGCGCAATCGCCACCACTGTTGGAACAAATACCGCGGAGATCTTATCGGCCAATCGCCCTATGGGTAATTTTGATGTTTGTGCCTCTTGCACCAGTGCAATAATTTTTGCAAGCCGCGTATCTTGTGGCCCAGCCGTCACGCGATACACCAAACTGCCATTACCGTTAACCGTCCCCGCGCTTAGGTTATCCCCCATATTTTTCACGACGGGAATGGGCTCACCCGTGAGCATGGCTTCATCTAACAATGATTGCCCCATTTCAACAATACCATCGAGGGCCACTCTGTCTCCCGGGCGTAAACGCAGTTTATCGCCCAGTTTCAACTGACTTATCTCAACCTGCTCATCGCCCTTATCACCGATACGAATCGCAGTGGTGGATTGAAGCCCGAGCAAACGCTGCACCGCCTCGCTGGTTTTGCCACGCGCTTTAAGCTCTAGCGCGTGACCTAGGTTAATCAAACCTAAAATCATCACACTCGCCTCAAAGTAAACATGGCGAGTATCCAAAGGAAATACATTTGGCAGTATGACCACCAGCATGGAATAAGCCCATGCCGTACTGGTACCCAGCACGATTAAGGTATCCATATTGGTGGTTTTGGCCTTGAGCGCCCGCCACATCCCCTGATAAAAATGCCTTCCCGTAGTCACCAGCAAAAATAGCGTGATAAGCCCCATAATGCCCCAACCTAATTGCATACTCGGGCTATTAATCATCATTTCGCCGCCCAGTAATCCCCATAACATCATAGGAATACCAATCGCGAGCGCGATAATGGCTTGGCGCATTCTGAGTCGATACTCGGCCGCATCCTCAAGGCGTTTTTCTTCGGCTGCGGCCTTGGCATCGACAATCACTTCAGCCGAAAACCCCGCGCTCGCCATCAGCTCAATCGCAACATCGGCACCCATAGTGCCATTAATGGTCACTTGTTTATCGGCAAGATTTACCCGAGCTTCTACCCCTTCTTGGACAGCAAACGCCTTTTCAATCTTGGCAACACAGCCAGCACAATTCATATTGGTAACATAGAGTCTAATCAATGACATGAAATATTCCTCACTTGCACTTGAACGCGATAGGGTTAAGATAAAGTCTCCCATCACGGGAGAGTCAAGGAAGAATTGATTGAATGCGATCCAGTCGAAATTTTTAGGTACGCAGCTTACCGAGGTTTAAATGAAAATAGGCGAAGTGGCTAAACAAACAGGTTTGAGCGTTAAGAGTATTCGTTATTATCACGATATTGGCCTAGTACATGCCGAACGCAATGAGGCAGGTTACCGAGTTTATCGCCCCCACGATATTGAGTCACTTAAGTTTGTTCACCAGTGCCGCGATCTGGGATTTAGTCTAGATGACTGTAAACTGCTGCTCGGGTTAAGGGATAATGAAAGCCGCAATGCCGAAGATGTTAGACAACTCACTCGCCGCCATCTTGCCTATGTTGAACAGCAAATTGTGAAATTACAAAATCTGCGAACACAACTGCAACATATGGTGACTCAATGCCAAGGAGGTTCGCAGCCCCATTGTGCCATTATTGATAGCCTTAACCTTGAGCTTAAATCAACCTCATAAAACTGAACTAATGTAAGGCTGCCGCATTATCCAGCACGAGCTCAGGCAATTTACCTGCAGGAGTAAATTGAAACACTTTCCCATAAAATGCGAGTTCCATTTCTAATCCTGCGGCCTTATGTTCAGGCTTTCGCCCACCATGAGGCTCATCGTCATGGGCGATATAAGCTGTTGGCACGCCCTTGGCTTTAAGCGCTTCATAGATTTTTTGTGATTGATGAGCAGGGACAATTTGATTTCTCAGCCCTTGAAAGATAAGGAGTGGCTCATTAAACCCTTCTAAATGATTTAGCGGTGATAACTCACGGTAACGACTTGGGTTATCGGCATAGGGGCCAATCAGTTGATCTAAATAACCCGCCTCAAACTTATGGGTACCTTTGGCAAGCTGCTCGAAATCACTGATCCCCTCGTAACTCACTCCCGCATGGAATACATCATAAAAAGCTAATGATGACATCACTGTCAAACCGCCCGCGCTGATCCCTCGAATCGCCAGTTTGCTGCCATCTACCCAGCCTTTCGCGACTAAATACTTGGCCGCGTTAATCGCATCTTCCACATCACTCTGCCCCCATTTTCCATAGAGACTTTGACGATAAGCACGCCCAAAACCACTACTTCCGCGAAAATTTAAATCGAGCACCGCAAAACCGCGACTGGTCCAAAACTGAATATCACTACGATAGGCAAGACTCGCACGCGCTGTAGGACCACCGTGTAACATCACAATTAACGGCGGACGAGTATCATGGGGCGCAACATACTTAGGATTCACTGGTGCATAAAAATAGCCATATGCCTGCTGATCTTCACCCGTTGTGAAGGCAATATTCCTTGCCCGTGAAATATAGTTAGGATCAAGTTTTGGTAATGCGGGGGCATACACAAGCTCTGTACCACGCCCTACAACTTGGTAAACACCTTGTTCTGGCGTCGCCTTAGCCCCAACAAAATAAACCCCATCCTCTCCCTTAATAACTTGGGTTATTTCTGCAAAATCAACCGCCAAAGATTCAGTTAAACCCGAGTCTAAATAGATCCTAATCAAAGCAGCCTGATTTCCTTCAACATAGCTGGCGATAAGCGTATTGGCCGATTCAAAGGCATAATTATGATTACCTAAGCGCCAATCAGGTACTGCAAACTCGGCATTTTTGGTAAACACAGGTACAAGTAAACCCGCTGATGTCACACGATAAATATTCCACCAATTGCTGATATCTGCGACGACATAAAGCTGTCCATCTGGGCTGAACAAAGGTTGAGTCACAGAGGAATGTTCAGGGGTGACTATCTTTCGGATATTTTTTAATTGGCCTTTACGATCTAAATCCCCTAGCCATAACACACTATTGTCCCAAGGCATGTAGGGATGTTCCCATGTTATCCACGCAAGCTGAGTGTTATCAGGAGAAATAGTGGGTGAAGCAATAAAATCATGCCCCGAGACAAAGGTATCGCCCTCACCTGCAAAATTAAGATTAATCGTCACTAAACTCGCCTTAGGTTCACCTTCTTGGCGGTGATCTTCACGCACACAGATAATGCGCGAACCTTTTGGATAGGCGATACAATCCGCATGACGAGTGCCATTAGGGGTTAAGGGTAGAGGTGGTTGATTCGGTGCAAAACGGTAAAAAAGCTGATCCTGTAACTTGGTGGCAAATAAGCTCTGGCCAATCCCCAAAAATGCCGCGCCACCATATTCATGAACCGTAGATTTAACATTGAACTCAGGGGAAACCACTTCAACGACATTAGCATGCTTGTCAAGGCGCTTAATCCCCACTTTACCTTGGGACTTACCACTCGATTCGGCAAAGTAAATGGCATTACCCACACTTTGTAACTCGGCCACGCTATCGGCCTGTTCAAACACATTTACCGCCGACAACGGGGATTGCCAACTACCATAAGGCGCCACAATACGATCGCCATATTCTTTCGCTGGTGTGTCCGTGATTTGCGTACGCTCACAACCGCTAAGCAGCAATATTGCGCTTAACAGAGATGGAAGATAGCGTCCTAACTCCATTGTTTTCCCCATGTTTGCTAATATCACAAACTAAAACAAAATCTTAATTTACCCTATGGGCTATTTTTTAAATTTGTTGATAAACCAATTTAACACTTTTATTTGTTGTACCTGAGTCAACCCGAAATAGATGCAAATCCAAGGTGAGACAAGGAAAAACCATGGGATCACAGCGATAGAGCGACCACTGAAGAGCAGAAAAAAGAACCCACAGTAAATCACAATCAGCCCAAGCACACCCACGATTAACATCATGCGCTTAGTGATTTTCTCAAGCCAGAGGGCTTTTTCCTGCCAAGACATCCAGATTTCAAGCTCCATGACATGCGATACACATGTTTGTAAAGTTATGTAAAAAAACGGGTGGGAGATTGTTGAAGGTTAACAACGAAATGTCAACTCCGACAAGCTAATTCCAATTATACCAATCACATTAAATATCTAATCAGTTCAGAGCCTCACAGGCATCTCAATCCAAGGCGCATTGACGCAGAAATGGTCATTCCCTTTTAAGTTAATGCAACACGGGAGTGGGATGCCTGTGTGGCTCCCGAAGGGCGGGTTTCAACGCGCTTTATACTGCGTTTAAGGCTTTTGACAGAGCACCACTATGCCTTCAAGCCTTCGCCTTGTCTAAAGCGCGTTGAACTCCCGCTGAATGAACAGATATTTAATACGATTGGTATTATATAGACAAAATTACCCGTGACTCCATCGAGCAATAAAAAACCGAGCAAACGCTCGGTTTATTTTAATATCAATGAGATACAAACATCACAACCGGATGCCACCATCGATTTCAAACACTCGACCATTAACATAATCGTTTTCAATAATAAAACGTACGGTGGAAGCTATCTCATCGGCATGACCTAAGCGGCCAACAGGCACTAACTTCTCTAAACGTTCCAGCGCTTCAGGCTTCATTGCCGCCGTCATCTCGGTTGCGATCACGCCCGGTGCAACCGCTGCGCTACGGATATTGTAACGTGCTAATTCCTTTGCCCAGCCGACAGACATAGCCGCAACACCCGCTTTTGAAGCCGCGTAGTTTGACTGACCCATATTGCCCGCCTTAGCAAGGCTAGAGATGTTAACAATCACCCCCGCTTGACCCGATTCAATCATGGCCGCTGCGGCCTCTCGGCCACAGAGGAAACTACCAGTCAGGTTCACATTGATCACCGATTGGAATTGCTCGTAAGACATACGATCAGTGACTTTGCCGTCTTTGGCTTTGACTAACATGCCATCACGCAGAATACCGGCGTTGTTCACTAACACGTTCACTTGACCAAAGTCTTCGAGAATATAGGCAAAACCCGCGACGACATCTTCTTCGTCGGTAATGTCTAAGGCATAACCTTGGACTTCAGTGTCCGATCCAAGCTCAGCGCAGGCTCGCTCGAGTTTTTCTTGGTCCACATCGATAAGCGCTATCTTAGCACCCGCCTGCGCAAAATTTTGCGCCATTGCTAAGCCTAAGCCACCCGCGCCGCCAGTAATGACGACAACCTTATCTTTTAAATCCATCTGGTGATCCCTTGTTATCTGTGTCTATTTTTTAAGTGGTGCAAATTGTTCAAATATACTGGAAAAATCTCGGCGGCCATTGCCTTGTCTTGCATGATTAACATACAAGCTGCGGGCTAAAGCGCCCATTGGCGTACTAGAGTTGCTCAATAATGCAGCTTCTTGTGACAGACCGAGATCTTTGACCATCAAATCTACCATAAAGCCACCCTGATAGCCCTTAGAAGAAGGCACTGTTTCCATCACGCCTGGGCAGGGATTGTACTTCTCTAGCGTCCAGTTTCCGCCACTGCTGACCTTCATAATGTCGGATAGCACTTTGGGATCGAGACCGTGGTCAATCCCCATTTGCAGGGCTTCAGAAGTACCGACCATCAACACAGATAACAGCATGTTATTGCAGATTTTCGCGACTTGCCCCGCCCCTGGACCGCCTGCGTGGAAGATATTCACACCCATAGCCTTAAGTACGGGCTGTGCACGTTCAAAAGCGGAATCCGAGCCACCACAAATAAAAGTTAAGGTGCCCGCCGCCGCGCCTGCCGTGCCGCCAGAAACCGGTGCATCCATAAATTCGATGCCACTTTTAGCCGCCTCGGCCGCCACGAGTTGTGCGCTTTGCGCATCGATGGTTGAACAATCGATGAGCAAGGTATCACCTGCAACTACTTCAAGCAGACCTTTGTCTGTTCCATTGCCTAAATATAAGTTTTTTACATGCTTGCCCACAGGCAACATAGTAATCACCACACTTGCACCCGCCGCAGCGCCGCAGGCGGTACTTGATACTAAGGCGCCTTTTTCGGCCAATTGCTGCATAGCTTCTGGGACTAAATCAAAGACGCGAACCGTCATGCCTGCTTTTAATAAATTGGCCGCCATTGGGCCGCCCATATTACCTAAACCGATAAAGGCTACTGTACTCATGCCATCACTCCTGTGTGCTGTTCTTTGTTAGTGTTGTGATAATGCTAGTCCGCTAATGATGCCGTCACTATCACAGAGTAAAGTGAACTTGGCTAAGCCTATAAACACAGCGCTTAGCCAACTCAACCAGCCCTTAAACGCTTAACTCAGTTGGTTAAAAGGATGTGCCTCGCCCCATGGAGAAGCCAATATTTGCTCAAGTACCGCTGTGGGCACTGAGTTAACATCCTTAAAACGCCATTGAGGTTTCTTGTCTTTATCGATCAAGAGTGCACGTACACCTTCACAGAAATCACCGTGGGCGCACACGTTAACACTTGTCGTTAATTCCCATTTAAAACATTGGGCTAGACTTAATTTTGAACCAAGCTGTGCTTGGATATAGACTAAATGCCAACTGATAGGACTACCCGCAAGAAAAGTATCCCGCGCCTTGATTAGCCACTTTTCTTCCGATATCAGTGTTGACATACGTGCTGCAATATCTTGTAAACTCCCCGCCATCAACCTGTCGATAATCTCTTGGCTTTCAGCTAATACACTCTCGCCCTTAGGAATATCCACTTGGTTAGACAGCTCGTTGATCATGCTATCTAAACGTTGGTGATTAAGCGCTGGCGTATCGCTCCAATCTAAGGTTGCCATGGCATCGAACATCAGCTCTTTGTCATCGCGGTTCAGATAATGATCGGCCAATCCCACATAACAGGCATCGGCGGCATTGAGTTGATAGGCGGTCAACCCCAAAAACAATCCCATCTTGCCCTGCATACGATTAAGGAAATAACTGCCGCCCACATCGGGATACAGGCCGATGGTGACTTCTGGCATAGCGATACGCGAGGTTTCGGTAACGACTCTGTGGCTGGCGCCCGCCATCAAACCGAGGCCGCCGCCCATGACAATGCCATCGCCCCACACCAACACAGGTTTGCCAAAGGTATGCAGTAGATAATCGAGGCGATATTCCTCTTCGAAGAAAACCTTTGCTTCCTCAGTCACTTGTCCCTTAGCGGCAATGGAAGCATGGTATAAAGCGCGCACATCACCCCCGGCACAAAATGCCTTCTCACCGCTGCCATCTAATACGATGCAAGCGATAAGGGGATCTTTCTTCCACAGGTTAAGCTGCGCCGTCATGGCGCGCACCATGTCTAAGTCTAAGGCGTTGAGGGCTTTTTCCACATTGAGTGTGACCACACCAACCAATTTGCCAGAAGCAGTGGCTAAGGTTTGAAACACCACATTTTGTGTGGTCGTGACCTGATTTGCGACATGCTCGACCACGTCATTATCTACTACATTCGTCATTAGCGGTTTCTCCAATCAGCTTTACGTTTCCCCAAAAACGCATTCACGCCTTCGGCCTGATCTTCGGTATCAAATAATCCGACAAATAACTCACGCTCAATCGGTAAGGCTTGGCTACGCGCCATAGTGCGTCCCGCTTGAATAAGCGTCTTACACGCTGTCACGCTGCTTGGGCTTTGATTGGCCACTTTGACGGCTAACGCGATTGCCGCATTAAGCGCTTCGCCAGTATCGACCACTTCTTCCACTAAACGCAGATTCAATGCCTGAGTCGCATCGATACGCTCGCCGCATAAAATCATCCGCTTAGCCCACCCTTCACCGACGAGTGCGGTCAGATTTTGGGTGCCACCCGCGCAGGGTAATAAACCGACAGTCGCTTCGGGTAATGCCATTACAGCTTGAATTTCGGCGATACGAATATCGCAGGCCAACGCGACTTCTAAGCCGCCGCCCATGGCATAACCATTAATCGCGGCAATCGACACACCGCGAAATTGACTTAAGGTTTCAAAGGCTTCACCAAAATGCTTTGCCATCGTTGCCGCATTGCCTTTATCTCCGTCGGCAAACAGTTTTAAATCGGCGCCGGCGGAGAAGAACTTTTGCCCTTGGCCCGTTAACACTAAGGCGTAAATCTCTTTATTGGCATTCAGCTCAAGCACTTTGGCTTTAAGCGCCTGCAAACTCTCGGCGGTCCAAGTGTTGGCAGGTGGATTATTCATCGTCAGAATGGCCGTATGACCTTCGATACGTTCAACTAAATATTCCATCTTTATAGACTCCTTTTCAGTTATCGCCGACCTGTAAGTCACGCATATTGCACGTTGACTTACAGGATTTGTCCTGCATTTTCATCGAGTAAACGACGGGCGATAATTAAGCGCATAATTTCGTTAGTGCCTTCTAAAATCTGATGCACACGCACATCACGGAAATGACGTTCCAGCGGGTACTCCCTTATATAACCATATCCACCATGAATTTGCAGCGCCGCATCGCAGACTTGAAAACCCACATCAGTGGCAAAACGTTTCGCCATGGCGCAATAAGCCGTGGCTTCAGGATCGCCGCTGTCGAGTTTAAAGGCCGCAAGGCGCACCATTTGGCGAGCAGCCACTAACTCGGTTGCCATATCGGCAAGCTTAAATTGTAGCGCTTGAAATGCCGCTAAGGGTTTACCAAATTGCTGACGCTCATTCATATATTGAGTTGCACGCTCTAACGCCGACTGCGCCGTCCCCACAGAACAGGTAGCTATATTGATGCGACCGCCGTCTAAGCCTTTCATCGCGAACGCAAAACCTTGGCCTTCTTCACCGAGCAAGTTCGCCACTGGCACACGCACGTTTTCAAAGGTGATTTGACGGGTCGGCTGGGCATTCCAGCCCATTTTATCTTCAGCTTTACCATAGATAACGCCAGCGGCATCCGCCGGAATCGCAATGGCCGAAATCCCCTTAGGGCCAGCTTGGCCTGTACGGCACATCACGACTAAAAGCTCAGTGGCGCCCGCGCCCGAGATAAACATTTTCGAACCTGAAATCACATATTCATCGCCGTCGCGCACCGCTTTGGTTTGCAAAGATGCGGCGTCCGAACCCGCGCCCGGCTCAGTTAAGCAATATGACGCTAACATCTGCCCTGTGGTTAACGGCTCAGACCAAGTCTGACGCAGGGTTTCAGTGCCCCAAGTCGTCACCATCCAAGTCGCCATATTGTGAATGGTCAGCATGGCAGTGGTCGCGGTGCAGCCCTTGGCAAGTTCTTCAAAAATAATCGAGGCATCGAGGCGCGATAAGCCCATGCCACCTTCGGATTCAGGCGAATACAGAGAGCAAAAACCCAGCTCACCGGCTTTTTGGATCACGTCTTTGGGGAAATGATGTTCTTCATCCCACTTGGCGGCGAACGGGGTTAATTCTTCCGAGGCAAACTGGCGCGCCAGATCGGCAAACTGGCGTTGGTCATCGTTGAAATTAAAATCCATTGGGCTCTCCTATGACTCTATGGTCACTTTTTTATTGAATAAATTGGGCGCCGTAAAGACGCCGTGGTTTATCGATTAATCACCAAGCTTAGCGTAGGTTAATGCTCATATTTGGCGTTGAAGCTACGGCGATATCGGACTCGAACCAGCGAGAAGTGATGGTCTTGGTCTCGGTATAGAAACGCACCGCTTGCTTGCCATAAGCATGTTGATCGCCGTAGAAACTGCCCTTCCAACCCGTAAATGAGAAGAAAGGTAATGGCACAGGAATAGGCACGTTAATCCCCACTTGGCCGACTTCGATTTCGTGTTGATATTTACGGGCCGCCGCGCCGCTAGCGGTAAAGATAGACGTGCCGTTGCCATAAGGGCTGGCATTGACGAGTTCGATGGCGGCTTCTAAGGAGTCTGATTCCATGCAGCACAATACTGGGCCGAAGATTTCTTCCTTGTAAATGCTCATCTCAGTAGTGACTTTATTGAACATGGTTGGGCCAATCCAGTTACCGGATTCATAACCTTCTACGGTAAAATCGCTGCCATCGAGTAAACACTCGGCACCTTCGGCTTTACCTTGGGCGATAAGTTTAAGCACCCGCGCCTTGGCCGCAGGGCTGATAACCGGACCATAACCCGCTTCTTTATCGTCCCATAAACCTGGGCGAACTTTGGCTAAGGCTTCTTTTAATTCTGGGAGCCACTCTTTAGCGGCGCCAACAAACACGGCAACCGAAATCGCCATACAGCGCTGACCCGCCGCGCCCACAGAAGCGCCAACTAAATTGTTGATCACTTGCTGTTTGTTTGCATCTGGCATGATCACGCAGTGGTTTTTCGCACCCGCAAAGGCTTGCACGCGTTTTAAGTTATCTGTACCGGTTTTATAAATATATTGACCCACAGCCACAGAACCGACGAAAGAAATGGCTTTAATCGCAGGGTCTGCCAGCAGGATATCTACGGCGGTTTTATCGCCATGCACTAATTGCAATACCCCCTTAGGTGCGCCCGCCTCAACAAACAGCTCAACCAGACGCTGCGGCGTCATAGGATCTTGTTCTGAAGGCTTTAAAATGAAAGTGTTACCGCAGGCAATCGCCAATGGGAACATCCATAACGGGATCATCGCAGGGAAGTTAAATGGCGTAATACCCGCACACACACCGAGCGGTTGAGTGTAGCTGTAAGTGTCAATTGAACGCGCGACGTTCTCGACGGTTTCACCCATCAATAATGACGCCACATTACAAGCATGTTCAGCGACTTCGATACCACGCCATACATCGCCCTTGGCATCTTCGAAGGTTTTACCGGTTTCCTTTGCAAGAATGGTCGCCAGTTCGTCGTGATGTTCTTTTAGCAGATGTTGATAACGTAACATGACGCGCGCACGTTCAGACACTGGCACTTCTTTCCAGGTTTTAAAGGCCGCTTTGGCGCTGGCAATCGCGGCGTGAACTTCTTCGCTAGTGGCGGCATTAATCACAGCAATCGGCGAGTTATTCGCGGGATTGGTAACAATAATCTGTGATGTGCCAGTACCTTGGATAAACTCGCCGTCAATGTAATGCTTTACTTGTGTGGTCATGTTGCAATCCTTTCCTTGTAGAGTGATGGGCTGGCGGTGCGATATTATGATTATCCTCAAGGGAAGTGATTGCCCTTGCCAGCCCCGTCTTGTTGATTTAACTAAAACCTGATTTGACTAAAACCTTTGCAATTAAACCTCAATGGCCATCGCTGTTGCTTCACCACCGCCGATACACAGCGAGGCAACACCGCGTTTAAGGCCGCGGGCTTTTAAAGCATGGATTAAGGTCACCAGCAAACGTGAACCCGAGCAGCCAATAGGATGACCTAAGGCGCAGGCGCCGCCATTGACGTTAACCTTAGCCACATCTAAACCCAGTTCAGACACGGCAAGCATAGTCACCATGGCGAAGGCTTCGTTGATTTCGAATAAATCCACCTCATCCGTTGACCAACCTATATTAGCGAGTAATTTCGCCATAGCGCCGACAGGTGCAGTGGTAAAGAGTGAAGGCTCTTGGGCGTGGGTCGTGTGGCCTTTAATGGTGGCTAATACAGTTAAGCCTAAACGCTCAGCTTCGCCGCGAGAGGTCAACATCAATGCCGCTGCGCCATCGGAAATCGAGCTAGAGTTAGCCGCTGTGATAGTGCCATCTTTGCTAAAAGCTGGGCGCAGCGTAGGAATTTTTTCAGGGCGGGCATTACCAGGTTGCTCGTCGGTGTCGACAGTCACATCACCGCGACGATCACTAACTGTGACTGGGGTAATTTCGGCCTTAAAGGCGCCCGAGTTAATCGCGGCATTGGCTTTTTCGAGCGAGCTTAGGGCGAAAGCATCCATCTGCTCGCGGGTAATACCAAATTCATCGGCGGTTTTCTGGGCAAACGTTCCCATAGCGCCACCCGTGTAGGCATCTTCAAGACCGTCTAAAAACATATGGTCGAGCATTTTGCCGTGGCCCATACGCATGCCGCTACGGGCTTTATCCAAGAGATATGGTGCTTGGCTCATGCTTTCCATACCGCCAGCGATCACCACTTTTGCACTGCCCGCTTTAATCAAATCATGGGCTAACATGACCGTCTTCATGCCTGAGCCACAGACCTTGTTCACTGTGGTCGCCCCCACAGAAAGTGGTAGCCCCGCACCTAAAGTTGCCTGACGCGCAGGCGCTTGACCTAAACCTGCAGGTAATACACAGCCCATCAAGACTTCATCAACATGCTCACCCGCTAATTGAGTCTCCGCCAACAAGCCCTTAATGGCTGTCGCGGCTAGAGTCGGTGATGCAACGGATGACAAACTGCCTTGAAACCCGCCCATTGGGGTGCGTTTAGCGGCAACGATAACGATATCTTGATTTAACTGTTCAGTACTCATGGAAACTCCAACCTAAATTGACCACAGGCTTAGTGCTCGCCTCTGCTCGGGACGTTTAATAAAATCGACAATAAAACCACTCTGACGTTTACGCGAACGTAAAGCAAGTATTCCTTGGTCTAATGTATCGATTTTATCGGGTGAAAATTGTCAGTAAGGATTTACAGCGAAATCGGAAATTGAGGATAAAAAGGGAGTCTGTATCAACAAACCAATTTGGTGGTTGCCTACAAAATAACTATGATCAACTAGATAGTTAGCATTTTTATCAACTAACTCAAATAGGTGCATAACAACAGGAATACATAACTCAATGCAGGAATTTAAGAACATCGATATTCAAACAATTGTTCCTATCCTATAGTGGAAATACCAAACACTCTAACCTTATACAACCTAGCCAAATAACCCTAAATAGAAGTAGGAAGGAAAGACATGCTCAATAAGATGACGCTTAAGACCCAGTTTATCGGGGTTATTGCTATACCTTGTATTGCTCTTATCTTGATCAGCTTGACGGCGCTTCAAGGCTTATCTGGTATGCAAGATCAAACTAAAAAACTCGCTGAAAATACTAGCGCACCATTAAGGTCAATGGCGGAGGTCGCTTCCCGAATTCCCCGCATGCGAGTGGGCATTGATATTATTATTCTGCAAGAAATACCAACGATGAAGGATCAAAAAGGCGTATTAACCCGAGTGACAGAAACCCGGGCTGAGGATATTCCAGAAATGGATGTAGCATTAAAAGCAGCACGTGACGCCCAAGTAAACCCCATCACCCGTGCCGAAGTACAAAAATTGATCGACATCTTTGATAAAGTCAAAAGTGACGAACTCGCGCCTATGCTTGCTGCGATGGAAAACGGAGACGTGGCAAAATCGCAAGACATTTATCGTAATCAATTCGCAGCTAGCTACAACATTATGCGAAAGAGTACCGATGCCATTCTTGACTCGTTACTACAACAGGGCAACGCCAGCTTCGTAGAGAGTCAACAAAACTACCAAAATACACGCATGGAAATGTTCGTGGTATTGGCCGTCGCACTGATTATTTCCATTTTTCTAGGGTTTGTAATGCTGCGTCGTCTACGCCTTCGCGTGGCGTTATTACAACAACATATTTCTTCTGCCAGCGACAAACTTGATTTACACAATATGATTGAGTTAAAGGGACATGATGAATTAAGCGATATTGCCCTGCATTTTAATCAGTTTGTGCTTAAGATACGCAGCGCGATTGAAGCTGTGGCAGAAAACTCTCGTCAACTTGCCCATACTGCAAATGATGTCACAAGCAAAGCCCAAGCAACCCATAGAAATTGTATTAACGAGCGTGACCGTACCACACAAATTGCGACGGCAATCCATGAAATGGGTACTACAGTGGAGAACATTGCCGACAACGCAACCCAAGCCGCAAATGCGGCTAAAGAAGCCGATAATCAAGCCCATAGTGGTGCAAATCTTGTTGCACAAGCTCGGCAAGGTGTGAGTTCGTTATCAATCGAAATTCAACATATCAGCAGCGATATTGCCTCGCTAGCCATGCAAACCAACTCAATTGGCAGCATTTTGGATACTATCCGAAGTATTTCAGAACAAACTAACCTGTTAGCACTCAATGCCGCGATTGAAGCCGCACGTGCAGGCGAAACGGGACGCGGGTTTGCTGTCGTCGCTGATGAGGTGCGAAACCTTGCGAGTCGTTCGGCATCGTCAACAAATGAAATTCAAACCATGATCGATAAGCTGCAAGAGCAATCAGCCAAAACAGTGTCAGCAATCAAACGTGGTCACGAACAAAGTGGCATGGTCGTAAAACAAGCGGATGATGCCAATGACTCCTTAACACTTATCACCTCGCATATCAGCCAAATCAGCGATATGAATATTCAAGTCGCAACAGCAACAGAAGAACAGTCTATGGTTGTGGCTGAAATAAGCCGAAATGTGGAAGATATCAATCAATTAACCACAGAAACATCGGAAATTGCTGATGAACTAACAGCATCGAGTGCAAACCTGCAGAAGCTATCGATTCACTTAGATAAATTAGTAACGCAATTTAAGTTGTAACACTGTAAACGCGTAGTGCATTCAATAGAATCACTGCACTACGCGCGTCTTCCCCAAAAACAGTCTAAGGCAATGTTTCTTGGCGCGATTCCCACGGTGTCATCGCCGTCATATCACTTAAGTCATAAGGTGTTAATTGATAAACATAATAATTAAGCCAATTACTGACCAATAAACTACCGTGGCTGTGCCAACGGGCAATGGCTTCGGCTTCAGGATCGTTATTGCGATAATAGTTCTGTGGCACATTGGGATTTAAGCCTTGTGCTAAATCCCTATGGTATTCATCGTTTAAGGTCGATTTTTGATACTCAGGATGGCCCATCACAAACAAGTTACGATTATTGCGGCTTAGTACTAAATAGGCCCCTGCTTCATCGGATTGCGCTAACACTTGCAACTGTGGGTGCTGTCTAATGTCTTCCACATCCATCTCGGCAAACCGAGAATGGGGTGCAAAAAATTCATCATCAAAACCACGTAACAGCGGGAAATGCTGACAAGTACGTCTATGTACAAACACGCCAGAACGCTTCTGTTGTAATATTTTTCGATTTAAACCATAGAGATGATACAGGCCCGCATGGGCCGCCCAACATAAAAACAGCACTGAGGTGACATGCTCTTGGGACCAATCGATAATTTCACGAATATGATCCCAATAGACCACATCTTCGAAATCGATTTGCCCAAGTGGTGCTCCTGTGATGATAAGGCCGTCGTAATTTTTGTGGCGTACATCTTCAAAGTCACGGTAGAAGGTATTCATATGATCGATGGAAGTATGCTTGGACTCTTTGTCGTGAATACGCAGTAAATCCACATCGACTTGTAAAGGCGTGTTACCCAGCAAGCGCAATAACTGGGTTTCGGTCTCTATTTTGTTCGGCATCAAGTTCAAGATCAGCACCTTCATCGGCCTGATATCTTGATTCGCTGCCCGCGTCTCGGACATAACGAAAATATTTTCTGACTCTAATACCCCTGCTGCGGGCAAATGATCTGGAATTCTAACCGGCATACCGCGCCTCTTCTGTTCGTAAAAACCAACGGATTCGGCGCGTTTGCTATCTATATTTACCGCAAATCACTCGCCGATTTTTTCAAGTATTATGGTCATGGCCTCGGTTGAATTAAGATCAACATGGTAGGCCTGAGTATTAATAAACAGTAACTTATCACCGAGCATAATTCGTGCACCTATGGCATATGTATGCCCTTGCTCAAACTGATCGCGCCCGATAACAAAACTAAAGGGTGTTGGAGTGCCAGCACCTTGTTTAACCCGTTCAGCAATCACTATTGCAGGCACATCCATTTTGGATACATCGAGCAATTGCACAATTAGTTTTGCTTCTGGCGGCAATGCAATGCGCTCACGGTAAATTGCCTCACCCTTGATTTCGACAATTGCATTGGGTGTCGCACAACCCGCCAATAAAGCCACAACAGTGATGAATACCATTGCAGTTAATCTCTGCGCCACTAATCTCAATGCACTTAACTTTAGCCATTGACTCATTACGTTTCTCCTAATCATACATAAAGACTTCTGGATGTCCACATGTCCATACTATAAATCTTGTCTTGATGAACATATGTTCCTATCATAAGCCACCATTTCGTTGACGATAAATTTATGACCCAAGCAACTGCAATCATTGTGGGCGCTAGCTCACATTTGAGCCGTGAACTTGCAAAACAGTTGGCTGAACAGCAGGTTGAATTAGCCTTGTTTGCTCAAGATCCCGAATCATTACGTGAGTTTGCCTCATCCTTGCCCACAAAAGTACAAGTATTTGCGCTGCAGATAGAGCAACCACAAGCCATTATTGGTCAACTTGAAAGTGTGTGGCAAAATCTAGGTGGAGCACACTTAGTCTTAGTTAATACAGGTCTTAATAGCTACGATCCCGCGTTACCATGGTTACCAGAGCAAGATATTATCGACGTAAATGTGCGTGGTTTTGCCGCGATCTGCAATACGGCATTTAGACTATTTCGTGAACAGGGTTATGGCCAATTGGCAGCAATTAACTCTATTGCAGGCCTGCGCGGTGGACCAAGCGTGGCTTATCACGCCTCAAAAGCCTTTGCACAGAACTACCTTGAGGGCTTAAGTATGCATGCCCAGCGCCTTAAGTTACCCATTACCATCACCGATATCCAACTCGGCCTACTCGATAAAGCTGCGATGCAGCAAAGTGCGATGTGGCTTGCCCCATTGCCACAAGTCGCAGCGCAAATCATCAAGGCAATGAAACAAGGTAAACGTCGTGTCTATGTCACCAAACGCTGGCGCCTTGTCGCTTGGTTAACTAAGATTTTGCCCGAGTTTATCTACAACACTCGCCATTGGAAGGCTAAAAAGCCTAAGCATTAAGTTATCTTTGGTATTGTAAACATTATTGCAATCAAACAAAAAAGGAGCCCTCGGCTCCTTTTTCGTTATTTCTAATAAATTAGAAAGTGTAGCCAACGCTAACCATATAAACCCATGGGTCAATATCTGTTTCGATGGTAACGGGTGCCCCACCCAATTTAAATTTCACATCAGTGTCTATCTTGGCATACCAAACTGATCCATTGACCAACCAGTTTTTATTGACTTGATAATCTAAGCCAACCTGCGCTGCAAGTCCCCAAGAATCACTCATATCTAAATCAGTTAAAGCCCCATTTAAATCATTAGTGAACTTATTATCAAAGAACTTTGTATAGTTCACGCCTGCACCAATATAAGGGCGTAATTTTGATTGTGCGTCACCAAAATAATATTGAACCACTAAGGTTGGTGGTAAATGTTTCGTTTCAGCAATCTTACCCACACCCGCGAGTGATACATCATGGCTAAATGGCGTCGCTGCCAATAACTCAACCCCAATGTTATCGGTCAACATATAACCAAAGTTCAGACCAACTTGAGTATTATTATTGACTTTAAACTCACCAAAAGTAGCAACTGGATCACTTGATTCATTTGGGGCAACAACTACGGCACCCGCACGCACGATAATATCACCGGCTTGATGAGCAGAGACAGAAGCAGTAAAACCAGCGGCTAAAAGGGTCGCAGCGATAACAGTAGAAACGATATTTTTATTCATCATCATACTCCATATGTACAACATAGGTTTTTGTTTTGTATTACATCCTTAACATTTACGGATTACACTGCCAGAGATATCCACTGTTTTTATTGATCTAAATCAATCCACCCCACCAATACCCACTTATAGGTATCACACTTGGGATCCTAATCACGAAACGCAAACATTTATTGATAATACCCCTTTAATTTATGTGATACGCAGCATTTATTAGTAACGACTTATTCACCTAATAAGGGTTAATACTTAAATTTAAGCGCAACATTTTAGTTACACTGATTTGTGGGCAAAATAAGCCAATGCGGTTTATTGGAAAGTGAGAAATTTAACGCTTGGGGGGATAAAAATAACCGTGATATGCAAGTTAAACATTAATAGATTAATTGAAGTAAAGGATATTGAATAAGCCAACCTTTATCCAAAACGCGTTGATGAAAAATCGATAATGCTCTACTGGGATTGGCTGTCAGTTTTAATTCAAAGAGTGAATTTACACCAAAAGGAGCGACCAATGTTAAGGCATTCACTCGTGGCGTATTACTCAATAGGTCAATAGTGTTTTTTTGATAACACACACCAACTGCCGTTTCTAATTCCGGCCAATAGGTCATGGCATCTATGCAAGACAGATAAGGGGGATCTTGATTTTTAAGGTGCATTCGCGCCTGATTTTTTACCGACCAAGGTAAATCAGGCGCTTGTTTATAGAGATAAGCTTCAATCGCCCTATCACGTTCAGGGCGAGTATCTAAGGGGCAAAAATAAATTAAATCAATATCATTAAGTAGACTATACTGAAATCCATGTAAACGATCCCATACGAGATTGCGTACAAATCCCGCCGCAAGGCACCACTGCGGCATTGAGTGTACTTTGGCGCATAGGAACGCAAGTTCAAGCGCCCTCATCCGCTCGCAATCTTGGGTTATCCATTCGAGTAACTGACTCTTTCGTTCTGCTTCATTCATCACATCACTATTCGGTTTACTGTCAACGAAAAGCATATTGAGCATGAACAGTACCATTCATATTATCTATTTATCCGCGTCATTCGTTATATTGCGTCCGCTTGGCGCTCTGGCGCAGCATTGGCAAAAGCGTCAAGCTGATTACACTCTGCCCACACGCGCATGATATTCGGATATGGCGTTAAATCCACATTAAAACGCTGAGCGTTATACACCTGTGGTACTAAACAAAGATCGGCTAATGTCACTGAGTCCCCGAAACAATAACGACCGCTGTGGCGCAGAAGCTGAGTTTCAAGTGCTGTAAATCCAATAGCAACCCAATGGTGATACCAAGTATTTTTAGCTGTATCATCAACCGCTAAGGTTTGCGTTAAGTACTGCAATACCCGTAAGTTGTTTAGTGGATGAATTTCACAGGCAACCGTCAGCGCCATAGCACGCACATGGGCCCGTTCGAGTGCTGAGGCAGGTAATAGCGGTGTTTGAGGATATAATTCATCAATATATTCAATAATGGCTAAAGATTGAGCTAGCGCATCTCTGTCCTCATCATCACCCACCACTAAGGTGGGGACTAACTCCAGTGAATTAAGTGCACGATAGGCCGCCGTATGCTGCTCACCACCATCACGTACGAGATGCACTGAAAACTGCTCAGCTAAAATCCCCTTGAGATTAAGGGCGATACGAACCCGATAAGCTGCACTGGAACGCCAATAACCATATAGTTTCATCTAATTATGTCCTTATAAATGCCATTACAAAAACGGGGCAATTAAGCCCCGTTACCCTGAGTCGATATTCGCTTTAAAGGGAAAAAACTACGCTTTGTATTCAACTACTTTTTGATCGATTGAACCGAAAATCGACACTCCGTTATCATCGAGCATTTCGATGCGCACAGTGTCGCCAAAACGCATAAATGGCGTAGTGGCTTTGCCTTCAGCAATCACTTCTAACATACGTTTTTCCGCTAAACAGCTTGAGCCTGCGCTGCGGTCATAATTAGAAATCGTACCTGAGCCAATAATAGCACCTGCTCCTAATGGGCGAGTTTTGGCAACATGGGCAATTAATTGGCTAAAATTAAAGGTCATATCGACGCCTGCATTCGGACGACCAAATAATTCACCATTTAAATAGGTGATCAACGGTAAATGCACTTTCGAATCTTCCCAACGGACACCCAATTCATCCGGTGTCACAGCCACAGGCGAAAAACTGCTCGATGGTTTAGATTGGAAGAAACCAAAGCCTTTCGCCAGTTCACCCGGGATCAAGTTACGCAATGACACATCGTTAACTAACATCAACAATTTAATGTGCTTAGCTGCATTGTCAGTACTCACCCCCATAGGCACATCATCGGTAATAACCGCAATTTCAGATTCAAAATCGATACCCCAGTCTTCACTCGCCAATGGGATATCTGCTTTAGGGGCAATAAAACTATCGGAGCCGCCCTGATAAAACAGTGGATCGGTCCAGAAGGTTTCTGGCATTTCTGCGCCACGGGCTTTACGGACTAGCTCAACATGATTCACATAGGCGCTACCATCGGCCCATTGGTATGCTCGTGGTAATGGTGATAAACACTTGGCCTCATCAAACGCTTGAGCGTTATCCAACATGCCTTCATTTAACGCATCGTACAATTCTTGCAATTGTGGTCTCAGTAAATCCCAACCATCGAGTAATTGCTGCATAGTATGGGCAATGGCAGGTACGGCAACCGTTTTAGTGAGATCGCGGCTGACTAACATCAACTGACCATCGCGGCGACCATTGTTATAACTAGCAAGTTTCATATTGGCTCCAGTGCTCTTGGGCTAAGCGTACAATTTTATTGTGCAGGGAAACGCGCTGCGTCACCCAGCTGATATTCTATTTTTCTAAATTTGACTCACTTAAGGACACACTCTTTTATGCCGTTTGCGCTAACAGATACATGTTCCCTTGAGTGTTGCAGTGTCTTTATTGCGCGTAGAAATACCCGATACCGACCAAGATTCCTATAGCGTGACACAAATCACATTTAGAACACTTGTTTCACATTTCGTAAACTAATCATTACGTTTATAACCCAGTTGCCGCTTATCAATATCTCGGTAAGCAATATGCCTGAAAAGTCGGCAACTAAGTGGAACGATACGGTTACATCTATCGCATCAAGCCAGCGATACACTATCTAACGACGCTTGGTTATTTTGTATTCACGCAGTTTATTGGCAATAGCAGTGTGTGACACACCGAGCTTTTTCGCCAACTGGCGAGTGCTCGGATAGGCCGGATATAATCGGCGCAATAGACTCGCCTCAAACTGCTTCATTGCATCATCGAGATTACCTTCAAATTCATTATCAAAGTAACCAAAACCTTCGGCGTAGGAAGGCAATTTAAGCTGTTCCACCGTCAACTCGGCCGAACCATCCCACATTGACACCGCTCTAAATACGGCATTCTTTAATTGACGCACGTTACCCGGCCAAGCGTAGGTGAGCAAATGATCGCGGCACTGGGCCGAGATGCGGCGCACAGGGCTCGATAACTGTTGGCTATAATGTTCAAGGAACATTTCAGTTAACGGGATAATATCCACCTTGCGTTCGCGTAATGAGGGAATGTGGTAGCTCAGTACATGGATGCGATAATACAAATCTTCCCTAAACTCACCGGTTTGGCACAGTTCGGCTAAATTTTTCTGGGTAGAGCAGATAATCCGCACATCCGCACGGACTTCTTCATCACCGCCAATACGTCTAAAAGTGCCATCTTGCAATAGCCGAAGCAGCTTAACTTGAGCAGCCTTAGACATTTCCGCCACTTCATCGAGAAATACTGTGCCCCCCTTAGCTTCCTCAAAGAATCCTCTTTTGACGACTTTGCCCTGACTGACATAACCAAATAATTCTTCTTCTGCGGCGCTGTCGGGTAAAGCTGCGCAGTTAATGGCAATAAACGGTTTTTCGCGACGCATGCTGGCATCGTGACTCGCTCTAGCCATTAATTCTTTACCAGTACCCGTTTCTCCCGTTATCAATAACGGCGCATCAAGTTGTGCCATACGCCGCGCTTGCTTAAGTACCTCTTTCATTTTGTCACTGCTGGCTAACACATTTTCAAAACCCATTGTTTGATTTTGCAATGCATTAAATTGTTTACCGACACGTGCGGGAGATTTTAGTGATACCACTGCACCCACAAGGATGGTTTTATCATCGTCATCAGGCAGATAGATAGGCAGCATTTCGGCAAGATACTCATTAGGGCCAATTTGTACTCGTGCCGCTTGCGGCAATACTTGGCTTTCACTTAACCAACGGCTGAAGTTGAAACCTTGTACCCAATGATTTAATGACTCATCAAGTACTTCATGCTCCCCCATACCAATATTCAATAACGCAGACTCATTTACAATACGAATACGGGCTTTGACATCAATGGAGAAAACGGAATCGGGTAATGTTTTTAGAAGGGTTTTTAGGGCGTAATGTTCTTGTTCTGATGGCATAAACGACACGGTACGCACATCGTGAACACTTTCCACTTTGCGAATTTGTGGCATCAAAGCACTTAAGGTTTCAAAACTGATTTCAGCAAACTGTAGGTACAAAAAGCCTTGGTTACTGACATCTATGGCAATCAAATTAATGCCATAGCGTTCTAACACGACTAAAATATCTTTCGCTAAACCCACGCGATCTTGACAACTGACTTCCAAGCGCATAATGACTGATATTCCCTTTTTGATTTGAATTTTGGGATAACCCGTGCAGAGCTATTATCCATACATATTAGTAAAAGCGATAATTGCTTAGTTAGCAGTTTAGCTTTACGCAAACGTAAACGATAGATTTATAGCTAGGCGTGTATACGTTAGAAGGTAAAATAGAAAGTGGCAAGTCAAGTTTACAGCACATTTGTAACAGGAAGATAAAATCAGCGAAAAAGCAAAGTTAACCCGCTGATTTTCAAAAATAAGATTTTAACCTAATAACTGGTCAGTCTTGGCTGCCATAATAAAGTCATTCCGGTGCAATCCCTTGATAGAGTGTGACCACCAAGTCACAGTGACTTTACCCCACTCAGTGAATATACCGGGATGATGAAATTCTTCTTCTGCTAACTCAGCCAATTTATTCGTAAATGCCATTGCGAGTTTAAAGTTTTTAAACTTATACACTCGCTCAAGTTGCATAATACCGTCGCGGACCTGCACGCTCCAGTCAGGGATCATCCGCACAAGTTCGGCCAATTCCTCATCGGTCACTTTAGGCGCATCGGCTTGGCACGCTTCACATTTCATATCAGATAACACAGTCATACTTACTCCTCTTGGCAACCGCTATAGGGGCATTCAGTTGCACTTTACTCATTACTTATCAAATAACTAAACCAAATCATCCAGCAAATTATGATTAACTCGCCTTCGCTTTCGGAGGATATTTAGGGGGAAATAAACCTAACTGACGAGCCTTAGTGACATAACTCATAATGTCCATTTTGGCAATGTCATCCAACATCTCAATATGCTCAATCACATAGTAAATCGGTTGCATAATATCGATTCGGTAAGGTGTGCGCAGCACATCCAGTAAATCAAAGGGCCTACGTTCGGGTACTTCGCTCTCCATTGCATATAGGGTTTCACCGGGTGAACTTAAAATGCCACCGCCATAGATACATAAGGGGCCCTCTTTTGGTTGAAGTAAGCCAAACTCAACGGTAAACCAGTATAAACGCGCTAAAAATATCCGTTCTTCTTTGCTAGCATTTAAACCCAATTGGCCATACATATGCGAAAAATTGGCAAATGAAGGATTGGTAAGCAAAGGGCAATGACCAAAAATTTCGTGAAAAATATCTGGTTCTTGCAGGTAATCAAACTCTTCCTTACGGCGAATGAATGTCGCCACTGGAAACGCTTTATTCGCTAAGAGTTCAAAAAAGTGGCCGAATGATATTAGTGCGGGTACTGCTGCCGTTTTCCAGCCTGTTGTTGCCTGTAATACAAGATCAACTTCAGCGAGTTGTGGAATACGATCCTTTGGCATCGCTAACGCATCGAGTCCATTAAGGTATTCCAGACAAGCTCGGCCAGGGAGATTAACCGCTTGGCGGGCGTAAAGTTGGCTCCAAATATCATGCTCTTCTTGCGAGTAATCTATATACCCAGTGTCATCAGCCTTGCGGGCGATGTAGGTGGTTCCTTTAGTCATATCATTCACTTCATACTGACGCTGATAGTGTCAATAGTGAGCTAAGCCTTGTTTTTTGTTAACTCCCTCACACTTTATTGTTCAATCAATCTTGTGACGTAAACGTAAAGCAAATATTACAAAATCATTGCAATCCTCAATAAACGAAAGTTTATTGCCAACAATATATAACTCTTAATGTTACATGTAAGACTAACGACTGATAAAACACCGAAATACTGATAAAATTCAGTGTTTGTAAATAGCTTTTCTGTGCAGGTCATTTACAATATTGGCCATTAACCGCCTCTCCTTGACCTAAAAGGTTCGCAATGAAACAACATCAAATTCGTAAAGCCGTTATTCCTGTCGCAGGCCTAGGCACTCGTATGCTTCCCGCGACCAAAGCTATTCCCAAGGAAATGCTACCCGTTGTTGATAAGCCATTGATTCAGTATGTCGTCAGTGAAGCTATTGCGGCTGGGATCAAAGAAATTGTACTCGTAACTCATGCCAGTAAAAACTCCATCGAAAACCATTTCGATACCAGTTTTGAATTAGAAGCCCAGCTAGAACGCCGTGTAAAGCGTCAACTGCTAGAAGCTGTTCAGTCTATTTGTCCTAAAGATGTAACTGTGATCAGTGTTCGCCAATCCCAGGCTAAAGGTTTAGGTCATGCTATTTTATGTGCCAAATCCGTTGTAGGTGACGCTCCTTTTGCCGTATTGCTACCTGACGTCATCATCGATGATGCAAGTTGCAACCTCAGCAAAGACAACTTGGCTGCGATGGTTGAGCTTTTTGATGAGACGCAAGTGGGCCAGATCATGGTTGAAGGTGTGCCACACAACATGGTCAACCAATACGGTATTGCCGATGTGAATGGCCATGATTTACAACCAGGTGAATCTGAACCATTAGTCGAACTGGTAGAAAAACCACCAGTAGATGAAGCGCCTTCTAACTTAGCCGTTGTTGGTCGTTATGTATTACCTGCCAGCATCTGGCCATTACTAGCCAAAACACCTGCAGGTGCGGGCGATGAAATCCAATTAACGGATGCGATTGCTATGTTAATGAAGCAAGAAACCGTAAATGCTTACTACATGGAAGGTAAGAGCCACGACTGCGGTAACAAACAAGGTTATATGCGTGCTAACGTTGAATATGCCCTGCGCCACAGCGAGATCGGTGAAGATTTTGCGCACTATTTAAAAAACGTTGTAAAAGGAATTAAATAATGACGATTTTAGTGACCGGAGGTGCTGGCTATATTGGCACCCATACCGTTGTTGAATTACTCAAAGCGGGTAGCGAGGTAATCGTTTTAGACAACTTGTCTAATTCGAGCATCGAAGCATTAAACCGTGTTGAACGGATAACAGGTAAATCGGTCACGTTTTATCAGGGCGATATTCTTAATAAAGCATTATTACAAAAAGTCTTTAGTGATCATGCTATCGACTCTGTGATCCATTTTGCAGGGCTAAAAGCAGTGGGAGAATCTGTTGCTAAACCCCTTAAATATTATGAGAATAATGTCACTGGTACCTTAGTCCTCTGCCAAGTTATGGCGGAGTTTAAGGTGAAAAATCTTGTTTTTAGCTCATCAGCAACCGTCTATGGTGATCCTGCAAGCTTGCCTATTACTGAAGATTTCCCAACAGGGGCAACCAATCCCTATGGCCAATCTAAACTAATGGTTGAACATATATTGGCAGATCTTCACCATAGCGATCCAAGTTGGAATATTGCACGCCTTCGTTATTTTAATCCCGTCGGAGCCCACTCCAGTGGCCTGATAGGTGAAGACCCTAACGATATTCCTAATAACTTGATGCCATTTATTGCCCAAGTTGCAGTAGGTAAACGTGCCGTCTTAAGCGTATTTGGCCATGATTATCCAACTCACGATGGTACGGGTGTACGTGACTATATCCATGTGGTGGATTTAGCCAAAGGCCATTTAAAAGCCCTTGAGAAACTCGCCACAAGACCGGGCCTTGTCACTTATAACTTAGGTACAGGTCAAGGTTACAGTGTATTAGATATGGTTAAAGCCTTTGAAAAAGCCTGCGGTAAAACGATTGCCTATCAAATTGCGCCGCGTCGCCCCGGTGATATTGCCGCTTGTTATGCCGATCCCACTCACGCGAAGCAAAGCCTAGGCTGGCATGCAACCCATACTCTAGAAGATATGGCTAATAGTAGTTGGCATTGGCAATCAACCAATCCAAATGGATATAAAGGATAATAAAATAAATGGCTTGTAGAAATATCACAGGCCATTTTTATTATCATCTAAACCATTATTTTTGTTGTGAATGATCGACATACAGAAGAACAACATGACGCAGAGTATTAATCACAGTCGCCGTAACCTTTTTAGCCGCCGAAGAAATAATGCGCTAAGACCGCCTTGGGTACGTGATGATATCGAGTTCACCGATGTGTGCACTCGCTGTTCTGCCTGTATTAATGCCTGTGAAACTCAAATTATTGTGAAAGGTGATGGTGGATATCCTGAAATATCTTTTAATAACAATGAATGCACTTTCTGTACCCTTTGTGCAAAACATTGTCCTGAAGATATTTTTGATCTGACCCAAACAGCATGGCAAATCAAAGCACAGATCCAAGAGAATTGCTTAACTTATCAAGGGATATGGTGCCAAAGCTGTAAGGATGCCTGTGAACCCCGAGCGATTAGTTTCATCCTCAGTGTAGGCAAGGCTCCCAGCCCGACGATCAATCTCGAACAATGCACAGGTTGCGGTGCCTGCGTGGCCCCCTGTCCAAGTCAAGCTATCGCAATTAAATCAATAGAATGAATACCTAAAAAATACGTCGACACTTAGCTGTGCTTATACTTTGATTTACGCTAAGATCTCGCGCCTAATTAGATTGGATGACCTTATTATGTTTGGGAAAAAATCCTTTTTTACCCCTAAGCCAAAACTTGCGCTAAGTTTTATTGCAAACGGCACTAAACTCACTGGCAATATTGAGTTTTCAGGTGATGTGCTCATTGGTGGTGAAATCTGTGGTCAAATACTGTCAAATGCCAATATCACCATAGAACAAGGGGGAAATGTCCAAGGGGAAATTAAATGCCAAGAATTTATGGTCAATGGATACTTTAAAGGCCGTTTGATCTGTGAGCGTTTAGTGATCCAACGTAATGGCATAGTCGATGGAGAAGTGGCCAGTACATCCATGCAAATTATGGAGGGTGGGCAATTTATCGGATTAAGGATCAAAGAAGATACGTCGACAATTCGAACACATACTCTCCCTTCCCCGCAAGAAACGCTTATTTGCCACAAAAATTAACCCACAGATTTTCCATAAACTTGCCTATCATTTGGCCTTTCGAGCTAGTACAAAATCAACCTCATCCTACCTGATGCGCCCTACCCCTTTCGTAGTAATTTACAATGGTTAAATATTTGTTACTTTGCAAATGAAGTCACAGTTAATCCGTACAACTAATGCTAACGTTAACGCCTAAAAAGGCGCTATCGATATGGTGTTTCAGTGGTTTTTTATAAATCGATAGGAGTAACGTATTAAAGGTTAAGTGCGCAAAGCTGAATAATAAAATAAACAAGCGCACATTTAGAGTCATTATAGGGCAATAAAAAATGAGCAACCCGTTACTAAAACAAATCTGTGAACTTGATGTGTTTACTTTACTGGTTTTTAAGACAATTTTCGATACTGGACACGCCAATAGTGCAGCTAAAGCGCTGGATGTTTCAGCACCCAAGATTAGCCGTTGTCTTAATGCATTACGTTTGACCTTTAACGATGAGCTATTCTACCGGCGCCAGCAAGGGCTAAAACCGACACCTTTAGCCGAAAGTTTATACGCCGCAATTTGCCAATTTACAAACTCAGTTTACAATCTTGAGCAATCAGCACTTCAAATCCAAAATACCCATAACACAACAGATTTACCCTTACATATTGCTGTCAGTAATGAGTTACTGAGTTTCTTAGCACCACAACTTAGCTCACCAGATGTGATAACCCAATTAGGTAAAATACGATTACATAAATGGCAAGAAAATAGTGCTGAATTAATTCACGCAGGCGAACTAGATTTTGGAATTACCTTAGAAAATGCCGATAATAAAGAATTAAGCTATACAAGATTGGGTTGTATATCAGGGATCTATGTTGTGGCTTCAAAACATCATCCAATCTGGCAAACTGAATTAAGTATTACACTAGAGCATATTTGCCGCCATCCATTTTTATGCTTAGATCTGAAAGGGTTTAATAGCAAAGTCGATCCACTTGAATTTTTCTGCCAACGCCAAGGTATACTATTACCTTCAATTGATAGAGTTATAGATAGGGAGGAATGGTACGCCCACTTGCTCACGATACAAAGTGTGGCATTTTGTTCAAGTATCGATATGCACACAGTGAAGCATATGCCCGGGCTCAAGCTAGTGCCATTATCACTCACTGAGCTACACCGCTTACACGATTCTATGTTGCCGCCGCAATATTATTTAGTTGAAAAGCCAAGGGCTCGTAGACGCTACAGCCAAACACAATGCGATATTGTCGTTAGTCCACTTATCACAACACTTATCCCAACCCTATAAAACCGCAGAGAGATGCTTCAAGGTTAACATAATGTTAGCCTTGTTATTTTATCCTCGTTTCATTCTCCATACATGCCAATTTATTAAGTTATCTCCGATAAAAATGCGCTATCTATTGTGCATCTCAAAAATAAAAGCCAAATATTATTCAGGCTGATGCTTAAATGAAAATTAATCTAATTAATTTATTAAAAATCAACGTAAATATTTGCAATATTCATCACATTTATTTTGGGCTATTTAATTTTTCATAATGATTAAATTCATCTTTTGAAATTACCATTTTAAGTTGTTAAATCATCCTTCACATATCAGATACAAACTCACAAATACCACTTTATAAGTAGATGGTTCGCCCTATATTAGAGACGCTGCACACGCAGTCTTATAGAAAGAAAAGGGACGCGATGATGAAAAACTACAATAAATCTCTACTGGTACTGGCACTCACCAGTGCTCTATGTTTAACCGCCTGCGGAGACGGGGATGATGGTAAAGATGGCGCACCTGGTACACCAGGTACTCCTGGAACGCCAGGCACCCCCGGAACACCTGGTACGCCAGGGGCACCAGCAGGAACATTTGCTAAAACCGCTGACTCAATTACCGACCTCAAATTTACTGTAAGTCCTCAAGATATCAAGGTAACGAGCAGTGAAGGATTCAGTATTAAGTTTTCATTAACAGGTAAAAATGCAGGTAAAGATGTTCCCTTTATGGGACTCGACAAAATAGCCATTTACTCCTTAACCGCCAATGAAAACACTTCAGGTACGGGTGCACCAATTGAATGGCAGAATAATGCAACAGCAAATCAAGCTGGTACTTCATTAACTTGTACTTTAACGGGCCTTAACGGTACTAAAAACGCTTGTACTTTAACTGAAGATGTAAATAATCCAGGCAGCTATACGGCGAGTTGGACTTATTCTGGTGCCGCACCAATCATCAATCCAAACGATAATCCGAATGCATTGCACAGAGTTATCTTGCGAGCCTACAACATCGTAAATAGCACTGGTGTCGCTTTATCTGACAAAGTATTGTCTGCACCTGTTGACTTTATTCCTGCTACCGATGAATTAGCAGTATCAGCAAAAGATACAGTAAGCAGTGCCGCATGTATCAAGTGTCATGGCGAAGTCGATGGCCATATTGCGAAAATTGAAGCTCACCACAACTATCAAAGTGTTGAAAACTGTGTCGCTTGCCATAACCCAGATCTTGTACCGACTGAAGCGCAATTAGCCGAAGGCTGGGTGTTTGATTTTGGCCCAATGATCCACAGACTCCATGCTGGCCATCACATTAGTGGTAGTCTAAGTGGTGAAGCAAAAGAATACTTTGGTGAAATTGGTTTCCCATCGGACTTAAAAGAATGTAAATCCTGCCATGATGGCGCCCCTAGCTATAACACAAATATTTATGCGCAGGCCTGTGTGGGTTGCCATATCAATGTGAACTTTACCACAGGAGAAAACCATTCTGAGTTTGGTTTAGCGCAGACGGATGATACTCAATGTAAAGCATGTCATGGTACTGGCAGCTTAGCGCCTGAAACCGTACACAGTGTAGGCAAACGCGCAGAGTATGCATCGCTGTTTACCGTTGATTTTACGGGCGCATCCGTTGGACCATCAGCCACGCTAGGCATGAAAACATTAACATTAACCGCAAATGTCACCATGAATGGCGCACCTATTCCTAATGGCACAAGTTTAGCCACCTATAATGCAACAACAAACCCAACAGGTATGTTTGTTGCTAACGGTCTGCTATTAGGTAACGTAGCAACTGACGGTACTGTCTATGCATGGCGGGATGTCAAACCAACCGCAATTAGTGTAAACCTAGCTCAAGGTACTCTTTCAAATGGTGTCTTAACCTTTGTTAAAGAGATTCCTGATGCACAAGCTGTAGGTACTCTGTATGTCGGTTCCGAAGCGAACGTCTGTATTAAAGCGGGCAAAGTGGCCAGTTGTAATGCGACAGGGCTTGAATTTGGTCCAACAAATCCAATAGGAAACACTGCACCAGTTAAGTTTTACAGCTTAGATAGCAGTACTGTCGTCAAAGCGCGTATGACTGATCCTGCTCGTATTACTGTGGAAGAAGCAAAATGTAACGCATGTCATGGCACCTTGGACTATATCAAAGGCACTCGACATGGCACTTACACCTTTGATCAATGTATGCACTGTCACAATGATACAAGTGGTGCATCTGGTCATCCAACCGTTGTTTATAAAGGTACAGATGGCAGCAAAGTAATCAATCCGAATGTCACCTTCAAGAACAAAGACTTATTCACCGTATCACACCGTTTCCACAGTGGTAACTTTGATGTTATCGCAGGGATCTTCCGTGATGCTGAAGGTAAATTAGTTGGTTATCCTTCTCCCGAAACTGCATGTTCAGCATGTCATAAAGATAATACTAAACTGTTTGCGAATGACGGTGGTTTAGCTTCAGCAAAACGTTCAGTCAAAGTTGGGAATTACTATATTTCACCTGTGGCTGAATCATGCCGTAGTTGTCACGCTCACTCAGATGCAGCAGCGGTAGCGCACTTTAGAACTAATGGCGCAATTGTCGAAGCTGATGCAGTGACAGATGCGACCTTGCCGATTGAATCTTGTGCAACCTGCCATGCTGAAGGCAAAACCTATGGCATAGATAAGGTACACGCAGGGGTGCACACTAGTACCTGAGGGTAGCCCTGCACTACTCTACGTAGTGCCCCTGCAATTCATTGGGGACCATTAAGGTCCCCTTTTTTATCGCCTTTTTATCGTGTAATAATCAGAGAAAAAGGCGTACTAAATCGGCAAGTAGGCTTCAATCTAATGACTCGGTTTATGAATGAGAGTCATGGACTGTGAACTGGCAGTTAAATATGAATGTTGTTCAAATGCAGGGCCGCCCCGTCTGATGTGAAAGGGTTCACAAATGCCGCGATGGCATTAATGCCAAAAAGCGTCCATGGGGTGGACGGTCATCTCGCAAATCACTATGGTTCACCTTTTTGGCATTAGCGTAACCGATAGATTTAAAAGGCATACGTAACGCTTTTGGGGACAAAAAGTGCGTTGAAAAAAGTGCAAAATATAGTACGACTGAGTGACTTATAACTTAAGCTGTTGGGAACTTAATGTATGCAGGCACCGACTTATAGGCGTGCCATAGCATTTGCTCGTCGACTCGCAGCAAGTCCCTCCGTGGATGCTCGACCGCCCCGTCCATGGGGCGGACGGTCGTCTCGCTAATCACCATGGCTCACCTGTTTAGCATCGGTGTAGCCTGTAAGTTTTAAAGAAATACACAGCACGTTTGGGGACAAAAGCGTGATAGCTCCTTTGCTCTAACTTGTCAGTTTCGGATAAAAATTTCTATGGGTTAACGCCCGCAACACACGCGAGCAACTTGTTGCGAATCGAGGGCCTCAGCCCCGTTGTGATTGCGCTTGTTATATGCCAATTTCATCATGCATTTTTTGGCGAAACTCATGATATCCACTCGCATACTCCCATATGCTAAACAAATGTTGTTGACTCAAATCCATTAAGCAGAAAATCTGACAACTGGCATATTCACGTGATGCTCTTAAATCATTCCAAGAATACTGCTTTGTTTCAGTGCCTTTGCGTAAAACTATACCTTCGTTATCGTAAGTCATTTTTGTTTTTATGTTTTTAAGAAAACGAACCATCAAATAAAAATACTTCCCACATAGATAAGTCATACCAACACATAGCGCGGCCAGCAA